>JAVDCA010000002.1 GCA_030848545.1 Astrobacterium formosum
AGAGGAACAAGATCCGCGTCCTGAGCATGGCCAGCATCCCCACTGCACGCTCTGTGGAGGGGTCCGGCGATTCTTGGCTAAGCTGCCATCCGTCGCGGACCTGCCAGAAGTGAGTATCTTCGAGTGTGCCGGCTGTGGGATCATTGACTACATCAAGCGCGAAGCCTCTACCTGACGTTCAATTAGCCGACATGTCGACTTTACGCATGCGGACGCCAAAGCCGAGGTAGTTGGGCCTCGAGGCTATCGGGCTCCAAGCGATATCAACGATCCATACAATCGCAAGAAAACATCCACCGTCCTGACCACATGCCGGTGCTGCTTGGCAGCGTCGCTGGCCGAAAAGCGCGCGGAAATGGTGGAAGCCGGTCAAGATGCCGAAGAACTGTTCCGCCTCGACATTGTTCGCCATCACGAGTTTGCCGGCACGGGCATGCGGGCCGATGAGAATTGCACCGAGGCGCGCATTGGCGACGGCCTCACGGCGCCGGCGCGGAGGGGGCTCGTCGCCGAGCATTCGCGCGCTTGCAGGTGCCGCTGGCGGCAGCGAGGTTCGTCGTCGACGCCCGCCAGCGCGATGGCGACGGCGGCATTGTCCTCGCCTGCCTCCGCGGCCTCGCATCGGGGTGGAGGATCGACATGTCGGCGGCAAACACTTTTTTCCCCCGCGCGCGGGCGCGAGCGCCGAGGCGCGCCATATCCTTCACGACGCCATCGCGGGATCTCGACGACGATATCGGCGGCGGCACGCCGCTGTCGTCCACTGTGGCGGCAAACTGACTTGACGAAACACCGCTTGGATGACGTGAACTGAACCGCTCGAAACCCGATGACGCAATGGATGAACCAAGCCATGGGCGCGGCGTTGAAACAGTGATTCCATTACGGGATCGTTCGCGATACGCACCAGATTCTTGGAGATATTCATGCGAATGGCCGCCCTCGCCACCACAATCTTCGTGGCCGCCACCACCCTCGCCCAGGCTCAGAACAACGATCCGCCGTCGAACGCGACAGGCCTGCCGAAAAGCTGTGTAGACGCCGCCAAATCCGGGGGCGCCATGATGAGCAATATGGATGAAGGCAAGAGCCAGTCGATGATGGCTGGCATGCAAGGCGGCAACGACATGACGGAGACCCAGAAGGGACTGCGCGCCGCCATGATGAAGATGGAGCCGGCCATGATGCTGGGCATGATGGCCAAGGATGCGGACGTCGCCTGGATCTGCGCCATGATTCCCCACCATCAGGGCGCGATCGACATGGCGCGCGCGGGGCTCAAGGGCGCGACCGACCCGCAATCGCGCCAAATGGCCGAAGAAACCATCAAGATGCAGGAAAAGGAAATCGCCAAACTGACGGCGTGGGTCGACAAGAATGCGGCCAGCGAGACCCGCAAAGAAACGACCGGCAGCAATTTGAAGAAATGATGCCGACCGTTTGGTCGCCGCACTGACGGATCGACGTCCGGCTCCAATGAAGCGAGCCCAGTTCGTCTGCAGAATGTCACTCCGTCTCTGAATATATTCATCGCGGTTGGTATCGCCGTGGGCATAGCACGCCTCCGGAGCATCGAGAGCCGCCGAGGCTCCGGACAGACTCGCCGCTCGGCCGCCGCACAACAATCAGACAATCGTGCCGCTCACGGCGATCAGCAGGATGGGCCAAAGCAGCATATTGAATGACTCCAGCCAGCCCCTGCCGGCACCCGTCATATCCCAATGCGATCAGTGTCCCATGTTCGCTTGCTCCGCTCAGATCTTTTGCTCGTGGTCGTCGGCCGTGCCACCGATCTCCTGTTGGCGCTGCACGGCGGGACGCGGGCCATGCATGAATGACATCATTTCCTCGAGTGACAGCTTGCCGTCCTTGTTCGCGTCCATCGCCTTAAAGACCCGGTCATGGGTTGGACAGCGGACGTAAACGAGACGGTAAATTATCGCGATGCAATTTGATGGCGCATTTGGCCATCACGGACATCGGCGAGGCGACATAAGCGACGGCTGGCTCGGAAGAATCGCGATCGGCCGTGTACACGGCGTCTCTTGTGACCCACACTACGGACCCACCCTGCCTTTCGGCTCTTGGCAGGAGCGTGCCAGGAGCGGACGGACACCACATGCTTCAACATCTATTTTTCCGTCTGTCTTAGGTATTTAGCTCGCCAACCGCAACCGCGAAAGGAATAGGTCCACGATCAAGTATCCTGGCCGATACCTTCGCCCCCCAACGCACCACGAGTGGTCGACCAGTGCGCGCCACGGGTAAGCTTAACTAAGCCGTGCCCCGCATCCAGTTCCTTGGGAAACTGAGCTTTAAACAGTGTAGACTGTCCTATTGTTAAAATAAGTTCGCGCACGGACCTTGGGATGTCGCTAGCACCAATGTTCGCAGAACCCATTAAATCGAGCCGTGTAAGTTGTTTCAACTCGTGAAGCCGATGCGCGTTCTCTATAAAATGAGACCGAACGCTCAAACGCTCGAGATCAGCCAGTCCCGCTATACAAGAAACATCGAACTTTCTTGCCTCTAGGTTCTCTCGGAAGTGACCGATCGAGAGATCTTTTAGGTTATACGCCCGTTGAAGTGGTTCATACGCGCTAATATGACATCCACCAAGATTAAGGCAAACTAGATCAGCAAACTCTCCGATATCGGCAATATCGCTAACGCCTGTCGCGTTAATCACAATCGTCTTCAATCTACGATTTAGCAGGGCTATCCTCGCGAAATTAGTGCGACCAAGATATACAGATTCCAAATTTCCGAGCGCACTGATCCAGCTCCAATCATTTAACTGCATCGACGTCATGGCCAGACTTTGTAACGACTTCAATGCTCCCAACTGCGCGGCATCGCCCAGCACACCCGTTGTAAATGATAGCTTCCGCAAATTAACGAAGCGACGCATTAAGCCCGCACTCACCTTTAGGCCCTCAGGAAAACTGAGAACAACAATATCTCTAATCGGTGTGTCGCCTGTCATCCGCGATAACATTTTTTGAAACGCAGAAATCTCTTCTCTGTTCGTAAATATAGGCTCTCCTCTACACCAAATTTCCGCAGCGGCAGCCGACATCCGCCGGTAAAGCGCAAGCAAAACGCTTTGAAGATCTCCAACTTTCCAACGCTCTCCTTCATTTGAGAAAAAGGCATTAAACAAAAAAGACCTCTCTAGGGGAAAGGAGGGTGTGCCAACCAAGCATAGCTGCACGTCGCCATTAGAATCATTATTATATTCAATCAACGCTGCTCTCGATAACTCGGTGTCAATAAAAGCGAGTGCATGTATTGATGCAATCTTTTCATTCAGAGACCATCCTACATCGTGCCGCAAATAGCGAACGCCTGAATCTCCGAAAGTCGCGACCACCTGCGCAACATCAATCGATTGCGGCGGAAACAAGTGTTTCGCCACGCCCGCTATCTTGTTGCGCAGCATAGGATCAATGGAGCGCGCATGAATTGATATTCGGCATGCGAGCAACAACAGATGCCGTCGCGCTAATGCGTCTGCGTTAATAGCTCCCGCATCAATCTTTTCTAATAGGACATCTATAAATTTTTGCTTTTTATAGGTTGGGAGATGCACGAAGGCAAATACAAACATATTGTGCCGGGAAGAATCGTCCAGCATGCCCAACAACATTTCATCTAAATGCATATCGACATAATAGGCCGCGGCTAGATATTCCTTAAATGTGTTGTGAGCAAACTCTACGCCCTCGACTGCGCTGGGTCGCAAAAGCCCGCTGCGGGTTAAAATTATTTCAAACAGCTCTTCCGGATCGTCCACGCTTCGGTTCATTATGCGGGCTATAGCTGACGCACATAATTCCGCGGCGCGTGACTTAGGAATTAACGAAAGGCCTTGCATGACCATATTAACCGCAATATCGCGCATAATTTCATACTTTATCTTGTAATCAAGTTCATAATATAATCCGAGATCTTCTAAAAGCCGACGGGTCAGCGACTGGCGTTCGCGATTGTGCAGCAGCATCGTTATTATGGAATCGTAGAGGTCCTTTAATTCGTTTGGGAGGAAAGAGTCGGTTTGATAGTGTAGCGCACAAATTGCGCTACATATAAGCGGATTTCTCGCGACCGCGTTAAGGACCTCATCTGTCGAAATTCGCAATTGGAGATCGCTGGATAACGCCCGCAAACGCAAAGCATCTTTTTCGCTTAAGTCTTCTTCGGAAGCTACTGCCTCATGCCACCGATCGATAAATTGCGCTCGACGATCTCGATCTAGCTCAGAAATCGTTGCAACAGAGCATTGGTCGGCAACTAATGCCTTTTCAATTTCAATCGTGCTGGGCCGTGATGTGAGAACAAACATCGAATCAGAATATCGACGTTTGAGGTGGAGAATGGAGCTCAGAATCGGGCCGCGCCTGTTCGGCGTCGCTTCATCGAGCCCATCAAAAAGAACGATTCCTCTCCCTTCGCGCAAAATATCATCGACAAACGATTTCTCGGGCGGCGAGTCAATGCTTTCTGCGGTTAACCGCACAAATTCCTCTGTTTCTGGAAAATGTCCCTCGGAAAGGTCCCGAATGCGAATATGAAATGGTATACGCCTTCTCCAGGACGGCACATCATGGGCTTGATCCACCCCTCCGGCATTGGTTGCTATCCAACGCATCAACGTGCTTTTTCCTGAGCCGGCATCCCCAATAACCAGCAGAAGTTTTTTGGGTCCAGTAAGGGATAATAAAGTATCAGGCGACACAGCAGATTCCGTACTTTTATTTGGCGTTTTGAAAGAAAGCTCTACGTAGCCAACGTCTAGCCGATATCGCTGAAGTGAGCGGGCGACTTGCAGCCCGAGCGTGTCCAGATAATTGAGATCGTTCTGAACTGCCTTAATGTAGTCTCGAGTATATATAAGCTTTCTGTTCTGTCGAAGTTGCGCCTCATCGCCGATAAATTTTGTTAGTTGTTCCATGTTTGTCATAAGCGACAGTAGAGTAGGTACTATGAATTCGATTTGCTCCCTCATGTGAGTGAGTCTCGATAGAACCTCGGTGGCTTTCAGCGTGCTAGAGGAAGGAGATTTATCAATAATCTCTTTAGCCAACACACAGAAGATCCGTATAAATTGCCCGTAAGCATGGCGATGCTCTGTGCCGAACTGATGTGCCGGCAATGGCCACATAGTGGCGATATCAACTCCACACCTATCTTGGTCGAGGTCGTTTGCTAAGAAAATTGCCAATATTCTGTCGCTGTCAAAATTGTCACGGATATGGGCGGCGACTGGTTCGTGTATTTCCTCGGTGATGCGCTCGATAGAAAATAGAGGCTGTAGAGAGTCCCGTATAGTATCAAGTAATGCATCCACGGATAACTGTATTAATTTAGCGTCGCCATCTTTTGTATTTCTATTTTTGAAAAAATCATACAAGGAAGTCGCAATATCAGCAGCCTCCGAGCCTATGCATCTTGAAATCGCGATCTTGAGCAAAGGCTTTGTTATGGCGTCGGTTACAACTTCACGAACTAGCTTCATGGCGGAGCCACCTCGTTCGACTGGGCGCAGTTTGTCACTCGCCCTTATATTTGCAAGCGTTCAATGAGAAGAGAACAGGCTTTCAAGCAACAAACTACGTTCTCGTGCCGGCGGGCTCCTCACAAGCCTCTACTTGTTTATGCCAAGCATCGTATAGGTGGCCGCAGATCTGCAGAATCCGATTCTTAGCGCTTTGGACAATGGGAGCCCATTCAAAACACACTTATGTCCGCCATGGGTCAAATATCGCCAACCCCCCGCCTCATGCGCGCGTCTGGTTTGCCTCCAATTTCGGCTGTTGAGGATGCCGGTGGGAACAAGGGCAAGCGCCGGCCGCCGAGCCACGCCATCCGCCTCGCCACCGGGCGAATGCCGCGGCGCCACCAGAGCGGGCGCCCTCGTTAGCGGCCGTCCTCGTTATTGTCGGCCTGGCGGCCACCCTGGCCGGCGGCGCCCCAGCGGCCGTCGACCGCCGCACCACGCCGAAGGCGGGCCGGCCGGGCGTCCTGCACCGGCCCAACCCGACGACCGCGGAGGGGCTTCCCTCGCGGCTTGGGCGGCACGCCGACGGCAGCTCCTAGCCGCCGGCGGGCCGCTCGTCCCTGCCGCCCGCCACCCGCCGCCGGTCCCCGCGGCGGCGACGACACCTCCTGCGATCCAACGTCCTCGCCACGTTCCACCGCCGAGGCGGCGCCCCTCCGACCCTCATGCGCGGCCGCCCGGCAGTGCGCCGGGGAGCCCGGCGCCGGCGCCGAACCCGGTCGGCAAGCTGCTTGGCGAGCAAGCTAGCTTGCTTACTCGCTAGCTTGTTAGCTTGCTAACTTCATAGCTCGTTAGCTTGCTATCACTCGCATTCGCGCTCGACGCGTCGGGCCGCCGGCAGCGGCTACGGGCGGCGCTCGGCGACCCGTTGGCAGCGCCGGCCGCGGCCGCCGGCGCCGCCTCCGCCGGTCCGCGCGTTGCAATCGCGCGCACCGCCGACACGCCCGGCGTGCCGTCGAATTCAACCGGCCGTCCGCCTAAAGCTCCAGCGGTCTCCAAGTGCAGGCCTGCGGGAAACCCCGAACGCGCGATCGGGCGATCGCCTCGTCGAGGCCGTGCCGCGCCCACTCTGCCCACAGCGTGGTCGGCGGGAGCCAGAACCATCTGCTGCCGGGGTCTCCCAGCACCGTGGCACGGCCGACGTGCGCAAAGCCGGCGGTGAGCAGGCACACGAGGGCCGCCCGCTTCTCGTGGCGAGCCCGTGTGTCGTGATCGGCTTCCACCTCCCGCAATGCGCTGTCATCACCCCAGCTCTGGTCAAGCAGAACGCCGGACAGCACTCCCGTGGCGAGCGCACGGTCGTACAGCCAGTCGAACCGTTTGCCGCGGCGCAGCTTGAGGCCGGTTTTAAACACCCGTTCCGCGAGCAGCACACCCAGAAAACCGTTCGGGAACGCCTCTACGACTGGAAGGTCGGGCAGCACCATGGGCCCATACCGGAGCGGTGTTCGTTGCAGCACCGCCGGGAGTTGCGCGCCGGCGGCGCAGCCATCACGTCATGAAGGAAGAAACAGAAATCATGAGCCGCCCAATACTGTGTGGGGAGAAACGTTCCCGAACGGGTCTCGATGCTCGGAAAGCGGCGCATGGTCGATCAATAAGAAATGCGCTTGAGGACTTCGTCGTATTCGGCCCGATTGGCGACAACAATAGGCGTCTCTTTAGGCCGATCTTGCTCCTCAGCCACGTCCAGACGAAGGCGCTTATCTAGGTAATAGAGCAATGCTTTCCGCACGCGCAATTCGCATCGACCGTTTTCCATTTCGTAATCACGCTCTATGGTCTTGCGCTGTGCCGGCGAAAGCTTGGGGTTCGGCACCAGTACGACATTGAAGAATGTGTTCCACTCAATATCGTCTTCGGGCGCGACGCCGGGTTCTCCCAAGTCGCCCACATTCAAACACCGCGAGATGATAAAATCTTTGAAGACGCGCTCGATGTGGCAGTAGGCCCGCAAGTGCCATCGCAGGCCGTCAGTGGCGAAAGCATGCGGGGTGATTGTTCGCCAAATTGGGTCCGGCCAAGCGTCGTTCAGTGACTGGTATTCGATCCGTGTGGAGCGGCGTCCACGGACAGCTCTCAAAAAATATCTGAGAATGTCCGGCTCAACACGACGGGCAGGAACAGGAGAGGCATCCACCGCCGGCACGGGCCCTATCCACGTGTCGTTCGCCGAAATTACGTCATCGGCCAGGGCGCGAAGCTGAGCTAGGTAGCGCTCGGGGTTCGGCTTGAACAGGCGCGGCCGAAACTCCGGGGTCGGCAGAAATCGCTTCTCGCTGCTGTCGTACCGGATGTTGTCAGGTGCTAACTCGCGGTAGTGCGCGAGGTCCGCTGATGCCTGAGGTATTGATACACCGAAACGGTCCTTGATATCGGAGCGGTTGACGCTTCCGTCCCAAAATAGACGAAACTCAATAAATTCAAGGCGTTGCTCTGCCCCCCAGCGCAGACGCGCTCCGCTTTTTTCCACAGTCGCACTCCGTTGCGTATAGTTTCTTGACAGGTCTAGTTACTTTATCCATAAAGATACTAGCCGCATTTGCCCCGACCGGTCAACGATTCTGTCGGAGGGCCTGCGAACACCCATTTGGAAGTGACGTATGAGCCGTCAACACGTGGATCACTCTGATATTGCCCGATTCGCCGCCGACCGGGTGAACCTGCCCAAAGAACAGGCGGACGAATATCGCGGCCAAGCGCGGCGCCTCCGTGAGAAGCTGGAAGGCTATCTGGCGGAGCACCCGGACTTCACGCTCAAGAAGATGATGCTGTCGGGCAGCCTCGCTAAAGGCACCGCGCTGCGCTCCCTGAACGACATTGACGTCGCCTGCTACATCAGCGGCGCTGACGTGCCGAGCGATGTGAAGAAGCTGCTCGACTATCTGGCCGAACGCCTGCGCAAAGCGTTCCCGAACTTCAGTCCCGAACAGGTCCAACCGCAGACCTACAGCGTGACCGTGTCCTTCAAGGGGACCGGCCTTGATGTGGATGTGGTCCCGATTCTCCATGACGGCGACAAGGAATGGTACGGCAACCTGGTGAGCCAAGAAGACGGCTCCTTCTTGAAGACCAATATTCCGTATCACCTCGAATTCATCCGCAAGCGTAAGGCCGCACAGGAAACGCATTTCGCTCAGGTGGCGCGCCTTCTCAAGTTCTGGACGCGGAAGCTCAAGGCGGAGCAGGAGGGCTTTCGCTTCAAATCCTTCATGGTTGAGCTCGTCCTGGCGCACCTCGCGGACCGTGGCGCGGATCTCTCAGACTATCCGGAGGCGATGCAGCACTTCTTCACGTACATCGCCACCAGCAATTTCCGAAAACTGATCGTGTTCGATGACTACTACGCGGCGTCCACCGTCGGAACCATCACCGAGCCTGTAAAGATCATCGACCCAGTGAACGCCAAGAATAACGTGAGCCGGCTCTACACCGCCAAGGAGGCCGACGCGATTGTCGGTGCCGCGCAAGACGCAGGCGACGCGATCGATTCAGCACTCGCGGCGCCGACCAAGGGCGAGACGGTTCGCTACTGGCAACGGGTTTTTGGACCGTCTTTTCAGGTGTGAGGCAGGAATGAGCGCGAGCTATGCAATCACGGAGTCTGTGGCGTTTACGGTGACGCACGCGCGACACATGGCCGCGAAGGTGGCGACCGATCTGAAGCGCATGCAGCGCCTGTATGGCAAGCCCGCAGACGACAAGATCGCCGACTACGAGGTCGAGCTGATCGAAATGCTGAAAGCCGGCTACCTCAACGAAGTAACCTACGGTTTTCGGCGGAACGGGGAATGGATCGAGCCGACCCTTCGCTATACGTCGCAGGACCTCGCTGGCATAGCGGCGAACGATGACGACCCCGGCCGCGTGCGTGTCGGCGCCGACATCAGCAACGCCAGCTTCTACACCTACATGACGTACACAGCGGCGCACGGAAAGATGACGCAGACCGAACGCGAAGCCTTTGAAAAGCGCCTGCCCTTCACGCGCGATGGTGCGCAGGAACCCGGCGTGAGTGGCTATTTCGACGCCGACCGCACCTATTCCGCAGGCGGGCAGGCACTCAACCGTAAGAGCGTCCGGAGCTGGTGATGACGACAAAGCCTAATCTTGACGAATTGTTCGACCGCCGGACCACGCTGCCCGATGTGATTGCGCGCGAACGCCTCGCTGCTCTCGTGGGACTCGACGAGCAGAAGGCGCGCCTCACTAAGGTGCTTGGCTTGTTGATCAATCCCGTCGGATTAACGCAGTGGGCCGGCAAGCATCATCCCAAGATGAACGGCCTGCTCAAGACGATCCTTCGCCGTCCGCCGCTCGTGGTCATGGCCGGCGACGTCGGTTCGGGAAAGACCGAACTTGCCGAGACCATCGGCGATGCAGTGGCGAGGCAGGAGGGTATCGAAATCACGCTTTTTCCGCTCAGCCTCGCCACACGCGGGCAAGGGCGTGTCGGCGAGATGACGCAGCTCATTTCGGCGGCCTTCGACCATGCCGTGGATGAGGCCAGCAAGCTCAAGGCTTCATCCGGCAAGGCTCGTGGCGGCGTCATCCTGCTGGTGGATGAAGCCGACGCGCTCGCGCAATCCCGCGAGAACACACAGATGCACCACGAAGATCGCGCCGGCGTAAACGCCTTCATTCGCGGCGTTGATCGGCTCGGGAACGGTTCGTTGCCGGCGGCAGTCATCATGTGCACCAATCGCCTGGGCGCCCTCGATCCCGCCGTGCGCCGCCGCGCCGCTGATATTCTGCAGTTCGCGCGACCCAATGACGCGCAGCGCCGCGCGCTTCTCCATGGGCCGCTCAGCGAGCTCGGGTTCTCGGCCCCACAAATCGAGCAGCTCGTGGGAGCTACCGGCCCCAACGGCAAGACGCCTTACGGCTTCACTTTCTCTGATCTCACACAGCGGCTGCTTCCGGCCATTGTGCTGGATGCATACCCGGCTCAGCCGGCTACGGCCGCTCGGGCGATGCAGATCGCCAACAGCCTTCTGCCCACACCCCCGTTTCAGGAGAAATCGTTGTGAGCGATTGGTCACTTGCAAAATTACTATCCGGACTACACGACGATATTCAGCAGAAGCTGGCCATCTCCCGACGCTCGTTCGCGCATCCGGGCACCAAAGGTGGCGCCAGCGAGTCTGTGTGGCTTGAAATGCTGAAGGCGTACCTGCCGCAGCGCTATCAGGCTGAATCAGCCCATGTCGTCGACAGCTTGGGCCAATTCAGCGATCAGATCGATATTGTCGTGTTCGACAGGCAGTACTCGCCGTTCATCTTCAAGTACCAGGGCCAGACCATCGTCCCAGCCGAAAGCGTCTATGGCGCGTTCGAAGCGAAGCAGGCAATCAATGCGGAGCAGGTCCGGTATGCGCAGCAGAAGGTAGCCTCTGTTCGTCGGTTGCACCGCACAAGTTTGCCTATTCCGCACGCCGGCGGCATCTACCCCGCAAAGGCGCTGATTCCGATTCTCGGCGGTATTCTCACATTCGAGAGTGATTGGAGTCCCGCGTTCGGCGAACCGTTAGAGCGGGCGCTGGATGTGGCCGACGAGATCAAGCGGCTGGACATGGGCTGCGTTGCCTCCCATGGGAATTTCACGTTTGATCCTAAGGCCCGGCGCTACGCGTTTGCGCCCGAAGGACGGCCGGCCACGGCTTTTCTGTTCAACCTCATTTCGACGCTGCAGTTCAGCGGAACGGTTCCCATGATCGATATTCAAGCCTACGCCAAGTGGCTGTCGTAACTGAGCCAGACGTTCGAGTGACATGTATGTTGTGTGTGCCGTAGGTGCAGATGGAGGGTGCAAGCGCCATGAGTAATCTGACGATTGAAAAGTTCTGGCTCCGCCGGCTTGCTGCCCTGCAGCGAACAAGCGCGTCGCTTGTGAAGGGCTGGCTTTTCGAAGAGGCCGGACTGCCGACGTTCCGGGAAGCCCCCCTTCACATCGACGCTGAGCTTTGCGCCGAGGACGACGAACAGACATCGTCTATCCTGTTGGTCTCGGCGCCGGGCGCAGTGGGCAAGTCGACGCTCGCCCGGCAGATCGCCTTCGCATCGAACGCAGTCTACATCGACCTGGCTCAGACGGATCCGGTGGGCGGCAATACGCTGAGCGGCGGCATCTTGAAATCATCGCTATACGACATCTGGAAGGCCGAGAAGACGGCCGTTCTGATTGATGGCCTCGACGAGGCTCGGTTCCGCGTTACTCAGGCCGCCTTTGAGGCATTCCTGTCGGACGTGGCGGAGATGGCGCGCGGACGGAATGTGCCGACCGTGCTGTTTGGGCGAACCGGCGCTGTGCAGGATGCGTGGTTGGTGTTCGCGGCAAACGATATGACGCCTACAGTCATCGAAATCGGCTTCTATGGCGCCGAGGCGGCCGTGGACTTCGCGATGGCCCAGGTCCGTACCGTGAAGGAAAACGCGCAGCACGAAGACGTTGAGCGGGCCGCCGTCTCTCTCTTGTTGGATAAGCTTCGTAGTCAGACTGAGAACGACGGTGATCGGTTCGCCGGATATGCTCCGGTCTTGAGGGCAGTGGCGGAGCGCGTGGGCCGCGTTGGTAATCCCGCCGCTCTCATTGCCGAGATCAACCGTGGAGAAAAGCCGGTCACGTTGAAGACTGTCATCTCGGCAATCCTCGAGCGCGAACGAGGCAAACTCACTCAACTGCAGTTCGTTGATCCGAGGCTCAGGGACACGCTCTACTCGGAAGATGAGCAGCTCGACAGGTTGGTTTCACGCGTTTACGGATTGCCAGTGCCCGGATTGCCTCCGATGGGCGCGGCGGACGCACAGACGTATTCGAACGCACTAAACACATGGCTCCCGGAGCATCCGTTTCTGGACGGTGCAATGGCCGCGTCGTCTTCGGTGTTCGATGCAGTAATCACCACCCACGCCTTGAAGGCTGAACATTCTGCGGACCTCGCGGTACAGCGCGAGTTGCGCCGTGAGGCGGGCGCCAACCCCTTTCTCGCCGAGTTTTACGTGCCGGCACCGCAGACAGAGAAGCCTCTGCGACTGCCGCCCGCTCACGTCGGCATCCTGTATGGGTCGCTGCGGGCCCGGCTTACGCTCGGCGATAGCGCGAGTCTCACGATCAGTGCACCGGAAGGCGCGAAGGATGAAGAGGCGCTGCGGGCAGAGGTGGAAATCGCCTTAGCGAGACGCGACGCCACTAACCCAAGAGTCCTGCAGTTTGAATCCGAGCAGACCGGTGTCTTGCGACTGGGCTCGCACGTCGAAGACGTCGAGATCGAGGCGCCCCATGCCACTGTGGAGATTGGACCGGGCCCTGAGGCGGTGCTCGTAGCGCCGATTAGCATCCAATGCGATGCGCTAGCCTTCACTTCCGACAAAGTCATTGCAGAAGTCATAGCCGGACGGCCGGAAAATGCCGTGTATCTTGAAGCGCGATCGTTTTCGGCCCCGCAGATCTCGGCCGTTCCCACGGTGCGCGAAAAAGTCAACCTTTCGGTCTCGTGGCCAAACGCGGCGGCCCATCCTTGGACTGCCTTCTCGACCTTTCCGCAGGCGGTTGCCGACCCGCGCGTCGAGGAGGCGCTTCGGCGCTTCAGAAAGTTCGTGATTTCTTTCCGGTCCCACAGCAAGGGAAGCCTTGCGCGGTTTCGCGACAAGTTGGACCACGATCGCATGACCAAGGGTACTGGCCAAGCCGTGCTCAATAAGTTGATTGCTGACGGAATCATCACCCCGACCGGCCCGATGTACTTTCTCAATCCCGATCTTCTCGGAAAACTGGCGGGCGCTTCGTATGCCAGCGTAATGAGCCGTGAATTTTCGAAGGAGGCAATCAAGTACGTAACGGAGGCCATCGGCTAGCGGTTGATGAAGTGCTCTGAGACCGAACCTTGGATCGCCGGAGGCTGGAGTTTTCCGGCTTCCATCATGATGGCGGGCTGGCTGCGCCATCGTGATTCAGCAACGTCATCGGCGGTTTCTGGCCGATCGCTCCGTGAGGGCGTTCCTCGTTGTAGTACTTGCGGCGTTGGCGCCCGGTCGTGCATTGGGGTTTGAGCGAGCAGTTCAGGCAGGCGGTTGTCCAGTAGAGCCGCACCGTCGGGCTGGGCACCTCGTTATTGTCGGCCGGGCGCTCGCCGGTCTGATCGGCTGCGCAAGGACGGCGGTTGGCATCAGCCCGCGCCGCCGGCAGAGGCATGCCAGCAAGCCGGGGCGCTGCTCCGCCGGTCGCCACGACCGTCGTCGACCCCCTCGACCACCCCCGCGCTCGATGCCGGCCCGGCCGGATCCCGTTGGCGCAGCGCCTGCCGATTCGATACCGCGCCGCCCGTCGGCAGCATCCCGCGGCCGAGGCGGCACCGCTTCGGTCGCGATGCGCGGCCGCCTGGCGCCGGGCCCGGCCGCTTCGGCGCAGCCTCCGGTCGTTCGAGCTGCTTGCTGGCAGGTCAGCTTGCTTACTTGATAGCTTGCTAGCTGGCCCTGCAAACTTGCTAGCCCGTTAACTTGCTATGAGCCGTGTCCACGAAGTAGC
Source organism: Astrobacterium formosum (assembly GCA_030848545.1). Taxonomy (GTDB): domain Bacteria; phylum Pseudomonadota; class Alphaproteobacteria; order Rhizobiales; family Xanthobacteraceae; genus Astrobacterium; species Astrobacterium formosum. The sequence goes on from JAVDCA010000002.1 coordinate 14,085, forward strand.
GGTTCCTGCGGGGCGGAGCTCTCATCCGGCTCGAATATGAGCACGTCGTATCGCAGAGCATCACTTCGTCGCCCAGCCGTTCCTGCAGAAGCTTGAGGTCTTCTCGAACAGCTACTCTGGCTTCTCCCCATCCTGGGCCGGCGCCGCCCCCCTCGATCATCGGCAGCGCGAACCCCTCGATCTCCTCCAGCGCCCGGCCGGCGATGCCCTGCAGGTCGCCATACATGCCGGCGGTCGCCTCGACCATGCCGCGGATCTGCGCCTCGCGCTTGGCCCACAGGCGTGTCATCGCCTTGCGTTCGCGCTCGAGGTCGTCCTGCATCTCGGTGAAGCGCTCGACGATGGCACCGACGCGGTGCCGGAAGCCCGGGCCGGTCAGGTAGCGGTACATCATCTCGGCCTTGGTCTGCTGGCCCTCGCTGGCTTGGCGCGCGGCCGCGACCTCGATGAGCGACAGCCGCAAGGCGAGTGCGACCGGAATGGCGCAGCGCATCTCGGCGACCCAGACGCCGTCGATGTGGTCGAAACGGTGGACGTCCTTGGGGAGCGCGTTCGAGACGATCAGCGCCGCATCGGCGCCGGCCTTGCGCTGGTCGTCGCGGAGCTTGGCGAGCCAGCCGTCCGACCAGTTCTTGGTCCGCTTCGATTCCCACAGGATGGTGCCGCAGGGATGCCCGCCGGGGCCGACGACGCGCTGCAGGATGTCGCCGCCGAACTCGCCCTTCGCCACCGGCTCGATGACGTCGAACGGGAAGCGCGCCTTGAGGGTCGTCTCGAGTTCGAGTTCCTGGACCTCGCCCTGCAATTGCTGCGAACCCTGCTCGGCCTTGCGCTTGAGGTCCTCGATCTGGCGCTGCATGGAGGCGATCTGTGCCTCCTTCTCGGTGACGCGCAGCCGCAGCGCCTCCTCGGCCTCCTGGCGGGCCTTGTCGTGCTCGGCGGCGAGCGAGGCCTGCACCGTCTTCTCGATGGTCAGGTCCATCTCGCGCCGGGCGTCATCGAGCTGGCGTTCTTTCCGGATCAGGTCGGCCTGGACCTTCTGGGCTTCGGCGAGCTTCTCGTCCCGCTGCTTGAGGACGGCGTTGAGGTCGGCGACCTCCTTGGCCTTCTGGTCGATGTCGGCGGCGAGCAGGCGCCGCGCGTTGGCGGCCTCCTCGGCGGCGATGCGCTTGCGCTCGGCGGCGAGCTTGTCGGCGACCTGGGCGTCAATCGCCGCCTTCGCCTCGGCGAGCGCCGCTTCGCGCTTCTCGAGGCCGGCCGCGCGGTCGGCGATCTCGCGGTTCTTGTCAGCGAGCAGCGCCTCGTAGCGCTTCCGGGTCGCCTGGACGATCGGCGCCGCCAGGGATTCGGTCAGCGGAATCCGGGTGCTGCAGTTCGGGCAGGAGATGGTCAACTCGGTCATGGTGCGGTCCTGTATGCTGGGTGGGTTATCGGGCTAGTCGATGTCGATGATCAGCGTCGGGTCGAAGCGCGGATTCTCCCAGGTGCGGTCGGGCGCCCAGGGGCCGTAGCCTTTGGCGTTCGAGAGAACGCGGGTACGTCCGATCATCCGGTCGTCGCTCTGGTGCGTGTGTCCGTAGACCCAGAGACGCGGCTGGTGGGCCTCGATCAGTTCCGTCAAATCGCTGACGTAGGCGGCCGTGATGATGTCGTCTGCATATTGCGGGCGGCTGCAGGCCCGGTCGACGCCATGGTGGGTGACGACGACCGTCGGTCCGGCGAAGGGCGTGGCGAGCACGCCGGCGAGGTACGAGCGCGCAAGGCTGTGCCGGAGAAGCGTGTCGGAGGGGCGCAGGGAGCGGGCATAGTGCCCGATCCGGATCCTCCGATAGTCGTTCATCCGGTCGCCGGCGGCCCGCATGGCCGCGGCCGGGGCGCCGAAGACCTGGAAGTCGGTCCACAGGGTCGTGCCCAGGATCCGGACGCCGTCGATCACGACGGTGTCGTTCTCGAGGACATGGATGTTGGTGCCGGCGGCCGCCTCTCTGGCCTTCTCCACGGTACGGTCGATGTCGGCGCCGTAGCCCTCGTGGTTGCCGGGGACGTAGATGACCGGCCGATCGGTCACCCGCTCGGCGAGCCAGCGCACGCCGCGCTCCATGCGCGGGATCAGGTCGCCGGCGACGACAAGAACGTCATAGGGCGGACGTTCGGACGGGGACGGCAGGTCCCAGCCCTTGGTCAGATCCATATGCAGATCGGACAGAACCCAGAGACGCATCGGCCTAATCCTTGCAGTGCTGAAGATCGCGCCGTGGCATGTCGACCACAGGGCCGTGCGCGCGATCGTAGCTGTCCATCGACGGCGTCCGCCAATTCGCCTCAGGCATGGCCGGCACCCTCGATGTCCGCGGCCGGCGCACCGAGCCGGTAGTAGCGGTTCCAGGTCCGGATCCAGCCGAGCCCCGGGTCGACGGCGACGAGGTGGGACGTCACCGTGCGGTGGCCGTTGGCGATCAGCGGATGGCCGTGGACGGTGCCAGCGAGGGCGCGCTCCATGGTGGGCACGATGACGGGAGTCCACGCGGAGAGAACCGGCGCCCGGGCCAGGTCGGACGCGTCGGGCCCGGCGCCGCCGGTGATCCGTTCGAGGTCATCGGCGAGGCGGCGGAGTTGGCTGACGAGGAGGCGAAGGTCTTCGGGCGTATTGTCGTTACGCATGAAGCGAACAGCTCGTGTTAATCTGGGGTTCGGGGAGAGACGAGTCGTTGAGCCGGCTTACTCGCAGGTTGCGGGCTCGGCGGTGAGGGCCGGCGGGTCGTCGGCGAGCGGCGGCGACGACAAGGCCGGGGTCGCCGACGCCGTCGTGATCGCGGGCGGCGGCGCCATGGCGACGTCGATCTCGCGGCGGTCGAGATAGCCGCGGGCGAACAGGGCGTCGGCGAGGCGGTCGAGCGCGTCGCGATTGGACGTCAGCACGTTCTTGGCAGTGGCGTAGGCCGCATCCAGGGTCTGCCGCACGGCGCGGCGGAGATCGCCGGACAACAGGAGGTCGCGGGGGTCTAGGTCTTCGCCGATCCAGATCGGTCCGAGTTCGCCGAGGCCGTACGAGGCCTCCAACATCAGGGCGAGCCGGGTCGCGACCGACAAATCGCTGCGCCGACTGCCGCCGGCTCCGGTCAGCACGGTCCCGAAAATCAGCTCTTCTGCGGCCCGGCCGGCGAGAAGGCCTGCGATGTGTTTCTCCACACGGTCGCGGGTCTGCAGTGAGACGTCTTCCGGCGCCATCTCGGCGATGCCGCCGGCCGAATGGATCGACAGCGACACCGGCTGCGCGACCTTGAGGATGAGCCCGGCCAAGCAGTGGCCGCTCTCGTGAACGGCGACCCGGCGGCGGACGTCGGCGGGCAGGTCGGGTGCGCCGTCGCGGATCGCCGTGACGAGATCGTCGAACACGAGCGGGCGCTGCGCGACACGGGCGACGCGACGGGCATTGCGGACCCAGCGCTCGACGTCGGCGCCGGTGCCACCGCGCGCCGCCACCGCGGCCGGGGTGAGGTCGAGGCCCGCGAGATCATCGCCGAGATGGCCGCGCATGATGCCGGCGAGGTCGGACACAGATGGCAGCGGGAGGCGGACGTGTTTGTCTAAACGCCCGGCGCGAAGGAGGGCCGGATCCAGAGTCGGATGGTTGCAGGCGGCAACGACGACCACGCCTTCGCGGCGTTCGACACCATCGAGGCATTCCAGTACCGTGGTCAAAATCGCGCGCCACCAGTCATCGTGTTTTTGTGACGGCCCGTCGTTGGAATTATGCAACCCAGCATTGCGTGCCGGAATGGAATCAATCTCATCGATGAACAAAATACACGGACTACACTGCATTGCGCGCGAAAAACAATCACGGATTGCAGCCGTCACGTGACCCAAGTGGCCCTCCCGGTGGGCCTGCCACTGGCTGTAGCTCGCGCTTAGGAAGTGAACGTTTGGCCCTGCTGCTTTTGCGAGTGCACGCGCAAAGGTTGTCTTGCCGGTGCCGGGCGGACCGCTGAGCAGGCACCCCTTATCGACAGCCGACCACGGGATGGCCTTACGCATATAGGCCTGCAGGTCGGCCACAAGATTGAGTCCCCACTCCCTGGCCTCGCCGAGGCCATGCATCTCGGCGAGAGTTGGGACGTCGTCCGTGTCGCTGCCGGCGGCCAAACGCATCAGGCGTTCGATGCAGCCGGCCGGTCCGAGGTCGGCGCGGACGGCGACCGTAAGGTCCCCAAGACCGATGCGGCGGCCGAGCTCGCGGTCGATGTCCACCGGCCGGCGGCCGGTGATGGCCTCGATGACGGCCGCGATGGCGCCGGCGTCGAGGGGCGGCACCACGATGCGGTGATCGGCCATACGGACCAGGTTGCGCGGGAGTGCCCGCTCGGCGTCCGCGGCGATGCCTACCACCGCGAATCCACGCTGCAGGGCCGAGGCGAATTCCGCATTCCCATCCCGAGCCAACTTGGACTTCGTGTTGCCGTCCCTCGTGAAGATGGCCAGCGAGCCGGGCGCCACGATGCCAGTTTCCGACGCCGACAGGCCGTCGCCGTCAAGGATGAGATTGTCGGCACGGACAACATGCTGGCGCAACACGCGGGCCGTCGGCTCGAGATATTCCAACGCAGGTACTTCGATGGTCGTGGTCGAGTTCAGGAGTTCGGTGAGGGCGCCGCGATTGCCATCGAACGCCCGCCCGAGGAGGGCGGCGAGGGCGACGTCGTCCGGGCGCACGTAGTGCCGCGGCTCTGTCGGCGTCGGATCGATGTCATCGTCCAGCGGCAGCATCGGCTGATCGTCGGCGTCATCGTTGTCGCTGGCGCTGCTGAAGTTGCGGAGCCTCGCCAGCGGCTTCGTGTACCGGCGCACGGCGTCGACCAGGACCTCGTCGAGCGGACGGTCCAGGGCGGCAAGGACGCGGGGATGATTCATGATCGCCATTCCAGGATTCCACGGCATCAGCGGTGCTTGTCGGTGGGCTCGGAGGTGGCCGGTGCGCACACGCGCCCCGACTTGTCGGGGATCAGGCGCCCGCGCTCGAGCCACAGGGTGGCCAGCACCTGACCTTCGGCGCCAGCGACCATGCGATTGATGATCGCTGCCATCACCAGGGCGGCGCCGGCATTGCCTTTGAAAGCAGGCCGCAGCAATGCCGTCATGGCGAGATCGACCCGAGAGGTCGGGGCGTCGGCGTTCTTGGTGGCGCGGAGCGCGATCCCGACCGCCGTCGTCGCTTCGCCGGCAACGGCGGCCCGCCAATTCGGCTCACCCAGGATAGTGAAGCGGGACAGCGTGCAGGTCGCTTCCTCCAGCATGTCGTTGGTGAGCGCCGTCACCGGCACAGTCCGCCACCACTGGAGGGGCGAACCCAAGATGCCGCCATCGGCCGCGGGCTCGAACGACGGCGAGGTGCCGCCGGATCCGGCGACGGTCGGCATGGCATCGGTGAGATCAGTACGCATCGGACACACTCCGCCCGTGGCACGCGGAGGCGCGCGGGGCCTTGATCGATGAGGGAGATGGCGGGGCGAGCGCCGCCGGCTCAGAAGGCCGGCGCCGCGGCCACCTGGGCCGTCGACGTCGCCGGAACCGGGCGGTCCGTCGGCCGCAGGCCGGGGCCGACCGGCCGCGCCGAGAGGATCTGCATCACCGCCGCGTTCTTCAGGTCGGCCCCGACGGTGCCGGATCCGGCCGCGACGGCGATCGTCGTCGCCTCCTTCCGCCCGATGCGGTCGAGATACGGCCCGAACAGGCGCGGCAGCTCGGCCTCGAGCGCGTCATGGAGCGCCGTCGTCATCGCCTCGACGGTCGCCACCACCGGCACCGAGAAGTGCGCGTCGAGCTGCTCGCGCGTCAGCGTCAGGTCCGGGCTGAACCCGGCATTGCCGTAGTAGTCGATGACGGCACTGGTCACGCGCTCGATGCCCTTGTAGCCGAGCTTCTCCAGGAACGAGGGGAGCACCAGGCGCCCCGCCTGCAGGCTCTGCTCGATCGGCAGGCGCTTGCGCGTCTCGGTCGTGCCGTTGCCGCGCTTCATCTCGTAGACGCCCGCCCAGGCCGCGACCGGGTCGACAACCACGAGATCGAAGGTCACCATGCGGTCGGCTTCCGAATCGGCGGGGAGCCGGATGCGCGCGAGGTCTGTGCGGCTGTTCTTGCCGTCGAGCAGGGCGCGCGCGGCCTTGGTGAGCGGCAGCGGCACATCGGTCCACACGACGAACCGTCCGCTCGCCGCGAGCGCGTGCGCCGTCGTCGTCTGCAGGAGCCAACCGTGCCGTTTCACCACGGAACTGATCGTCGAGAGGCCGCCGGACAGCTCGGAGTCGATGAGCGGGTCGGCGGGATAGTCCCCCGCCATGGCGCTCGCGACCAGCTCCCGCGCAGTCCGCGCGAGCGCCGCCGGCGAGGTGTCAGCCTGTCCGATTTCCCGCATGGGTACGGCCTCCTTTGCCGTCAGTTGTCCCGTCGTCCCATGCTGTTAATATACGGCACGTCGCATCACCTGTCACTAAATGTCCCATCTTATGGTTAACAAAGAACAACTACGGGCTGCTCGTCATTGGCTGGGCCTGTCCCAGGAAGAGCTCGCCGCCGAGGCGGGAGTAGCCAGACGCACGATTGCGGAGTTCGAAACCGGAGCAAGGCAGCCTTACGATCGCACGCTGCGCGATTTGCAGGCGGCCTTGGAAAAGCACGGCGTCGAGTTTCTGTTCGAGCAGGGGGTCGGGGTCGGAATTCGGAAAAGGCCTTGGCAAGGGCCAACGGCCGATGCCCGTGGCACGTGATGCTGGCGCCGATACTGCTCCGAGAAGCGACAACGGTTCTCAGGAGTGCGTCGTCGCGCTCATGTCGCTCAGAAACTCCGACGCCGGCGCCACGCCGGTGACCAGGAGCCGATCGCGGGCGCGCGTCGCGGCGACGTAGAGCAGTTGCCGTTCGGTCGCGTAGACCTCGTCGAGCTCCATTTCGTCGGAGACGTCGGCGATGCGTTCCTGCGCCGGGATGACCTCTTCGTCGCACGCCATTACGGCGGCGGCGCGGAATTCGAGCCCCTTGGCGAAATGCATGATGCCGATGACGATGCGGTCGGCCTGGCCTTCGGTCTTGCCGGTCAGCTCGGTCGCCTCGACCTCCGCCTTGGCGGCGGCCGCGCGGGCACGCGGCAATTGATCGCGCGAGCGCACGAAGATCCCGATCGCGCCGGGCTCGATGCCCTGGTCGCAGGCGGCGCGGATGAACCGGGCGACCTCCTCGATCTCCTCGTCCGCCGTCGCGGCGATGACGATCTCGGGCGCCGGCCCGTTGAATACCGACACCGTCGCCTTGCGATCGTCCTCCAGGCCGTCGACGTCGCGGATGCTGCGCGGCAGCAGCCGGTCGGCGGCGAGGCGGATCTGGTGCGAGGTGCGATAGTTGACCCGCAGGGTGAACGAGCGGCCGCGCACGTCGATGCCGAGCCCTTTCCAGGAGAACGGCGGCTGAAAGATGCGCTGGCCGACGTCGCCGGCGAAGAACAGCGCGTCCGGCCCGTCCGGCGCGATGGCGGCGAGGAAGCGCAGTTCGGGCACGCCGAGATCCTGCGCCTCGTCGACGACGATGTGGGTGAACGGCTTGTCCGCCCGACCGGCATAGTGGGCTGTCAGGGTCGCGAACAGGGACGCCGGCGTCATCAGCCGGCGGGCGTCGAGGGCGCGGCGGACGCCGTCGAATACCGGCCACAGGCTTTCGCGCTGGCGCGCCCCGAGACGCGCCCGCCGCCCCATCCGCGGGACCGCCGCATAGCCGTCGAGGTCGGCGATCTGCCAGGCATCGACGACGTTCGCCCATTCGGACAGGACGAATTGCGGCGAGATGCCCTCGATGCCGGCCGTCTCCATGGCCTTGCCGACCAGGCTGCGAACGACCTCGCGCGATGCCAAATGCGCCTTGCGGGCGAACACGAGCTGGTGAAGCTCCTCGGCGATGCCCCGGAAGGAGGCGACTGCGACACGGTCGAGCAGGAAGGTGTCGGCGCCGGCCAGAATGGCAAGCTTCAGCCGTAGCGCATTGGCGAGCGGTTCCGAGAAGGTGGTGAGCAGGACGCGGGCGTCGGGCGACCGGCGCAGGTGATGCATCGCCCGGTGCAGCGCCACGACCGTCTTGCCGGTGCCGGCCGAGCCGGCGACGCGGACCGGTCCGGAAAACGCTCGTTCGATGAGATCGCGCTGGGCCGGGTGGAGAAAGACGGCCCATTTGTCCCAAGGGTAGGACAGCGCGGCCTCCATTTCGGCGACGTTCTCGACGACGCGGAAGCGTCGAAGTGTATCCGGATGAGCTTGCGGCCCTTCGAAGATCGGTGGAGCGAGAGGCGGTCGCTCGAACCTAAAGGCAAACTCAAACCGGTCAGCAGGGGTCTCCGGGGGACGGAGCTTGAAAAGCGGCAAGTCGCGTTCGTCGCGCGCAGCCGCCATCGACGCAACCGGTTCGGCTTCGCGCCGCTTGAGCACGCCCGTCGACACGCAGTCGAGCAAAGCTTCGGTCGCCTCGGCCGGCAAATGGTTCGCGAGAGCTAAAAAGAGGTCTTCGTCGGCAGTCCGGACGTCGTCGATCCAGTCGGTAGGAACTCCCACTGACAGGAGGTCGTCACGACTGAAGTGCTCGAAGAGCCGTACGGCTGGTGCCGCGGATTGTGCGGGGAATTCGAACTTGCCCTGGACAGGTTGGATCGCGATCTCCTCGACGCGTTCACGTACCTCGACGATCTGAACGGCACCGGTCTTCGGATGGGTTTCGATGCGGCGCCGCTCGGCCCAGCGATAGGCGTCGTCGTGGTGCCCGACATAGGCGAGGAGCAGGCTTGCGCCGGTCTTGTGGACGACGATGCGCACGTCGCGGCTGACCCGCACCGACCAGAAGTTCGGATCCTTCGACTTGTCGATGCGATGGAACTGAAGGCTTGGTCGATCCGGCTCGGTTTGCAGGTCGTAGACCGTGAGCTTGACCTGCTTCTGCTCGTCGCCGGAGAGACGAGCGATAGCGGCAATAAAGCTCTCGGCCAAGACGGTAGGCATTCTCGACTATTCCACCGATTGTCGGCAACGAATGACGAGTCTATCAAAGACAACTTCGTCAATAACTTCGCGCAGTTTCGCTCCAGGCTTCGTAAGATCCCGGTCAACTAGGCTGCCGGGACGAAGCACCGTTATATGTGGTTGGAAGTGTCTTGCCCCAAAGGCATTTCTTCGTCTGCTGCTTGGAGCGCGGCTTCCGAGCACGTCGGGGGTCTCATGGCGATAGAACAATGCTCTCAGTTCCTCGATGTCCTTCGTTGCGCCATTCGCCCTGCGAATTCGGATGCCAACAGATCTATGTGCGGGGTCCAGATCGGGACGCGGATTTTCTCCACCAGGTGCCATCACCATAAGTCGAAGCTCCGTTCCGGGTACCCGTATACGAACTGTATCAACAGACTCGGCTAGTCCGACGAGTTCCCGTCGAGCGTGATAGATCGTGGCATGCAAGTCCCTGCGCACGCATTTTGCGGGCACCCGGCAGTCATTGACGAAGAAGTCGCGCAACTTCCGCTCACTGCCTTCTTCCATGAAAAGAAGTGCCCACACTTGGTACTTGGCCTTTTGGGTGCCCGGCATTCAGCGTCACACCCCGAACACCTTCAGCACCTCGTCCCCAAAGTGATTGATCACCTTGACGGCGATCCTTCCCGTCTCCGGACGCGGGAACGGGCGTGACGTGTCTGAGTAGAGGCTCGCCCAAGCGTCCTCGTCGATCTCGGCCTTCAGCGCCGTCTTGAGCGACTGGTAGGGATCGTTGGCGCCGAGGAAATAGGCGTGGCGGACGAAGAAGCTCTCCTCGTCGTAGTTCGTGTCGATGAACCAGCAGGCGATGCCCTTGGTATCGTCGGAGCGGATCTCGCCGGTCGCCGGATCGAACACGTCGATGCCGTTGACCTTGACGCGGATCCGGCCGTCCTTCTCTTCCAGGAGGTCGATGTCGGGCTCGCCGAAGACGACGAACAGGTTGCCCTTGCCGGTGTTCTTGAGCTCGTCGGCCATGTGCAGGTCGGGGTTCATGCGCGCCTTGAGGATGGCGAGCGGGCCAAGGCGCGTCAGCTCGGATGCGTGCGCGTCGTAGGAGAAGGCGCAGGCGATCAGGAGGTCGAAGCGCGCCTCGGAAGCCTCGCGGGCGGCGGCGGTCAGGTCGGCGCGGGTGACGGTGCCGAATTCGGGGCCGATGAAGACGGCGGCGCGGCGTTCGCGCCCGTCCTCGGCGGTGAAGCGGCCTTCGGCGGCGACCCATTCGCCCGGCCAGGGCTCCAGCGAGGAGAAGCGGATGGCGTCCTTCTTGTCCTTCTGGTGCACGCCGGCGGACCGCAGATGCTCCAGCACCATGACGCCGAAGTCGGCCTCGGGCACGCTCTTCGGCCCGCGCTGGAAGCCGCCGGCCTCGGCGGCGATCTCGTCGCCCAGGCTGTCGTCGCGCGAGGTGACGACGCGGTGCGGCGACAGGCTCTCGACCGTGAACGGCCCGGCGACACGCACCTTGGAATTGTCGACATAGGGCCGGTCGTAGAGGAACTCGACATCGGCGGCACGGGCGATCGATGCGTCTATCTCCTTCTGGCGGGCGATGCGCGCTTCCCACCAGGCGCCGTGCAGCTTGATCGCTTCCTCGTCGGTCCAGGGATCGACCGGAGCCTCGGGAATCGTTTCGAGCGTGTAGGCCCGGCCGAACTCCTTGTTGAGCTTAGCGAGCGCGGTCAAGCGCTTCTTCTCGGCCAACTCCTTGTCGCGCACGGTTGCATGCAGCTTCGCTACCGCCTCCGGCCATGGGTCGCCAGCGACGCGCGGAATCTGCCATTCTTCCCACGGCTGGTTGCGGCCTAGGTGGTTATTGAGTGCTTGGCGTACCGGGTCCAGTTTCCGCTGCCACGCTTCCCAGATGACGTCGATCTCGGCGTTGTTAGCAATGGAACCGAGCGTTACTCGGGCGGCCCGCTCGTACACAAACCCTTGCCGGATATCCTTCAAGGTTGGGCTATTCGCCTGGATACGGCCGGTGACCTCCTGCTCCTTGGATTGGCCTTCTGGACTGTCGGCGAGATGATAGTATGGATATCGCGCGCTCATCAGCCGCGCCCGAGCCAGCGCCAGTGCGACGCGGGAGGTGTCAATAGTTATCCAGCGTCGCCCCCATTGTTCCGCCACAATAGCGGTTGTGCCGGAGCCGCAGGTCGGATCGAGCACGAGATCGCCAGGATCAGTAGACATCAATATGCAACGCGCAATTACCTTGGTAGTCGTTTGCACGATGTAATATTTTTCGTCGCCGAATCCACCGGTGCCCGTATCCGTCCAGAGGGCCTTTATGGGCATTGCAGGGAAATCCGAAATGAATCGAATATATCGCAAGGTGTTTCCGGAAACCTGCAGTCTGGACGCCTTATCGAGGCGCTCAAGACCGGCAACGGTCGTTTTCCAACACTTGTCACTTCCGGGATGATACCTATTTTTCCGATACCAAAAATCTACGGTAGTGTTTGGGCGATAAGCGCCGGATGTCAGGTTATCGATTGTATAATAATCAAGATTGTCGTTGGGGCTATCTAGCTCCGAGGCAGTACCTTTACGTCGAGTGCCGTCCGACTCTTGAACCCAAGTATATTGATCTGAACCCGGATCGCCAGCTTCCTTTCTCTTTAGAAGTTGACGATACTTAACTTGACCGCTTTTTGAATACCAAAGTATATAGTCACACACGGTAGCAAGCCCTGAGGCACCAAGGCCAGCGGTTTTTACCATTGGGATGAAGGCGACACAGTTCTTGTCCCCAAATACTTCATCCATCAACGTCCGCACCCGATGGACGTTTTCATCCCCAATTTGGACAAATATCGAACCGCTTTCTGTCAGAAGTTCCCGCGCAACTGTTAGGCGATCACGCAGATATGTGAGATAAGAGTGGATACCGTCCTTCCAGGTATCGCGAAACGCCTTGACCTGCTCAGGTTCGCGCGAAACGTCTTCGCGTTTCCCGTCCCTTACATCACGAGATAACGTCGAAACCTGCCAGTTTGAATTGAACCTGATCCCATAGGGCGGATCGAAATAAATGCACTGCACCTTGCCCTTGAGCGCCTCACGCTCGGCCAAGGACGCCATCACCTGCAGTGAGTCGCCGAGGATCATGCGGTTCTGCCAGTACATCGGGTGCTGGTAGAACTCGGCCCGGGCTTCCGGATCGTGGAGTCCGTTGAAGTCAGCGAACAGATCGGGCGCGTCGGTCGTGGCCTCGCGGGCGGCATCGGTCTGCCGCTTGAGATCGTCGATGATCTGCTTGGGGTGCACCTTCTCCTGGACGTAGAGCATCGGCGCATTGACGACGAGGTCGGACCAGTCCTGCCGGTCCTTGCCCCGCCAGACGAGCTGGGCGTCGCCGATCTCGACCGAGCCGGTCGCCGCGAGCTGGTCCACCTGCTCGCGGGTCAGGCTGATCTTCACCCCGTTCCAGACGATCTGCGGATCGAGGTCTTGGTCGCGCTCGCGCGTCTCGCCCTCGGCGAGCGGCCGCTTGCGCTTGAACCGCGCCGGCGGGACCGGATCGATCTCCTCCTGCTGCTCGGCGAGCGACTGCAGTTCCGCCGTCGGCACGTTGATGCGGCGCGCCTTCTTGTGGGCGAGCGATTCGATGTTCTTCGGTGTCCTGGCCATCCGGCATTACGTCCTTGCTTGTCTCACGCCGCCGACATGGTCAGCTCGGCCTCGGCGGTCTCGGTGTCGGTCTCCGCCTCGTCATCCGCCAGCTCGCCGCGGTAGACGGCCTGTCCGGTCGCCTGCTCGATCAGCCGCAGTAGGCGCGCCTGGCGGTCGTCCAAGAAGGCCTGAAGATCGTCCGCGCGCAACAGCGCCGGATCGATCAGGTGCGAGACGAGATAGCGGTCGAGATTGCCGGGCGCAATCGATGGCGTGTCGGCGTCGCCGGCCTCGAGTTTCGCCAGATAGGTGGACGGGGCGACGCCGCCGATGATCCGGTTGGTGCGGTAGGCCAGCGGCGTCTTGTTGATGATGGAATCGTAGACGTCCGGCTTGATCCTGCGGTCATCGCACCACTTCTTCGGAAAGATGTGGTGGATGTCGACGTTCTCGCCGAAGAAGACGATGTGATCGAACTTCTGGCCCGAGCGGAAATCCTGGGCGCCCTCCTTCATCAAGAGCGCGTTGACGCCCTTGTAGGCGGCCGAGAGCCGCATGCGCATGGTCTTGAGCCGTTCGGCACGGAAGGTCGCGTCGCGGATGGTGGTGGGCAGATCGCCGCCCTTGAGCCAAGCGGGCACTTCGAGGAAGTCGCGGGCGATGCGGGATTCGACTGCCGAGCCGTAAAGCTCGCCGAACACGCCGTTCCAGTACCATTGGGTCAGCTTGGCGCGGTTGGCTTCGTGCTCCCAGGCGTCGCCGATGTCCGCCAGGATGGCGGCGAGCGGAATGATCTGGGTCTGGTAGGGGAGATCGAAGACCCGGTAGATGTGCAGCATGTGCAGGAACTTGGCCGCCCGCACGAAGCCTTCCTCGACCTGCGCCTGATACTTCTTGTAGGCGGCCAGCGGCAGGTTGAGGAGCGCGTTGCGATTGCCGGAGACGGCGGGCAGTTCCTTGCCCTGCCGACCGGCGGATTCAGCCTCGCGCCGGCGCTCGCGGGTATGAAACAGCGACACCGCGTGCAGGAAATCGGTGTTGGAGACGTCGGCGATGATGCCGGAATCCTTGCCGGCGGGCCGCAGGGTCTCGACCAGCCGGTGATGGCGTCCCAGCTCGCCGTCCTTGCCGTACCAGTCGCGGCGGAGCTCGTGCCCCTCGGCGGCATACATGGCTGTGACGAGTTCGAAGGCGTCGAGGGCCTTGCCGCCGGTGTTGACCTTCTCGAAGACGACGCAGACCGCCTCCTTCGATGTGTCCGAGCCCAGCGCGATGACCGGGACGTGGTACTGGATGAAATTGTCGAGGATGCCTTCCTTGAACTGGCGGATGACTTCCCACTTTTCGGTGAAGTCGCCCTTCTTCATCGAATACTCGATGAACTGCTTCTGCCAGTCGTCCCACTGGAAGACCATGGAGACCGGATACATCAACTGCTCGAATTCGTTCTGCCGTGAGGTGAGGTCGAGCGTGATCTCACGTCCGAAATCGCTGGTGACCTTCTTGTCCTCCGGAACCGAAATGATGGCCTCATCGCGGTCGACGGCCGGGTCGAGCGCCTTGGCGATGTCGATGTAGAACCAGCGCTTCACCTTCTTCTTCTTGGGCGTGATGGTTTCCACCACCTTACCGCGCAGCGACACCTGATAGAGCGACGTCATGCGCTGCTGTCCGTCGAGCAGCAGCGATTGCGGCTTGGCATCGCTCGGCGGCACCGGCGCGCCCTCGATCGGCCGCGGCTTGAAATCCACGTCGCCGCCGGTATCGAGCGTCATCAGGGCTCCGATCGGGAATGCGCGCGACACCGACGCTATCAGGCTCTTGATGCGGTCCTCGTCCCACACCCAGCTACGCTGAAAGTCCGGAAGCTGAAGGATTCCGCGGTCGCAGTTCTGAAGAAGTTCATGCAACCGGATCGGATTGGTCTTGAACGTGGCGCCGGCCATGTCTAAGCGACCTCCAACTCTTTTGCCTTGTCGCACAGGCTCTGAACGAGCTTCGCATAGGCCTCTTCGATCGCGAACACATCGCTGAATTCGACGAAGTCCCATCGGCCGTAGGTCTTCAGGTTGTTCACTCCCGGCACCCACAGGGTGCGCATGGTCTCGGCCTTGATCTGGGTCGTCGCGTCCTTCTCGCCCTTGATCTCGACGACGAGCGTGAGCGGATCGTCGGCGCCGCGTCCGTCGTCGATGCGAACGAGGAAGTCCGGCAGATAACGGCGCGGGGTCGCCCCGTCGCGCCAGGGCACTTCGAAGCCGAGCGCCTGGTTCTTGACGTAGCAGATGGTCGCCGGATGCTGCTCGACCACGCGTGCGAATTCCGCCTCCCAGTCGGAATCGCAGACGACGTAGTTGACGTGGCTCTTGTCGGGCGCGGTCTGCCACAGGGTCTTCTTGGAGGTGATGAAACGGACGTGGTCGGTCGAGCCGGCCGGATTGAACGGATCCAGGATCGCCTTGATCACCGTCGCGCCGCGCTCGCCGGCATGGCGGGCAATGGCGGCATGGATGAGGGCGGCGGCCTTGTCGGCCACCTCCGCATAGGTGAGCATGCCGAGCTTGGTGCCGCCGGACAGCGTCACGCATTCGCCGATCCAGCGGCGCACGATCGGCTGCAGCTTGCCGACGAGATGATAGGGCGGCATCGCCTCGCCGTCGCGGAAATAGCGCTCGACCAGCCGCTTGGACAGATGCATGGCGATGGTCGCCGGCCGCATTTCGTCCAGGATGTCGGGGGAGATGTCGTGCCCCTCGCCGACGACGCCTTCGAGCCGCGCCTTCGACGGGCCGACTTCGCCGGGATCGATGGTGAAACGCGAGTCGTCGGTGAAGCGGGCATCGAACCGCTCCTCCGGCAGCTCGGTCCGGTAGCCGGCGACGCGCGGGAAGCGGATCGCGAGATGCGCTCGCTCGCGGACGGCAAAGACCTGGGTCACCGGCTTCGGCGGGGTCCTGTCGGGCTTGACCGGCTCGGTCGCGAAGTCGAACGGGATGCCGAGAATATCGGCATATTCGGCGTCGAGCAGAGGGCGGCCCTGAGGATCGCGCTGCTCGCCGGGATCGTAGGACAGCCGGCGCAGGGCGCGGCCGATCACCTGCTCGCACAGGAGCTGGGTGCCGAAGGCGCGAACGCCGAGGATGTGGGTCACCGTGTTGGCATCCCAGCCTTCCGTCAGCATCGACACCGAGACGACGCAGCGAATCTGCCCGCCCAGCCGCCCTTCCTTGCCGACGGTGTTCATGACCTCGCGCAGGAGCTCGGAGTCGGAAACCGCTTCGACGGCCGCCGCGCCCTCCCGCTGCGCCTTCTCGCGACGGAACTGATCGATCTCGGATTCGGCCAGCTTGCGGAAATTCGGATCGAGCGCCTCGCCGGATTCGATCTGCCGACTGTCGATCAGCAGCGTGTTCATGAGCGGCAGAGGATTGCCGAGATGATCGTAGTTGGAAAAGAGCCGCAAATGGCCATGGTGGATGGTGCGCCGCTCGCCGTCGACCTCGCGCTCCCAGCCCGAAATCCATTCGTAGACCAGCTTGGAAGTGGCCGTGTTGTTGCATACGACGATGAACACCGGCGGCACGGCGATGCCGGCGCGCTTCCAGTCCTCGTGCTCCGTCTCATAGTGGCTGTAGAGCGCGTTCAGGGCGGTCTGCAGTTCGTTCGGGATCTGGCGTGGATCGAGTTCGCCCGCCTTGGCGGCGCCCTTCTTGGGCATGCGCTTGCCGATGTGATCCCACAGGTTGCGGAATACGGGCGTGTCGGCATTGACGGCGTTGTCCGACACCGGCACGCGCGGCAGTTTGACGATGCCGCACTCGATGGCGTCGATGAGGGCGAAGTCGGACACCACCCAGGGGAACAGGGTGCCCTCGTCGTAGCCCGACCCGCGCAGGAAGAACGGCGTCGCCGACAGGTCGTAGAGGGCGCGCAGGCCGACCTTGCGCTTCAGAGCTTCGATGCCGGAAATCCACAACCGGGCGGCTTCGTTGTTGTCCTTGGCCTCCTGGCGGTCCTCCGCCGTCAGCTTTTCGTCGTCCTCGCTCACCCGCTCGCGATAACAGTGGTGGGCCTCGTCATTGATGACGACGACGTTCTTCATGGTCAGGAGATCGCCGCAGGCGCGCTGCAGCATCTCGCCTTCGGTCTCCTCGATGATGAGGTCCTCGTTGCGCCAGCCGGCCAGCAGGGCCTCTCCGGTCTTGTTGGTGTCGAGGCGTCTTCGGCGGCCGAAAGCGTGGTAGTTGGTGATCACGATCCGGGCCTTGGCGATCTCCGGCAGCATGTCGTGAGGCACGAGATGGCGTGTGCCGTAGTAGTTGTTGGGATCGCTCGGCAGCAGGACGAACAGCCGGTCACGGATAGTGATGCCGGGGGTGACGATCAGGAACCCCTTGGAGAAATGGCTGGAATTCGGCGACCGCACGGCGTTGACGGTGTGCCAGGCGATCAGCATGGCCATCACGGTCGTCTTGCCGGAGCCCGTCGCCATCTTCATGGCGAGGCGGAACAACTCCGGGTTGGCCTCCCCGTTCGCCGCCTCGAAGTGCTTCCAGATATGGGCATATTGCCGGCGCGTGCGGGCGACCTCGGTCAGCCAGATGATCGTCTCCGCCGCCTCGACCTGACAGAAGAAGGGGCGAAGCGCCTCCTCCGGCGGGTTGCGCCAATGGGTCAGCAATCGCTGCGTCGACGGCGTGACGCCCCAATCGTTCGGATTCGGAATAGCTCGCCAGGAGGCGAGATGCTGACGGATCTCGTCGACGATCTGCGCGATGGCGTATTCCTGGCCGGCAGTGTCCTTGTCGGCGCCGAGGTCGAGGCTCGCCTGCGCGCCGCGCTGGCGCTGCTTGCGGGCCTTGGGAACCGGCGCGACATAGCCGCACCGCCGCCGCCCCTCGAGCGGCGGCTGATCGAGCGGCCGGCCCTCCGCATCCAGGGCGTGGTGGCGGCTGGGGACGTGGTAGGGGGAATTCAGGACAGGCTGTTCGTAGAACGGCTTCGACATTCACGGCCCCTCGCGCCCCCGGAATTGCGTCGCCATTTGAACCGGCGGAGGGACAGCTTTCAAGCTGGAAACTGCGCCGTCACAAGCGATCCACCATCGTTCAACGAGAGAATTAACTGGTCAAATATCAGAGGCTGGCTTGGCAGGTCAGCCAACGATTATTGCTCCCCACGGCCGCCAGCGCTCGAAGGAGCAGGTGCAGGTTCTGCAACAGCTTGGCCAGCTTCCTGGGACATCGAACGCGGCGGCCAATAATCCGCGATAATAATGGATAATGTGCATGTCCTCGCGCCTACAAAATGCAGGTCTGCTGGGCCGCAAGTTCGCGGACAGGCGATGAATTCGCCTCTGGTCGATCGAGGAGTTCAACACCGGCCGCGACTTGGCCTGACGGAAAGCATCGCCGCCACGCCCGGCTTCCGCCCCCAGGCAGGCGTCGGTGATGTGTCATCACCGCTTATCCGTGTCACGATGTCGGCCGCCGCTTTCGCGCCCGCCTGTTGGCCGCGAGCTCCGCGCCTCGCTCCACATTGCCGACTTGCGGCTTGCGCGAGGACTTCACGCCGATGAAACCCTTGCTCTTCCGCCCGTGCTCCACGCGGCCATAATGCGACTGGGTCCGGTCGGTGCAGTGGCCCGCCGCTACGGCGACATCACCCCCCGCGCCGACCGTCGCCTTCAGGTCGGCGATCGCCTGGTGGCGGAAAACGTAGGGGGTGATGGTCACCGGCACCTCCGGCAAGGCCCGCTTGCCCAGCCGCTCCAACGCCTTCCGCATGGCGTTCTTCGACGAAATGCTCACCACCATCATGCCGCCCGCGGCATTGCAGAGGCGGGCGAGGTGCAAGGCCGCATCTCCGGCAGCGACGGGATCGACATGGATGCCGACATCCGGGATGCCGTATTCACCGTCATGGCTCTTCACCGGATTGATCCTGATCGCCATCCGCCCCGGCGACAGCAATTCCACTTCGACGCCGGACGACCAGCCCGTCGGGCGTTCGCCGGGCACGAGCTCCTCGGGACGAGCCGGCGTCAGAATGTGCACGGCCATGGCCGACAGGTACGGCCAATCCGTCGGCGCCGCCGTCCACATCCTCTCGCGCCAGTCGCGCGGCAGTAGCGGCAAGAGGAGCTTCTTGCTGCCTTCGCCACGTTGGGGCCGCGATCCATCGCACATCTGCCAGCGCGAGGCGGGCATCTCCCACGGAGAGGCATCGGGCAGCAGCGGCGGATCGAGGGCTAAGGCGGGTGTGATGCGGTCGAGCAGGCGGACCAGCACCGCCGCAGCGTGCTGTACCGCCGCGATGTCGTTTCGCTCACCGGCTTTGACGCACCGATCGATGAAATCCTCGAGCAGGATCCGGCTCACTGTGTGCAGGGCGGCCCGGCGTCCCTCGTAGGTGTCGCGCGCATCGCCGGGCCTCAAGGGGTCGAGCACCGGCTCGCGCCACATCCTAAGGAACGTACGCCGATAGGTCAGCATCGTCTGCTCGCTGACAGAACGCTCGGGCAGCCCTCCATAACAGGTTTGCGCCCTCACGAGGATTTCCAGAATCTTCATCGTCCCAGCCCTCCGTCCATTCTTATCGAGACGTCCTCGTTATTGTCGGCCACTGTCCGGGCCCGAACTCACGCGATCGGCGGCCGATTGTTCTTGGCAAAGAGGTCGTTGATGGCTTCCACCATCAGCGCCTGCATCTTGGTGCGATTCTGAATAGCGAGGAGCTTGAGTTCGTCCCGGACTGCGGGGGTAACTCGGACGAGAACGCCGCAGCGCTCGTCGGGCTCACCGAGTTGGTCGCCGAGCGAATCGGTCGTGTTGAAGACGTTCGACGACGCCTCGAGACTATCGGCCAGCTTACGCCGCTTGGTCATGATGGGCTTCTCCAACTTTTCGGACGATGTGGTCCCAGAGGCCGATGTACTCGTCGACGGCGGGGCTATCGGGCGCGAATTCGAGCACGCTCTGGCCATTGAGCAGGGCGTAGATGATCGCGACCCGGTGGGTAATCTGACCGTCCCAGAGTCGGCCGCCGATATTGAGCAGGGCTTCGCGGGTTTCCCGCACCAGCGGCGCCTCTCGCCGCCTCCGCCGCGGCGGCGCGTCATTGACGACGATGGTGAACGCACGGCCCGTCGTGAGCAGCAGCTCGACGCGCTGCTTGGTCACCGCGAGGTCGAAATTCGCCGGGCGCCCCGGGATCAGCACGAAGTCGGCGATCCGGACAGCCTCCAGCGTGTGTTCGCCGAGTTCGGGCGCGGTGTCGATGATCAGCCAGTCGATCCCCGCGTTGGCGGCCTCCTTCACCCGGGCCCGCACGGTGCCCTCGCAGCGCACGACCTTGATGTCCCCGGTTTGGCGCACAGCGCGCCACTGGCACAGCGAGCTCTGCGGATCGGCATCGAGCAGGCACACGGACAAGCCGCGACCTGCCGCGACTGTCGCGAGGTTGGCGGCGATCGTGCTTTTGCCGCCGCCGCCCTTGCCGATGTTGGCGATGATCTTCATGGCTGCTTCTCCCGGACCGCCGGATTTTGGAGGCCGGTCGGCGCCAAGCGCGCCGGGTCCGATCGCATACCGGGGGCACCCCACCGTGCCGTGAGGCGATCCGGTCCGATGATGTCGGCGCGATCGGTTGCGGCCATTCTAGCGATCCTTCCTCTTACGGCCCGCCCCGCGCCGGCGCGCCGCGAAGGAATCGAAGTCGATCGTGCGGAACAACTCCCAAACCTCTTTCTCGACCCCGTCGGGCAGCGGCAGGCGCGCCAGGCGGCGGCACTCCTCGGCGGAGAGGGCGCGGAAGCCGTAGCGCTCGTGGACGTCTCCGAGTTCGTGACCGGCCTGCAGGCGCACGGCGCGGCTCTGCACGTCGCCGCCGCGCATCGCCGTGATCGCATCGCCGCGCAACGAATGGAAAACCTCGGCATGCTTGCCGGCGGCGCCACAGCGACGCAGCAACCTGTTCATCACCTTGGAGACGTACTTCGACGGGTCGGGATGCTCGTGCGGGGCAGCGAACACCCAGCCGTCCTGACGGCGCGCCCAGTCGACAAAGCCGATCTTCGACAGGAAGTCGTGCAGGACGAAGAACGTCATCGATTCGTCCGTTTTCATCGGCACCCGCCGCCACTGCCCGTTCACCAGCACGATCCCACTCGACTGCGCCACCATGACGCCGTGCTTTTCCCGGATGTCGGAGCCGCGCAAGTAAGTGAGCAGGCCGAGGCGGCGGCTCGTCAGCACCGAGGTGAGCGGCAGCAGGGCTTCGTCGAGGAGTCCCGAGGCGATGCCGGTGCGGAACACGCGGTTGATCACCTTGTCATCGACGCCCTCGCGCGGCGTCGGCGGCTTCAGGTTCTCGGGCCACCTGATCTGGACGCCGGCGAAGGGATCGCGATAGGCGAAGTCCGCCATCCCGTAGCGCACCATGGTTCTGATGTTGGCGACGTAGCCGTCCTGGAGGGTTTTTCGGCTCACGGTCTTCAGGTGCCGGTCCTTGTTGGCCGCCAGGATTTCCAGGGTGGTGAGGTCTTTGAGTGTCTCTCGCTTCGTCGCATTCGCCGGCCAGAACTGCATCTGCGACACGTAATCCTGCAGGTCGCGCGCGAAGTACTGGTCGACCGACCGGTCGCCGACGACGTCGATGAACGTCCGCCGACGCAGCTCCAGGTACTTGATGTCAGGATGGTTCAGACCGTCGTTGGCAACGCGCATGTCGATGTAGGACTGCGAGACCTCGCCGAAAGTCGGCAGCGAGCGGGCCATGCCCACCGGCCGGTGGTCGGCGGCCCTGGCTGGCGCCAGCGCTTCCTTGGGCGCCTCGGAACCCGGCGCGATCGGCGGCGCGGCATCGAGCGCGGCCCGGGCGCGCGCCGGATCCGGCGCAAAGGCAAGCACATCCTCGAGCGCCTGACGCGTCAGCGCCTCGGCGTTGTCGACGACGGCGCGCGCGCCGGCCGTTCCCTTGGCGACCTCCGACTGCACCAGCTTGAGAGAGGTGAGGGCTCCATCGAGCCCGCGGGCGAGCCCGATCGCCTCGGACGGCGCGGCCATCGCCCGGGCGATGGCGGTCTGGCAGGCGGCGGCCACCTGCTGGACCAGTTCCTCATGTCCGTGCTGTTCCATGGTCGCGCTCTCCATCCTGTCGGCGGCGATCGCGAAGACGGAGCGGCAGAGGGCGGCGAGCGTCTGCGCCAAGCGTCCTGCCTCTCCCCGGCTTCGGGGACCGACGTTGGCGCGGATTATGGGGGAGGCCTTAGCAAGAGCGGAATCACCGCCGAGGAGGCTCGTGGGCAGGCGCATCTGGAAGCGCCAGCCGCTCGGGCCGCCGGTCAGATATTTTGGGCTGCTGCCATCATTGCGCCGGCCGGCGGCGTGCGCTCCGGCTGGTACATTGGCGGGTACATCGGGTGGTACAGACACGCAAAACGCCTCGAATGGGGCGTCGGCGTGCGCGGGAAAGCCCTATTTATGGGGCTTTCGGCCGGAAATTCGGATCCGTGGAAATGGCGGAGAGGGAGGGATTCGAACCCCCGATACGGTTACCCGTATGCCGCATTTCGAGTGCGGTGCATTCAACCACTCTGCCACCTCTCCAGGGGCCGCGGTAGCGGTGTCGTTTCATAGCCAAGGCGTTCTGGTGAAACAAGGGCCGCGGATGCCCGAACGAACCCCTTTTGTGGTTTTGCGGCGATGTCCTGGCTGGTGACGGGTTTCGGGGTGCGGCGGGCAATTACCCGCGCGCCTCACGGCTTGCCGGCGCGGATGAGGAACTGCTCCGGATGGCACGATGCCTGCCCGGCCCTTCATTGACAGGGGCCCTCCCGATCGCCATAAAAGCCCCGACGCGGGCCCGCGCGAGCGGCCCGCGCGTTGATTTGTGCCGTCAGGCACGATCGAAAAGCCTAGAAAAAACAAACGACTGACAAGAAGCCGGCCCGGGCAAAATCCCGAGTGCCGGATCGAACACGAGGACGAGAAAGATGTTCGCGGTCATCCGAACAGGCGGTAAGCAGTATAATGTTGCCGTCGAGGACGTGATCAAGATCGAGCGGATCGATGGCGAGCCCGGCTCGGTCGTCGAATTCGCCGAAGTGCTGGTGGTCGGCGGCGATACGCCCGTGGTGGGCGCCCCGACAGTGGCGGGCGCCACGGTGGCGGGCGAGCTCATCGAGCAGAGCCGCGGCCCCAAGGTCATCGCCTTCAAGAAGCGCCGGCGCAAGAATTCGCGCCGCCGGCGTGGCCATCGCCAGGAATACACCCGGGTGCGGATCACCGAGATCCTCACCGACGGCCGGCGTCCGAGCGACACGCCGCCGCCGCGGCCGAAGCGGGAAAAGCCCGTTGCGGTAGTCGAGGACGGCGCCGAACAGCCGGCGGCCTGACGCGCCTTTGAACCTTCGCCGCCACACGGCGACGAAAAAAACGAACCTGCGACCCATTCCGGTGATGATTTCGTCACCGATTCGGGTTATTGAAACCGACGATAACGGATCTTTTCACATGGCTCACAAAAAAGCAGGTGGTTCCTCGCGTAACGGCCGCGACTCGGCGGGTAAACGCCTGGGCGTGAAGCTGTTCGGCGGCGAGCTCTGTTCGGCCGGCAACATCATCGTGCGGCAGCGTGGGACGCAATGGCATCCCGGCGCCAATGTCGGCATGGGCACCGACCACACCCTGTTCGCCAAGATCGACGGTCACATCGAATACCGTACCAAAGCCAAAGGCCGCACCTACGTTTCCGTACTTCCCATGACGCAGGCCGCGGCCGAATAAACCGGTAGACCATAACGAGGTCCGCCGGAGCCCAGTTCTCCCGGCGGACCCGAAACGGGTTCAAATTCGAGGGGGAACCGGGCAACCGGTTCCCCCTCGAAGCTTTTTCAAAGCGAAGGAGCCCGTGCCATGACTGGACTGGAAATCACCACTGCGGAGAGACCGCGCGAGGGCAGTATGCCCGTCCTCGAGACGGAGCGCCTGGTTCTGCGCGCGCCGCGTCTCGGGGACGCTAAGACGATCGCGACCCTCGCCAACGACCGTCGCATCGCAGAAAACACGGCGCGCATTCCCCATCCCTACAAGCTCGCCGACGCCAAGACCTGGCTCGAAAGCGTCAACCGCGCCGACGGCGAACAGACCTACGTGATCACGCTTTCCGGCGACGTCATCGGCGCCTGCGGGTTCGAAGCGCGCGACGACGGCGCGCCCGAGATCGGCTATTGGCTCGGCGTCGCCCATTGGGGCAAAGGCTATGCGACCGAAGCGGCCCGTGCACTGATCGACCACGCTTTCGGCGATCTCGACTTCACCGCCCTGCAGGCGGGTGCGCGCGTCACCAATCCGGCGTCGCGTCGCGTGCTCGAGAAGTGCGGCTTCCAGTGGACCGGCGTCGGCCTCTATCGCATCCGCGCCATCTCGTCGTCGGCGCCGATCGACCGCTTCCGCCTCGAGCGCGGCATCTGGGCCTCGATCAAGAGCTGGGGCGCGATGCGTCGCGCACTGGTGTGAACCGAATGTGGATTGCGCGGTGCATGCAGGGGCTGCGCGTCACAGCGCGCGCGAATGATGCGAACGGACGGCGTAGGCTCCTCGTCCGTTTTCGCATCACTCGCGCGACGGCGCGGCAGTAGATTCGCACCGGCGTGCGAACCGGAACGTCGTTCGGCGTTCTTCCGGCGTTCTTCGCTTCAATCGTGGCTTCAATCGTGACGCCCGCAAAAACGCGGAAATTGCCGCGAAAATCGCGCGATTCGTCGACTCTGACAATCAACTCCGCCGTCGTTAACAGCTCTCCAACCATACGCATGAAGCGCGACAAAAAATCCGCATGGAAGGCGCGGTGTCGTCGGTGCTTCGCGATTGACAGAATGATGAAACAGGAGGACCCTGTGCATGTCGGGATCGTCCTCCGCGACGTCCCCCGGACGAAAGAGGAGAGGAAATGACGCCACCGCGCCAGATTTCGCCGCAATGATCACCACGGCCACGTTCGAACCTTGGTGTAGCGGCAACCCCGCGAACGGTGCGTGTGGGAGCGGCCGATAGGGCCGCAGCAGTGAGGCAAGGCCCTCAACTGGCCCCTCCCCACGCGATCAATCTGAAATGTCCGCCACGATGTTTTCTTGTCGTTGTGAACGAGGAACGTGAACTTAGATCGGCCGGCATCGCCGGCTTTTTTGTTACCTGAAGCTTTGTCGTCTGGAATTTGCTGTTCGGAGCTTTGCGAAGGGCCGGCCCTGCAATGGGCGCGACTTTGGTCCGCCGACGTCGCGCGAGAGCGATTTCGTACGCAGCGGCACCGATCCGTCAAGCCGACGTGGTCACGTCCGGACCGCCGCGGATACCGGCCGCGATGTAGCGCACCAGAAAGCGTCCTTTGGCGGCATTGTCGCCCGGCAAGTAGCGATGGTCCGACAGCCGCGCCATGCGCTCGTCGAAGCAGTTCATCACCAGGGCGCCGACCGAGAAGAGATATGCCCAGTGCAGATATTCGGGCGACTTGTCGGGAAGGGCGCACTGCAGTGCGGCGATGAACTGACGCGCCATCGGATCGTAGTAGTCACGGATGACGCCCGAACTTTCCTGCGGATCCGAAGCCTCGCGCACCGTGAGCAGCGAATAGTACTTTCCTTCCGGCGTCGTCTGCTGCCCGATGATGGGCATGACGAAGGCCGTGACGATGCGCTCGAGAGCGTCCGGCGCGGCGTAGTCGGTGATGGCGGCGAGTTCCGCCACCCGCTGCTCGAAGATGGGGCGCCGACGCTCGAACAGCGTTCGATAGAGATTGAGCTTGGTGCCGAAGTGGTAGACCACGATCGACAGCCCGACTTTGGCGGCTGCTGCGATTTCTCGCATCGAGGTGCCGTGAAAACCCTGAATGGCGAATAGCCGCTCGGCCGCGTGCAGAATGCGTTCGCGTCGGCTCGGCTCGGTGGCCGGCGCGCGAGGCTTGGCTCTGGCCGCGTTTTTCCTCGAAGCGGGAGTCGTCATGAAGGCTGAAAAGCAACCTGTTGCTGAATCCGGAACCGCGCTTTCACTGTAGGCTTCCGGACCCGCGCCTGTCCACCTCGGTTTCTGGAAAACCGTGAATTTTCAGTAGCATACCTCTGCACGGCGCCTCCCTACCGCGGGCGCGGGCGCGGGCGCGGGCGCGGGCGCCGCAATAGTGCTTATTGACTGAACGTACGTACAGTCTAATTCTGCGGACGTCACCTTCGGACGGTGTTCAGACTTGGCCCGCCCCCATGCCGCATGCATCTCGAAACCGCCGACGCCCGCTCGACCCCACAGCGTGAATGAACGTAGGGAGTGCCCGATGCAGAACGACAAAACGAAATGGAAGGTCCTGTTCGGCGGCTTCGCCGGCTACACCTTCGACGCCATGGACCTCGTCATGCTGGCGATGGCGTTCCAGCCCATCATGAACGATCTCGGCCTGAGCCGCTCGGAAGCCGGCCTGTTGGCGACCGCGACGCTGATCGGCGTCGGCATTTCCAGCGTGGTGATGGGCTGGTACTCGGACAACTACGGGCGCAAGAAGGCGATGCTGTGGTCGCTCGTCTCCTTCAGCCTGCTCACCATGGCGATCGCCGCCGCGAATTCGTGGCTCGAAATACTGATCCTGCGTTTCCTCGCCGGCCTCGGACTCGGCGGCCTGTGGGGCGTCATCGCCGCCTACGTCGCCGAGACCTGGCCCACCGAGCAGCGCGGCCGCGCAGCCGCCTTCGTGATGAGCTCCTTTCCAGTCGGCGTGGGGCTCGCCTCGTTCTTCGCCGGCAAGATCATCCCAATGTGGGGCTGGCGCGCGTTGTTCCTCACCGCCGGCATCGCCCTCGTGGTCGCCGTCTACGTCTACTTCTTCGTGCCCGAATCCGAGGCCTGGAAAGCGCAGCGCGACGCGCGACTCAAGGGCGAAAGCAAGGCGGCGGAGAAAGTGTCCGTCGGCGAGATCTTCAAGGACGGCATGGCCAAGAACACCATTCTGGCGACGCTGGTGTCCGCCTTCGCGCTCGCCGCCTACTGGGGCACGACCACCTGGCTGCCCACCTATCTGGTCAAGGAGCGCGGCCTGTCCGTCGCCGACATGGGCATGTTCATGACCATTCTGAGCGTCGGCATGTTCTTCGGCTACAATCTGTTCGGCTGGCTCGCGGACGTCATCGGCAAACGCAATGCGTTGTGCCTGTCGCTGTTCGGATCGGCCGTGATGCTCACCATCTACGCCATGACGGAGGACCGCACCACGCTGTTGTGGATGGGGCCCGCTTATGCGTTCTTCATGGCCTTTGTGGGCCTGATGGGGTCATATTACGGCGAACTATTCCCGACCCGCATCCGAACCACCGGCTCCGGCTTCTGTTTCAATGTCGGCCGCGGATTCTCAGCCTTCGCGCCGTTCATCCTCGGTGGCATCGCCACCGCTTATTCACTGCAGACCTCGATCCTGTTGTGCGCAATCCCGTTCCTGGCCGCAGCGATCGCAACCGCCTTCATGCCCTCCACCGAGTCGCTGGCGAAGGTGCAGGCGAAGCACGCGAACTGACGACATCGGGTCCGCCCGGCAGGCGGGCGGGCCCAGCCATCCGAGCGCAAGCCGCGGCAGAGACGGAGTTCAACCAATGCGCAAGATCATCGACCTGTCGATCTTCTTCGAGAACGGCACCCTC
The DNA here is from genome assembly GCA_030848545.1 of Astrobacterium formosum. GTDB lineage: Bacteria > Pseudomonadota > Alphaproteobacteria > Rhizobiales > Xanthobacteraceae > Astrobacterium > Astrobacterium formosum. The sequence goes on from JAVDCA010000002.1 coordinate 41,430, forward strand.
GCCGATCCCCCAGTCTACGAACCGAAGATCCGATACCGCACCGGCAAAGAAACGGTGGACGAACTGCTGCCGTTCTTCCCTGGCCTGAAGAAGGAGGACCTCCCCGACCAGGAGGCATGGGCGATCGAATGGGTGGAAATCACCACTCACAACGGCACCCATCTCGATGCGCCCTATCATTTCCACTCGACCATGAACAACGGCGAACGGGCGTGGACCATCGACGAAGTGCCTCTCGACTGGTGCTTCCAGCCCGCCGTCAAGCTCGACTTCCGCAAGTTCGAAGACGGCTATGTGGCGAGCGCCGCCGACGTCGAAGCGGAGCTCGAACGCATCGGCCACACCCTGAAGCCGCTGGAGATCGTCGTCGTCAACACCCGCGCGGGCAAACTCTACGGCCATTCCGGCTACGTCGCGGCGGGCTGCGGCATGGGCTACGAGGCGACCATGTATCTCCTGGAACGCGGCGTGCGCGTCACTGGCACCGACGCCTGGAGCTGGGACGCGCCGTTCGTCTACACGGCGAAGAAATACGCATCCACCAAGGATCCCGGCATCATCTGGGAGGGCCACAAGGCCGGCCGCCACATCGGCTACTGCCACATCGAGAAGCTGCACAATCTCGAACTGTTGCCGCCGCGCGGCTTCCAGGTCGCCTGCTTCCCCTGCAAGGTGAAAGGTGGATCGGCCGGCTGGACCCGTGCCGTCGCCATCCTCGACGAATGAACGTCGCACCGGCTTCCATCGCCGCACACCGCCGCAGCAGGATCTGACCATGCACAAGCTCATCATCACGGCGGCCGTCACCGGTTCGGTGCACGTGCCCAGCCTGTCGCCCTATCTGCCACTCACGCCCGACGAGATCGCCGCCGATGCGATCAGATCGGCGAAAGCCGGAGCCGCCGTCGTGCACGTGCATGCGCGCGTGCCCGAGACCGGCAAGCCGAGCGCCGATCCCAAGCTCTACGAGGAGATCGTCAGGAAGATCAGCGCCGAGACCCGAGCGCCGATCTGCATCACCACCGGCGGCAGCAGGGAGATGTCGACGGCCGAGCGCGCCCGCTCGGTGGCGCTGCTCAAGCCGGAACTCGCGTCGCTCAATGCGGGCTCCTTGAACTTCGCGCTGCATCCCCTGAAGGCCAAGATCAAGGAGCCGCGCTTCGACTGGGAGCTGCCGTTCCTCGCCGCCACCGAGGACTGGATCTTCCCCAACACGTTCAAGACACTGGGCGAGTTCGCCGAGTTCATGTATGGCGCCGACACCAAGCCAGAACTCGAAGTCTACGACGCCGGCATGCTGTCCAACCTTCAGTACCTGATCGCAACCGGCGTGCTCAAACCGCCGGTGCACATCCAGTTCGTGCTCGGCATTCTCGGCGGCATGCAGGCGACGGTGGAAAACCTCGTATTCCTGCACGATTCGGCGGTGCGCTTGATCGGCGACAAGAACTTCACCTGGTCGGTCTGCGCCGCCGGCAAGGCGCAGTTGCCGATGATGGCCGTCGCCATGGCGATGGGCGGACACTGTCGCGTCGGCCTCGAAGACAATCTCTTCGTCGCTCCGGGCCAACTCGCGAGGTCGAGTGCCGAGCAAGTCGAGCGGGTGGTCGCCATTGCCGAAGCGCTGAGCATCCCGATCGCCACGCCCGACGAGGCGCGTGCCATTCTCGGGCTCAAGGGGTTCGACAAGGTCGGCTGGCGAGCAGCCGCCTGAGCTTCGCGCTGGTCGGCCGGCCGGCGGCGTCCGACTACGGTCCATGCCGCCGGTTTCGTCATCTGCCTCCCGAGGCTTGGCTGGGGCACGATGCGTCGCGCCCTAGCGTGAACCGAATGCGGATTGCGCGGTACATGCACGGGCTGCGCGTCACAGCGCGCGCGAGTGATGCGAACGGACGGCGTAGGCTCCTCGTCCGTTTTCGCATCACTCGCGCGACGGCGCGGCAGTAGATTCGCACCGGCGCGCAAACGGGAGCGTCGCTCGGAGTTCTTCGCTTCAATCGTGGCTTCAATCGTGACGCCGCGCAATAACGCGAAAATTTCCGCAAAAATCGCGCGATTCGTCGACTCTGATAATCAATTCCGCCGTCGTTAACAGCTCTCCAACCATACGCATGCCGCGCGACAAAAAATCCGCATGCGGGTGCGGCGGCGTCGATGTTTCGCGATTGACAGAATGATGAAACAGGAGGACCCTGTGCATGTCGGGATCGTCCTCCACGACGTCCCCCGAACGAAAGAGGAGAGGAAATGACGCCACCGGGCCAGATTTCGCCGCAATGATCACCACGGCCACGTTCGAACCTTGGTGTAGCGGCAACCCCGCGAACGGTGCGTGTGGGAGCGGCCGATAGGGCCGCAGCAGTGAGGCAAGGCCCTCAACTGGCCCCTCCCCACGTAGCAGCACGAAGTACAGCAGTGCGAAGCAGCGTGTGATCGACGCGCACGCGGAAGTCCTGCTGAAGCGAAAGCGATAGCGCTAAAGCGACAGACGCAAAACGACACACGATGTGCATAGCCGGCTTCGCCGGCTTTTTTGTTGCGCCTCATCCCGCGCGTCGCACCTGCTCTCGCGTCGCGCCAAATCCGATCGCCGGATCGCGAGGCTTTGCTTCACCGCTTCCGTTCGCAAGCGGCGAGACAGGAACCCGCGTCGCGAGAATTTCGACAGACCGTCAGAGCTCCTGGAAATCCGTGCAGAGCCTCCACGACGCGCGGCCGATGCGTGGAGGGAAAGCTCCAGATGTAGGTCAGGAATTTCCAATCGAACCGCTCCGGGCAACCCGGAGCCATGTCGTCGCGTGTCCGGCCGAAATTCCGCAGGATTCTGGTGATGGCACGCCAGAGGCAGACCCAACGCGGCAAATCCAGGAAGATGACGGTGTCGGCGCGGGCAAGCCGCAGCGGCAGCGTGCCGAGATAAGTTCCGTCCATGATCCAGCGGGGTGCCGCGATCAGGGTTTCGACCTTTGCGACCCAGTGCGGCTTGTCTGGTTCGACCCAGCCCGGCTGCCAGTACTCCTGATCCAAGGTGACGAGTGGAAGTCCGGTGGACTGCGCGAGACGGCGCGCGAAGACGGTCTTCCCTGCGCCGGCGCAACCGAGGACGAGCACCCGTTCACCAATCGCGACCACAGGCGCCTTCTCCTTCCAACCAGGCCCCGCGAAAGACGCTATGCCAGCATGCCGATCCGGACCATCCACGCTTCACACAGGCGCGGCCATCCGGCGACCGGCAGGCCGGCGCCGTGTTCGAGACTGAAGCCGTGGCCACCGTCCTTGAAGACGTGCAGTTCGGCGGCGACGCCGGCCCTCCTCATGGCCAGGTAGAGCCGGACCGAGTTCTCCGCCGGCACCACCGCGTCGTCGTCCGCCGTGACGATGAACACGGGCGGCGCTGACGATGAGACATGCCGGTCGGGCGAATGGCGTTTGACCATTTCGGACGACGGGTTGGCGCCGATGAGATTCATGCGCGAGTCCATATGGGCGACATCCGCCTCCATAGACACGACCGGATAGGCGAGCACGGCAAAGTCGGGGCGCGCACTGGTGCGGTCGATGTCGTCCGCCGCCGGCACCAGCGACCGGTCGAAATTCGCGACGAGCGAAGCGCCGAGATGGCCAGCGGCCGAGAACCCGAGAAAGCCGATCCGGCCCGGATCGAGGCCCCACTGGGCCGCGTGCGCGCGCACCATGCGGACGGCGCGCTGTCCGTCCTGCACCGGAACGTCGGCGCCATTCTGGTGCCCCTCGGCCGGCAGCCGATAGGTCAAAAGAAATACGGTGACGCCCAAAGGACAGAGCCACCTGGCGACCTCATAGCCTTCCTTGTCGAGCACGATGCGGGCATAGGATCCGCCCGGCGCCACGATCACCGCGACGCCGTTGGGCCGTTCGGGCAAAACAACGGTAAGCGATGGCGTGAGGATGCCGGTCAGGGCACGGTCGGGGCGGAACGGGGTCGGGCTGCGCTCGACGATGGTGGGCCTGGCGGGGCTCGCCTCGCTGCCCGGCGCCATGCCGCGCCACAGCTCGATGACCTGGCCGTCCCGCAACGGCGTTTGAGAACCGGTATTCATCGCCTTCATGCCTCGTCACCTACCGGCCGACCCGCCCGGCGCATGGCCCTGTCTAGTCGGAACCCAAGGCGCCATATACTCGTAAAGTCCCGAAACGGCGCCGCGTCGGCCCTAAAGAGCCAAGCTGCCGCGTTGTCTTGGGCGCGGTTTCGCCCTAACTATTCGGCCATGAAATTCCTCGATCAAGCCAAGATCTACATCCAGTCCGGGGCCGGCGGCGCCGGCTGCGTCTCGTTCCGGCGCGAAAAGTTCATCGAGTTCGGCGGCCCGGACGGCGGCGACGGCGGCCGCGGCGGCAATGTCGTCGCGGAATGCGTCGATGGCCTCAACACGCTGATCGATTACCGCTACCAGCAGCATTTCAAGGCCAAGACCGGCGGCCACGGCATGGGGGCGCAGCGTACCGGCGCCAACGGCTCCGACATGGTCCTGAAGGTGCCGGTCGGCACCCAAGTGTTCGACGAGGACAACGAGACACTGCTCGCCGACCTGACCCATGTGGGCCAACGCGTCGTCCTGGCCAAGGGCGGTAATGGCGGCTTCGGCAACCTGCATTTCAAGTCGTCGACCAACCGCGCGCCTCGCCATGCCAATCCGGGTCAGCCGGCCGAGGAGCGCACCATCTGGCTGCGCCTGAAACTGATCGCCGATGCCGGCCTCGTCGGCCTGCCCAACGCCGGCAAGTCGACCTTCCTGGCCGCCGTCTCGGCCGCCAAGCCGAAGATCGCCGACTATCCGTTCACGACGCTACATCCGCAGCTCGGCGTCGTCTCGGTGGACGGGCGCGAATTCGTCATCGCCGACATTCCGGGCTTGATCGAGGGCGCCCACGAAGGCGCCGGCCTCGGCGACCGTTTTCTCGGCCACGTCGAGCGCTGCCGCGTCCTCCTGCATCTCGTCGACGGCACCTGCGAGCACGCCGGCAAGGCCTACAAGACCGTGCGCGAGGAACTCGATGCCTATGGCCACGGCCTCGTCGACAAGCCCGAGGTGGTCGTCCTCAACAAGGCCGATGCGCTGGCGCCCGAGCAATTGAAGGAGCAGGTGGCGCGCCTCAAGCGCGCGGCCAAGAAGAAGCCGCTGGTCATGTCCGGCGTCAGCCACCAGGGCGTCCCCGAGGCGCTGCGGGCGCTGCGCGCCGTCATCGACGAGGCCCGCCAGGCCGCCGAGCCGGCCGAGCCGGCGACGGAGTGGCGGCCGTAATTCTGCCGGACTGGGTGATCGAGATCCTCGCCCCGCATTCCGCCTGTTCCCTCTCCCCATCGGGGTGAGGGAGCGCGCGGAGTATGTGCCTCGCGCTCATCCCCGCTTCCCTTCCACCATCTTCTTCAGCCGCTCCGCGTCTTTCGGCGCCGCGCTCTTCTGATCATTGTCGAAATACACGAAGACTTCGCGCCGGCCGCGTTTCCACTTCGTGATGTCCCGCGCCCACTTTCGCAGTGTCGCGTCCGTATAGTGATCCTTGTAGCATCCGCCCGGTCCGTGCCCGCGCACATAGACATGCTTCGCGGTCACGACCCAGGGCGACGGCGCATCGTGATGGTCGGACAGGCACAGCGCGACCTCGTGCCGATGCAGGAGATCGAAGACCTCGTCCGTGTACCAGCTCGCGTCGCGGAATTCGAACGCGTAGCGGCGGCGTTTCGACAGCATTTTCAGAAACGCTTCCAGCCGTCCGCAGTCCATCTTGAAGCGCGCCGGCAACTGGAACAGGACTGGTCCGCATTTCGCGCCCAGTGCGCGGAGCCGCGTCTCCATCAGGTCGAGACTGTTGTCGGATTTCTCGCTCAACCGCTTCCAATGGGTGATGAACTTGGAGGCCTTCCAGGCGAACACGAAGCCGTCCGGCGTCTGCTTTCGCCAGGCCCGCACGGCGTCGAGCGACGGCGTGCGATAGAATGAGCCGTTGACCTCGGCGGTCGAGAACCGGCCACCGTAATGGCCGAGCCAGTCCTTTTTCGGCACCTCCTCGGGATAGAACGGCCCGCGCCAGCCGTCATAGGTCCAGCCGGAGGTGCCGATGTGCACGCGTGCCATTGACCACGATTCCGATGCTCGCACAGACCACGATTGCCAAGCCTTTCTCCATGTGGGACAGGAGGAAAGTGGCGCCGCCCGAACCAGAGCCGACGCCCTGGCCTATTCTGAAGAATCCCGATGTCGATAAAAGTTCCTGCCCTCGCCGACTTCCACCGCATCGTCGTCAAGGTTGGCTCCTCGCTGCTGGTCGATGCCGCCCGCGGCCGCGTCCACGAGAAGTGGCTCACCTCGCTGGTGGACGACATTGCCGAGCTGCACCACAGCCGCGACGTCCTGGTGGTGTCGTCGGGCGCCATCGCGCTCGGCCGCTCGCTCCTCAAGCTGCCCAAGGGCACCTTGAAGCTCGAGGAGAGCCAGGCTGCCGCCGCCGTCGGACAGATCGCGCTCGCCCGCACATGGTCGGAAGCGCTTGCCCGCCACAAGATCGGCGCCGGCCAGGTGCTGGTGACGCTGGGGGACACCGAGGAACGCCGCCGCTATCTCAACGCCCGCAATACCATCGCCAAGCTTTTGGAATGGAGAGCGGTGCCGGTGATCAACGAGAACGACACCGTCGCCACCAACGAGATCCGCTACGGCGACAATGACCGCCTCGCCGCCCGCGTCGCCACCATGGCGAGCGCCGATGTGCTGGTGCTCCTTTCCGACATCGACGGACTCTACGACGCCCCGCCCGACGGCAATCCGGACGCCCACCACATTCCGCTGGTGGATCGCATCACGCCGCAGATCGAGGCCATGGCGGGAAGCGCGGCGTCGGAATTGTCGCGCGGCGGCATGGTCACCAAGATCGAAGCCGCCAAGATCGCCACCACGGCCGGCACCCATCTGGTCATCGCGTCGGGCCGCGTCCACCATCCGCTCGCCGTTCTGGAGAAGGGGGCCCGCTGCACCTGGTTTCTCACGCCCGCCAATCCGGTGACGTCGCGCAAGAAATGGATCGCCGGCTCGCTCGAGCCGCACGGCGTGCTCACCATCGACGCCGGCGCCGTGGCGGCGCTTCGGCGCGGCAAGAGCCTCCTGCCGGCCGGCGTCATCCGCATCGACGGAGAATTCTCGCGCGGCGACGCCGTCGTGATTCGCGGGCCCGACGGCGCCGAGATCGGCCGCGGCCTCATCGCCTACGATCACGGTGACGCCGTGCAGATCAAGGGACGGCCGTCTTCGGACATCCTGCTCATCCTCGGCATCGAAGGTCGCAGCGAGATGGTCCATCGCGACGACCTCGTGCTCGCCGGCGAATAGCCGATCGCGGCCCCACCTAAAGTGGCAACCCAATATCGTTGCAATCTGCGCTTTGTCCGTGGGTCCGTTTTCGTCTGCGTATGAACACGTATCCCGGCCCACGTCATCCGAGCGGCCCTGGTTTTATCACTTTTCCATCACGCGGTTCTGCTATCAATCGAAGACTACGCTGAGGGGCAGTACATGCAGTGGATTGGATTGGGCGCCATCGTCACGATGGCGGCCGGCGTTGGGATTATATTCGCCGGCATCCCGCATCTAGATCTCGACATCGCGATCCATTTCCGCGACCGGCTGGCAGAGACACCGGAATCGCATTGGTACGGCCTCATCGCGATCACGCGCGGCATCAATCAAGTCCTCACCATCGCGATCATGACCGCCGCCGCCGCGACACTCGCGTTCAAACTCGCAATGCCTCGAATGCCGATGCTGATGCCGGCGCGCATGACCGTGCTGGTTCTGGTCACGGGGCTGCTCGGGCCGATTCTGCTGGTGAACGGCATCCTCAAAGAACAATGGGGCCGGCCGCGCCCCGGCGAGACCATCGAATTGGGTGGCACCCTCCCCTACAAGCCCTGGTGGGACGCGAGCGGCGAGTGCCGCTCCAACTGCTCGTTCGCATCCGGCGAGGCTTCGAGCGCATTCGCGTTGCTCGCGGTCGCCAGCGCGGCGCCGGCGCCGTGGAGCGGCCCGGCGCTCGTCGCAACCGCAGCCTTCGCCACGTCAGTGAGCGCCGGGCGCGTCGCCACCACGGGACATTACGTCTCCGACGTGGTGTTCGGTGCATTGATCTCCTGCCTTCTCGTCTGGTCGGCGCATGGTTTCCTGTACCGTTGGTCCGCCACACGCATGAGCGACGCCGAACTCGAAGCGTGGCTGCAGCGTCTCGCCGAGGCAGGTCGAAGACGCACGCTCGCGGTGGTCAGCCGGCTGTCCTGAACCGCGGGCTCCGGGAACCCGGGCCCCGATCGGGCGTTGTTCATTTCGAGTCCGCTTTGCAGGACACCGGAGTGAACGATGACCTCTTCGCGCAATCTCGCGCTGCCGCTTATCGCAATCGCGGGCGGCGTCATCCTGGGGCGGCTGCTCGGCTTGAAGAGCCTTGCGGGCGGGGCCATGACGGCCGCTGCCGTGCGCGGCACCGCCCGGCCGGGGCTTGACGGCCCCCGACAGGCCCTCGGCCATTCCACGCCGCGACGCCGCGCGGGACGGACGGCACGCATGCGGGTGTCACGGAAGCGTTCGAAGCCGACGTGACGATGCGTAGCGCGCCGCCGGCCGGGACATTCGCAAGATGACTCACAGCCACGATACCTATCAATGGCGTCCTGCCGCGGCGGATTGGATGTCGTCGCGCACGCGCCTGGAACGGCTCGAGTGGCTCGCCCACCTGCTCGACACCGCCCTGGTGATTCCCGGTACCCGGATTCGGTTCGGGCTCGACGGCCTGCTCGGTCTGGTCCCGGGTATCGGCGACGCGATCACCACGGGGATTTCATTCTGGATCGTTTACGAGGCACGGCGCCTCGGCGTGCCCATGCGTCTCGTCGCCCGCATGGTCGGCAATGTGATGGTGGACGGCGCGCTTGGGTCCGTGCCAGTGATCGGCGACGCCTTCGACATGATGTGGCGGGCCAATCGTCGCAATGTGGAGCTGGTGCGCGATCACCTGACCCGGTGCGGTACCATCTAGCCCCGCGACCGCCGCCCAAGCCGACGACACCGTCCCACGGCACCGGTATGCCGCATCTCGCTGCTCATTTTGTTTGCGTTTGATCAACGCTTCGGCACTCGCGCGGCGTAAGCCCTACCTCCGCGAAGGAGGACCGTCATGAGCCGGATCGAGAAGGACTTCTTGGGCGAGCGCGTCATTTCCAACGACGCCTATTACGGCGTGCAGACGCTGCGCGGAAAGGAGAACTTCCACATCACCGGCGTGCCGATGTCGCGCGAGCCCTATTTCGTCCAGGCGTTCGGCTATGTCAAAAAGGCGGCCGCGATGGCCAATCGCGACCTCGGCGTCGTCGACAGGACCGTCGCCGACGCCATCGTCGGGGCCTGCGACCGGCTGATCGCCGGCGAGATGCTCGACCAGTTCGTCACCGACTTCATCCAGGGCGGCGCCGGCACCTCCACCAACATGAACGCCAATGAGGTGATCGCCAATCTGGCGCTGGAATCCCTCGGCAAGCCCAAAGGCGACTACGCCACCGTCAATCCCAACGACCACGTCAATTTCGGCCAGTCCACCAACGACGTCTATCCGACCGCACTGAGGCTCGCTTTGATCCTGCGGCTCGGCAGCTACATTTCGGCGCTACGCCGCCTGCAGGAGGCGTTTTTCGCCAAGGGTCGCGAGTTCGAAGGCGTGTTGAAGATGGCTCGCACCCATCTTCAGGACGCCGTGCCGATGTCGCTGGGCTCCGAATTCCACGGCTGGGGCACGACCATGGGCGAGGAGGTGCAACGCATCCTGGAGGTGCGCCAGCTCCTGCACGAGATCAATCTCGGGGCGACCGCCATCGGGACGCGCGTCACCGCCGCGCCCGGCTATCCCGAGCTCGCCACCAAATACCTGACCGAAATCACCGGCATCCGATTCATTCTCGCCGGCGACCTGGTCGAGGCGACGTCCGATACGGGCGCCTATGTGCAGCTCTCCGGCGTCATCAAGCGCACGGCCTCGAAGCTCACCAAGATCTGCAACGACATCCGCCTCCTGGCGTCCGGTCCGCGTTGCGGGTTGAACGAGATCAACCTGCCACAGATGCAGCCGGGCTCCTCGATCATGCCCGGCAAGGTCAATCCGGTGATCCCGGAAGTGGTCAATCAGACCGCCTTCTTCGTCATCGGCATGGACACCACGGTGACGCTCGCGGCTTCGGCGGGCCAGTTGCAGCTCAACGTCATGGAGCCGGTGATCTCGTTCGCGCTGTTCTCGTCCATCATGGCGCTGGAAAACGCCGTCGACTCGCTGGCCAAGAACTGCATCGCCGGCATCACCGCCAATGCGGAACGCACCCGCGAGATGGTGCTCAACTCGCTCGGCATCGTCACTTTGCTCAAGCCGGTGCTCGGCTACAAGCAGTGCGCCGAGATCGCCCGCGAGGGCTACACGCAAGGCAAGTCCCTGCATCAGATCGTCGTCGGGGAGCGCAAGCTCCTGACCCAGGAGAAGTGGGACGAGATCTTCTCGTTCGAAAACCTCATCGACCCGGAATTCATCAGGTAAAGCTGCGTCAGGTAGAGCTGCGTCCAGCCGGCAGGTGCGGCGGCGGCGGCGCAGCCGGCTTATTGACGCACCCGCGTACTTATACGTTGGCGTCGGGCATACCCCGTCGCTAAAGTTGCCATGCCAATGCATCGTGCCGGCGCGACCGGCTGCTAGGTCATCCCCGTAACTCCATGAAGTGGTCCGATATTGTTCCCGTGAAGACGCCTGCCCGCCTCGTACCGGTCGCCGTACCGCTGGTCCTGGTCGCAGTCACGACCGGCGTACTGTTGACTCTCGACGTCTTTCTCGACACGGAGCGGCTGGTATTCGGCTATCTGGTGCCGACGACACTCGCCGCCGTCGCCTATGGGAGCCTGATCGGCACCTTCACGGCGATCATCAGTGCGGTGTGCGCGACCTACTTCTTCTATCCGCCGACCTTCGCGATCTGGATCGAGAAGCCGCTGAACGCCGTGGAACTCGTCATCTTTGCGGCGCTGGCCTTGGCGGCAAGCCACATTGTCGGCCGCCTCGGCGATCACCGGCGCGATTGAGAGCGGCTCTCTTCCCGATCCATCCCCTCCGTCATGGCCGGGCTCGTCCCGGCATTCACGCCTTTGCGGCGGGGCACCAAGGACGTGGCGGCGGGGGCGGAAACGGGCTGTCGTGAGGGCCGCCTCGCTCACGCCGCCTGCAAGAGCGCCTTCGTGTAGCCGAGGCAAAAGGCGAACAGGCGCTCGCGGCCGGGATCGACGTCCGACAAAGGGACGTGGTCGGGGCACAGGATGCCGGCATATCCCACGTCCCGGTAGGCGCGGATGCAAGCCGCCATGTCGACCGAGCCCTCGTCCGGCATGGCCTCGCGAAAGTCCAGATAACCGCCGTTGATGTTGCGGAAGTGCACCATGAAGATGCGCTGTTGCGGCCCGAAGGTGCGGATCGCGTCGAGCACGAGGGCGGTCGGCTCGCTCGACATCTCGGCGATCGTGCCCTGGCAGAAATTGAACCCGTGCGACCTGCTCTCCGGCGCCAGCGCCACGTAACGCTTCATGCCGTCGAGCGACCCGAGCACGTGGTGGACGCCATTGAGGCCCCCCGGCGGATAGGCGGGATCGTGGGGATGGCAGGCGAGTTTCACGCCGGCGGCCTCGGCGGTCGGCAACGTCTGGGAAACCAGGTACTCGATCGCATTCCAACCGTCGGCCTCGGAAATGCCGCCGGCTTCGCCCGCCATCACTTGGCCGCAGGTCTCGTCAGTGCCCAGCGCCGGCGCGTCTTTGCCGGAGCCGTCCTCGGGCAGCACCACGCCCCAGTAGGAGAAGCGGGCATCGCTCTCGGGCTTGTAGTCGGCGGCGCGGAACACGGAGCACTTCATGCCGCCACGGCCTTCGACCACGCCGGTGCGAGTGATGCCCACCATGGCGACCGTATACTTCAGGAGCGGCACGCCGCCGTCGGCCGCCGCCTTAATGTTCTGACGCAGGCGCTCGGCCGTCGCCGCAGCGCGATCCTTCCGGCGCAGGCTGTCGAGCAGGATCGAGCCGACATCGAGCGCCAAGCCGTCGAGACGCATGCCGAAGCCCTCGATGCGCCGGCGCAGCGCCGCGACTTTCGTCGGATTCCAGCTGCCGTCCTCGTCGAGCACGTCTCGGTTCGGACGCGTATCGATGATGATGGCCTGCGAACCGAGTTGGGCCGAAAGGCGAAGTCGTTCGTCCGTCGGAGCGATGAGCTGTTCACCGATATACATGGAAGCCTCTGTTGTTCGGCTCCGTCATTGCGAGAAGCGACGAAGCAATCCGGAAGGCCGCAAAGAAAGACCTGGATTCGCTTCGCTCGTAATGACGAAGAAGGGGTGTGGGCACGTCCAAATACCCAGTCTCAATCTCGAAAATAGCCCGGGTGCGCCGCTTTCAGCGTCGCCGCATAGGCGAGCGATCGCGACAGATGATCGCGCACCTGGGCCTGCGCGGTCGCGGCGTCGCCGGCCTGGAGCGCTTTGACGATCAGTCCGTGCTCGCGCACGATCTCGCGCATCTTGCCGGCGACCGGAAGATGCAGGCGGCGGATGCGGTCGATCTGGCCGCCCTGGCGGCGCACGAGGGCGAACAGGTCGCCAGCGCCGGCGAGCTCCACCAGGCGGAAATGGAACAGATAGTCGAGTTCGACGAAGCCATCGTGGTCCTTGGCGGCGGCACACGCCCGCTGGCGCACCACCATCGACTCGAGCTCGGGCACGAAGTCGCGGTCCGGCATGGCGGCGAGAATGCGCAGCGCCTCCTGCTCGACGGCGCGGCGCAGGAACTGAGCCTGGCGGGCGGCCGCAATGTCGATCAGGCTCACCCGGGTCGCGCTTTGGGGGAAGATCTCGACCAGCCCCTCCTCGGAAAGTCGCGTCAGCGCGTCCCGCACCGGGGTCGAGCTCAGGCCATAGCTCGCTTGCAGGGCGGCGCGGTTGATGGCCGTCCCCGGCTCGAGCTGGAGGGTGATGATGCGCTGCCGCAAGTCCTCGAAGACCTGTTCGGCCGCCGGCCGGGAGGCGTCGAGGTCGCGCGCGCTGCGGAAAGTCGCGATCGTCATAACGGCCTGGATGAGGGAGCGGGGGTTGTCATGCTTCTGGGGTAGACGCTGATGCATCAGTTTGTCAATCTGATGCATTACTCATTGACCGGTGCCGGCCGACCGCCTAGGAGGAGAATGGTCGTCGTCTGCACGGGGCAGAAGGACGTCGGGACCGAGGGAAGTCCGTTTCGGAGGAGATCTCTCATGCGTAAAGAAATCGCCGCTACCATTCTCGCCGTGGCTGCCGGACTTTCCACCGCGCAGGCCCAGGACGTATGGCCGTCGAAGCAGGTCACGATCGTGGTTCCGTTCGCCGCCGGCGGCACCACCGACATGTTCGGCCGCATCTTCGCCAATGCGATGCAGGCCAGGACCGGCAAGCCGTTCATCGTCGAGAACCGCGCCGGCGCCGGCGGCAATCTCGGCTCGGCCGCGGTCGCGCGCGCGCCGGCGGACGGCTACACGCTGCTCATCGGCACGATCTCCAGCCACGCCATCAATCCGTCCGTCTACAAGAACATGCCGTATGACGTGGCGAAGGACTTTCAACCCATATCGCTGATCGCCAGACTGCCGAACCTCCTGGTCGTCAGCCCGAAAATCCCGGCCAAGACCGTGCCCGAGGTCATCGACTACGTGAAGAAGAACAACGGCAAGCTCTCCTACGGCTCCTCGGGCCTGGGCGCCTCCAACATGCTGGCCGCCGAACTGTTCAAGCTCAAGACCGGCACCGACATCACCCACGTGCCCTACCGCTCGTCGGGCGACATCATGAACAACCTCATCGGCGGCCATATCGACATGGCCTTCGACAACATGACGTTGGCCTGGCCGCAGGCGCAATCCGGCAAGGTGACCGCGATCGCGGTGACGACCACGCAGAGAAGCCCGACCGCGCCGAATGTGCCGACGATCGCTGAAACCCTTCCCGGCTTCGACGCCTCGTCCTGGCACGGCCTGTTCGCCCCCGCCGGCACGCCGCGCCCGATCGTCGACAAGCTCGCCGCCGAAGTGAAGGCCGTCTTCTCGGCGCCGGAGAACACCAAGATCCTCTCCGAGGCCGGCGCCGTCGCGTCCCCGATGTCACCGGAGGAATTTTCCAAGTTCATCGCCGCCGAGACCAAGAAATGGGCCGAGGTCGTCAAGGCGGCGAAGATCGAGCAGCAGTAGAAGACGTTCCTCCCCGCGCCGCGGCGCGGGGAGGAACCGGACGGACCTCGTCAGGCCGGCACGGCCGGAAGGTCGATCCAGCGGCGGTCGCGCCAGCTTGCCGTCGACGCCTCGGCGTATTGGACGCCGGCCGCGGCCGCCCGCAAATTCCAGGGAAACTCGCCGCCCTCGACCACGTGCTTCAGGAACAGCTCCCACTGGGTCCGGAAGGCGTTCTTGTAGGGTGCGGTCTCGGGAATCTTCTGCCAGTCGCGGTAGTAGTCGACCGGCTCGGCCACATCGAGGCTCCACTGGCCCTTGGGAGTAGCTTCGCGGCGTTGCGTCCAGCAATGGGCGAGGCCAGCGACCGCCGAACCGTCGGTGCCGTCCACCTGCATGACGATGATGTCCTCGGTGCGCACGCGCACGCACCATGAACTCATGATCTGCGCCATGGCGCCGCCTTCGAGGCGCGAGATCGCCATCAGGCTGTCGTCGGCGTCGGCTGCGTAGGGTTTGCCGCGTTCGTCCCAGCGCTTCTTCACCAGCGTGTCGGCGTGACAGACGATGTCGAGCGGCCGTCCGTTCATGGCCTCGAGCATGTAGAAATAGTGCGGCATCATGTCGAGGATCATGCCGCCGCCGTCGGCCTTGCGATAGTTCCACGACGGCCGTTGCGGCGGTTGCAGGTCGCCCTCGAACACCCAATAGCAGCCCTCGATGCGCACCATCAGGACCTTGCCGAAGAAGCCCGACTGCACGAGCTGGCGCAGCTTGAACATCCCCGGCGCCCACAGCTTGTCGGCGACGACACCGTGCTTGACGCCCTTCTGCTTGGCGGCGGTGTAGAGCGAAAGCGCGTCGGCAAAATTCTCCGCCGTCGGCTTTTCGCAATAGATGTGCTTGCCGGCCGCGATGGCGCGGTGGACGTTGGCGACCCGCGCCGCCGTGGTGACGGCGTCGAAATAGACCGGGTAGGCGGCATCGGAGAGCACCACGTCGAGATCGGTCGACCATTTGTCGACGCCGGCGCGACGGGCGACGCCTTCGAGGCGCTCGGCATCGCGGCCGACGAGGATCGGATCGGGGACAAGCCGGGTGCCGTCCGCGAGAGCGACGCCGCCGTCGCGACGGATGCCCGCGATGGCGTTCATCAGGTGCTGGTTCATGCCCATGCGCCCGGTGACGCCGTTCATGATGATGCCGATCTTGCGCTCGCTCATGGCTCGCCCGCTCTCCTTTTCGTCCCTCGAAGGGGAATTCAGGTCCCGACCGGCGCGGTCGAAGCGCGCAGGACGAGCGACGATCTGTGGATCGCCTGGTAGACGGGGGTGTTCTGGCTGTCCGCCTCGCGGCGGCCGTCGCGGATGCGCCGCAACAGGAATTCACCGCTCGCGATGGCGATCTCCCGTGCCGGCAGGCTGATGGTGGTGAGTGCGGTGTACCACCACGGTGCGTCGCCGAAGCCCACCACCGAGATGTCGGCGGGGATTTTCAAGCCCATCCTGCCGAGGACCTCGAGGACGCCCGCACACAGACGCGCCCCGCCGGTGACGACCGCGGTGGGCTGCTCGGGTTGCCCCCACAGCGACGAGAAGGCGTCGCTGGCGAAATCGCGCCGCGGCCGGCCGAGGCGGACAAGATGGTGCGGAACCGAAAGCCCGGCGGCTTCGAAGGCCTGTTCGAAACCGCGCAGGCGGCCGCGGCCGGTGGAGAGGTCGAGGGAGCCGCCCACATAGGCGATGCGCCGGTGCCCCTGGCCGAGCAGGTGTCCAGTCGCTTCCCGCAGGGCCGCCTCCTCGTCGATACCGAACCACGGCGCCGCGAGTTCGTCGAGACGGCGGATGAGCTGCACGCAGGGGCCGCGCGCCAGAAGCCCAAAGGTCGCCCGGAGGGGCTTGGGCGACGGCACGACCACGAATCCGGCCACACGGGCTTCCGAGAGGGCGCGCACCTGGCGCTCCTCCGACACCGGATCGTCCTCCGTGATGGCGAGTAGCATCTGGAACCCGGCCTGGTCGCAGCACTGCGCCAATCCCTTCGCCAGGGTGCCGTAGAACTCGTTCTCGACGTCGGGAATGATCAGTCCGATCAAGGTGCTGTGCCCGCGGCGCATCGCCCTTGCGGCGGAATGGGCGACATAGC
Organism: Astrobacterium formosum; assembly: GCA_030848545.1. Classification (GTDB taxonomy): domain Bacteria; phylum Pseudomonadota; class Alphaproteobacteria; order Rhizobiales; family Xanthobacteraceae; genus Astrobacterium; species Astrobacterium formosum. The sequence continues at coordinate 57,867 of JAVDCA010000002.1, forward strand.
CCGAGACGCTGGCCGCAGCGCGCACCCGCGCCTTGGTCTGCTCGCTGATCTGGGGATGGTCGGAAAGCGCCCTGGCGACCGTCGAAATCGACAGGTCGAGGGCGCGCGCCAGGTCCTTGAGGGTGGTTTCATGGCCCATGGTCAGTCCTGCGACACAATTGGTGCCGCAAACGTTTGCGGGGCGCAAGTCCCGTTATTTCGATACTAGCGGACGAATCCGGATTCTTGACCGCAAACGTTTGCAACGTAGAATGTCCGCCGGCACGCCTAGCCACGCAATCACAGAACCCCCGGGAGGACTACGATGTCGAAGTTTGCCGTCAGCCGTCGTGCATTCCTGAAGACAACCGTCGGAGTCGCCGGGGCCATGAGCGCATTGGGCGCTCCAGCCGTCCTCGCCCAGCAAAAAATTCTGTGCCGGATGGCGCATTCGGAGGCCATCGGGTCGCCGCTGACGCTCGCCTTTGAGAAGTGGGCGAAGACCGTCACCGAAAAGACCGGCGGCAAGATCGACGCCCAGCATTTCCCGGCAAGCCAGCTCGGCAGCTACACCCAGCTGATCGAAGGCAGCCGCATCGGCACCATCCAGGTGACCTGCGGCGGCCCGGACACCGAAGAGGCGGTCGCGCCCGAAATCGCCGCCGCCGGCGGCGCGCCCGGCTTCATCTTCGTCGACGAGGCCCATGTGGACCGCGTCCTGCAGGGCCCGGTCGGCCAGGAGGTCTCCAAGATCGCCCGCGCCAAGACCGGCGTCGACTTCATCGATTACGGCGAGGTCGGCTTCCGCCACCTCCTGTCGAAGCGCCCGGTGGAGCAGCTTTCCGAGCTCAAGGGCCTCAAGATCCGCGTCCCCGAGCTGCGCATCTGGGTCGACTTCTGGAAGAAGCTCGGCGCCAACCCGACTCCGCTGCCCTATGCGGAGCAGTACAACGCGCTGTCCACCGGCGTCATCGATGGCCTTGAAGCCGACGTGTTCTCCATCAAGGGCTTCAAATGGGCCGAGCAGGCCCCGCACTTCACCGTCACGTCGCACTGGTTCCTGCCCAAGGCGATCCGCGTCAATGCGCGCTGGCTCGACGGCCTGCCGGCCGAGCTCAAGACGGTTTTCCTCGCCTCCGCCAAGGAGGCGTTCGCCGAACAGCGCAAGCAGAACCGCGCCAATGCCGACGCCACCCTCGGGGAGCTCAAGAAGGGCGGCTTGATCGTCCACCAGGCCAAGGATCTGCCCAAGTGGCGCGAGGCGACCGCGTCGCAGTTCGACGAGTGGTCCGCCAAGAGCCCTGCCGCCAAGGAAATGGTCGCCAAGATTCGCGCCCTCGCCAAGGCTTGATCCTCCAACCAGGCGCCCCGCATGACCATCGCATCGGACGCCTCGCCCGCAACGACGAATCCCGCCGAGCCCTCGCGGCGGGATTTGCTTGCGCGAGGCATTGCAGTCGTCGACATCGCCCTCGAATGCGTCACCGGTGCGTTGCTGGCGGCGACCGTCGTCATCGCCCTGATCCAGGTGTTCTTCCGCTACATCCTCAACGATTCCCTGGCGTGGCCGGAGGAAGTCGCCCGCTGGGCGTTCGTCTGGTGCGTCTTTCTCGGCAGCGCCATGGTGGCGCGGCGCAAGACCCACATCATCATCGACCTCCTGCCGCGCATGCTCGGCGAGGCGGCGCTTCGCCATCACGCCGCCTTCGCGCGCGTGATCATCGTCACGGTCGCCGCCATGCTGCTGATGTTCGGCGTCGATCTGGTGCACCGGTCGAGCTATGTCTCGCCGGCGATGCAGTGGCCGTTCACCTATCTGTATCTCGCCATTCCGGTCGGCGCGGCGCTGACTCTCCTGTTCATGCTCGCCGAGCCGGTGCCCGGCTGGCGGTCGCGCTGGTCGGGCGTCGTCGCGAGCCTTCTGGGCATCGCACTGTTCTACGCCGTGCGCGACCTCGGTGACGTCGCGTTGTTCACGAGCATCGGCGTCGCCTGGACGCTGTTGATTTTCGCCATCGGCACCATGCTGCTGGGCGTGCCGATCTTCTACGCGATCCTGTTCGGCACCTTCATCGCATTCCTGCCTCAGGGTGAGATGTTCCTGCTCACCGTGCCGCAGAACATGACCTCGGCGCTGGATTCCTTCCTGCTGCTCGCGATCCCGTTCTTCATCACCGCGGCCGGGATCATGAATGTGGGCGGCATCACCGACCGGCTGATCGCGCTCGCCGCCGCTTTCGTCGGCCATTTTCGCGGCGGCCTCGGCCACGTCAATGTGCTGACCAACACGCTGATGGGAGGCATCTCCGGCTCCTCCATGGCCGACACGGCGGCCATCGCCAAGACCATGGTGCCGGCGATGGAGAAGCGCGGATTCCCGCGCCCGTTCGGCTGCGCCCTGACGGGCTCGGCGGCGATCCTCGCCAACATGATCCCGCCCAGCATGGGGTTGATCATCTACGGCGCGCTCGCTTCCGTTTCGGTCGGCGCCCTGTTCATCGCCACCATCGTGCCGGGCCTCCTGATGGCGGCGGTACTGTCGGTGGTGGTGCATCTGGTCACGCTGCGCATGAAGGCCGGCATGGGCGGCGAACGTGCCAGCGCCGCCGTACGCTGGCGCGCGACCCTCACCGCCGTTCCGGCGCTCGTCCTCCCGATCGTCATCGTCGGCGGCATCCGTGCCGGCATCTTCACCGCCACCGAGGCAGGTGCGATCGCGGCCCTCTATGCGCTGTGCTGCGGCCTGTTCATCTATCGGACCGCGAACTTCTCCTCGATCGTGCGGGCCGTGCGCGAGTCGCTGTCGGAAACCATCGCCGTGATGGTCATCATTTCGGCCTCGGCTCCGTTCGCCTGGATCCTGGTTGCCGACCAGGTGCCGCAGAAACTCGCCGAACACATGAGCGTGCTGACATCCAACTGGATGCTGCTCCTGTTCGTCATCAACCTGTTCCTCCTCGTGGTCGGGCTGTTCATGGAAATGATCGCCTCCATGGTCATCCTGGTGCCGATCCTGGTGCCGATGCTCAAGGCGGCCCACATCGACCTCGTCCAGTTCGGCATCATCATGGTCGGCAATCTGTGCATCGGGGCCCTGACGCCGCCGCTTGGCATGCTCGTCTACACGTCGGCGCGTGTGACGGACACGCCGACCGCGGACGTGTTCCGCGCCATGACACCGTTCTTGATCGGCCTGATCGCATGGCTGTTCCTGATCTCGTTCGTGCCGTCGATCAGCCTGTTCGCCGTCTGGATGCTGGGCCGATGACGGAGCAGGAGCGATGACCGCGCATTTCACGCTCGTCGACGACGACATCGTCCTGCCGAAGGGCGCGTTCGCCCGCACGCACCGCAAGACGCTCATGTGCGACGGCCGGCCGGTCATGGGACTGACGCAAGGGCGCCAGCGCCCCTATGTGTTTCCGCTGTTCACGCCGCAAGGCTTCGCGGTCACCAGCGAGAGCCCCGCCGATCATCCGCACCACAATTCCTTTTGGATCGCGGCCGATCACGTGCATGGCCGCATGCCGGCGGCGGACGGGCGCATCGAGGAGTACACCTACAATTTCTACGTCGACGAGACCTTTCAGGGACGCGCGCCGGGCTCCCTGGTCGTCACCGGCACCCGCACGGAGCCGCACGCCGACGCCATCGCGATCATTCAGGAGATCGAGTGGCGCGGGCCGGTCGAATGGGCGGCGCCGACGGGCCGCCTCGTCGCCCGCGAGACCCGCACCCTGACCGTGCAGGCGGCGGAAAACCTCCACATCGTCGATATCGACTCCCGGCTCGCGGCCGCCGACTGGGACTTCAGCCTCGGAGCGACCCGGCACGCCTATTTCAATGTCCGGGTCGCGCCCGGCATGACGGTTCCGTTCGGCGGCGTCGTGGCGGACGACCGAGGCCACAAAGGCGGCGCCGCGATCTCCGGCGGCGGCGCCCGCTGGGTCGATTTTTCGGGGCCGGTCGGCGGCGGCCACCGGGCCGGCCTCGCCGTCTTCCCGGATCCGCGCGACCACGACGACATGTGGTGGTTCGTGGCCGACTGGGGCGTGATCACGGTCGGCCCGTTCCGGCTACGACAGCGCGTCATCGGTAAGGGCGACCAACTGTGCGCCCGCTATCGCGTGCTGGTCCATGACGGCGACGCGCAGAGCTGCGACGTCGCCGGACACCATGAACGCTACCTGTCCAGTCGAGGTCATGAATGAACGCAGGTTTGCTGGCCGGCATCGGCATCACCCATCTGAGCGTCTATGACGGCCCGCCCGGCCCCGACGGCGTCGTCGGCGGCTGCGCCCATGTGCATGCCATCACGGACGAGGCCTATTTCGTCGTCGCCGGCACCGGCGCGCTGGAACTCCACGACACCACCCGGGGATTCCGCCGCGTCCCCCTCGCCGCCGGCAGCTACGTGCAGTTCACGCCCGGCACCCTGCATCGCGCCGTCAACCACGGTGGCCTTCAGGTGGTCTGCGTGATGAGCAATTCCGGACTCGCCGAACGCGGCGACGCTCGCATCTATTTCGGTGCCGAAGCCGACGCCGATCCGGCGCTTTACGAACGCCTCAAGCGGCTGACGCAAAAGGGATATGACGGCGCGATCGAGCGCCGCGACCGCTCCGCGCAAGGCTATGCCGCCCTTCTGAAGCTGTGGGACAGCGACCGCGAAGCCTATCGCGGGCGTCTGGCGGATTTCGTCGCCCTGCACGCCGCCGCCATGGCGAAGATCCGGCCGGACCTGGAAAAGATCGTCCACGACGGTCCGGAGTCCTGGCTCGACGGCACCCGAGACCGGCTCGGTCGCCTGCCCGCCGCGGGGAGCCGGCCCCAAGCCGAGCGTGGCGAGGCCGAAACTGGCGACCCCGGGCTCGGCATGTGTGGGCTTCTGCGTCCGGTCCACATCGCCGGCAACGTGTGATCCGCCATGAAGGCCGTCACCATGAAGGCCGTTCTGCCCTACGACGCTTCGCCGAGCATCCGCGCCATCATCGCGGCGGCTCCCACCGCGACCGTCGACATCGTCCGCCTCGACGAGGCGGACCGCGACGGCTTGCTGGGCGAACTCGCCACCGCGGACGTCTTCCTGCATGTGCTCGCGCCGGTGACCGCCGACCTGATGCGGCGGGCGCCGAAGTTGCGCCTCGTGCAGAAAATCGGCATCGGGGTCGACACCATCGATCTCGCTTTCGCCAAGCAGAGCGGCATTGCGGTGTGCAACATGCCGGGCACCAATACGGCCGCAGTCGCCGAACTTGCGCTCGGCCTGATGCTCGCCTGCCTGCGCCGCATCGTGCCGATCTCCAACGACCTCACGGGCGGCGGATGGTCCGTTCGGCCGGAGCTTCTCGACGGCGCCGGCGAAATCGGCCAGCGCTGCGTCGGGCTGATCGGCTACGGCGCCGTGGCGCGACGCCTGGCCACCGCCGTGCGCGCCCTCGGGGCCCGCGTGATCGCCCACGACCCCATGGCGGGCGAGGCCGATGTCGAGATGGTCAGCCTCGACCGCCTCCTGGCCGAAGCCGACATCGTCTCTCTGCACGTGCCGTTGACGCCGCAGACCCGCGCGCTGCTCGACCGCGATCGCATCGCCCGCATGAAGCCAGGCACCGTCATCGTCAACACCGCCCGCGGCCCCTTGATCGACGAGGCGGCGCTGGTCGAAGCGCTGGCGAGCCGCCACATTGCCGCCGCCGGCCTCGACGTCCTCGCCGAGGAGCCACCGCGCGGTCCGAACCCGCTGCTCGCCTCGCCGCACGTGGTGGCGACGCCGCACATCGCCTGGATGACCGACGGTACATGGCGCCGCAGCATCGCGGTCATCGTGGAAAACTGCCGCCGTCTCGCCGCCGGCGAACCGCTGCTGCATCGTGTGGTGTGACAAACGTGCCCGACGTCGTGACATCGACCGAACCCCAAGAGACCGGGCCCGAAGGCGCCATCCCGGCCGCGATTCTCGCCGTGCTGCGTCGCGCCGGCTTCGTTGCCGCCGACATCGAGCCGTGCTTCGTGGCGCTCACCGGCGGCGTCGCCTCGGACATCTGGAAAGTGGAAGCGGGCGGCACGCCCATCGTGGTCAAGCGCGCGCTGTCCAAGCTGCGCGTCGCCGCCGAGTGGCTGGCGCCGGTCGAGCGCAATGCCGCCGAGGCGGACTGGTTCCGGGTGGTCGGAACAATCGTCCCCGAGGCGGTTCCCAAAATCCTCTTCCACGATGCGCCGTCGGGCCTGTTCGCCATGCCGTACTTCCCGCCGCAGCGCTATCCGGTGTGGAAAGCCCAGCTCCGCGACGGCGCCGTCGACCAGCATTTCGCGGCCCGGGTCGGTGCAACGCTCGGGCGCATCCATGCCGCCACTATGGATAGCGCCCCGCTCGCCGAGCGCTTCGCCAATGACGAGACTTTCCACGCCATCCGGCTCGAACCCTATCTGGAAGCGACTGCCCGCCGCCACACGACCCTCGCCGATCGCCTGATGGAGCTGTCGCGGGCGACCCTCGCCTGCCGGCAGGCGCTGGTGCACGGCGATGTCAGTCCGAAGAACATCCTGGCGGGTCCGGCCGGCCCGGTCCTGCTCGATGCCGAATGCGCCTGGTACGGCGATCCGGCCTTCGACCTCGCCTTCTGTCTCAACCACCTGCTGTTGAAGTGCGTGTGGAACCGGGCGGCAGCGCCCCGCTTCCTGGCAGCCTATGACGTTCTACGCGAAGCCTATTTCGGCGAGATTCCATCGGCCGTCGCCGCCGGTATCGAGGCCCGCACGGCGCGCCTCCTGCCCGCACTGTTCCTGGCCCGCATCGATGGAAAGTCGCCGGTCGAATACATCACCACCGACGCCGACCGCGATCTCGTTCGCTCGGCGGCAATTCCCCTCATCCTGGCGCCGGCCGCACAGCTTTCGGCCATCCGCAACTCGTGGGCGTCGACCCTTCAAAACGATGGACAAGGACTCACATGAGCACAATCGCCCGCGTGCGCGGACGGCGGGTCTGGGATTCCCGTGCCCGCCCGACCGTCGAGGCCGAGATCGTGCTCGACACCGGAGCCATCGGGCGCGCCATCGCGCCGGCCGGCGCCTCCACGGGCTCCGGCGAAGCCGTTGACCTGCGCGACGGCGGCACGCGGCTCGGCGGCCACGACGTCACCCATGCGGTCCATCACGTCACCACCGAGATCGACGCGGCGTTGCGCGGGATGGATATCCGCGACCAGGCCGCCATCGACCGCCGGCTGATCGAGCTCGACGGCACGCCGCAGAAATCACGGCTCGGCGGCAATGCCTTGACCGCGGTCTCCATGGCGGCGCTCCATGCCGCAGCGGCGGCCGCCCGCGTGCCGCTCTATGTTCACCTGGCGCGCGGACGCAAGCTGCGCATTCCGCTGCCCGAGATCCAAATCCTCGGCGGCGGCGCCCATGCGGACCGTCGCGTCGACATCCAGGATTTCCTCGTCACCTGCCCGTCGGCATCGAGCTTCGCCGAGGCGATGGAGCGCACCGGCGAGGTATATCTCGCGGCCGGGCGCCTCATGCGCGAGCGCGGCCACGCCTACGGCATCGCCGACGAGGGCGGCTGGTGGCCGGCCTTCGACACCAATGAGGAGGCGCTCGACCTGCTGATGCGGGCGATCGAGTCCGCCGGTTATACGCCGGGCCAGGAGGTGCATATCGCCCTCGACATCGCGGCTTCCGAATTCGGCCGCGACGGCCGCTACAAGCTCGGCCTCGAAGGCCGCGAGCTCGACCGCGACGGCATGGCGGAACTCCTGATGGGGTGGATCGAGCGCTACCCGATCCTGTCGGTGGAAGACCCGTTCGCCGAGGACGATCCGGATGGTTTTTGCCGCTTCACGGCGGCGGTGGGCGGCCGCGTGCAGGTGATCGGCGACGACTTTCTGGTCACCAATGCGGCGCGCATCGCCAAGGCGGCGGCCTCCCGTCTCGCAAACTGCGTGCTCATCAAGCCCAACCAGGCCGGCACCATCACGGAAACGCTGGCGGCGCTGGAGGCGGCTCGCACGGCCGGCTTCGCCGCCATCGTGTCGGCGCGCTCGGGCGAGACCGAGGACACCACCATCGTGGACCTCGCGGTCGGCTGGAATGCCGGCCAGATCAAGGTCGGCTCCATCGCCCGCGGCGAGCGCACCGCCAAATGGAACGCACTCATCCGGCTCGAAGAGACATTGGCCGGAGAGGCCACGTTCGCCGGCTGGAGCGCTCTGCCCGGCTCGCCGGCCCCCGCCGGTGCGCCGGAAAGCCAAGCGACGTGATGTCGTCTGGCGTCGCGGTCGTCATTCCGGGGCGCGCACCAGCGCGAACCCGAAATGATGGCAGGGAATATCGATGGACCATCATTCAAGGTGACAAATCATGCGCATCGTCCGCTACGCTGATGGAACGATAAAGTATGGAATACTCGACAAAGACGGCACCATCCGGCCGCTGGTCGGGACGCCCTTCGAAAGCCTCGAGACGACGGGACCGTCGACGCATCTCGACAAGGTGCGCCTGCTTTCGCCCGTCGCACCGCGCAATCTCTACGGTGTCGGACTGAACTACGTGAAGCATGCCCAGGAGGTGAAGCAGCCGCTACCGGCCGTGCCGATGCTGTTCATGAAGCCGACCTCGGCGGTGATCGGCCCGGAGGCGCCGATCCTCTATCCGTCCACGAAAGCGGAGAAGAACGTGCACTTCGAAGCCGAAGTCGCGGTGGTGATCGGCAAGACGGCGCGGCGCACCGGCGAGGCCAGGGCGCTCGACCACGTGCTCGGCTACACCTGCGGCAACGACGTCAGCGAGCGGGTAATCCAGGCCGCCGAGATGAAACAGGGCTGCCTCCTGATCGGCAAGGCCTATGACAGCTTCAACCCGCTCGGCCCGGCGATCGAGACCGATCTCGATCCCGGCAACATCACCATCCTGGGCCGCGTCAACGGTGAGGCGCGCCAGAACTCCAACACCAACGACCTCGTCTATTCGATCCGCCGGCTCGTCGCCTATCTGAGCGACGCCTTCACGCTCCTGCCCGGCGACGTCATCATGACCGGTACGCCGTCGGGCGTCGGCCCGATCGTGCCCGGCGACGTGGTCGAGATCGAAATCCCGCAGGTCGGCATCTTGCGCAATCCGGTCATCGACGACGCTACGTCGCGCTAGACAGCGAGGCCGCACCGAATACGCGACCGGCGGAGGGACGCACACCCGCCGGGCGGTTTCTTGCCCCCATGAACCGTGATCTAAGTGCCGGCAAACAGGGGTGAATCATATGAAACCGCTACGCGAGCTCGATGCCGAAAGCTGCGCCGGCATCGACATCGTCATGACCGACATCGACGACACGCTGACCAGCGACGGCCACCTCGAAGCCGCCGCCTACACGGCGATCGAGCGCATGTCGGCCGCCGGCATCCGGGTCGTGCCAGTGACGGGCCGCCCGGCAGGCTGGTGCGACATGATCGCGCGATTCTGGCCGGTGGCCGCCGTGGTCGGGGAGAACGGCGCGTTCTACTATCGCTACGACCACGGCAAGCGGCGGATGACGCGCGTCTACGCCCTGCCGGACGCCGAGTTCGAAGCCAATCGCGAAAAGCTCAAGCGGCTCGCCGCCACCATTCTGGCCGCCGTTCCGGGCTGTGCGCTGGCGTCAGACCAGTATTTCCGCATCGCCGACATCGCCATCGACTTCTGCGAGGACGTGCCACCGCTGCCGCCGGAGAGCATCGACCGCATCCTGGAATTGTTCAATGAGGTCGGCGCCACCGCCAAGGTTTCCTCCATCCACGTCAATGGTTGGTTCGGCACCTACGACAAGCTGCAGATGAGCCGCCGCCTGCTCGACGAGGTCTTCGGCCTCACCGCCGCGGATGCGGCCAGGCGCGTCCTGTTCGCTGGCGACTCCCCCAACGACGAGCCGATGTTCGCCGCAATTCCACTTTCGGTCGGCGTCGCGAACATACTCGAGTACAGGGCAAGGGTTCGGCACTTCCCGTCATACGTGACGCAAGGTCGTTCCGGGACGGGCTTTGTCGAACTGGCTGATCATTTGTTGGCGAAACGCCGGAATTCCGGCCGAGAAAAAGCTACATGATCCGTGTCCGTCACGCGATTTTTGTCGGGAGGTGGACGACCGTCTTCACCGCCGACACTGGCTTTGCAAAAGACGCTCGCAAGAACCGCGGCCAACTCGACGACCGTTATTGCGGCGACAACCGCGCCTTCATCCGATTCCGGTCATCTGACGCCGCTGCTACTCTTCCCTGACCACGTCTCAAGCCATCGGGTCGCGCTCGATACTGCGCTCAGCCTCCTGTACTGGGACCAGGTCGCGGTGGTGCTCGCCGTCATCTTCGCGGCCGTGATCGCGGCTGAGCTCATCGTCACGTCGATCCGCCGCCGGGTGCTGTGACGGCGCGACGCCATTAGTTGGCGCGCGGCGGCGACATGATGGCTCGCCCGCTCATGCCGGGCATGAGCCCCTGCGGGTTGCCGGTGAGCTCGCCGATGATCTTGACGGACTGGCTGACCGGATCGACACGCCCGCCGAGGCGCTCGATGCGGGCCGGATAGGTCCGGCCGGTCTCGTCCATATGGACCTCGAAGGTGGTGCCCGGCAGGAGCCAGCCGAGCCAGCGCGACGGCGCGATCAGCTCGATCTCCAGCGCCTGATCGTCGAGGATCTCGAGCAGCGGCTGGGCCGGCGCCGCGTACTGGAATTCGCGCGCCTTCTGGTCGACGGTGACGCCGGCGAACGGCGCCGCGATGGTGCACTTGGAGGCGGTCGCTTCGGCACCGGACACTTCCGCCTTCGCCTTCTGGACCTCGGCGGCGGAGATTTCGAGCTCCAGCTGGCCGATGGACTTCAGCTGGCTCAGCCGCGCATTGATCGCGTAGGTCTTTTCCGTCTGCAACAGTGCGGCGCGTGCGCGCGCCAGCGCGGCGCGCTGGATGGCGCAATCGAACTGCACCAGGATGTCGCCCTTGTTGAACCGCTCGCCGACCCGCGTCGCGATACGGTCGATGCGGGCGGCGATCTCGCTCGACAGGGTGGTGAACTGGCGCGCCGTCAGCTGGGCACGGATTTCCGGCGCGACGCCCTCGGCGGCGAGTGGGTCGGGCGATTGCGCTCCGGCCGGCACGGCAACGAGAAGGCCGGCGAGCAGCGCCGCGCTGCGACCGAGCCATTTTCGTCCGCCCGTGCGGCGATCCTCCACGCGAACAACTCCCTCACCGTGCCCGTCGCAAGGGACCGGTCGCCCGAATGCGCTAAGGCAGATGCGCTTCGGCGACGACCGCCCGGCCCGAAGTCCCATCGTCCAGCAACGCTGTCGCGGTCGGCTTGTCCATATGGTTCGGCATCGCTTCACCGAGGACGGGCGCATTGCCGCCCGCCGCACCGGCCGGGACGGCGGCCGAAGGGCTCTGCTCCGCGGGCCTGACATCGGCCGGCTTGTCCGCAGCCGGCGCGCCATCGCCGACGCCATCGCCAGCGGGCCGGATGTTGGTCGGTTCGGCATGGCTGCGCAACGCGATCTTGATGGCGTCGTTGAGGCCCAGCACCGTCAGCACCTCGACGCGATCGGGGAATTGGTCGAGGCCGAGAGCCGCGTAGAGGCGTCCGATCGCCGCTTGCGCCTCGGCGAAGCTCTGATAGGCGCGCAGCTCCGAATAGAGGGCGCTCACCTGGGCGGAGACCTTCTCGAGTTCGCCTTGCGCGTCGGTGGCGACCCGGTTGGCGATCTGCTGGTAGAGGCGCTGGTCCACATCCGACAATTCGGACGAGCGGCGATATTCCCGGGTGGCGGCGAGATATTGCTCGCGGGCGATATGCAGCTTGGCGAGAACCGCCATGCTGACCGCCTGGCGGCGGGTGTCGGTCAGGATCTCGCTGTTCTCAGCACGACGCATCACCGTCGGCGCGGTGATCAGCGTATTCAGATAGCCGTTGAGATAGGCGGCGGCCGCGACCCAGTGCTGATTGACCAGGAAGCTGTTGGTGTCGTAGTGCGGCCCCGCGGTGAGATTGATGCCGGGCAGGAGCCGCAACAACGCCTTGCGGGTCTCCGCCACCGAAATGCGGCGCTCGTAGCTCAGTTCGCGAATGTCGGGATTGAGCAGCAGCGCTGTTTCCTCCATGCGGAGGATCGACATGGGCAGTGGCGGCAATTGCCGGGCGGTCGTGCGCGGCACTGCGATCCGGAACGGCTTGCCGGGCGGCAGGCCGATCAGGGACGCCAGCTCCGTCTTCGAGATCTGCAATATCTCCTGAACGGATTCGAGCTGGCGCAGAAGGTCCAGCAGGGCCTTCTGATAGCGAAGCGCATCGATCGGAGAGCGAAGCCCTTCGGTCTCCACGCGCCGCGCCGCCGGCAGCGCCGCCTCGGCGGCCCGGATGCTTTCGCGCACCTTGGCGGCAAGACGCTCGGCGCTCGCCGCGCGCCAATAGGCGCGGCGCACGTCCTGCAGCAGTCCCTGCAGGACGCGGCGGCGGCGCTCTTCGGCGATGAGGGTGCGGTCGGCGGCCTGACGAGCGTTGTAGTAGCTGACGCCGAAATCCAGAATGTTCCACGACAGGGTCAGATCGCCGAAGAAGCGCGTGCGGTCGGTCGAAGTCGACGGCTCCAGCGACTGCAGGCCGGTTTCCACCGACTGGCTCGAACTGGCCTCCCTGTTGGAGCGCGTCACCCCGGCGGCATTGATCGCCACCTTGGGCAGCATCTCGTAATTGGCGAGGTCGAGATCCTCCAGCGCCACCGCGGCTTCCATCGCCTTCACGCGGGCGTCGAGATTGTACTTGATGGCGCGATCGAAGGCGGCCGTCAGGGTGAGTGAGCGCGTCAACGGCTCCTGGTCGGCGAACATGGCCAGCCTGTCGAACTGGGCCTCTTCGGTGCGCTCCTCCACGGTCAACGGCTTCGGCAGGACGGTGCACCCCGCCACCCCGAGTGCCGCCGCCGCCAGACAGGTGGCGCGAAACCGAAGCGTCCTCCTTTGCGCAGCCAGACTCACGACCCCATCCCCTATGTATTATTGCTTGTACCCTAACAGGACCGGCCGCAGAATGTTGTGACCCTCGCGCCACAGTGGTGAAAAATGATCTCAGCCTATGTTAACGTGCATCGGGCTTCCGTGAAATGCCCATACGGGCTTGAATGGAAAGAAGGATCGGCTTTGCCCCCACGTCGACAGCCTTGGTCCGGCGGCAGCCGACGGCATGGTGAGGACAAATGAGCACAGCAATCATCGCCGCTTTGGCGGCCGCGGTCTTGGGACCAGGCGCTGCTCCAGCCACGCAGGCGGTGCCGCCGGATCTGGCGGCGGTGATCGCGGCGAACTATTCGGCGTCGGGCACACACCAGTGCCGGACGGCCGACGGGAGCACCCACAGCTGCGTCGTGACCGGCGTCGTGTTCGGCACCTGCATCGAGGCGGGGTCCTCGCTTCGCGCTCAGGATTGCTGCCCGTCGAGCCGGGTGTGCGAGCGCGACGCCCAGGGCCGCGAGACCAATTGTCGGCGGGGCGGCACGTCGGCGGGATTTGCGTTGAACTATTGCATTCCGGGGCGATGACGCACCGCCTCCCCCCGGTTCGGCCTTCCGGCCGCCCCGAAGCGACGGAACGGTTCACCCGGATGCGGCATCACTCCGCCTTGAGCGGCCGCGTCAGCAGCCCTTCGATCGCGGCGTCGATGGCAAGCGTGCCATCGAGCACGGCGTCGACCGCGAACGCAATCGGCATGTCGATGTCGCGCTCGCGCGCCATCTGGGCCAGGACCTTGGCGGTGAAGGCGCCTTCGGCGAGCTTGTCGCCGGTCGCGGTGCGGCCGCCGAGGGCGACCCCGTAGGAGAAATTGCGTGACTGCGGGCTCGAACAGGTGAGCACCAGATCGCCGAGGCCGGACAGGCCGGTGAGCGTCCCGGGATGCGCCCCGTAGGCGCGGCCGAAGCGGGTCAGTTCGGCGAAGCCACGGGTGATCATGGCCGCCTGGGCGCTCGGTCCCAGGCCGCGCCCGACCACGATGCCAGCCGCGATGGCGAGTACGTTCTTGGCCGCGCCGCCGATCTCGACGCCGCGCACATCGGTCGAGTGATAGGGCCGGAACGTCGATGATCCGAGCGTCAAGGCGAGCCGCTCGGCCAACGCCTCGTCGGCACAGGCGAGCGTCACCGCGGTCGGCAGGCCGCGGGCGACATCGAGCGCGAAGCTCGGCCCCGACAGGATCGCCGGGATCGCGTCGGGAGCGGCTTCCGCCACCACCTCGGTCATGAATTTCTCGCTGCCGCGCTCGATGCCCTTGGCGCAGGAGACCACCGGCGTACCGGGCGCGAGCCGCGGCGCGATCGCCGCCGTGGCGGCCCGTTGCGCCTGCGCGGGCACGACCATCAGGACGATGTCGGCATCGGCCACGGCGTCGGGCGTATCCGCGATGGCGATGCCGGCGTCGACCTTGACGCCGGGCAAGAGGCGGTTGGTCCGCGTCTGGCGTATTTCGGCGAGCGTGGCGGCATCGCGATCCCACAAGGTCACGTCGCGACCCGCCCGCACCGCCACATCCGCGAGCGCCGTCCCCCAGGCTCCGGCGCCGATCACCGCGATGTTCTGGAAAGCCATTCACAAATCCTGCGGCAGCTTGGCGAGGCCCGCCGACGCCGGCGCCGGAGGCTTGTTGACGTCGGCCAGGGGCCAGCGGGCCCGCGGGCTGATGTCGAGGCCGTCGGTCAAGCCGAGCGCCAGCCTTTCGGCGCCCGCCCAGGCGATCATGGCGCCGTTGTCGGTGCATAGTTGCGGCGGCGGAGCGACCAGGACGATGCCGGCCTCGAAGGCGACCCGGTGCAGCATTTTGCGGATCGCCTCGTTGGCGGCGACGCCCCCCGAGGTGACCAGCGCGGTCGGCATGCCGAAACGTTCCCGAAAGGCGCGCAATCCGTGGCGCAGCCGGTCGGCAATGACGTCGACGACGGCCTGCTGGAACGAGGCGCACAGGTCGCGCACGTCCTGGTCGGACAGGGGCGCGATGCGCTCGGCCTCGAGCCGCACGGCTGTCTTGAGACCCGACAGCGAGAAGTCGGCGTCATTGCGGCCCGCCATGGGGCGCGGCAGGGCGAAGCGGGTGGCGTTGCCCGTGAGCGCCTCCTTCTCGACCTGAGGGCCGCCCGGATAGGCGAGGCCGAGCAACTTGGCGGTCTTGTCGAAAGCTTCGCCGATGGCGTCGTCGCGGGTGGTGCCGATCCGCACATAATCGCCGACGCCGCGCACGGCGACGATCTGGGTATGCCCCCCGGAGGCGAGGAGCAGGATGTAGGGAAACGGCGTGCCGTCGGTGAGCCGCGCCGTCAGCGCATGGGCTTCCAGGTGGTTGACCGCGATGAGCGGCTTCTTGCGCACGAGCGCGATCGCCTTGGCGGTGGTCAAGCCGACGATGACGCCGCCGATCAGCCCGGGGCCGGCGGCGGCCGCCACGGCGTCGATGGACGAAAAATTGTGGCCGGACTCCTCCATGGCGCGTGCGATCAGCGTATCGAGCACCTCCACATGGGCGCGGGCGGCGATTTCCGGCACCACGCCACCATAGGCGGCGTGTTCGGCGATCTGTGAAAACACCACATTGGACAGAATCCGCCCGCCGCCGTCCTCATGGCGTACCACCACGGCGGCGGAAGTTTCGTCGCAGGTCGACTCGATGCCGAGTACAACCATTCAGTCACCGCAATCCCGGCGGGTTGCTTTCGAAAGCCATCGGGGGCCCCTATGATCCGCGGCCCATTCGCCCGCCGGACGGGCGTAGCACCGCGAGGTCCCATGACGCAATCCGCCTCCCCGTTCCTGCGCCTCGGCACGCGCGGCAGCCCTTTGGCGCTGGCGCAGGCGCATGAGGTCCGGGCGCGGCTCGCCAAAGCCCACCGGGTCGAGCCGGAGGCGATCGCAATCGAGGTCATCACCACCTCGGGGGACGCGGAGCAAACCCGGCCGCTCGCCGACATCGGCGGCAAGGGCCTGTTCGTCAAGGAGATCGAGCAGGCGCTCATGGACGAGCGCATCGATCTCGCCGTGCATTCCGCCAAGGACATGCCGGGCCAGTTGCCCGACGGGCTCGTCATCGCGGCCTGCCTGCCGCGCGAGGACCCGCGAGACGCCTTCATCAGCCCGCGGGCCAAGACCCTGGCGGGGCTTGCCCAGGGCGCCGTGCTGGGAACCTCGTCGCCACGCCGGCAGGCGCTGGTGAGGCGGATGCGGCCCGACCTCAAGGTGGTGCCGCTGCGCGGCAATGTGGATACGCGGCTCGAGAAGCTCAAGCAGGGCGAGGTCGACGCGACCCTTCTCGCCGTCGCAGGCCTGCGCCGCCTTGGCCGGCCACAGGTGGTGACTTCGATCCTGCAGATCGATGAGTTTCTGCCGGCGGTCGGGCAGGGGGTCATCGCGATACAGACCCGCGCCGCCACCACCCGCATCCGCAACCTGATGGCGGCAATCGACGATCCGGTAACCGCGACGGCGCTGTCCGCCGAGCGGGCATTCCTGGCCGTCCTGGACGGTTCGTGCCGCACCCCCATCGCGGGCCATGCAAGGCTGACCGCCGCCGGACTGTCGTTCCGCGGCCTGGTGGCACGACCGGACGGCAGCGCCGCCTACGAGACGGTGCGCCGCGGCGAAGCCCTCGACGCCGAGGCCATGGGGCGCGATGCCGGCCTGGAACTCAAGGCCAAAGCCGGCGACCAGTTCTTCGTGGGGTGACGACATGCGGATCCTGGTGACTCGCCCGGAGACCGACGGCGAACGGACGGCATCGGCCCTGCGTGAGCGCGGCCACGACGTCACTGTCATGCCGCTGATGAGGGCCGAGCCGATCGAAGCGGAGCTCGGCGCCGGCCCGTGGGGAGGCGTGATCGCGACCAGCGCCAATGCGTGCCGCGCCGTGCTGTCACGGTCCGATCTGGCCAGCCTGGTCGACCTGCCTTTTTTCGCGGTGGGACGGCGCACCGCCCAGGCGGCGCGGGCGGCCGGCTTTTCCGATGTCACGGCGGCGGAAGGCGACGTCAAGGACCTGGCGGCGGCGATCATGGAGAGCGCGTCCCGCGACCGGCCGCTTCTCTATCTGGCTGGCGAAGAGCGCGCCGCCGACCTCGAAGGCATGCTGGTGGCTGAAGGGTTTTTCGTTACCACCGCGGTCGTTTACCGGATGGTGGCAATGAACGGATTTTCTGCCGCCGTCGCGGCGGCCCTCGCGGGCGGCGAAATCGATGCCGCACTGCATTATTCGGCCGCCAGCGCGAGCGCCTGCCTGGCTGCCAGCCGGGCCGCGGGCGTCGAGCCCAGCTTACTGAAAATTCGTCATTTTTGTTTATCAGCCCAGGTTGCGGCGACGCTCGGGTCGGCCGGCGCGAATGACCTTCGGGTCGCCACCGAACCGAGCGAGATCGCCCTGTTCGATCTGATCGGCAGCGCCTGACGGCCGCGTTGCCGCGGCTGACTGTCCGCAGTATGCCGAGTGTGGGGCGTTTGACGAGGCTTGATGATGGCCAGTGACCATATGAAACCGGGTGAGAACGGCGTGACCGGCTCATCGCGCAAACGCCGGGGGCCGACTATCGAGGGCACCGCGACCGAGATCGCGGCGACGCCGATCGCCGACGAGCCGTCGCCCGAGGATACGAGCGTGACGCCACCTGCCGAATCACCATCGTCCGTTTCAGCCGAGGCGCCCGAAACGGCCGACGCTGTGGTTCCGCCACCCGCCGACGAGGCCGCACCCGTTACCGAACACGCACAGGAGCCGGCTCCGGAGACGGCCCCTGAGTCCGTGCTCGTCTCCGCGCCGGAGCCGAGCCCAGAGCCGGAATCGGAACCAGGGTCCGAATCGAAGCCCGAACCAGCGCCGGAACCAGCACCGGAGCCGATCGCACCGGGCCGGCCGTGGCGGGCGATTTTCGCCGGTGCCGCCGCCGCCGCCATCGTGGGTGCGGTCGCGGGCGGAGCCGCCTATTGGCTGCGGCCGCCTGATCCGACGCCTGAGATTCTCGCCCGGCTGGCGCGCGCCGAAATGCGCCTGACCGAACTTTCCGGCCGCACGCCGTCCATCGGCCGCGAGACCATCAACGACATGGCGGCCCGCATCGGCCAGATCGAGGCGAAGATCGCCGATCTCAAGCCCGCGGCCGGCTCGGCCGCCGAGCTTCCGGCCGACCGCCTGCAGGCGGCCGAAAAGGCTGCCGCTTCTGCGGCCGAGCGCACCGACGCGCTGATGCGCCAGATCGCCGCCGACCGTCAGGCGCTCGCCGCCCTCGACCAGCGCCTCGCCATGGCCCAGAAGGCGCAGACCGATTCCGCCCGATCCGGCACCAGCAAGGTGGCTGAAATCGAGACGCGGCTCGCGGCCGCAACGAGCGCCGTGA
The DNA here is from genome assembly GCA_030848545.1 of Astrobacterium formosum. Lineage (GTDB taxonomy): Bacteria > Pseudomonadota > Alphaproteobacteria > Rhizobiales > Xanthobacteraceae > Astrobacterium > Astrobacterium formosum. The sequence continues at coordinate 76,226 of JAVDCA010000002.1, forward strand.
GCGAGTTGCGTGCCGCCATCGAAGGGGCGCTCAAGGAAACCCGCGCCGCCCTCGCCGCCGTCGCCGAACCGCCGGCCTTGAAGGCGGTGCGGTTCGCCGTCGCCGCGCAGGCGCTCGACATCGCCGTCGCCCGTGGCACGCCGTACCAGAACGAGCTCGCGGCGACGCGCACGCTTTCGCCCGACGCCACCGCGCTCGCGCCCCTCGATGCGTTCGCCGCGACCGGCCTGCCGTCGAACGACGCGCTCGCCGCCGAGTTCGCGGGGCTCCTGCCGAAGCTTACGGCCGCCGCCGCTCCCGGACCCGGCGAGAATTCGATTCTCGCCAAGTTCGCCGCCAATGCCGAGAAGCTGGTGCGGGTGCGCCCGACCGGCGACGCCGGCGGCGACGACGCCGGCGCCGTGATCGCCCGCATGGAGGCGCGCGTGCGCCGCGGCGATCTTGCCGGCGCGCTCGCCGAATCGCAAAAACTGCCTGCCGACGCCAAGGCACTCGTCGAACCCTGGGCTAAGCGCGTCGAGGCGCGCCAAGCCGCCCGCACGGCCGCGCAAAAGGTCGCCGCCGCCGCGCTCGCCGCCGCCACTGAGGGCAAAAAATGATCCGCGTATTGGTGTTTCTCTTCGTCGTCGCCGCCGCGGCATGGGGCGCCGTCTGGCTCGCCGAGCGGCCCGGCGACGTGGTCGTCACCTGGATGGGCTGGCACGTCGAGACCTCGGTGATGGTGGCACTCGCCACCGTGGCGACGCTCCTGGTCGCCGTCATGGTGACGTGGTCGATCCTGCGCGGAATCTGGCGCGCCCCGCGAGCCCTGGCGACGCGGCGCCGGAATCGGCGCGCCGCCCGCGGCCGGCTCGCCGTCACCCATGGGCTGGTCGCCATCGGTTCCGGCGACGTCAATGCGGCCAAGCGATACGCCCACGAGGCCCACCGCCTGCTCGGTGAGGAGCCGCTCGCGCTCCTCCTCGGTGCACAGGCCGCGCAGCTCGCAGGCGACAGCGGCGGCGCCGATCGCGCCTTCCGCCGCATGGCGGCACGCCAGGACACCAAGCTCCTCGGCCTGCACGGCCTCTATGTGGAGGCGCAGCGCCACGACGACCTCGTGACCGCGCGTCAGGCGGCCGAAGAAGCGGCCCGCGCCGAGCCATCGCTCGCCTGGGCCGGCCAGGCGGTGCTGGAATTCCGCGCCCGGGAACGCGACTGGGAAGGTGCGCTCACCGCCCTGGAGCGCAACTACGGCTCCGGCCTCATCGACAAGCCCCAGTACCGGCGTACGCGCGCGGTGCTGCTCACCGCCCGCGCGCTCTCCCGCGACGATGCCGACCGTTCCACCGCCAAGGCGCTTCTCGCCGAGGCCGTCAAGCTCTGCCCCGGCCTGGTGCCGGCGGCGGCGCTCGCCGGCCGGCTCGCCGCCGAGGACGGCGAGGCACGCCGCGCCGCAAAGGTCATCGAGGCGGCATGGAAGATCGAGCCGCATCCCGACCTCGCCGAGGCCTACGCGCATCTGCGCCCGGGCGATTCGGCACGCGACCGGCTTTCGCGCATGCAGACGCTGGCGAAGATTTCCGGCGACCACTCCGAAGGCAAGCTCGCGGTCGCCCGCGCGGCGATCGACGCGGGCGAATTCGCCATCGCCCGCGAAGCGCTCGCGAGCGTCGCGACGCGGCCGACGCAACGCTATGCCCAGCTCATGGCCGAGATCGAGGACGCCGAGTCGGGCGACCACGGCCGTGCCCGCGAATGGATGGGCCGCGCCTTGATCGCGCCGCGCGATCCGTCCTGGACCGCCGACGGCCTGGTGTCCGGCAAATGGCTGCCGGTGTCGCCGGTGACCGGCCGCCTCGACGCCTTCGAGTGGAAGGTCCCGCTCGCCGATGTGGAACCGCCCGCGGTGCTCGATGCACCTTCCATGGTGCAGCCGGTGGCACGCGCGCCGATGCCGGTCGTGATGCCCGAACCGCCGCCCCCCGCCGACGTGATCGAAGCCGCGCCGGTCGCCAAGGCCGAGCCCGCCGAAGAGCCCAAGGTGGAAGCCGCAAAGGTGGAAACTGCCAAGCCGGAGCCGGAGCCCGCCCCCATCGTGACGCCGCCGCCGGCAACGGCCGCCGCAACCGCCGCAACGACGACTGCACCTGCCGGCGCGACACCGTCGCCCACCCGTCCGGCGCCGCGCAGCGACACCGTGATCCCGCTGATCCAGCCGCCGGACGATCCCGGCCCTGATCCGGAAGGGAAGGAAGATCCGGCCGGCGAAACCCCGCAGGAGAGCTGGAAAAGGCTCAAGGGCTGGTTCGGCTGAAAACCGTCGTTTGTCGCCGGCGCAGCTCCGCACCGATCGAACACTTAGGGTGACGCATCATGTCTACGCCCCGCAATCCATCGCCGGCGGGCGACTGCTACCGGCGCGGCTGCAACTGCGCCGAGGCGGTCGTGCACGCCTTCCGGGACCGCTTTCCGTTCGCGGTCAGCGACGACGTCCTCAAGGTCGCGACCTGTTTCGGCGGCGGCGGGGTCGGCGGATCGGGCTTCTGCGGCGCGTTCTCCGGCGCCACCATGACGCTCAGCCTGTTCGTCGGCCGCTCCGGCCCGGAAGGCTCGCGCGAACCGGCCTACACCTATGCGCGCGAGTTCGGACAACGCTTCGTCGCCGAGTTCGGCGCCGACACCTGCAAGGCCCTGCAGGTGCACGTCTACGGCTCGCCCGAGCAGAAGGCCAATTGCGGCCGCATCGTCGCCCGCGCCGGCGACATGATGGCGGAGTTCTTGGCCGAGAAAGACCTGCTGCGGGACTGAGGAGGCGAAAGTGGCCGACGGCTTTCCCAAGGACATGCGTGGCGCCGACTGGGACGAGGTGTTTGCCCGCCAGGCGAAGCGCGCCGACCTGGTCCCGGAATGGCTCGACGCCATCGCGCTCCACGCCGGTGAACGGGTGCTCGAAGTGGGCTGCGGCCCCGGCTTCGTGACCCTCATGCTCGCCGAACGCGTCGGCCCCACGGGTCTCGTCCATGCGGTCGACCCGTCGGCGGACGCCCTCGCCAATCTGGCCCGCCGGCAGGCCGAGCGCGGATTCGATAACATCTGCCGCATCGTCGCCGACGCCACGACCCTCGCCGACGACCTTCAGGCCGACGCGGCGCTGGCCACCATGGTGCTGCACCACGTCGACGATCCGGCGGCGCTCCTCGCAAACATCGCCCACCTGCTGCGCCCCGGCGCGCGGCTGCTCGTGGCCGAGTTCGACCCCGACGGCCCGTGCGAGTTCGGCCCGCCGCGCGAGATGCGCATCGCGGCGGCCGAGGTGAAGCGGTGGCTGGAAGCGGCGGGGTTTTCGGGCGTGGAAGAGCGGCGGCAGACGGCCGAGGATTATGTGGTGATCGGCGGCGTGCCCATGTGAGGCGTGCCCATGTGAGGCGTGCCCATGTGAGGGCCGCTTGGGAAGAGCCTCGACCACCCGGGCGGAGGCACGACAATCGGCCACTTCCTGGTCCGGCGACGTTCCGATAACATGTCGACCGACCACCTCGGATCGGGAACGGCGTCATGGCACAGGATTTCAGCTTTTCCGTCGTTCTCGAACCGCAAGAGGACGGGGGTTTCACCGTGCTGGTTCCGGCTTTGCCGGAAGTCGTCACCGAAGGCGACACCGAGGAAGAGGCGATTGCGAATGCCGAGGAGGCGATCCGTGCCGTCCTCGCTTATCGCCGGGATCGCGGCTTGGCCATCCCTTCGGATGCACAACCCGAAATACGCCTCGTGACCGTCGCCGCTTGACATGCCCGGCGCGCTGCCTGTCGCCAACGGGCGGGAGGTCGTGCGAGCTTTGAGACGAGCCGGATTCGTCGTCGATAGGATCGTCGGCAGTCATCACGTGTTGGCTCATCCGGGGGACGCCAGCCGGACTGTTGTGGGTCCGGTGCACGGCAGCAAAGATCTCAAGCCCGGAACGATGCGCTCGATCATCCGGCAGAGCGGGTTGAGCATCGAGAGTTTTGCGCTGCTGCTGTGACGTACCGGTGTCGGCCCCGCCGACTCATCTCACCGCCATCCCGATCTCGCGCAAAAACGCCTCCACGGACGGCCTCCACGCTTTGACATTGCGGCTGAAGGAGGAATGGCCGTCTTCGCCGGAGGGCGGCAGCGCGACGAAGCGGCCGCGGCCGCCGTTTCTGACGAAGCCGTCGAACCAGAGCTTCGGCAGGCGCGCACCCCAATACTGATCGTTCTGGCTGTAGAGCCACAGGGTCGGGACCTTGGCCTTGGCATAGGATGCGAGCGTTGCGGCCAGGCGGTCGTCGCTGCAGGGCGCGCCCGGATGGGCCTTGGGCCGGCCGCCGCTGCCGCCGGAAAAGTTGATCGCCGCCATGACGCCCGGCTCGTTTCTGGCCGCAACGGCGAGCGCGGTCGCGCCGCCGAACGACTGGCCGACCAGAACGCCGTGGCGGGCGTCGACGTAAGGCCGGCTCTTGGCGTGGCGCACCACCGCGAGCACCTGCTGCGCCGCCGCCGCGAAAGCGGGCGCAAAGTCGCGCGCATCGCAGCGGCCGGAGTCCTCGAGGTCGGGGCCGCCGGTGACACCGTAGCCGATGCGGGTCGGGATGAAGACCGCGAAGCCGCGTTCGACGAAATACTTCGCATTGCCGGGGTAGCGCGATCGGCCGAGCTTCTCACGCTCGTCCGCCCGGCCGGCCCGCCCGTGATTGAGAACGAGGAATGGCGCCTTGGCGCGGGCGTCGTCGCGGAAGATCGTGACGGTGATCGGCTGCTTGAGGCGCGGCTTGCCGGCGACGTCGATGTCGACCGCGAGCGTCGTGACCTCCTCGACGATCGCGGCGGCCGCCGCCGAGACGCCGAGCGCCAGAGCGGCGCCCACAAGCAGGATGCGCAGAATCATGATCCCCCTCCCGTCGAGGACGCGATGTGGGCGCGCCACGGCCGGCCGTCAAGACGCCAGGGCGTCGACAGAGCCGCGGCTCTAGAACGGAGCGCTGAGCGTGACGGTGACCGCCGTCAGGCGTTCGCCCGGCTGGCTGAAAGTCGTCGAGGCGCCGACGCCGAGACGCATGGTCCTGGTGATCTCGGCGTCGATGCCGGCCAGCACCGTGCCGTAACCTCCGGTCAGGTTGGAGGTCGGCATGTCCATCGCCGATGTTCCGCCGACGAAGCCGACCCGGTAGGTGCGCTCGTCGTTCATGTGCTCGTAATCGTAGGACAGCTGGGCGTAGGGACGCACGCTGGCGCCGAACCAGTGGGTTTGCGCCGCCACCTGCCAGCCGAGCCGCGAGCGCAGCGACTCGCGGGCCTGGTCCCCATAGGTCATCGCCGTCACGCTGCCGGACATTTCGCTGAACGCGTCGACGTCGACGCGCGTCCACGCCAGTCCGGCGAGCGGGCCGTGCACGAACGGGCCGGCGACGAAATTGTATCCGACCTGGCCCTTGGCGGCGAAGCGGTTGCCGTCGGTGTCGCCACTTTCCTGGGTGTTGAAGACTCCGAGCGCGAACCGGCGCGTCGCCGCGAAATCGAGCCGGGAATAGCTCGCCAGCGCGTTGGCATAAAAGGCGCCCGCCTTGTAGGCGCCGAAACCCGACAGCGTCCACTCGTCGTAGCGCACCGAACCTTGGCCGTTGGGAAGATCGAACGGCGCGTGGGCGTAGCTCAAGGTCACGCCGCCGAACAGGCGGTCGGTCAATGCCTTCTCGTAGCCGAGAATGAAACTGGTGCCGGAGTCGTCGCCGGCAGACAGCATTGCGGACGCCGAGCGTTGCGACGACGCATAGTCGGAACTGAAGAAGACGCCCTGGCCCTTGTAGCCGAAATTCTCGAACTGCTGCAGCCGGCCGTCGATCGCGCGCCATTGCGCATCGGCGCGCTTCAAGGCGACCTGCGACAAGAGGCCGACATTGGCGGCTGCTTGCAGCGACGTATAGACCCAATCGGAAATGATCAGATGGCCAATCGCGGAAGGATGCTTGGGATCGGCGAACAGATAGCCGAGAGTCGATGCCGGCGGAACGCAACCGAGCGACAGCGGATCGCATGCCGCGTCGGTCGTGTTGGTGATGCCGAACGCCGCCGGGTTGGCCACGATGGTGTCGAGCAGGCGGCTGGTATCGAAATAGAGCAGGTTCTGGCCGGCCAGTCCGGTCTCCAGGGCGGTGTTGAAGGTCGATACGAGAGTTTGCAGCTGCGCCAGATTGGCCGGCGTCTGCTGTTGGCCGAACGGGGTCTTGGTGATGTCCATGATGCCGACCACGATCATGCTGCGCGCGCCGGCCGCGCGCATGCGTGCCACCTGCGCCACCATCTGGTCCGCAGCCGTCACCAGAGCGCTCTGGGCATCCGCCAGCGAGGTCGTGCCGCCGTTGGCCGGCAATGCCATGTACTGGGCGATGACGTCGTTGTGGCCGCTGGAAAGGGCATAGAGCGCGTTCGCATCGACCGCACCGCGCGCCAGAAAGTCGGTGACCTGGGCGGTCAGTGGCGGGATGTTACCGGCATTGGCCAGCGTCGACGGGAGACTGACGCGCCCCATGCCGACCGCGAAATCGTTGCCGCTGGCGATGGACGAAAACGTGTACGGGGTGGCGACCGGGTCGGTCGCATAGGCCGGCGTGACCGACAGGCCGTAGCGGGCGCCGAGATTCTGCGCCCAGATGGTTCCGGGATTGGTCGAGAAGTGGTTGTTCGTCCCAACCCCCGGGAGCGCCGTGAAAACGCCGACGTCGGTGAGGCTGTCGCCGAAGAAATAGGCGTTCGAATATTGGCCGGCCCGAGCGCCCGACCCGGCGGCGACCAGTAACGCGGCGAGACTCACCGCCCGGGTCAACATGAAGCGCCGATGTCCGGTCATGTCACTCCTCCCACCTGCCCGGGCGCCGGTGACGGCGCTCGGCTGCGCCAAGGCCAGCCGTCTCGGCGTACGAGCTCGCGGCATTTCGAGGGTGATCGCCGCCAATATGGCGAATGACCGATAATAAAGGCTACTGATTCGCAATATGGATATGACTGCGTATGATGGTCGCCGCAGCGCTGGATGACTCTCGGGCTCGTCCGGCTCGCGGTGACGACCTCTGCGGTACAGCGATCAACGGCCGTGGGGGCTAGCCGGCTCCCGGCAACTTCAGCCCCGCATTCCTCGCATAGACCTTGGCGACGGCGGCGTCGTCCTCACGGCCGAGCCCGGAGCCGGCGGCGGCGAGGAACTGCTGCAGGGCGGCGGCGGTCATGGGGGCGGCGAATTTCGCGGCTCTGGCGATGTCGAGCACGATGCCCAAGTCCTTCGGCCAGATGTCGATCTGGCTCTTCGGCGTGTAATCGCCCGCGGCGACGTGGGGCGCGCGGTTCTCCAGCATCCACGACGTGCCGGCGCATTTCGGGATGACGTCGAGGAACGTCTGCGGCGAAATCCCTTGCGTCATCGCGAAGGTGATCGCTTCCGCCATGGTGGCGATGTGGACGCCGGCGAGGAGCTGGTTGACGGCTTTCATGGCGGAGCCGGCGCCGGCGGCGTCGCCGAGGCGGAACACGGTCCGGGCGGTGGCGTCGAGGATGGGCGCGAGCGCAGCGAAAGCGGCCGGCGTGCCGGAGGCCATGACCGACAATTCGCCCTGCGCGGCCTTGACGGAGCCGCCCGAAATGGGCGCGTCGAGATAGTGAACGCCCGTCTCGGCGCAGCGCGCCTCCATGCGGCGGGCGAAGTCGGGTGCCACCGTCGCGCATGCCATCACGGCGGCGCCGCGCCGGAGTTTCCTGACCACGCCGTCGTCCCCGAACAGCACCGCCTCGGTCTGGGCGGCGTTGAGCACGACGACCACGACGGCGTCGAGCCCGGCAGCGATTTCGGCGAGATCGCCGGCAGTGCCGCCGTCGGCACGGAAACGCGCGACCCGGTCCGGGTCAATGTCGAAGCCATGGGCAAGGTGCCCGGCCCTGAGGATCGAGGCCGCCATGCCGTAGCCCATGGAGCCGAGACCGATGATCGCCGCCTTTGTCATTGTGGGTTCCGAATTCACTTGATGGGTCGTGCCCGCGCCGGTGCCGGCGCGGGCGAGGGTGGCGGGAGGTTTCAGCCGATGCCGCGCCGCGCCAGGCTGCGCATCAGGTCGCGCACGCCGAAATTCCACGGCGGACATGCGTCGCTGGTCTTCATGCGGTTGACGAGCCGGCCGAGCGGCGGTGACGCCACGCTGACGATGTCGCCGACCTTGTGGGTGAAGCCAGCGCCCTTGACGTCGCGATCCTCGGTCGGCGCCGCCATGGCGCCGAGGAAGAGGACGACGCCGTCGGGATATTGATGGTTGGCATTGATCATCTGGCCGACCAGATCCTTCGGGGTGCGGCTGATATCGGCCATGCGGGCCACGAGCTCGGAATGGAAGCCGTCTTCGCCCGTGATGGCGAGCGTGACCTCGCAACGCGTCATGTCCTCATAGGTGAAGGTGTCGTCGAACAGGCGCAGGAATGGGCCGATGGCGCAGGAGGCGTTGTTGTCCTTGGCCTTGCCGAGGAGCAGCGCCGAGCGTCCTTCCACGTCGCGCAGATTGACGTCGTTGCCCAGAGCCGCGCCGACAATCGCCCCGCGCGAGGATACGAACGGCACCACTTCCGGCTCGGGATTATTCCATGACGACAGGGGATGGACGCCGGCATCCATGCCGGTGCCGACGGCCGACATGACCGGCGCCTTGGTGAAGATTTCGGCGTCGGGGCCGATGCCCACTTCGAGGTATTGGCTCCAGGCGCCCTGGGCGATCAGCACTTCCTTGAGGCGCATCGCCGCCGGCGAGCCCGGCACGAGGGTCTTGAGGTCGCTGCCGCACAATGAGTCGATTTCGGCCCGGATGACGGCGGCCGCCTCGGGCTTGCCTTTGGTCTTCTCCTCGATGACGCGTTCGATCAGCGAGATCGCGAAGGTGACGCCGGATGCCTTGATGACCTGCAGGTCGATGGGGGCGAGGAACCAGGGTTTTGCCGTGTCGCGCCGGTCCGGGACCGTGTTGGCGAGGAGATCGTTGACGTCGCCGAGGCGCTCGCCGTCGGCGGCCCGCAGGGCGGCGGCGAGATCGTCCGCCTCGGTCAGGTCGGTCATGGTGGGAAAGGACCGGGTGACGTCGAAGACCCCCGCCTCGCGCACGGCGACCACCGAGGGGCCGTCGAGGTCGGGCCGGAAGACACGCCCCGCCAGGGCGCCGCGGCAGCCGTCGTTGGGCAGGGTGTTGGCGAGATCGAGCATGGATGTTCCTCACGCGTGACGGCCGACGCGGCCGTGCCCTGACCGTATGTACCCCGATCCGGGGGCGGGCGGAATGCGCCTCTTCTTCCTGTCCGGTCGATCGTGAATTTTCCCTGCCGTGCGGGCGGGTGCGCGGTCCGCCCCCTCTCGGGAAGGTGACCGCGTCACGCCCGCACAGATGCCGGTTCGCGCTTGACCACCACCTACAACGACACCACTGTCCGGCGTCAGAATGCGACTCCAGGGAGGCGACCTCGATGCTCTCACTCAGCCGACGCACTGCCCTTGCGACGCTCGCCGGCGCCGGATTTGCCGCCATGACGCCGCGGGCTTTTGCCCAGACGCCGGGCGGCCCCTTCAAGCTCGATCCCCTGCCCTATCCGGCCGGCAAGAACGAGCCGCACATCGACGCCCAGACCATGGAAATCCACCATGGCCGCCATCACGCCGCCTATGTGAACAATCTCAACGCCGCCGTCGCGCCGCACGGCAACCTCGCCAAGATGCCGTTGCACGAGATTCTCGCCAAGCTCGGCGAAGTGCCTGAAGGAGCGCGCACGGCGGTGCGCAACAACGGTGGCGGCCACGCCAACCACAGCATGTTCTGGCAGATCATGGGCGGTGCCGGGGGCACTCCCAAGGGGGATCTGGCGAGCGCCATCGCGCGCGACTTCGGCGGCCTCGACAAGCTCCAGGATGCTTTCGCGGCTGCCGGCTTGCGCGTATTCGGCTCCGGCTGGGTGTTCGTCACCGTCGCGGCCGATGGCAAGCTCGCGCTCGCGACCAAGCCCAACCAGGACACCCCGTTGATGGAGGGAGGGCGCGTTCTGCTCGGCAACGACGTCTGGGAGCACGCCTACTATCTCAAATACCAGAACCGTCGTGGCGACTATCTCAAGGCGTGGTGGAACGTGGTCGATTGGGACAAGGTCGCGGCTCGCTTTGCCGCCGCCAAGGCCGGCACGCTGACGATCTGATCCGGAATTCACGCCCCGCTTTCGCGGATGAGCACCGCCAGAACGGCCCGCCAGGTCCGCACCGCGAGGCTGACGGCCTCGCCGCGCAAGATCACGGTCCCGCGCACCACACGCTCCGGACGCGCCTGCGGTTCGGCCGGTGTGAGCTTGATCTGATAGATGGTGCGGTCGGGCACGAGTTCATTCTGTTTCGGCGTCCTGACCGTGATCGGGCCGCCATTGACCGATGCCAATGCGGGCTCCGTCAGCAGACGGGTGCTGGCGCGAGACAAAGCCGTCACCCGCAGCGGGATATCGATGCGGCTGTCCGCCTCGCCGATGAAGCGCGCGCTGTCGCCCTCGGCGAGGCGGTCGAGGTCGGATTCGTCCACATAGGCTTCGACCACGACGCCGGTGGCGTCAACGATCGACATCAGCCTGGCTTTGGCGGGCATCCATGTGCCGGCTTCGAGGCCGTCGGCAACGTCGACCACCACGCCGTCGATGGGCGTGACAACGTCGAGCCGCCGCTTCTGATCCGACAAAGCGCGATATTCCGCCAGTGCGGCCTGATATTCCTGCTCGGTGACCTGGCTGCGGGCGAGCAGGGCGGCATCCAGGCCTCGGGAGCCCATCTGCCATTCGAGCGTGTCGAGTTCGCCCTTGGTGCGTCCGAGCCGGTAATCGATATCCGGTGACGTCAGGCGAACGAGGCGGCGGCCCTTCTCGACCGCATTGCCGTGGGCGGCGGAGACTTCCGCCACCCGGGCGCCGAATTCCGGCACGAACACGTCCACATGCTGGCTGCTGCGCAGCACGGCTGGCGCCGTGACCCCGGACCGCCAGGGCACGAAAACGAGGCCGATCAGCATTGCCAGCACCACCATGGTGATCACGGTGCGCCGGTTGAGGCGAATGTCGCGGCGGCGGCTCCACCATGCCTTGGCTTCGAGCCAGATCGGCCGGACGATGAAATACACCACCTCGACCACCATCATGATCACGCCGGCGAGCTTGAAGGCGAAGTGATAGACCAGCACCGCGATGCCGACGAACAGGATGAAGCGGTAGATCCATGTCGCGAACCCGAACGCCACCATGAAGGTCCGCCGGTGCGGCGGCAGGTCTTCCGGAACCGGGTCGCCGAAGCCGAACAGCTTCTCGCGCATCCACCATTGCGCCATGGCGAAAGCGCGGGCGTGCAGGTTCGGGACTTCCAGCCAGTCCGACAGGACGTAGTAGCCGTCGAAGCGCATGAACGGACTCAGATTGATGAGCACGGTGGCGAGCCAGATGGAGGTCGCCACCAGAAAGGCGACGCTCCTGGCCGGCCCGGCGGGCAGGAATCCCCACGCGCACAGCGCGATGGCGGCGCAGCCGAGCTCAGCGGTGACGCCCGCGAGCCCGACGGCGAGGCGTTGGCGGCGCGACGTCAGCTTCCAGGTCTCGTTGACGTCCGTATAGAGCATGGGCACCAGGACCAGGAGGGCGAGGCCCATGCTCGGGACACGGCAGCCGAACCGCTTGGCCGTGAAGGCATGGCCGAGCTCGTGCACGACCTTCATGGCGGCGAGCGTCACCGCGAACCAGACGAGCCCCTGGACCGTGAACATGTCGACGAAGGTGGCGAGGAACGTGTCCCATTGGCGCGCCACCAGGTAGAGCCCGGCGAGGCCGATGAGCACGATCGCGGCCGCGAAGGCGCGCGTGTACACGAAGGCGATCAGCGGATAGGCGGCTGTCAGGAAGGCGTCCGGGCGCAGCAGCGGGATGCGCATGAACAGGTAATTGTGCAGGAGCCAACGGCCGACGCTCTCGCGGCGGCGCTCCGCCTTGCCGACGAGGCCGGCGGTCGCCTGCGGGCCGCTCACATGCAGGAGATCGCAGGCGAGCAGGAAGCGGCCGAACTCCTCGACGTCCTCGTCCTCGACCGCGAGCGTCGTCTCGGCGCGGATGCGCTTGGCGATCGCCCCGGCACTGGCGCCGCCCCAGCGCGACAGGATTTCGAATTCCGGCCAGCCGATCCGGTAGAAGCGATGCGCGGACGGATCGTGCAGGGTCCAGCTCGGCGAGCCGTCCAGCGCCGGCGGGCCCGGAAACAGGCCGATCTCCTGGCGCAGCGGCAACAGCGCAGCGCTTTGCATCGCCGCCGACATCAGTAGCCGACCAGCTGACGTGCCGCCGCCAGCGGGCGGCGGATCAGGTAGTAGAACAGCGTCACCGGATCGCCGTGCACCTTGGCGGTGCCGCGCAACCCGATGCGCGGCGGCCGCGTCTTGTCGGCCAGTTCGGCCTTGAGCCGATAGGCGAGCACGCCGCCCGGCGACAGGGTCGCCTGGTAGTTCGCCTGCCGGACAGTGGCGGACAGCGGCGCGTCGGGCGCCACATTGAGGAAGAAGTCGATGCGGGCGCCGGGCTCGAGCGAGATGGCGTCGGCGACCGGCAGCCAGATCTCCAGCTCCGCTTGGGCCGGATCGGCGATCTCCAGAAGGCGCTCGCCGATCGTGACCGGCCGCCCGATCCAGTCGTTGGGATTGTCCAGCAACGCGATGCCGCCGCGCGTTGCGGTGACGTGGATACGGTCGAGCAGCGACTTGGCATAGACCATGTCGGCACGGCGCTGGTCCGTGCGGCCCTTCAGGATCGCGAGCTGGGCACGGCTCTTGTCGTCGAACACCGCCTGCTGGGCCGCCTGGCGGTACTCGGCTTCCGCCACCGCGAGGGCCTTGGCGGCGACTTCGAGCTTGTTCTCGATGGCGCGGGGATCGAGTTCGAGCAGGAGCTGGCCTTCCTTGACGACCTCGTTGGGCTGGATCACGAAGCGGTCGACCACGCCGTCGAGGGGGGCGCGCACCACCGTGGGCTCGAACGGCGTGACTTCTGCGGGCGCCAGCGCCGTCAGGGTGATCGGCAGCCACAGGCAGGCGATCAGGGCAGCAGCAATCGCGAGGCGCAAGAGGCGCCGCCGCCCGGGCAGCCCCCCGAACAAAGTGCGGCGTCGGCGGGTGAGGCCTACCCAGGCGTGGGCGTAGCCGTCGGCAGTCTCCTGGAGGAGATAGCGCTCGGCTTCGTTCCATGGTGGCTCGCGCGCGAACAGGAGGGCGCCGAGCGCACCTTGCGGGGGCGAGATGAGCGGCACCAGCACGGCATTGGCCGGCAGCCATTCGGCCCATTCCTGCGCCAGCGCCGGCGCCAGATCGCCCGCCACGACCGGACGCGCGGCCGCCGCGGGCGCCTTGTCGTCGAGCCCGGCGAACACGCGTTCGAGCCACAGGACGAACGGCGCGTTGCGCTCCACCACCGGCACGCCCGACAGGGCCGTGACACGCCCCTTCCCGTGGCGGTCGCGGCGCCACAGCACCGCCTGCCGATAGGGCACCAGCGAATGCGTCTCGTTCACCGTGATGAAGGCGAGTTCCTGCATGGACTGGGCATGGCGCGCCCGCTTGACGAGCTGCACCAGGGTGCTCAGCCCGAACAACTGCGCCTCGGCCGTGCTGGACGGCGCCATGCCGGACGGAAGCGGCTTCATGCGGATACTCCGTGGTCGCCCTCACGGGCGAGCGGTTTCGACGGGTCGGCGGATGCGCAGGCGATCGTCACCCGGGACAGACCCCGGGGCCGGCCGCGACGCGCTACCGCCACGCACCCGCGCCCTCCCGCAGGCTGCTGAGCAGGGCGTTGCGATCGGAGCTCAGGGAGCGCCAGCCGCTGCGCTCGAGCTGCTGGGCGAGGCTCGCCCGGCCGGCAAGCGCCGCCGGCTCGCCCTGATCGACGGCCGCCATCAACGCCGCTGCCGATCGGGACTCGGCTGCCCGCGACCATGCATCACGATCGAGCGCCCATGCGATGCGCTCGGGCGGCAGCACGATGACGTCGCCCGACCTTGCCGTATCCACAGGCCCGCGGTCATGGGACGGCAGGTTGAAGCCCTGCTGGGCCGGCCGCAGCACGATCGTGAAGGTCATGATCGCGATATTGCCGTGGGAATCGCGGGCGACCACCCGCACTTCCAATCGCTCCGGATTGGTCCCAGGCGCGGTCGGGCTATTGACGGGCGAGTTCGGCGGCAGAGCGCCGGTGACCACATCCACGCTGCCCTGCTCCGGATCCAGGCTCGCCACCATGCCGTCCGGCAGGAGGCCGGCGAGCTTGCCCGTGGTGGCGTCGAAGGCGAGCCAGCTCGGCAGCGGACTGCCGTCGGCCAGGGTGACGCTCAGGATGGCGATGTCGCCTGCCAGCGGCGCCCCGATGGAGAACATCGGCAGCGCGATCTCGTAGGTGCGATCCGCATTGATGGTCAGGCCGGCGTCGGCACGGACGAAGTGGATACCGCTGCCCTGCCCAAAACCCTGCGGGAACGAGAACGGGCGCGGATCGTAACTTATGAAGCGGTCGGAATAGCCGCCGTAGGGAGGACCGCCATAGCCGCCACCGCCGCCCGGATAGCCGTAGTCGCCGTGGTGGTGATGGTCGATGCGCCCGATCACCGCCATCAGGGTGGTGGCCGGCTCGCTTAGATTGCTCTGGGCCGAACCGTCGCTGACCACCCAGGAGATGGTGCGCACGCCGACCGGCTGCTGGGTGGTCGACGAGAAGGTGATCGATCGCAGCGCCGCCTGATAGTCGGCGACCGAGCCATTGCCCGAAAGCGTCAGCACGCCGGTCGCCGGATTGTAGCTGCCGGTGATGCCGTTCTGGTTGGTGAATTGCAGGGCGTCGCCGGTCTGCTTGCCGAAGGCGATCACGACGGTGGCGCCGGTCAGGGTCGTATTGTCGACGTCGGTCACCGTGACGTTCGGGAAAACCGTGACGGCACCGGGTGAATTGGCGTTGTAGAAGGCGGGATTGAGGTCGGGCGCCAGGTCGGGGGCGTCGTTGACCGGGTTGACCGTGATGGTAAAGGTCTGTGTTGTCGCGGTGTCGTCGCCGCCGTTGGCGGTGCCGCCATTGTCGCGCAACACGACCGTCACGGTTGCGGTCCCGAATGCGTTCGCTGCGGTCGTGTAGGTCAGGTTGCCGTTGGCGTCGATCGTCGGCAGGACGCTGAACAGCGCGTTGTTGTCGGTGGTGACATCGAAGGTCAGGGCCTGGCCGGATTCGTTCGCCGGCCCCTTCTGGATGTTGGTCGCCCAGCCATTGACGGTCTGCGGTCCCGCATCCTCGTTGACCGTCTGATCGGCGCCCTTGGTGAACGACGGCTCGTCGTTGACCGGGTTGATGGTGATCGCCACCGTATCGGCGTCGCTCTGCGCCCCGCCCGAACCGCTGCTGCCCTGGTCGCTGGTGGACAGCGTCACGGTGTCGGCACCGTTGTAGTTCGCATTGGCCCGATAGATCAGGCCGTCGAGAGCCGCGTTGACGTCCGCTGCCGTACCGGTGAACACCATGGTGGCGTCGCCCGTACCATCGCCGGTCGTGAACGACAGCCCGGAAATCTGCGACAGCGTCAGAACGCCGTTCGCCGCCGACAGCGTCACCTGCAGATTGCCGCCGGCAAGGTCGATGTCCGCTACCGACAGAACATTGCCATTGCCGGTGCTGAACACCAGGTCGGCATCCTCGTTGACCGCCTGCGGCCCGGGCACCGCGTTCACCGGCGCATCGTTGACCGCGTCGATGGTGATCGTGAAGGTCGCGGTCTGCGAGGTGTCGTCGCCGCCGTTGGCGGTGCCGCCATTGTCGCGCAGCACCACCGTCACGGTCGCGGTGCCGAAGGCGTTCGCCGCCGTCGTGTAGGTCAGGTTGCCGTTGGCGTCGATGGTCGGCTGGACGCTGAACAGGCCATTGTTGTCGTTGCTGACGTCGAATGTCAGGGTCTGGCCGGATTCGTTGGCCGGGCCCTTCTGGATGTTGGTCGCCCAGCCGATCACCGTCACCGATCCGGCATCCTCGTTCACCGTCTGGTCAGCCCCCGCGGTAAAGGACGGCTCGTCGTTGACCGGGTTGACCGTGATCGCCACCGCGTCGGTGTCGCCCTGCGCGCCACCCGAGCCGGTGTTGGCGAGATCGCTGACGGTCAGGCTCAGCAGATCCGGGCCGGCGTAGTTCAGGTTCGCCCGGTAAGTCAGCCCGGCGAGCGCCGCATTGATATCCGAAAGCGTGCCGGAGAACACCATGGTGGTGTCGCCCGTGCCGTCGCCGGTCGTGAACGACAGCCCGGAGATCTGCGACAGCGTCAGGACGCCGTTCGCCGCTGACAGCGTCACCTGGGCGTTGCCGCTGGCGATGTCGACGTCCGAAATCGAGATCGCATTGCCGTTGCCGGCGGAGAACACCAGGTCGGTGTCCTCGTTGACGGCCTGCGGAGCCGGTACCGTGTTCACCGGCGCGTCGTTGACCGGATTGACGGTGATCGCCACCGAATCGGTATCGCTCTGCACCCCGCCCGAGCCGGTGTTGGCGAGATCGTTGACGGTCAGGCTCAGCGAGTCCGGACCGGCGTAGTTCAGGTTCGCCCGGTAGGTCAGCCCGGCCAGCGCCGCGTTGATGTCCGAAAGCGTGCCGGAGAACACCATGGTGGTGTCGCCCGTGCCGTCGCCGGTCGTAAACGACAGCCCGGAGATCTGTGACAGCGTCAGCACGCCGTTCGCCACCGACAGTGTCACCTGGGCATTGCCGCTGGCGATGTCGACGTCGGAAATCGAGATCGCGTTGCCGTTGCCGGCGCTGAACACCAGATCGGCATCCTCGGCAATCGCCTGCGGCCCCGGCACCGTGTTCATCGGCGCATCGTTGACCGGATTGACGGTGATCGCCACCGTGTCCTGGTCCTGCTCGCTCGTGCCGTCACCGCTCAGGCCCGGATCGGCGCCGCTGTTGCCCTGATCGTTGGAGGTCAGCGTCAGCGTGTCGGCGCCATTGTGGTTCGCGTTCGCCCGATAGGTCAGACCGGCGAGCGCCGCGTTGATGTCCGCCGCCGTGCCGGTGAACACCATGATGGAGTCGCCCGTGCCGTCGCCGGTCGAGAACGACAGCCCGGCTGTCTGCGACAGCGTCAGGATGCCGTTCGCCACCGACAGCGTCACCTGCAGGTCGCCGCCGCCGAGGTCGATGTCCGCCACCGACAGGGCATTGCCGTTGCCGGCGCTGAACACCAGGTTGGTATCCTCGTCGACCGCCTGCGGACCCGGCACCGTGTTCACCGGCGCATTGTTGACGGCGTCGACGGTGATCGCCACCGAGTCGGTGTCGCTCTGCGCCCCGCCCGAGCCGGTATTGGCGAGGTCGCTGACGGTCAGGTTGAGCGTATCCGGACCACTGTAGTTCAGGTTCGCCCGGTAGATCAGCCCGGCCAGCGCCGCGTTGATATCCGCCAGCATGCCGGAGAATGTCATTGTGGCGTCGCCCGTGCCGTCTCCGGTCGTAAACGACAGCCCGGAGATCTGCGACAGCGTCAGCACGCCGTTCGCAACCGACAGCGTCACCTGGGCATTGCCGCTGGCAATATCGACGTCCGCAATCGAGATTGCGTTGCCGTTGCCGGCGGAGAACACCAGATTGGTGTCTTCGGCAACCGCCTGCGGCCCCGGCACCGTGTTCACCGGCGCGTCGTTGACCGCGTTGACGGTGATCGCCACCGTATCGGTGTCGCTCTGCGCCACGCCGGCGCCGGTGCTGCCCTGGTCGTTGACCGTCAGGCTCAGCGTATCCGGGCCGGCATAGTTCAGGTTCGCCCGATAGGTCAGCCCGGCCAGCGCCGCGTTGATGTCCGAAAGCGTGCCCGTGAAGGTCATGCTGGCGTCCTGCGTGCCGTCGCCGGACGAGAAGGAGAGCCCGGCGATCTGCGACAGCGACAGCACGCCGTTCGCAACCGACAGCGTCACCTGCATGATACCGCCGCCGACGTCGCTGTCGGCGATCGAGATGGCGTTGCCACCGCTGAACACCAGGTCGGTATCCTCGTTGACCGCCTGCGGACCCGGCACCGTGTTGACCGGCGCGTCGTTGACGGCGTCGACCGTGATCGCCACCGAGTCGGTATCGCCCTGCGCCCCGCCCGAGCCGGTATTGGCGAGATCGCTGACGGTCAGGCTCAGCAGGTCCGGTCCGGCGTAGTTCAGGTTCGCCCGGTAGGTCAGCCCGACGAGCGCCGCGTTGATGTCTGCCAGCGTGCCGGAGAACACCATCGTGGTGTCGCCCGTGCCGTCGCCGGTCGTAAACGACAACCCGGAGATCTGCGACAGCGTCAGGACGCCGTTCGCAACCGACAGCGTCACCTGGGCGTTGCCGCTGGCGATGTCGACGTCGGAAATCGAAATCGCGTTGCCGTTGCCGGCGGAGAACACCAGGTCGGTGTCCTCGTTGACGGCCTGCGGAGCCGGCACCGTGTTCACCGGCGCGTCGTTGACGGCGTTGACCGTGATCGCCACCGAGTCGGTGTCGCCCTGCGCTCCACCCGAGCCGGTATTGGCGAGATCGCTGACAGTCAGGCTCAGCGAATCCGGGCCGGCATAGTTCAGGTTGGCCCGGTATGTCAGCCCGGCCAGCGCCGCGTTGATGTCCGAAAGCGTGCCGGAGAACACCATGGTGGTGTCGCCCGTGCCGTCGCCGGTCGTAAACGACAGCCCGGAGATCTGCGACAACGTCAGCACGCCGTTCGCAACCGACAGCGTCACCTGGGCATTGCCGCTGGCGATGTCGACGTCGGAAATCGAGATCGCGTTGCCGTTGCCGGCGCTGAATACCAGATCGGCATCCTCAGAAACCGCCTGCGGAGCCGGCACTGTGTTCACCGGCGCGTCGTTGACGGCGTCGACGGTGATCGCCACCGAGTCGGTATCGCCCTGCGCCCCACCCGAGCCCGTATTGGCGAGATCGCTGACGGTCAGGCTCAGCGAATCCGGGCCACTATAGTTCAGGTTCGCCCGGTAGGTCAGGCTGGCCAGCGCCGCGTTGATGTCTGCCAGCGTGCCGGAGAACACCATCGTGGTGTCGCCCGTGCCGTCGCCGGTCGTAAACGACAGCCCGGCTGTCTGCGACAGCGTCAGGATGCCGTTCACAACCGACAGCGTCACCTGGGCGTTGCCGCTGGCGATGTCGACGTCGGAAATCGAGATCGCGTTGCCGTTGCCGGCGGAGAACACCAGGTCGGTATCTTCGTTGACTACCTGCGGACCCGGCACCGTGTTCACCGGCGCGTCGTTGACCGCCGTGACGCCGACCGTGACGTTGGACGCGGCGCTGGTGGCGCCGTCGCCATCGGCGATCGTCACCGCCACCGTACGCGGCGTGGTCGACGGATTGTTGAGGTTGCTGTTGGAGTAGGTCAGTGCCTGCACCAGCAGGGAAACTCTGGCCGCGGTAGCGTTGGCGTTGAATGCGATGACGAGGTCGTTGCCGCCAGCGCCTTCGGAGGTGACGGTACCGATGTCGACACCGCCGACCGACACCACGCCGAGGACCGACACCGCGACGGTCCCGGAGGTGTCGATGCCGAGCACGTCCTCACCGGCGACTTCACCGGCGGTGATGGACACGGTCAGGTTGCCGCCGTCGAAATTGGCCGAATCGGTGTCGGTCACGGCGGCGTTGCCGCCGACGTCGAGCATGACCGGGCTGCCGCCCTCGGTGAAGGCGACGCTGTCGCCGTTGAGATCCGCGACGGCCGGCGGCTGGTTGTAGCTGAAGCCGAAGTCGAGGGTCAGGTTGGTGTCGGCATCGGCGTCGCCGTCGGAGTCCGGGGTACCGTCCGGCTCACTGTCATAACCGAGACTGATGGTCTGGCTGGCAACGCCGCCGCCGAGACCGACGGCGACGGACTGACCGTTGTCGTCGCGGTCGACATTGTCGTCGGGATCGCTCGGCGCGCCGGGCAACGACGTGGCGGCAGTCGCGGTCCCCGAATCGTAGAGCGCGCCGCCTGCCGTGAAGTTCGATGCATCGACGCGGACGATGTAATTGCCGGGCGCGAGATTGGCGAAGCTGTACAGCCCGTCGGCTCCCGTCGACGTGGTGGCGATGGCCACATCGCCCGCGCTCAGGTCGCCCGAATTGTCGTTGTCGGTGAACAGAGTCAGGCCGACACCGCTGATCCCTTCGGCCGTATCGTACAGCCCGTTGTTGTTGGTATCGACGAAGATGCGATCGCCGAGCGTCAGGCTGTCGACCGTGAAGGTGGAGGCCGGGCCGGTGACGCTGTGCGCACCGCCGGTATCGGTCCAGTCGACCGTCGGCGTGCCCGACACGGGCTGGATCACGGCGTTGAACTGGTCGTTGAGAACGACGGCGTCGAAATAGACCTTGACGGTCTTGCCGGCCGGCAGCGTGCCGATGGCGACCGTGCCGATCGCATATTCCTCGGTGGTGATGCTGCCGACGACGGCGCCGGTGGCGAGACCGGTGCTCGGCAGGCGGCGCTCGCCGGCCGGAAGGAAGCCGTACATCAGGCTGGCGCGCGCGACCTGCGCGTAGTTGTCACTCAGCCCAAGGGCGTGGCCAAGCTCGTGCATGATGGTGGTGAGCAGGTCGATCTGGCCGTTCTGGCCGCCGGCGGCGATCAGCCGGCCGTCACCATTGAGGGTGAATTCGCCGTCGCTCAGCGGCGTCGAATCCACGTACCAGCCGTAGCCGGCGGCATCGAAATCGAGGCGCACGCCGTCGGGCGAGTAGGCGCCCAGATAGAGGCCCGGCATGTCGGCGAGGGTGAAATGGACGTTCCGCAACGCCTCGATCTGCTCGGCGGTGAGCCCGGTTTCGATCCAGCGCGCGATCGCGGCTTGCAGGGTGGCGTCGAGCTCGGCCTGGCTGAGCACGCCGTCGTCGATGTAGATGGGGTCAGTCGCGACGACCGGGCCGGTAGTCGGATCGGTGGCCGGCGCGCTATCGGCCGGCGGGTTCTCGCCTGAGCTCGGCGCGTCGGGCGTCGGCGTTTCCTCGACCGCCGAGGCCGGCGCGTCGTCGCCGGACGGCGAGCCGACGTCTGGCGCGGGCGGGGGCGCGGCGGCCATGAGCGGCACGACCGGCTGCAGGACCGTGCCGTTGGCGACGACGGTGATTCCGGCCGCGCCGTTGATCGCAACGCCGGTGCCGGTGTCGCCGCCAGGCTCGGCACCGGGATTGTTGAAGTCGAGCACAGTCATCGCGGTGAACGACGACGAACCGCCCTGCTCGAGCTGGATGGGCTTGGCGGGCGAATCGTCCGCTTTCAGATAGATGGCCTCGGCCTGAATGCCCGCGCCACCCGCATTGCTGCCGCCCTTCTTGACCGTGTTGCCCTCGATCTTCACGACCATTGTCGAGGAGCTGTTGTTGTTGACGCTCAGGTTCTCCCACGTCGTCGCCACGATGGGCGACGTCGTGATGTTGTTGTTGGTGATGGTGAGATGCGCCGTCGCGGTGCCGTTGGCGTTGAAGTACATGCCTTCGCCGCGCATGCCCGTGATGGTGTTGCCGGAGACGGTCAGGCGCGCATTGGCATTGTCGTCGATGAGCGTGCTGTCGATGCCGCGGCCGGCGGCGACGCCGACCGAGCCGATGATTCTGTTGTTGGTGAAGATGCCGTGGACGGTTGAATTGTCGTTGAAGTTGAAGATGACCGCGCTGTTGTAGGAATTATTGAGATCGTTGTCGTCGATGTCGAACTTCAGGACCGCCGTCCCGGACGTCCCGAGCGAAATGGCGTTGTCGCTCTCCCCGGTCGCCGAATCGAAACCCGTGAAGGTGTTGCCGGATGCGAACAGCGTCAGCGAACCGGCATTGGCCAGCGCCGCGATGCCATCGCTCTCGAGATTGTCGAACGTGCTGTTGGTGACCGTGGCGACGATGATGGGATTGCTGCCGCCGGTGAAGGTCTCGATCTTCACGCCCTCCTCGCCGTTGAGCATCGTCGCAGTGTTGGCCGTGCGCGTGAACAGCGAATTGTCGATGGTCAGATTGAGCGTGCCTGAGGCATTGGAGACATAGACGTTATTCTCGGCCGACGCCGAGATGATGCTGTCGTCGATCAGGACGGTGCCGTCGATCTGGTTGGCGGAGCCGCCGGCGAAGTTCAGCCCGTCCTCGTCGTTGGCGTCGCCGGCGTTGATGATCACCGAGTTCTTCATCGAAAAGTTGGTGAGATCGATGCCCTCGATGCCGTGGCCGCCGGTACGGGCGATCTTGACGTTTTCCAAGACGATGTCGTCGGAGCCGACGATGTCGATGCCGTCGCCGGCGATGGCGACGACGTTGTCCTTGGCTTCGGTCGTGGTCGCGGCGGCAGCGCCGATGATCATGTTCTTGAGCGTGACGCCGCCCTTGACGTTGTTGAGGACGATGCCGTCGCCGGTGGTGTTCTGGATGGTGCCACCGCTGCCGAGCGACCCTGCCACGGTGCCGCGGGTACCGGCATTCACACTGGAGCCGACGCCGGTGACGATCAGTCCGCCGAGCGCACCGGTGTTGTTGAGGACGATGCCATTGACGGCGCCGTTCGCCGAAATGCTCTGGAAGTTGAGATCGGCCGCGCCGATCGTCGTATTGAGGACATTGAGCGCCCTGCCGGTGGTCGAGGTGATGGTGTTGCCCGTGCCCTGCACAGTCACCGTGCCGCCGCCGGTGGCGGAAAAGCCGGTGCCGCTGGTCGTGACGATGTCGAGGCCGTTGCCGCCTGCGGCCGAGGCGAAGTTGATCGTGGCACCGGCATTGTTAATGAGCGTGACGCCACTGTTGGCGCCGTTGGACAGGCTGATGTTCTGGCCGGTAAAGTTGATCGTACCGCCATCGTTGCTGCCGATGAAAATCGGGCTGATGTTGCCGCCGGTTGTGGTGAGGTTGCCCGAGAACGTGACGGTGCCGGAATCGTGATCGAATACCTGCACGACCGCACCGGCACTCGTTTTGGCGACCTGCGCCGCAACGGTCACGTTGCCGCTTCCGCCGCTGACATTGACTCCATAACTACCCGGATCGTCGGTGTTGCCGATCGCGCCGCCGTTGACGTTGACCGTGCCGGTCGCTCCGTTGATCTCGATGCCGGCGCCGCTCACGCCGTTGATGGCGACTGAGGAGAAGGTCACGGTCCCGGAGGTTCCATTAATCTCGATGCCCTCGTCGCCGGTGCCGGAAATCGTCGTTCCGGCAAAGGTCACGCCGGCGCTCGACGTACCGCCGATGAAGATGCCGTCGAGGGCGGAGCCGGTCACGGTGGTGGTCCCGGTGACGTCGAGCGTGCCGCCGACGCCGGACAACGCGATGCCGTTGCCGGTGCTGTCGGTCGAGCGCATGACCGTGGCGTTGATGTCGATCGTCGTGTTGACGATGTCGAGGACGGCGCGGTTGCTGGTCTCGATGTTGCCGGCGGCCGTGTTGCCTAGATTGAGCGTGCCGCCGCTGTTCGCCAGGATCATGCTGGCGTTAGAGCCCGTGATGCGGTTGACGGTCTCAAAGGTGAAAGCGCCGGTATTCGATACCAGCCGGATGCCGCCGCCGCTTTCGCCGGCGTCGTCGTGATCAATCGTGAGGGTGTTGAACGTGACGCCGGTCGAGGTCGTGTTGGCAATGTCGACCGCGTAAACATCGGCACCGAGACTGCCGTTGGAGTTGATGGTGCCGCCGTCGATTTTCAACCTGCCGCCGGAGGTGGCGACCAGGGCCTGGCCCGCTGCCACCCCGGCCTCTCCCACGTCGAGGTTCAGACTGGCGAAATGGATGGTGGCATTGGCGGCGTTGGAGTTCAAAAGGACGCCGCCGCCGGTGCCGGGGGCGTCGTTGATGATCGATGTATTACCCTGGAAATCGGCGGAGAAGCCTGCCAGGGCGCCCGAGATGTGGATACCCGCGTCGCCCGAATCGTTGATGGTGGTCGCGCCCTGCACAATGAACGAACCCGACACCCCGCCGAGTTCGATGGCTTCGCCGGCCGTACCGGTCGAACTGACCGACTGCAGGGTGACGTTGAGATTGCCGCCATTGTCGATGTCGACCGCCTTGCCGGTGCCGCTGATCGACACCGCCGACACGGTCAGATTGCCGACGCTGACGCCGTTGTCGCTGAGCGCGGTCGCGGTGGTGGAAGTGGTGACGAGGTCGAGGCCCTGCACCGTGTTGTTGGTGCCGAGGGTGACCGCAGTCGCGGTGCCGCCGACCGAAATGGTCGAGTTGGCGGTACTGGCGCCGACCGCAAAGCCGTTGACCATCGTCAGGCTGGAGCCGTCGCCGAGAAGCTGTTGGCCTGTGGCCAGCGCGTTGACGGCGCCCGTATAGGCGGTGCCGCGATTGTAGAAGAAGATGCGGTCGTTGGCGTCGTTGACGCCGTTGAAGGCGCCGCCGGCATTGAGCTCGGCGATGGTCTGGTGGGGGTTGGCGTAGCTGCCGTCGCCGCCAGCGGTGGCGTTGCTGTCGACATACCAGACCGGATCGTCGACCGTCACGGTCACGGTGGCGGCCTGGAGGCTGGTGAGGTTCTCGGCGTCGACCACGAAATACGTGAAGGTGGCGGTGCCTTCGTAGCCGGTTTCGGGCGTGAAGCGGATGATGTCGTCGCTCGACGCTCCGGCGACGCCGTTGTCGATGATGGTGACGGTGCCGTTGGCGCCGCTGACGACCGACGCAATGAGCAGGTTGCCGGCGTTCCCGCCCGGATCGAGATCGTTGCCGATGAGCTCCGCCACCGTGAAGTCGCGCGGCGTATTGCCGTCGATCAGGGCGATATCGTCGAGCGCGATCGGGGTGATGCGCACGTTCGGATTGGGTGTATCGAGATGGGCGAGCAATTCCGATAGCTGGACGTTGTCGGCCGCCTCGCCGCCGGTGTTGTTGATGGTCACCTCGATGGTGAAGATGTCGTTCGGATCGGCGACGCCGTCGCCGTCGAGGTCGCCGGTCCAGGTCTCGCCGATATCGAGCACGCCGTCGCGGTTGGTATCGCCCTGGAAATAGGTGGTCTGCGAAACCGTGAGGGTGGTCGCCAGGAGGTGGTCCCACGACATCCGCGCCGTGGAGGAGAACGCCAGCCCCGCCTCGATGGCGCCGGTCGACTTCTCCAGGTCCCAGTCGCCGCCGCGCACCGTCGCCCCGGTCGGATCCGAGGAGGCGGAGACGTCGGCGCCGGTGCGGTTCGCGAGGGCGGACAGGAAGCGGTCGCCGGCGGCGCCGGCGCCGATGTCGCAACCATAGAGCAGGATGTCGCCGTCGGCCGACAGCGAGGCGCCGATCTCGGCGAGCGCACCCGAATAGGACGCCATGTTGGCTTCGGTCAGCACCGTCGAGCCGAGGCGGAGCTCGCCCTCGCTGCCGTGCGACACGATCTGGATCGCGGTCAGGTCGTCGAGACCGTGTTCGCGGATGTAGTCGGAGATCTGCTGCAGGCCGTCGCTGCCGGCGTCGAGAATATGCGCCTCCTGGCCCTCGCGCAGTCCGGCGAGCAGGGTCGGCAGATCGGGCACGCTCGAATCGATGAAAACGATCTCGTTCGCCGCCGCCCCGGTGTGGCTGCCGACGGGAGCCGCGTACGCCACCTCGTGCGTCGGCGCCCGGTCGGCGGGAGGCTGCGACGGCGGCTGATACGAGGGCGGCGGTGGCGGCGCCACGGCCTCCGAGACGACGGGGGCGCCGGACGCGACCGCGGCGGCCGAGGCGGCGCTGGCGCCGTCGGCGACGTGGTGGTCGACGGCCGTCGCCGCGGCGGCGCCGTCGTACATGATGCGCGGTTCGAGGGCGAAGAAGTGCAGATTACGGCGGCGCTGACGTTGCGATGAGCCGCCCGCATGACCGGCGGATCTGCTGTTCGGCCGGTCGCCACCGATATCCGTCATGGGACGCTCCCTCCCTCGCATTCCAATCACCGGGCGCGCGATGTTCGCCGTCGATGTTCGCCGTCGTGGACGACGTGACGCGAAGAGATTGTCCGTGCCCCGGGATCGTTAACCAGTAGTTTACCGTATCGTACAAGTACCATGCCATGCCGGGCCGGTACAGGCACAAGTTGTAAGATTCCCACCGACGGCGGCAGATGGTTAAGGGCGCAAATTTATAGTTGTGCGGGAACCCGACTGATCGTACGGTACGTAATTAATGCGGGAATAAAGGGGGGAAGCATGGCGGAGCCGTTCCTGTCGGAAATCCGTATCATGTCGTTCGTGTTCGCGCCCAAGGGCTGGGCCCTGTGCAATGGCCAGCTCCTTCCCATCAACCAGAATCAGGCGCTCTTTTCTCTTCTCGGCACCACCTTCGGGGGTGACGGGCGGGTGAATTTCGCCCTGCCCGATCTGCGCAGCCGCGCGCCGATCCATGTCGGCTCCGGCCACACTCTGGGCGAGCGCGGCGGCGAAACCGCGCATACGCTGTCGATCGGCGAGATACCGCAGCACACGCATGTGCTGGACGGGACGGACGCGGCGGGGACCGCCACCGTCGGCGCCGGCGCGGTCCTGGCCAATGGCGGCAGCGACATCTACTCGCCCGCATCCAGCCTGGTCACCATGAACGCCGGGGCGGTGACGAACACCGGCGGCAGCCAGGCGCATCTCAACATGCAGCCGTTCCTGATCCTCAGCTTCTGCATCGCCCTGCAGGGCATCTTCCCGTCACCGACCTGAAGGAGGCGCACCAATGGCTCAGCCCTACGTCGGCGAGATCCGCATGTTTGCCGGCAATTTCGCGCCGGCCGGCTGGATGTTCTGCGAAGGGCAGCTCATCCCGATCTCCGAGAACGAGACCCTGTTTCAGTTGATCGGCACCACTTACGGCGGCGATGGCCAGTCGACGTTCGCCCTGCCGGACCTGCGCGGCCGCATCCCGCTGCACCAGGGCAACGGCTTCATCCTCGCCGAAACCGGCGGCGCCGAGGAAATCACGCTGACGGTGCAGCAGATTCCCGCCCATACCCATCCCCTGCTCGCCTCCACCCTGTTGGCCAACCAGGAAACGGCGGCCAACGCCGTGACGGGGCAGACCGAGGTGGCGTTTTACGGTGAGGATTCGCCCTACACCAACATGAGCCCGGCGGCGATTTCGGCCGTGGGTGGCAGCCAGCCGCATACGAATTTCCAGCCCTATCTCTGTGTCGATTTCATCATCTCGATGTACGGCATCTTCCCGTCGCCGACCTAAGAGGACGTCATGGCCGATCCCTTCGTCGCCGAGATTCGCATCTTCCCCTTCAACTTCGCGCCCAAGGGCTGGGCGTGGTGCGACGGCCAGCTCCTGCCGCTGTCGCAGAACACCGCGCTGTTCTCCCTGCTCGGCACCACCTATGGCGGCAACGGCAAATCCAATTTCGCCCTGCCGGACCTCCAGGGTCGCGCACCGATGCATCCCGGCCAGGGACCCGGCCTGTCGCTGCACGATCTCGGCGAGACCGGCGGATCCGAGACTGTGACGTTGCTGGAAACCGAAATTCCGTCGCACTCGCACACCGCGCGCGTCTCCGCCCGCCCGGCCAACGAGAACGATGCCGCCGGCCAGTACTGGGCCACGACGACGGTCAACGCCTATTCCACCGCCGCCAATTTCACCCGGGCCAACCTGTCGCCGAACGCCCTCGCGCCCGCCGGCGGCGACCAGCCGCACAACAACATGCAACCCTACCTGACCTTCTATTTCTGCATCGCCCTACAGGGCGTGTTCCCGCCGCGCACCTGAGCGGCACGGCAGCGCCGCCATCAGCCGGCGGTCCTGAGGGACCGCAAGCCCATACCGCCTCTGCCGGACGAACGCGCGCCTGCAGCAACCCGCGCGAGCAGCACAGCCGTGCGCGAGCCGGCTTGGCAACGCACCGCCGTCCGCACGGCGTCCTGACCGGTGCGTGGATTAACAAAAAGTATGAAGGGATGGCCAACTGGTTCATTGACGCCTGTCGTGCGGGTGCCACCATCCGCGCGGGCCGGAATGCTTCGATGAGCCGGAGCAGTCACTTTCGACGGCTTCTGACCGGTCCTTGAAAAAGCGCACAATCCGAGGAGCGATCATGTTCAGGATGAAGCCTTTGGTAGTGGCGGCGGCACTGTCCACGGTGGCCGCCGTTCCGTTCGCGGCAGCGCAGCAATTCCCGGCGCGCGATCTGGCCGGCACCATCCAGTGGGGCGCCGGCGGCGGCACCGACGTGGTATCGCGGGCACTCACGCCCCTGGTCGAGCCGATCCTCGGCAAGTCGATCGTCTTGACCAACCGGCCGGGCGGCACCGGTGCCATCGCGACCGTCTATGTGAACTCGCGGCCGGCCGACGGCTACAATCTGCTCTACGGTGCCGAGAACCCGAACCTCTACAAGGTGCTGGGCCTCGCCGATCTGGACTATGGCAACTTCACCGCCATCAACATCATGGCCCGCGGCGTCACCGTGATCGTGGTCAAGGCGGAATCGCCCTACAAGTCGCTCAAGGGTCTGGTCGACGACGCCAAGAAGCGGCCCGGTCAGGTCAAGATGGCGACCACCGGCACCGGCGGCCTGCCCTACATGGTCGGCTCACTGCTCAAGATGGCAACCAAGCTTGACGTTACCCAAGTGCCGTTCGACGGCGACGGTCCCGGCATCACCGCCCTCCTGGGCGGTCACGTGGACTTCTTCCCCGTGGCGATCGGAGCCGCGGCCGAGCACGTCAAGGCGGGCCGGTTGCGACCCCTCGCGGTCGTCAATGCCGAGCCGGTCGAGATCATGCCATCGGCACCGCCGATCACGAACGACTATCCCGAGTTCAAGAAATATCTGCCCTGGGGTCCGTTCTACGGCGTGTTCGTCAAGAAGGAGACGCCGGAGCCGGTCAAGAAGACCCTGATCGAAGCCTTCAAGAAGGCCGGCGCAGATCCGCGTTTCGTCACCATCCTGAAAAACCAGGGCAACGTGCCCATGAACATCGCCGGTGACGAAGCCGATACCTTCATCAAGCGCACCCAGTCAGTCAGCGCCTGGGCCCTGCAGGAAGCGGGTGCCACCAAGGAGTCGCCGGAGAAATTCGGAATTCCCAAGCCGTGATCCCTGCTGCATAAGATTCCGGACGAGTGCTGGGCATCACCCCAGCACTCGTCATGGCCGGGCATAGCCGTCCAAAAGGCGGCGTCACCTCGCTCTCCCATGCTCCGGCCATCCACGCCTTCGATGCTGCGCGGCTTTCCGGACGTGGATGCCGGTGACATGGGTGGGCACGACCAGTCGGCGACAACGTCGACTCGTACTGTTCGTTGTTTTCGCTTAACGAGAGGCTTCGATGAATGAGCTTCGCCGTCTTCTACCAGGCGAGACCGCTTTCGGCTGGCTGGCGCTCGCGTTCAGCCTGTTCCTGTTTTACCACTCCTACAAGATCGCCGGCTTCTCAAGCCTGAGCTCATCGGGCGGCACCCCGCTCGCCGCTTCCGGCCTGATGATCGTCAGCTCCGTCATCGTCATCCTGCGCAATCGAAAATCCCCGTCCGTCGGGACCGCAACCGCGGCCGAAGCGGCGCGCCGCTTCCATGACGAGATCCTGCCGTTCCATCCGTTGATTGCCTACGTCTTCGTCATCTTCGCCTACATGCTCCTCCTGGAGCCGCTCGGCTTCAACCTGACTTCGTTCCTCTTCCTGTGCGTGTCCTTCTATTATCTCTACCGCCAGGGAGGCCTCTGGCTCGCCGTCTGGCTGAGCGCAGTCGCCGTCATCGTCGTCTACATCCTCTTCCAGCTCATCTTCCAGGTGACGCTGCCGGATGGCGACTGGCTGGCGCCGGTCTATCGCGCGATCGGGAGGTGATCATGGATTTCTCCACCGGCCTTTCCTACTTCCTGATGGCGTGGTCGAGCCCGTACCTGATTTTCTTGACCGCCGCCGGCACCTTCGCGGGCATCTATATCGGCGCCATTCCGGGTCTTTCCGTCACCATGGCGGTGTCGATCCTGATCTCCTTCACATTCTCCTGGGACGTCAACGACGCCCTCGCGGTCATGGTCGGCGTCTATATCGGCGGCGTCTACGGCGGCTCGCGCACCGCCATCATGATCAACATCCCGGGCGCCCCGGCGGCGATCGCGGCCGGCTTCGACGGTTATCCGCTCGCCAAGCTGGGCCTTGCCGGCCAGGCGATCGGCATCTCGACGACCGTGTCGTTCATCGGCGCCATCTTCGGCGTCATCGTTCTGGCCGCCGGCGCCCCGCTGGTGTCGGAGCTCTCGCTCCTGTTCGCGCCCCGCGACTACCTCCTGCTGGCGCTGCTCGGCATCCTGTTGATCGGCGCGTTGTCGGGGGAATCGCTCGCCAAGGGCGTGCTCGCCGGCGCCTTCGGGATCATGATCGGCTCGGTCGGGCTCGATCCCGTCACCGCCCAGCCGCGGCTGACCTTCGGCTCCACCAACATGATGGGCGGCATCCACTTCGTCGCCGCCATGATCGGCTTCTTCGGCGTCTCCGAAGCCATGGTGCAGCTGCTCGACCTCAACAAGAAGGTCATCAAGCAGAACGTCGACAAGATCATGCCGTCCTGGGACGTCATCATCAAGCACCTGCCGCTCGCCGCGCGCTGCGGCATCATCGGCGTCGTCATCGGCGCGCTGCCGGGCACCGGCGGCGACATCGCGGCCCTGATGGCTTACGGGCATGCGGTCAAGTCGGTGAAGAATCCCAGCCGGCCGTTCGGCGAAGGCGCCGTCGAGGGCGTCATCGCCCCGGAGTCCGCCTGCAACGCCGCCGTTGGCGGCGCCTATATCCCGATGCTCACGCTGGGCATCCCGGGCGACGCCGTCACCGCCGTCCTGATCGGAGCCCTCTACATTCACGGCCTCAAGCCCGGCCCGATGCTGATGATCGAGACCCCGCACCTGTTCTGGTTCACGGTCGGCAACCTCCTGCTCGCCGCGATCTTCATGCTGGTGTTCGGGCTGACCGGCATCCGCGCCTTCGCCAAGATGGTGGAGATGCCACCGGCCCTGCTCATGCCCATCATCATCATCCTGTCGGTGGTCGGCACCTATTCGATCCAGAACAGCATGAACGACGTCTATTGGATGCTGGGACTGGGCGTCTGCGGATACTTCCTCAAGCGCTACGGATTCCAGATCGGCCCGGTGATCCTCGGCTGCATCCTCGGTCCGATCATCGACATGAACTTCCGCCGCGCGATCCTGTCGGTACAGGGCAGTCCGTCCGGCCTCGCGCTCGATCTCGTCTCCAACCCCATCACGCTGGTGCTGACCATCGCGACCCTCGCCCTCCTGGTGTCGCAGACGCCGCAATGGCAGCGCTTCTCCGAACGGCGCCGAGCCCAGAAGGCGGTGGTGAAGCCCGCAGATCGATAGCGAAGGCGATGAGTCACGACACGCAATGTCGGGGTGCGGCGTGAGCACCCCGAGGCAACAGGCCGTGGTCGCCGCGCTGCTCATGTGCGGCACGACCATCTGCTTCACCGTCGTCGATTCGATTCTCAAGGCCCTGGTGGTCGAGCATGGCGTGCCCATGCTCGTAACGGTGCGCCTGGGCATGCAGATGGTCTTGATGCTGGCACTGACTCCGTGGCTGGGCCGGCGCATTCTGCGCCTGCAACTGCCGGCGGTGCAGCTCGGACGCGGCCTCGCCATGATCGCCGGTTCGGCGCTGGTCACCATATCGCTGCGCTACCTGCCGATCACCCAGACCTATGCGATCGGCTTCTCGGCGCCGCTGATCGCGACGCTGGTCGCCGTCGCAATCCTCGGCGAGCGGCTGAACTGGCGCCAGGCGGTGTGCATTCTGGCGGGCTTCGCCGGTGTTGTCTTGGCGCTCGATCCGGGCGCGCCGGACTTCAGCCCCGTCCTGCTCTTTCCCCTGGCCCTCGCCGCCTCCAACGCCTCGCTGCACGTGCTCACGCGCATCGGCCGCGCTGAAGACCCGTTGGCCGCCACCATGTGGTCGGCGGCCTTCGCCTTCGCGATCGCAGCCTGCTGCCTGCCGTGGACCTACCGGCCGCTACCGCTCTCCGCCTGGGCACTGCTCTTCGCCGGCGGAATCTGCGTCACCATCGGCCAACTCCTGATGGTGGAAGCCTTCCGGCGGGCACCGACCGCGGTGGTATCGCCGATGGTCTATACCCAGTTCGTCTGGTCGGCGATCAGCGGCATCGTGGTGTTCGGCGAGACGCCGGGCGCCGGCGTGGTATTGGGCGCCGGCGCGGTCGCGCTGAGCGGAGTCGCATTGGTCCGCTGGGCGACCCCGAATTCATCGTCACCGCCCCCCTGAACGCAAGCGCGCGCGGCGGCGCCGACCTACGTACCCGTGGGCCGTAGCGCCGGTTCGGCGCGGTTCGGCTTGCCGCCGGCCGGCTCCGACGTCAACCCGAGGTAGTCGGCATAGATCTGCAACTGACCGTCCAGCATGCGCTGGCCCGGCACGGTCTTCATCCCGCGCGCCGCGGCAACCTGCAGAAGCTCGGTCACCGGCGGTTTCATGATGATATCGACCACGCAGGCGTCGAGGCGCAGGGCGGTCGGATCGAACGACAGCGGATCGCCCGCATGCAGCCCCGACGGCGTCGCATTGACGGCGATGTCGACCTCTCCGGGCGCCGGCCGACGCGTGCTGAACCTGACGGCGGGAAACGCCGGAATGAGCCCATCGATAAGTCGCTCGGCGGCGGCGGGATCGGCGTCAGTGACGGCGACGCGCGCCGGCATTTCCTGCGCCACCGACCATGCGATCGCCGTGCCGGCGCCGCCCGCGCCGACGAGCCAGATCGAACGACCCGCGATGGCGACGCCGCTGCCTCGAAGCCCGGCGACGAACCCGGCACCATCGGCATTATCGGCGACGAGCCGGCCGTCCGGCTCGCGGCGGATCATGTTGGCGACGCCGGTGCGGCGCACGAGATCGCTGGTCTCGTCGACGAGATCCACCACCGCGCGCTTGTGCGGCATGGTGACGGTCAGCCCGGCCATATTCTCAAGCGAGCGCACGCCGGCCATGAACGCCGGCAAGTTTTGCGGATGGACGTGGAACGCCAGCCAGACGGCGTCGATGCCGTGCTGGGCGAACCACTGGCCCATGGATTCCGGCGCCTGGATATGGGCGACCGGATCACCGATCGTCCCGGTCAGAATCGTCGTGGCGCGGATGGACGTTATGGAGTGCATTTCAACCTCTGATCCTCGTGCGGCCACGAGCGATTTCGTGGACGCGTCGGCCACTTCTCGATACGGACGCGGCGGTCGGCATCGTTACGGCCGGGACGGATGCTCACGTGATCCGATTGCCGTCTAGGCAACGGCGGCCTTGCTGTCGCAGTCGACGTGTTCGGCCACATAGCGCTTGGCCTTCTCCAGGCAACGCCGGGCGTGGCCTTCGAGGCCGAGTTGCTTGACCATCGCCGAGTTCGGCAGTTCGATCGAGATCGGCACGGCCGGCAGGCGGCGCAAAACTGCGGCGATGTCGATCTGACCGTCGCCGGCGTACAGACGCCCTTCGCGCACGACCGTGAACATTTCCGGCGTCCCGAGTGTCGGCAGCGGATTGGGTCCGTCGGCGAGATGGATGAAGTTGAACAGGTTGCGCGGCAAGCGGTCGAGTTCGGACAGTTCGTAGGCGGTGCTGTAAAGCGTGTCGACCAAGATTCCACAATTGGATCGGCCGGCGCCGCGATGGACGTCGAGGAAATCGCTGAAGCGCTTGATCTGCACGAACGGCAGAAATTCAAGATTGATGGTCAGACCGTATTGCTTGGCGAGATCGCACAGTTCGCCGAGCTTGTCGGCCGCATAGGATTTGTCGGGCACCCACAGGCTCGAAATCACCTGCTTGGCGCCGAGCTCGGCCGCCGCCGCGAAAGCCTTCTCGTAGCTCTTGACGTCGATGTCGGGAAGGATGCGGGCGAGCTCGACATCGAGCACCGTCATGCCGGTCTCGGCCAGCGCCGCCTTGGCGGCCTTGAGCTGCGCCGGGTCGCCGCCGAGGTCATACACCGGCTCGCCCAGCGGAATGACGCGCACGCTGACGTAATCGTAGCCGACCTTCCTGGCGATGCGGATCAACTCGGGCGGCGGGCACTGAATCACCGTCAAATGCGCGAGGGAGAATTTTCTAGCCATGGCCATGCCTGTTCGCTGATTTGTTTGGCGTGATGCGACGACACACGTCTCCACCGCTCAGCAACGGTGATTGAGGCGGGCTGTCGGCGGCGCGCACGCAAGAAGCTCGCAGCGCGGTCATCGGTCGCGATGAGGCAGGTTCGAACCCTGATTCTCCCGCCAACACCGAGATGCCTTTGCGATTGAGCCGATCGTGAGCAAAATTGTGCGGCGTGGCCCGAATAACCGCAATTATCAAGACAACCGGCAACACAAACCTGATGTTAATCAGCCGGCCGCCACGGGTCGTGGCGGCCGGCTGCAAACGGACATCGTCCGTGCTTCGACTTGGAAGCGGACCGTCAATCGGTCGCGACGTGGCCGACCTTCTTGCCGGGCGAATAGATGTCGAGGATGTTCCAATGTCCGGCGGTGGGCGTCGGATTGTTCTTCATCGGCACGTCGAGCACGAACGGCTTGCCCGACTTGATCGCCTTGTCGAGCGCCGGCTTGAATTCGGCGGCCGAGTGGACGCGCACGCCGTCGACTCCGTAAGCCCTGGCAATGGCGGCGTAATCGGGCCGATACTCGTCGCCATCGGCCGGGAAAACGGTACCGTAAGTGAGGCCGTAATGGGCCTTCTGCAACCCCGCAATGGTGCCGAAGGCGTTGTTGTTCATGATCACCCAGACGACCGGGATGCCCATTTCAGCCGCCGTCGCCAGCACGGCCGGGTTCTGGCCGAAGCCGCCGTCACCCACGAGCGAGATGACGACCCGGTCCGGGCAGGCGAGCTTGGCGCCGATCGCCGCCGGCGGGCCGAATCCCATGGTGGCGAAGCCGCCGGGGGTGATGAAGCTACCGGGCGTCAGGATCGGGAACTGCTGGCCGACGCCGTTCTTGTTCCAGCCGACATCGGTGGTGATGAGGGCATCGCGCGGCATGACGGCACGCAGGTCGGCGAGGATGCGTTCCGGCATCATCGGGAAGGCGTCCGAGGTCGCCATCTTCTGGTTGGACGCCTTGAAGCCCGAGCGGTACTCGGCGATTTCCTTCTCCAGCGCCGCGTTCCGGCGCGCCTTCGGATAGATTTCGCGGGCGACTTCGAGCAGCACCTGGAGGGCCGACTTGACGTCGGCGACGGCGCCGATCTCGGTCGGATAGTTGCGGCCGATCTCGCTCGCCTCGATGTCGATGTGCATGAGCTTCGTGGGCGGGAAGGCGAACGTGTAGGCGTCCTCCCACGACGAGCAATCGGCCTCCTTGAACCGCGTGCCCAGTCCCAGCACCCAGTCGGCGTGAAGCGTTTTGTCGTTGATGAACTTGGTACCCCAGAAGCCCGTCATGCCGAGCACCAGCGGATGGTCATCGGGCATTGCCCCTTTGCCCATCAGCGTGTGGGCGACCGGGATCGCCATGTGGTCCACGAAGGCTTTCAGCTCCGTGGTCGCCTGGGCGAGGATGACGCCGCCGCCCACATAAAGAACCGGGTTCTTCGCCTCGCCGAGATTGCGGACGATCTGCTCCGCCGTGGCGCGGTCGAGGGTCGGCTTGACCAACGTCTTGGTGTTGCGCTTGAGGCGCTCGAAGCGGTCGATGTCGACTTCCTTGGAGAAGATGTCCATCGGAACGTCGACCAGCACCGGGCCAGGCTGGCCGCTCTCGGCGAGCAGGAACGCCTTTTCGAGAATCTCGGGGAACAGGTCCGGGCTGTCGACCCTGAAGGCGCGCTTCACGAACGGCCGGTAGATCTCGTATTGGCTGGCGTCGGCGTGGAGATTGACCTCCTGGTGCGGATGCTTGCCAAAATAGTGCGTCGGCACGTCGCCAGCGATCACCACCATGGGGATGCAGTCGAGCGCCGCGTTGGCGACGCCGGTCGCCCCGTTGGTCAGTCCCGGGGAGAGATGCAACAGCAGCACCGACGCCTTGCCGGTGGCGCGCGCATAGCCGTCGGCCGCGTGGGCGGCGATCTGCTCGTGGCGAACCACCACGAAGTTGAGCTTGCTGTTCGCCATCGCGGCGAGGACGGCGATGTTGGTGTGGCCGCACAGGCCGAACACGTGTTCGACGCCGCGGTGTTCGAGATAACGGACCAGCTGGTGCGCGACGAGGTCTTTCTTGGTGCTCATGACGTTCATTGGCCTCTCCTCCGGCCGCGGGTATTTTCAGAACGGATCTCGCCGAAGCTTCATCGTCGGGCCCCGGCCCGGCGCTTGATGCATCACGCGAAAAAGATGGACCCGCGGGCCAAGCCCGCGGGTGACGAACGAGAGCGGATCGGGCTCGTCGACATGCTTCACAGCGCCTCGGTTGCGTAGATTCGGCCGAACGAGCTCCGGCTCGCTCGGCCGAACTGCCGGCCGATCAGTACGGCGAGTACTGAACCTTCTCCAGCTCCGGATCGTAGAACTCGCCGAACAGTTCCGCGTCGGACGGGCTGTCGGGCTTGTCGAACTCTTTGGAGACCCAGGTCAGGTTCATGTAGTGCTTGAGATGGATGTTCTCGGCGGTCGCATTGCCGGCCCAGGGGCCGCAGCCGATCGAAGAGGTCATCGGCATGCCGTTGTTCATGCTGCCGGAATTTGCCTTCGACTGCGGCTGGCGAACCATGATGCGGCCGACGCGGGCCACCATGGCGAGGCGATGGATGTGGTCCTCGTCGAACGAGAAGATGCCGATCGAGTGGCCGATGCCGCCGACCTCGTGGATGGCCATCGTGGCGTCGATGGCGTTCTGGAAGTCGCCCTTGTACTTGTGAACCGCCAGCACGGTGGAGAGCTTCTCGCGGCTCCAGACACCCTTGAGAGAGGTGTTGTAAATACCGGTGTCGTGCGACGCGATGAGGAACTTGCGGTCCGCCGGGATTTCGAAGCCGGCCGCCTTGGCCATCGCCTGAGCCGACAACGCCACCGTGTTCGAATGACGATGGCACTCGTCGTCCCACATGACCTTGCGCATGGCTTCCTGTTCGGACGCCGACATCATGTAACCGCCCGACTCGATCAGCGCCTTGATGGCTGCATCCCAGATGCTTTCGTGGATGACGATGTTGCCGTCCGCCGAACAGCCCGAACCGAAGTCGGACGTCTTCGAACGCATCGTATTGAAGGCGGCCTTCTTGATGTCCTGGATCGCGGTTTCGTCCCAGATCATCGTCGCATTGCCGGCGCCCACCGCATAGGCCGGCGTGCCGGACATGTAAGCGCGGCGCACCACGCCCTGGCCACCGGTGGCGATGATCAGGTCGACCTTGGTCATCAGGGCTTCAGAGAAGCCCTTGTTGATCTTGCCCTTGTAGCCCAGGATCTGGATCAGGTCCTCGGGGGCGCCGACGCGGCGCAGGCCTTCGCGCATCAGCTCGATGGTCTTGCGGCTCGTCTTCAGCGTACGCGGATGCGGAGAGAAGATGATGGCGTTGCGAGCCTTGACCGCATAGATGGCGTTGCCGGCCGGAGTGAGGTCGGGATTGGTCGCCGGGATGATGCAGCCGATGACGCCGACCGGCTTGGCGTATTTGACGATCCGCTTCTCGGGGATCTCCTCGACGATGCCGACGGACTTCTGCCGCAGACAATCGCGCAGGATGCCGCGGATCTTGAAGCGCTTGGCCTCACGGCTGACGGGATCGCCGAAATCGCTCTCGGAAATGCCGAGCTCGACCAGCTCATGGAACGTCTTGGAGTTGGCGACGATCTGCGCGATCGACTGGATCGTACGGTCGATCTTCTCCTGGCTCCACTTCTCGAATTCCCGCTGCGCCTTGTCGGCCTTGACGAAACACTCTTCGATTTCGTCGATCTGGTCCTTGGTCAGCTTCAACTCGGCATAGCGTTCCGCCATGTCATTCTGTCTGCTCATATCGATCTCCTAGGTATGCGACCGACCGTCGTTCGTTCGACGGCCGAGCCTTTCCATGACGACCCGACGGGCGTTCGCGCCCGCCGGAAAACCCGAACTCACTTGCCGCAGCTCGCCGCCGGCAGATGCGCCATCACGCTCGGCAGCCTCCGCCCCAGCTTCTCCTCCATCTTCAGCGCCAGACCCGCGAGACCATTCCAGTCGATCCCGGTCTCGACGCCCATCTCCTGCGCGGCATGGACGGCGTCCTCGGTGGCGATGTTGCCGGCCGCGCCCGGAATGAACGGGCAGCCGCCGAGACCACCCACGCAGGCGTCGTAGACGGTGACGCCGGCCTCGAGCCCCGCCACCATGTTGGCGAGACCCAGCCCGCGGGTGTCGTGCAGATGCAGCGAGATCGTCGGCCCCTTCGAGATGGTTTTGCGCACGCGCATCACCAGGTCGTAGATGGATTTGGGATTGCCCATGCCGGCGCTGTCGGCCAGATTGATCTCGTCGACGCCGAGGCCGTCGTAGAGCTGCGCGATCTCGCAAACGACGTCCTGGGAGATGGCGCCTTCGTAGGCGCAGCCAAAGGCCGACTGGATGCCGGCGCGCACCTTGATGCCGGCGGCACGCGCCGCCTTGATCATGCCCTCGATGTCACGCTTGGCGTCCGCGATCGACTTGTTCATGTTCTTCTTGCTGTGCGACTCGGAAGCCGACACCGAGATGCTCAGATGGCCGACATTGCAGGCGATCGCCCGCTCCAATCCCTTCTCGTTCAGCACCAGGGCGGTGTAGAGCACATCGGGGTTGCGCGGCAGGTTCTTGAACACCTCGTCGGTATTGGCCATCTGCGGCACCCATTTGGGATGCACGAATGAACCGACCTGGATGCGGCGAACCCCACTGGCCTCCATCCCCTTGACGAATTCGATCTTCTCGTCGACGGAGAGGATCGTCTTCTCACTCTGCAGGCCGTCCCGCAGCGTCTCGTCCTCGATCGTGATCCTGGTCGGGAGCTCGTTCATATTGATTGTCCTTTCTGCGCCTCGAGCGACGTCCGGTCGGTGAATTCCGGCCCCATTCTCGTTCTGCAAATGATCGCTCGGCAGGTCATCGCTCGGCAGGCCATCATCACGCGGCGTCTCGTCCTCGACGGCGACCCCGGCACCGGCTGCTGCACCGGCGCCTCCTGAGGCCCTGTTTCGGATGGGCGGATGCACGCTTCCCAATGATGCGCGGGAAAGCTAGGAGGGGGGCGAAATAACATCAAGTACGAAGATTTGCGGCGGCATGCACATCGTGTTAATTACAGGCCCCCCCGAACTGCGCCTGTGGCAACCCTGCTCTGACCTGAGGCGGAGCAACCTACTCCGGTAGAGCCAAGATATGATTACGCTGCGCCAGATCGAGGTGATCCGCGCCATCATGATCGCCGGCACGGTCAACGGGGCGGCCAAGCTCCTCAACGTGTCGGCGCCGGGTGTCAGCCGCGTCATCAAGCACGCCGAGAGCATGCTGGGCGTGCACCTGTTCGAGCGTCGCGGCGGCCGCTTCGTCCAGACGCCGGAAGCCAAGGTCATTTTCGACCAGATCAACCGCATCCATCTCGACCTCGACAACCTGCGCGGCTTCGTCAATTCCCTCAAGCGCGGCACTTCATCGGTCATTTCGCTCGCCTCGGTTCCCTCCATCGGCCAGTTCGTGATGCCGCGGGTGATCGCCCGCATCCGCAAGCGCTATCCCGATCTCGCGATAAACATCGACGTGCTCAAAATCGAGGAGGCGATCGACTATCTCCTGCTGCGCCGCGGCGAACTGGTCGCCATCAGCTATCGGATCGATCATCCGGGCATCCGCTCGATCCCGCTCATCGAGGGCGAACTCATCGCCATCGTGCCCACCGGGCATCCCCTGGCGTCCCGGCGCGAATTGTCGCTCGCCGACATCGCCCGCTATCCGCTCATCGGCACCAAGTCCGAGGACCCCTACGGCCGCATCATCGCCGACGCCTTCAATGACAACCAACTTCCCTACGACCTCTCGGTCCGGGTGCGCTTCGCCCAGACGGCGCTCGGACTGGTCGCCCTCAATGTGGGAGTCGCCGTCATCGACGAGTTCTCGGTGGCGACGCCGCAAC
Source organism: Astrobacterium formosum (assembly GCA_030848545.1). Lineage (GTDB taxonomy): Bacteria > Pseudomonadota > Alphaproteobacteria > Rhizobiales > Xanthobacteraceae > Astrobacterium > Astrobacterium formosum. The sequence goes on from JAVDCA010000002.1 coordinate 116,314, forward strand.
TGCCCGGGATCGTACGCCTGCCCCTCACGGAACGTCCGCGGTTCCAGGCCTTTGTGTCGGTCAGCGCCGATATCCCCGAATCCATGTTCACCAAGGAGGCGATCCGCCTCATCCGCGACGAGATGGAACTCGCGGTGAAGCACCGCGTCTGGGACGTCGCCGCTGCCGCCCCGTGAACCCGTCGGCAGGCCTGTTGTGGGGCCGGCAGGGGGCGTCTATCATGTTGAAACGACGACGTTGCAAGGTGGAACTCATGAAGCGCGGGATTTCCTCGCTGTCGTTTTCGGGACCGCTGGAAAAGAAGATCGAGGCGGCCGCCAAGGCCGGGTTCGACGGCATCGAGGTGTTCCGTGAGGATCTCGTCGATTTCGACGGCAAGCCCGCCGACGTGGCCCGCCTCGCCCGATCGGCCCGCATCGACATATTGAGCCTGCAATCCCTGCGCGATTTCGAGGCGCGGCCCGCCAAGGACCGCGACTGGTCGCGGCGCCGGGCCCTGCGCTTTCTCGATCTCGCCGGCGAGATCGGGGCGCCGCTCCTGGTCGTGTGCGCCAATACCCGCGCCGACACGCTCGACGACGAGGCGTGCGCCGCCGAAGACCTCGCCTGGCTCGCCGACGAGGCGAAAGGCCGCGGCCTGCGCATCGGCTACGAGGCCCTGTCGACCAGTCAGGTGGTGCGCACCTACACGCAGGCCTGGCGGATCGTGAAGCGGGCCGACCGCGAGAATCTCGGCCTGATCGTCGGCGCCGTGCACACGCTGGTGATGCGCGAGAGTTTTGCCGCCCTGTCCGAGGTGCCGGCGGAGCGGCTGTTTATGGTCCACATGGCGGACGCGCCGCGCATGAACATGGATGCGCGCCTCCTGACGCGGCATTTCCGCGTCTTCCCGGGCCAGGGCGAACAGCCGGTCGGGGCGCTCTATGCCCAGCTCAAGAAGATCGGCTATACGGCACCGCTGTCGTTGGAAATCTTCAACGACCAGGTGCGCGCCATGCCGCCCAACACGGTCGCCGACGACGGCATCCGCTCCATCCGCCTGTTGGAGGAAGCCGCCTGTCACACTCCCGACGGGCCCGGCATCGACGACATCGCCTTCGTGGAGATCGCCTGCAGCGGCGCCGACGCGGCGCGTCTGAAAGCCATGCTGACCGCGCTGGGCTTCGTGCATACCCACAGCCACAACACCATGAATGTCGCGCTCTACCGCCAGGGCGGCGTCGACATCGTGGTCAACGAGCAGAAGAACTGCGTCGCCGCCTCCTATGGCCTGCTGCACGGCCTGTCGGTGTTCGCGCTCGCCTTCTCGGTGCGCAACCTGCCGGCGCTGCTGGAGCGCGTCGTCGCCCATCGGGGCGGCGAAGTGCACTATCACGGCGGCCCGATCGGCCCGCGCATCCCGGCGATCCGCGGCATCGGCGGCAGCTTCCTGTATCTGCTCGACGCGTCCGTCGCCCGGGACGACTACTATGCCAAGGATTTCCATCCGGTCGCGACCGCACCCGCACCGAGGGGCCTCGCGCGCATCGACCACCTGTCGCAGGCGGTTCCGCTGCAGGAGTTCCTGTCCAGCGTCCTCTACTATCGGGCCTTGTTCGGCTTCGACTGCGCCGAGCAGATCGACCTCATCGATCCGCACGGCACGGTGCGCAACCGCAACATGCACACGCCCAACGGCCGCGTCTGGATGTCGCTCAATTCCTCCCTGTCGCCCAATTCCACCACCCAGCGGTTCCTGAATCAGGCCGCCGGCGCCGGTTTCCAGCATTTCGGCTTCGAGTGTCCCGACGTCTTCGCCTACGCGGACCGGCTCGACCCCGCGGTCGCGCTGGCGATCTCGGACAACTATTACGACGACCTGCTGTTGCGTTTCGATATCGAGCCGGAGCTCGTCGCGCGCATGCGCGGGCGCAACATCCTCTATGACGAGGACGCCTCGGGTCGCTATTTCCAGATCTATACCCGCGACATCAACGGCCTGTTCTTCGAGGCCGTGCAGCGCGACGGCTACAAGGGCTTCGGCGCCGGCAACGCGCCGGTGCGCATGGCCGCGCAGGCGCGCGCCTACGACCAGGTGCTCGACTTCGCGGTGTAGCCGATACGGATCGTAGCCTGGGTTGAGCGCAGCGAAACCCAGGGCGGGTATCGCCACAAACTCCTGCAGTCGCGGACAGTTCGAACCCGGGTTTCGCCTCGCACAACCCGGGCTACGAAGACATCGACATGCCTCACGCCCAGGGGCGGGATTCCCGGACCTTGCTCTCGTAGCTCGCGATCTTGCCCTGCTTCTCCATGGTCAGGCCGATGTCGTCGAGGCCTTCGAGCAGGCAGCGCTTGCGATGCGGGTCGATGTCGAACTTGATCATGCCGCCGTCGGGACCGCGGATCTCCTGGGCGGCGAGATCGATGGTCAGCCGCGCATTGGCGCCGCGATCGGCATCGTCGAACAGCTTGTCGAGATCTTCGGGCGAGACCTTGATGGGCAGGACGCCGTTCTTGAAGCAGTTGTTGTAAAAAATGTCGCCGAACGACGTCGAGATGATGCAACGGATGCCGTAGTCGAGCAGCGCCCACGGGGCGTGCTCGCGCGAGGACCCGCAGCCGAAATTGTCGGCCGCGACCAGGATCGAGGCGTTGCGATAGGCGGGCTTGTTGAGGACGAAGTCCGGGTTCTCGCTGCCGTCGTCCCGGTAGCGATGTTCCGAGAACAGGCCCTTGCCGAGACCGGTGCGCTTGATGGTCTTGAGGTACTGCTTGGGGATGATCATGTCGGTGTCGACATTGATGACCTTCAGCGGCGCCGCAACGCCTTCCAGCACGGTGAACTTGTCCATGGGTCTCGGGCCTCGACTTCAAGCGGTTGACCGGGCTGTATTAAGCGGCCCGGCATGGCCCGGCAAGGGGTGCCATCGCGGTCGCCCTCACAGATAGGCGATCAGGCGCCCGCACGCCGCGACCACGAGCCAGAGGACGAGCGACGCGCCGGCCGTAGCGCGTACCAGCGCCGCTCCCTCGCCGGCCTGCCGCAGCGTCCGCGTATTGACCAGAACATTGGCAAGGCCGAGCCCGATGGCCACAAGCTTCACCTGGAATGCCGGATTGCGGGCAATCGCCACCGCCTCGGGGACGAACAGGGTGATGCCGGTGACGACGACGATCACCAGGGCGCCGATGGCGAGCGGGCGCAGGCGCGCGATCACCGCCTCGACCGGCATGCCCTTGAGGACGCCCAGGAGGCGCATGTCCATCACCGCCACGCTGGCGAAGAAGACCAGCACCGCCAGCACATGGAAGACGTTGGCGAGCGGATAGAGGAAGACCGATTGGCGCACGAGGGCCCCGTAGCCCGACTGCTGCACGGCCGCGAGGATGTCCTCCACGGCGCTAGCGCAATTCGAAGCGCTTGCTGTCGACTTCGATCCACTCGGCGCGCATCTCCGGCGTGCCGTCGCGCTTGGGGTAGCCGTGGGCCTTGACGGTCTTGCCCTTGGCGACGACGGCGGCGGTGGCGCCGCGCGCGGTCATGCGCGACAGCGGCGCCAGGGTGATCTCCCACTGGCGGCCACCGGCCGTCACCATCATGTGGCCGTGCGGATTGCCGAGGGAGATTTCCTCGATCACCGCCTCGACGGTCATGGGCTTGTCGGCGTCGTAGGAGCCCCAGCCATGATGGGCAAAGGCCGAAAGGACGGTGAGAAGGCCCGCCGTCACCACGACGGCGAGGGCGAAGACGAGGCGGCGCATGGATGCCTCCACGGGGGTACGCACGGGGGTTGTGCGGTCTGCCCGATCATGGCGGCGCCGGCGCAGGGGTCGAATCAATCCTGCGTGTCAGCCGCCGCTTCGATCGCCTCCATGTCGGCGTCGGAGAGGCCGAAATGGTGGCCGATCTCGTGCACCAGCACATGGGCGATGACGGCACCGAGCGTCTCCTCGTGCTCGGCCCAGTAGTCCAGGATGGGGCGGCGATAGAGCCAGATCATGTTGGGCATCTGGCCAGACACCTGCTCGGAGCGGAACGGCAAGCCGACACCCTGGAACAGGCCCATGAGGTCGAACTCGCTCTCGATCTCCATGTCGTCCAGGACCTCGTCGGTGGCGAAGTCATCGACCCGGATGACGAGCCCCTCGCACAGCGAGCGGAACCGGCCCGGCAACCGGCGGAACACCTCCTCGGCGATGACCTCGAACTCCGCCAGCGACGGCGCCCGCAACGGGCGCCAGGCCAGGGGGTCGGCCAAGGGGTCGGCCACCGGATCGGCAGGGGAATCTGGGTGCGGATCTGTGGGTTTCACGGACATGGACGTGTTGTGGTTGGCGGCGCGGGCCGATACCATACAGGGCCAACTGGCGAGGGAAAGATGCGGACGTTCACTGTCGTCTTGATGGCCGGACTGATGGCGCTGTCGGTGGCCGTGCCGGCGCAGGCGCAATCCACCCGCGAACGGCGCACCGAGGTCGAGCGCCCGCGCATCCGCGTGACGCCGACCCAGCGCCTCGTGCGCCAGTGCGAGGATTGGTACGAGGTCGAACAACGCGCCACCGGCCCGACCGTGGTGCCGGCCTCCCGGTGCTGGTGGGCCTATCGTTAGGCGAGCCGTGAATTTGAAACGCCACCTCGCCCTCGCTGTCCTGGTCGCGCTTTTCGCGATCGCGATCGCCGGCAGCGCCGACGCGCGCCACTGGCGCCGCGGCTGGCATCCCTACCATCCGGGCTGGGGCTATTATGGCTGGGGCTATCCGGGCTGGGCATTTCCACCCGGCGGCTTCTCCGGCCCCAGCAATGTCTGGTATGTGCCGCCGCTCGCCCCCGAACCGAGCGTGGTCCTGCCGAGAAAGCATTGCGCCGGCGGCCGCGTGCCGGCGCGCTGGGTGAAGACGAGGAAAGACGGCCGCATCGTCTACCAGCACGTCATGAGCCGGTGCCGGTAGATGGCGAGACGTAGCCCGGATGAGCGAAGCGAAATCCGGGGACGTCGTTGATCCGATCCGCGACGCCGCTCCCGGGTTTCGCTGACGCTCACCCGGGCTACGGCTTGGGTGGAATATGCCGTCTCACCGCCACTCGCGCACGTCGACGAAGTGGCCCGCGATGGCCGCCGCCGCCGCCATGGCGGGGGAGACCAAGTGGGTGCGGCCCTTGTAGCCCTGGCGGCCCTCGAAGTTGCGGTTCGAGGTGGAGGCGCAGCGCTCGCCGGGGCTGAGCTTGTCCGGATTCATGGCAAGGCACATGGAGCAGCCCGGCTCGCGCCAGTCGAAGCCGGCCGCCTTGAAGACCTTGTCGAGACCTTCGGCCTCCGCCTGCTCCTTCACGAGGCCGGAGCCGGGCACGATCATGGCGTTGACGGCGGCATTGACGGTCTTGCCGTCGACCACGCGGGCGACTTCGCGCAGGTCCTCGATGCGGCCATTGGTGCACGAGCCGATGAAGACGCGGTCGAGCTTGATGTCGGTGACCTTCTCGCCGCCCGACAATCCCATATAGGCGAGCGAGCGCTCGGCGGCGCGGCGCTTATTGTCGTCGGCGATATCCTCGAGGCGCGGCACGCGGCCATTGACCGAGATCACCTGCTCGGGGCTCGTCCCCCAGGTGACCAGCGGCGGCAGCTTGGCGCCGTCGAGCTTGAGGACGCGGTCGAAATGGGCGCCGTCGTCACTGGAAAGCGTCTCCCAGTAACGCAGCGCCTGTTCCCAGGCAGCGCCCTTGGGGGCCTTCGGGCGATCCTTGATGTAGGCGAAGGTGGTGGCGTCGGGCGCCACCATGCCGGCGCGGGCGCCGCCCTCGATGGACATGTTGCACACCGTCATGCGGCCTTCCATCGACATGGAGCGAAAGACCTCGCCGCCATACTCGATGGCATAGCCGGTGCCGCCGGCGGTGCCGATCTCGCCGATGATGGCCAGGATGACGTCCTTGGGGGTGACGTTGTCGGGCAGCTTGCCGTCGACCTGGACGAGAAAATTCTTCGACTTCGACTGGATCAGCGTCTGGGTGGCGAGCACATGCTCCACCTCGGAGGTGCCGATGCCGTAGGCGAGCGCCCCGAAGGCGCCGTGGGTCGCCGTGTGGCTGTCGCCGCACACGATGGTCGTGCCCGGCAAGGTGAAGCCCTGCTCGGGGCCGATGATGTGGACGATGCCCTGCCGCTTGTCGAACTCGTTGTAGTATTCCAGCCCGAACAACTTGGCGTTTTCGGCCAGATACGCGATCTGCTGGGTGCTTTCCGGGTCCGGATTGGGCAGGTTGCGGTCGGAGGTCGGGACGTTGTGATCGACGACGCACAAGGTCTTTTCCGGCGCGTGGACCTTGCGGCCGGTCAGGCGCAGTCCCTCGAAGGCCTGCGGGCTCGTCACCTCATGGACGAGATGGCGATCGATATACAGCAGGCACGTGCCGTCGGGCTGTTCCTCGACCACGTGGTCGTCCCAGATCTTGTCGTACAGGGTGCGCGGTTTCATCGGCGGTCTCGAAGTTGAAAACGAACGGAAAGAAAAGAAGCGGATTCGCAGAACGGCGGCGCCCGACGCCAAGCACGTCCTTTTTGAGGGCGGAGGCCCTCAGCCCCTAAGGCCAGCCAGGACCGCAGCCGTCAGGCGTCCGAAGAACCGGCCGGGCAACCGCGCATGATCGTCGAGCACGACGCGGGCGAGCGGCGCCTGCCGGCGGACGGCGCGCCGAACCAGATCCGTGATGGTGCGTTGCGACCACATGGCCGGTCTGTAGCAAATCCAAGCTGTGGCGACAACGAGATGTCGGGATCGTGACGATGCCGGGCAAAGGGCAAGGCGGCAAGGCGGGGGGATCTCGCAAGCCCCGAGCCTGCGTCCCATGGTCTCTGCGTGCATTGGCGGTATTGAGATGCAAGACGAGGCCGCCACCATGGACGGGCAGTCAGGGAGGACTGCGGCCACAAGGACGCCCCCCCATGGTCACGAGACTGGACGCCATCCTGCTCTGCGCTTGGTTCGTCAGCGGAGTCCTGGCACTGGAAAATCGCGGCCGCCTCGACATCAGCGACCCGGAGCGCGCTGCCCGCATCAGGCCGGTCTGTCACGTGGAAATCGCCGCGCCGAACGACTCGCGCGCAAGCTTCGGCCGGCCCGCCTATTCGCACGCCGGCATAGACACGTTGGTTCCGGAGCTGACCCTTCGGTGCCGCCCGTGAGAACTAAAAAAGGCCGGCGAGCCGGCCTTTTCACCCCCATGCGCGGGGAAAGGACTATTCGCTCGCAGCCGCAGCCGCCTCGTTGGGGCGATCCTGGCGCTCGACGATACGGGCCGACTTGCCGCGGCGCCCACGCAGGTAATAGAGCTTGGCGCGACGGACCTTGCCGCGGCGTACCACCGTGATCGAGTCGATCATGGGGGAATAGAGCGGGAACACGCGCTCGACACCCTCGCCGTAGGAAATCTTGCGGACCGTGAAGCTCTCGTTGAGCCCGGCGCCGGAGCGGCCGATGCACACGCCCTCATAGGCCTGGACGCGGGAACGCTCGCCCTCGACCACCTTGACGTTGACCGTCAGGGTGTCGCCCGGCCCGAAGTCCGGGATGTTCTTGCCGGCGGAAAGCTTCGCCAACTGCTCTTGTTCGAGCGTCTGGATCAGATTCATGGGATTTCTCCGTCGGCTGCGCCGTCAGTCGGTGGGCGTCCCGCCGCATGTCGGCGCGCCCTATACGATAAACCGAAAGCTTTGTCACCCGTCTGGAGAGTCTTTCTTGGCTCGCCCTTGGTAAACCGCGAAGAGATCCGGCCGGCGCTCGCGGGTCAGCCGCTCAGCCTCGGTATGTCGCCACTTCCCGATGCGGCCATGGTGGCCGGACGTGAGCACCTCCGGGATGGTGAGCCCCTCGAAATCCTGCGGCCTTGTGTAGTGGGGGTATTCAAGTAGGCCGGACGAAAAGCTCTCCTCGGCGGCGGACTCTTCCTTGCCCATGACGCCGGGAATGAGGCGCACGCAGGCATCGAGCAGCACCATGGCGGCCAGTTCGCCGCCCGAGAGCACGTAGTCGCCGACCGAGACCTCCTCCAGGCCGCGCGCCTCGATCACCCGCTGGTCGACCCCCTCGAAGCGGCCACAGATCAGCACCGCGCCCGGCCCGGCCGCCAGTTCGCGCACCCGCGCCTGGGTCAGCGGGGTTCCACGCGGGCTCATGAGCAGACGCGGACGCTCCTCCCCTGCCGGCGCCACCGCATCGATGGCGCGGGCCAGGACGTCGGCGCGCATCACCATGCCGGGGCCGCCGCCCGCCGGGGTGTCGTCCACGGAGCGGTGCCGATCGGTGGCGAAGTCGCGGATATCGGTGACAGCGAGTTCCCACACGCCTCCCGCCAGGGCCTTGCCGGCCAGGCTCTGGCCGAGCGGTCCGGGGAACATGTCGGGAAACAAAGTGAGGACTGACGCGCGCCACATGGCCTGTTCCATGGCCCGCGCCGGCTCTGCCGTCAAATCGCCGCGGCGCTGCGGTCCGGTATGATCGTGGGGCCGAGCTTATCGACCCGGCCCCCGGCCGGGCTTTTAAAAAAAACTTCGCCGACGTGTCGATGCCGCCGTGGCTCGTTCGTCGCAGGGACAGGGGCCCCGGAGCCCCCTTTTGAGGAACCCACAAGGAGACAAAGGCATGCGCGTGATGGTGATGGTCAAGGCAACGAAGGATTCGGAAGCCGGCATTATGCCCTCGAGCGAACTGCTGGAGGCCATGGGCAAATACAACGAAGAACTGGTCAAGGCCGGCATCATGCTGTCCGGCGACGGCCTCAAGCCGACGTCCCAGGGCAAGCGTATCGCTTTCGACGGGCCTCGCCGGACGGTGATCGACGGCCCCTTCGCGGAGACCCGCGAACTGGTCGCGGGCTTCTGGATGTGGGAGGTCCGCGACATGGCCGAGGCGGTCGAATGGGTGAAGCGCTGCCCCAACCCGATGCCGGGACCGAGCGAAATCGAAATCCGGCCGCTCTACGAGCTGTCCGATTTCGGCGAGGCCGTAACGCCGGAAGGCCTGGCGGTCCACGAGCGCGTTCGTGAACAGCTCAAGCAGCGCTGAGCACGTCTCACACGACATTCGGCTGATCGCTTCCGGGGCCTTGTCCCGACGCCGCCCCGACCAGCGTTAGCGCAAGGCTCCGGTTCAGCGGCGCGTCATTCGCAAGAGCTCATGCCGCATCGCGCCCGGGGCACGGAAGCGGAACTGACCACCCGAATTCAGTCTCATCGGCCCGCCACGGCATGAACGTGCGGGCGCCATACACCACGCAACCCAACGCCAAGGCTTCGACCGGGATCAGGTTTCAGGATGGGACGCACCTTCGAGCCGCAAGGCGGCGCCGCCTATTCGTCAGGCACTCACTAATACGCCTAATTAAGTCGCATATTGTGACGTATTGTATGCAACCACGGCGATTGCCGCGAACTGCGGAAACTCGGGCTGCCCCTCAAATAAGGAGGTTTAACCCGTACGTTCAATATCTTGCGGCTACCCCGCCGGGCGCGCGGTGATTTGGCACAAGCTTTGCGGACACGTCCGGGCCGGTTCCTCAAGTCCCCCGCCCGGAGGCCCGAATGAAGCGCCGCGATTTCCTCAAATCCATGACCGCGGTGGCGGCTGGCAGCGCACTGCCGGCCGCACCCGCCGTGTTCTCGCCCGCCAGGGCCCAAAGCCGCCAGGAAACCCTGTTGATCGTCTCCGAAAGCGGACCCAACAACATCGACATCCACGGCGTCGGCACCAACGTGCCGGGCTACGAAGTGTCGTGGAACTGCTACGACCGCCTGATCAGCCACGGGATGAAGACCGTCGGCGGCGTTCCCTATTACGACCGCGACAAGTTCAAGATGGAATTGGCCGACGACATGAGCGTCGGTGACATGTCGGCGACCTTCAAGCTCAAGAAGAAGGCGACCTTCCAGGACGGCACGCCGGTGACCGCCAAGGACGTCAAATGGTCGCTCGACCGCGCCGTCACGGTGGGGGGCTTTCCGACCTTCCAGATGAAGGCGGGCTCGCTGGAAAAGCCCGAGCAGTTCGTCGTCGTCGACGACAATACGGTCAGGGTCGACTTCCTGCGCAAAGACCGCCTGACCATCCCCGACCTCGCCGTCATCGTGCCGGCCATCTACAACTCCGGGCTCGTCAAGAAGAACGCCACGGAGAAGGATCCGTGGGGGATGGAATACACCAAGCAGAACACCGCCGGCTCCGGCGCCTACCGGGTGGTCAAGTGGACGGCCGGCACCGAAGTCGTGATGGAGCGCAACGACAATTGGATCGGCGGACCGCTGCCGAAGATCAAGCGGGTGATCTGGCGCATGGTGCCGTCGGCCGGCAACCGCCGCGCGCTCCTGGAGCGCGGCGACGCCGACATCTCCTATGAATTGCCCAACAAGGACTTCGTCGAGCTCAAGGACGCCGGCAAGCTCAACATCACCTCGGTGCCGTTCTCCAACGGTTGCCAGTATCTGGGCATGAACGTCACCAAGCCGCCCTTCGACAACATCAAGGTCCGGCAGGCTGTCGCCTACGCGATCCCGTACCAGAAGATCGTCGACGCGGTGCTATTCGGCCTCGGCAAGCCGCTCTACGGTGCAACGTCGGAGCCGCCGCTCGCCTGGCCGGTGGCGCACAAGTTCACGACCGACATCGCCAAGGCCAGGGCCCTGATGGCGGAAGCCGGCCACCCGGAAGGCTTCGATACGACGCTGTCGTTCGACCTCGGCTTCGCCACGGTGAACGAACCGCTGTGCGTCCTGGTGCAGGAATCGCTCGCCCAGATCGGCATCAAGTGCACCATCAACAAGATCCCGGGCGCCACCTGGCGCACCGAACTCAACAAGAAGACGCTGCCGCTCTACACCAACGTGTTCTCGGGCTGGCTCGACTATCCCGAATATTTCTTCTTCTGGTGCTATCACGGCGCCAACTCGATCTTCAACACCATGAGCTACCAGTCGAAAGAGATGGACGCCTTCATCGACGGCGCCCGCGCTGCCGCCGCCTCCGGCGACACGGCGACCTACGACAAGGACGTCAAAGGCTTCCTCGACACCGCTTTCACCGACATCCCGCGCATCCCCCTGTTCCAGCCGTACTCGAACGTGGCGATGCAGAAGAACGTCTCCGGCTATCAGTACTGGTTCCACCGCCGGCTCGACTATCGCTCGATGGTGAAGGCGTGAGGTGCCCACGTCCTTCGAGACGGCCGCTGACGCGGCCTCCTCAGGACGAGGTCTAGCCCCTGTCTTAGCCCCTCATGGTGAGGAGCGTCGCTCTTGCGACGCGTCTCGAACCATGTGGCCCCCCGACCGGCGAGGTGCGTCATGCTCGCGATGATCCTCAAGCGTCTCCTGGTGGCGATCCCGAGCCTGATCGGGGTCGTGATCATCACCTTCCTGTTGACGCGGGCGCTGCCGGGCGATCCGGCGGCTTACTTCGCAGGTCCCGCCGCCACCCAGGAGGCGATCGCGCAGGTGCGCGCCAAGCTCGGCCTCGATCAGCCGCTGCCGACGCAGTTCATGCGCTATGCGGCCGATCTCGCCCGCGGCGACCTCGGCACCTCTCTCACCACCGGCCAGCCGGTCGCGACCGAGATCAGGAACCGGCTGCCGGCTTCGGCCGAACTCACTTTGCTCGGCCTGATCATCTCCGTCCTGATCGCGGTGCCGCTCGGAATCCTCGCCGCGACGCGGCCGGGATCGCTCGTTGACCATGCCTGCCGGGTCCTCACCACCGCCGGCGTGTCGCTGCCGGTGTTCTTCACCGGCCTGATCCTGGTCTATGTCTTCTACTATCTTCTCGGCTTCGCGCCGGCGCCACTCGGCCGGCTCGACGTGTTCTTCTCGGCGCCGGAGGCCATCACCGGCTTCTACCTTCTCGACAGCCTGATCGCCCGCGACCTGGAGACGTTTCGCGCCGCCCTCGCCCAGCTCCTGCTGCCGGCGCTGACGCTGGCGATCTTTTCGCTCGCCCCGATCGCGCGCATGACGCGCGCCTCCATGCTGGCCGTACTCGCCTCCGACTTCGTGCGCACCGCACGCGCCAACGGGCTCACGCCCTTCACCGTCGTCGTCACCTACGCGTTCCGCAATGCCATGCTGCCGGTCGTCACCACGCTCGGCATGGTGTTCTCGTTCCTCCTCGGCGCCAATGTGCTGGTCGAAAAGGTGTTCGCATGGCCGGGCATCGGCTCCTACGCGGTCGAAGCCCTGATCGCGTCGGATTTTGCGCCCGTACAGGGCTTCGTCCTCACCATGGCGGCGCTCTACGTGGCGCTCAACCTCGTCATCGACATTCTCTACGGCCTGATCGACCCGCGCGTGAGGATCGAGGCATGACTCCCCTGACGTTCCGCCGCGACGAACCCGCTGCACGCACCTCCGGCCTGCTCGCCGTCGTCAAGCACGGCCGTTATGTGATCGGCGAAAATCCGGTCACGGGCTTCGCCTTCGCGCTGTTCGTCGTCATCGTCTTCGCGGCGGTGTTCGGTCCCTATGTTGTGCCCTACGATCCGCTCGCGAGCGACACGGCGGCGGCTCTGAAAGGTCCGTCTGCGGCACACTGGTTCGGCACCGACCAGCTCGGCCGCGACGTCTTCAGCCGCGTCGTCGTGGCGACCCGGCTCGACTTCGTCATCGCGCTCGCCTCCGTCGCCCTCGTGTTCGCCATGGGGGGCCTCGCTGGCGTCGCCGCCGGCTTCTTCGGCGGCTGGACCGATCGGATCGTCGGCCGCCTCGCCGACACCATCATGGCGTTCCCGCTGTTCGTCCTCGCCATGGGGATCGTCGCCGCGCTCGGCAACACGGTGCAGAACATCGTCATCGCGACCGCGATCGTGAACTTCCCCCTCTATGCCCGTATCGCCCGTTCCGAGGCCAATATCCGCCGCGACGCCGGCTTCGTGATGGCGGCTCGGTTGTCCGGCAACGGCGAGTTCCGCATCCTCTTGGCGCACATCCTGCCCAACATCATGCCGATCATGATCGTGCAGATGTCGCTCACCATGGGCTACGCCATCCTCAACGCCGCCGGCCTCTCCTTCATCGGGCTCGGCGTACGCCCGCCCACCGCCGAGTGGGGCATCATGGTGGCGGAGGGCGCCGCTTTCATGGTGTCGGGCGAATGGTGGATCGCGTTCTTCCCCGGCCTTGCCCTGATGGTGGCGGTGTTCTGCTTCAATCTCCTGGGCGACGGCCTGCGCGACATCGTCGACCCGCAAAGGCGGACGTGAGGAAAATCATCATGTCAGAGGTCCCCCTCCTCGACGTCCGCGATCTCACGGTCGAGTTCCACACCCGCCGCGGCACCGTGCGGGCGGTGGAGCATATCGACCTCACGCTGGCCAAGGGCGAGACGCTGGCGATCGTCGGCGAGTCGGGCTCGGGCAAGTCGGTGACCTCCTATGCGGTGATGCGCATCCTCGATCGCGCCGGCCGCATCGCGGAGGGCTCGGTGCGCTTCACCGGTCTCAATGTCCATGACGCGACCGAAGAGGCCATGCGCGACCTGCGCGGCCGCGAAATGTCGATGATCTTCCAGAACCCGCGCGCCGCCCTCAATCCGATCCGCAAGGTCGGCCGGCAGATCGCGGACATATTGGTGCGGCATGTGCAGGCGGCATCCAACGACGCCGCCGAAAAGGCGGTCGAAGCCCTCGAGCAGGTCAGGATCGCGCGGCCACGCGAGCGCTATCACGCTTATCCGTTCGAACTTTCCGGCGGCATGTGCCAGCGCGTCGTCATCGCGCTTGCGCTCGCCTGCCGGCCGCAGCTTCTGATCGCCGACGAGCCGACCACCGGGCTCGACGTGACGACCCAGAAGGCGGTCATGGATCTCGTTGTCGAACTGACGCGCGAGCGCGGCATGTCGACCATCCTGATCACCCATGACCTCGGCCTCGCCGCCGCCTATTGCGACCGCGTCGTGGTGATGGAGAAGGGGCACGTGGTCGAGACGGCCGATTCAAAGGCGATCTTCAAGGCGCCGGCACATGGCTATACGAAGAAGCTCATGCGGGCGACGCCGCGTCCCGGCGTGACGCTGCGCGATTTGCTACCCGAGGACTCGCCTTCCACCTCTCCCCGCTTGCGGGGAGAGGTCGTCGCACGCAGTGCGGCGGGTGAGGAGGCGCCGCCGCGAATCGCGACCGTGGAGAAGGCCCCTCACCCCGACCCTCTCCCCGCAAGCGGGGAGAGGGAGAAGGACGGCGTGGGGGGAGAAGCGGAGCCCCTCCTCGTGGTCGAGAAGCTCGTGAAAGAGTATCCCCGCCAGGGAGCGCCTGCGGGCTTGAAAAAGCTCTTCGCCAAAAGACCGTCGCCGGAGCCGGATGTGTTTCGTGCCGTCGACGGCATCAGCTTCTCGGTCGACCGCGGCGAGAGCGTCGGGCTCGTGGGCGAATCGGGCTGCGGCAAGTCGACCACCTCCATGATGGTGATGCGGCTCCTCGACAAGACCGACGGCATGATCCGCTTCGCTGGCGGCGACATCGGCGAGATCCCAGCCAAAAACTTCGCCAGACTGCCGGCGCGAAGCCGCATCCAGATGGTGTTCCAGGATCCGACCGACAGCCTCAATCCGCGCTTTACCGCCGCCCGCGCCATCGCGGATCCGATCCTGCGCCTCGGCGAGGCGGGAGGCCGCGACGCCGTGCGGGCACGCTGCGAGGACCTGGCCCGCCAGGTCGGCCTGCCGATCGAACTCCTCGACCGCTTTCCGCACCAGCTGTCCGGTGGCCAGAAGGCCCGCGTCGGCATCGCGCGCGCCATCGCACTCAAGCCCGACCTGATCATCCTCGACGAGCCGACGGCGGCGCTCGACGTCTCGGTGCAGGCGGTGGTGCTCAATCTCCTCCAGGATCTCAAGGATACGCTGCGCATGAGCTATCTGTTCGTGTCGCATGACCTCAACGTGGTGCGACTATTATGCAACCGCGTCATCGTGATGCGAACCGGACGCATCGTCGAACAGGGCGAGACCTCCCGCGTGCTCAAAGCGCCCGAAGCCGACTATACCCGCGACCTCCTGGCCGCGATTCCGCATCCCCCACTGTGACTGGCTAGGAGAAGCGCCATGCCGAAGGACGATCTGGACGAACTCATCGACGCGGTCGCGGCGGCCCTCGCTTTGCCGCTCGATCCCGCCTGGCTGCCGGCCATCAAGGCCAATCTCGAAACCACGCTGAAGATGGCGCAGACAGTCGAGGAGTTTCCGCTTTCCGACGAAGCCGAGCCGGCTTGCGTGTTCCGGGCCTGACCATGCCGCACGATCTCGCCGAAGTTTCCGCCGCCACGACTGCCGCGCTCGTCCGCTGCGGCGATCTCAGTGCTGCCGCCACTGTCGAAGCGGCACTCTTACGCATCGAATCCCACAATCCCGTCCTCAACGCCTTCACGGACGTCACCGCCGAACGCGCCCGCCACCGCGCCCTGGCGATCGACGCCGCCCGTGCCCGCGGCGACGCACTCGGGCCCCTCGCCGGCGTGCCGTTCGGGGTCAAGAACCTGTTCGACGTCCAGGGCCTTTCGACGCGGGCCGGTTCGAAGATCAACCGCGACCACCCGGCCGCAACCCGCGACCAGCCGCTGATCGAGCGCCTGGAAGCCGCTGGCGCCGTGCTGGTCGGCACCCTCAACATGGGCGAATACGCCTACGACTTCACGGGTGAGAACATCCACGACGGTCCGTCGCGCAACCCGCACGACACGAGCCGCATGACCGGCGGCTCTTCGGGCGGATCGGGCGGCGCCGTCGCGGGCCGGCTGGTGCCGCTGGCGCTCGGCTCCGACACCAACGGCTCGATCCGGGTGCCGTCGTCCCTGTGCGGCATCTTTGGACTGAAATCGACCTATGGCCGGTTGACGCGAGCACGCAGCTTTCCGTTCGTGGCGAGCCTCGACCATCTGGGTCCGTTCGCCCGCACCGCCTCCGACCTCGCCCTCGCCTATGACGTCATGCAGGGGCCGGACACGGACGATCCGGTATGCACCGAACGGCCAGCCGAGCCGGTCAGTGGCGAACTTCACCGCAGCGCCGACGGCCTGCGCATCGCTCTCGCGACTGGCTACTTTCGCACCGGCCAGTTCCCGGAGGCCCAGGCCGCCATGGCGCGCGTCGCCACGGCCCTCGGTGTCGATCGCGAGATCGAACTCCCCGAGGCCGCCCGTGCACGCGCAGCAGCCTATCTGATCTCCGCGACCGAAGGCGCGGCGCTCCATCTCGACCGCCTGCGCGGCCGGCCCGACGATTTCGACCCCGCGGTGCGCGACCGGTTGATCGCCGGCGCCATGGTGCCGTCCGCCCTCGTGGTCAAGGCGCACAAGTTCCGCCGCTGGTATCGCGACCGCGTGCGCGAACTCTTCCGCGATGTCGACATCATCCTGGCGCCGGCGACGCCGTGCACGGCGCCTTCGCTCGGCCAGCAGTTCTTCGAACTCGACGGCAGGCGGCTGCCCGTACGCGCCAATCTCGGCCTCTACACGCAACCGATCTCGTTCATCGGCCTGCCCGTCGTGGCGGTACCGATCCCGCTTTCCCGACTCCCCATTGGGGTGCAGATCATCGCGGCACCCTGGCGCGAAGACCTTGCGTTACGCGTCGCCTATGCGCTGGAGCAGGCCGGCGTCGCGGTGGCGCCGAAGCCCAATTTGGGGGCGGTGGATGAACGCCACGCCGAAAGTGTCGGATCGTGACCGATGGTTAAACTCCGTTATTGCGAGCGAAGCGAAGCAATCCAGCTCTTTCTTCGGGGCCTCTGGATTGCTTCGTCGCTTCGCTCCTCGCAATGACGAGCGCGAACGGATCTTGATGAGCGCCCGCATGGACATCGACATTTCCGACGTGGTGGCCGAAGTGACGGCGGCGTTCGAGCGCTACGAGCAGGCGCTTGTCTGCAACGACGTCGCCACCCTCGACGCCTTGTTCCATGTCGATGCGCGCACCATCCGCTACGGCGCCGGCGAGAATCTCCATGGCCATGAGGAAATCGCCGCCTTCCGGCAGGCCCGTTCGCCCAAAGGCCTCGCCCGCACGCTGGCCCGCACCGTGATCACGACCTATGGGCGCGACTTTGCCGTCGCCTCGACCCTGTTCCGGCGCGACTCCAGCCCCGGCAGGATCGGCCGACAGATGCAGACCTGGGTGCGGTTCGCGACAGGATGGCGTATCGTCGCCGCGCATGTGAGTATGATCGACATGCCGCCGGGTGCCCCATGAGCATGGACGATCCTATCGGCCTGTGCGAGCCGGACGCCGAGCCCATCGCAAAGCTCGCGCCCCGTCCCGCCGGCCTGCCCCGCCGCACTTTGGCCGAGACCCTGCGCCAGCAACTCGCCGACGAGATCATGGGCGGCGCGCTCGTGCCCGGGACGCGCCTGGATGAAACCGAACTGGCGCAGAAATTCCAGGTCTCGCGCACGCCGGTGCGCGAGGCGATCCGGCTTCTCGATGCGAGCGGCCTCGTGGAGGCGCGCCCCCATCGCGCCGCCCTGGTGGCGCGACCTTCGCGGGCGCGGCTCGAAGGCATGTTCGAGGTGATGGCGGAGTTCGAGGCCTTGTGCGCCGGACGTTCGGCGGAGCGTATGACGGCATCCGAACGGCACGACCTGGAAGCCCGGCACGGGGAGTTGCGCGACCTCGTCCATTCCGGCGACCCGCAGCGCTACCACGAGTTCAACGAACTCTTTCATGGGGCGATCTATGCGGGTGCCCACAACGACTATCTGGCCGAACAGACCCTGGCGACGCGGCTTCGCCTGTCGCCGTTCCGGCGCGCCCAGTTTCGCAATCTGGGACGTCTGGCGAAATCGCACCAGGAGCACGACCGGGTCGTGACCGCGATCCTGCGCGGCGACGCCCGCGCCGCCGCCGATGCCATGCGCGAGCATGTGGATACGGTGCGGGCGGAGTACGAGCTGTATGCTGAAGCATCCCTCCCCTGAAAGGGGAGGGCATAGGCGGCCTTCGGCCGCCGTCCTTGAGAACGCCGATGCAAAGCATCGGCTGTGCCGAAGGGCGGGGGTGGGGTTACGCGGCATCGATCCAGAACGCATGCGCTTGAAGACTGGGGCTAAGAGCCCCCACCCGGCGCCTTCGGCGCCACCCTCCCCTGCGCAAGAGCGAGTGGGAGGGATAAGGTCACACCGGCGCCGGGGACCGCGTCACGAAGGCGCGCCAGCCGCCGTAGCTGGAGATGTCGCGCGCGCCTGCTGTCGCCTCGGCTTCGACCAGAAAGCCCTTCACCTCGCCGCCGTCGGCGAGACGGATGGTGCCGATGGACAGGGGCGAGGGAATGGCGGCGACGAAACGCCCGAACGCTGTCGCCGACAGCGACCAGATTTCTAGCTCGATCGCCACGCCGCCGTTGCCGCCCACCCGCAACAGGCCGGGACGCGCCGGCTCGGTGCCGGCGAGGGCGAACAGGCGATAATCGCGACTGGTCGACGTCTTCGCCACCATCTGGGCGCCGTACCCGCGCAGTTCGGAGTTGAGCGCGAGACCCGACATGTGAGCGCCGACGACCGCGAGCATGACCATGTCGCCGGCCGCGGTCCCGGGGAGGGCCGCGAGCGGCGGCTGCGCCCGGGCGTCGGCACCGAGCGGCAGGCGCGTGTCCGCATGGAAGACGCGGCCGACCGACGCCAGCAGCGCATCCGCGCCGCCCGGCGCCAGGAGCGTGATGCCGAACGGCGTTGTGTCACCGTGGAGCGCCGCCGGGACTGCGAGGCCGCACAGATCGAGCAGGTTGACGAAATTCGTGTAGGTGCCCAGCCGGCTGTTGAGCGTCACCGGATCGGCCATGACCTCGTCGACCGTATGGACGGTCGGGGCCGTCGGCACGGCCAGCATGTGGATGTCGCGGAATACGTTCTCCGCGATGCGCCGCAGGTTCTCGAGCCTGTAGAAGGCCTTGAAGGCGTCGACCGCGCTGATCTGCGCCCCGCCCGCGATGATCCCACGGGTGACCGGGTGCATCGCCTCCGGGGAAGCGGCGATGAGATCGCCCGCCGCCGCATAGCGCTCGGCGAGCCACGGCCCGTCGTAAAGAAGTTGCGCGGTCTCGTGGAACGGCGCCATGTCGACCTCGACCAGCGTGGCGCCGAGCGAACCGAGCCGCGCCAGCGCCGCCTCGTAGTCACGGGCCGCGCGAGCGTCGTCGAAGAAGATGCGATCCGCCGCCGCCGGCACGCCGACTCGCAATGGGCGCGGCAGTTTTGCGAGGGGATCGAGCGTGCGGCGGCGCGCGTAAGGATCGTCGGCATCGAAGCCCGCCATGACGGCGAGCGCCGTCCAGGCGTCGTCGACCGTGGCGGCGAACACCGAAACGCAGTCGAGGGTCCGGCAGGCCGGCACCACGCCGCGGGTCGAGACGAGGCCGAGGCTGGGCTTGAGCCCGACGATGTTGTTCATCAGCGCCGGGATGCGGCCCGAGCCGGCGGTGTCGGTGCCGAGCGCCAGAGGCACGAGGCCGGCCGCAACCGCGACCGCCGAGCCCGAGCTCGACCCGCCCGGAATGAATCTGGCATCGAGCGCATTGCGCGGCACCCCGTAGGGCGAGCGCGTGCCCACGAGCCCGGTCGCGAACTGGTCCAGATTGGTCTTGCCGATGACGATCGCGCCGGCCCGGCGCAGCCGCTCGACCACGGCGCTGTCATGCGGCGGCCGATACGCGAAGGCCGGGCACGCCGCCGTGGTCGGCAGACCGGCGACGTCGATATTGTCCTTGACGGCGACCGGTACGCCCCAGAGCGGCAGGTCGCGCGCGTCCGGGCCCGCGAGGGCTTCGGCTTCCGCCATGGCCTCGGCTTCGTCGCGCAGGCTGATGAAGATCGCCGGATCCGAATGGGCGCGGATGCGCTCGAACGTCCGGGCGAGTGTCTGCGCCGGAGTCATGGCCCGGCTGCGGTGGGCCTCGACGATTTCGACGACGGTTTTCATCCAGGACAGCTCCGAAAGCCGCCGGGGACCTTGCGCTCCCTGCCCACGCCGGAACGACAGAACCATCGTTCCGGCGCAAGGCCCCGGCCGGGCGATACGGGATGCAAATACGAGGCCGAACAAGGGGGTCGACCGGCCCCATCCTGCGGTCTATGCGGGACGCCATGACACTCCCGAAGTCGCCCCCGAATTCACCCGCGGAAACTCCCGCGGACGCCCGCCAGGCGGTCGAAGCCGTCTTCCGCATCGAGCAGGCACGGCTCATCGCCGGCCTCGCCCGCATGCTGCGCGACGTCGGCCGCGCCGAGGAACTGGCCCAGGACGCCTTCGTGACCGCGCTCGCCGAATGGCCGCGCGCCGGCATGCCGGCCAATCCCGGCGCCTGGCTGATGGCCGTCGCCAAGCGCCGCGCCGTCGACGGCCTGCGCCGTGACAGGATGGCGGCCGCAAAGCACGCCGAGATCGGCCACGACCTCGATGAGACAGGCGACGCCGCCGTCGAGGCCATGGAGGCGGCCCTCGACGACGATGTGGGTGACGAACTCCTGAGCCTGATCTTCATCGCCTGCCATCCCGTCCTCTCGCCGGAGGCGGCGGCGGCGCTGACGCTGCGGCTGATCGGCGGCTTGACCACCCAGGAGATCGCCCGCGCGTTCCTGTCGAGCGAGCCGACCATCGCGCAGCGTATCGTGCGCGCCAAGAAGACGTTGCGCGACGCCAGCCTCGCCTACGAGGTGCCGCGCGGGGCCGAGCGCGAACAGCGCCTCGCCGCTGTGCTGGCGGTCGTCTACCTGATCTTCAACGAAGGCTATGCGGCAACCTCGGGCGATGACCTCGTGCGGCCCGATCTGTGCGCCGAGGCGCTGCGGCTCGGCCGCATCATCGCCGGCCTCGCCCCCGACGAGCCGGAAGTGTTCGGACTGCTGGCGCTGATGGAAATCCAGGCATCGCGGCTTCGCGCCCGCACGACACCGGACGGCTCCCTGGTGCCGTTGACCGAGCAGGACCGTAGCCGCTGGGACCGGCTCCTGATCCGCCGCGGCCTCGACGCGCTCGCGCGTGCCGAGGCGCTCTCCGGCGCCGACGGACCATACGCCCTGCAGGCCGCCCTCGCCGCCTGCCACGCGCGGGCGCGCACGGCCGCCGAGACCGACTGGCAGAAGATCGCGGCGCTCTACGACCGGCTGCGCGTGATCATGCCGTCGCCGGTGGTCGACCTCAATCGCGCCATCGCGCACAGCATGGCGTATGGGCCTCCGGCGGGCTTGGCGCTGCTCGCCGAGATCGAACACGCGCAGGCGCTCGAGAACTATGCGCCGCTGCCGGCCGCGAAGGGCGATTTCCTGTTCCGCGCCGGCCGGCGCGCCGAAGCACGCCCCGAATTCGAGCGCGCCGCCGCCCTCACCCGCAACCAGCGTGAAAAGGCATTCCTGCTCAGGCGGGCTCTGGATTGTCGGGACTGACGTCGTCCGGCGGCCGCTCGTCGTCGAGCGTGCCTTCCGGCAATTCCACCGTGACGCGGCCGCCTGCGATATCCACGTGCGGCACCACCGCTTCCGAGAACGGCAGCATCACGGTGCTGCGGCGGCCGTCGAGCGCCACTTCGATGATGTCGCCGGCACCGAAATTGTGCATGGCGATGACCGTGCCGAGGGCGCGGCCGTCGCGATCCACGACCGCGAGCCCGATCAGGTCGGCGTGATAGAACTCGTCCGCTTCGGCCGCCGGCAGGCGCTCGCGGGAGACGAACAATTCGACGTTGCGCAGGCGCTCGGCAGCATTGCGGTCGTCGACGCCTTTGAGGCGGGCGACGAAGCAGTCCTTGGCGGGGCGCAGCGCCGCGATCTCGATGGTGCGGCCGTCGGCGGTCACGAATGGCCCATAGTGGCGCACGGCGTCCGGCTCGTTGGTGAACGAAAACAGACGCACTTCTCCGCGCACGCCGTGCGCCGCGCCGATGCGCGCGACGCAGATGCGTTTGCGGTCGTGATCCGGCATGGGCGCCCTTCCCGGGCCTCATGGTTCGAGACGCCGTGCTGCGCACGGCTCCTCACCATGAGGCCAAACCAAACCCTCATCCTGAGGAGCGCCGCGGAGCGGCGCGTCTCGAAGGATGTGGCCCCGTCACGCCTTGGCGGCTTCGGCCTTGGCAGCGTCGGCCTTGGCCTTGGCGGCGGCCTTGGCGGCGGCGGCAGCCTTGAGCTTTTCTTCGGCCAGGACCTTGCGCTCCTTGCGCGGCAGCGCCCGCTCCGGATTGTTGCGCGCGGGCCGCTTCATGATGCCGGCGGCGTCGAGGAAGCGCAGGATGCGGTCGGACGGCGTCGCGCCCTTGGCGAGCCAGGCCTTGACCTTCTCGAGGTCGAGCTTGAGGCGCTCGGCGTTGTCCTTCGCGAGCAGCGGATTGAAATAACCGAGCCGCTCGATGAAGCGGCCGTCGCGCGGCGAACGCGAGTCGGCGACGACGATGTGATAGAACGGCCGCTTCTTGGTGCCGGCGCGGGACATGCGGAGCTTCAGAGACATTTTCGAGGTCCTTTCCGATCGAACTGATGAATTGACATCGTCATTCCGGACGCGCCGAAGGCGCGATCCGGAATCCATAACCACGGACAGCGAATATGGATTCCGGGCTCGCCGCTTCGCGGCGCCCCGGAATGACGGAAACTGACATGAGGTGGCGCGACATCACTTCTTCTTCCCCAGTCCCGGAAATCCGGGCGGCAGCTTCCCGCTGCCGAGACCGGGCAGGCCGGGGAAGCCGCCGGGCATCTTCGGCAGGCCCGGCATGTTGGGCGGCAGTCCGCCGGCACCGGGCAGGCCGCCCGGCGGCAAGCCGCCCGGCATCTTCTCGGCGAGCTTCTGCATCTCTTCCGGCGACGGCATGCCGCCGCCGAAGCCCATCATGTTGCCGAGCGCCGCCATGGGGCCGCGCTTGCCCGAGCCCATGGCCTTCATCATGTCGGCCATGCCGCGGTGCATCTTGAGAAGCTTGTTGATGTCCTCGGCGCGGGTGCCGGAGCCGGCCGCGATCCTCTTCTTGCGCGAGTTCTTGAGCAGATCCGGGTTGCGGCGCTCCCGCGGCGTCATCGAGTTGATGATGGCGACCTGGCGCTTCAACAGCTTGTCGTCGAGATTGGCCGCCGCCATCTGGTTCTTCATCTTGGCGATGCCCGGCAGCATGCCCATGAGGCCGCCCAGCCCGCCCATCTTGGTCATCTGTTCGAGCTGTTCGCGCAGGTCGTTCAGGTCGAACTGACCCTTGCGCATGCGCTCGGCGGTGCGCGCCGCCTTTTCGGCGTCGATGGTCGCCGCCGCCTTCTCGACCAGCGAGACGATATCGCCCATGCCGAGGATGCGGTCGGCGATGCGGGTGGGATGGAAATCCTCCAGCCCGTCCATCTTTTCGCCGGTACCCATGAGCTTGATGGGCTTGCCGGTGACGGCGCGCATGGACAAAGCGGCGCCGCCGCGACCATCGCCGTCGATACGGGTCAACACGATACCGGTGAGGCCGACGCGCTCGTTGAAGGATTTCGCCAGATTGACGGCGTCCTGGCCGGTCAGCGCATCGGCGACGAGCAGCACTTCGTGGGGCTGGGCGGCGCGCCGGACTTCCGCCGCCTCCGCCATCATGGCGTCGTCGAGGGTGATGCGGCCGGCGGTGTCGAGGAGGACGACGTCGTAGCCGCCGAGCTTGCCGGCCTGGATGGCACGTTGCGCGATCTGCACCGGCGTCTGGCCGGCGACGATGGGCAATGTATCGACGCCCACCTGCTGGCCGAGCACGGCGAGCTGTTCCATGGCGGCCGGGCGGCGGGTGTCGAGGGAGGCCATCAGGGTCTTGCGCTTCATCACCTCGGTGAGGCGCTTGGCGAGCTTGGCGGAGGTCGTGGTCTTGCCCGAGCCCTGCAGGCCGACCATCATGATGGCGACCGGCGCCGGCGCATTGAGGTCGATCGGGTCGGCGGTCGCGCCCAAAGTCTCGATCAGCTGGTCATGGACGATCTTGACCACCATCTGGCCGGGCGTGACCGACTTGATCACCTCGACGCCGACGGCGCGCTCTTTCAGCGTGGTGATGAAGCCGGTGACGACGTCGAGGGCGACGTCGGCCTCCAGCAGGGCACGGCGGACTTCGCGCGCCGCCGCATCCACGTCGGCAGCCGACAGGGCGCCTCGCCGCGTCAGGCGGTCGAGAATGCCGGAAAGCCGTTCGGACAGGCCGTCGAACATCAGCTTCTCTTCTTTCAGCTCCGTCCCGCGAAGCGCGTAACAGCACGCGCCCCAAGGACGGGCCCCGGGGCCTCATCCTTCGAGACGCGCCCTTCGGGCGCTCCTCAGAATGAGGTCATATGCAAACAATAACGACGCCCGAGGGCGCATCGCGCTGTCGGGCGTTGACCTCCGGTCTCACGGGACCGGTCAGTGGCTCAGGCACAAGCTTGAGCAAGAGCGGCCGGAAACTAGGGGGTCGGGTCGCAAAGTCAAGCATTTTGAGGCCGTGGCGCAAGCCGCGAGGGCGCCCGACACCCTCAAGGGATACCTACGCCAAGGTCGACCCGGCCTCGCCCAGGACGGTGGGCTGAACCGCGGCGCCGACACCCTCGAGGATGGAGATGACCTCGCCGACACGTCCCACGGGCACGTCCTGATGGGCGTGAAGGGCACGATCCCGCGCGTAGAAGGCGCAGGCCGTCGCAAGATCGCCCGCTGTCGCGCCTGTGGCGATGATTTCCGCGATGGTGGCGTCGTCGAGAGGATGAACGTGCGCCAGCACCTGTTCGCGGGTCAAATTCGACATCCCGACCTCCTCTGGATTTTAGCCGACCGCCGCAAAGAGCCGCAATTCGCGCGCCCATCACGGGTTTCGGCCGGACCGGTTCGATCCTATGTTCATGTGGTCATCGCGGGTCGCCGTTGCCATGCCGTTTTCTCGCCGTCGCCTGTTCGCCGGTCTTGCCGCCTTGCCGCTCGTCGGAGCGGCCGGGCTGTTCCTGGGCGGGCGCTCCATCCGGTATTACGATGGGCCAGTGTCGGACCATTTCGACGGCGTGCGCTTCCTCGACCCCTATGGGTCGGCGCCCAACAGCCTGATCGATCTCATGCGCTGGCGCCTGTCGCACAACGGGTCCGAATGGCCGGATTGGGCGCCGAGCCGCTATTCCGATCAGCCGCCGCGGCAATTCGGCGACGGATTGCGCGTCAGTTTCGTCGGCCACGCCTCGTTCCTCGTCCAGACGGCGGGCCACAACATCCTGATCGACCCGGTATGGTCGAAGCGCGTCTCGCCCTTCAGCTTCGTGGGGCCGATGCGCGTCAATGATCCCGGCATCGTCTTCGCAAACCTGCCGCCCATCGACACCGTCCTGGTGTCGCACGGCCACTACGACCATCTCGACGTCGACACGCTGTCGCGCCTTGCCGCCGCGCACCGCCCGCGCGTCCTCACCCCGCTGGGCAACGATACCGTGATGCACGACTACGACAATGGCATCGCCGGGGAGGCTTATGACTGGCACCAGAGCGTCGCCCTGTCGGAGCATGTGCGCGTCACCTTCGTGCCTCTGCACCATTGGTCGGCGCGCGGCGTCACCGACCGCAACAAGACCCTGTGGGCCGGCTTCGTGATCGACACGCCGGCGGGGCGCATCTACCACGTCAGCGATTCCGGCTATGGGGACGGCGTCCATTTCCGCGCCGCCCGCGAGCGCTACGGGGCCTTCCGCCTCGCCATCATCCCCATCGGGGCCTACGAGCCGCGCTGGTTCATGGACAAGATGCATATGAACCCGGAGGAATCGGTCAAGACGTTCCGGGACTGCGGCGCCGAGTTCGCGCTCGCCCATCACCACGGCACGTTCCAGCTCACCGACGAGGCGATCGACGCCCCGGCGCGCGAACTCGCCATCGCCCGGGAAGCGGCGGGCATTGCGCCGGAGCGTTTTCGGGTGCTGGCGCCGGGCGAAGTATGGGTGCTGCCGGGGTAATTGCGTGAACGCGGCTTCACCGTCCCCTCCCCCGCTTGCGGGGGAGGGAGAAGGCTGCGTCACTTCACCGGCACGTAGACGTCGATGACGAACTGGTTCTCCGGCGTCTTGAGCGGGTCGGTGACGTATTCCTCGATGAACAGGTCCTGGGCTTCGATCGCCTTCTCGTCGAGGAAATTGGTGATCGCCTCGTAGGTCGAATCCATGGAGTCGTAGCTGCCGCGATGGACAAACCGGTAGGCCTTGCCGGCCGGCGACTTGCCGACGGCGAGATCGCCCTGGGGCGGGTTGGCCGGCGGCGCCTCGATGGGCACGACGGCGCGGTATTGGAAGCCCGAGTCGTCGGCAGACGTGTAGATGGTCATGGGCGGACCGGCCGGCTGAATGCCCTGACGGTCCAGATAGGCGTAGAGCGTCTTGAAGGCGTCCAGAATGGTCTCGAAGGCCGAATCCCACATTCCGTTTCCGGACAATGACAGAACCGTCTTCTCGGTCAGGGTCACCTCTTCGCCGAAGGTGTCGCTCGGCATGGCGGTGCCGGGGGACGGTTCGCTCGACTTTGGCTCGCCGGGTTTCTGCTCGCCGGCATTTGGTACGCCGGTATTCGGTACGCCAGTTTGGGGTTTGGCGCCCGGAGCCGGTTCGCCGGACTGGGCCGGGGTATCCGGCGCGGCATGGGTCGCGAGCGGACAGGCGAGGACGAGCGCCAGGGCGGCAACAAGCGGCGCAAGCCGGCGGCAAAGCATCGAAATCTCCTCGAACGGCGGAGCCACGAGGTCCGCCCTAGGGGTAACTTAGCACGAGCCGGGTGGGCGGCGACACGGCCTGCGCCTTCGGCCGATCGCACGGAAATGCAAGGCGCACACGCCAATCGACTGCATTGCGCTCGCGCCAGCGATCCCGCATATAGGGCGCAAATCAAAGGCATTTAATGACATGGGCACGCTCGCCGACCACGCTTTCGTGAAGATGAACGGCCTCGGCAACGAGATCATGGTGGTCGACCTGCGCGCCGGCCCCGCTTCCATCGACGCCGCAGCGGCGCGGGCAGCCGCCAAGGCCGCCCCCTACGACCAGATGATGGCGCTGTATCCGCCGCGGATCGCCGGCACCGACGGATTCGTGCGCATCTTCAACAATGACGGTTCCGAGTCCGGCGCCTGCGGCAACGGCATGCGCTGTCTCGCCGATCTCGTGTTCCGGACCACCAGCAAGACCATGCTGAGCTTCGAGACCAAAGCCGGCATTCTCCAGTGCTGGAAGGGGGACTCCCCGCTCACCGCCACCGTCGACATGGGCGCGCCCAAGTTCGGCTGGCGTGACATCCCGCTCGCCGAGGAATTTCGCGACACGCGGGCGATCGAGCTGCAGATCGGGCCGATCGATGCCCCGATCCTGCATTCGCCGTCGGTCGCCTCCATGGGCAATCCGCACGCGGTGTTCTGGGTCGACGACGTCATGGCCTACGACCTCGGCAAGATCGGCCCCATGCTGGAGAACCATCCGATCTTCCCCGAGCGCGCCAACATCTCGCTCGCGCAGGTGATCGATCCCGCCCATGTGCGCCTGCGCACCTGGGAGCGCGGCGCCGGGCTCACCCGGGCGTGCGGCTCGGCGGCCTGCGCGGCGGCCGTTTGTGCGGCGCGCACGCGGCGCACCGGCCGCCAGGTGAGAATGACGCTGCCGGGCGGCGACCTGCTGATCCACTGGCGCGACACCGACGACCACGTGCTCATGACCGGGCCGGTCGAATACGAGTTCGAGGGCCGTTTCGACCCGGCGCTGTTCGCCGGCGCGGCGTGACCAAACCGATGGCGCTCGACATCGTCACCCTGGGCTGCCGGCTCAACACCTACGAATCCGAGGTGATGCGCGACCATGCCGAGAAGGCCGGGCTCGCCGACGCGGTCATCGTCAACACCTGCGCGGTGACCGGCGAGGCCGTGCGCCAGGCCCGGCAGGCGATCCGCAAGATCCGCCGCGAACACCCGGACAGACGCATCATCGTCACCGGCTGCGCGGCGCAGACCGATCCCGACATGTTCGTCGCCATGCCGGAGGTCGATCGCGTCCTCGGCAACCACGAGAAACTGCAGGCGTCCGAGTGGCAGGCCACGCGCGCCATCCTGGACGCTTCCGGCGACGCCAAGGCGGCCGTCAACGACATTTTCTCGGTGCGCGAGACGGCACTGCACCTGATCGAAGGACTCGAGGGCCGCGCCCGCGCCTTCGTGCAGGTGCAGAACGGCTGCGACCATCGCTGCACTTTCTGCATCATCCCCTACGGGCGCGGCAATTCGCGCTCGGTGCCCATGGGCGAGGTGGTGGCGCAGGTCGCGCGCCTCGTCGACAACGGCTATGCCGAGGTGGTGCTCACCGGCGTCGACATGACGAGCTACGGTACCGGCCTGCCGGGCGCGCCCAGGCTCGGCTTCCTGATCAAGCAGATCCTCAAGCACGTGCCGGGCCTGCGCCGCCTGCGGCTGTCGTCGATCGACTCCATCGAGGCCGACAAGGACCTGCT
Organism: Astrobacterium formosum; assembly: GCA_030848545.1. GTDB lineage: Bacteria > Pseudomonadota > Alphaproteobacteria > Rhizobiales > Xanthobacteraceae > Astrobacterium > Astrobacterium formosum. The sequence goes on from JAVDCA010000002.1 coordinate 144,748, forward strand.
CGACTGCATCGCCGGCGACGCCCGGCTGATGCCGCACCTGCATCTGTCGTTGCAGGCGGGCGACGATCTCGTGTTGAAGCGCATGAAGCGCCGCCATCTGCGCGCCGACGCGATCCGGTTCTGCGCCGAGGTCCGGCGGCTTCGCCCCGACATGGTGTTCGGCGGCGACATCATCGCGGGCTTTCCCACCGAGACCGAGGAGATGTTTTCGCGCTCCCTCGACCTCGTCGACGAATGCGGACTGACCCATCTCCACGTCTTCCCGTTCTCGCCACGGCCCGGTACACCGGCGGCGAAGATGCCCCAGGTCGCCCGCGAGACCGTCAAGGAGCGGGCGCGACGGCTACGCCAAAAGGGCGAACAGGCATTCGTGGCGCACCTCTCCGCGCAGGTCGGAGCGACGCGCGAGGTGCTGGTCGAGACCGTGGATCAGAATGGCGCGACGGGACGCAGCGAGCACTTCACGCCGGTGCGGCTCGCGGCCGCTTCGCCGGACGGCCAGCGGATCGCCGGCCAGGTCGTCGCGACAATGATCGCCGATCACGACGGCCGCACGCTGCTGGCGTGACCGCCACCTGAGGGTCGCCGGCGCGACACTGCGCCGCACGAACCGGACTTTCCCGGAAACGGTATCAGCCTCAGTCCTCGACTCTCCTTCGAGAGCCGGACGGCACGCCAGATCAGACCCGTAGGCGGCTGAGACTGCAGGAATTACCCGCATTTCCCCGTCTGGTGGGCGCGCGGAACTTCGATACCTATTCGGTATGGCGACTCCGCCGAAATGGTATTGGCTCCGACCCGTTCCATTGCCGTAACGATGCGAAGGCATCGGTCATGAGCCGACATCATTCATTACCCCCATGAATGCATGGACAGGAATGGATTATGGCGAAACTCATCTGCCCGTCTATTTTCAACAGCGTCAGCTTTGACTACCTGCGCGATGCCGTGCTGGCGCTCGACGCGGCCGACACGGATATTTTCCACCTCGATGTGATGGACGGCAGCTTCGTCCAGAATTTCGCATTGAGCCCGCAGGACATCACTACGGTCAGGAACAATACCAAGAAGCTGATCGACGTCCACCTGATGATCAACAATCCGGGTCGCTATGTCGACCTGTTCGCCGATCTCGGCGTGGACATCATCTATGTCCATCCGGAGGCGGAGGTGCACACCACCCGGACCCTCGACGCCATCAGGAAGCGGGGGCGAAAATCGGGCATCGCCGTCAGCCCGGGGTTTCCGGTGGCGGCTGTCGAAGAACTGATGCCGCTGGTCGATTACATCATGGTGATGGGCGTCAATCCCGGCTTCGCGGGACAGAAATTCATCGATCACGTCGAGCACAAGATCGCGCGCCTGTCGGCGCTGCGCAACCGCTTCGACTTCAAGATGATCCTCGACGGCGGCGTGTCGTTCGCCACCATCGAACGGTTCAACGCCATGGACCTGGACGGCTTCATTGCCGGTTTCGACGTCATCTCCAAACACAAGCCGCCCGAATACCGGGACATCTTCGACCAGTTCCGACAGATGGTCGGCGGCAAAGCCTGAACGCGCAACCGCATTCGGCGCCGCGGCACACGCTGTCCGCGCGCTTAGAAACCACGAAGGCTGAGAGACGATGAAGATCGCATTCGGATGTGACCATGCCGGTGTCCCGCTCAAGCGCGAGCTGATCGCCCACGTCGCCGCGCGCGGCATCACCACCATCGACATGGGCACCGATTCGCTCGAGGTCTGCAATTATCCCCGCAATGCCAAGCCGGTCGCCGACGCCGTCGCCAAGGGCGAGGTCGATCTCGGCATCCTGATCTGCGGATCGGGCATCGGCATCTCGATCGCCGCCAACAAGGTGGACGGCATTCGCGCCGTCGTCTGCAGCGAGCCCTATTCGGCCAAGCTGTCGCGGCAGCACAACGACAGCAACATCCTGGCGATGGGAGCCCGGGTGGTCGGTGTCGAGCTGGCGAAGATGATCGTCGACCAATGGCTCGGCGCATCGTTCGAAGGCGGCATCCACAAGGAACGCATCGACCTGATCGCCGCCATCGAGAGAGGCGAGGCGATCTGAACCCGAGACGTCTCGGAATTGAACTGTGGTCGCCACCGACGCCTGGCCCAGGCGCCGGGGCGGCCTCGGCAGACGAAGAGGAGGAGTCATGAAGCTTTCCGGCATCCTGTGCGCCCTGGCGCTGCCAGTGGCGTTGTTGTCCTCGCCCCTGGCATCGGCGAAGGAATTCCGCGCCGCCGATAACCAGCCGCTCGACTACCCGTCCGCGATGGCGATGAAGTTCATCGGCAGCCAGCTCTCCAAGGCCACCAACGGCAAATACGACGTCAAGGTGTTCGGCAATTCGACGCTCGGATCGGCCAAAGACGCCATCGAACAGGTCAAGATCGGCGCCCTGGCGATGACCCGGGTGTCGACGTCCGACTTCCACAGCATCGTCCCCGCGACGCTGGTGCCGTCGTTCCCGTTCATCTTCCGCAACCTCGACCACTTCCGCAAAGTGATGTACGGCCCGATCGGCGACGACATCCTCAAGCAGTTCGAGAAGGCGGGCTTCATCGGCCTGTGCTTCTACGAGGACGGCGCCCGCTCGATCTATGCCAAGAAGCCGGTGCGCAACCTCGCCGACGTCAAGGGCATGAAGATCCGCGTGCAGCCTTCCGACCTGTGGGTCGGCATCGTCGCCGCCATGGGGGCGACCGCAACGCCGATCCCCTATGCGGAAGTCTACACCGCCATCAAGACCGGACTCGTGGACGCGGCGGAGAACAACTTCCCGTCCTACGAGACCCAGAAGCACTATGAGTCCGCGCCGGTCTTCAGCGAGACCGAGCACGTGATGGCGCCGGCCGTGGTGGTGTTCTCGAAGAAGATCTTCGACACGCTGCCGGCCGAGGATCAGGCCGCGATCCGCAAGGCGGGCCGCGAGTCGGTCGCCTACTACGTCGACCTGTGGAGCAAGAAGGAAGACGCGGCGCGCGCGGCCGTCAAGGCGGCCGGCACCACCATCGTGAGCGACGTCAACAAGCCCGAGTTCGTCACCGCCATGAAGCCGGTGTGGGACAAGTACGCGACGACGCCGGAGCTCAAGGCGCTGACCCAGAAGATCGTCGACACCAAGTAAACGTCGGCAATTCCGAAGAACCACGAAGGGCTGAAGGGGGCGACCTCCTTCGGCCCTTTATCGGGAGAGGAGACATGGCTTTACTGACCGCCCTGAATTCACTGCTCGCCCGCTTGGCCATGTACGTCACGGTCTTTTGCCTCTTGGGGCTCGTCGGCGTCGTAGTCGGTTCGGTATTCTGGCGCTACGTCCTGTCCGACGCGCCGGCCTGGTCCGAGCAGGTGGCTCTTCTCCTCGTGATCAATGTGGCGCTGTTCGGCGCCGCCGCGGTGGTCCGTGACGAAGGCCATATCGGCATGGAGTCGCTGGCGGCCCTGCTTCCGCCCGCGCCCCGCGCCGTCGTGTCCCAGGCCGTCGGCGTCATCACCGCCCTGTTCGGCGTGATCCTGAGCTGGGGCTGCATGACCATGGCGGAATCGGTGTGGATGAACGGCATCCCGACACTCGGGATTTCGGAAGCCTGTCGATACCTGCCCGGGGTCTTCGCCGGCGTCCTGTTCGTCCTGTTCTCGATCGAGCACATGCTCGCCATGTATTTGAACCGAGTGGTGGTCCCGTCATGGCACTGACCGTCCTCTGCGTGACATTCACCCTGCTGCTGCTCATGGGTGCGCCGGTCGCCATTTCGATCGCGCTCAGCTGCCTGGCGACCTATTGGGTCGAAGGCCTGCCGCTCGAACTCGCCTTCCAGAACCTGATTTCCGGCATGAACGTCTTCTCGTTCCTGGCCATCCCGTTCTTCATCTTCTCGGGCGAACTGATGCTGCACGGCGGCATCGCCGATCGCATCGTCGACTTCGCCCGCAACCTGGTCGGGCACTGGCGCGGCGGCCTCGGCATGGCCAATGTGGTCGCCTGTACGCTGTTCGGCGGCGTCTCCGGCTCGCCGGTCGCCGACGTGTCGGCCATGGGCGGCGTCATGATCCCGATGATGAAGAAGGAAGGCTACTCAGCCGACTACGCCGTCAACGTGACGACCCACGCCGCCTTGTGCGGCGCGCTGATGCCGACTTCGCACAACATGATCATCTACGCCTTCGCGGCCTCGGGCACCGCCGGCATCCTGGCCGGACCGAACGTGCCGGTGAAGGGCGTGTCGATCGGCGAACTCATGTTCGCCGGCCTGCTGCCGGTCATCGTCCTCATGGTCAGCATGTTGTTCGCTGCCTACTGGGTGGCCAAGCGCAAGGGCTATCCGGTACGTCCGGACGGCTCCAGCACGCTGGCGCCGTTCGCCGGTTGGCGAGCGATCACGGTGTCCTTCGTGGCGGCCCTGCCGGGCCTCCTGGTGATCGCCATCATCCTCGGCTGCATCATCATGGGGGTGACCACGGCCACCGAGGCGGCCGGCATCGCGGTCGCCTACTCGCTGTTGCTGACGTTCGTGGGCTACCGGACCATGAACTGGAGCAAGCTGATGATGTCGGCGGCGCGCGCCGGCAAGACGACCGGCGTCGTCCTGCTGCTGATCGGCGTGTGCAGCATGTTCCAGTACATCATGGCGATCCTCGAGATCCCCGACCGGATGGCGGAACTGCTCCTGTCGGCGACGACCAACCCCTACATCATGCTGTTTTTGATCAACTTCATCCTGTTCCTGCTCGGCACCTTCATGGACATGGCGTCGACCATCCTGATCTGCACGCCCTTGTTCCTGCCGCTGGCCCTCAAGATGGGCATGGGACCGGTGCAGTTCGGCATCGTGCTGCTCTTGAACTGCGCGCTCGGACTCAACACGCCGCCTGTGGGGCCGACCCAGTTCGTCGGCTGCGCCATCGGCAACGTCTCGATCGAGCAGGTGATGAAGACGATCCTGCCCTTCTATGGGGCCCTGTTCGTGGTCATGACCGTGGTGACCTACATCCCTGGATTCTCGACCTGGATACCCAGCCTGATCAAGGGCGCGCCGGTCTACTAGAGCATGATCGCGATGGAAGGAAACATCAGCCATGTCCGAGGCGCGCTCCCTCTCCCCAGCGGGGAGAGGGTTGGGGAGAGGGGGTTCCCAACCTATCCTCATGAGCGCCGGAGCCCCCTCACCCCGGCCCTCTCCCCTCCGGGGAGAGGGAGAAGGCGGCGCCCGTCATGGTTCGCGGCGTTTCAAGTCTGGAAGATCGCGCTCTAGGACGGATCCCCGGAGCGAGCGCGACCGATCCTCTCAGCAATGGACCGGATGCCCGCCCGCGCCCGCATGGGCGAAGAGTTGCTGAGGGCTTGACCAACGTCCTCGCTTCCCGTCATTGCGAGCCACCGGGTCCGGCCTTTGGCCGGCCCGATGACAGGCTTAAGCGAAGCAATCCAGCTCTTTCTTCCCGGCCCCTGGATCGCTTCGTCGGCTTCGTCTCCTTGCGATGACGGTATCATCCAACGCGGGGGCCGCCCGGACCCGGGGGCTCCTCGCAATGACGTGTCGAGATCGAGCGAACTTGTTTGCACTGCCTCGAAGGAATGTCGGATGGACGTTCGGCAGCTGAAGTATTTCATCGCGGTGGCGGAGGAGCAGAACATCGGCCGCGCCGCGATCCGGCTGAACATCTCCCAGCCGCCGCTGACGCGACAGATCCACGCCCTCGAAGAAGAACTCGGCGTGCTGCTGTTCGTGCGCACCAAATGGGGCGTCGAACTCACGGAGACCGGCCGCTACCTCCTCGATCAGGCGCGCAACATCCGCGCCCATGTGGAGCTCGTCAAGGAGCACACGCGGCGCGCCGGCAAGGGCCAGGTCGGGCGGATCGACATCGGCATTTTCGGATCGGCGATGCTGAGCTCAATTCCGGAGATCCTGAGCGCATTCTCGCTCGCCTGTCCGGACGTCAAGGTCGTCTTGCACACGATGAAGAAGGGCCAGCAGATCGAGGCGCTGCACCAGGGCCGCATCATGCTGGCGTTCGAGCGCTACCTTCCCGAATCGCCGGGCCTGCGCATCGAAGTCGTCTGCAACGAGCCCCTGCTGGTCGCCGTCCACAAGCGCCACCGTCTCGCAAAGATCCGCAAGATCAGGCTCGAACAACTGAGCGGCGAGGCGATGATCGGCGAGGTGATCCCGAGCCCCGCCGTCGAGTATCTGCTCAAGCGTCCGGGATTCAATCCGACCATCGTGCAGCGCTCGGAGGACATGATCTCGGCGGTCGTGATGGTCGCCGGCGGCTTCGGCACCGCGATCGTGCCGGAGTCCCTCAAGCACCTGCACCTGCCGAACGTCGTTTACCGCGAACTGGTCGACGAACACGCCGTCTCGATCGAACTGCATTGTGCCTATCGGGCCGACGAGCGCTCGCCCATGCTCCCTCCGCTCCTGGACGTGGTGCGGAGCTATCGCTCCGCGTGAGCGAAAGCCCCCCTTGATTGTCCCTCGGCCGGACCTCCGCGACTATGCGGCCGCCTGCCGGTTGGCGGCGAGGCGCCCGTTGATCAGCGCGACGGTTTCGTCGACCACCGGATCGCGCAGGCCGAACTGGGCGGCGACGATCTGTACCAGGCGGTCGGCGCGCTCCACATGGGCGGCGCCGGAAAACACCGCGCGCGCCGCCGAGGACGGTCGCGTCAGGCCTTCCGCAGCGGCGGCGTACTTCTCGAACGGCACCAGGTCGTCGGCGGCGGCGCCGAGCCTCGTGCAGACCGCGCAGACGAAATCGTAGACCCGGCGCGAGGCCACGATGTCGCCGTGCACGGCCTCGCGGATCGCGATGGCACCATTTGCGGTCACGCAGCGATAATTGCCGGTGAGCAGCATGGGCCACTTGGCGAGCGGCGTGAACAAGGAATCGTGCACCTTGAGCTTGACCGGCAGCTCCACCTCACCGGCCTCTGTCGGCCAGCGGATCGCCTCGATCTCCTCGGCGAGCCGACGCAGCATGGCGGTGTGGTCGTCGGAGGTGAAGCGCGCCGCCTTGAAATTGGTGGCGAGCGTGAGCTGCAGGACGTTGGCGGGCTCGTTCGGCAGCCGGCCCGCCTGCGGGTCGGGACTGCACAATGTGACGAGGTCGGGATCGAAGGCGCTCCACACCGTCGGATCCGCATAGGCCGACGCCAGCACATGGGTATTGAGACCGCGGATGCGCTTCAAATAGCACGACGGCGGCATGTTCATCACCGACATGCACGGCACCTTCGCCTTGGCGACAGCCTCGGTGAGTTCGCGCACGCCGGGAGAGCGATATTGCGGCTCCTGCATGGCGAGGCAGACGAGATCGTAGTCGCGCGGCACGACCTCGCCGGGCGGTGACGCCGTCAGCCGGCCCGGCAGGCCGCGCGAGCCGACCTCGACCGGTTGCTGCCGGCCCTTGACGGGCATGCGCACCCGGATCCCCTGCGCGTTGATCAGTGCCGCCGTCTCGTCGCGACAGACGAGGTGCACGTGATGGCCGCCAAACAGGAACTTGGAGGCCAGCAGGGCGCCGTAGGAAGCGCCCATGATCAGGATGTTGCGGGTGGTCATGCCGGGGGTGCTCCGATTGCGGCGTGCGAGGACCGTGCGTCCGAGTCTTGCCCGGAGGCCTCTTACGGGAAAGCAAAATGATTTTGACGTATAATCAAGGCATCACTTGACATTAGGTCGCGCCGGGCCACGCCCGGTATCACGTCGCGACGGTCCGCGCCGCGGATGCGACGGCCCGGTGCAGCTTTTCCAGTCGTCCGACGATATGGCGCCCCTGGTCGGCGATGAAGTCGCGCAGGCTTTCGTGCAGAGGCATCAAGGGCATGCCGCGTCGGTGGGCGACGTACCAGGTGCGCATGAGCGGCAGCCCCTCGACCGGCAACACTTTGAGCAGACCGAGCCCCAGCTCCAGCCCGATGGTGTGCCGGGAGATGCCGGCGATGCCCATGCCGGCGATCACCGCCTGCTTGATGGTCTCGTTGCTGTTGGACGTCATGCTGATGCGCGGCGTGAAGGACTGGCGGGTGAAGAAGTCCTCCAGGAGCGCGCGGGTGCCCGAGCCGTCCTCGCGTATGACGAACTCCTGGCCGGCGAGTTCGGCGAGCTGGACGCGTCGGCGGCCGGCGAATGGGTGCGATGCGGCGGCGACGATGACGGTCGGATGCGGCGCGAACGCCTTGGCGTCCACGTCCGCGCCTTCGGGCGGACGGCCCATGACGGCGAGATCGACGTCGCCCTTGAGAAGGAAATCGAGCACTTCGCGGCGATTGCCGTCCACCAGCCGGATGGTGGCGTCGGGGTAGACGGCGCGAAAGCTCGCCAGGATGTGCGGCACCACATACATGGCGGTCGACACCAGCCCGACGGTGACGCGCCCGCCCTTGAGGCTCTTGAGCGAAGTGAGCACCTGATCGGCGTCGCCGAGCGCCTTGAGGATCATCTCCGCATAGCCGACGAGGTGACGGCCGGCATCGGTCAGCCGCACGCTCCTGCCGATGCGTTCGAACAGAGCGAGCCCCGTCAGGGTCTCCAGCTGCTTGATCTGGAAGGAGATGGCCGCCGGGGTGAGATGCAGGCGCTCGGACACGCGCGCGAAGGAAAGAAGCCTGGCTGCCTCAACGAAGACCTGCAGCTGTCGGACGGTGGCATGTCGCATGACAAGCTCGGGGGATTGCTTGACGAAGTCGACAGAGTAGCTGGTTTTCCAAAATTTGGGATGGGACCTGCATTGCAGATCCCTCGACCTTAGGCCGAGCGACGCTCGGGGGCCTGCGGCGGCATCATTTCATGCCGCGCCGCAAGCGCGAACCGCACCGATTTCAGGAAGCCTGTACCGAGGCCAAGTACGTCTCGTATCAGCTCTTGACCGATTTGCGCCGGCGCGCCGGCTTGGGGGCAGGAGCGGCGGCGGCGGCCGCATTGCGCTCGGCAGCCTCCTTGGCCAGGCGCTGCTCGCGCAGTTTAGCGGTCCGAGCCTGGATGTTCACGCGCTCGGCCTGATATTCACGCATCGCCGACGCCTGATCGCGTTCGCGCTCGGCTTTGCTGAGTGCCGAATACGACGGCTTCTCACGGGGACCTGAGTTCATCTTCGCACTCCTCGACTGGACCATAGGCGAGCCACCATCGCGAGCAACACCCGGGATGGCGCCGCCGCGGCGGTGTGACAGCGCGCCATGCGATGCCCAACGCCAATTCGCGCGCGCACTCCTCTCGGAGCGCGCACGCGAGGAACCCGATCCAAATAGCCGCTCGCCCTGCCGGCGAACCGTGGTCAGAACGCGTCGGCGCGCCGATCTTTGATCAGACGACGCGCAGATTGTCGGCCGATGACTTGCCGGTACGGCGATCGGCAACCAGTTCGAACGATACCTTCTGGCCCTCTTGCAGAGTTCCCAGGCCGGCGCGCTCAACTGCACTGATGTGAACGAACACGTCGGCGCCGCCGCCTTCACGCTCGATGAAACCGAACCCCTTTTGGGAGTTGAACCACTTCACGGTACCCGTATCCATGGGAATTTCCTCGTCTTGCCGGTTGTACACGTCGGGGCGCGGCGCATGATTCGTTGGCCGCGGTTCCCGTTTCTCGATTTTTGGGGAATGGTCTGAAACTTGCACGCCCATTAGGGGCGAAGCGGCCCAGTCGTTCGGCCAATGATCGATACAAGTAGATAGATACGACACGCGAGTTATTCAAGGCGTAAATTTTCGCGTTTCGGAACCAGGCGGGTGGCGGTCTCCAGTCACCTTCCGGGACGGGCCTCAGAACGCGGGGCAGCTTACAGGCCGTGCCCCGCCGTCTCCTCATTCACGACCGGCAGGCTGAAACAGAAGACCGCACCGCCGCCTTCGCCCGGCTCGGTCCAGATCCGGCCCTCGTGGGCCTCGACGATCTCGCGGCAGACCGACAGCCCGATGCCCATGCCTTGGCTCTTGGTCGACGAGAACGGCTTGAACAGGCGACCGGACATTTCCTCCGAGATACCCGCTCCGGTGTCGCTGACGCGGAGCACGATCGTGTCCGGGCGGGCGACGAGCGTGATGGCGAGTTCCTTGCGTGGACTGTCTTCCATGGCCTCGATGCCGTTGCGCACCAGGTTGACGATCACCTGCTGGATCTGGACCTTGTCGACCAGGATGTGTCCGGCGGCGCCGATATCGGCCCGGATGGCGATGCCGTTGTGCTTGGCGGCCGCGATGGCGAGCGTCGAGGCCTCGCGAATGACCGTCGCGGCGTCCTCGACGGTGCGCCGCGTCTGGCCGGTGCCGAAGAATTCACGGGTCCGGCGAATGACTTCGCCGGCACGCAGTGCCTGCGCATTGGCGAGGTCCATCACGTCGCGGAGTCTTTGTGCCACCCCTGCGTCGACGGGTTCGGCGCGCAGGAGGCGCCGGCAGCCGCCGATATAGCTCACCACCGCGGTGAGGGGCTGGTTGAGTTCGTGGGCGAGGGCGGCCGCCATGCGGCCGATCTCGGACAGCCGTGAGGCGCGCATCAACTCGTGTTGGAGCGCGCGGCGATCCTCTTCGGCACGCTTCTCGGTGGTGAGGTCACGCAAGAGCGCGACTCGCATATGGCGGCCGTTGTAGGTGACGGCGCCGCCCGAGAGCTCGGCCGGAAACACCGTGCCGTCACTCCGCCGCGCCAGTGTTTCGATGGTCTCGCCTTCAGAGCTCGCCAGGCGTTGCAGCGCTTCGGTGCGCACCTCGGCAGCGAGGAACTCGCCCAGGCATTTGTGCTCCACCGCGCCCGGCTCGCAACCGGTCATGCGCAGGAAGCCCGCATTGGCCTCGACGATGCGTTCACCGTCGCAAATCAGCACACCTTCCCGGGTGGCGTCGGCGAGCCGCTCGTAGCGCTCTTCGCTCGCCCGCAAATCCTTGGCGGCGATGTCGAAGGCCTCGAGGGCATGGTCGATCTCGCGCACGCCGGTCGGCACATAGTCGAGCTGACGACGATGGCGGAGCGCGCGCGCGCCGGTTTCCATGGCGGCGATCGGACGGGTGATGCGGCGCGCCAAATGGGCGGCGAGGATGATGCTCAGCGCCGTCACCGCCAGGCCGAACAAGGCGGCGATGATCAGCGTAAGGCGCACCGGCTCTTCAAACACGTCCTTCTTGGCGGCGACGCCGAGCGTCCAGCCGGTCAGCGGCGACACCGCATTGGCGGTGATGTAGCGTTCGCCTTCGAGCGAGACGGTATCGAACAGGCCTTCCTGCTTCATGGTGGGGCGCCAGCCGGGCGACACCGGCTTGCCGACCCAGCGGTCGTGGTCGAGGGAGCGGGCGATGAAACGGCCATCGCCGTCCACGATGGCGGCGAGCCATCCGGGCGGCATGCGCTGTGCATTGAGAAGATCGCGGAAGACCGCGACGTCGACGGCGATGAAAACCGAATAGGCCGGACTGCCGTTGCGGAAGACCGGCGCCGCGACGGCGATCACCGGAATTTTCGCCACCGGACCGATCGACACGTCGACCACCTGGGCCTGCCTCGTTTCGAATGCGCGCCGCTGAGGCGCCAGGGCCTCCGGGGGAATCGGCGGCAGCGTCTCGTCGCCCGACACATAGGTGTTGACCAGCTGCCGGCCGTCCACATCGGCGAGAACCACCCAGGCACCGGGAAGCCCCGGCATGGCCCGCAAGGCATCGGCGCGGAATTCGCCCGGGTTCCGTCTCTCGAGACCGGACGACATCGCCAACAGCTGGGCGACCGCCACATACTTGCCGAGCTGGGCGTCGACTGCACCGAGCAGGTTACGGGCGGCGTAATTGACGGCGTCGCTGTGGGCGTCGCGCTCACGCTCTCCCAGCCGCCAGACGATGCCGGTCACGAGCATGAGCATGGGCACCGCGACGACGAGCACGATCAGCGACAGGCGCTGGGAGATGCTCAGGCCGCGCCGCGCCCGTTCGGATGGCTTCGTCATTGTCGCGTCGGGGGCGCTTGCCACCGGCTCCTCCACCACGGCGGCCGCCGGTCGGCGGTCGCCACGGCTCGCCCTGCAACCATCGACTGCAGAAGCGGTAATCCATCATGCCGGCGGCACTCCCGCACCCCCGTATTTGTCCGTATGAGACGTGCAGATCAGGCGCCGGTGGACCGCGCCAGCTCCCCGTAGAACCGCGTCACGCCGGCCCCCTTCTTCTGGCGACGCACCGTGACGGGGGCGAGTTCGCGGGCCGAGCCCACATGGGTGCCTCCGCACGGAATGATGATGTCGCCATAGCGCCAATAGAACACCTCGTAGCAGGCGGGGTCCGGCTCCATCACGATGTCGCGCCCCTGCGCGATCCATTCATTGGCGAGGCGTTGGGCTTCAGCGAGACGGTCGGCGGCAAGATCGGCGGCGAAGTCGAAGCGAAAGCCCTTGGGATCGATGTGGCAGCCTTTGAGGAACAGTTCCTCGCCGGGCTCCGCGTAGACCTGCCGCAGCGCGTGATAGAGGAAGTGCCCGGCCGAGTGGCTGCGCATCAAGGCATAGCGTCGCTCCCAGTCGAGCGCGCAGGCGACGCGATCGCCGACCCGAAAGGGTGCCGCCGCGGCGAGCCGGTGCACGATCACGGTGTCGACCTTGACGGCGGGCACGCGCACCTGCGGGTGCTCGAGATAGGCGAGCCGGCCGCCCTGGTCCTGGACGTCGACCACGCGCACGCCTGCAATCTCGCCCTCGTCCCACTCCTGGCCGCCGGACTCCGGATAGAACACGGTGGCGTCGAGGACGACGAATTCTTCCGCTACGTGAAGCACGGTGGCCTCACAGGACCGCGCGAACGGATCGTCGGCGAAGCGCTTGCGGGTGGGAGGCAGGGTGGGCAGCTTCAGGCGCTCGAAGGACATGGCGGTTCGGGTACCAACGAATTTCGGCCACAGTTTGCCGGCACCCGCTCTACGGCGCGGCCGGGGGAATCGCCCGCCGGTTGGCGTGTTAGAGCGGGATAGCGTAATATTCTGCCACTGAATCACGGGCGTCCATACGGACGGTAGGGAGAACTCGACGATGAACAGGACACTAGGGGCCATCGCCCTTTTGGGGCTCGCGTTCGCCCTGCCGGTGCAGGACGCGCGGGCGCAAGACCCGCTCGGCGGCGCGCTTCTGGGCGGCGCGGCCGGCGCGATCCTCGGCGGTGTGGCGGGCGGCGGCCGCGGGGCTGCCATCGGCGCCGTCATCGGCGGCGCCACCGGCGCCATGATCGGCTCACAGGGCCAAGCCCGCGGGAATGGCTACTACTACTACGACAACAGCTGCTATCTGCAGCGCCGGGACGGCTCCTATGTGGCCGCCCATCCGCGCTATTGTGACGCGCCGCCCCCGCCGCCGGTCGTCTATGCGCCGCCTCCGCCCCCGCCGCCCGGCTACTACGGAGCGCCGGCCCGCGTCGTCTACGACATGCCGCCTCCCGGCACGATGGATCCGGTTTCCTGGTGCATGCAGCGCTACCGCTCCTACGATCCGCAGAGCGGCACCTTCAAGGGCTATGACGGCATTCGCCGCCCCTGCCCCTGAGCGCACGATCCGGACATGAAGTCGAGAAGGCCGCCCACGGGGCGGCCTTTTTCGTTAACCATATGGAAAGGACACGTAACTGACTCGAAAATGAATCTTTTCTGTCCGTTTACCTGCCGTTAACCTCATCCGCATGGCAACCGAGAAGGCCGAAACCGACCGCATCCCGATCACCCTCGCGGTGTCGACCATCGCCTATCTGGAGCGGCTGGTACGTCAGGGGACCCACGGCACGTCTGTGCCCGGCGTAGCCCGCACCTTGATCGAGGAAGGCATCCGCAACGCCATCAAGGATGGGCTGCTGGCGATCCGCGATCCCCTGCGCCCCAACGGCAACGGCAATCACGACGGCAATGGGAAGTGATACGGGATTCGCGAGATTGCCTCGGTATCGGGCGCGGCGCAGCGTGAGCTGTTTGCGAATGATGCGACGCAGACCCCGGGGCCTCGCTCTAGGCTAGCCCCCGGGTCCGGCCGTCGGCCGGCCCGAGGAGAGGATTAAGCGAAGCAATCCAGTCCTTTCTTCTCGGCCCTGGATTGCTTCGTCGCTATCGCGCCTCGCAATGACGAGGCGTCTCAGCGATACACCGTCCCGCTCTTGTCGCCGGACGCCTTGGCGGTGCGGGGCGCATTGACGACCAGCGACGGCTTCGTGGCCGGCAACGGCAGCGGCGCGATGGCGGCGAGCGCACCGTGCTTGGCACGCAGCGCGACGACGTCACCGAACTCGATCGCCCGCTGCGGGCAGGCGGCCACGCAGGCCGGTTGCTGGCCCTTGGCGAGTAGATCCACGCAGGCGTCGCACTTGGTCATCTTCTTGGCGACCGCGTCGAACTGCGGCGCCCCGTAGGGGCACGCCTGCTCGCAGGCGCGGCAGCCGATGCACTTCTCCCGCTCGATCAGCACAAGGCCGTTGGACGAGCGCTTGGCATGGGCGCCGGTCGGACAGACCTTCACGCAGGCCGGATCGGCGCATTCGTTGCACGCGATCGAGACGTAGTAGGCATAGACGTCCTGGGCCCAGGCGCCGTCCACCTCTTCCCATTCGCCGCCCGCATATTCCACCACGCGGCGGAAGTTGCGGCCGACGGGCAAGTCCTTCTTGTCCTTGCAGGCGATCATGCACGTCTTGCAGCCGACGCACTTGGCAACGTCGATGAAGAATCCGAGTTGGGTCATGGTCGCCTCCTTCACGCCTTGCGCACGTCGACGAGATTGGTGTGCGACGGGTTGGCCTTGGCGAGCGGCGACGGCCGCTGGCTGGTCAGCATGTTGATGGCGCCACCCTCGTCGATGCCGTCGGGCCGCGGCTTGTACCAGGCCCCCTGCGGCATCGCGATCACGCCGGGCATGATGCGCGGCGTCACCTTGGCGGGCATGACGAGCGCGCCGCGGTCGTTGAAGACCTTGACCTTGTCGCCGGTCTTGATGCCGCGCTTCCTGGCGTCGCGCGGGTTGAGCATCACCAGATCGGGATGGGTTTCGCGCAGCCACGGGATGTTGTGGTAGGTCGAATGCGTGCGCCCCGGCCCGTGGAAGCCGAACGCCTGCAGGGGATATTTCTTCGCCTTGACGTCGCTCGGGCTGTCCCAGGTGGCGACGTATTTGGGCAGGGCCGAGATGACGTCGCCCTTGGGCAGCTCCCACTCGGACGCGATCTTGGCGAGCCGCTCCGAATAGATCTCGATCTTGCCGGACGGCGTCTTGAGCTTGTTCTTGACCGGATCGGCACGGAAATCCTTGAGCACGATGCCGTCATGGGTCGCCGGCTGCACCTTGACCAGGCCCTTCTGCCAGAATTCGGCAAATTCCGGCAGGCTCGGATGTTTCTTGCGGGTCTCGGCATAGCACCACTCGATCCATTGCTCGAGACTGCGGCCTTCCGTGAACTTCTGCTCGACCCCCATGCGGCGGGAGAGTTCGCGGCAGATGTCGTAGTTCGATTTCGCCTCGCCGAGCGGCTCGACCGCCTTCTGCATGGCGACCAGGAAGGTGTAGCGGCCCGACGCGTAGCTGTCGGCCGCCATGTCGGGGGATTCCATCATCATGGTCGCCGGCAGCAGGATGTCGGCATAGCGCGCCGTCGGCGTCATCTGGTTGTCGACCACCAGGATGAATTCGCACTTCTTGTCGTCCTGCAGCGTCTTGTGCGTGCGGTTGATGTCGGAGTGCTGGTTGATGAGCGTGTTGCTCTGGTGCACCCACATGAACTTGATGGGCTGCTTGAGCTGGTCGACGCCGCGCACGCCGTCGCGCTTGGCCGTCATCTCGCGGCCGCGCGCGATGGCGTCGGTCCACAGGAAGCACGGGATCGCCGCCTTGATCGGATTGGCGGGCCGCGGCAGGCTGACCTCGCCTAGCCAGGCGTCGCCCTCGCGGGCGCCCGTATTGGTGCCGGGCAGGCCGATATTGCCGGTCAGGATCGGCAGCATCGCGATGGCGCGCGCCGTCTGCTCGCCATTCGCCTGGCGCTGCGGTCCCCAGCCCTGAGAAATGTAGACCGGCCGCGTACCGCCGATCTCGCGGGCGAGCCGGGCAATGTTCGCGGCCGGCACGCCGCAGACCTTCGCGGCCCAGGCGGGGGTTTTGGCGACGCCGTCAGGCCCCTTGCCGAGGATGTAGCTCTTGTAATCGGAATTCTTCGGCGCCGAGGCCGGCAGCGTCTTCTCGTCATAGCCGACGCAGTATTTGTCGAGGAAGTCCTGGTCGACCAGGTTCTCGGTGATCAGCACGTAAGCGATGCCCTCGACCAGCGCGGCGTCGGTGCCGGGCCGGATCGCCACCCACTCGTCCTCCTTGCCGAGCGCGGAGTCGGTGTAGATCGGGTCGATCATGATGGTGCGGGTCTTGCCGGCTTCCTTGGCGCAGGCGATCTCCCAGGTCTGGCCGATGCCGGAGGTGCGCGTCACCGCCTGGTTGTTGCCGAAGGTGACGTAGAGCTTGGCATTGGCGATCTGCGAAGCGAGCGAACCGGCGCCGTTGCCGAAGCCCACATAGGAGAACTCGCCATAGGTATAAGGCCACGCCGCGATGGTCTGGCCGGCCGAATAGTCGCCGTAGAAGTTGAGATAGCCGCCGATGCAGTTGAGGAAACGCATCGCCGCGTTGCGGTTCGACACGAAGGCCTGGTTGCCGGAGCCGTAATGGAAGTAGATGGCCTCGTTGCCGTACTTGGCGATGGTGTCCTTGAGCTTGCCGGCGACGGTGTCGAGCGCCTCGTCCCAGGAGATGCGTTCGAACTTGCCTTCGCCGCGCTTGCCGACCCGCTTCATGGGATAGAGCAGCCGTTCCTTGGCGTAGAGCCGCTCCCGCATGGAGCGGCCGCGCTGGCACGGACGCGCCTGCGGCACCGCGCAGCCATCGGCGACGTCGAATTCCGGTTCGATCCGGGTCACCTTGCCGCCCTTGGATACCACCCGCATGGGGCAACGGCTGCCGCAATTGACCACGCAGGACGTCCAGGTGACGGTCTCGCCCGTAGCGGCCGACTGCGCGAGGGCGCGGGCGACCGGCATGACGGGGGTTCCGGCCGCCGCCAGCGCCGCCACGGCGGCCGATTGTTGGAGAAATTCTCTGCGCGGTATCAAACGACCGCCTGATCGCCTCGACATGGGCACCTCCGGAGGGAAATGAAAAGCCGCCTGGTGCGGGGGTTTAGAAGGATTCTACATGGTGCCCCCGTGGTCGTTTTGACCCCGGTCAACTGACGCTCCGTCAGAGCCTGCGGCCCTTCGTTCGCGATCAGCGCCTCCGCCTCCCGGATCGGGAGGGCTCACGGCGCCACTTGACCGCCATCAATGCGGCGACTGCGGAAAAATGCTTCTATGACGAGCCTCAATGCCAAGCCGCACCAACGCCTCCGTGCCCGCCGGCACCAAAATGCCGGGAGCATGCAGGCGAGCCATTCATGGGAGAAGTCCGATGAAGGTCAAAGAGGCTATGCACCTAGGCGTCAAGTGGGTTACGCCCTATACGCCGGTCGTCACCATCGCCCGGATGATGCGCGACCAGGACATCGGCGCCGTTCCGGTCGGCGACAACGACCGCCTGGTCGGTATGGTCACCGATCGCGACATCGCCATGCGGGTGGTCGCCGACGGCGTCGATGCGACCCACCTCTCAGCCGCCGACGTGATGACGAAGGGCATCGTCTATTGCCGTGACGACGAGAACGTCATCGACGCCGTGCGGGTCATGGAAAGCCAGCGGGTCCGTCGCCTGCCGGTCATCGACGAAAACAAGCGCATGGTCGGCATCCTGAGCCTGGGCGACGTCTCCCATGCGGCCTCGCAGCTCCTGACCGGCGAAGTCATCAAGGCGGTGTCGGCCCATCACGCCTGAACCGCCGCTTCGTTCGGGCGGCGAGTTGACGCCGGCACGTTGACGCGCTGTAAGGTCGGCGACTTCCGCCGGAGCCGCCGATGTCCATATATTGCTGGCGTGCCATGTCGGCCGCCGATCTCGCCGCCGTGCGCTCGATCGCCGATATGGTCCACACCGCTCATCCGGAGCGGCCGGCCGTGTTCGCCGAACGGCTGCGCCTCCACCCCGCCGGCTGCTTCGTTCTTGCCGGCGCCGGCGGTGCCGTCGAAGGCTATGCGCTCAGCCATCCGTGGGACGGGCCACCGCCGGCGCTCGACACGCTGCTCGAGACGTTGCCGGCGGTGCCGAGCACCTTCTACATCCACGATATCGCCCTCCTGCCGGCAGCCCGCGGCCGCCACGCCGCCGCCGACATCATGGCGCGGCTCGCCGAACATGCCCGGCGCGAGGGCCTGCCGTCGCTCTCCCTCATCGCGGTCGGCGGCACCGCGGTCGTGTGGGCGCGGCTGGGATTCTGTCCGCATGAGGACACGCACGCGGCCAAGCTCGCGTCCTACGGCGCCGGCGCCGTGCAGATGATGCGGGCCGTGTGAGGCCAACGCTCGCTCGCAATGACGCAGTCTTCAAGCCACGTCGCGGGCCCGGCGCGAGCCGGCGGCGAGCATGTCGAGGACCTCGAACTGCGGTCGTGCGCGGCTGAACAGGAAGCCCTGCGCCTCCTTGCAGCCTTCTTCTTCGAGACAGGCGAGATCGGCTTCGTTCTCGACGCCTTCGGCCGTGATGGCGATCCCGAGGCTTTCGCCCAGACCGATGATCGCCCGCACGATCGCCTGGGAATCCGCATTGGAACCGAGATCGCGCACAAAGGAACGGTCGATCTTGAGCTTGTCGAACGGAAAGCTGCGCAGATAGGACAGCGACGAATAGCCGGTGCCGAAATCGTCCATGGAGATGCGCACGCCCAACGCCCGCAGGGCATGCAGCGTCGCCAGCACGTGGTCGCTGCGATCGAGCAGCACCGTCTCGGTGATTTCGAGCTCGAGCCGGCGCGGCGGCAGCGCGGCGCGCTCGAGCGCGTCCTTGACGGTCTGCAGGAGGGCGCCGTTGCGGAACTGGAGCGGCGAGAGATTGACCGCCACCGTGACGGGGTCGGGCCATTTGGCCGCGTCGGCACAGGCCCGGCGCAGCACGAAGGCGCCGATGGCTCCGATCAGGCCGGTCTCCTCGGCGACCGGCACGAAATCGGACGGCGGCACCATGCCGTGTTCGGGATGCCGCCAGCGCAGCAGCGCCTCGAAGCCGGAGACGTTGCGGCGGTCGAGGGCGATCAGCGGCTGGTAGTGCACTTCGAGCGCCTCGGCGGCGACCGCATTGCGAAGATCGATCTCCAGCCGCCGCCGCGCCTGCAGCCGGGCATCCATCTCCGCCTCGAAGAAGCGGCATGCCCCCTTGCCGTCGCCTTTGGCACGATAGAGCGCCATGTCGGCATTCTTGAGAAGACGATCGGCGTCATCGGCATCGACGGGCGCGAACGCGATGCCGACCGAGGCCCCGATAGTGACCTGATGGCCGTCGAGGCTGTAGGGCGCGCTGACCACGTCGATGATGCACTCGGCGAGCGCGCCGACCTCGGCCGGCGTCTCCACGTCGGGGTGCAGGACGGCGAACTCGTCGCCGCCGAGCCGCGCCACCATGTCGTGCTCGCCCAGCGCCGAGCGCAGGCGGGCCGCCACTTCCTGCAGCAGGAGATCGCCGAACGGATGGCCGAGCGTATCGTTGACGGCTTTGAAATTGTCGAGGTCGATGCACAACGTGGCGACGCCGAGGCCGTTGCGGCGGGCGCGCACCAGCATCTCCTCCATGTGCATGCGCAGCAGGACACGGTTGGGCAGCGACGTCAGGGCGTCGTGATGGGCCATGAAGGCGACCCGCGCCTCGGCGCGCTTGCGCTCGGTGATGTCGACGGCGGCGACCAGCGCTGCCGGAACGTTCTCCCAGGCGAACAGGCGCGAGAAGAGGGCGACGTCGATGGCGGTTCCGTCGGCCTTGCGCTGCCGGAAGGTTCGTCCGGCCGCGTCCGCGCTTTCGTCGGCGAGATCGGGCAAGTCACCGTCGTCGTGGAGTTCGGCGAGCCCCATGCCGAGGAGGGCATCGCGCCCATGGCCGTAATGGGCGACGGCGGCATCGTTGGCGGCGACGATGCGTCCACCATCGAGGGCGCACACGAACATCGGCACCGGATTGGCGTCGAACAGAAGCCGGAACGAGGCTTCGCGCCGCTTCATCTCGGTGATGTCGACGCGCAGCCCGATGACCCCGCCTTCGGCCGTGCGGCGCTCCTCGATCAGGATGCAGCGACCGTCGGACAGGCGCTGCTCGTGGCGTCCGCGCGGATTGGCGAGCAGCATCAGGCGCTCGGCGATCCAGTCCTCCTCGCGGCCGGCCGCCTCCGGATAGTCACCACGGGCGACGCCGATGCGCAGCGTGTCGGCGAGCCGCGCCCCGGGCGCGAACAGGTCGGCGCTGCGCTTGTAGATGTCGGCATATTGCTGGTTCCACAGGATGTAGCGGCCGTCGGCATCGAGAAACACGATGCCTTCGGGCAGGATGTCGAGGGCGTCGCGCAGCCGTTCGTGGGCACGGCGGGCCTCGGCGATGGCCGCCTTGGCCTCGGCGCGGGCCCTCACCAGCGACTTCTGCCCGCTCGCGGATTTGCGCACCGCCGACACGCGCTTGGACTTCGGCGACGACTGCGGTCGAACTTTCGACATGAGCGCTTCTCCCCCACCCCTACGCAGGTGTGTTGTGAAGGAGCATGCCTTAAGAAGAGGTGACGCGAGGGAACCCGCATCCGACCGCGCGACCGATCGGCTGCCGACGAAAGCGTCACGCCGAGATGCTGCGCATGGACGCGTGGCGGCCCGAGCGCATCCTGCCGCCGTTTTGAAGAGCAATCGTCGAGCTCAACGGCCTCCGGATACGAGGTCCGCAATGCTGTCATGCGACCTTCGCCCGCCGAGCGGGCACGCTGCATGAATTTTCGTCAGCTAGGGCGATGGTTAAGGATTGTCCGGCGGATCGGTGGTTCTTTGAATCATTCCCGCGCTCTGCCGCCCGCCGTGCCGGCGAACGTGTATGCCCCTGGACGACATGCCCTTGGGCAAAGCTTTGAAACCCGCCCCCGGATCGACGATCCGGAGGCGTATTCGACTGATACTCTTTCCGCGAGATTGCCTCGGCAGCGCGCCCGGGGCACGAACCGAACTGATCAGTCGGAAGGAGTATGAGGTCCCATCACGCCGTCACCAGGCGCGCGCGGCCTGCGCTCACATCGTCCAATAGGGCTGGACATTGTAGTAGTCGTGCAGCGACTGGCCGCGCTCACGGCTCGTCCAATCCCAGGTCTCGTGCCGGGAATATTTGGGCGCGCCCTTGAGCTGCTGCTCGGTGATGTCGACCTCGTAACCGTCGAGGCGGGGATTGTAGGTCAGGAGCGACCACGGCAGCGGGTAGTAGTCCTCGCCGATGCCGAGGAAGCCGCCGAAGCTCATGACCGCATAGGCGACCTTGCCGGTCACCTTGTCGATCATGACGCGTTCGATGGAGCCGATGCTGTCGCCGTTGGAACGCACCACTGCGGTTCCCTCGACCTTGTCGCTGCCGATCAGCGACGCCGTTTCGCGCTTGTCCAGAGTCGTCTGGGCCATTGAATTCCTCTCCACATCGTCGTTCCTCCCTTGCCCCGGCAACGCCGGCCGCCGAATGCCAGTTCCGCGTCGCGCGCATCGGGAACCGGGCCTTGTCGGCGCGCGTTTTCATCGTGGCGACGAGAGGACGGAGCTGTCCATGCCGCACGGAGACAAGTCGAGCTACACCTCCAAGCAGAAGCGCAAGGCCGAACACATCGAAGAGGGATACGAAGACCGCGGCGTCAAACCCAAGGAAGCGGCGCGGCGTGCCTGGGCGACCGTCAACAAGGAAACCGGCGGCGGCAAGAAGAGCGGCTCCGGCCGCGGCAAGACGGAAAGCCACGCCTCGTCCCGCAAGGGCGGCCACCTCGGCGGCGCGGTCGCCGCCAAGCGCCCGCCGGCGGCGCGCTCCGCCTCCGCCCGCAAGGCGGCCAAGACCCGCAAGGCTGCCAAAACCCGCTCGGCGGCCAAAACCCGCTCGGCGACGAAGAGCCGCTCGGCGGCCAAGAGCCGCAAGGCACGGGCGGGGTAAGCCCGTTTCGCTCCCAATGACCGGTTCACCAGCACGGCCTCGATCGGCTATCAATGGGCCATGGCCGCTTCGATTCTCTCCCGCCTGACCGCCTGTTCGATGCTCGTCGTCGCGTCGGCGATGCCGGCGCCGGCACAGGACCGTGGCACGCTCGACCCAAAACCGTTGCCGCCGCTCGCCCATCCGGACGCGCCGTCGACGCCCGCCAAGGAACTCTTCGGCCGCCGGGCGCAGCCGGCCCCGATGGCGGCCCGCGCCATCGGGTTCTACGCCAAGGGCTGCCTCGCGGGCGCCAGGGCGCTGCCCATCAACGGCGCCACCTGGCAGGTGATGCGGCTGTCGCGCAACCGCAATTGGGGCCACCCGGCGCTGATCGGCCTGTTGGAACACCTGTCGGTCAAGGCCGCCAAGGTGGGCTGGCCCGGTCTCCTGGTGGGCGACATCTCACAGCCGCGCGGCGGCCCCATGTTGACCGGCCATGCCAGCCACCAGGTCGGCCTCGACGCCGACGTCTGGCTGACCCCGATGCCGAACCGCGAACTGACCCGCGCCGAACGCGAACACATGTCGGCCACCGACGTGGTGGCGTCACACAAGCGCGACGTCGACCCGTCGGTGTGGACGCCGGCCCATCTCGCCGTCATCAAGGCCGCCGCCACCGAGCCGCAGGTGGAGCGCGTGTTCGTCAACGCCGCCATCAAGAAGGCGATCTGCCGCGAGGCGACCGGCGACCGCCGCTGGCTCGAAAAGGTCAGGCCCATGTGGGGGCACAACTACCATTTCCACGTCCGCATATCGTGTCCGCCCGGCGAAACCTCCTGCAAGCCGCAGGATCCGACGCCCGAGGGTGACGGCTGCGGGGCGGCGCTCGACTGGTGGTTCAGCGACGCCGTGCTCCACCCCAAGCCGCCGAAGACGCCACCGAAGCCACGCCCGCCGCTGACCATGGCGGACCTGCCGCCCGCCTGCCGTGACGTGCTGCTGGCGCCATAGGTCGGAGTTCGCGATCAGCCCGTCACTTGAGGATCTCGCAGGCGCGCGAGCGGCCGGCGCGCGGCGCCGCCGTGGCGAGGCCCCGCCACCATGCCGAGACGCTGTCGGGGCGGCATTCCAGCCGCACCGTCATGCCGGCGGAGAACCACGTCCAGCGATCGAAATCGGCCTGCGGCACGACGACGATGAGGGGCGTCCGGGTTTCCGACGCCAGCTTGATGACGCCGTGGAATCCGCGGCCCGCCCGCTCCAGCGGCCCGAACCGGCTCGCCACCGCGAGATCGACGCCGTTCGCGATGCCGGCCTTGACGCGCTCCGCCATGCGGTCGAGCCAGGGCGCATCGATGTGATAAGGGGCGCCGGGCGCCCGGTGCACGTCGAAACTGCGCCCGCGATCGAGAACCAGGAGCCGGCGTCGGCCGTCCGTATCGTGGCCGCGGAACTGGACGAGGCCGCAGAGTTTGTAGCCGTCCTTGCGCAGGCCGTGTGCGAAATCGCGCAGCAGGAGGTCGGGCCGATCCTGCGCACCGTACACCAGCGCCGCGATGTCGCCGTCGGCATCGGCGATGACGGGCGCGTCGATCGGCCGGCCTTCATCTGCATTCAGACTGGACGTGCGCATGGCAGTGCAACTCCTGGAGCGTCGTCATTGCGGGGAGGCGGAGCCGACGAAGCAATCCAGGAGTCCCGAAGACAGGACTGGACTGCTTCGCCTTGCGGCTCGCAATGACGAATCGGTCAAATGGATTGTGACCGAATCTCAATCGATCGCCACCATGACGTCGGAGGCCTTGACGACGGCGGCGGCGGGCTGACCCACCGCCAGGCCGAGTTCGTCCACCGCCTCGTTGGTGATGGATGCGGTCACCACCGCTCCCCCGATATCGATGCGGACATGGGCGGTCGTCATGCCCTTCTTGACCTCGACGATCCTGCCCTTGAGGACGTTGCGCGCACTGAGCTTCATGACGTTCTCCTGGTTGTGACCCGTTTTCGGCGCTCACTTGATGGCGAGCGACACACCCTTGACCTGCGCGAACACCTGCGCGCCTTCCTTCAGCCCCAGCCGATCCGCCGACCTGCGGGTGAGGCGCGACAACAGGCGCGCGCCACCGCCGTCGGCGCCGAGCGACAGGACGGCGAGCACCTCGTGGGGACCGGCGTCCGAAAGCGACACGATCCGGGCCGGCGGAATATTCAGGATGCTGCTCTTTTCGGGCGGTGTCAGCGCCAGGCTGACGTCGCCGGCGGCGATACGCAGGCGCCTCGCTTCCCCGACCGTGGCGGACGATGCCGGCACCAGCAGGTGGGCGCCGTCGATCCGCAGCGTCAGGAGCCCATAGGCGGTGTCGTAGCTCTCCACCGTCGCGGCGAGGCTGACGGCGGCGTCGCGGGTCCTGGCGAGCGGCAGCGACGGATCGCTCTGCAAGTCCGCGAGCGGCCCCGCCGCCACGACCTTGCCGGCCCCCATGAGCACCAGGAAATCGGCGAGCCGCTCCACCTCGGCCATGTCGTGGCTGACGTAGAAGATCGGCAGCGACAGGCGCTCGTGCAGGCGTTCGAGGAACGGCAGGATCTCGTCCTTGGTGAGCCGGTCAAGTGCCGACAGGGGCTCGTCCATCAACAGGAGCTTTGGTTGCGACAGAAGCGCCCGGCCGAGCGCGACGCGCTGGCGCTCGCCGCCGGAGAGATTGTGGGGCGCGCGGTCGAGCAGGCCGTCGAGGCCGAGGAGGTCGATCGCCTCGTCCAGCGAAATATCCGCCGGTCCCGCCGGTTTGCCGTGGCGCGGCGCCCCATAGAGCAGATTCTTGCGCACCGAGAGATGCGCGAACAGGCTCGCCTCCTGGAACACATAGCCGATCTCCCGCTGGTGGGTCGGGCGGAAGCGGGCTTCGTCCTGCCAGACCTCGCCGGCGACGTCGCAGACGCCGTCGAGGCGCGTCAGCCCGGCGATGCAGCGCAGCACCGTGGTCTTGCCGCAGCCGGACGGACCGAACAGGGCGGTGACGCCGCGCCCCGGCGCCCGGAACGCGGCATCGAGCGAAAAAGCCCCGAGCATGCCCCGGAAGGCAACGCGGATCGCCGCGGCGTCGGCCGCGGGCGCCTGCGCGGACATGGTCACGGGCGCGCTCATGTTCCGACCCGCGCGGCGCGCTTTTCGAGCAGCATCATGGCGAGCACGACCGCGAAGGCGAACACCACCATGCCGGCGGCGAGGATGTTGGCCTCGCGCCATTGCGCGGTCTCGACGTAGTCGTAGATCGCCACCGACAGCACCTTGGTGGTGCCCGGGATGTTGCCGCCGATCATCAGCACGACGCCGAACTCGCCGACCGTATGGGCGAAGCCGAGCACGGCGCCGGTCAAGAAGCCCGGCCGCGCCAGCGGTACCGCCACGGTCCAGAATGCGCGCCTGGGCGAGGCTCGCAGTGTCGCGGCGACTTCGAGCGGCCGCTCGCCGATGGCCGCGAAGGCGTTGCGGATCGGCTGCACCACGAACGGCATGGAGTAGAACACCGAGCCGATCACCAAACCCTCGAAGGTGAAGGCGAGGGTGCGCCCTCCCCACAGGCCGGCGATCGCACCGCCCGGGCCGTAGGGACCGAGCGCCACCAGGAGATAGAAGCCGAGCACGGTCGGCGGCAGCACCAGCGGCATGGCCACGATGGCGGCGACGCCTTCCTTCCACCACGCGTTCGAACGCGCGAGCCACCACGCGATCGGCGTGCCGACGACGAGCAGCACCAGCGTGGTGATGGCGGCGAGCTCGAGAGTAAGCCTGACCGGCTGCCAGATGTCGGCGGTCATGTTGAAGTGGGCTCCGTCGATAGGGCTATGTCCACCTCTTCACCTCGCCCCGCTTGCGGGGAGAGGGAGAAGACAGCTCCTCACTGCGCCAGACCGTAGCCGTATTTCTCGATGACGACGCGGGCCTCCGGGCCTTTGAGATATGCCATGAACGCGGTCGCGGCCTCGTTGGCGGCGCCCTTCTTCAGAAGCACGGCATCCTGCAGGATCGGCTTGAAGAGATTTTGCGGCACCATCCAGCGGCTGCCGGAAGTATTGCCGGCGAGTTGCGACAGCGCCACAAAGCCCAGTTCGGCATTGCCGGTGTCGACGAATTGGAACGCCTGGGCGATGCTGTTGCCCTGCACGATCTTGGCCTGCAAGGCGTCGTAGACGCCGAGCGACTTCAACGTCTCGATGGCCGCCGCCCCGTAGGGCGCCGCAGCCGGATTGGCGATCGACAGCTTGGCGAACGAGCCCGATTTCAAAGTCGCTTCGCCTTTGACGAGATCCGGCGTCTTGCTCCACAGGACGAGCTTGCCGACCGCATAGGTGAAACGGCTTTCGGCGACGCCGAGGCCGCCGGAAACCAGCTTCTTCGGCCTTTCGTCGTCGGCCGACAGCATGATGGCGAAGGGAGCGTCCTGGACGATCTGGTTGTAGAACTGGCCGGATGCGCCGAAGCTCAGGATCGCCTCGTGGCCGGTCTTCTGCTTGAAGCTCGCCGCGATCTCCTTGGCGGGCTCGGTGAAGTTGGCGGCAACCGCCACATTGACCTGCGCGGCCGTGGCGGGTCCGGCGACGATCGCCGCCAAAGCCAGTCCGAAGGTGGCACTCACATAACCCGTTGTTCTCACGATATTCTCCTGATTGATCAATCGATGGCGATGATGACGTGGGCGGCGTCGAACAATGCCTGGGCCGGCTTGCCGACCACGATGCCGAGCGCCTCGGCGCTCTTGGCCGTGATGGTGGCCGCGATGGTCTTGCCACCGCCGATATCGAGGACGACTTCGGCGGCGACCGCCGAGGTCTCGCAGCGGGTGACGACGCCGTCGAGGCAGTTGCGCACCGACAGCTTCGGCGTCCCCTCGCCGGTCGCAATGATGACGAACGGTGCCTTGATGAGCACAACGGCCTCTCGTCCCACATAAAGGTCGAGGGCGCGCACGCTCTCATTGGTCACGACGGCGTAGATGGTGGTGCGCTCCGAGATCGCGACCGCGATTTCGGCGGCGAGGCCATCGGACGTGATGGCGGTGATTTTTCCGCGCAACGCATTGCGCGCGCTCGTCTTCATGAGCAGCCCCGAAACCAGGTTGAGGGGAGAGATGCCGGTGCCGGCGAGTTCCGGCTCGACCGCCCGCAGCACCCGTGCCATTTCGGCCTCGAGGCGATCGAACGCGGCGATCACCCGCATGCCGGTCGGGGTGAGCCTGGCGCCGCCGCCGGCGCGACCACCGGTGCGGGTTTCCAGGAGCGGCTGGCCGAACAGGTTGGTCATCGCCTCGATGGCGTCCCAGGCGGCCTTGTAGGAGAGCCCGACGGCGCGCGCCCCGGCGCTGATGCTGCCGGCGCGGGCCACCGCGGCGAGCAGGTGGATGCGATCGCGCCCGACCGCGGCGACGGCGCCATCCTTGAGGGTGACCAGAGCTTCGATCGCCATGGGGTTCCGGGGATTCAGTCGTTATGCAGTTGTTCTATATAACGATAAAATGACCCGGGCGGAAGGCCGTATCGACGCCGTGACGGTAATTAGAAGCGGGCGAAGTGCGGCCGGCGGTCCGCGGAGCGTCGCGGACGCCCGAGTCACCGCCGGCGCAACACCGCCGTGCTCCGTCGCCAGGCGCGCCGCAGGGCGGCCTTCCAGCGCTCGATCGTGGCCGGCAGCGGATCGGGCTCGGCGAGACGAAGGCCAACGCTGACGACACGTCCCTCGGTGACCCGATGGGCGAGGAGCGCGATGGTCCCGAGCGGGAGCACGTCGCCTTGTCGCGCCGGGCGGCCGAGCCGGCGAACAAATTGATCGGCGAGCGACATGCCCAGGTCCTCGGGCGAAACCGACAGCCCGTAGATTTCCGCAAGCGCCCCCAGCGTCGCCTCGCCGGGAACGAAGAAGTCGCCGAGAAGCTGCGGATCGGGCGAAGCGGGCGCCGGCATATCGACGAAGAAGCGGTCGAGCGCATGGGCTTTTTCGGGCGGCGCCAGCAGATAGACGTGGTCGCCCTCGCGAATCGCCTGCGCCTCGCCGGCGGTCAGGACTTCTTCGTCGCGCACCACCAGCATCAGCTTGGCCCAGGACGGCACCAGATGGCGGCGCAGATAGGGGCTGCTCGGGCCCACCGCGTAGCCGACCAGTTCCTGTTCGAGCTGGCCGGGCAGGTCGAGCTCGACGCGCCGCGGCGGCGGGTCGGAGCGCGGCAGCGAGATGTGCAGACGGCGGGCGGCGGGCGCGATGGTCCAGCCCTGCACCAGGAGCGACACCAGCACGACCACGAAGCCGATGTCGAAATAGACCTGCCCGTTGGGGAGTTCGACCAATAGCGGGATGGAGGCGAGGAAAATGCCGACGGCGCCGCGCAGCCCGACCCAGGACATGAACAGCTTTTCGCGCGTCGAGAAGCGGAACGGCCATAGGCACAGGAACACGGCGGCCGGGCGGGCGACCACCATCAGGGTGAGCGCCACCGCCAGCGCCGGCACGGCGTGGTCGATGAGGCGGCTCGGCCAGGCGAGCAGGCCGAGGATGAGGAACATGACGATCTGGGCGATCCAGGTCGCGGCGTCCAGAAAGGTCACGACGGTGTTGTGCGCCCGCGTCGGCCGGTTGCCGACGACCAGGCCGGCCAGATAGACGGCGAGAAATCCCGATCCGCCGATGAATTCGGCGAGGCCGAACACCACCAGGGCGGCAGCGCTGACGAACGGCGCGTGCAGTCCCTGGGCAAGGGAGACGCGATTGAGCACGAACGAGATGGCGCGTCCGCCGCCCCAGCCGATCACGGCGCCGCCGGCCGCCTTGGCGACGAAGGCGAGTGCGATATCCGGCCACGACTTGCCGCCGAGGAGAATGATCTCGACCAGGAGCAGCGTGAGGAAGATCGCGATCGGATCGTTGGTGCCGGACTCGATCTCGAGCGTCGCGGCGACGCGCGGCCGCAGCCTGAGCCCGTGGGCATGCAGAAGGAAGAACACCGCCGCCGCATCCGTGGAGGCGATCACCGAGCCGATCAGCAGGCTTTCGATCCAGCCGAGGCCGAGGGCAAAATGGGCGACGGGCGCCGTGAACGCGGCGGTCAGCATGACGCCGGCGGTCGCCAGCGACATGGACGGGGCGAGCACGGTGCGGAAGGTCGAAAGCCGCGTGCGCAACCCGCCGTCGAACAGGATCAGGCCGAGCGCCACCGAGCCGACCAGATAGGCGACCTCCACATTGTCGAACGGGACGCCCCCGGGGCCGGCTTCGCCGGCGAGCATGCCGAAGCCGAGAAAGACCAGAAGCAGCGGCGCGCCGAAGCGCATCGCCATCAGGCTCGACAGGATGCCGGCCAGCACCATGGCGGAACCGAGCAGGACGGCGAGGCTGACGTTGGCGATCTGATCCATTCGATCCTTTCATGGGTCGACAGCCATTGGACTGTGTGCGACGAAGAATCGCAATGGAAATCACGGCACGGCCCCGGCGCGCGATGACACGCGCGGGGTAATCGCCTATGGAGTCCGCATGACCGCTCGACCCCAACTCCACCCGGGCTTGAAACTGGCGCTCGATGTCGGGCCGCTGGTCCTGTTCTTCGTCGCCAATTCACGCTTCGGCATCTTCGCGGCGACGGGTGCCTTCATGGTGGCGGTGGTGATCTCGCTCGGCGTCTCCTACGCGCTGATCCGCCGCTGGCCGGTGATGCCGCTGGTGTCGGCGGCGATCGTCATCGTGTTCGGCACGCTGACGCTGGTGCTGCACGACGACACGTTCATCAAGCTCAAGCCGACCATCATCTACGCCTTGTTCGGCGTCGCGCTCCTGGGCGGCTATTGGTTCGAAAAGCCGATCCTCGAAATGGTGTTCGATTCGGTCTTCCACATCGACCAGGAAGGCTGGCGCAGGCTGACGCTGCGCTGGGCGGTGTTCTTCCTCGTCATGGCGGTGGTGAACGAGGCCGTGTGGCGCACGCAGACGACCGACTTCTGGGTGTCGTTCAAATTGTTCGGCTTCATGCCGCTGACCTTCCTGTTCGCCATGGCGCAGATGCCGCTCATCACCCGGCACGCCATCGAGGAAAAGCAAGCCGGGGAATAGCCACGCCAGACCTCATGCTGAGGAGCGCCCCCTTGGGCGCGTCTCGAAGCATGTGGCCACATCCTTCGAGACGGGCGCTCGCGCGCCCTCCTCAGGATGAGGTCGAAGGCAGAACAGCGCGAAAGCCCCTACGAGCCCGCCTTCATGGCCTTGACGAGCTCGGGGCGGATCACCGTCTCGAGATTCTGCGGCGTCAGGGGACCGACCAGCTTGTAGGTGATCTTGCCCGTCGCATCGACGACGAAACTCTCGGGCACCCCGTAGACGCCCCATTCGATGCCGGCGCGGCCGCTCTGGTCGGCGCCGTTGGCCGAATAGGGATTGCCGTAGCGGCCGATGAAGCGGCGGGCGTTTTCCGGCTGGTCCTTGTAGTTGAGGCCGACCAGGCGGAAGCGCTTGTCTTCGGCGAGCTTCATCAGGATCGGCGCCTCGTCGCGGCAAGGCACGCACCACGACGCCCACACGGTGACGAGGCTCGCCCGGCCCTTGAATTCGGCGGCGACGAGGCCGGGCTGCGGCTTGCCGCCGACCATGAGGCCCTCGATGGGCGGCAGGTCGATTGTGGGCGCGGGCTTGCCGATCAGCACCGACGGCAGCCGGTTGGGATCGCCGGCGCCGAGGCGGAAGAAGAACAGCGCCGCCAGGGCCGCGAACAGGATCAGCGGCAGCAGGACGAGGATTTTCGCCCGTGTGCGCGGCGGGGCGGCTTCGGTCGTCGCGGTCATGCGGGCTCCTTGACGGCGGCGGTGGAGCGCCGCCGCACCCCTTGGGAATCCAGTTCGCCCAAAAGGCGCTTCTGGGCGCGGTGATCGAGCGTCACCCAGGCGATCAGGCCGCCGATGACGATGATCGCGGCCGCATAGGCGGCGAGGATGAAGGCGGCGTGCGGTCCGAGATTCATGGTTGAAGACTCATGACTGAAGACTCATGGCTGGCCTCTGCTCATGCGCTGGCCCGCTGCGCCTGCAGCATCAACAGCGAGCGCACCCGGCGGCGGAGGATCTCGTTGCGCATGGCGGCGAGATGGAGGGTGAAGAACAGGAGCGTGAAGGCGATCGCCATGGACAGAAGCGGCACCAGGATGGCGGGATGGATCGCGGGTCCGTCGAGGCGCAGCACCGAAGCCGGCTGGTGCAGCGTGTTCCACCAGTCGACCGAGAACTTGATGATCGGCAGGTTGAGGGCGCCGACCAGGGTCAGGATGGCGGCGGCGCGGCCGGCGCTGGCCGGCTCGTCGACGGTCCGCCACAGTGCGATGACGCCGAGATACATGATGAACATGACCAGCACGGAGGTCAGCCGCGCGTCCCACACCCAGTAGGTGCCCCACATGGGCCGGCCCCACAGCGAGCCCGTGAAGAGGCACAGAAACGTGAAGGCGGCGCCGATCGGCGCCGCCGCCTTGGCGGCGACGTCGGCCAGCGGATGGCGCCAGATGAGCGTGCCCAGGGACGCGATGGTCATCACCCCCCAGCACATCATGGCCAGCCAGGCGAACGGCACGTGGATGAACATGATCTTGACGGTCGCGCCCTGCTGGTAGTCGTCGGGGGCGAGAAACAGAGCCTGGGTCAGCCCGACCGCGAATGCGAACACGGTCGCGGCGATCAGCCACGGCAGCACGCGCTCGGCGAGCGTCAGGAACCGGGTCGGATTGGCAAGATTGATCAGGGCCATGGCTATCTTCTTGAGGCGCCTCCAAACCACTTTAGTCGACGGCGGCATGGCGGCACAATGCGGCGCGATTGGGACGTGTCATCACGACCTAGAGAGCCTGGCGGCCTCGGCGGCCATGACGAAAGTCAAGGGAACCGCAACCCTTGAGCGAGATCACTCCAGACCGTGCCGGAACGTCGCCGCGGCGGCGAACGGCCCCAGCACGAGGCTCATCAGGGTAAGCGCGCACAGCACCGTGAACGGGGTGCCGAACGGCACCGGACCGACCACGGCGGCGTTCGACGCCGCGACCCCGAAGATCAGCACCGGCACCGCCAGCGGCAGCACCAGGATCGGCAGCAGCAGGCCGCCGCGCCGCAAGGCGACCGCGAGCGCCGCCCCGATGGTGCCGATGAAGGTGAGCGCCGGCGTACCGACCAGAAGGGTGAGGGCGACGGCGCCGATGCCGCCCGGCTCCAGGTTGAGGAACAGGCCGAGCACCGGCGAGGCGATGACCAGAGGCAGGCCGGTGGTAAGCCAGTGAGCGAACGCCTTGGCGGCGACCGCGAGTTCGAGCGGCGTCTCGCCCATGAGCATGAGGTCGAGGGAGCCGTCGTCCAGGTCAGCCGCGAACAGGCGGTCGAGGCCGAGGAGCGAGGCGAGCAGCGCCCCGATCCACAGGATCGCCGGCCCGATCCGCTGCAACAGCGCGAGGTCGGGCCCGATGGCGAACGGGATCAGGGTCACCACGGTGAGAAAGAACAAGACACCCATGAGGGCGCCGCCGCCGACGCGCAGGGAAATGCGGATGTCGCGCCGGAGCAGGGCCGAAAGGGCGGTCATGGCCAGGATCCTTCCGGCTGCGGAGCCGACGTGTAACGCACGGAGATGGCTCCACGCGTCCCCTCCCCCGCTTGCGGGGGAGGGCTAGGGAGGGGGTGCCATACGGACGGAGCCAGCAGAAGCCCCCTCCCCAACCCTCTCCCGCAAGCGGGGGAGGGAGCAGGCCGAGTTCGGGGGACGGTAATGCCTGCCAACATGATCATCACCCCGCCCCTCCCATCCTGAGCTCCTTCACGCCCTCGAGCCCGAGCGGGCCGTGGGTGGCGGCGATGATCGCGCCGCCACCCGCAAGGTGGGCGCGCATCAGGTCGGAAAGCCGCGCCTGGGCGGCGACGTCGAGGGCGGCGGTGGGTTCGTCCAGGAGCCAGATCGGCCGCGGCGCCGCCAACAGGCGGGCAATGGAGAGCCGCCGGCGCTGGCCGGCCGACAGATAGCCAGCCGGCAGGTGGGCGAGGTCGGCGAGGCCGACGGCCGCAAGTGCACCGGCGCGGAAGGTGGCGCCGTCGCCATTGCCCAGATAGGC
This sequence comes from Astrobacterium formosum, assembly GCA_030848545.1. GTDB lineage: Bacteria > Pseudomonadota > Alphaproteobacteria > Rhizobiales > Xanthobacteraceae > Astrobacterium > Astrobacterium formosum. The sequence continues at coordinate 177,917 of JAVDCA010000002.1, forward strand.
GGCCCAGAAATCCAGGTTCTCGGCGACCGTCAGCGACGGCTTCAAGGCATCGCGGTGGCCCAGATAGTGGGCCTGCTCGGCGAGGCTGAGCTCCGGGTCGCCGCCGTCGAGATCGATATGGCCGGCGGCGGCGGTGAGCAGCCCGGCAATCAGGCGCAACAGCGTCGTTTTGCCGGCGCCGTTGCGGCCCGTGAGGATGAGTGCCTCGCCGCCTGCGACGGCGAAGTCGAGGTCGCAGAACACTTCGCGGCCGCCGCGCACGCAGCGGAGCCGTTGACCAGTGACGCGCATTCCCTAGGGTCTCCGCCGGGGGATTGCCGCAATGCGGCAAAGAGCGGCAATCATGTGCAAAAACTCCTGGAGATCATACATTGGGGGAGGTGGCGGAATGCTTGAAAAGCTCTTATAAGCCGCATCTGTCTGTCCTGACAGGCGAAAGCGGGCCCGCCTCGCGCAGGGGACGCGGCCCGGAGAAGGTGGCTTTCAACGTCAACCGTCCCGGCCGCCGCCAGCCGGAGTGGAACGCATCCATGACCTCGCTCGACAGTTTCAAATGCCTGCGCACCCTCAAGGTGGGTGCCAAGACGTATGCGTATTACAGCCTGCCGGTGGCTGAAAAGAACGGATTGAAGGGCATTTCCCGATTGCCCTTCTCGCTCAAGGTGCTCCTGGAGAACCTGTTGCGCCACGAGGATGGCCGCACCGTCACCAAGGACGACATTCTCGCCTTCTCCAAGTGGCTCAAGAAGAAGACGTCGGATCGCGACGTCGCCTTCCGGCCGGCGCGCGTCCTCATGCAGGACTTCACCGGCGTGCCGGCGGTGGTCGACCTCGCCGCCATGCGCGACGCCATGGCGGCACTGGGTGATGACCCCAAGAAGATCAATCCGCTGGTGCCCGTCGATCTCGTCATCGACCACTCGGTGTCGGTGGCGTTCTTCGGCAACAAGGACGCGTTCAAGAAGAACGTTGACGAGGAGTACAAGCAGAACGGCGAGCGTTATCGCTTCCTCAAATGGGCACAGCAGTCGTTTGAGAATTTCCGCGTCGTGCCGCCCGGCACCGGCATCTGCCATCAGGTCAACCTCGAATACCTGTCGCAGACAGTGTGGACCGCCAAGGCCAAGGTCCCGGTGAAGGGCAAGCCGACCTCGGTCACGCTCGCCTACCCGGACACAGTCGTGGGCACCGATTCGCACACCACCATGGTCAACGGCATGGCCGTGCTCGGCTGGGGCGTCGGCGGCATCGAGGCGGAAGCCGCTATGCTGGGCCAGCCCTATTCGATGGTGCTGCCGGAAGTCGTCGGCGTGAAGCTCACCGGCGAGATGAAGGAAGGCACGACCGCGACCGACCTCGTGCTGACGGTGACCCAGATGCTGCGCAAGCGTGGCGTGGTGGGCAAGTTCGTTGAGTTCTTCGGTCCCGGCCTCGCCGACCTCACGGTGGCTGATCGCGCCACGATCGGCAATATGGCGCCCGAATACGGCGCAACTTGCGGCTTCTTCCCGGTCGACGACGACACGCTCAAATTCCTCAAGGACACCGCCCGCAAGGAGGAGCGCGTCAAGCTCGTCGCCGCCTACACCAAGGCGCAGGGCATGTTCCGCTCCAAGAAGGCGCTCGACCCCTTCTACACCGAGGTGTTGAAGCTCGACCTCGGCACCATCGAGCCCTCCATGGCGGGACCGAAGCGGCCGCAGGATCGCGTGCCGCTGCGGGACGTCAAGACCGGCTTCGCGGGTTCGCTCGACAACGAGTTCAAGAAAGGCTCGGAGTCCGGCAAGCGCGTACCGGTCAGTGGCCGCGCCCACGATCTCGGCCATGGCGACGTGGTCATCGCCGCCATCACGTCGTGCACCAACACGTCGAACCCGAGCGTCATGATCGGCGCTGGCCTCGTCGCCCGCAAGGCGGCGGCGCTGGGCTTGACGTCGAAGCCGTGGGTGAAGACCTCGCTCGCGCCGGGCTCGCAGGTGGTCGCCGACTATCTCGACAAGTCCGGCCTGCAGAAGGATCTCGACAAGCTCGGCTTCAACCTCGTGGGCTTCGGCTGCACCACCTGCATCGGCAATTCCGGGCCGCTGCCGGAGGAGATTTCGCAGGCCATCAACGACGGCGATCTGGTCGCCGCCGCGGTGCTGTCGGGCAACCGCAATTTCGAGGGCCGGGTGAACCAGGACGTGCGGGCGAACTATCTCGCTTCGCCGCCGCTCGTGGTCGCCTATGCGATCGCCGGCTCCATGAACATCGACCTCACCCGGGAGCCCATCGGCACGTCGAAGGACGGCAACCCGGTCTATCTCAAGGATATCTGGCCGACCGCCAAAGAGATCGACGCCGTCATCCGCAAGACCATCAGCAAGCAGGTGTTCGCCAAGAAGTACGCCAACGTGTTCAAGGGCGATACCGCGTGGGGCAAGATCGCCGTCAAGGGCGGGCTGACCTTCGCGTGGGACGGCCGCTCGACCTACGTGCAGAACCCGCCCTATTTCGAAGGCATGGAGCGACAAGAGCGCCCCATCGAAGACATCGTCGACGCTCGCATCCTCGGCCTGTTCCTGGATTCGATCACCACCGACCACATCTCGCCGGCGGGATCCATCAAGGAGGCAAGCCCGGCGGGCGAGTACCTGCGCGATCACCAGGTCCGTCCGGTCGACTTCAACCAGTACGGCACGCGGCGCGGCAACCACGAAGTGATGATGCGCGGCACCTTCGCCAATATCCGCATCAAAAACCAGATGGTGCCGGGCGTCGAGGGCGGCGTCACCCTCCACTATCCGGACAAGGAGCGCATGACGATCTACGAGGCGGCGATGAAGTATCGCGCCGAGAAGGTGCCGCTCGTCATCTTCGCCGGCAAGGAATACGGCACCGGCTCGTCGCGCGACTGGGCCGCCAAGGGTACCGTCCTGCTCGGCGTGCGCGCTGTCGTCACCCAGTCGTTCGAGCGCATCCACCGTTCCAACCTGATCGGCATGGGCGTGGTGCCGCTGTGCTTCGAGGAAGGCACCTCATGGCAGTCGCTGGGTCTCAAGGGCGACGAGACGGTGACGATCCGCGGCCTCGCCAGCGAACTCAAGCCGCGCCAGCGCCTGGTCGCCGAAATCGTCGGCGGCGACGGCGCGCTCAAGCGGGTGCCGCTCGTCTGCCGAATCGATACGCTCGACGAGCTCGAATACTTCAAGAACGGCGGCATCCTGCAATACGTGCTGCGCCACCTCGCCGCCTAACGGCGGATCGCCGCCTGAGCGCCGAGCGGATACGTGTTTCTTCGTGCCATGAGCCGCCGGGCCGCGCGCCCGGCGGCTTTTTTCAGGCCTCGGCTGAGTTCACGCGTGCGTACACGCAGATTCGATCGGGCTCACCTCGAAGTGAGTAGCCGTTAGGTCAACGTCTCAATAATGAGGGTCGGCGATCCCGAGGAGCGCTTCGAGCGTGCTGGGGAATTCGCATGAACACGGACCGTGGCGGCGTCTTCGCCGCCGACGGGGCGTTGGAGTTCGATATGCCCGCACGTCAAATCGGCGTTGTCGGTGCCGTCGCGACGGCACTCATCGCATTCCTCCCACAGACCGTCCTTGCACAGGCGGTCGCGCAGCCGCGCGCCGTGGTGGAGCTGTTCACCAGCCAGGGCTGCTCGTCCTGCCCGACCGCCGACAAAGTGCTCACCGATCTCAGCAAGGACCCGACCGTCATCGCGCTGAGCCTGCCGATCGACTATTGGGACTATCTGGGCTGGAAGGACACCCTCGCCGACGCCCGCCATACCAAGCGCCAGAAGGGTTATTCCAAGGTGCGCGGTGACCGCACCGTGTACACCCCGCAGATGATCGTCAATGGGGTCGCCCAGGCGCTCGGCAGCGACAAGGCCGCCATCGAGCAGGCGGTGACGCAAAGCCGCGGCAGTGCCGGCGTGCTGTCGGTGCCGGTCAAGATCTCGGTCGCCGGGGACGCCGTGACGGTAACGGCGGGAGCCCCGAGCGGTGACGTTCAAAGCGGATATGTGTGGCTGTGTCCGGTCAGCAAAGCGGTCACGGTCCAGATCGGCCGCGGCGAGAATCGCGGCCGGAGCGTTACCTACACCAATGTGGTGCGTGGCTGGATTCGGCTGGGCGAGTGGTCGGGCTCCTCCACAACTTTCAAGCTCACCCGTGAGAAAATCCCGCTCGAAGACGCCGACGCGCTCGCCGTCCTGGTCCAGGGCGGAACCCCTGAGCGGCCCGGCGCCATGGTCGGCGCGGCCCTGGCGAACCTGAAATAGCTCACCCTTGCCTTTGAATTCCGGCACCGCTCGATCGTGCGACTGGCGATCGGGTCGCGGACCGCCGTGGTCGGCGGCAGGGCCGAGACGAAAAAAGGGCCGGCAAACGCCGGCCCAAAACATAGGGGGATTGAACCTTACACGGAACGAAAGGTGCGGCCGGCGCGAGCCCCGGGGGGCTGGGGGGCTGAGGAATCCGAGACCCGCGCCGGTCCGTACCCATAGCCCCTTATGGCAGGCCACATGGACCCGGACGGGGCGGAAGTGGGGCAGTATTATGAACCCGTTTACGAACCCGTGAGGACAGCGTGTAGGCGCCCGCCGACAGCGGTCGCAAGAGCCGATTCACCGCTCGCTCGCCATCGCATCTCCGCCCGGGATGCTCAGTCGCCGGCAGGACCTGCGCGACCCGCTTGCCGGGGCGCGGCTTCGGCGCGATCATGGCGAACGGATGAACATGCTCCATCAACAAGGAGGCGCCGCATGACCGACGGCGAAGCAGATCCGAGCGAGTTCCGCGGGGCCGAGCGATTTGCGCCCGTGCCCCTCCAACCATCCCTCGATCTGGTCACCTTCAGCCGTCGCGAGCTCGACCGCATCCTCAGTCTATATGGACGCAAGGTGGCGGCCGGCGAATGGCGCGACTACGCCATCGATTTCCTCAAGGACCGGGCGGTGTTTTCCGTATTCCGGCGCGCGTCGGAAATGCCGATCTATCGCATCGAAAAAAGCCCGAAGCTGGCGCGCCGCCAGGGCGCCTACAGCGTCGTGTCGGCGACCGGCCTGATCGTTCGTCGCGGCCACGAACTCGATCGCGTGCTGCGGGCGATCGATAAAACGCTGCGGGTCGTGCGCGGCTGACGGTTATCGCCGCGTCAGACCGGCAGGGGCGGCAGCTTGGGAAAGTCCCCGTCGGAAACGTCGTCCAACATCGGCGGAATGAGATCATAGGCCATGTGCAGGACGCGATCGATTTCGCGCGGGAAGAACGGCTTGTGCAGGAATTCGAGCGCGCCGCGGGCCAGCGCTTCCTTTGCCAATGCGTCGTCGCGCGCACCCGACATCATGATGATCTTGGCGTAGGGATTGCGGGACAGGAGCCCCGCGAGGGTCTCCAGACCGTTGAGGCCCGGCATGTTGTAGTCGAGGAACAGGATATCGAAGCCGCCGGACGCGCACATCACCAAGGCATCCTCGCCGTTGCCTGCCTCGGCGACCTGCATGTTGAACATGCTGTTGGCGAGGATCCGCTTGACCATGCGCCGCACCGTCGCCGAATCGTCGACGATCACCACGCGGGTCGGCAGAGAGACACGTTGATGGATGGCCAGGATGCGTCGCACGTCGTCAGGCCGGAACGGCTTGACGAGAAATTCGTAGGTCCTGAGATAGCGCGCCAGCTGGAAGCGGATATCGCTGCCTTGGCCGGACATCAGCGTCACGAAGGTGCGATCGCCCGCATAGCGCATGCGCGCGATTGCTTCCATGCCGTTCATCTCCGGCATGGAGACGTCGATGAAGGCGAGATCGACGCGTCCCTGCTCCAACTGGGCAACGCACTGGCGGCCATTATACGCCGACAACATCGTGATGGGCTTCGACCATTTCTCGACGATGTCGGCGAACAAGGTGTGCACAACCTTGGAATCGTCGCCGACCAGCATTCTAACCTTAGGGGAGACCATATCGCTGTCCCGCAGAGTCGAGGCGTTCGACGCCCGCCGCGGCATGCGGCGACATCCGTGGATAGCAAAGAGTCCTGAAGGCGCAGTGAATCCGCCCCGCAGGCCGTCTCGGCGTTCTGCTTGTCGGGCCGCCGGAATGCACTGGCGGCGTGCGACGCTGCGTAATGTCAGGCCCGTCGGGTTTCCGCGGGCGGACTGTCGCCACCTTCGCCGAGTGCGCGCTGCATCAGCACGGTATCGAGCCAGCGGCCGAACTTGAAACCCACTGCCGCGAGCGTTCCCGCTATGGTGAAGCCCGCGGCGCGGTGCAACGCCACGGAAGGCGCCTGGGTCGGGGAGTCGCCGATCACGGCGATGATCTGGCGAAAGCCGCGCGCCTGCGATTCGCACAGAAGTGCTTCGAGCAGGGCGCGGCCGATGCCGCGCCGGTGTCGATCGGGCGCGATGTAGATCGAATCTTCGAGGGTGAACCGGTAGGCGGGCCGGGTCCGGTACAGGCCCGCATAGGCGTAGCCGCAAAGAGCGCCGTCCATATCTGCCGCCAGATAGGGAAAGCCGCCATCGAGGAGCGACACCATGCGGCGCTTCATCTCGGCCTCGTCCGGCGGATCCTGTTCGAACGAGGCGGTGCCATGGCGGACCGCATTCGCGTAGATGGCCGTGATGGCGGGAAGGTCGGCGAACGTCGCCGGGCGGATTGTCGGTGCGGACATGATCCTCGGTCTAGGCCGGCGCACCCGCGAGGGGAAGCCCCATCGACCACGTCTGCGGTACCAACCGGAGGGGACATCCCGATCCGCATCCATTTGGAAGCGTGCCAGGGATGGTGTGCACATCCCATCGTGGCGGTCCCAACATTGCGCACGATGCCCGGGAGATTTCTCTGCCCGCTTGAGGGCACCTATCCGCGCGACAACAACTACGGCGTTTATTGACCGTAGGGTAGGATGGTAGCAAGCTATGAACGTACCAGTTCGTACAGTGCGGACCCGATCCGCGGACCCGCACCCAATTCAAGGGCCTGACCCCCAATTTGGAGACGGGACATGTGTCCTCCGGGCTGCCTGCATTCCATTTGCGAACAAGCGAGCCGACGCGGCCTCCTCAAGGCCGGCTTCGGTTTCGGCGTCGCCGCCGCGGCATCTGCAGCATCATTCGCCGCCACTGCGGTCGCCGCCACTCCGGTCGCTGCCCAAGCGGCGCCGGCGGTGCAGACGCGGTCGTTCACCAACGTGCTCGACCTGACGCACACGCTCTACGAGGGCTTCCCCACCTACAGCGGCGAAAAGTGGTTCACCATGGAGAAGCCGGTCACGTGGGCGAAGGACAAGGTCAATCTCCATCGCTGGATCCTGATGGAGCACACCGGCACCCACATCGACTCGCCGTTCCACTTTTCCGAAAAAGGCAACACCGTCGACCTGATCCCGATCACCGATCTGCTGGTGCCGATGGTGGTGATCAACATCGCGGCGCGGGCGGCGGACAATCCCGACACGTCCGTCACTCCCGACGACATCAAGGCGTGGGAATCCAGAAACGGGCGCATTCCCGATGGTGCCTGCGTGGTGATGAATTCCGGCTGGGGCAAGCTGCTCAGCTCGCCGAAGTTCACCGGGGTCGATCCGGCCGGAAAATTCCATACGCCCGGATTCCACGGCGAGACCGCGCAGTTCCTGATCAATGAGCGCAGCGTCAAGGGGGTCGGCGTCGATACGTTGTCTCTCGACACCGGCCTGAATTCGGCGGGTGCATTCCCGTTCCACTACGCCTGGCTCGGCAGCGGCCGCTGGGGGGTCGAAAACCTCGCCAATCTCGATACCGTTCCGGAGAAGGGCGCGCTCTTGTTTGTCGGCGCCCCCAAGGTCAAGGACGGGACCGGAGGCCCGAGCCGCATCATCGCCCTGGTGTGATCCGGCGAACGCTCCCGCCAGGACGGCAATACTCCGCACCACGGCCGGGCAGCCGGCAGAAACGGCGGCCGAACATGCAAGCGCCCCGGGTTCTGAGAACCCGGGGCGCGCTCGTCTTTGGGTTTATCATCGAGCCGGCCAGCTGTCGCGCCGGTCGAGGTCGATGGCGTCGGTCAGCGGCGATCGCCGAACAGCCGCAGCAGCATCAGGAACAGGTTGATGAAGTCGAGGTAAAGCGACAGCGCGCCCATGACGGCCTTGCGGCCGGCGACGGTGCCGTCATCGTTGACGTCGTAGAACTCCTTGATCTTCTGGGTGTCGTAGGCGGTCAGCCCGACGAAGATCAGGACGCCCATCACCGACAGAGCCCAGTCGAGCCCGCTCGATTTCAGGAACATGTTGACCAGGCTGGCGATGATCAGGCCGAACAGGCCCATCATCAGGAACGAGCCCATGCCGGTCAGGTCCCGCTGGGTCGTGTAGCCGTAGAGGCTCATGGCGCCGAAGGTCGCCGCCGAGATGAAGAACACCCGCGTGATGGAGGCGCCCGTATAGGCGAGGAAGATCGACGACAGGGCGACACCGAGCAGGGCCGCGTAGACCATGAACAGGCCGAGCGCCGTCGTCGCCTGCAGCTTGTGGATGCGGAAGCTGATGAAGAAGACGAGGCCGAGCGTGCCCAGAAGCAGCACGATCGTCATCGGCCCGGAATAGACCGCCTGGCCGAACGAGGTCAGCCCGATGACGGCGCCGGACGCATCGGTGACCACCGCCGCCTGATAGGTCAGCCACGCCAGCACGGCGGTCAGGGCCACGCCGCCGCTCATGTAGTTGTAGACGCGGAGCATGTGGGCGCGCAGACCCGCGTCGATCGCGACCGCACGGTCGGCGGCATGGCCGCGCACAGCCGCATAGTTCCGGTCGAAGTCCGACATGGAGAGTATCCTTTCTGCCGCCCGGGGAGCCCACGGGCGCTGGGGGCACGGGAATCCCGCACCAACGTCACGAATCTAGTGTCGAGGCAGGCGGTACGGAAGAAGCCTGCGACGATTTACTTAACAATTCCAATCCGACGCCAATAAGACGTTCACCCACACGTGAAGCCGGCCGGCACGCCGTACATGCGTGCGGCCCCGGTGGGGTGCCGGGGCCGCCGTTTTCGCCAGGGTTTCCAGCGCCAGAACGTCTTTCGGCGCCCTTACTCCTCGCGTTGGCCGAGGAGCTGCAGCAGCAGGGTGAACAGATTGATAAAGTTGAGGTAGAGCGACAGCGCACCCATGATGGCGGCGCGCTGTGCCACCACGCCTTCCATGGCGCCGTAGATGTACTCGTTCTTGAGCCGCTGGGTGTCCCACGCGGTCAGACCGGCGAACACCAGGACGCCGACCACCGAGACGATGAACTGCAGCATGGAAGAGCCGAGGAACAGGTTGACGACGCTCGCCAGGATGACGCCGAACAGGCCCATGATCAGGAACGAGCCCATGCCGGTGAGATCGCGCTGGGTGGTGTAGCCCCACAGCGACAGGGCGCCGAACGAGGCGGCGGTGATGAAGAACACGCGCACGATGGAGGTGTGCGTATAGACCATGAAGATCGAGCCGAGGGAGAGACCGACCAGCGCGGCGTACGCCCAGAACATGAGCTGGGCAGTGGCCGGCTTCATGCGCTCGATGCCGAAGGAGAGCGCGAAGACGAGCCCGAGAGGCGCGAAGATCACCACCCATTTGAGCGGGCTGACGAACATCGCGACGCCGATCTGGGTCAGGTACATGTTGCCGGCGACGCGCGCCGGGACTTCAACGCCGTTGCGCAGCACCTTGGCGGCGGTGGCGGCGTCGCCCGTCACCGACAGCATATAGATGCCCAGCGCGGCCAGGCCGGTGATGGCGAGACCCAGCACCATGTAGTTGTAGACACTGAGCATATAGGCCCGCAGGCCGGCGTCGATGGCCGCGGCTTCCGCGCGGCCGATAGACGTCCCGAAGGGCGCGGCCGGCGCGTTACGATCGAAGTCCGACATCATCAAATCCTCTGGTCGTTGTCCGGAACGAGGCGTCGCCCCCGCCGGAAGCCGCTTTCAATATGAACGCTTTGGTGGCGATCTCAAGGCTGGCACATTGGTTAAGTCATTGGAATTCTGCAACAAAGACGCGACCCTTTGTCGCAAATCGCATCCCAATGCACCTCCCTGCCTAGAGATTTCGCAAAACCGGCGCCGGCTTGCGGCCAAGCGCCGCAAACGTGCCCACCAGGCCGAATACGAGCGTGACGAGCACCGCGGCGAGCGCCGCCACGAGCGCCGGCGCAGCCATCCAGGCGAACGGCAGCGTCATGACACCGGCGACGATGCGCCACGCCGCCAGAGAGCCGGCGGCAACGCCGAACAGCGCCGCGGCGACGCCGAGCATGAGATATTCGAGGGCGTAGGCCGCAAGCAGCTTGCGGCGCGTCGCCCCCAGGGTCTTGAGAATGACGGCATCGTAGACGCGGTGGCGATGGCCGGCGGCGAGCGCACCGCCCAGCACCAGCACGGCGGCAAGCAGCGTGACCGCGCTGGCGCCGCGGATCGCCAGCACCAGATTGACCACCAGCGCCCCGACCGTATCGAGCGCCTCCTTGACGCCCACCATGGCGACGCCCGGAAGATCGCGGCCGATCGCCTTGACGAGCGCCGTCTCCTCCGGCCCGCCGCCGCCGTTCGGATAGGTCACGGTGGCGATGTGGGTGACCGGCGCGCCGGCAAAACTGCCAGGCGAGAACACGAGCACGAAATTGATGCCGAGCGACTGCCAGTCCACCGTGCGCAGATTGGAGATTCGGGCGGTGATGTTGCGTCCGAGCACGTTGACGGTGACATTGTCGCCGATCCCGATGCCGAGACCCTCTGCGAGCTTCTTCTCGAAGGAGAGCAGCGGCGGGCCCTGGTAGTCCTCCCCCCACCATTCGCCCTCGACCACCCGGGAGCCCTCCGGGACGACGCCCGTATAGGTGATGCCACGGTCGCTCTGCAGCACCCAGCGGGCGTCTTCCCGCGGCGCGATCTCGTCGGCCTTGCGGCCGCCGGCCTCGACGATGCGGCCGCGCAGCATGGGTACGCTCTCGAAGCTGGCACTTGGCGACTGCGCCCGCACCAGGTCGGCCAGATGGCCGGCTTCGGCCGCCGGAATATCGAGAAAGAAATAGGACGGCGCCCGTTGCGGCAGCGCAGCGGTGAACTGCCGACGCAGGTTGAAGTCGATTTCCAACACCGTCACCAGCACGGCGACGCCGAGCCCGAGCGACAGCAGCACGGTCGGCGTCAGGGCGCCCGGCCGGTGAATATTGGCGAGCGCGAGCCGCAGCATCGTCGAGCGCGGACGCGGCGCCCGCCGGGCGATCGCCATCACGGCCCAGGCGACCAGCCGCAGCGCCAAGAGCACCGCGCCGGCCGCGACGACGAAAATGACGGCGACGCGCCGGTCGTGGGCGGCCGCGATGGCCATGATCGCCAAGGCGGCGGCGGCAAGGACGCCGGCCGCCACGTAGCGCTTGCGCGGCAGGGCGCGTTCACTCACCACCTCGTCGCGGAACAGGGCCGAGGCCGGAACGTCGTGGGCGCGCCCGAGCGGCCACAGCGCGAAGGCGGCGGCGGTGAGAAAGCCGAACGCGGCGGCGAGCACGATGGTGCCGACATGAATGCCGGCGACGAAGGGCAGCGGCAACGACGGGCCGATCAAAACGGCGACCCCGTAGGGCAGCGCGATGCCGAGGATGAGCCCGATCACGACCCCGACGCCGGCGACCAGCAGGACCTGGGTGAAATAGACGGCCAGGATCGAGCCGCTGGTGGCACCGACGGACTTCAAGGTGGCGATGATGTCGCGCCTGCGATCAAGATGATGCTTGATCGCATTGGCGACGCCGACGCCGCCGATCATCAGCGCGGCAAGCCCGACCAGAGTGAGATACTGGGTGAAACGTTCCACGTTGCGTTCGAGCTGCGGCGAGGCGGCGGCGCGGGTACGCACGTCCCAGCCGGCATCCGGCAGCCGCTCCTTGGCGGCGGCGACCAGACGGGCGACGGCGTCGTCGCCGGCGGGCGCCGGCAGCCGCACCCGATAGTGCCAGCGCACGAGGCTGCCCGGCTGCAACAGGGCGCTTGCCCGCAGCGCGTCGAGGGAGACCATCAGCCGCGGCCCGAACCCGATGCCGCCGGCGAGCTTGTCGGGCTCGCCCGCAAGCGCGGCGGCGAGCGTCAGCGGCGCCGACCCCAAGGTGAGGGCGGCGCCGGGCGCGAGATCGAGGCGCGACAACAGCGACGGCTCCGCCAGCGCCCCGAATGTCTGTCCGGATTTTCCCAGCGTTTGCGCCAGCGCCTGCTTAAGCGACTGTTCGGGCTGGGTGGTCACGCCGCCATAGAGCGGATAGGCGTCGTCGACCCCTTTGAGCTCCACCAGGAGCGAGCGCCCGTCGGCCGTTCGCACCATCGCCCGCAGGGTGGCGACGGTCGAAACCTCGCCTTGGCTGCGCAGGAAGGCGAGCTCCTCGTCATTCGCCTCGCGCTGGATGAGCGCGAAGGCGACGTCGCCGCCGAGAATGGCCTGGCCTTGGCCGGCGAGGCCGGCGACGAGGCCACGGGAGAACGAATCGACGCCGGCGATCGCCATCACGCCGAGCGCAATGCAGGCGATGAAAACGTAGAAGCCGCGCAGTCCGCCACGCAGGTCGCGCAGCGCCAGCCGCAGCGGCAGAAGAAGCGGCGCCGTCGCTGTCGCGGCCGTCATGACGCAACCTGCGCGGGGAGCAGCTCGACCCGGCCGGAGCGAAGATGCACCACGCGATCGCAGCGCGCCGCCAGGCTGGAGTCGTGGGTCACCAGCACCAGCGTCATCCGGCGGCGGGCCCGGACGGCAAACAGAAGCTCGACGATCTGGCGGCCCGTGGCCTCGTCGAGATTGCCGGTGGGCTCGTCGGCGAGCACGATCGCGGGATCAGGCGCGAGCGCACGGGCGAGCGCGACGCGTTGCTGCTCGCCGCCGGAGAGTTCGGCCGGGTAGTGGGTGAGCCGGCCACCCAGGCCGACGGCGGCGAGTTCCTCGGCGGCGCGCGCAAAGGCATCGCGGTTGCCGGCGAGTTCGAGCGGCACGGCGACGTTCTCCACCGCCGTCATGGTGGGGATGAGATGGAAAGACTGAAAGACGATGCCGACATGGCGGCCGCGGAAACGCGCCAGCGCATCCTCGTCGAGGGCGCCGATGTCCTGCCCGGTGACGCTCACCCGCCCGCCGTCCGGCCGTTCGAGGCCCGCCATCACCATCAGGGCGGTGGACTTGCCGGAACCCGACGGACCGGTGACGCCGACCGCCTCGCCGACCCCGATGTCGAGATCGATGTCCTTGAGGATGTGGACGCGGGCAGCGCCGCGACCGAGCGACAGATTGACGCCGCGCATGGAAATGGCCGGGGCCATGAGGCGCGCGCTTGCCAAGGTCTCATTCATGCCGTTGTTCTTGGTCCCTGTGCGTGGCGGCGGGGAGACGCGCGACTGGGCCGGGCCCGAACGGACGCGGTCGAAAAAGCGGCGGGCTTTGCGTCAAGATATGCTCTGACCGCAAAAGCACCACCCCACGTACCGACCTTGCTGGTCATGATCTAGTGGCGAATACGGCGGAATGGGAGCATGCCTGCCCTGACAGATGGAGCGGCGCGTTGTCACACGCGCCGTAAAGGCGTGTGTCTCCTTACAGCGGCGCGCGGGTGATGCCTGACAAGGGGATGTTCACGGTGAAAGTGCGGGCGACGATCCCGCGAACTCCAGAGCGGGTTAGGCGCGCCTCATGCTTCTGGCGATAGCGTTCTGCGTTCTTGGCGTCGCGAAACAGATAGACCCCGCCGGCGCGGCGCTCCGCCTCGTTCTCTGTCCAGATCTTCCAGATCAGCCCATCCTCGCCCGCGATGTCCTTCGCCATCTCGTCGTGCCGCGCTGCATTCGCCTCGCCCCATGGGCCATCTGAGGGAAAATCGAACTGCACCAGGGTTGTACTTGTCGGGCCTACCTTGTCTTGGCTGAACGAGGCGGTGGCGAAGGTGCCGACGAGGAATGCGGCGACAAATGCACCGGCAACGATCCGACGTCGTCGCGATGCCGGTTCCGGGGCGGCCGGATGAGAGAACAGCGCAGGCGCGATCATGGGAGGCTCCTTGCTCTTGGCCGGTAGGGCAATGGCGCGACTGTTGGAGGCGGGCGTTTCGGACGTTCGTCCAGCGGGTAAAGTTTTGTAAAGCGGATCGCGCCCGTTGCAGGCATTGGTGGGCCGACATGGTGATCGTGTGGAGCTTTTGGGGTTTACCTTGACGGATTACGAAGTGGTCTGATGTTGGTAAAATGCTTCCTGCTCACGCGAGCCGCAGGTATCGACGTGGCGTCGCTTCGAGTCTCATGAGTCTTCGCAAATGGCGGTCCAGATCGTGACGAAACTCATTCCCCTCATTGTGGCCGGCGCGCTCGCATTCAGCGCCGCCACCGCCGCGACTTCTCCCGCCAGGACGATGAGCATCGTCGTGCTAGGCGACTCACTCACCGCCGGCTACGGACTGCCGGCCGATCAGGCGTTTCCGGTCCAGCTCCAGAAGGCGCTTGCCGCGAAGGGATTTGCCGTCAACGTGATCAATGCGGGCGTCTCCGGCGACACGTCGAGCGGCGGCCTCGCCCGCCTCGACTGGTCGATATCGGAGGGCACCGACGCCGTCATCGTCGAACTGGGAGCCAACGACGCCCTGCGCGGCATTTCGCCCGCCGTCACCGAGAAAGCGCTCGACGCCATTCTGGGCCGGCTCACCGGGCGCGGCATCCCGGTGCTTCTGTGCGGCATGCTGGCGCCCCCCAATATGGGGGCCGACTACACGAGCGCATTCAATGCGATCTACCCGACGCTGGCGGAGCGCCACAAGGTCGACCTCTATGCGTTCTTCCTCGACGGCGTCGCCGCCGAGCGTTCTCTCAATCAGGCCGACGGCCTGCATCCGACCGCCGAGGGCGTGGCAAAGATCGTCGAGCGCATCCTGCCCAAGGTGGAGGATCTGATCCGGCGGGCGCAGAAGTAGATCGGTTTCCGAGCGATCGGTTCGGCTCGTGCCCCGGGCGCGACGCAGCATGAGCTTTTGCGAATGATGCGTCGCAGACCCGGGGCCTCGCTCGGAGCCACGCCCCGGGTCTGCGCAGCAGCATTGCATGCTGCAGCGCGCCCGGGGCACGAGCCG
Organism: Astrobacterium formosum; assembly: GCA_030848545.1. Classification (GTDB taxonomy): domain Bacteria; phylum Pseudomonadota; class Alphaproteobacteria; order Rhizobiales; family Xanthobacteraceae; genus Astrobacterium; species Astrobacterium formosum. The sequence continues at coordinate 193,024 of JAVDCA010000002.1, forward strand.
AACCCGTTATCCGGAAGACGTGTAAATCGCCCGAACCGGTTTGCGTCGCCGCCACGAATCCCCACATCGTGCCCGTATTGGCCCCCCGTGTTCGCCCGTGGACGTAAATTCATGCCCCGCCTGTTCACCGCCCTCGAAATTCCGCCCGAAGTCGGCCAGTCGCTCGCCATGCTGCGCGGCGGCCTGCCCGGCGCACGCTGGATCGAGCCCGAGGACTATCACCTGACGCTGCGCTTCATCGGCGACATCGACGACGCCATGGCGCGCGACATCACCTCGCTGCTCGGCCAAGTGCGCAGGACGGCGTTCAGCCTCGATCTCGACGGCCTTGGGTCCTTCGGCGGCCGGCGGCCCCGCGCCGTGGTGGCGACGGCGCCGGCGGTCGCGGCCCTGACCGAACTGCAGGCCGAGCACGAGCGGCTGATGCAGCGGGTCGGGCTGGCGGCGGAGGGCCGCAAATTCACGCCGCACGTGACGCTGGCGCGGCTGCGCGAATCGACCAGCCGTCAGGTCGCCGACTATCTGGCGCTGCGCCAGCCCTACCGTTCGGCCGCATTCCCGGTGTCGCGCTTCGTGCTCTATTCGGCGCGCGCCTCGGTGGGGGGCGGTCCTTACGTGGTCGAAGCCGCCTACCCGCTCGACGCCTTGGCGGCGTGAACGCCTCATCAGCGCAGCATGCGCATCTGGGCGTTGAGGACCGCCTTGGCGAAACCGTTGCTGTCGGCGACGAACTCGCGCAACACGGAGAACGGTGTCGGGAATGGCGTTTCGACGTCGCCGACAACGCTGCCGAAGTCGAACGCGAGCTCGGCCTCGAACTTGCGCGCCAGCTGCTGCATGCGGCGGTTCTCGCTCAGGCAGATCATGTGCAGGCGCTGGACGCCGCGGTTGCGGGCGGTGAGCAGGCAGCGCTCCAGAAGCGCCGAACCGACGCCGTGGCTTTGCCACGGCTTCTCGATGCTGAAGGCGGTCTCGGCCGCATTCGCGAACGGCGCGCCCAGGAGCCGCAGTTCGGCGACCCCGCGCAGAACGCCGTCGACGAAAAAGCCGTGCAGAACGACGCCGGAGCGGTCGGTCGTGTCCACGTGCCGGCGGATGGTGTCGTCGTCGATGGTGCCGCCGAAGCGGCAATGGCGGCTTTCGGCATCGAGCCGGAGCAGATGATCGCGGTACTGGTCGGTTTCGCCGATCCACAATTTGCGGATCGTGCCGCCTTCCACCAGGGGTTCTTCCATGTCGAGGCCTCTTTCGGCTGTGACGAGCCATCGGCTCGCCCCCCCTCGGCTTCCCCCGCGCTTCTCCCCGCACCGTTCTGTCCCACTTATGGGCAAGAATTGAGGTTTATATTGCAGCGCAACACGAACTTCACAAGCCTGATCTGGAGTCGTTTGTCAGGTCATGTAATCAACTGACAACACAGCGATATTTCCTACTCTGATCGCTATTGCGGCGCACCATCATGGCTACTTTGGGGCGAACCTGGCAGCGCCGGCGCTTGCCGGCCGATGCCCAACACCGCTATGGGGTGATCCTGCCCACACCCGCCACATCACCGTCCGGCCGCCAGAACCGCCCCCGATGACCTCGTCCGTAACCGCGCAATACCATACCCTGGTGGCCGCCGGCGAAATCGAGCACGATCCGGCCCAGGAGGCGCTGGCGAAGCGCCTCGTCGATCTCGAAGAGCGCCTTCAGGACCATCGCCTCGCCCGCAAGTCGTCGTCGCTCGGCTGGCTGTTCGGGCGGCGCGAGCCCAAGGCCGAACCGATCCGCGGCCTCTACATTCACGGCGAGGTCGGGCGCGGCAAAACCATGCTGATGGATCTGTTCTTCCGCGCCAGCGCAACGGCGCGTAAGCGGCGCGCCCATTTCCACGAGTTCATGGCCGACGTGCACGATCGCGTGCATGCCTACCGGCAGAAGATCAAGTACGGCGAGATCGCCGACGCCGACCCGACCCGTCTCACCGCCGACGACATCGCCGCCGAGGCGTCGGTCCTGTGCTTCGACGAATTCCACGTCACCGACATCGCCGATGCCATGATCCTGGGCCGGCTGTTCACGCGCCTGTTCGAACATGGCGTCGTGGTGGTGGCGACCTCCAACGTGGCGCCCGGCGACCTCTACAAGGACGGCCTCAACCGCGCCCTGTTCCTGCCCTTCATCGCCCTGCTCGAACGGCGCGTCGAAGTGCTGCGCCTCGCCGCCCGCACCGACTTCCGCATGGAAAAACTCGAAGGCATGCCGGTATGGTATACGCCCGCCGATGATGAGGCCGAAGCGGCTCTCGGCGCGGCATGGGAGCGCCTGACCGGCACCCGTGAAGGCGCGCCCATCGACCTCGCCCACAAGGGCCGCTTCATCCATGTCCCCCAGGCCGAACTCGGCGTCGCCCGGTTCACGTTTCATCAACTATGCGAGCAACCTCTGGGTGCGGGAGACTACCTGCGCATCGCCCACGAATTCCATACCGTGCTCGTCGACCGGGTGCCGGTGATGGGGGGAGAGCGCCGCGATGCCGCCAAGCGTTTCATCATCCTGATCGACACGCTGTACGACAACGCCGTCAAGCTGATCGCGTCCGCGGCCGCCCTGCCGACCGAGCTATACGTGGGCACGGAGGGTTTCGAAGCCCACGAGTTCAAGCGCACCGCCTCGCGGCTGATGGAGATGGGTTCGCACGACTATCTGGCCCTGCCCCACGGTTCGCGGGCGCGCACCTCGGCCGACACCGGCGGGCTGGTGGAAACCTGATCCGGCCGGATGCTCCCCTCCGCATCCCACTTTTTTGGCCCACTCCGACGATTGACGAATTGATGCGGCGCGAAACGATCCTATTGATCTTCCTGGTCCGATCGTCTCTGCTGCTGGTATAACGTATTCCACGTTCCCAAGCCCCGCTTCCCGCCGGTGGTCGTCCGCGAATGCCCGTTGGCCGAACTTGTCCCTTGACCGCAAAGGGGCTAACAGCGCGCCGTCGCACTTTTCCCGGCGTTTGTTACGCCTGCCACTCTCCTCACAGGACCAGACCTTCATGGCGCGATACAAGATTGCTCTCATCGGCGCGGGCCAGATCGGCGGCACGCTCGCCCACCTGATCGGCTTGAAAGAACTCGGCGATGTGGTGATGTTCGACGTCGCCGAGGGCATCCCGCAGGGCAAGGCCCTCGACATTGCCGAATCCACTCCGGTGGCGGGCGTCAACGCCCGCTACACGGGCACGAATTCCTATGAGGCCATCGAAGGTGCCGACGTGTGCATCGTCACCGCCGGCGTGCCTCGCAAGCCCGGCATGAGCCGTGACGATCTCATCGGCATCAATCTCAAGGTCATGGAGCAGGTCGGAGCCGGCATCAAGAAGTACGCCCCCAATGCATTCGTGATCTGCATCACCAATCCGCTCGACGCCATGGTGTGGGCGCTGCAGAAATTCTGCGGCCTGCCGCGCCACATGGTGGTCGGCATGGCGGGCGTGCTCGACTCGGCGCGCTTCCGCTACTTCCTCGCCGACGAGTTCGACGTCTCGGTCGAGGACGTCAGCGCCCTGACGCTGGGCGGCCACGGCGACGACATGGTGCCGATGGTGCGCTACTCCAACGTCGCCGGCGTTCCGCTGCCGGACCTCGTGCGCATGGGCTGGACCACGCAGGCGCGCCTCGACGCCATCGTGGAGCGGACCCGCAAGGGCGGCGGCGAGATCGTCGGCCTTCTCAAGACCGGTTCGGCCTTCTATGCGCCCGCCGCCTCCGCCGTCGCCATGGCGGAGTCCTATCTCAAGGACAAGAAGCGGGTGCTGCCGGCGGCCTCCTGGCTCAACGGCGAATTCGGCGTCAAGGATCTCTATTGCGGCGTGCCGGTGGTCATCGGCGCCAAGGGCGTCGAGCGCATCGTCGAGCTGGAATTCGCCGGCGGCGAACGGGCGATGTTCGACAAGTCGATCGAGGCGGTCCGCGGCCTGGTCGAGGCGTGCAAGAAGATCGCGCCCGATCTCGGCAAGTAGCGGCCGCAAGAGCCTAGACGGCGCGGATCAACCGCGCCGTCCACTTTTCGAGAGGAACGCGCATGAACATTCATGAATACCAGGCCAAAGCGGTGCTGCGCGAATTCGGAGTCGCGGTGCCGCGCGGACTTCCTGCTTTCAATGTCGAGGAGGCCGAGACGGCGGCGCGTTCGCTCGGCGGACCCGTATGGGTCGTCAAGGCGCAGATCCACGCCGGCGGCCGCGGCAAGGCCGGCGGCGTCAAGGTGGTCAAGTCCATCGACGACGTGAAGAAGGAGAGCCAGCGCCTGCTCGGCTCGACCCTGGTCACGCATCAGACCGGCCCCAAGGGCAAGCAGGTCAACCGCCTCTATGTCGAGGAAGGCTCGGCGATCGACAAGGAGTTCTACCTCTCCGCCCTGGTCGATCGCGGCACCTCGCGGGTATCGTTCGTGGTGTCGACCGAAGGCGGCATGGACATCGAGAAGGTCGCCCACGACACGCCCGACCGGATCGTCACCTTCTCGGTCGATCCGGCGACCGGCGCCATGCCGCATCACGGCCGGCGTGTGGCGCAAACGCTGGGTCTGTCCGGCGAACTCGCCAAGCAGGCGGAGACGCTGGTCGCCAAGCTCTACCGGGCTTTCGTCGACAAAGACATGAGCCTGCTCGAGGTCAACCCGCTCGTCGTCACCAAGACGGGCGAACTGATCTGCCTCGACGCCAAGATCGGCTTCGACGACAACGCCCTCTACCGTCATCCCGACATCGTCGCCTTGCGTGACCTCACCGAGGAAGACGACAAGGAAGTCGAGGCCTCCAAATTCGACTTGAGCTACGTGGCGCTCGACGGCAGCATCGGCTGCATGGTCAACGGCGCCGGCCTCGCCATGGCGACCATGGACATCATCAAGCTCTATGGCGAGGAGCCAGCGAACTTCCTCGATGTGGGCGGCGGCGCCTCCAAGGAAAAGGTGACGGCGGCGTTCAAGATCATCACCTCCGACCCCAACGTGAAAGGCATCCTGATCAACATCTTCGGCGGCATCATGAAGTGCGATATCATCGCCGAAGGGGTGATCGCGGCCGTCAAGGAAGTCGGCCTGCCGGTGCCGCTCGTCGTGCGCCTCGAAGGCACCAATGTGGAGCTCGGCAAGAAGATCATCTCCGAGTCGGGGCTGAACGTGACCTCCGCCGACGATCTCGACGATGCGGCGCAGAAGATCGTCAAGGCGGTGCGGGGCGACTGAGTTCGGGGGAACCTTCCTGCCCCCCTTGAGAGCGATCAGGAGGTTCATTATTGCGAGTTCAACGAGAGAGGCAGTCCCTATCTGGAGGGCTCGAATGACGCAGGTCACGTTGGAACTTGACGAGGAAACGCTCGCCCGCGTCACCGATATTGCGAGCGCGAAGGGGATCTCGGTCGAAGACTTGCTCCGCCGGCAGGTCGAGAACGTCGCAAAGCTCACACAAGCAACAATCGACCCTCGGCAGCAGCAAGAAAAGATCGAAGCCATTACGCGCGCCGTAGAGCGTGGCGACGTCGATGGTGCCTTGCGCGCTGTGGGCTTTGATCCAGACACCCTGATATCGCCAATCGAGTACTCTGAGCACGAGAGTGTGAAATCTCAGGAATCGAATGCTACGTCTTCGCAAAAAGGCGCAAGCGACCAGGGTGCACGGCACACCGACATAGAGGCGGAGAATCGCCGACGTCTACTCGAACTGATTGACAACTCACCTGGGCGCGTCGGACCTAATTGGACATGGAATCGCGAGGATGCCTACGAAGATCGCGTGTTTCCTCGACACCAACATTCTTCTGTACGCGGCTCTGGGACGAAGCGATGAACCCGACAAATTCCGCATCAGCCGCGCCCTGTTGGCAGATTGGAATTTCGGCGTCTCGACACAAGTGCTCGGGGAGTTTTTCGTGAATGCTGTAAAGAAGTCCGAGCGCCCGCTTCAGCCTGCCGAAGCGGCCGATATCGTGTCGGCTCTCATGCGACGTCCGTGTGCCGTCATAGACGAAGCGATCGTCAGTGCCGCGATGGCGCATGCACAACGTTATCAGATCAAGTATTGGGACGCCGCCATTGTCGCCGCAGCCGAAAGGCTGGACGCACCGGTGCTCTATTCCGAAGACCTCAACCACAGACAGATCTACGGCCGCGTTCGGGTCGAGAACCCGTTCCGCATCAACTGACAAAGCGTTTTGGGGGGCGTCATGTCCATTCTGGTCGACAAGAACACAAAGGTGATCTGCCAGGGTTTCACCGGCAAGAACGGCACCTTCCATTCGCAGGCCGCGATCGCCTACGGGACCAGGATGGTCGGCGGCGTGTCGCCCGGCAAAGGCGGCTCGACCCATCTCGACCTGCCGGTGTTCGACAGTGTGGCGGCGGCGCGCGAGAAGGTCGGCGCCGACGCCTCGGTGATCTACGTGCCGCCGCCCGGCGCCGCCGACGCCATCTGCGAGGCGATCGAGGCCGAGGTGCCGCTGATCGTGTGCATCACCGAAGGCATCCCGGTCGCCGACATGATCCGGGTCAAGCGTTCGCTGGCCGGCTCCAAGTCGCGCCTGATCGGCCCCAACTGCCCGGGCGTCATGACCGCCGGCGAGTGCAAGATCGGCATCATGCCGGGCAACATCTTCCAGCCCGGCTCGGTCGGCATCGTGTCGCGCTCGGGCACGCTCACCTACGAGGCCGTATTCCAGACCACCCAGGTGGGGCTCGGCCAAAGTTCGGCGGTCGGCATCGGCGGCGATCCCGTCAAGGGCACCGAGTTCATCGACATCCTGGAGATGTTTTTGGCTGACCCCAAGACCACATCCATCGTCATGATCGGCGAAATCGGCGGCGGGGCGGAAGAGGACGCCGCCCAGTTCCTCAAGGACGAGGCCAAGCGCGGCCGCAAAAAGCCCATGGTGGGCTTCATCGCCGGCCGCACCGCCCCGCCCGGCCGCCGCATGGGACACGCCGGCGCCATCATCTCGGGCGGCAAGGGCGACGCCCAATCCAAGGTCGCCGCCATGGAGGCAGCCGGCATCACGGTGTCGCCGTCGCCGGCCCGCCTCGGCAAGACCCTGGTCGAGGTGCTGAAAGGGGCGTGATCGAAGGACAAACGATGGGCCTCGCGCGCGCCACCATCAAGCTTGTGAACACGCGACGCATGGACCTCGCTCCGATCGAGGTCCATGCGCTCGCCGACACGGGTGCGCTGCATCTGTGCATTCCCGAGCACATTGCGCTCCAGCTCCAACTGGAGGAGCTCGAGAAGCGCGAGGTCACGATTGCCGACGGGTCGAGGCGGCTGGTGCCCTATGTGGGTCCGGTGACGGTATCGTTCGCCAACCGGCACTGTTTCACGGGCGCCATGGTGCTGGGCAACGAAGCCCTGCTCGGCGCCATCCCGATGGAGGACATGGATCTGGTGGTCCTGCCAGGCCGGCAGGAGGTCGCCGTCAATCCCGCCAGCCCCAACTTTCCCAGTTCGGTTGCCAAGGGCTTCCGCTCGGGCAGCTCTTGAAGAGTTGAGCTTAGATTCATTTTATATGCGATTTTCGTGTCAAAATTCGACGTCCGGCCAATTGTGAGGCGGGACGAAAGTCTTAAATAGTGTAGACAGGTCGCCCGGCCGGGCCAGCATACCGTCCGCTTCTGCCCAAGACCGGGTGCAAAAAGGCCAGGGGCCAAAGATCAGGCCAAAGATCAGGGGCATCCCTCATCGCCCCGCTCAGGATTGCGCTCCATGTCTCGCCAAGACGCGAATGCGGCTTTTGCCCTGACATCGTTCCTCTACGGCGCCAATGCGGGCTATATCGAAGACCTGCATGCCCGCTACGAGGCCAACCCGACCTCGGTCGACGCCGACTGGCAGGCGCTCTTCGGCAGCCTCAAGGAGAATGCCGCCGACATCGCTCCGAATGCGCGCGGGCCCTCGTGGCAACGCGAGGACTGGCCGCGGCCGCAACGGGGCGAACTGACCGCCGTCCTCGATTCCGACTGGAGCGGCATCGAAAAGACGCTCGGCGAGAAGATCGCCGCCAAGGCCCAGGCCAAGGGTGTCGAGATCGGCTCGGCCGCAGTCCAGCAGGCGACGCGGGATTCCATCCGCGCCCTGATGCTGATCCGCGCCTACCGCATCCGCGGCCACCTGCACGCCAATCTCGATCCGCTCGGCCTCGCTGTCCTGCAGAACCACGAAGAGCTCGACCCGGCGAGCTACGGATTCTCGGAAAAGGACTACGACCGCCGCATCTTCCTCGATTTCGTGCTCGGGCTCGAATTCGGTACCCTGCGCCAGATCCTGGCGATCCTGCAGCGCACCTACTGCCAGACGCTGGGCGTCGAGTTCATGCACATCTACGAGCCGGCCCAGAAGGCCTGGATCCAGGAGCGCATCGAAGGACCGGACAAGGAGATCACCTTCACCCGCGAGGGCAAGCGCGCGATCTTGAACAAGCTCGTGGAGGCGGAAGGCTTCGAAAAGTTCTGCGACCTCAAATTCACCGGCACCAAGCGCTTCGGCCTCGACGGCGGCGAATCCATGATTCCGGCGCTGGAGCAGATCATCAAGCGCGGCGGCAATCTGGGCGTGAAGGAGATCGTGCTCGGCATGGCCCATCGCGGCCGCCTCAACGTGCTCTCGCAGGTGATGGCCAAGCCACACCGCGCCATTTTCCACGAGTTTAAGGGCGGTTCCTACACGCCCGACGACGTCGAGGGCTCCGGCGACGTCAAGTACCACCTGGGTGCCTCGTCGGACCGCGAGTTCGACGGCCACAAGGTCCACCTGTCGCTGACCGCCAACCCCTCCCATCTCGAGATCGTCAACCCGGTGGTGCTCGGCAAGACACGGGCGAAGCAGGAGCAGCACGGCTGCACCCCCGAGGATCGCACCGCCGTATTGCCGCTCCTGATCTCCGGTGACGCCGCCTTCGCGGGCCAGGGCGTCATCGCGGAATGCTTCGGATTGTCCGGCCTGCGTGGCCACCGGACCGGCGGCTCGATCCATTTCATCGTCAACAACCAGATCGGCTTCACCACCTATCCGCGCTTTTCGCGTTCCTCGCCCTATCCGTCCGACACCGCCAAGATGATCGGCGCTCCGATCCTGCACGCCAATGGCGACGACCCCGAGGCGGTCGTTTTCGCCGCCAAGGTGGCGACCGAGTTCCGGCAGAAATTCCAGAAGCCGGTCGTCGTCGACATGTTCTGCTACCGGCGCTACGGCCACAACGAGGGCGACGAGCCCTCCTTCACCCAGCCGTTGATGTACAAGGCGATCCGCTCGCACCCGACCACGCTGGAGATCTATACGAAGAAGCTCGTTGCCGAAGGCGTCGTCACCGAAGGCGAAGTGGAGAAAATGAAGGCCGACTGGCGCGCGCGGCTCGACGCCGAGCAGGAGGCGAGCCAGGGCTACAAGGCCAACAAGGCCGACTGGCTCGACGGCCGCTGGGCCGGTTTCAGGGTCGCGGAGGCGCCGGACGATCCGCGTCGCGGCAACACCGGCGTCGCCATGGACAAGCTCACCGACATCGGCCGCAAGATCACCACGACACCGGAGGGCTTCCACGTCCACCGCACCATCCAGCGCTTCCTCGACACCCGCCGCAAGGCCATCGACACCGGCGCGGGGATCGACTGGGCGACCGCCGAGGCGCTCGCCCTGTGCTCGCTCCTGGCCGAAGGCCATCCAGTGCGGCTGTCCGGACAGGATAGCGAGCGCGGCACGTTCTCGCAGCGCCATTCGGTCCTGATCGACCAGGAGAACGAGGAGCGCTGGACGCCGTTCAACCACGTCGCCGATGGCCAGGCCCGCTACGAAGTCATCAATTCGATGTTGTCCGAGGAGGCCGTGCTCGGCTTCGAATACGGCTATACGCTCGCCGAACCCAATGCGCTCACGCTGTGGGAGGCGCAGTTCGGCGACTTCGCCAACGGCGCCCAGGTGGTGTTCGACCAGTTCATCTCCTCGGGCGAACGCAAGTGGCTGCGCATGTCCGGCCTCGTCTGCCTGTTGCCGCACGGCTACGAGGGCCAGGGCCCGGAGCATTCCTCGGCGCGGCTCGAACGCTTCCTGCAGATGTGCGCCGAGGACAACATGCAAGTCGCCAACTGCACGACGCCAGCGAACTACTTCCACGTCCTGCGCCGGCAGTTGAAGCGCGACTTCAGGAAGCCTCTGATCCTGATGACGCCGAAGAGCCTGTTGCGGCATCGCCGCGCGGCATCCTCGCTTTCCGACTTCGGCACCGGAACCTCGTTCCATCGCCTGCTGTGGGACGATGCCCAGAGCCACAAGGGCGAGAAGATCAAGCTCGTCGCCGACAAGAACATCCGCCGCGTCGTTCTCTCCGCCGGCAAGGTCTATTACGACCTCTACGAGGAGCGCGAGAAGCGCGGCATTGACGACGTCTATCTGCTGCGCGTCGAGCAACTCTATCCGTTCCCCGTCAAGGCGCTGGTGCACGAGCTGTCGCGCTTCAAGAACGCCGAGATCGTCTGGTGCCAGGAAGAGCCGCGCAACATGGGGGCGTGGTACTTCATCGAGCCCTATCTGGAATGGGTGCTCAACCAGGTCGGCGCCGCCCACCGCCGTCCGCGCTATGCCGGCCGCCCCGCCTCGGCGGCGACCGCGACCGGCCTCATGTCCCGCCACCTCGCCCAGCTCAAGGAATTTTTGGAGCAGGCGCTGGGATAACACTTTGACTCGTCATGCCCGCGCTCGTCGCGGGCATCCACGTCTTACGATGCCGCCAAGGCGGGGATGGCCGGGACAAGCCCGGCCATGACGGAATGCAAGGAAGCACTTCAATGACCGACATCCGCGTCCCGACGCTCGGCGAATCGATCACCGAGGCCACCATCGGCAAGTGGTTCAAGAAGCCCGGCGACGCCGTCGCGGTCGACGAGCCGCTGGTGGAGCTCGAGACCGAGAAGGTGACCATCGAGGTGCCGGCTCCCGCCGCCGGCGTGCTCTCCGAAATTGCCGCCAAGGACGGCGAGACGGTCGCTGTCGGCGCCCTGCTCGGCCTCATTCAAGACGGCGCCGGCGCATCCGCCAAAAAGGCCGAGGCGAAGCCGGCAGAGGTCAAAGCCGAGGCCAAGACCGCGGAACCCGCAGCCGCTTCCGCCGCCGGCGACCTGCCGGTCGCGCCTTCGGTGCGACGCCTCTCCGCCGAGAGCGGCGTCGACGCCACCACCGTGCCGGGCTCCGGCAAGGACGGGCGCGTCACCAAGGGCGACATGCTGGCGGCGATCGAACGCGCGGCCGCGCAGCCGACGCCCGTGCCGCAACCCGCCGCCGCCGTGCAGGTGCGCGCGCCGTCGGCTCCCGACGACGCCGCCCGCGAAGAGCGCGTGCGCATGACCAAGCTGCGCCAGACCATCGCGCGCCGGCTCAAGGACGCGCAGAACAACGCCGCCATGCTGACGACCTTCAACGAGGTCGACATGAGCCACGTGATGGCGCTGCGCGCCCAGTACAAGGACCTGTTCGAGAAGAAGCACGGCGTCAAGCTCGGCTTCATGGGCTTCTTCGTCAAAGCCTGCGTGCAGGCCCTGAAGGAGCTCCCCGCCGTAAATGCCGAGATCGACGGCACCGAGATCATCTACAAGAACTACTGCCACGTCGGCATCGCGGTCGGCACTGAGAAGGGCCTGGTGGTGCCGGTGGTGCGTGACTGCGACCACAAGGGCATCGCCGAGATCGAGAAGACCATCGCGGATTTCGGCCGCCGTGCCCGCGACGGCAATCTCAAGATCGACGAGATGCAGGGCGGCACCTTCACGATCACCAACGGCGGCATCTACGGCTCCCTGATGTCGACCCCGATCCTCAATGCGCCGCAGTCCGGCATCTTAGGGATGCACAAGATCCAGGATCGCCCGGTGGTCGTCGCCGGCAAGATCGAAGTGCGGCCGATGATGTATCTGGCGCTGTCCTACGACCACCGCATCGTCGACGGCCGCGAGGCGGTGACCTTCCTGGTGCGGGTCAAGGAGAGCCTGGAGGACCCGGCAAGGTTGGTTTTGGACCTGTGATTTTCTCCGTCGTGGCCGGGCTTGTCCCGGCCATCCACGCCCTTGGATCGCTGATGCAAAGACGTGGATGCCCGGCACAAGGCCGGGCATGGCGAGGCTGAAAACTGGAGGCCTCAGATGGCCACTGAATTCCTCTCCCTGATGGCCGTGTTCGTCATCGCGGCGATCACACCGGGCGCCGACTTCGCCTGCGTGACGCGCGAAAGCGTGATGTTCGGCCGCCGCGCCGGCATCCTGGCCGCCATCGGGGTCGGTTCGGCGATCATGTTCCACGTCACCTACACGGTGCTCGGTATCGGGTTGATCGTGGCGCAATCGGTCGTTGCCTTCACGATCGTCAAGTGGCTCGGGGCCGCCTACCTGGTCTGGCTCGGCGTGCAGTCGTTCCGGGCGCCGGCGCCGACCGCGCTTACGCTCGAAGCCGCACAGCATGCGGCGCGGCCGGCGCGCCGTTCGCTCGCCATCGGGGCCATGACCAATCTGCTCAATCCCAAGGCGACGCTGTTCTTCGTGTCGCTGTTCTCCACCATCGTGTCGCCCTCGACCCCGATCGCAGTGCAATTCGGCTACGGCATCACCATGTCGATGGTGCTGGCGGCATGGTTCACCATCGTGGCTTTGTTCTTCACCACCGTCACCATGCGGGCCGCCTTCGCCCGCATCGGCCGCTGGTTCAACCGCGTCACCGGCCTGATGCTGATCGTGCTCGGCGTGCGCGTCGCGCTGCAGCGCGCCGGCTGATTTTCACGGTGCCCCGCGGGCGCCAAACCGAGACCAAGGACTTTCCAGATGGCCTCTTACGACCTCATCGTCATCGGTACCGGCCCGGGCGGCTATGTGTGCGCCATCCGGGCCGCCCAGCTCGGCCTCAAGACCGCCGTGGTCGAAAAGCGCGCCACCCATGGCGGCACCTGCCTCAATGTGGGCTGCATCCCGTCCAAGGCGCTGCTGCACGCCTCCGAGCTCTACGAGGAGGCGTCGCACTCCTTCGCCCGGATGGGCATCGGCATCGGCATCGGCAAGCCCAAGCTCGATCTCGCCGCCATGCTCAAGTTCAAGGACGAGGGCGTCGACGGCAACGTCAAGGGCGTCGACTTCCTCTTGAAGAAGAACAAGGTCGACAGCCACCGCGGCACCGGCCGCATCACCGCCCCCGGCCATGTCGAGGTCACGGCCGAGGACGGCATCGTGACGACACTCGACACCAAGGCGATCGTGATCGCCACCGGCTCGGACGTCGCCCGGCTCCGCGGCATCGATATCGACGAGAAACGCATCGTGTCGTCCACCGGCGCGCTCGCCCTCGACAAGGTGCCGGGCAAGCTACTCGTGGTCGGTGCCGGCGTCATCGGCCTCGAGCTCGGCTCGGTGTGGCGCCGCCTCGGCAGCCAGGTGACCGTGGTCGAGTTCTTCGACCGCATCGTGCCCGGCATCGACCTGGACGTCGCCAAGAATTTCCAGCGCATTCTCGCCAAGCAGGGCATGGTGTTCAAACTGGCATCCAAGGTCACCGCGATCGACACCTCGGGCAAGATCCTGAAGGCGAGCGTGGAGCCGGCGGCGGGCGGCACGGCGGAGACGATCGAAGCCGACGTGGCGTTGATCGCCATCGGCCGCGTCCCCTATACGGACGGGCTCGGTCTCGACGCCGTCGGGGTCAAGCTCGACGACAAGCGCCGCATCGTCACCGACGCGCATTTCGCAACGAACGCGCCGGGCATCTACGCCATCGGCGACGTCATCGCCGGGCCCATGCTCGCCCACAAGGCCGAGGACGAGGGCGTGGCGGTGGCCGAAATCATCGCCGGCAAGGCCGGGCATGTGAACTACGACGTCATCCCCAACGTGGTCTACACCTATCCGGAGCTCGCTTCGGTGGGCAGGACCGAGGAGGACTTGAAGGCCGCCGGCACCGCCTACAATGTGGGAAAATTCCCGTTCACCGCCAACGGCCGCGCCAAGGTGAACATGACCACCGACGGATTCGTGAAGGTTCTCGCCGACGCCAAGACCGACCGCGTCCTCGGCGTGCACATCTTGGGGCCCGACGCCGGTAACATGATCGCCGAGGCCGCCGTCGCGATGGAATTCGGCGCATCCTCGGAAGACATCGCACGCACCTGCCACGCGCATCCGACGCTCACCGAGGCCGTGAAGGAAGCCGCACTGGCGGTGGAGAAGCGGGCGATTCACATGTGAGTGGGGAGGCGTCGGGGCCACATGGTTCGAGACGCGCCGCTTCGCGGCGCTCCTCACCATGAGGTCTGACGTCGGTTGCGTTTGGGGCCGCACACCCTCTATCCTCATCCTGAGGAGCGCTCCACTTGGAGCGCGTCTCGAAGGATGTGGCCCCCATGGGTGCGTGGCTCTATGTCCTGAAATGCTCCGATGGCTCGTACTATACGGGCACGACCCGCGCCAACCTCGAACAGCGCGTCGCGCAACATCAGGCCGGCGAGTTCGACGGCTACACCTCGACACGGCGGCCGGTGACGCTGGTCTTCTCGGAGAGCTTCGAGCAGATCACCGATGCCATTGCGGCCGAACGGCAGATCAAAGGCTGGTCACGCGCGAAGAAGGAGGCGCTGATCGCAGGCGACTTTGCCAGAGTTCAGGCAGCCGCGCGAAGGCGGCAGGCGTTCGGGCCACATCCTTCGAGACGCGCCCCTTCGGGGCGCTCCTCAGGATGAGGGGGAAGATGCGAACATGCTCCGCCGCCTGACGCGCCCCTTCTGGATTCTCCTCGCCCTCGTCTTCCTGTTCGAGGCGTGGTTGTGGGGGCATCTCGCCCCGCTCGTCGCCTGGATCGTCGACCGGCTCGCCTGGCGCGAGCTCAAGGCGCGCGTCGCGGCGGCGATCGAGCACCTTTCGCCCTACCCGACCCTGCTGGTGTTCCTCGTTCCTGTCGTCCTGCTGCTGCCGCTCAAATTCCTCGGTCTGTGGATGCTGGCGCACGGCTCGTGGGCGGGCGCCATGGCGACGCTCGCACTCGCCAAGGTGGCCGGCATGGGGGTGACGGCGTTCATCTTCGACGTCACCCGGCCGAAGCTGATGCAGCTGGCCTGGTTCGCGCGTTTCTACGCCCTGGTGATGCGCGGGCTTGCCTGGGCACACGCCCTGGTCGATCCCGTCAAGGCCGAGATCAAGGCGTGGATCGCCGAGCACGTCGCGCCGCTGCGGCAACGCCTGCGCAAGCTGTTCTGGATGACGAAGCCCGGCCGCGCCGGCCGCTTCTTCCGCCACCTCGCCCGGCTGCGCCGCCGCATGCGGCGGCGCGAGCAGGCGGCGTGACGGCGCCGCACCTTCAGAACAAATGCACGGCGTGCGGGGCGAATAGCGCGATGCCCATGAAGCCGAGGCCGGCGATCGCGAGGCCGCCGGCCACGAAGGCGAGCACCATCATGCCGGTGATCACCGCCGCCGAGCACAGCACGATGCCGATCTGGAACGCGGCCGAGGCGACCTCGTAGTGGTGGTAGCGCGCCATGGACGTGTCGCGCTGTTCCTCGGCATGTTTGGCGCGGGCGGCGAGCTGCTTTCGACCTTCGCCGGTCTCCGGCTCGTCGTTGTAGCGAGCCGCTGTCTTCTGCCAGGCGTCGATCTGCTTGGCCATGGCGGCCTTGATGGCGGCGTCGGCGATGGCGTCCGAATCGATCTTGCGGGTGTCGGCTGCGGTCTGCAGCGTCGTCATCCGGATGGTCTTGGCCTGGAAGAAGGCCCACAGGTTCGAGGCCTCGACGTTGTAGCTGATGCCGGCGGTCTGGGCGCTCTTTCCCAACGTCTCCGAGAACGCCAGGAACAGGGCGATGACCGCGATCAGGAGCGCGATCTGCTTGTTGTGGCCGGCGGCATGCTGGGAATGCTCCGCATGCTCCATCTTCTCGTGAACTCCACCCATGTCGTCCCCCGGAACGAAAGCGATTCGCGCGCGACGTTGAGCCGGGCCGCGCTCGCGCGCAAGCGCCGGCCGCGAGCCCGTACACAGCCGCAAGACGTGTCGATATGATGACGGATCAAGCCCGCGGGTGAGCGGCCCGGTAGGCGGTGAGGAGCTGCTCGGTGTCGACCGCCGTGTAGATTTGAGTCGTCGACAGGGAGGCGTGGCCCAGAAGCTCCTGGATGGCACGCAGGTCGCCACCGCGGGCCAGCAGATGGGTCGCGAAGGAGTGGCGAAGCGCATGGGGTGTCGCCGTCTCGGCGAGGCCGAGGATGCCGCGCATGCGCTCCATGACGAGCTGGATGATGCGCGGCGACAGGGGGCCGCCCTTGGCGCCCACGAACAGCGGCCCGTCGACCGGCAAATCATAGGGGCATGCCGCGACGTAATCGGCGATGAGTTCGAGCACTTGCGGCAGGACCGGCACCATGCGGGTCTTGCGCCCTTTGCCGATGACAGTGAGGGCATCGCCCTTGCCGGGCGCCGGCACCTCGCCACGCTTCAAGCCCAGCGCCTCGGAGATACGCAGGCCCGAGCCGTACAGGAGCGCCAGCACGGCGGAGTCGCGCGCGATCACCCACGGCTCGCGCTCCTCGCCGGCGCGCAGGTCGACGTCGGGCAGGCGCTTGGCCGCAGCGATGCCGAGCGGCTTGGGCAGGGTCTTGGCGACCTTCGGGGTGCGCACGGCCGCGAGCGCCCCGACCTTGCCCTTGCCCTCCCGTTCGAGGAAGCGCGCGAAGGAGCGGGTGCCGGCCAGGATGCGCATGAGCGAACGGCTGCCGATCCCGCCGGCGCGGCGCGCCGCCATGAAGGCGCGTACGTCCGCGGGCGCGAGGCCGGCGAGGCTCTTGAGGCTCACGCGGCGGCCGAGATGTTCGCACAGGAAAGCCAGGAACTGGTGGACGTCGCGGCTGTAGGCCTCCAGAGTCTTGTCCGACATGCGCCGCTCGGCGCCCAGATGGGCGAGCCAGCGCACCATCTCCGCCACCACCTCGGGAGCCGCGAAGGGAAGGTCGGGCTGTTCTTTCTTCTTTGCCACGCTTCGCTCGCTCCTCTCCCCACCTCACGCTGAGGAGGGTGCTCTTCGCGCCCGTCCCGAAGGGCGAGGTGGCCCCCGCCTCGGCCGCCCTCGTCCTTCGAGACGCGCCCCAAGAGGGGCGCTCCTCAGGATGAGGGCGGGAATGGCGTGGTCGGCTGCGGTGTTAGCAACCCTTTCCCCACCCCGCTTGACACCCCGGCTATAATCACCCTGGTTCGTTCACCTTCCGTTAACCGCAGATTCGTCCACAAGCCATGGTTAAGCGCATCGTCGACGTACTCGTTCCGGTCGCGCTCGACCAGACCTATTCCTATCGGGTTCCCGCTGAGCTCGATCTCGCTCCCGGTGACGTGGTGGTGGTGCCCTTGGGGGCCCGCGATTGCCACGGGGTCGTGTGGGCCGAAAATCCCAATCCCAATCCGCGCCTCGACAACCGCATGAAAGAGATCGCCGGCAAGGTGGACGTACCACCGTTCCGGCCGGAGCTGCGCGCATTCGTCGACTGGATGTCGACCTACACGCTCATTCCCCGCGGCGTGGTGCTGCGCATGACGTTGCGCATGGGCGAGCATCTCGGCCCCGAACGCCTGCGCCTCGGCGTCCGCCTCGTCGGGGAGGCGCCCGGACGCGTGACGCCGGCGAGGGCGCGTGTTTTACGGCTTCTCGCCGACGGCATGTTGCGCCCCAAGGGCGAGGCCGCCGAGGAGGCCGGCGTGTCGCCGGGCGTCATCGACGGCCTCGTCGACGAGGGCACCCTGGAGGTGTTGCCGCTGCCGGCACAGCCGGTGGCGCGCGAGCCCGACCCCGATTACGCCGTGCCGGACTTCATGCCGGCGCAAGCGGACGCCGCGGCGGCGCTGCGCGAGACGGTCGCCACGGGCGGCTTTTCGACGACGCTGGTCGACGGCGTCACCGGCTCGGGCAAGACGGAAGTCTATTTCGAGGCGGTGGCGGAAACCATGCGGCGCGGCGGCCAAGCCCTGATCCTGATGCCGGAGATCGCGCTCACTGGCGCATTTCTCGAGCGTTTCGCGTCCCGCTTCGGCGTCAAGCCGGCCGAATGGCACTCGGAGATCACGCCGCGCAAGCGCCAGCGCACCTGGAGCGCGGTCGCGAAAGGCGAGGTCCGCGTCGTCGTCGGCGCCCGTTCGGCTTTGTTCCTGCCGTACGCAGACCTGAAACTCATCATCGTCGACGAGGAGCACGACGCCGCCTACAAGCAGGAGGACGCCGGCCGCTATCATGCCCGCGACATGGCGGTGGTACGCGCCCGCGCGGCGCAGATCCCAGTCGTGCTCGCCTCGGCGACGCCGTCGGTGGAAACGGAAGTCAATGCGCGCCGCGGCCGCTATCGAAGGCTCGCTTTGCCGGAACGCTTCGGCGGCCAGGCGATGCCGTTGATCGAACCCATCGACCTGACCCGCGAGGGCCCGCCGCCCGGCCGCTTCATCGCGCCGCGCCTCGCCGGTGAGGTCAGGAACGCGCTGGAGCGCGGCGAGCAGGCATTGCTGTTCCTCAATCGCCGCGGCTATGCGCCGCTCACACTGTGCCGCGCCTGCGGGCACCGCTTCGCCTGCCCCAACTGCGACGCCTGGCTGGTCGACCACCGTTTTCGACGAAAGCTCGTGTGTCACCATTGCGGCTTCGCCATGCCGGCGCCGCCCGCCTGTCCGAAATGCGGCGCGGCCGACAGCTATGTGGCCTGCGGACCGGGCGTGGAACGGGTCGGCGAAGAGGTCGCGCAGCTCTTTCCCGACGCCCGAACCATGGTGTTGTCGTCCGATCTCATCGCCTCGATCGAGCGCATGCGCGAGGAATTGAAGGAGGTCGCCGAAGGCCGAGTCGACATCGTGATCGGTACCCAGCTGGTCGCCAAGGGCCACCATTTCCCCAAGCTCAACCTGGTCGGCATCGTCGACGCCGATCTCGGGCTGGCCAATGGCGACCCGCGCGCCGCCGAACGCACCTTCCAGCTCCTCTACCAGGTGTCCGGCCGCGCCGGGCGCGAGGCCGGCCAGGGTGTCGGCTTCCTGCAGACCCACCAGCCCAACCATCCGGTCATGCGGGCGCTGATCGCCTGCGATCGCGAAGCCTTCTATGCGAGCGAGATCGATGCCCGTGAACGCACAGGCTATCCGCCATTCGGGCGGCTGGCGAGCCTCGTGGTTTCGGCCGGCGACCGCCACGCCGCCGAGGCCCATGCCAGAAAGCTTTCGGCCTGCGCCCCCCATGACGACGCCGTACGCCTGCTCGGCCCCGCCGAGGCGCCGCTCGCCTTGGTGCGCGGCCGCTACCGCTATCGCCTGCTGGCGAAGTCGGCGCGGGGCTACGACCTGTCGGCTTACATGCGCGACTGGCTCGCCGGCGCGCCGAAGACGAAGGGCGACTTGAAGCTTGAAGTCGACATCGACCCGGTGAGTTTTTTGTAGGTGCCTGTTGCTTCACCCGTCATGGCCGGGCTTGTCCCGGCCATCCACGTCTCTCCGGTTCCGGCCGCCAGCAAGGCGTGGATGCCCGGCACAAGGCCGGGCATGACGAAGGGGAGATGGGCGGGCATCAAAACCCCAATCCCTGCCGCACCATGTTGGCGCCGGTGATCAGCACGACGCCCAGCACCAGTTTGCGAAACAGTTCGGGATCGGTCTTTTCGCGGATACGGCGGCCGATGCGCATGCCGGCGAAGACCGGGATCATGGCCAGCGTCGACAGGACGAGCTCGTGTGCGCCCGCGACCTTCTGGGTCACGCCGGCCACGAGCAGGCAGGCAGCCGCGACGGTGTAAAGCACCGAGATGCATTTGACGAACGCGTCGCGCGGCAGTTTGAGACTGATCACGTAGATGGCGAGGATCGGCCCGAACAGGGTCGACATGCCGCCGATGATGCCCGACGCGAGGCCGACCGGCGCCGCCAGCCAGCGTTCGGCCGACGGCGTTATGGCGATGCGCGGATTGAGGAGCGCATTGAGCGACGCCGCCACGGCGAACAACCCGACCACCAGCAGCAGGATCTTCTGGTCCAGCCGCGCCAACAGGGCGGTGCCGATGAACGTGCCGGCGATCATGCACACGATCAGCACGGCGAAGCGGCGCAGCAGCACGAGCGTGCCTTCGCCCTCGATGGCCTGGACCAGATTGCTCAAGAGGATCGGCACCAGGAGGAGGGCGACCGCCGTCGGCACGTCCACCACCAGGGTCAGGAGCGGCAACCCGACCATGGGCAACCCGATGGATATGACGCCCTTGACGACGCCACCTGCCAGGAACGCCGCCGTGCAGGCGAGGATGATGGGCCAGGAAGCGAAAACTTGGTCCATGGGAGAAGAGTTGCCGCTGGGACAGGAGGAGATGACCTTAGCCGACCGCGTGCGGCGACAGAAGGCACCGGCCGTTCTCTTTACGGCGCGCCGGTTTTTCACCGGAGCAAAGAAGCGGGTTGGCCCGCGCGCAGATCGCAGGTCGATCGCGAGGCCCAAGCCCTTTTTCTTCGTCGGCCCCCCGCGATTGTTACACCGAAAGCGCGGTGGCTTGATCAAACAATGTTCGCCGTGGCGTGAACGAAGGTGATTGGACGCCGCGACGCTGCCCCGTCATGTCTTGGCGCACCCCCGCCGTCGTCCCGCCCCTGAAGGAGCGCCCTCATGCATCGTCGTCACGTCCTGTCGCTGTTCGCCGCCGCCGTGGTCATCGCGACGATGGCCACGGCCGCCGTTGCGGCCGAGTTTTCCGCCTATTCGCCGGCGAGCTTCGATGCCGCCGTGAAGTCCGGCGCGCCGGTCATCGTCCATGTCCATGCCGACTGGTGCCCGACCTGTCGTGCCCAGGCTCCGACCCTGCAGGCCATGGCCGGTGAATCCGCCTATGCGAAGGCCCGGTTCATCCGCGTCAACTTCGACAAGGACAAGGACTTCCTCACCGGCCACAAGATCAGCCAGCAGTCGACCGTGCTGGTGTTCAAAGGGGGCAAGGAGGCAGCGCGCTTCACCGGCATCACCGATGCCGGGCAATTGCGCGGCCGCGTCCAGGCGGCACTGTGACGCCGTCGGCCGGACCGGGAGCCTGATCCGCCATGACCGCGTTGGCGTTGGCCTATGTGGCCGGGCTCCTGACCACGCTCAATCCCTGCGTACTGCCGATGCTGCCGCTGGTTATCGCCGGCACGCTCACCGGTGGCCGCGCCGGTCCGCTCGCTTTCGCCGCCGGAATGACCGCGTCCTTCGCGACGGTCGGACTGGCGGTGGCGACGGTCGGCATCGGGCTCGGCATCACGCCGCAGCTCCTGCGCCAGGTCGCGGCGGCGATGTTCGTCGCTTTCGGACTGGTGCTGTTGCTGCCGCCCCTGCAGATGCGCCTGTCGCTCGCCATGTCTGGGCTGGCGACCGGCGCCGATGCCCTTGCGGGGCGCGTTCATGGCGACGGGCTTCTGCGCCCGGCCATCCTCGGGCTCCTCGCCGGCGCCGTGTGGTCGCCCTGCTCGGGGCCCTCGCTCGGCGCGGCAATCGCGCTCGCCACCGAGGCCGGTGATCTTGCGGCCGCCGCCGTCCGCATGCTGGTGTTCGGCGCCGGCGCCAGCACGGTGCTGGTCGCCCTTGCCTACGGATCGCGGGCGGCCGTGACGGCGCGTCGCGACGCGCTGATGTCCAGCGCGGCATGGCTCAAGCCGGTCGCCGGTGTGGTGTTCGTCACCGCCGGGCTGGGCGTGCTCACCGGACTGGACAAGTCGCTGGAAATCGCCGTGCTCGACCGTCTGCCCGACTGGTACATCGCCGCGACGACGCGGTACTGAGTTCAGCCGCCGATTTCAGCCGAACAGACCGGAGGCGCGCACGATCAGCGATATGCCGCTGGCGATCAGGAGGCCATGGAGGATACGCAGGAAAACCTCCCGCGACAGGCGCAGCGTCATGTGATGGCCGATCCAGGTGCCGATCAGCATGGCGGGGGCAAGCGCCACGAGGAGGCCGAGCATGCGCCAGTCGGAGTAGACGCCGGCGAACGCAAACATGGCGCCGCGGGTCAGGGTCGCGAACGCGATCTGCGCCGTCTGGGTGGCCCGGAAGGCGTCGCGGTCGGTGAGGCGGCGGCTGAGATACATGGCGTAGATGGGCCCGCCGGAGCCGAACATGCCGCTGAAGACGCCGCCGACCGGACCGGTCAGCCACGCCCAGCGGCGATCGATGGTCGACGTCGGCGGCGGAGCGAGGAATCCGTACAGCGCATAGGCGATCACGAAGATGCCGAGCGCCAGCATCATGGGCCGCGGCGGCACCACCAGCAGAAGCGTGATGCCCAGTGCGGTACCCAGCGCCATCAGGGGCACCAGCACCTTGAGCTCGTCCTTTGCCATCTTGTCGGACAGCCGCAGGCCGTTGATCAGCGAAGCCACGCAGTCCATCAGCGCCAGCAGCGGCACGATGGTGGCGACCGGCATGACGTGGGCGAGCACCGGCGCCGAGATCAGCGCGGCGCCGAAGCCCGCAATGCCGAAGATCACATAGGCGACGATGATCGCCGGCGCGGCGACCGCGATGGTCACGAGAGGCGGCAGGATATCGGACCACATGGAGGGATATTGGGGGTTGGAGGACGCCGGTCAGCCTAGCGGCGGGGGCTGCGACCACAAGAGGGTAAAGGCAAAGCTGTCATGCAAGCGCAGTTGCGTGGCGACGGCTTAAACAATCCCTCCCCTGAAAGGGGAGGGTCCGCCCGAAGGGCGGGGGTGGGGTCAAGCTGAATCAGTCAAGAACGCCGGCCTTAGCCGTGAGGCCAAGAGCCCCCACCCGGCGCCTTCGGCGCCACCCTCCCCCGCGCAAGGGCGCGGAGGAGGGATAAGCAAGCGCCGGCCCCTCACACCTCGACATCGTCCGGGATCGGCACCGGCGCCACGTGCCAGATCGTGCGGCAATAGTCGCGGATCGAGCGGTCGGAGGAGAAGTAGCCCATGCGGGCGACGTTGAGGATGGACATGCGGGCCCACTGCTCCTGGTCGAGCCAGGCGCGGTCGACCTCCTCCTGGCAGTCCACATAGGAGCGATAATCGGCGAGCAGCATGTAGGGGTCGGACCACAAGAGGTTTTCCAGGACCGGCCGGAACAGTTCGCGGTCGCCGTGGGAGAAGGCGCCGCTCGCCATGGCGTCGATGCAGGCGCGCAGTTCCTCGTCGGACTGGTAGTGCTCGTAGGGGCGATAGCCGTTGGTCTGGTGGCGCTCCACTTCCTCCACCGGCATGCCGAACAGGAAGAAGTTTTCAGCCCCGACGGCGTCGCGGATCTCAATATTGGCGCCGTCGAGAGTGCCGATGGTCAGCGCACCATTCATGGCGAACTTCATGTTGCCGGTGCCCGACGCCTCCTTGCCGGCAAGCGAGATCTGCTCAGACAGGTCGGCGCCCGGGAAGATGTTCTGACTGCGCTTGACGTTGTAGCCCGGGATGAAGACGACGCGCAGCCGTCCGGCCGACACCGGATCGGCATTGACCACGTCGGCGACCGCATGGATGAGCTTGATGATGCGCTTGGCCATCAGGTAGCCGGGCGCGGCCTTGCCGGCGAACACCACGGTGCGGGAGGGGAAATCGCCGCCGGCCTTGAGCCGGTGATAGAGCGTGACGACGTGCAGGAGATTCAGGTGCTGGCGCTTGTATTCGTGGAAACGCTTGACCTGGACGTCGACCAGGCTGTCGGGGTCGATGACGATGCCGGTCTTGGCGACGATCTCCGTCGCCAGACGTTCACGGTTGAAGTGCTTGACGGCGCGCCACTCCGCCCGGAAAGCCACGTCGTCGGCCATGGGCTCGAGAGCGCGCAACTGTTCGAGGTCGCGCGTCCAACCGTCGCCGATGGCGTCGGTGACGAGGCGCGACTGGCGCGGATTGATCAGCTGGACGAAGCGGCGCGGCGTCACCCCGTTGGTCACGTTGAAGAACTTTTGCGGCCACAGCTCGTGGAAATCCTTGAGGACGTCGCGCTTCAAGAGCTCGCTGTGCAGCTCGGCGACGCCGTTGACGGCGTGGCTGCCCACGCAGGCGAGGTGCGCCATGCGCACCGAACGTTCGCCTGTTTCGTCGATCAGGGCGAGCCGGCGCATGCGCTCGACGTCGCCCGGGAATCGCAGCGACACCTCGTCGAGGAACCGGCGGTTGATCTCGTAGACGATCTCCAGGTGCCGCGGCAGCAGGCTGCCGAACATACCGACCGGCCATTTCTCCAGGGCTTCGGGCAGAAGCGTATGGTTGGTGTAGCCGGTGGTCCGGCGAGTCACCTCCCAGGCCTCTTCCCATTCCATGCCGTTCTCGTCGACCAGGATGCGCATCAATTCGGCGACGGCGAGGGCCGGATGGGTGTCGTTGAGCTGCAGGGCGTATTTGGCGTGGAAGCGGGTGAGGTCGGGGGCGGTCTGGAGATGGATGCGCACCATGTCCTGCAGCGCACAGGCGACCAGGAAATACTGCTGCTCGAGGCGCAGCTGCTTGCCCTTGGGCTGGGTATCGTCGGGATAGAGCACTTTGGAGATGGTCTCCGACGCCACCTTCTCCATGACGGCGCCGTGATAGTCGCCGGTGTTGAACGAGCCGAGGTCGAAGGAATTGACCGCCTCGGCGCTCCACAGCCGCAGCATGTTGGTGGTGTTGACCCGATAGCCGAGGATCGGCGTGTCGTAGGCGACGCCACGCACCGTGCGGGCCGGGATCCAGCGGGCGCGGAAACGGCCCTCGTCGTCCGTGTACGCCTCGGTGTGGCCGCCGAACCCCACATCGAAGGCGATCTCGGGCCGGCGAATCTCCCATGGATTGCCCAGCCGCAGCCATTTGTCGGGCTGCTCGATCTGCCAGCCGTCGCGGATCTGCTGGTCGAACATGCCGTATTCGTAGCGGATGCCGTGGCCGGTGGCAGGAATCTGCAGGGTCGCGAGGGAATCGAGAAAGCAGGCGGCGAGGCGGCCGAGACCGCCATTGCCGAGCCCGGGCTCCTGCTCCTGTTCGAGCAGCGCCTGGAAATCGATGCCGAGCTCGGCCATCGCCTTCTTGACGGCGCTGAAGGCGCCGAGGTTGACGAGGTTGTTGCCGAGGTGCGGCCCGAGCAGGAATTCAGCCGACAGATAGCAGACCGTGCGGGCGCGCTTCTTTTGATAGAATTGCGAGGTCCGCGCCCAGCGGCCGAGCAGGTGGGCACGCACCGTATAGGCAAGCGCCAGATACTGGTCGTTCGTGGTGGCGGTCCCGGGGAACCGCCCGAGCACCGAGAACAAATGCTCGCGGAACTCGCGCTTCCACGCGTCCACATCGGTGTCGTGTTGCGTCTCGCCGGAGATCGCGGGGGTTTCGGTGTATTCCAGCACCAAACGATCCTTCTGTGGTGCGTTGGCCCAACGCATGCGAACGTGCCGAATACTCCATCATGTGCCGGGAGCGGATTCGCCCAGCCCTGGTGACGGCATCGGCACCGTCGTCTCCTCAAAGCATGCACCGTGCCGACAATCGCAGCGAGCGCTTAAATCAGGAGACCGCCCCAGGTTCAAGCGGCTCGCGGCAGACGCATCAGGCGCAGTCCGGCCAGGGTCAGGATCACGGCACATGCCGCCAAGGGCGTGAACGCAGCCCAAGGCGCTCCTGTCAAATCCCAGATCGCGCCGCCCATGGTTGGTATCAAAACACCAAACGTATAGCTGATGGTGAACATGCCGGCTGCTGTCCTGTGAACGTCATGGGGCGGGGTGAGCGCCGCCGGCAGGGCCAGCAGGATGACGAACGACACCGCGGTGGCAAAGCCGAGCACTGCCGCGAGGACGACGACGGCGACGCCGCTCGCCACCATCAGGACGAGGAGACTCGCGCAGGCGAGGCTGCCGAACACCAGAAACGGCCAGGCGCGCCGTTCGAGCCGCTCGCCGACCCCTATGAGGATGAACGAGGCGAGCAGTTGGGCGCCGCTGATGACCCCCAGGGAGGCGCTGATGAGGTCGCCGCGTCCCTGGGCGGCCAGGTAGTCGGGCAGAAACGCGTTGGCGCCGAAATAGATGCTGTTATTGCAGGCAAACGCGATACCGAGCAGCCAGACCACCGGGTTCGTCCAGTCCGGCCATCCGCGCGGGGCGCCCGTCCTGACCCTGGGCAGCGCCGATGGCCGGGGCGCCACGGTGGCGAGCAGGACGATGGCGAGGATGACCGGGACGGTCCACGCCACCAATGTCCACCGCCAACTTTCCCCAACGGCAGGCAGCACCAGCGGAATCGTCAACGCGGCAGTGGAAGTCGTGCCGACCAGCACGCCATTGGTGTAGGCAGCGGTGCCGAGCCCGATACGCTTGGGCATCCAGCGGCTCACCAGCTGGGGCAGCGCCGGCTGCACGACGGCGATGCCGAGGCCCATCACCGCGGTGGCGGCGTAGAGCGACAGGATGCCGGGCGCCACCGAGCGCAGCAGCGAACCGAACGCCGCCACCGCAAGGCCGGCCACGATGGTGATCAGCACGCCGGCCCGGGCGACCAGGAACGAGCCCGGGATCGCCGCGACCGCGAAGGTCAGGAGCGGCAGCGACACCAGAAGCCCGACCTCGGCCTCGGCGAGATGGAGATCGTCGTGGATGGCACGCAGAAGCGGCGGCACGGCGAGCAGCGGCAGGCGCGTCGCCGCGCCGATCATCCACAACAGGACCAGTCGGAGAGCGAACTGGCCCGGCGGCGAGATGGCGTCGGGAGAAGGAGACATCATGCCATGGACGTGAGTGTTGCCACGCCACGCTGCCCGAGCCATCGGCGGCGCGCAAGCGGCATGGTGGCGGACCAGCGCCGCGCAACCAAACCCACTCCTACATTAGTCGCGTCTCAGCGGTCGTTCGTCGTGTTGCGCGGGCGGTAGCGGTGTGTTAGGCCACAGCCGCGTTTTCGATGGCGCGGGCGGTTTTCCTGCGCCCGGAAACATTGGGATTCCCAGAGGGTTCCAGCTGGGGGTTGCAACGGCAGCGGTATTGTTCGCCGCGGGTCGGACGACAATAATCGCCAGACGGGTGGGCGCGAGAGTGGCAGGCGAAGATTTGAGGATCTCCGGCATGGCCGGTCGCTATGCGACCGCCTTGTTCGAACTTGCCGTCGAGGCGAACGCCATCGACTCCGTCAGCACCGATCTCGGTCGGCTCGATGGCCTGATCGTCGGCAACCCCGACCTGACGCGGCTCGTGCGCAGCCCCGTCTTCTCCTCCGAGGACCAGCTCAGGGCCCTGTCGGCGGTGCTCGACAAGATCGCCATCACGGGCCTTGCCGCCCGTTTCCTCAAGTTGGTCACGTCCAACCGGCGCCTGTTCGCGGTGCGTGACATGATCCGCGCCTACCGGGCCCTCGTCGCCCGCCACAGGGGCGAGGTGTCGGCCCGCGTCACGGTCGCCGAGATGCCGAGCGACAAGCGCGTCGCCGAGATCAAGGACGCCCTCAAGACCGTGACCGGCAAGGATGTCGCCCTCGACATTTCGGTCGAGCCTTCGATCATCGGCGGGCTGATCGTCCAGCTCGGCAGCCGGATGGTCGACGCCTCACTGCGCACCAAGCTCAACGCGATCAAGCACGCCATGAAAGAGGTCGGCTGATGGACATCCGCGCCGCAGAAATCTCCGCGATTCTGAAAGAGCAGATTCAGAATTTCGGGCAGGAGTCGGAAGTCACCGAGGTCGGCCAGGTGCTCTCCGTCGGCGATGGCATCGCCCGCGTCTACGGCCTCGACAATTGCCAGGCCGGCGAGATGGTCGAGTTCGAGAACGGCGTGCGCGGCATGGCGCTCAATCTCGAAATCGACAATGTCGGCATCGTGATCTTCGGCAACGACCGCGAGATCAAGGAAGGCCAGACCGTCAAGCGCACCCGCGCCATCGTCGACGTCCCGGTGGGCAAGGGCCTTTTGGGCCGCGTCGTCGACGCGCTCGGCAACCCGATCGACGGCAAGGGCCCGATCGTCGCCGACCACCGCGCCCGCGTCGACGTCAAGGCGCCCGGCATCATTCCGCGCAAGTCGGTGCACGAACCCATGGCGACGGGGCTCAAGGCCATCGACGCCCTGATCCCGATCGGCCGCGGCCAGCGCGAACTCGTGATCGGCGACCGCCAGACCGGCAAGACCGCCATCATCCTCGACACCATCCTCAACCAGAAGCCGCTCAACGCCCAGGACGACGAGAAGGTCAAGCTCTACTGCGTCTACGTCGCCGTCGGACAGAAGCGCTCGACCGTCGCCCAGTTCGTCAAGGTCCTGGAAGACAACGGCGCCCTCGACTACTCGATCGTGATCGCGGCGACCGCCTCCGACCCGGCCCCGATGCAGTATCTCGCGCCGTTCTCGGGCTGCAC
The DNA here is from genome assembly GCA_030848545.1 of Astrobacterium formosum. Classification (GTDB taxonomy): domain Bacteria; phylum Pseudomonadota; class Alphaproteobacteria; order Rhizobiales; family Xanthobacteraceae; genus Astrobacterium; species Astrobacterium formosum. Next base: position 221,363 of record JAVDCA010000002.1, read on the forward strand.
CATGGGCGAGTACTTCCGCGACAACGGCATGCACGCGGTCATCTTCTACGACGACCTGTCCAAGCAGGCGGTCGCCTACCGGCAGATGTCGCTGCTGCTGCGCCGTCCTCCCGGTCGCGAGGCCTATCCGGGTGACGTCTTCTACCTGCATTCGCGCCTGCTCGAGCGCGCCGCCAAGATGAATGACGACAACAAGGCGGGATCGCTCACCGCCCTGCCGGTCATCGAGACGCAGGCCAACGACGTCTCGGCCTACATTCCGACCAATGTCATCTCGATCACCGACGGCCAGATCTTCCTGGAGACCGACCTGTTCTACCAGGGCGTCCGCCCGGCGGTGAATGTCGGCCTCTCGGTGTCGCGCGTCGGCTCCTCGGCACAGACCAAGGCGATGAAGAAGGTCGCCGGCAAGATCAAGGGCGAGCTCGCCCAGTACCGCGAAATGGCAGCCTTCGCGCAGTTCGGCTCCGACCTCGACGCGACGACCCAGCGCCTCCTCAACCGCGGCGCCCGCCTGACCGAGCTCCTCAAGCAGCCGCAGTTCTCGCCCCTGAAGATGGAAGAGCAGGTCTGCGTGATCTGGGCCGGCACCAACGGCTATCTGGATCCGCTGGCGGTCAACCGCGTGCGCGCCTTCGAGGACGGACTTTTGTCCATGCTGCGCGGCTCGCATCCGGACATCCTCGAATCGATCCGCGCCTCGCGCGACCTCGACGACGCGACGGCGGCCAAGCTCAAGGCGGCGGTCGACACCTACGCCAAGACGTTCGCATGATTGTTCTTCGTCATGGCCGGGCTCGTCCCGGCCATCCACGTCTTCGACGTGGACCGCCCGGTAAGACGTGGATGCCCGGCACAAGGCCGGGCATGACGAGTGTGAGAGCCTGAGACCCCATGGCCAGCCTCAAGGACATGCGCAACCGCATCGCCTCCACCAAGGCGACGCAGAAGATCACCAAGGCCATGCAGATGGTCGCGGCCTCGAAGCTGCGCCGCGCCCAGGTGGCGGTGGAGGCATCGCGCCCCTATGCGGAGCACATGGGCAAGGTACTCTCCAACATCGCGGCGTCGGTCGCGGGTTCGCCCGAGGCGCCGAAGCTTCTTGCCGGCACCGGCGCCGACCAGGTCCATCTCCTGGTCGTATGCACGGCCGAACGCGGCCTGTGCGGCCCGTTCAATTCGGCCATCGCGCGGCTCGCCCGCGAGCGCGCCCACGCGCTGATGCAGCAGGGCAAGACCGTCAAATTCTTCTGCATCGGCCGCAAGGGCTACGACCAGCTCAAGCGCCAGTACGAGAGCCAGATCGTTGAGACCATCGAGCTGCGCGCCGTGCGGCAACTGCGGTTCGAGCACGCCGACGTGGCGGCGCGGCGCATCCTCGCCATGTTCGAGGCCGGCGAGTTCGACGTCGCCACCCTGTTCTTCTCGCGCTTCCGCTCGGTCATCGCCCAGATTCCCACCGCCCAGCAGATCGTTCCGGCGGTGTTCGAGACGACCGGCGAGGCCGCCACGGCGCCTTACGAATACGAGCCGGAGGAAGCCACCATCCTGGCCGACCTGTTGCCGCGCAACGTCGCCGTGCAGGTGTTCCGGGCGCTTCTGGAAAATGCCGCCTCGGAGCAGGGCGCACGCATGACCGCCATGGACAATGCGACGCGCAATGCCGGCGAGATGATCAAGAAGCAGACACTCACCTACAACCGCACCCGCCAGGCGATGATCACCAAGGAACTGATCGAGATCATCTCCGGCGCCGAGGCGCTGTAATCGAATTGGTCGAGAGGATCACCATGGCCAACCCCGTCGGACACATCACCCAGGTCATTGGCGCCGTCGTCGACGTGCAGTTCGAGGAGGGCCACCTGCCGGCCATCCTCAACGCGCTCGAGGCCGACAACCAGGGCCACCGCCTGGTACTCGAGGTCGCCCAGCATCTCGGCGAATCGACGGTGCGCACCGTCGCGATGGATACCAGCGAGGGCCTGGTGCGCGGCCAGGAAGTCACCGACACCGGCCAGCCCATCACGGTGCCGGTCGGCGAGGGCACGCTCGGCCGCATCATCAACGTGGTCGGCGACCCGGTCGACGAGGCCGGCAAGGTCGATTTCGTCGAGCGGCGGCCGATCCATGCTCCGGCGCCCTCCTATACGGAGCAGTCCACCGAGGCGGAAATCCTGGTCACCGGCATCAAGGTGGTCGATCTGCTGGCACCCTACGCCAAGGGCGGCAAGGTCGGCCTGTTCGGTGGCGCCGGGGTCGGCAAGACCGTCATCATCCAGGAGCTGATCAACAACATCGCCAAGGCCCATGGCGGCTTCTCGGTGTTCGCCGGCGTCGGCGAGCGTACCCGCGAGGGCAATGACCTCTACCATGAGTTCATCGAATCCGGCGTCAACAAGAAGGGTGGCGGCAACGGCTCCAAATGCGCCCTCGTTTACGGCCAGATGAACGAGCCGCCCGGCGCCCGCATGCGCGTCGGCCTGTCGGGTTTGACCGTCGCCGAATATTTCCGCGACCAGGGCCAGGACGTTCTGTTCTTCGTCGACAACATCTTCCGCTTCACCCAGGCCGGTTCGGAAGTGTCGGCGCTCCTGGGCCGCATCCCGTCGGCGGTCGGCTATCAACCGACACTGGCGACCGACATGGGCGCCCTGCAGGAACGCATCACCACGACCTCCAAGGGCTCGATCACCTCGGTGCAGGCGATCTACGTGCCCGCCGACGACCTGACCGACCCGGCGCCCGCGACCTCGTTCGCCCACCTGGACGCCACCACGGTGCTGTCGCGCGCGATCTCCGAGAAGGGCATCTACCCGGCGGTCGATCCCCTCGACTCGACCTCGCGCATGCTCGACCCGCGCGTGGTCGGCGAGGAGCACTACACCGTCGCCCGCCAGGTCCAGCAGGTGCTGCAGCGCTACAAGGCCCTGCAGGACATCATCGCCATTCTGGGCATGGACGAGTTGTCCGAAGAGGACAAGACCGCCGTCGCGCGCGCCCGCAAGATCGAACGCTTCCTGTCGCAGCCATTCCACGTCGCCGAGGTGTTCACTGGCACGCCGGGCGTGTTCGTCGATCTCGCCGATACGATCCGCAGCTTCAAGGGGCTGTGCGAGGGCAAGTACGACCACCTGCCGGAAGCCGCCTTCTACATGGTCGGCACCATCGAGCAGGCGGTCGAGAAGGGCAAGAAGCTGGCGGCCGAAGCCGCGTAACGACACTCGGCCGCGCTGCACCGTCACCCGGATCGGTTTGAACCATGGCGACCTTCCACTTCGATCTCGTTTCGCCGGAAAAGCTCCTGTTCTCGGGCGACGTCACCCAGGTGGACGTGCCGGGCCAGGAAGGCGATTTCGGCGTCTTCGCCGGCCACGCGCCGTTCGTCGCGATGATGAAGCCCGGCGTGCTGACGGTCTACGGCGACGGCACGCGGCAGCGCATCGTCGTCCAGGGCGGCTTCGCCGAAGTCGGCCCGACCGGCCTGACCGTGCTCGCCGACGACGCGACCCCGGTCGAGGAGATCGATTCAGCGACGCTCACGCAGGCCATCAAGGACGCCGAGGAAGACGTCTCCGACGCCGCCGACCCGGCTTCCCTCGACACCGCCAAGACCCGGCTCGAGCATCTCAAGACGCTCAAGAGCGCGCTGGGGCATTGAGGAAAAGCTATTTTTGCCCGCTCTTGCCACTCGTCACGGGTGGCGGCACTGCTGATCCGCCTTTAGGCGGTTTCATTGGGCTGGTCGTTTGGACCGGCCGAACTCCGGCGCGGTCATGTTTGTCCGGAGTTGGGAGCGGCCGGATTCCCCAATCCATGCCTATGGCAGGACGATGATCAGGCGGAGGCTTTCTGTCGTCGGTCATCAAGGGTTCTCCGTACTTCCAGCCAGCAACTCCACGAAATGATAGTCGTCCGGTCTCAGAATAATCCCCCTGGAATCTGGAACCGGCGCGACAAACCTGCCCTCCGAATCAAGAGTCCAAAGTGTTTCGAGATATATGTGCCCCGATGCTGGGTGCAACCCAGCATAAGAAGCACGACCATAGTAGCCGCCGAAGCGACGGCCGTCCTTGAGGTGCACGATCACGAATACCTGTTCGCGACGCAAGAAGAAGTCGTCCCAGCCATTGCGTGCCTGGTTAAGGATCAGGTCCCAACTCTGCAGCAGACGCAGCAACCCTTTCACCATGAACGGCCATGCGGTCGGCAGGAGAACGAGGGTCGCGAGGAGAAGGACGTAGAGAAGCCATGGACTGTTGGGCCAAAGAACAAAAACGAGGGGCCCACTGATCATCGCATTAAGAGTCCCGAACCCAATTGCCTCCACCAGTTCGTCTTTGAGCGGCCGGTAGTCACTCGGAACGATCAGGCGCCACACCCGAAGTGAAATGAACCCGGGCAAGGCAAACAAGACGAAGAATGACAGTTTCGTCCAATCGAACTGCTCCAGTAGTGCTTTGAGCTCCATGGCCTCGCCCGGCGCATAATAAGCTGGGAGAAAATACCATCATTGCGCGAACTTGGCGAACTCCTTCACCACCCGCTCGTAGACGCCGCGCTTGAACGGCACGACCAGGTCGGGGAGTTCCTCGATCGCCGCCCACCGCCACTGCACGAATTCCGGTCTATGGGCGCCACCGCCAGGGGTGAGGATATCGATCTCACGCTCGTCGCCGGTGAAGCCCAGCGCGAACCATTTCTGCGTCTGGCCGCGGTAACGGCCCTTCCAGGCCTGGCCGACGAGCGCGCGCGGAATGTCGTAGGTGAGCCAGTCGTCGACGGCGCCGAGACGTTCGACCGAGCGGATGCTGGTCTCCTCGTAGAGCTCGCGCAGCGCGCACGCGAAGGTGTCCTCGTCGTGGTCGAGGCCGCCCTGCGGCATCTGCCAGGCGTGGACGAGGTCGACGTGCTCGGGGCCTTCGGTGCGGCGACCGACGAAGACGAGGCCGTCGCGGTTGAACACCGCCGTGCCGACGCACGGCCGATAGGGAAGATCTTCGAAGCGGGTCATGGGAGGCCTACGGATCATGACGGCGCGCATATGCTCGCGTGCCACCTTGGACAATTCCGCCGTCATCCATAGTGCGATGCCGGCCACAAAGCGAGGGGCCGGGCCAGCCGACTGGGCGCGGATTATTCGCCTCAGGTCGCCGATTTGGGCTTGGTCACGATGGCGGTGATCGGCACCAGGACGAAGCCGCGGTCCCCGACCGATTTTGCCCATTGGGAGAGGCGCTCGATGGACACCGGCAGGGCCGTCGCCACACCGACCGCGGCGCCGTTCTCGCGCGCGGTCGCTTCCAGGCGGACCAGGGCGCGGTCGATTTCCGGCGGCGTCGGCACGATGTCGATCGCGATGTCCGACTTGACGAAGGGCAGGCTGTTGGCGCCTGCGATCTGGCTGGCGAGGCTACGCGGCGACGAGCCGTCGTCCACAAACAGGAGACCGCGCTTGGCGGTTTCACGCAGCACCGGGGCGAGCGCGCCCTCGGTCGCGGTGAAGCGCGCCCCCATGAAGTTGGCGACCCCCACATAGCCCTGCATCCGGCTCATCAGCCATTGCATGCGATCCACATTCTGGTCGGGCGAGAGCGTCGTGAGCAGGGTCTGGGGTCCCGGGTCGTTGTCCGGATAGTCGAACGGCTCCATGGGCACCTGGAGCAGCAGTTCGTGTCCCTCGCCGCGGGCGCGGCCGGCCAGACGGCCGAGGTCGCCCCCATAGGGCGAGAACGCGAAGGTGACCGCAGCCGGCAGTTTCGCCATCGCCTCCGCGGTCGTGCTGGCGCTGATGCCGAGACCGCCGACCACCACCGCGATGCGGGGCCGATCGGCCTTGTCGGGCGCGATCGCCGCCGTGCCCGCATAGGCGGTCATCACTTTGGTGCCGTCGAGGCCGATGCGGGGAATCTTGCCGTGCCGCGAGGTCTCCAGGAGCTTGCTGTCGACCGTCGGCGTCTTGCCCCCGCTTTCGGAGGGCACCTGGACGTCCTGGGTCTTGCCGCTGGAGCCATCGATGATCGTGATGGTCTGGGTACCGGCGGCTGCGGGCGGTGTCGCGGGCTGGCTGGGCGCGGCCGCCTCCGGGCCGGGTTTCGCGTCGGCGCCGGCCTCCGGCTTGGCGGCGGCGGGCAGCTCCGGAAGCGCGACCACCACCATGGGCTCGCTCCCCATGGGGTCCTTCATGACCGCCGCCCATAGCACGAAGACGGCAAGGAAAAAGCCGAACACCCCCACCATCACGGCCGAGGTGATGGGCGGCATTTTCAGGCGTCGGCGCTTCTTGCTCTGGCCGAGGGGGGCGCTCAATTCATCCGCCACGGCCCGCACCCTCGCGAATCATCTGCGAATTCTAACACAGGCATGGCCGTCCCCGCCGGTTGCCGGCGCCGGAATCGAAACGGGGCCGCCGCGGCGGCCCCGTTGGAACCTGTTCCTCGTCATCGCGAGGAGGCGAAGCCGACGAAGCGATCCAGCCCTTTCTTTGCGGCCCTGGATTGCTTCGCCCTGCGGGCTCGCAATGACGGGGCCGCACAAGGATCAGTTCGGAATGCCGGCCTTCGGATTGGGCGGGAAGGCCGCGTTGGTGGCAACGCCGCGCAGCAGGTCGATGGCGGCCTTGAGGGCCTTGTCGTCCTTGGGTTCCGGCGGCACGTATGACTGCGAGCCGCCCTGCTCCTCGCCGTCGGCCTTGAGATGGCCGCGCAGGGACGATTCGCCCTTGGTCTCGGTGCGGCCCTTGACCTCGTCGGGCACCTCCTGGAGCACCTCGATGTCCGGAGTGATGCCCTTGGCCTGGATCGACTTGCCGGACGGCGTGTAATAGCGCGCCGTGGTCAGCCGCAGGGCGCCGTTGCCGGACCCGAGCGGAATGATGGTCTGCACCGAGCCCTTGCCGAACGAGCGCGAGCCGATCAGGGTTGCGCGCTTGTGATCCTGCAGGGCGCCGGCGACGATTTCCGACGCCGAGGCCGAGCCGCCATTGATCAGCACGATGATCGGCTTGTTCTTGGCGAGGTCGCCGGAGCGGGCGTTGAAGCGCTGCGTCTCGTCGGCATCGCGGCCGCGGGTCGACACGATCTCGCCGCGCTCCAGGAAGGCGTCGGACACCGAGATGGCCTGGTCGAGCAGGCCGCCCGGATTGTTGCGCATGTCGATGATGTAGCCGCGCAGCTTCTCCTGCGGGATCTTTTCGGCGATGTCGGCGAGCGCCTTCTTGAGCCCCTCGGTGGTCTGCTCGTTGAACTGGGTCAGCCGGATATAGCCCACATCCTCGCCCTCGACCCGCGAACGCACCGAGCGCACCCGGATGATGTCGCGCACGATCGTGATCTCGATGGGCTTGTCGGCGCCCTTGCGCATGACCTTCAGCCGAATCTTGGTGTTGACCTGGCCGCGCATCTTCTCGACCGCCTGATTGAGCGTCAGCCCCTGGACGGCTTCGTCGTCCAGATGGGTGATGACGTCTCCGGCGAGAACGCCCGCCTTGGCGGCTGGGGTTTCGTCGATGGGAGCCACCACCTTGACGAGTCCGTCCTCCATGGTGACTTCGATGCCCAGCCCGCCGAACTCGCCGCGGGTCTGCACCTGCATGTCGCGGAAGCTCTTGGGATCCATGTAGCTCGAATGGGGATCGAGGCCGTTGAGCATGCCGTTGATGGCCGATTCGACCAGCTTGGAATCGTCCGGCTTCTCGACATAGTGGGCCCGCACGCGTTCGAAGATGTCTCCGAACAGGTTGAGCTGCTTGTAGGTATCGGCGGCGGCCGCCTTGGCGCTCGCCCCGAAAAAGGCCATGCGAGGCTGAGTCGCGGCCATGGTGAGTGCCACACCGGCAACCGCACCGAGGAGAACCAGGGAAGTCTTGCGCATCATCCGCGAACCTTTTCAGTCTCGGTAGTTGCCCACCAGGGGTTTGGATCGACGGGGGACCCGTCCTTTCGGAACTCGATATAGAGCACGGGTTGCCCGGCGGCCGAAAATTCGGAGGCCGCTGTCCCAGGCATCACCGCCGAAGCAACTTGCGGACCACTTCCCATCGCGGCGACGGGTTCTCCCGTCAGCACGAACTGGCCGATCTCGACGGAAATCCGCTCCATTCCCGCGAGCAGGACATGATATCCGCCACCCGCATTGAGGATCAAGAGTTGGCCGTAGGAGCGATAGGGGGCCGCGTACATCACCCAGCCGTCGCACGGCGCCGTTACCTGCGCACCGGCGCGGGTCGCGACCGAGAGGCCCTTTTCGGTGCCGGTCGGGCCTTCCTCGCCGAAATCGCGAAGTTTCACCCCATTCACGGGGCGGCGCAGCAGGCCCTTGGCCTGCGCGAACGCCACCGCCGGGCCGAGGCGACCGGGATCCTTGAGGGCGGCGAAATTGCCGCGCGAATCAGCGCCCGTCTGGCCCCTGCGGGCGGCACGGCTGGCGCTGTCGAGCCCCTGCTCCAGCTTGGCGATCAGGTCCGCGAGCGTGCCGGCCTGGCGCGCCAGGGCCTGGGCGCGCTGACGCTCGCCTTCGAGCGCCTGCTCGACTTCGCCCAATCGCTTCTGCCGCTCCGCCACCAGAGCCGACATCCGGTTGCGGTCGTCCGCCAGAGACGCGAAATCGCGACCGAGGGATTCGCGTTCGCGCCGGCTGTCGGCGCGCACCCGCACGAGGTCGGCGAGATGGGTGGCGAGACTTTCCACCTCGGAACGCATGTCCGGCAATACCGCTCCCAGCATCATGGCGGTCCTGACCGACACCAGCGCATCTTCGGGCCGCACCATCAGGGCCGGCGGCGGCCGCTGCCCCATGCGTTGCAGCGCCGCCAGCACTTCCGTGATCACCCGTCGTCGTCCCGACAGGGACGCCCTGAGCTGATCCTCGCGCTGCGCCAGTTCGCGCAGCCTGTTTTCGCTCGCACCGATGCGCGATTCGATCTCCTGCATGCGGGCGGCGGTATCGATCAGGTTCTGGTTGAGCTTGCGGCGATCCTCGCCGATCGCCGCCATCTCCGCCGCGAGCTTGGCCTCCGCCTCCTGAGCCTGCTTCTGCTGGCCGCGCAGAGTTTCCAGTTCCTGGTCGTGGCGGCGCAGCGCTTCCGCCGAGGATTTGTCCTCCGGAGAATTTTGCGGAGATTTTTGCGCCGCAGCCGGCTGAATCGCGATCGCCAGCCCGGCCACAACCGCAAGCGTCCAGCCCCGCAAGGCGGCACGGCGGTCAAAGGCGGCGCGGCGCGAGCTCAAGGGTTGCACATCCGGTTGGCGTGAGGCCTCAACTAGGGGCGGATTGGGGCGGATTCGCGTCCCGTTCCGCTCACAACTCGGTGTAATCCCGCCGGCTGGCCTCCGGCCAGCGAATGTTTGGCCGTCACGACCGGTGATAGGGATGGCCCGCCAGCATGGTCACGGCCCGGTAGAGCTGTTCCAGGAGCATGATGCGCACCAGCTGGTGCGGCCAAGTGGCTGCCCCGAAAGCGAGCGTCAAGCCGGCCCGCGCCTCGAGATCGGGGGACAATCCGTCCGCCCCCCCGATGACGAACATCACCGCCGGCCGGCCGTTGTCGCGCCAGGCGGCGACCTGCCGGGCGAAGCTGGCGCTGTCGAAACTGGCGCCACGCTCGCTCAAGGCCACGAGGACGCTGCCCTCCGGCATCAGGTTGGCGAGCGCGATGGATTCCTCCAGGCGGCGGCGGTCGACCTCCTGGGCGCGACTTTCACGGATCTCGATGACCTCGACGTCGCGCAACCCGATGGCACGGCCGGCCTTGGCGGCGCGGTCGCGATAACGCTCCGCGAGCTCGCGTTCCGGCCCGGCCTTCAGGCGGCCTACCGCGGAAATGACCACACGCATGGCTCGCTCGACGTCGGACGGTCTAGCTCGCCCGCCGCTTCCCCGTGGTGGTGGGCGCGGTCCACATCTTTTCGAGACTGTAGAAAGCGCGGACTTCGGGGCGGAAGACGTGAACGATCACGTCGCCGGCGTCGATCAGAACCCAGTCGCATTGCGGTACGCCCTCGACGCGGACGCCGGACACACCGGCTTCGTCCAGGCCTTTGACGACGCGATCCGCGACCGAACCCACATGGCGGTTCGACGTGCCGGTCGACACGACCATGTAGTCGGCGATCGAGGACTTGTTGCGCAGGTCGATGGTGAGAGTGTCCTCGGCCTTCATGTCGTCGAGGCGCGCGAGGACGATGCGAAGAGTCTCCTCGGCGTCAGGACGCGCCTTGGAGACGGGTTCGGGCCGCCGACGGACAGTCCGAGACAGTGTGGTGATGGACAGGGGTCCTTCCTTTCCTTCGAAGGCCCGGGCACCCGCCCGGCGCCTGCTACTTAAGATAAGTACGGACGGTTAACGGTTTCAACCATCCCGACCGGCTTTGCGATCCCAATTTCTCCGCGCCGTGGCATTTTTGGCGCGCGCTTCGCCCGGCCGTCCGGTTCCCGACTCATCGTCCGGTATCGAGACGACGGGGTTGTGACCCCTGGCGGATGCGCAACGACTCTTGGCGGGTGCGCAACGCCGTCGACGACAGCGGCGACTTCAGGCCGTGCAGGTAAACCCAGGCGGGCGGGCGCCGGCCGGGCAATGTCCTGGCCGCCGATTCCGGAACCCGGAAGCGCGCCAGGGCGGTCGCGGCGCGGCCAGCGGTGGCGGAAAGGCTCGGCCCGGCCCGGTCCACCACCGCGATGGGGAGGCTGCCGGCGATATGGCGCCACTGCCGCCAGCGATGGAAACTCGCGAGATTGTCGGCGCCCATGAGCCAGACGAACCGCACGCCCGGGCAGCGGGCGCGGAGATAGCGGACGGTCTCGTGCGTGTAGCGGAGCCCCAGATCGGCCTCGAAGCTGGTGACGATGATGCCAGGATGGCGGGCGAGACGGCGCGCAGCGGCCAGTCGCTCGGCGAGCGGCGCCAGTGCGCTGGTGTCCTTGAGAGGATTGCCGGGCGTCACCAGCCACCAGACGAAATCGAGCCCGAGCCGCCTGATGGCCATGAGGGCGACGGAAAGATGCGCCTCGTGGGGCGGATCGAACGTGCCGCCGAACAGGCCGATGCGCAGCCCGGGCGCATGCGGCGGCAGGATGGCGGGCCGCATGGCTAGCCCCTTCGCCGCGCTTGCGATGGCGCGCGGCTAGGAGTGCATGGTCGAACGCTCGGGATCGCAACGAAACGGGCCTGCTCCCTCTCCCGCTTGCGGGGGAGGGCGTGGGGTGAGGTCCGTCGGCACTCCACTTCGATCACGGCCTGATCTGCCCGGAACCGTGCACCCGATACTTGAAGGTGGTGAGCTGCTCGACCCCCACCGGGCCGCGCGCGTGCAACCGGCCGGTGGCGATGCCGATCTCGGCCCCGAAGCCGAACTCGCCGCCGTCGGCGAACTGGGTCGAGGCGTTGTGCAGCACGATGGCCGAATCGACCTGGGCGAGGAAAGTCTCGGCGGCTTGCGCATCGGCCGTCACGATGGCGTCGGTATGGTGGGAGCCGTAGCGCTCGATATGCCGGATCGCCCCGTCGACGCCGTCGACCACCTTGGCGGCGATGATGGCGTCGAGATACTCGGTCGCCCAGTCCTCCTCGGTGGCCGGTTTCACGCGGCGATCGACACCTTGCGTGTCGCGGTCGCCGCGCACTTCGCAATGGGCATCGAGCAGCATGGCGACCAGGGGGGCCAGCATGGCAGGAGCGGCGGCGCGGTCGACCAGCAGCGTCTCGGCGGCGCCGCAGACGCCGGTGCGGCGCAGCTTGGCATTGAGCAGAATGGTCTTGGCCATGGCGAGATCGGCGGCCTTGTCCACATAGACATGGCAGTTGCCGTCCAGATGGGCGAACACCGGCACCCGCGCCTCGGTCTGGACGCGCGCCACCAGGCTCTTGCCGCCGCGCGGCACGATGACGTCGAGATTGCCGTCGAGGCCCGCCAGCATGGCACCGACGGCGGCGCGATCGCGGCTCGGAACCAGCTGGATGGCGTCCTCCGGCAGGCCGGCCTGGCGCAGGCCCGCCGCCAGCGCGGCCTGGATCGCCTGCGAGGAACGAAAGCCGTCGGAACCGCCGCGCAGGATGACGGCATTGCCGGCCTTGAGGCACAAGCTACCGGCATCGGCGGTGACATTGGGCCGGCTCTCGTAGATGACGCCGATGACCCCGAGCGGCACCCGCACCCGTTCGATCAGGAGGCCGTTCGGCCGCGTCCAGGCGTCCATCACGGCCCCGACCGGGTCGGCGAGGCCGGCGACGGTGCGCACCCCGTCCGCCATGGCGGCGATCCGCTTGTCGTCGAGCCGGAGCCGGTCCAGGAAGGCGGTCGTCGCGCCCTGGGCCCGCGCCTGCGCGACATCTTCGGCATTGGCGGCGAGGATCGCGGGCGCGGCCTCCGCGAGCGCGGCCGCCATTGCGAGCAGGGCCGCGTTCTTGGCAGACGCAGGTGCGAGAGCGACGACGCGGGCGGCGGCGCGGGCGCGCCGGCCCATCTCCCGCATCACCACGGCGATATCCGCCCCGGCCACCGCAGGCGCCGGCGCCGGCGCCGGTGGGGGCGCCGCCATGGCAGTCGTGTCCGGCACAATGGTGGAGAGGCTTGCGGTCATGTCTGACATCCGTTCGTCACAGGCCATCCCTAGCATGGCTGCAAAATCGCGGCGAGGGCGGGGCGTCATGGCCCATATCCCTCCAGGGGAAACCAATAATCTCCGGCGGGAACCAAAGCCGACGCCCGTGATTGAGTCACGCTCTGGAATCAGTCCGTTTCGACTCGCGATCCCGCCCTGGTCCATTTGCCGATCCCCACTCTGAGGAGCTCCCACATGACCAGCCCCGATCGTCTGCCCCGGCATTTTCCCGTCGGCACCCGTTACGTGGTCGAGGGCGTTCCCGGCGAGAATGGGGAGCTGACGATTACCTCCCGCATGGTGGTGCTGCCCAACGGAACCGAATTGTCCCTGCCGCTGACGCCGCAGCGCCTCGCGGCCCGCATGGCGCGGCGCGCCGCCGCCCGTCCGTCGCCCGCGCGCGGCGACCGCAAGCGCCCCGAGCGAAAAACCACGCGTTCGTGAAATTAGGGCCGCTGCTCGTCGTTAAGAAAATCGTAAATCCTCCCGCCTGCCCCGGCGCCGCCGGATATTCGGCGGCCATTACTGTTTTCCGGCGCCGCTGCCGCGTTTTTGCCCATGGGCGGCGTGTCGGCATGCCTCCTTGTGTGCAGGCGGTTTTTTTGGCCTCCTCCCCATTCTGATACTCCCCTCCCTGCCGGGATTGCATCGGAGATATGCCGGGTTGCAGCATATAGGTGGTTTGCGGATGGCAAGGTCGCGTCGCCACCGCTACACCGCCCCGAATCGCGCGATCCGGGCGGCGAGTGGCCGCCGGTGATTGCGTGGCACCACAAGGGCGACCATGCCCGATCGGCCCTGCGCGTCGCGTCCGCCGGCGGTGCCGACCCCCTCACTCCAACGACGCCCGAGGCGATGACATGTCGCAGAGCTCCCGTGTCCTCAATCCCGCACTGAGATCCAAGATCATGTCGGCCGACGAGGCCGCGCAGTTCATCTCCCCGGGCGCGAATGTGGGCATGAGCGGCTTCACCGGCGCCGGCTATCCCAAGCTCATTCCCGGCGCGCTGGCGAACCGCATGAAGGCCGCCCATGAGAAGGGCGAGGATTTTCGCGTCGGCCTGTGGACCGGCGCCTCGACCGCGCCGGAGCTCGACGGCGCGCTGGCCGAGGCCGACGGCGTCGGGTTGCGCCTGCCCTACCAGTCGGATCCGACCTGCCGCAAGAAGATCAACTCCGGCCTGATCGACTACGTCGACATGCACCTGTCCCATGTGGGCCAGTATGTGTGGTTCGGCCATCTCGGCCATCTCGACGTCGCCGTCGTCGAAGTCGCCGCCGTGCGCGAGGACGGCCAGCTCGTTCCGTCGTTCTCGGTCGGCAACAACAAGACCTGGCTCGACCTCGCCGACAAGATCATCCTCGAGGTCAATTCGTGGGCGGATCTCGGCGTCGACGGCATGCACGACATCTACTACGGCACGCTGCTGCCGCCGCAGCGCAAGCCGATCCCGCTGGTGAAGCCCGGCGACCGCATCGGCGACAGGTATTTCCGCTGCGACCCCAGCAAGGTCGTCGCCGTCGTCGAGACCAACCACGTCGACCGCAACACGCCGTTCGCGCCCCCGGACGCAACCTCGCGCGCCATCGCGGGCCACATCCTCGAATTCCTCTCCCACGAAGTGAAGAAGGGCCGCCTGCCCGAAAGCCTGCTGCCGCTGCAGTCGGGCGTCGGCAACACCGCCAATGCGGTGATGGCCGGCCTCAAGGACGGGCCGTTCGAGAACCTCGCCGCCTACACCGAAGTGCTGCAGGACGGCATGCTCGACCTCATCGAGTGCGGCAAGATGAAGTTCGCGTCCGCGACCGCCGTCTCACTCTCTCCCGAGGCCGCGATCGCCTTCAACAAGAAAGCCGCCGCCCTCAAGAAGCAGGTCATCCTGCGCCCGCAGGAGATTTCCAACCATCCCGAGCTGATCCGCCGCCTCGGCATCATCGCCATGAACGGCCTGATCGAGGCCGACATCTACGGCAACGTCAACTCGACCCATATCGGCGGCACCTCGATCATGAACGGCATCGGGGGTTCGGGCGACTTCGCCCGCAATTCGTTCCTGTCGATCTTCATGACGCCGTCGACCGCCAAGAACGGCGCCATCTCGGCGATCGTGCCGATGGTCACCCATGTGGACCACACCGAGCACGACGTCCACGTGCTCGTCACCGAGCAGGGCCTCGCCGACCTGCGCGGCCTGTCACCGAAGAGCCGCGCCAAGGTGATCATCGAGAACTGCGCCCATCCGACCTACAAGCCGGCGCTCAACGAGTACTTCAGGCGCGCCCTCGACCAGTCGCCGGGTAAGCACACCCCGCACCTGATGGACGAGGCGTTCTCATTTTTGCGGACGTTCAAATCCGGGAAAAACTGACGCGTGAGGACGGGGGGCGATTCTCCCCCGTCCCCTCGCCCCGCTCATAGCCCGCCGGAAGGTACCGAAATCGGTGCGCTTCAGACGCGGCGGTTCGGCCGTGCAGGACCGGTCAGGCGAGCGGCAATCAGGCCGAACACGCCCGCCGCCATCGTCAACCCGATCTCCAGAAAGTACTCGCGGCGGCTTGTCCGTCGGCGGTCGGCGGCGGCGATGATTGCGGCAAGACAGAGCGACAGTGCCCAAGCGCTTCCAGGTCCGGCGGCAAAAAGCCATTCCAGCCGATCTCCTCCGCGTGCTTCGAGCCGGATTTCGAACGGGATGAACGCGCGCACGACCAGTTCTCCCCAACCGCGCCGACGCTCGGGCGCGGCCCGCGCGTAGAAGTCGAACGGCGTCAGGTCGGGGGTCAAGGCGGCGGCGCGGGCGCCGGCGGAGTTGCTCCACGCCGCCGTCGGGGCGACCGGATTCATGATCAGCCGGTAATCCATCGTGTCCGGGTCGTAGCCCTGCGTCGGCATCGGCAGCAGGCGGTAATCTTCCCTGCCGATCAGGAACAGTCTCCCGTCGCGGGTGAGAAGAAGCCCCATGAACCGCCGCTGCGCGTTCTCGACGATCTGGATGCTGCGGATGGCGAGATCGGCGGGGATCGGCGTGCGAACGATTCGCGGCCGCCCCTGCGCCCGCTTGACGTGGAACACGACCCCGTTGGCGTCGACGACGAGATATCCGTCGTCGAACGGCTTGAGAATGGTCGCGCGTCCCTCGACCAGCCGGGGCGGAAACGCGAATCCCAGTTCCTTCAGGGCATCGGTGAAAATCCGTGTCGTCTCCTCGTCGACGGCGAGCGTGTCGACATTGAGGAACTCGATGCGATCGGCAGAGAATCGGAAGATATCCTCGGGAAACTGGAGGCGAGCTTGTCCGGGCTCGGATTCGAGCAGGGGATGGACCGCAATGTCGACGCGGCGGTCGGCGAGGTCGCGCGGCTTCAGTTCGAAGATCATCCGCTCGGCGGTCAGGGCGCGACGATCGAAAGCCCGCCCGCCGATGGTGACCGGCAGCAGGCCCCAGACCTCCATGTCGCGGTTGTAGATGAACGGCAACAGAGTCTGGAAGGTCCTGCGGTCGAGTTCCTGACCCTCCCGGGTCGCGTGCCGGAACTCGTGATCGTGGAGATGCTCACGGAAGACGAAGGTCCGGGATACAGGACTGAAGAATATCTGGGTCTCCTCCCTCTGCGCATCGAACAGCGTGCTGGTCGCGATCGGTGCCATGAGGGCGCAGACAGTGACGAACAGGACGATCGCAACCGGCCGGCCAACGCCCGGGATCGTTCCGTCGCCGCCGCGGAATCGACGCGCCACCCAGGGAACGGCGGGCACGAACAGAAGCGCAAGGACGACCAAGCCTGAGATCGCGTCGTGATAGGCACCCGGGCGCGCCGAGAGGTGACAGA
Organism: Astrobacterium formosum; assembly: GCA_030848545.1. Lineage (GTDB taxonomy): Bacteria > Pseudomonadota > Alphaproteobacteria > Rhizobiales > Xanthobacteraceae > Astrobacterium > Astrobacterium formosum. The sequence goes on from JAVDCA010000002.1 coordinate 237,788, forward strand.
GTGCGCCCACCGCGGCGGTGACGACGAGCCAGGCCACGCGCCGGATCGCGTGCGGCTCCAGCATGGCGGCGACGCCGCCGAAATACGCCGCGATGCCGGCGACCATCCACGGCGCCGCCGCAGACAGCGCGCTCGTCACGAACTCGACCGGAAACCAGGCGCCGACGATCACAGCCAGCGCCGCGGCATTGAGGGCGAACAGCACGGCGAGGACCGCCGTTCCCGCCGCGACATGAAAGAGGATCAGCCGGTTGGTCGCGATCGGCAGGTGCAGCGACAGGCGCAAATGCCCGCGTGCCACCTCCGGCGCGAACTGCATGAACGCCAAAAGTGCGCCGATCACCAGCGGGACGTATTCGAAGTCCGCAATGGTGTTCTGGCCGATCCGCCCCACCTGATAGAACACCATCTCGGCGTGTTCGAGAGTGAATTTCCGCCGCAGCACCATCGCGAAATAGACATGGAACGTGGCGCAGCCGAGAACGATGGCGGCGAGACGACCGCGGAGCTTGATCCACTCCTTGAGGAACAGGGGTCGCATCAGTAGCTTCCGGTGTAGCCGACGAAGGCGTCCTCGAGGCTCAGCGGGACTTCGCTCAGCCGGGCGGGGTCGATGCCCGCATTTTGCAGCGTCGTGCCCACGACGTCGGCGGGGTGGAAGGCGTAGATCGACCATGTGCCGTCCGCCTCCCGCTCGACATTGTGGAGCAGGCCGCCGGCGCGCAGATCCGCGTCGGGCGCCATCAGGCGGAAACGGCGAAAGCTCCCCATGAATTCGTTCAACGGACCGAGATAGGGCGAACCGCCGCGACGCAGCAGAATGACGTCGTCGACCAGACGCTCCATATCCTGGACGACGTGCGAGGTGACGAACACCGTCTTGCTGCCGGCCCGGGCGTGATGGACGAGATGATCGAGAAAGAGACGCCGATATCCGGCGTCGAGCCCCATGGTGTAGTCGTCGAGGATCAGCAGGTCGGGATCCTGCGCGAGCACCGCCGCCAGAACCACTTGCGAACGCTGTCCCTCCGACATATCGCCGATGCGGTGTCCCGGCGGCAGCCCCAGGCGGTCCATGAAATCGCGAAATACCGCTTTCCGCCATCGCGGATACCACGGCGCCAGGAAGCGCTCCGTTTCCTCGATGGTCAGGAATTCGTAGGCGAGGTGGCCCTCGAACACCAGGCCGATCCGGCGTTTGGTCGGCGCCGACAAGGCATGGGACGCCTCCCCCAACACACGACATGTGCCCGACACGGGGGCGAGAAAGCCCATCAGCAACTTGATCAGCGTGGTCTTGCCGACTCCGTTCTTGCCGAGGAGGCCGACGATCCGTCCCGGCTCGACCGAGAAGCTCAGCCGGTCGTGGACGACCTTGCCGCCATATGCGTAGCACAGATCCTCGACCACGATCGGGCGGTCGCGCACGGCTTCCCGATCTTGGCTCAATGGATATCCGTCCCCGGCAGGCGAATCTGATGTCCGGCACCGCCGTCGAACAGCACCGTGAAGGCGCCGGAGGGTTTGGTGAAGACGAACTCCGACTGCTCGCTCATCGTGCCCTCGATCAGCACGTTGCCCGAGCGATCGAGAACCACGAGCCTGACGCCGGCCGCAGTCGCCCCATCGGAGAAGCCGCCTTCGCAAAGGATGGTGCCGTCACCATTGTCGTAGCACGAACACAGCGGTGTATGCGCATTCGCGGCCGCCGGAACGAGCATGCAGCAGGCGATCGCGAGTGCGAGCGCCACCCGGCCCGCGCCGTCGCGGCGCTGCGGATCGATCGCCCCCGGCATGGCCAGCCCGGAGCCGGCGGCGAATCGTGATCGGCGGCGATGGGACGTCACCCCGTTTCGCGACCGAACACGCATGGCGTACTCCTCTGGAACGACGTCCGCCGTGCGAGACGCCGGACCGATACCATCGATTTGACAGCACATGTATTTCGGTTACATCGCGAATATTTGGCGGTCAAAGACGAAAAGTATTGTTTGCATGTATTGTAAAGTACATTATCTGGCATACTACGTATGCGATATCAGCGCGCGCCGTCTATTCGACCGCATCCCGTGGAGGCATACGGCGATTGACCGACCTGCGAGGCGCAAGACTTTCGCCGGATTCCGGGATCACATTGGTTTTGAATTGTCGCCCGGAAACGATCGAGCGAATTGATCCTCATCGGTGCGCGACGTCGGCCCGCGTCGGCGTGCGCTGGCCTGCCACGTCGCTCAACAGGTGCTCGGCGGGTATTTCCAAAGACCACCTGAACCCGTCGGCCGCGAAGCCGCTCCCGACCTTGCCGCCAGAGGCGGCGGCCATGAAGCACTCCATCGCGGCGCTGCCAAAACCCTTGCGCTCGGGCTGTTCGAGCGTTAACGGGCGGAGCGCTACGCTGTACCGGCGGCTCCGCGCAACAGCCGATGTTCCAACGTGCCCAATGGGCTCAAATGCGGCAGAGATTCTACCCATCGCGGGATGAGGAATGACGCTGCTCCCGAATTCAAACGCCGCAGTCCTCGATGTGCACAAGCTCGAGGACTATTGCCTCAGCAGCATCCATCCTCGCGGCCGTCATAAGGCTCGTGTCTTTCGCCAAGCGCTTGGAATCGATCGCGATCAGGCAACTTGGCTGCGGCGAATATTATTGGAGGCCGTACAGGTCTGCGAGGCGGCCGCACTGTCTCGTACCGGTTTCGGGCAGACCTGGAGAGTGGACTGTCCGATTGCGCGACACGGGAGAAACGCTGTGGTAAGAACGATCTGGATCGTCAAGAATGGCGACGATCGGCCGCAATTCGTGACCTGCTGGATCTTGTGATGTCTGCTCGCGAGCAATTTGAAGGCAGCGTTTCCCTGCTGGACGTCGTTGCGCTTCTGGACGACCGACCGGCCGACCGGCTGGCCCGGGGACAGGTCGGCACCGTGGTCGAATTCGTCGCCGATGATGTTGTGGTGGAATTCAGTGACGATGGCGGACGGGCCTACGCGATTGTCCCGTGCCGGCGAGACGAACTGCTGATCCTGCACTACGTGCCGTCGGCGGCCTAGCGAAGACGGCCACCCCGGACTTTTCAATGCATAGCGCGGCGTGCCGGCGGCACGCCCGGCCCTGCGGTACGCGCACTTGCTTCGCTCAACAGGTGCTCCGCCGGGATTTCCAGCGACCAGGTGAAGCCCTCGGGCGCAAAGCCGCTCTCGACCTTGCCGCCGAAGGCGGCGGCCATGAAGCGCTCGATCACGACGCTGCCGAAACCCTTGCGCTCGGGCTGCTTGACGCGCGGTCCGCCGCTTTCCGACCACCGCAGGCGCACCCTCTGCCCACCTTCCGCCTCGACCAGATCCCAGTGGATCGCCACCTTGCCGTGACGGGCGGCGAGCGCACCGTATTTGACCGCGTTGGTGGCGAGTTCGAACAGCGCGAATCCGAGATTCTGGACCGCGTCCGGCTTGAGGATCAGGTCGGGCCCGGAAATGTCGAGGCTCGCGCCCTCCTCGCGCACGAACGGGGCAAGCTGGGCACCGACCAGATCGCGGATCGAGGCGCCGGCCCAGTCCTCGCGCACCAGAAGATCGTGCGAGCGGGCGAGCCCGTGCAGGCGGCCCATGAAGCGGCCCTCGAAATCGTGAAAGTCGCCGGAGTGCTGCATGGTCTGCCGCGCCATGGCCTGCACCACCGCGAGCAGGTTCTTGGAGCGGTGCGACAGTTCGCGCATGACGAAATTCAGGTGCGCCTCATGCTCCTTCTGGGCGGTGATGTCGGTGTTGGTGCCGAACCAGCGCACGATGTGACCGTGGCTGTCGCGGATCGGCACCATGCGGGTGAGGAACGGACGGAAGGCGCCGTCGGCGCCCTTGAGCGGGAAGGTCATGTCGAACGGTTCGCCGGTCGAAAGCGAACCTTTGAACCGCGCCAGGACGTCGGGAAGCACGGCCGGATCGTGCACGGACTGCCAGCCCCAGCCCTCCATCTCCTGGGGCGTCGCGCCCGTGTATTCGTACCAGCGTTCGTTGTACCAGAAGATCCATCCGTCCGGATCGGCCATCCAGGCGAGTTGCGGGATCGAGTTCGCCAGCGTGCGGAACTGCTGCTCGCGTTCGGCCAGCGTCGCCTCGGCGCGCTTTCTTTCGGAAATGTCCTCGGCGACCACGTTGATGGCGGCGATCTCGCCGGCGGCATCGCGCAGCGGATACCAACTCGCCAGCCAGATGATGGGCTCATCGGGACTGATGCCGGTCGTCCCGGCGACCTCGACGCCGAGCACCGGCTTGCCGCTCTCCATCACCGACCTGAAGACGGCTTCGGTCTGCTCGGCGATGGCCGGTATCACCTCGACGACGCTGCGGCCGATGTGATCCTGCGGGCTGATGCCATCCATCTCGGCGATGCGATTGTTGACGTGCACGAAGCGGAAGCGGGTGTCGAACACGGCGAGGCCGACCGGCGCCGTGCGATAGATGGCCTCGAGCTCGGCGACGCTGCGGCGCAGCCGTTCTTCGCTGTCCATCAGGGCCCGCTCGCTGTGTCGGCGTTCGGTGATGTCGCGGGCGATGGTGGAAATGCCGATCACGGTGCCGTCGGAGGCGCGGATCGGAGCGGCGTCGAGGGAGACTTCCACCAGCGTGCCGTCCTTGCGGCGACGGAGCGTCTCCAGGCGCATGTTCTGGCCGGCACGTGCTGCCGCGATCTTGCGCTCCAGTTCCGGCAGGCGGTCCGGCGGAATGAGGATCGACAACGGCTTGCCGACGACCTCGGCCGCCGTATAGCCGTAGAGCCGCTCGGCCGCCTGGTTCCAGGTCAGGATGGTGCCATCGAGGGCAAGGCTCTTGATGGCGTCGCCCGAGGAGGCCACCAGGGCCGCCAGATGGGCGTTGGCCATTTCGGCGTTCTTGCGTTCGGTGACGTCGAGCACCATGGCGAGGGCATAGCGGGCGACGCCCTCCTCGTCGCGCACCGCGGCGCCCGACACGTGCACCCAGACGCTGCGTCCATCGTTACGGACCCAACGGATCTCGGTGGCCTCGGCCTTCTCGCCGCCCGCGAGGGCGCGCACCAGATCATGGGCCCGCGGCCGGTCGTCCGCGTGGGTGACGTCGAGGACGGTCTTGCGGTTCATCTCGGCCGCCGGAAAGCCAAGCATGTCGCACAGCCGCGCGTTCACGACCACGAAGCGGCCGCCGAAGTCCATGACCGCCACAGCGGCAGTGCTCTGATCGAAGATGGCGCGGAAACGTTCGTCGCTCTCCCGCATGGCCGATTCGGCCCGCTGCCGGTCCCGCGACGCCCGGCTCAGCGCCGCCCCGACGGCGTTGAGTTCCCGCAGCCCCGTATCGGTTGACTCGGCGATACCGCCGGTGCCGATCTTGGCGGCAGCGTCCTCAAGTCCGGCGATGGAGCGCGAGATCCACTCGCCCAGGATGGCGCCACCCGCCAGGGCGAGGACCGAGAAGAGCACCAGGTTCCAGAAAACCTGCTGGGCCCATTCGCGCATGGGCGCCTCGAGCACCGGCACCGGCACCGACACGGCGGCCGTCCAGCCATTGGGGAGCCGCCGCCAGCTGGTGAGGCTGTCGACGCCGTCGAGGGTCGTGGTTTCGGCGCTGCCGTCGGGGCGCGCCGAAATCTGTGTCCAGAACGATTCGCTCGTCGACTTGCCGACGAACTCGGCCGGATTGCGGCTGCGCGCCACGATGGCACCTTTGCGATCCACCAGCACGCCCAGCCAGCCGGCCGGTACGGCGTGGCGCACGATACCGCCTATCATTTCGACCGGCAGGGTGCCGGCCAGCACGAGCTCGTCGCGCCCAACAGGAACCAGCACGGCGACGACGAACTGGCCATTGATGGTGCTCCGGAACAGATCCGATTCGATCGGCTGGCCGCCCGAAAGGGCGGCGCCCACATCCGCGGCGAGCACAGACGCTTCCAGCACCGTGCCGTAGGGTCGCAATGTGTTGAGGAGATGGGCGCCGTCGCCACGCAAAAGCGCCACGCGGCCGGCGGAGCCGTCCAGGGCCTTGGTCGCCTGGGCGTGGAAGGCGGCGAGATCGCCGTCGAGCAGCGCCGGCGACGTCGCCAAAGCCCGCATCTGCGCCCGCTTGATCGCCAGCTCGCGGCTGATATCGGCGGCGATCGTGTCGGCATATTGCTGACCCTGCCGCTCCAACGCCAAGCGCCGCTCGACCGCGGCGGAGCGGTACTGAAGCGCGATGAAGACCAGTGCGGGCAGCACCATGCTGAGCGCAAAACCGGCAAGCGCCGTGCGTACCGGCCATGGTCGCTGCCAGAACTGCCGCTGCCAGAACCGCCGCTTCCCATGCTCGCGGCGACCAGCGGAGGCGTCGGTCGTGGTCGAAGGTCCCCGCAATTCGCACCTGTCGCAATCGCGACCGCACCGGATCGCCCACGGCCGGATGGTCGCCGGCTGCCACCCATCCCGTATTGTAGATGCGCACTCGCCTGTGTCGCAACGGTGGCGGCGCGCATCATCCCGGCCAGCGGCCGGCGTTTATTCTAGGGTTCCAGTCCGGTCGGAACGTTCTCGCCTTCGCTCGTGAGCGTCATCCCGGCCATGAGCGCCATGGTCTCGGCCAAGGCGGCAAAATCCTGGGCCAGATAGGCCTGCGGATCCTCTGTTCGCGTCGCGGCGCCGAAATGGGCCTGCAGCATCTCGCGCGTCGCCGCCGTCACCGGCATGGGGACGTCGAGTTGACGACCGAGCGCGAGACCGAGGTCGAGGTCCTTGCGCAGGAGTTCCGGCGTGAAGGTGGTGGTCCAGTCGAGATTGACCAGCGCCGGCGACTTGTAGGCGGTGAACATGGAGCCCATGACGCTGTTGTTCATGAACGCCAGGAAAGCGTGCCGCGGCACCCCCATCTTATTGGCCAGAAGCGTGATCTCGATCAGGTTCTCGATGACGACGCCGAGCATGACATTGTGGGCGATCTTGCATACCCGCGCCAGCTCGCCCTCGCCCACATAGGAGACGCCGCGCGGCGCGAATGATTCGACGAACGGCGTGACGGCCTTGACCGCCGCCGCGGCCCCCGAAGCCACCGCCGACAGTTTTCCGGCCTTGATCACCTTGGCGTTGCCGGACACCGGGCAGGCCACGAAGGTGGCGCCCAGGCGGGCGATCTTCTCCCGGATCGCGGCGGACTCCTCCACCGAGATGGTCGAGCAGTCGACCACGATGGGCGGCACCTTGGCGTCGGTCAGCGCCCCGCCGGGACCGAACAGGACCTCATCGAGGTCGTGGCCGGTCGACACGATCGTGAACAGGATATCGACGGAGGAAAGATCGGTCGGCTTGTCGACCGCCCGGGCGCCGAGCGCGGCGAGCGGCTCCGCCTTGGCGCGGGTGCGATTCCACACCGATACGCGGTGGCCCGCCCTGACCAGCCGTTCCGCCATGGCGGAGCCCATGCGGCCCGCGCCGATCCATCCGATGGTCTGCCCCGCCTCCGCCATGTCCCTCTCCCGCAATGCCGGACTTCCCGGTCTCATCGAAAAGTGCGCGGCGCGTAGCACATCCGGCCGGGAGCGGCAATCAAGCGCCGGGTCCGTGCGACGATGCCTCGTCGTCGCGCCGCTCACGCGAGATTGATTACATGCGCCGCATGTTCCGCACGGTCGTTCTCTAGACTGCTTACAATCGGGCCGTGGATCGGCAGCACGACCCCGCGTGGACAAGGCCGACACCCGTCGATCGGGACATGTCGATCGTGACATCAGGAGGAAGCGAATGGTCAGCCTCTCGGTCAATGGCAAAGCGCATGACATCGATGTCGATCCGGACACCCCGCTGTTGTGGGTTCTGCGCGAGCAGCTCGGCCTGACCGGCACCAAATACGGCTGTGGCATCGCGGCCTGCGGCTCCTGCACGGTGCATGTGGACGGCGAGGCAGTGCGCTCCTGCGCCATGCCGGTGTCGGCCATGGAGGGCAAGAAGGTCGTGACCATCGAAGGCCTGGCGGTCGACGGCGTGCTGCACCGGGTGCAGCAGGCCTGGGTCGATCTCGACGTGCCGCAATGCGGCTACTGCCAGGCCGGCATGATCATGGCGGTGGCGGCGCTCCTGAACGCGACGCCCAAACCGACCGACGCCCAGATCGACGAGGCGATCACCAATGTGTGCCGCTGCGGGACCTATCCGCGGGTACGCGCCGGCATCCACCACGCCGCCGCCAACGCCTGAGGGAGACGGCCATGACATACATGCCACAGCTCGACCGCCGCAGTTTTTTGGCCGGCTCCGCCGCCGCCGGCTTTTCGTTCGGCTTCGCAATTCCTTCGAGTGGCGACGCCCTCGCCCAGGGCGCTGCGTCCGGAGGCGCCGCCCCGGAGGTCAATGCCTGGGTGGTGATCCGGCCCGACGACACGGTCGTGATCCGCATCGCCCGTTCCGAGATGGGCCAGGGCACACTGACGGGCCTTGCCCAGCTGGTCGCCGAAGAACTGGAATGCGACTGGTCCAAGGTGACGACCGAGTTCCCGACGCCCGGGCAGAACGTCGCCCGCAATCGGGTTTGGGGCGATTTCTCCACCGGCGGCAGCCGCGGCATCCGTGAATCGCACGACTATGTCCGCAAAGGTGGCGCGGCGGCCCGCATGATGCTCATCGAGGCGACGGCGCGCGAATGGAAAGTGCCGGCGGCCGAGTGCAAAGCCGAGAACAGCGTCATCACCCACGCGCCGTCGGGCCGCTCGATCCGCTATGGCCAGGTCGCCGCTGCGGCGGCCAAGATCGAACCTCCCAAGGACGTCAAGCTCAAAGACCCCAAGGACTGGAAGATCGCCGGCAAGCCGTTGAAGCGCCTCGACACTGCCGACAAGGTGGTCGGCAAGATGGTTTACGGCATCGACGTCAAGCTGCCCGGCATGCTGTCGGCGGCGATCCTCGATTGCCCGGTGTTCGGCGGCAAGCTCAAGAGCTTCGATGCCGCCGCCATCCAGAGCATGAAAGGTGTCCGGAAGGTCGTGCCGGTGGACGACACCGCCGTGGCGGTGATCGCCGACACCTGGTGGCAAGCCAAGACCGCGCTCGAAAAACTGCCGGTCGTCTGGGACGAGGGAGCGAACGGCAAGGTCCAGCAGGCCGACATCGACAAGATGCTCGCCGGCGGCCTCGACGCCGAACAGGCCTTCGTGGGCAACCAGAACGGCGACGTGAAGGCCGCCCTTGCGGGCGCAGCGCGCAAGATCGAAGCCGTGTACAGCTATCCCTACCAGCACCACGTCACCATGGAGCCGCTCAACGCCACTGCGGTATACGCCGCGGAGCGTTGCGAGGTGTGGACCTCGACCCAGAACGGCGAGGCGGCACTCGCCGCCGTCATCGCGGCCTCCGGCCTGCCGGCGGACAAATGCGAGGTGCACAAGACTTTTCTCGGGACCGGCTTCGGTCGGCGCGGGCGCAGCGATTATGTGGACCAGGCGGTCAAGATCGCCAAGCAGATGCCGGGCACGCCCATCAAGCTCCTGTGGTCGCGGGAGGAGGACATGGCCCATGGCAGCTATCACCCGATCACCCAGTGCAGGCTGACGGCGGGGCTCGACGACAAGGGCAACCTTAGTGCGCTGCACATGCGCATCTCCGGGCAGTCGATCCTGGCCGGCCTGTTCGCGTCGCGGCTTGCCGGCGGCAAGGACCCGGCCGTCTTCCAGGGGCTCAATGCCTCGGGAGAGACCTCGCTCGGCTATTCGGTCGACAATCTCCTGATCGACCACGCCATGCGCAATCCGCATGTGCCGCCGGGCTTCTGGCGCGGCGTCAACGTCAACCAGAACGCCATCTATGTGGAGTGCTTTATCGATGAGCTCGCCCATGCGACCGGCCAGGACCCGCTCGCGTTCCGGCTCGAGCTGATGGACAAGCATCCCAAGAACCGCGCCGTCCTCCAGGCCGTCGCCGATCGCGCCGGCTGGGGCAAGCCGGCGCCCGCAGGCGTCCATCGCGGCATCGCCCATTTCATGGGCTTCGGCAGCTATGTGGCGGCGGTGTCGGAAGTCTCCCTTTCCGGCGATGGCAAGCTCAAGATCCATCGCATCGTCGCCGCCACCGACCCCGGCCATGCCGTCAACCCGGCCCAGATCGAGCGCCAGATCGAGGGCTCGTTCGTCTATGGCCTGTCCGCCCTCATCTACGGCGAATGCACCGTCAAGGACGGCCGCATGGAGCAGTTGAACTTCGACACCTACGAGGTCATGCGGTTGCGCGAGATGCCGAAGGTGGAATCCATCATCATGCCGTCGGGTGGTTTCTGGGGCGGCGTCGGCGAGCCGACCATCTGCGTCGCCGCACCCAGCGTCCTCAACGCCATTTTCGCGGCGACCGGCAAACGCTTCCGCACTTTCCCGCTCAAGAATCACGGGATCAGCATGGCGTGAGGGAGGACTTAGTCATTGCGAGTGCAGCGAAGCAATCCAGCCCTGTCTTCGCGGCCCCTGGATTGCTTCGTCGCTTCGCTCCTCGCAATGACGGCAATTGGAGTCGCGGTCACGTTGGGGGTGGCGGACGACGCCCCCACGATCGCAAATGGCGCCATCACGACCCCACTCACCGCGACACCGGGCGATCCGGTGCGCGGACGAAAAATCGTCGCCAACCGGCAGGTGGGCCTGTGCCTGTTGTGCCACACGGCGCCGATCGCGGAGGAGCGTTTCCAGGGCGATCTCGCCCCCGATCTCGCCGGGGCCGGGGCGCGCTGGTCGGAAGCGGAATTGCGGGCGCGCGTGGTCGATGCCCGCATATCCAATCCGTCGACCATCATGCCGCCCTATGGTGCGACGGGCGACCTGACCCGGGTGGCGGCGGCATTTCACGGCAAGCAGCTCCTGAGCCCCCAGGAGATCGAAGACGTGGTGGCCTATCTGGTGACGTTGAAATGAGGCGAATCCCATGAGGACCATTCCGGCCACCCGCCGCGACGTGCTGACCGGCGCCACCGCGCTCGGCGCGGCCACCTTGCTGCGCCTCGAAACCGCCCAGGCGACGCCGGCGAGCCTCGAGGCGGCGATCCGCGACGTCGTCGGCGAGGCACCCCTGAAGGAGGGGCGCGTCAAGCTCGCCATTCCGCCGCTGGTGGAGAACGGCAACACCGTGCCGCTGGACGTGGAGGTGGACAGCCTGATGACCGCGGCCGACCACGTCAGGACAATCCACGTCTTCAACGAGAAGAACCCGCAGCCGAACGTGATCAGCGTCAAGCTCGGGCCCCGGGCGGGCCGCGCCCGCTTCACCACCCGGTTCCGCCTCGCCGACACCCAGACCGTGGTCGCCGTCGCCGAACTAAGCGACGGCACGTTCCACACCGCCAGGGCCAATGTCATCGTCACCATCGCGGCCTGCGTCGAGGAGCTCGGCTGATGGCGCGCCCGATCATCAACGTCCCGGCCAAGGCCAGACGCGGCCAGGTCATCGAGATCAAGACCCTCGTGTCCCACGTCATGGAGACCGGCTACCGCCACACCGAGACCGGCGAGCGCGTGCCGCGCGACATCATCACCGAGTTCGTGTGCGTCTACAACGACGAGGAGATTTTTCGCGCCACCCTCTCGCCCGCGGTCGCAGCCAACCCATTCATCACCTTCCACACACTCGCGACCGAAAGCGGCAAGCTCACTTTCCGGTGGACCGGCGACAATGGGTTTTCAGAAACCGGCACCGCGACCATCGAGGTGGAATGAACCCGTATTCCGTATGAGGTTGGCGCGTGTTGTCCCCTCCCCGCCCTCGTCCTGAGGAGAGCGCTGTTCGCGCCCGTCTCGAAAGGCGTGGGCGGCCCCCCAGCGGCCACATCCTTCGAGACGCGCTCCAAGAGGAGCGCTCCTCAGGATGAGGTCGATAGACATCGTTCTTCGGTGCGTCAGCACGTCAGGCTTTGTGCTCATGCTCGTCCTCTTGGACAGCCTCTCCGCAACCACCGACACACGCCGCTCGACCTACGACGACATGAGCCGCGACATCCGCGCCATGCAGGACGACGACATGGCGAACCCGGCCTCCCTGTGGGTCAATGACGGCGCGGCCTTGTGGTCGCAACCGGCGGGCGCGGCGCAAATGAGCTGCGCCGACTGCCACGGTGACGCCGCGACCAGCATGAAGGGCGTCGCCGCCCGCTATCCGGTCTTCGATGCCGCGCGTGGCAAGCCGGTCGGTCTCGAAGCGCGCATCAACCACTGCCGCAAAACCCGCCAGCAGGCGCCGGCGTTTGCCCCCGAGAGCCGCGACCTCCTGGCCCTGACGGCCTTCGTGGGCCGCCAGTCGCGCGGCCTGCCCATCACCACGGGCGACGACCCCCGCCTCGCCCCTTTCGTCGAAGCCGGACGCATGATCTTCGAGCGGCGCCAGGGGCAACTCAATCTCAGCTGCGCCATCTGCCACGACCACAATGCCGGAAAGCGGCTCGCCAGCGCCCTGATCCCGCAGGCGCACCCGACCGGCTATCCGATCTACCGCCTCGAATGGCAGTCGCTCGGTTCGCTGGCACGGCGGTTGCGCAACTGCATGGCGGGGATGCGCGCCGCGCCATACGCGACCGGCTCGGACGAGATCGTGGCACTGGAATTGTTCCTGATGGCACGCGCCCGCGGCATGGCGACGGAGACGCCGGCCGTGCGGCCGTGAGCGCTGCGCCGACGCGATCCTCGCTCCTCACTCCAGGAGCGCGCGGCAGCGTTCGGGCGGCAAATGCAGCCACACTTTCGTTCCGGGCGCGACGTCGTCCGCTGGTGACGTCACCACGCGCAGTTGGGTCGCGTCGGCGAGTTCGACCATGTAGTCGCGGCTGGCGCCCAGGAATACGTTTCGGATCACCACTGCGGGAACGGCATTGCGGCCGGCCTTCTCCGCGACCGACATGCGGATCTCGTGCTGGCGCACCGAGATCGCCGCCGGTTCGCCGACCGCGAGGCGCCGGCCGGTGCAGCGCACCGGCACGCCGGCGACCGACACGTGCTCGGTATCGAGCGCCGGCCCCTTGACGATATTCGAGGCGCCGATGAAGCGGGCGACGAATTCCGAGCGCGGCTCGTCGAAGATCTCGCGGGGCGAACCCGCCTGCTCGATACGGCCGGCATTCATGACGGCGATCAGGTCGGCCGCCGTCATGGCCTCGGACTGGTCGTGGGTGACGTAGACGGTCGTGTAGCGGTATTCGTCGTGCAGGCGGCGCACCTCGAAACGCATCTCCTCGCGCATATTGGCGTCGAGATTGGACAGGGGCTCGTCGAGCAGCAGCGTCTCGGGATCGACCACGAGCGCGCGGGCGAGCGCGACGCGCTGCTGCTGGCCGCCCGAGAGTTCGGCCGGATAGCGCTCCGCGAGGCCGGCGAGCCTGGTGGTCGTGAGGATCGCGTCAACCTTGCGGCCGATGTCGGCCTTGGGCAAGCGGCGCATGGTGAGGCCATAGGCGACGTTCTCCGCCACCGTCATGTGCGGCCACAAAGCGTAGCTCTGGAAGATCATCGACATGTTGCGGCTCTCGGGCGGCAGCGTGGCGTCGGGCGACGACACCACCCGGCCTCCGACCACGATCTCGCCGCCCGACGGCTCGACGAAGCCGGCCATCAGCCGCAGCGTCGTCGTCTTGCCGCAGCCCGAGGGCCCCAGCAGGCAGACCAGAAGGCCGTGCTCGATGGCGAGCGAGACGCGGTCCACCACCGCGATGCCCCCATAGGTCTTCGAGAGTTCGCGCAACTCGACGGATGCCACTGCCGATTCCACCTTTTGGTTCTGCGGCGATCCTCGCCACCCATTCGGCCTGCTCCCTCTCCCCAACGGGGAGAGGGCTGGGGTGAGGGGGCTCGGGCGGCACGATCGTGCGCGACGTCGTCCCACTCTCCCATGACTCGGCGTGAAGGCCGAGCATCCAACTCGTTTCGTCACCCCCTCACCCCGACCCTCTCCCCAACGGGGAGAGGGAGAAGAGGCGCAGTGCCACATGCGATCTCTTTGCCTTACGGGGAAAGGAACCGCGTGACGACGTTCTTCGCCAAAAGACGGCCGCCCTCACCTCCCCGTAAACACCGGCTTGCGTTTTTCCATGAAGGCGCGGCGGCCTTCGATGTAGTCCTGGCTTTCGAAACAACGCTCTACCATGGCGGCGCAGCGGCCGAGGTCGCGCTCGCCGGGGTCCTTGAGCACTTCATCCACACCGAACTTGACGCCCGCAATGGTGAGGGGCGCGTTCGACGCGATCCTGTCCGCATAGTCCGCGACAAAGCCTTCCAGTTCCTCCACCGGCACGACGCGATTGACGAGCCCCATGGCGGCCGCCTCGCGGGCGTCGAACTGGCGCGCCGTATAGAAGATCTCCTTGGCGAAGGCGGGGCCGACCACGTCGACCATGCGCTTGAGGCCCGGATAGGCATAGCCGAGACCTAGCCGCGCCGCTGGCACGGCGAAGCGCGAATCTTCAGAGCAGATGCGCAGGTCACAGCATAGTGCCAGCCCCACGCCGCCACCGACACAATAGCCCTGGATCATCGCGATGGTGGGCTTGGGAAAGCCGTGGACGGCGGCGTTGGCGCCCTCGACGGCGGCGTTGTAGCGCGCGATCGCCTCGGCGCCGGTGCGCTCGTCCGCGAACTTGGAGATGTCGGCCCCCGACACGAAGGCCTTGCCGCCGGCACCCGACAGGACGACGACGCGGATCGCCGCGTCAGCGGCGAAATCCTCCAGGATAGAGACGATGGCCTGCCACATCTCCAGCGAGACGGCGTTGCGGCGCTCGGGATTGTTGAAGATCAGGTGGCCCACCGGCCCGTCCTTGCGGGCCAGCATCTTGTCGCTCTGCGCCATCGCTTCACTCCCCCAAAGGCTAGCGGCGCACGTCCAGGACGAGCCGCAGCGCCAAGGCGGCGAACACCGTGCCGAGCAACCGGTTCTGCCAGCGCACGAAACCGGGCCGCGTGCTCAGGAATTCGCCGAAACGGCCGGCCACAAGGGCGATGCCGCCATTGACCATGAAGCCGACGGTGGAGAGCACGCAGGCGAGGACCAAAGCCTGCATCACCACCGTGTCGGGATCGGGCCGCATGAACTGGGGAAACAGCGCCAGGAAGAACAGCGCCACTTTCGGATTGAAGATGTTGGTCAGGAGCCCCTGGCGGAACAGGGAGCCGACTTCGAGCTTCGGCATGCCGGCGCGCGGCAGCACGACTCCACCGGTGCCCCGGAAGGCGCCAACCGCGAGCCAGACCAGATAGGCGGCGCCGACCCAGCGGATGAGATCGAAGATCACCGGCGCGATCAGGATGGCGCCGGAGAGCGACAGGCCGGCGACGAGGCCGTGGATGTAGCAGCCGACCGTGATGCCGGCGAGGGTGATCAGCCCCGCCACGCGCCCCTGCGCCAGCGAGCGGGTCATGACCAGAAGCATGTCGGGCCCGGGTGTGAGCGCGAGAGCGACGGAAGCGACCGTGAAAGTGGCAAGCGTTGTGGTGTCGAGCATTGCAATCGTCCGATTCAAGTCACGGGCGAGCCGCTAAGAAGCGGGACGGGCTCGCCCCGACAATGCGGCGAACATCCCTCCCCTGAAAGGGGAGGAGGAAGGCGCCGAAGGCGCCGGGTGGGGTCATGCAGCGGGGCAAGAGCCCTCACCCGACCGGCTGGGTTTGTCCTTGGGTCTGCCTCAGGCGGGACCCGAGGGCCGGCCACCCTCCCCCGCACAAGACGGCGGGGGAGGGGGAGAAGAAGACACATACTCTATTACACCGCCTTCGCCTTCCTGAGAGCGGCGATCTGCGTTTTCGTGAACCCGAACTCCTTCAGGACCGCGTCCGTATGCTCGCCGGCCGAGGGCGGCGGCGCCGCGAGGCGGCTCGGGGTGCGCGACAGGCGCAGCGGCTGGCCCACAAGGGTAAGCGGCGACTCGCCCTTTTTCACCTGCACCGGCTGTGCCATCGCGAGGTGCTCCACCTGCGGATCGGTGAACATCTGGTCGATGGTGTAGATGGGCCCGCCCGGCACGCCGGCGGCATTGAGGCGCTCGACCCATTCGGCGCTGGTGCGGCCGGCGAGATAATGATCGATCTCGGCATTGAGGGCGTCGCGGTTCTGCGAGCGTAGCGCCGCGGTGGCGTAGTCGGGATGCTTCACGAGCCCGTCGGCCTCGATGGCGGCGCAGAAGCGTTCCCACATCTTCTGGCCCGTGGTGGCGATGTTGATGAAGCCGTCGCGGGTCCGGAACACGCCGGTCGGGATCGCGGTCGGGTGGTTGTTGCCCGCCTGCTTCGCCACCTCGCGACTGACCAACCAGCGCGCCGCCTGGAAGTCGAGCATGAAAATCTGCGCCTGCAGCAGCGAGGTCTCCACCCGTTGGCCCTTGCCGGACTTTTCGCGCTCGAGCAACGCCGTGAGAATCCCGAGGGCGCAGAAGAGGCCGGCGGTGAGGTCGGCGATCGGGATGCCGACCCGCACCGGCCCCTGACCCGGCAGGCCCGTGATCGACATGAGCCCGCCCATCCCCTGGGCGATCTGGTCGAAGCCCGGCCGTGCCGCATAGGGCCCGTCCTGGCCGAAGCCGGAGATCGACGCATAGACCAGCCTGGGGTTGATTCTCTTGAGCGCCCCGTAATCGATGCCGAGCCGCTTCTTGACGTCGGGACGGAAGTTCTCGACCACCACGTCGGCCCGCCTCGCCATGCGCCTGAAGGCGGCAAGACCTTCCCGGGTCTTGAGGTCGAGGGTAATCGAGCGCTTGTTGCGATGCAGGTTCAAGAAGTCGGGGCCGTCGCGCGGCCCGCCCATGTCCTCGACCGCGCCTGCCCCGGCCGGCTGCTCGATCTTGATCACGTCGGCGCCCCAGTCGGCGAGCTGGCGCACGCAGGTCGGACCGGCCCGCACCCGTGTGAGATCGAGGACGACAAATCGCGACAGGGCCTGGGAGGCCCGGGCAAAAGGCATCGGCAGTGCGCTCCCGCTCGGCGTTTCCTGCGTTCGGCTTCTCTACGGGGACGCCGCGCTTTTTAGGGGATGACGAATTTCCCCGATCCCGTCGGGCTTGTCCACCGGCCGGGCCAGGTTTGCGTCCGTGGCACCATCTCTCGTGATGCAGCGCCGCTCGCCGCAGCCGGCTCCCTCTCCCCTGCGGGGAGAGGGTTGGGGTGAGGGGGCTCCGGCGCTGCGATTCGCGCACGACGTCGTCCCGCCCTCCACCGATTCCGGCACGACGGCCGCACACCCAACTCGCTTCGTGACCCCCTCACCCCGGCCCTCTCCCCAAAAGGGGAGAGGGGGAAAGGGCACCGTGCCATATGCGATTGCCCGGCGCCGGGGAGTGGGAGCAAGCCGAGTGCGCGGCGGGATTCAACGGGAAATGACGGCCGAATTCGAGGTCAATGCGCCTTCATGGGCGCCGACTGCTTTTCGCGCCGGCGCTGCACCGAGGACGGGATCTTCATCGCCTCGCGATACTTGGCGACGGTGCGCCGGGCGATGTCGATGCCGGCACCGCGCAGTCTGTCCACGATGGTGTCGTCGGAGAGGACGTCGGTGGCGCTCTCGGCGTCGATCATCTGCTTGATGCGGTGGCGCACGGCTTCCGCCGAATGGGCCTCGCCGCCGTCGGAGGACGAGATCGACGAGGTGAAGAAATACTTGAGTTCGAAAATGCCGCGGTTGGTCGCCATGTATTTGTTGGCGGTGACCCGCGACACGGTCGATTCGTGCATCCCGATGGCGTCGGCGACCGTCTTGAGATTGAGGGGCTTGAGGTGCTGGACCCCGTGGGCGAAGAAGCCGTCCTGCTGGCGCACGATCTCAGTCGACACCTTCAGGATCGTCTTGGCCCGCTGGTCGAGGGCGCGCATCAGCCAGGTGGCGTTCTGCATGCACTCGTTGAGATAGCTCTTGTCGGTGCCCTTGGCGGTCTTCGCCACCTCGGCGAAATAGGTCTGGTCGACCAGCACTTTCGGCAGCGTGTCGGAATTGAGCTCGACCGTCCAGGTGCCGTCGGCGCGCCCGCGCACGAACACGTCCGGCACCACCGGCTGCACCACCGTCGACCCGAAGGCGAGGCCCGGCTTGGGATTGAGGGCGCGGATCTCGGCGATCATGTCGGCGAGATCCTCGTCGTCGACCCCGCACAGCTTCTTCAGATGGGCGGACTCGCGCTTCGCCAGCATGTCCAGATGGGCGACCAGGATCTGCATGGCGGGATCGTAGCGGTCGCGCTCGCGCAGCTGGATCGCCAGGCATTCGGCGAGATTTCTCGCGCACACGCCGGCGGGATCGAAGGTCTGCAGGGTCGCCAGCACCTTTTCCACCAGGGTCACGGTGGCGCCGAGCTTGTCGGCGAGCTCGACGATGTCGACGGCGAGATAGCCGGATTCGTCGACGAGGTCGATCAGGTGCTGGCCGATGATGCGCTCGACCGGATCGTTGATGGCGAGACTGAGCTGGTCGGCCAGATGGCTCGACAGCGTCGTCTCCGAGGTCACGAAGGCTTCGAGATTGTACTCGCCGTCGTCGCGGCCGCCCGAGCCGACGCTCGCCCATTCCGAATAGGGGGCGGGCTCGGCGGCGGCCCGCGCCGGCGCCTCGGCATCCGGAAAGACGTTTTCCAGGCTGGTGTCGAGCCGGTCCTCGATGGTCGAGCGGCTCACTTCCAGTTCCTGGCCGAGCCAGTCGCCCGACTTGGCGTCGCCGCCATCGGCGTCGCCATTGTGGTTGCTCTCGGCCGCCTCGGCGGCGGCCGGCTCCGCCGGACCGCCATCGTCATTGGCGCGTTCCAACAGCGGATTGCGCTCCAGTTCGGCCTCCACATAAGCGTTGAGGTCGAGATTGGAGAGCTGCAGGAGCTTGATGGCCTGCATCAGCTGTGGCGTCATGACGAGCGCCTGGCTGGTGCGGAGCAGTAGCTTTTGAGTGAGTGCCATAGCCGACGATAAAGTTGGTCCGCTTCTTGCTTAGTCGGTTTGCGGCCGCGTGTACATCGGTCTTTGGCGGAATGGTTGAGGCAGTTCGGCCGGCGGGCGCGACCGCCCATTTTTGCGGGCGGCGGGCAGGCGGATTCGGTGTCCGGCAAACTGCCCCTCCGGTGAGAGATCCGGCGAGAGAACGGTGACGGAACTTTTGTGCCGACCAGCGACTTGACGGCGGGAAGTCACGCGAAGTCAATTGCCGGGCATCGCCAGCGGGATGCGGGAGGATCGCATGGGCCGCACAGGCTGTTTCCTCGTCGGTGTCATGGCCGCGGGTTTTGCGACGGTCGCCATGCTGGCACCGTCGGAAGCGCGGCCACGCTTCGGTCCGCGCGCCGTGTTCGGCATTCTGGGCGCCCCCTTGGGGATGTTCAGGCGCGTCATTCGGCCGCGCGTCCACCGCCCCCACCCTTATCCCCATGCGGGCCGCTCGCGCGCCCTCACCCGTGCGGCCCGCCCCGGCGCCGCCCTGGCGCTGGCGGTACCGACCGCGTGGGCCGGATCTCTGTTCTGGCCCCACGGCTTCGGCGACGCCGCCGCCTACGCGGTGGGCGAGCCAAGGGCCGCGGCGCGGTTCTGGGGCGGCGGCTTCGCCGACGTCCTCGCCGGCCTGGTGGCGCCGGCGGTTCCGGAGGCCAAGGTCGAGAGCAGGCGCCGCGGCGTCGCCGCCGCACGCCTCGCCGAAGGAGAGACCACCGGCGCCGCCGCGACGCCGCCTTCGGCCACCTGTCCGGCATCCGACGTCGATGCCCTGACGGCGCTCGCCCGCCGCCTCGAAGAGCGGCTCGCCCCCAAGCCGGGCCAGGAGGCCGTCTTCGCGGCATTCCGCCAGGCCCTTGCCACGGCCGGCGAGGATCTTGGCGACAGTTGCCCGCCGGCCGCATCCGACGACGCCCCGGCCAGCACGCCGGCGCGGCTCGCCGCCATGCGGGAACGCCTGTGGGCAATCCAGTCGGCCGCGCTGGCGTTGCGAGGGCCCTTCGCGGACCTCTACGACGCTCTCGACGATACCCAGAAGAAAACGCTCGACGGCGTCATCGCCCTCGCCCCAGCAGCCGACGCCGCCAAGATGGCGCGGCGCGGCGAAGCTCCGGTGATCGCCGCACAGATCTGCCACATGCAGGCGCAGGCCGCCGCCGAGCGCACGGCCACGCGCATCCGCGCCGCCGTCACGCTCACGCCCGGGCAGGAAGCACCGTTCCGGACCCTGACCGAGACATCGGCCGGCATGGCCAAACTCGCGGTTGCGTCCTGCCCGGCCGAGCCGCCGGGAAGCGCGCTCGCCCGCTTCGACGCCGTCCTCTCCCGCCTCGACGCCATGCTCTACGCGATCGTCGTCGTGGCGACGCCCCTCGACGTTTTTTACGGCAGCCTGAGCGAAGAGCAGAAGGCGCGCTTCGATGCCTTGGGGGGACGGGTGGAATCGTAGGGGCGGCCTGCAGGCCTCGTCAGCACTCCGCCCCCGGCCTCACGGTGAGGAGCGCGTCTCGAACCATGTGGCCCGCGCCCCTCCGCAGGCTGCGCCGCGTGCGCCTGAACCGTGATCGCCGGTCGTGCGGTGAAAGACCGCAAGGAGCTTAGCGGTCTGGTCATCGAGGGCCAACCGCCTCGCGCCCCTCACATCCTGAACTCTTCGCCTAGATACAGCCTTCGCACATCCGGGTTGTTGACGATGTCGTCGGCCTGGCCCTCCATCAGCACTTCGCCCGAATAGATGATGTAGGCGCGGTCGGTGAGGCCCAATGTCTCGCGGACATTGTGGTCGGTGATGAGGACGCCGATGCCGCGGGCGGTGAGGTGGCGCACCAAGGCCTGGATGTCGCCGACCGCGATCGGGTCGATGCCGGCGAAGGGCTCGTCGAGCAGCATGTAGTTGGGCCGCGTCGCCAGCGCGCGGGCGATCTCGACGCGGCGGCGCTCGCCGCCCGAGAGCGCGATGGAGGGCGACTTGCGCAGCCGCGTGATGTTGAACTCGTCGAGGAGCGCGTCGAGCTCGCGCTCGCGCTTCTTCTTGTCGGGCTCGACCACTTCGAGCACGGCGCGGATGTTGTCCTCCACATTGAGGCCGCGGAAGATCGACGCCTCCTGGGGCAGGTAGCCGATGCCGAGGCGGGCGCGCTGGTACATGGGCAGCTTGGTGACGTCGTAGCCGTCGAGCCCGATCGTGCCCTTGTCGGCCTTGATGAGGCCGGTGATCATGTAGAATACCGTCGTCTTGCCGGCGCCGTTCGGGCCCAGGAGGCCGACGGCCTCGCCGCGCTGGACGTAGAGGCTCACGCCCTTGACGACCTTGCGGCCGACGAAACTCTTCTCCACCGCGTGGACGGCAAGGTAGCCGTGCGCCTCGGCGCGGCCGGCGCTCTCGTGCGGCCGCTGCGGCTCGGCCTGATAGCGCGGCTCCGGCTCGTAGCGGACTTCCGGTTCGTAGCGCGCCTGGGGGTCGTAGCCGGGGTTGGGTTCGCGCGTTGATTCCCTTGTGAGGTCCCTTGCGGGCTCGCGCGCCGGCTCCTGCCGCTGCGCCGTGCGGGCGGCCGCACGGCCGGCCTTAACCGGCTCGACCTGCATGGTCACCGGCTCGGCACGCATGTTGAGCAGCGCGGCGGCGGTGCGCGATTTCGGCTTGCGAGCGCCGCCGCGGCGAAACCAGGCGAACAGGTCGATCACGAAAGCCTCGGCGCCCGGATGCGGGCCGCGACACCCCGGGGACGGTTGATAGTGGGTTGCGAGGGGGCTTTCAACCGCGCCGGTCCGCTCAATAGAGGCCCGCCGGCGCGCCGCCCTGGGACCGCGCCGGATGGCGCCCCGCCGCCGTACCGCCGTTCTGACGGGCGTCGGGCTTGTGATCCGGTTTGGCCTCGGACTTGCCGTCCGATTTGGCGCCGCCCGCCGCCGGGCCCGAATTGGGGTTAATGATCGCCGACACGACGCAACGCTTGGAAGGATTGTTGTCGCATTCGACGCGCGACACGCCGGTCGTCAGATTGACCACCAGCCGGTCGCCCTTGATGGCATTCGGCCCCTGGGAGATCAGGACGTTGCCGATCAGCGTCACGGTGTTCGCCTTCATGTCGAAGATGCCGTTGTCGCCGGTCGCCTTCTGGTCCTTCTGGACCACGATGACGTCGCCCTTGGCCTCCAGGCGCCGGATCGACTGCTTGCCGCCGCCCGGCGCCACCGGGGTCGCGGTCTTCATGGCGTTCGGCTCCGAATCCTGGTCGTAGAAGACCACCAGGGTCTTGCAGGTCAGCGTCGTGTCGCCCTGCACCAGTTTGACGTTGCCCCCGAAGGTGGCGACCTTCTGCTTGTCGCGCACTTCCAGGGTCGCGGCATCGATCTTCACCGGCTCGTTGCGGTTCTGGGAAAACCCCTGCAGGGCGTTGGGGGGCGCGGTCTGTGCCGCGGCGGCGCCGGCGAGCACGACGGCGAACAGGACCGCGACGGCGAAGCGGGCGAACGGCGCGGTCATTCTTCGGCCTTTCCACTGCCGCTGCCGGTTTGGTCGCCACTGCCGGGCGTCCCGAGCTGCATGTTCATGATCACGCCGCCCCCGAACAGGACCACGTCGCCGCTGTTGGTGACCACGATATTGTTGGCGTCCAGCGTGCCGTTGAGCATTTCCACCTTGACGGGGCGATCGGAGGTGATGCGCCCTTCCTTGATGTCCACATTGGCCTCTTCGAGCCGGCCCGTATAACCGCCGCTCGACGACAGCACGATCCGGTCCTTGAGGCGGAGGACATCGGCCTTGGTGTCGTAGACGCCGGTCGCGGCTTCCAGGCGCAGCGTCGCGGCGTCGCGCATGGTCACCCGCGCCCGGATGGTCGTCAATTCCAGCACTCCAGGCTTGGCGATGTCCTGCGCCGCCGTGGCGGCGGTGACCTCGTAGGGACGGGAGTCGCGCGTGTAGCCGGCGAGCCGCGGCGCCTCCATGGTGATCTTGGTGCCGGAGACGATCAGCCGGCCGGGATCCACCGGCAGCTTGGCGAGCGTCCGGAACGGATTGAAGTAGATGACGCCCAGGATGACGGCGAGGCCGAGACCGATGCCGACCGGAATCGCAAGACGCAGGAACCGCACCAGGCGGCTGTGGCGGCGCGCCTTGCGGAACAAGCGATCGCTGTCCTCCCGGCCCCCACCTCGGTACAGCCGGCCGGTTCGATCGTCGAGGGTCGATATGGCAGTCAGATGCCCATCCCAGACCATGGCTGCATCGATCGCGAGCCGTGTTCACTCATCCTACGATGCCGCAGTCGAAATTCGTCTGTGAATATGGCCTGCACGGGGCAGGCCACCAGTGCGTTTGTTTCCCAAGTTTGCTGCGAACTCCGGGCGCCGCACAACCTTTCCGTTCAGGAGTGCGCGAATATGTCCTCCTCGTCCCAGCCGGCGAGGTCGAGCCGGGCGCGAACCGGAAGGAACCCGAAGCAGGCGGCGGCGATGTCCGAGCGGCCCTCGCGGGCCAGCATGACGTCGAGCTTTTCCTTCAGGGCGTGCAGGTGGAGGACATCGGAGGCCGCGTAGGCGACCTGGGCGTCGGAAAGTTCCTCCGCGCCCCAGTCCGACGACTGCTGCTGCTTGGACAGGTCGACGCCAAGAACCTCGCGCACCAGGTCCTTGAGACCGTGCTTGTCCGTGTAGGTGCGGGTCAGCCGCGAGGCGATCTTGGTGCAATAGACCGGCGCCGGCATGATCCCGAAGCTGTTGAACAGCACCGCGACGTCGAAGCGGGCAAAATGGAAGATCTTGGTCCGGGCCGGGTCGGCGAGGAGTGCCTCGATATTGGGCGCCCGCTTGGCGCCGGCCGGGATCTGCACCACATCGGCGCTGCCGTCGCCGGGCGACAGCTGGACGACGCACAAGCGGTCGCGGTGCGGCTTGAGGCCCATGGTCTCGGTGTCGATCGCCACCGATCCGGAATAGTGGGCGAGATCGGGCAGATCGCCCCGATGCAACCGAATGGTCATGTGTCGGTACTCCGGCCCGGACCTGCGCTCCCCGAGGCGCCGCCGGGCGATGTCCTTGGTTTTTAATCGGATTATTTTCCGTAATTGGCGCTGGTGTAGCATACGCGCCGACGAGGTCAATCGCGCCGGTGGCCAGGGATTCCCGTGTCGCTAAACTCGCTTCCAGGTTGTTGACAGGACCTCCACTCTGGTTTCCGGCGTTTTGTGAACATGTGGCGGATGGCATGGCGCTGAACTTCATCCTCAACGGAAAGCCGCGGGCCGAAACCGTGCGACCGACCATGACGGTGCTCGACTGGCTGCGCGGCGAGGCCCGCCTGACCGGCACCAAGGAAGGCTGCGCCGAGGGCGACTGCGGCGCCTGCACGATTTTGGTGGCGCGGCCGGGGCACGACGGCATCGAAACGCCCGACGATCTTGCGTCGGCATCTCCCCACGGTTCCCTCCCCCCTTGCGGGGGAGGGGCGGGGAGGGGGGTCGCCACGAATTCAGAGCCCGGAACCACCCCCCTCCCCAGCCCTCCCCCGCAAGGGGGGAGGGAGCATACGGAGAGTGGCGCGACGCCATACCAAAACCCAAAACCCCGCTGGCAGGCGGTCAATTCCTGCCTGATGACCATGGGGCAGCTCGATGGCTGCGCGGTCCTCACCATCGAGGGCGTGGCGCCGGCGGGCGCCCTGAACGCCGTGCAGCAGGCCATGCTCGATGCCGACGCCACCCAGTGCGGCTTCTGCACGCCCGGTTTCGTGATGGCGATCACCGACCTCGCCCAGGACGGCCCGCCGCCGGCCGACGCCAAGTTCGATGCCAATATCCATGAGGCGCTCGCCGGCAATCTGTGCCGCTGCACCGGCTACCGGGCCATCATGGAGGCCTGCCGGACCCTGCCGGCGATGCCCTTGCGGGCCCCGGCGCTGCCGCCACGCAGCACCGTGCACAGCACGGACGGCGAGACATATTTCGCTCCCACGCGCCTATCAGACCTCCTGGACCTGCGTGCCCGCCACCCCGACGCCGTGCTCATCGCCGGCGGCACCGATCTGGGACTGCGCCTCACCAAGGGTGGCGAGCGCTGGCCGCTGGTCCTTGCGACCGGCGCCATCGCCGAACTGCGCCGGGTCACGGACGACGGCGAAGCAATCAGGGTCGGTGCCGCGGCGACCTACGCGGACGCCCTGCCGGCGCTGGAGCGGCGCATTCCGGCTTTTGCGGCGCTCATGCGCCGTCTCGGTTCGCGCCAGATCCGCCATCTCGGCACACTGGCGGGCAATCTCGCCAATGCTTCGCCCATCGGCGACACCTTGCCCTGCCTCATGGCACTCGCCGCGCAGGTCCGGCTCGCCTCGGTCCGGGGCGAACGCATGGTTGCGGTCGAGGATTTCGTCACCGGCTACCGCAAGACGGTGCTCGCCGCCGACGAGGTCATCACCCGCATCGACATCCCGGTGCCGCCGGTCGAGGTGCGCTTCGCGGTCTACAAACTGTCGAAACGCTTTGACCAGGACATTTCCACGGTGGTGGCCGCGTTCCTGGCCGAAGGGAACCGGCTGCGCGCCGCCTTCGGCGGCATGGCGGCCAAAGTGGAGCGCGCCCGAACCTTCGAAGCCGCATGGGCGGCGGGACGGTGCGACGCGCTTTCGGTCACCGAACTCGAAACCCTTGTGAGGCGGGACTTCGCCCCGCTCAGCGACCACCGCGGCAGCGCCGCCTACCGGTGCCGCGCCGCCGCCGGGCTGATGCGCCGCTTCATCCTTGAAGCCGGCGGCGACACCGCGCCCCTGTCCCTTGAGGCGCTGTGACAGAGCCGGGCGGTGCCAGCCCGATACCGAGGCCGGAGTCTTGATCCGCCCTCGTCCTGAGGAGGGCGCTCTTCGCGCCCGTCTCGAAGGGCGGGGGCGGCCCCCATCCTTCGAGACGCGCTCCAAGGGGAGCGCTCCTCAGGATGAGGCCGGGAGAGGCTGTTCGTTGGCCGTCCGACCTTCAAGCGAAATGCCGATAGGGACGGCGAATGCCGTATTGCGGGCCGGGCGGTGGACGACATAAGGAATTGGCTTCCGTATCCGGCGCTGGTGCAGCACAAGGGCCGACAAGGTCGAAGACCCCCGGCGGCCGGACCCTTTTCCTTCATCCCTAGGCGACCCGCATGGCGTTGAATTTCATCTTGAATGGCGAGCGGCGCAGCGTCGACATGCGCGCCACCATGACGGTGCTGGAATGGCTGCGCGGCGAGGCGCGCCTGACCGGCACCAAGGAAGGCTGCGCCGAAGGCGATTGCGGCGCCTGCACGATCCTGATCGCGCGGCCGTCGCAGAGCGGCCCTACGCAGTGGCAGACCGCCAATGCGTGCCTGCTGACCATGGGGCAGATCGACGGCTGCGCGCTCCTCACCATCGAGGGGCTGGCCCGGAATGGAAAGCTCGCCAGCGCCCAGGAGGCCCTGCTCGAAGCCGACGCCACCCAGTGCGGCTTCTGTACGCCCGGCGTCGTGCTCACCATGACGGCCCTGCAGCAGCAGGGCGCGCGTCCCGATACCGAGGCGATCCACACGGCGCTGGCCGGCAATCTGTGCCGCTGCACCGGCTACCGGGCGATTGTCGACGCCTGCCGCGACCTGCCCGCCGCCCAACCCGAACTGCCCGCCGAACTGCCGGCGGCGACCGACGAGCACCACGCCGGCGCCGAAACCTTCTTCGCGCCCACCACCCTGTCCGACCTCCTGGCGCTGCGGGCCCACCATCCCGACGCCGTGCTGCTCGGCGGCGGCACCGATCTGGGCCTCGGCCTCTCGAAGGGCGAACGCTGGCGAAAGACCATCGCGACCGGTGGCGTCGCGGCGCTGCGTGCCGTCGACGAGAGGGCCGACACGATCGTGATCGGCGGCGCTGCCACCTTCACGGACGCGCTGCCGGCACTCACCCGCCGCATCCCGGCATTCGCGGCCCTTCTGGGGCGCATCGGCTCGGTGCAGATCCGCAATCTCGGCACCTTCGCGGGCAATCTGGTGACGGCGTCCCCGGTCGCCGACACGCCGGCCTGCCTGATTGCGCTCGACGCGCGGATGCGCCTCGTCTCTGTGAACGGCCGCCGCAGCGTCCCCGCGGACGAATTCGTGACCGGCTATCGCAAGACCGTGCTCGCCGCCGACGAGATCGTCGAGGCGATCGAAGTGCCGGTGCCGGCCGCGACGGCGCATGTCGCCGCCTACAAACTCTCCAAGCGTTTCGACCAGGACATCGCCACCGTGGTCGCGGCCTTCCATCTCGACGAGGCCGGCCGCCTGCGCGCCGCTTTCGGTGGAATCGGGTCGCGGGCCGCGCGGGCGCCTGCCCTGGAGCGCGCCTGGGAAACGGGAAAAATCTCCGCGCTGCCGACCGCCGCCATCGCGGCGCTCATCGCCCAGGATTTTCCGACCCTCGCCGACGACCAGGGCGCCGAATTGACGCGCCGGCGTACCCGCGGCAGCTGGCTCTATCGCCGCCAGGCGGCGGCCGGCCTGGTGCGTCGCTTCATCCTCGAAACCGAGGGCACGTCCCAACCGCTGACGCTGGAGGCCCTATGACCGCTCCCCTCGCCCGCATCGATGGCGGCGTGAATACCAGCGTGCGCCACGACTCGGCCCGCGGCCACCTGACCGGCCAGGCCCTCTATGTGGACGACGTGCCGGCGCCGGCCGGCACCCTCGACGCCGCCCTCGTGCTCTCCCCGCACGCCCATGCCCGCATCGTTTCCATCGATTCGAGCCGCGCCCTGGCCTATCCGGGCGTCGTCGCCGTCGTCACCGCCGACGACATCCCGGGCAAGAACGACATCGCGCCAATCCGCACCGACGAGCCCGCCTTGGCCCAAGGCGTCGTGCTGCACGAAGGCCAAGCGGTCGCGGCCGTGGCGGCGACCTCCGTCGCGGCCGCCCGCGCCGCCGCAAAACTGGTCGACGTCGCCTACGAGCCGCTACCGCCGGTGCTCTCTGTGGAAGAGGCGCTGGCGCGCGAAGACTATGTCTGCCCGCCCATCGCGATCACCCGCGGCGACCTGGACGCCGGCTTCGCGGCTTCGGCCCATCGCCTCACCGGCGAAGTGTCGTGCGGCGGCCAGGAGCACTTTTATCTCGAAGGCCAGGTCGCCATCGCGACCCCGGGGGACAGTGGCGACATGCACGTTTTGTCGTCGACCCAGCATCCGACCGAGGTGCAGCGCGGCGTCGCCCATCTGCTCGGCGTGCCGTTCGCGGCGGTGACCTCCGAGGTGCGCCGCATGGGCGGCGCCTTCGGCGGCAAGGAGAGCCAGGCGACGTCGTTCGCCGGCATCGCGGCACTCCTGGCGTGGAAGACGAAGAAGCCCGTCAAGCTGCGCCTGCCGCGCGACGACGACATGCGGGTCACCGGCAAGCGCCATCCGTTCCTGATCCGCTGGGACGTGGGCTGCGACCCCGAGGGAAAGATCCTCGCCCTCGACATGATACTGGCGAGCGAGTCCGGCCACGTCGCCGACCAGACCCCGGCGGTGCTCACGCGCGCGCTGTGCCACGCCGACAATTGCTACTGGCTGCCGAACGTGCGGCTGCGTGGATATCCGTGCCGCACCAACACGGTGTCCAACACCGCCTTCCGGGGTTTCGGTGGCCCACAGGGCATGTTCGGCATCGAGGCGGTCGTCGACATGATCGCCCGCACCCTGAAGATCCCCACCGACATGGTGCGGGCGAAGAACTATTACGGCGTCGGCCAGAATGACGTCACGCCCTATCTGATGCGGGTCGAGGACAACCTCATCGACCGCGTCATGGAGGAGCTCGACCGCGCCGCCGACCTCAAGGCCTGGCGGGCCGCGGTCGATGCCTTCAACGCGAAAAGCCCCGTTCTCAAGAAGGGGCTCGCCACCATGCCGGTCAAGTTCGGCATCTCGTTCAACAAGCCGACCCTCAACCAGGCCGGCGCGCTGGTGCACGTCTATACGGACGGCAGCGTGCTGCTCAGCCATGGCGGCACCGAGATGGGCCAGGGCCTGTTCATCAAGGTCGCCCAGGTGGTCGCCGAGACTTTTCAGGTCGATATCGGCCATGTGCGGCTTGCCGCGACCTCGACCGGAAAGGTCCCCAACACGTCGCCGACCGCAGCCTCCTCGGGCTCCGACCTCAACGGCATGGCGGCGCGCGACGCGGCGCTGCAGATCAAGGCCCGCATGGGCGAGGTCGCGGCGGAGCACTTCGGTGTCGAGCCATCAGACATCGTCTTCAAGGCCAACCGGGTCTATGCCGGCAACCGCAGCCTCTCCTTCGCCGAGCTCGCCCATATGAGCTGGGACAAGCGGGTGTCGCTGTCGGCGGCGGGTTTCTACAAGACCCCCAAGATCCACTGGGACTTCGCCACCAATACGGGGCGGCCGTTCTTCTACTTCACCTACGGGGCGGCGGCGGCGGAAGTCGCCATCGACACGCTCACCGGAGAGACCCGCGTGCTGCGCGCCGAACTGATCGAGGATTGCGGCCGTTCCCTCAACCCGGCCATCGATCTCGGCCAGATCGAGGGCGCCTTCGTTCAGGGCATGGGCTGGCTCACCTGCGAGGAACTGGTGTGGGACGAGAAGGGGCGGCTGCGCACCGTCGGCCCCTCGACCTACAAGATCCCCGGCAGCCGCGACGTGCCGCCGGTCTTCCGGGCCCGCATCCTGGAAGACGCGCCCAACCGCGAGGACACGATCTTCCACTCCAAGGCGGTGGGCGAGCCGCCCCTGATGCTGGCGATCTCGGTATGGCTCGCGATCCGCGACGCGGTCGCAAGCCTCGGGCCCAAGGGCGCGGTGCCGCAACTCGACGCGCCGGCGACGCCCGAGCGGGTCCTGATGGCATGCGAGGCGATGCGGGCGGAAGAACCGGGCCGCTGAAGGACGGCCCGGCTTATGTTCGGCGCTACGCCAGCTTGTCGACCCCGCGCGACGCCGAGCTGTTTGAGGCGCCAGCGATCAGGTCTTTGTTCATCAAGTCGAAGAGATTGCGGGTCGCCTGCCAGATGTCGTCGGCCTTGTCGCCGGTGACCTTCTTGCGCTTCGTCTTGTCCTGGGCGCCGTCCAGCAACGAGTTCGTGTCCGGTCCGGAGCTCCTTTCCGAGACGCTCCAGCTCGACATGTTTCCATCCGCATCGATCATGACGCCGGAGGATACGAGCTTGCTGCCGCTGGCCCGGACGGCGTTCTCCAGCCAGGACTGGGCGGCGGGGATTCCGTCCAGCATCTCCTTGCCCTTGGCCGCCATCTCGGGGTCGTTGGCCATCTTTTCCAGGAAGGCCGGCGATACCGATATGCTCACATTCGAGAGTTGCTGGCTGATCTTGTTTATATGCGCCTTGAACCCCGCGATGCTTTTTTCCTGCGGAGACAGCTCCGTGCCGGCGTTCGCACTCGAGGCTCCGGTGTAAGACGAATGCGGCGAACGAATGCCGTCCACCATGGTATTCCCCTCCGAATCGAATATTACCTCCATTGATGATCATCCTCGGGGATTAACACCTCGTTAGCGTTAGCCTGCGTTAGCGTTAACCTCCGCCAGCTACTGGTATTCTCCAAGAACACCCTGCGAAATACATCCGCGCAAGCCATCGCGTGTACCACCGCGCCATTCGGGGGCGCGTCGGCAGCACCAGGCCGGAATGGCCGCAATCAGCTCTTCGACAGGACGGTTAGCGCCGCGGCATGTTGGATTCGTGTGCGGGCTCGCCGCCGATCGTCGCCGGACCGCCGGTGGTTTCCGGCGCGCCGCGATCGGCATGCGGCGCCGTCTGCTCGATCTCACCGGATTGCGGCTGACCGGACTGCACGTCGTGTCCGGAGGCATGGGAGTTCTCTGCCGGGGCCGACTGTTTCTGCTGCGGCTGATTGCCCATGGTGTTGCGGTCCTGCTGTTGCGCGAGGACGGACGACGGACCGGCGATGACGGCTGCGGCGACAAGCGCGAACCAAAGGCTGCGTGGCATGGGGGCTCCTCCGATTGTCTTCAAGAGAAGACCCGCGCCGCGGGATCTCCGCCGGGGCTAACGCGTGGCGGCGGCGTCGGGTTCCTGACGCGCGCCGCGGGAGGGCAGAGGGCGGCTACAACACCACGACGCCGGTGTGCTTGGCCTTGTGGTCCGGCTCCACGTGGATGGTGACCACCGCATCCTCGTCGTCGGCCTTGAGGGCCTCCTCAAGCCGGTCGCAGATATCGTGGGCTTCCACCACGGTCATCTGGCCGGGCACCACCAGGTGGAATTCGATGAAGGTCAGCCGGCCCGCATGCCGGGTGCGCACGTCGTGGGCCTCGATGGCACCTTGCGCATGGAGCGAGATCAGCCGGCGGATGCGGGACAGCGTCTCCGTCGGCACCGCCTCGTCCATCAGGCCGCCCAGGGACGTCTTGAGGACGCCCCAGCCCGACCACAGGATGTTGATCGCCACCATGACGGCGAGCAGGGGATCGAGGATCGGCCAGCCGGTCAGGATCGCGAGCAGGACGCCGACGGCGACACCCACCGACGAAACGACGTCGGAGAACAGATGCCAGCCATCGGCGACGAGGGCCGGCGAGCGGTGGCGTTTCCCCTGCGAGACGAGGACGACGCACCAGATGGCGTTGATCGCGGTCGCGAGCCCGTTGATCGCGAGGCCGTGCAGGGGCGCCGCGAGGATCTTCGGGTTGATCAGCCCGAAGAACGCCTCGCGCATGATCAGGATGGCGGCGACGATGATCATCGCGCCTTCCAGCATGGCGCTGAAATACTCGGCCTTGTGATGGCCGTAGGGATGGTTGGCGTCGGCCGGCTGGGCGGCGATGCGGATTGTCAGGAGGGCGGCGAGGGCGGTTGCGACATTGACGATGCTCTCGAGCGCGTCCGAGTAGAGCGCGACGGAGCCCGTCAGCAGGTAGGCCAGATATTTGAGCGCAAGAACGCCCACGCCCACCACGAGGCTGCCAACCGCGAGCTTGATGGTCTTGGTCATGGGTTCGGGGTTTGGGTTTCGGAACGGTGTCGTAGACGAGGAAGCCCCAAGCCGCAATGGCGGAACCGCGGTTCAGTTCAATGCATGCCTGACAGGCCGAAGACGCAAGGCATGGGGCGATCCGGTCGTCGAGCGGCCGGTTGGAAATTCGAGGCTCTCCGGGAAGGTCCTGATGTGCACCCGGTGCGCATATGTGTTCTGGCTGTCCATATGGCTGGGACCGTTCGCCGGCGGTCATGAGTCCGGCTTCCAGGCTCCAGTCCGGCCGCTTTCGCTTGCCCCTTTTGATCGAGGCGACCCATGTGTTTTACGCACCGTGTGCCCATCGAGGTCCGCGGCGTCCGGTCGGTTTTCCAGAATCTGCTCGCTTGCTCCACCGCCCTCCTGACGTTGGGAACGGCCGCAGGTACCTCGGACCTTCCGTTGAAGGCCGCGCCCCGCACCGTGCAGGCGGGCGGGCCTCTATTTGGGTGCGCACACGGGCGGCCGCCTCGGCCAGAGCCATATGGACAATCCTTGCGGCTCGACAGGCCATCCAGGAACTCAAGCTCGGGGCAACTACCGCTTCGGTGACCGGACAACACCCATGGCCCGCCGATCAGCAGCTCTGGTCCAGAAAACAACCGAAATAGCCGGATCCGCGATCCGAGAAGCCGACCCGCCATGTACGAGACACTGAAGCGCTTCCATGAACGCCCGGCTCCGTTCTCGTATTACACGACCGACACGTTGTGGACCGATCCCCACATTTCCGGACGCATGCTGGGCTTTCATCTCGATGAGAGCAGCGATCTCGCCTCCCGTCGACCCGCCGTGATCGACGGCATCGTCGATTGGATCGACCGCTATGTCGGCCTCGCCGGAAAGCGGGTGTGCGACATCGGCTGCGGTCCCGGCCTTTATGCCCTGCGCATGGCACGGCGGGGCGCCGCGGTGACGGGAATCGATTTCTCGACCCGCTCTGTCGACCACGCGCGACGGATGACAAAGGCCGAGGGGGCGGACGCAACTTTTATCGTTGGCGACTACCTCAAGGACGAAATCCCCGGCGGACAAGACCTCGTCTGCCTGATTTACGGCGACATGTGTGCGATGTCCGCCGAGAACCGCCGCGCGGTGACGGCGAAAGTCCGTCGCGCTTTGAAGCCGGGCGGACTGTTCATCTTCGACCTCTTCTCGCAAGGACAATTCGCCGAGCGCGCGGAGAGCACGAGTTTCGCCCGCAACATGATGGACGGCTTCTGGTCAGCCGCCGATTATTTCGGCTTTCTCAAGGTCTTCCTCTATCCCGAGGAGTGCGTTGCCCTCGACCGCTATCTGATCGTCGAAGACAGTCGGAGTTTCGAAGTCTTCAACTGGATGCGCTACTATTCCCCGCAGGCGGCCCGCGCCGAATTCGACGGGAATGGATTTCAGATCGAGCGGCTGGTCGACGTGTCGACGGGCGCACCGTGGACGCTGTCCGCGAGTCCGTTCGCCGTCATCGCGCGGGCGTCGTGACCAGACGGACGAGAGGGGAAGCTGTCGGAACCGGCCGGCTTTCCGCTGAAGATGCGCGCATCCGCGGGGCCCCGCCAACACCTCGGCGAGGTGTTGGTGCCCAGGAGAGGACGAGCCGGGCACTTTCAAGATCGCTCGTGAGACATTTTCGCTCTCCGCTTCAAACCGCCCGGACTGTGGATCGGATGGCCGATCGCTACGGCCCCTCGTCCTTCGCCATGTCGACCAGCGAGCGGGTCCAGTCGCCGATGAAGCGGCGGCGGCGTTCGTCGTCCTGGACGGCGAGCAGCACCGGTGAAATGGCGATCGGCCGCGCCACCCCCGACTTGGTGAGCGAGGTCGCGCCGGTGACCGGAAGTCCGTGCTCGGCCGGCGGCGGTTCGCCGCCGAGGCCGAAGAAGAACGCCTCGCGCCGCGCCGTTTCACGGCCGCGATCGGACAGAAGATAGTCGAGGAAGCGGGCCCCGACGGCGGCCGACACAGAATGGCGCGGCACCATGGCGCCGCGGGAGAGCACCAGCGTGTAGTCGGTGGGCAACACGATGCCGAGCTCGGCGCCCTCGCGCATGCGCGCATACGCGTACGAAGCCAGCATGTTGTAGCCGATCAGGAGCCGGCCGGCGACGAGCTCGTCGAGAATTTCCGTCGTGCAGCAGCGCACCACGGCGCGGGATCGGCCGAGACTTTCCAGCAGGCGCCCATAGGTGGTCGAGGTCTGGCGCGAATCGTTGAAGGCGAGAAGATATCCGATGCCGGACTGGCGGATGTCGTAGGTGCCGACGAGACCCCGATACGTATCGGCTTTCAGGCGCAGGAGATCGGCGAGCTCGAGATGGGTCTGCGGCACGTCCTCGGCCGGCACCCTGGCGCGATTGTAGACGATCACCGCCGGCTCGAAGGTGAAGCCGAACACTTCGTCGCGCCAGTTGGCGCCGCGCGGCAATCGCGCGGTCTGCGTCGACGGCACGCTGGTGGCGCAGCCGTCATTGGCGAGTTTGACCAGGTGATGGACCGCCGACGACAACAGGAGGTCGCCGAGCGCCGTACCGCGCCGGCAGGCCGCGAAGGCGGCGGCGTAGAGGTCGTTGGTGACGTATTCCACATAGGTCACCACCGTGCCGGGATTGAGCGACTGGAAGTCGCGAATGAGCGGCGCCATCACGGAGAGGTCGGTGGCGGCGTGGATGGTGAGCATCTCCCTGGGTTCGCTGACCGCGAACACGGTCGTCGGCTCGGCGCGCACGGGCGCGATGCCGGCGACGAGCACGGCGGCGGCGCCCACGAGCGCGACTCCATATGACTTCATCGTATTTCCTCCGGGTGTCGCGCCAGCCGCATCACGACCGCGAATCCGGCCGTGTCGCGTTCGCGGAATCCGAGATCGCCCCCATGGGCGGCGGCGACGGCGGCCGCGATGGCGAAGCCCAATCCGGACCCGGTCGGCGACGGCGAGCCGAAGCGGCGCACCACCTCCGGCCACGTCTGCTTGGGAATACCGGGGCCGTCGTCCTCCACTTCGATTTCCACCACGTCGCCGCACTCGCGCAATCGCAGCGCCAGCCGCGACGGCGCCCCGTGACGCAGCGCATTGTCGATGATGTTCTTGACGGCTTCCTTCAGGTTGACGGCGTCGCCGGCGATTTCCACCGGTTCCGATGGCAGCTCCAGGGTCGTGAGGACGTCGCGCCCCAGGGTTTCCGGCATGGCCTCGTGCAGCGCCCGGCGCACGGTCGCCACCACGTCGACGCGGCCGGGCGGAATGACGCCGGCGCGGTGGCGCACCATGGCATGACTCAGGAGCTGGTTGACGAAGCGGGACAGTTGGGCGGTGCGCACCTGCATGCGAGAGAGATGATGCTGCCCCTGCGGGTCGTCGACCCGGTGGGAGAGAAGCTCGATCTGGGCATTGAGCGCCGTCAACGGCGTGCGGATCTGGTGGGCGGCGTCGGCGATGAACTGCTGCATGAGGTCCATGCGCGCCTTGAGGCGGGAGATGAACACGTTGATGGCGGAAACGAACGGCTTCAATTCGCGCGGGGTCTCGATGGTGAGCGGCGAGACGTCGTTGGGATCGCGCTCGGCGAGCGCGGCGGCGAGCCGGCCGATGGGCTGAAGCGCGTAGCGGATCGCGAACACCGTTCCGCCCAGCGCCAGCACGCTCATCACCGCCAGCAGGATGGTGGCCCGCAGCGTCAGTTCGCGGGCGAGCACGGCGCGGGATTCGGTCGTCTGCGCCACCGTGATCTCGACCCGGCCGCCGACGGCCGGATCCGATACGATGCGCACGAGGCGCGCCAGCCGCACCGGCACGCCCTTGAAGGTGGCGTCGCGCACCGTCGGGCCGGCGCCCGCCGCAGCCGCGCCGTCGCGGTCGAGCCCGTCGTCGCCCGTGAGCGTCTCGCCGTGGGTGTCGGTGACCCGATAGAAGATGCGGTCGCGGGCCGACAGCGCCAGCAGTTCGAATGCCGATGCCGGCGGCTCGACCGTGAGTGCGCCGTCCTGCACCGTGACCGCCTCGGCGATCTGATAGGCGGCGCCCACCAGGAGCCGGTCATAGGCCTGGTTGGCGGCTTCCAGGGCATAGTACCAGGCGGCCGCCCCGAGTGCGACGAGACCGGTCGTGAGCGCCGTCGAGACGAGAACGATCAACCGCGCGAAAATCGACGGTTCACGCTTGGGCATTTGACGGATGTCTCACTCTCGTCCGGGCAATCGCGTCATCCTCTCCGTCATTGCGAGGAGCAAAGCGAGGAAGCAATCCAGGAGCCCCGAAGAAAAGCCTGGACTGCTTCGTGGAGCCTGTCCTCGGGCCGGCCAGTGACCGCACCCGTGGGCCCGCAATGACGACGGGCTTGGTTCACGCCTGGCCATGGGGCAGCATCTGGTAGCCGAAGCCGCGCACGGTGACGATCTGGGCGCGCGCCCCCTCGAGCTTCTTGCGCAAGCGCCCCACATAGAGCTCGACCGCATTGACGTTGGGGGCCTCGTCGAAGCCGAAGAGATGGTCGAGCAGCTCCTCCTTGCCGAACACCCGCCCGGGGCGTGAGGCGAGGATTTCCAGCAAGGTCAGTTCGCGGCGCTTGAGGTGCACCTCGCGCTCGCCGACCCGAACCGAGCGGCCGGAGCGGTCGATCACCACGTCGCCGCAGGCGATCAGATTGGTGGCGTCGCCGTGGCGGCGGCGCATCAAGGCCCGCGCCCGCGCTTCGAGTTCACGGAAATCGAAGGGCTTGATGAGGTAGTCGTCGGCACCGAGGTCGAGGGCGCCGATGCGGTCTTCCACCTCGGAACGGGCGGTGAGCACCAAAACTGGTGTTTCACTACCATTACCCCGCAAATCCTGCAGGATCGAGAAGCCATTGCGGCCGGGCAGCATGATGTCGAGGATGATCAGGTCGAAGCTGGTCGATTCCAGGATACGGGAGGCTTCTTGGCCGTCGGTTTCCCAGTCGACCGCGTGGCCGCCGCGCACAAAGCGCTCGACGATCGCCTCGCCGACATCGCGCGTGTCCTCGACGAGAAAAATACGCATTGTGGCGCCGCCCGGTTCTAGACAGGAGAATGACAGCAAGCCAGCCTAGCATCCGGCCGAAGTTCGGCAAAGGCGGCGTCGAGACTGTCGGGACGCGCCGGCTCCCCCCGTGCTGGTCAGCGTTTCCCTTCGTAATCGTCACTCACGTCCGTCATGTCGTGCTTCCCTTGCCCTGGGTGGTAGCGCTTGCGCGCGATTCCACCGTCCCCCGAGGGCATGCGACACTGCGCGCGCCGGCCCATCCTCCGGCGTCGTTTCGGACATGATGTTTCGGACACGATCGAACCAAAACCGGAGACACGAGGTCATGACACAGTTGATCCTGCGCACGGCCGCCCTTTGCGTCGGCGGCGTCATTGCGGCGGCGGCGGCAGTCGCGCCGGCGACGGCCTGGGAACCGAAAGGTCAGGGCGAATGCATCGCACCGTCCAATCCCGGCGGCGGCTGGGACATGACCTGTCGCACCACCTCGGCGGTTCTGCAGAAGACCGGCATGTTCAAGGAATCGATCTACGTCACCAACATGCCGGGCGGCTCCGGCGCGGTCGCGATCGCCAACGTCATCACCAAGCGCAAGGGCGAGCCGAACCTGATCGTGGCCGCCTCCAATGCGCTCACCTTCACGGTGGCGCTCGGCCGCACGCCACACACCTACAAGGACATCATCCCGATCGCCCAGATCGGCGCCGAGATCGGCGGCTTCTTCGTCAGGGACGATTCCAAGTACAAGACGATCACCGACATCGTCAACGCGTTGAAGGCGGACATCAAGTCGGTGTCGTTCTCGGGTGGCTCCGCCCCCGGCGGCCAGGATCACATGAAGGCGGCGATGTTCGCCAAGGCGATCGGCGTCGACCCGACCAAGATCGTCTATGTGCCGTTCCAGGGCGGCGGCGAGGCGTTGACATCGGTGCTCGGCGGCCACACCCAGGTCGGCTCGCTCGACATTTCGGAAGCCACCGGCCAGCTCGAAGCCGGCAAGATCCGCGGCCTCGCCGTGCTGTCGGAAAAGCGCTCGACCAAGTTCCCCAACATTCCCACCGCCCTCGAACAGGGCGTGAAGGTGAACTACACCGTGTGGCGCGGCTTCTACATGGCGCCGGGCACGCCGGCTGACGCGGTGACGTGGTGGACCGACACGATGAAGAAGATGGTCGCGACACCGGAATGGAAGGCCGAAGCCGCCAAGGTCGGCATGGAGCCGATCTACCTGTTCGGCGACGATTTCGCCAAGTTCGTCAACAAGGATGCCGACGAATCCCGCGCCCTCCTCAAGGAGCTCGGCTTCGTGAAGTGATCGTCACCGGCGGTGCCCGTTTCGGCGGGCACCGCCGCCTCAGCGGCGGCCCGAACGATCGCCGTGACCTTCGGCCGGAGGATTTCCGTTGGATATTCTGAAGCAGTTCGTGACCCGCACGCGCATCGAAGGCGTGGTGATTCTTTCGGTGGCGCTGGCCTATCTGTGGGAAGCCCACAACGTTCCCGAATTCTACCAGATTCCGGGCGTGCCCGGACCGACGACCTTTCCCTATCTGCTCGGCTTGGTGTTCGCCGCTTGCGGCGCATGGCTGTTGATCTCGCCGAAGGATCTTTGGAGGATGTGGTCGAAGCCGGCGGAAGCCGTTGCGGCGCCGGCACCGGCCGGACCGGGCCTCGGAAGTCGCATTGCCTCCCATTGGCACCTGATCGCCATGTGGGCGGTCGTGCTCGCCTATCTGTGGTTCATGCCGGACATCGGCTTCCCGGTGGCGACCTTCCTGCTCCTGTTCACCTTCTTCTACCTGCTCGGCGAAACGCGCTGGCACATCGTGCTCGCTTTGTCGCTGACCGTGACGGTGGTGGTCTACGTCAGCTTCAAGATGGGCTTGAATGTCCGTCTGCCGCTCGGCGTGCTTGAATTCCTGGTCAAGTAGGGCGACGCACATGTTCGAACATCTCATCAACGGCTTTGCCGTCGCCCTGATGCCCTACAACCTGATGATCGCGCTCGCCGGCTGTCTGGTCGGCACGCTGATCGGCGTCTTGCCGGGCCTGGGACCAACCGCGACGCTGGCCATGCTCATCCCGCTCGTCTTCTCGATGCCGCCGGCGACCGCGCTGATTCTCCTGACATCCGTCTATTACGGCTCGATGTATGGCGGCTCGACCACCTCGATCCTGGTCAACATTCCGGGCGAATCGGCGTCCGTGATCACCACCATCGACGGCCACAAGATGGCCATGCAGGGCCGCGCCGGCCCGGCGCTCGCCATCGCCGCCATCGGCTCGTTCATCGCCGGCACCTTCGCGGTCGCCATGCTGACCCTGGTCGGCAAGCCGATCGCCACCTACTCCTTGTATTTCGGACCGGCCGAGTTCTTCTCGCTGATGCTGTTCGGCCTGTGCACGGTGGCGAGTCTGACCGGCGGCAACGTGATGAAATCGATCGTCTCCACCTGCTTCGGCCTGATGATCGCCACCGTCGGCATCGACCTCGTGTCGGGGGCGGCGCGCTTCACCTTCGGCAACCCGTTCCTGCAGGACGGCGTCGACTTCGTCGTCATCGCCATCGGCATGTTCGCCTTGACCGAAGTGGTGGTGACCGCGCGCGAGGTGCGCTCGGGCGTGCGCGCCGAGATCGTCGAGCCGAAGGGCCTGTTCGTGAAGTGGTCGGAGTTCGTCTACTCGCTGCCGTCGATCGGGCGCGGCACCGTATTCGGATTCCTGGTCGGCATGCTGCCGGGCGCCGGCGCGACGCTGTCGACCTTCATTGCCTACAATCTGGAAAAGCGCCTGTGCAAGAACCCGGAACGCCTCGGCACCGGCGACATCCGCGGCGTCGCCTGTCCGGAGGCCGCCAACAATGCGGCGAGCGGCGCCTCGCTGGTGCCGCTCTTGACGCTCGGCCTGCCCGGCGGCGGCGCCACCGCCGTCATGCTCGGCGCCCTGATGATGCTCGACATCACCCCCGGACCGCTGATGTTCGAAAAGCACGGCGCCATGCTGTGGGCGCTGATCGCGTCGATGTATGTCGGCAACGCCCTGCTGCTCGTCCTCAACTGGCCGCTGGTCAACATCTTCGCCCGCGTCATGCGGGTGCCGGCCAAGTACCTGATGCCGATTGTGCTGGTGATCTCCACCATCGGGGTTTGGTCGCTCAGCTACTCGGCGGTCGATCTGGTGCTCACCGGCGCCGCCGGCCTGCTCGGTTTCTACATGCGCATCAACAAGTACCCGGTCGAGCCGTTGATCCTCGGCCTCATCCTCGGCGGCAAGATGGAGCAGGCCTATCGTCAGGCGCTGATCATCTCCAACGGCTCGAATTCGATCTTCGTCGAAAAGCCGATCTCGCTGGTGCTGCTGGGGCTGGCGCTGCTGTTCCTGTTCCTGCCGATGATCCTGAAGAAGTCGCAGCAGTTCAACGCCGCGCGCGAAACCGCACAGGCGAGCTGACCGGAAA
Organism: Astrobacterium formosum; assembly: GCA_030848545.1. Lineage (GTDB taxonomy): Bacteria > Pseudomonadota > Alphaproteobacteria > Rhizobiales > Xanthobacteraceae > Astrobacterium > Astrobacterium formosum. The sequence goes on from JAVDCA010000002.1 coordinate 278,119, forward strand.
GTACCCGTCATTGCGAGCGAAGCGAAGCAATCCAGGGGCCGCGAAGGAAGAGCTGGATCGCTTCGTCGCCTTCGCCTCCTCGCGATGACGGATTCATCCCGCCCGGGTCGGCCTGCGGCCGGTGCCTGACTCGCAATGATGAAGCAAAGCGGATGTGCGATCAGCCGTCCGTGAACCCGAGCACGTCGGCCATGGAATAGAGCCCGGGCTTCTTGTCCCTGGCCCATTTCGCCGCCTTGACGGCGCCGCGGGCGAAGATCATGCGGTCCTCGGCCTTGTGGACGAGTTCGACGCGCTCGGCCGGCCCCGCGAAGATCACCGCGTGCTCGCCCACCACCGTGCCGCCGCGCAGGCTCGCAAAGCCGATGTCACCGGCGCGGCGCGCGCCGGTGTGGCCGTCGCGCACCCGCACGGAGCGCTCGGTGAGCGCCACCTGCCGGCCCGCGGCCGCCGCCCGGCCGAACATCAGCGCGGTGCCGGACGGTGCGTCGACCTTCTTGTTGTGGTGCATTTCCAGGATTTCGATGTCGAAATCCTCGTCGAGCTTCTCGGCGACCTGCTTGATCAGGGCGGCGAGAAGGTTGACGCCCAGGCTCATATTGCCGGATTTGACCACCACGGCGCGCTCGGCCGCGACGGCGATCAGCCGGTCGTCTTCGGGCGAGCAACCGGTGGTGCCGATGACGTGGAGGAGGCCGCGCGTCGCCACCAGTTCCGCATAGGCCACGGAAGCGGCCGGAATGGTGAAGTCGAGCACGCCGTCGGCGGCATCGAGAAGCGAGGCCGGATCGTCGGAGATGACGACGCCGTTGGGGCCGAGCCCCGCGAGCTCGCCGACGTCGCGCCCGATGGCCGCCGAGCCTTTGGCATCGACGGCGCCCACCAGGACGACACCGTCGGCTTCGGTGACCGCCTTGACGAGGTTACGGCCCATGCGCCCGCCGGCACCGGCCACGATCAGCCGCAGGTCGGACATTGAGTGCTCCATCTCGGTTGGATCTCATGGTGCGGAGCGCTCCTTCGGGAGCGCGTCTCGAATGCAAGTCGAGCTTGCCCGACTTGCGGCACCATGGGGTTGAAGTCGGACAGGCCCGACTTCAGGTGACCACGTCCCTGGAGACGGGCGCTTGCGCGCCCTTCCTCGGGATGAGGACAGTCGGGATTCATCGACGACCGGCCTTCACGGCTGGGCGCCCTCGTAACCCTCGGCGATGATGAGGTCGACCTCGCAGCTCTTCTTGAGGAACTGGGTCGCGTCCTGGTATTCGGGCGAATCGAAACAGGCGAGCGCCGCCGCGTGGGTGGGGAATTCGAGCACCACGTTGTGCTGGCGGGAGGTCCCGAACATGCTCTTGGCGCCGCCACGCACGATGAACTTGCCGCCGTATTTGGCGAACGCGACGGCGTTGCGCTTGCGATACTCGTCGTAACCCGCCTGGTCGTTCACCGTCACGCGGGCGATCCAGTAGCCTTTGGGCATGTGATGCTCCTTCGATCAATGCCGTCATTGCGAGGAGCGAAGCGACGGAGCAATCCAGTTCTTTGCTGCGCGGCCCCTGGATTGCCTCGCTCCGCTCGCAATGACGAGGACTGAGTTTTACGGCTTCGCGGCCGCGATCTCGGCGATGATCTGGTCCGCCGCCGCCTTGGGGTCGACGGCCTCGAGAATCGGGCGGCCGACCACCAGATAGTCGGCGCCGGCTGCGATGGCGGCTTTCGGGGTCATGATCCGTTTCTGGTCGCCCGAACTGGCGCCGGCCGGGCGGATGCCGGGCGTCACCAGCAGGCGCTCGGGACCCACGATGGTGCGCAGCCTTGCGGCTTCCGCGGCCGAGCAGATCAGGCCGTCGACGCCGATGTCGCGGGCCTGGGCGGCGCGCTCGGCGGCAAGTTCGGCCACCGTGAAGTCGTAACCCGCAGCCGCCAGGTCGGCGTCGTCATAGGAGGTCAGGACCGTGACGGCGAGGATGCGCAGACTGTCGCCGCGGGCTTCGACCGCGGCATGCATGGTCTGCGGATAGGCGTGCACGGTGAGAAAGTTCACCCCCATACGGGCGACGTTCTCGACGCCCCTCGCAACCGTGTTGCCGATGTCGTGCAGCTTGAGATCGAGGAAGACGTGATAGCCCGCCTGGGCGAGCGATTCGGCGAAATCGAGCCCGCCCTTGGAATAGGCGAGCTGATAGCCGACCTTGTAGAAGGTGACGCTTTCCTCGAGACGCTCCACCATCACCTCGGCGGCCGCCACGGTGGGGACGTCGAGGGCCAGGATCAGCCGGTTGCGCGGGTCCATCAACGTTCTCCTCCGGTCATGGACAGTTGCCGGGCGGTCTCGACCAGTCGCTCCAGGACCGTCCGTAGCGCCCGCATGGTGCGCTCGTCGCGCAGCGTATCGTCATCCTCGAATGCGCTCGCCGCCTCGCGAACCGCCACCTGCTCGGGCAGCACCGTGGCGCCGCAGCCCAGTTCGAGGATCTGGCGCAGCGCCATCAGGGAACGATAGCCCCCGAGACTGCCGTTGGAGGCGGCCCCGAGGGCAAAGACGCGCCGCTTGTAGGCGGCGAGCGGGACTTCGTTGCCCTCGCGCACCCGCGACACCCAGTCGAGCGTGTTCTTCAGGAGCGGCGTCACCGAAGCGTTGTATTCCGGACTGGCGATGAAGATGCCGCGATGGGCAAGAAACATGCGCTTGAGCTTGACGGCGTTCTCGGGCGCCCCCGAGGCCTTCTCCAGGTCGGCGTCGTAGAGCGGCAGCGGGTAGTCGACGAGCGAAATACGGGTGACGTCGACGTCGGCGAGCGCGAGCTCCTTGACGGCCAGCGCCGCCAACCGGGCGTTGAACGAACCGGTGCGGATCGAGCCGGCGAAAACGAGGATTTTCGGTGCCGCCATGGAAGCCCCACTTTGCTCTCAGGCTCTTATACGGCGCGACGCGAGCCCGGAACAGGGCCTGCCCGCCCCGTCATTACGAGCCGGCGAAGCCGACGAAGCAAACCAGGGCCCTGTAGGGGGCCCTGGTTTGCTTCGCTTCGCTCGCAATGACGGGAAAAATCAGAGCTTGCGGTAGACCCACACGCGCGCCGGCGGCAGGTTGAGCCAGATGAGTTCGGATGGCTTGGCGTGCACGCCCGGCAGCGCCTTGGGGATGGGCGCCATCACCGCATAGGTGAACTGGATGAACGGCGCCCCCGGCGCCGTCAGCGTGAAGGCATCGGCCATGAGCCGCAGGCGGGTCCGCATGGCCTTGGTCATGAGCGGCAGCCCGGACACCACGGCAGCGGCCGGATCGCGCACGATCGCACCCAGAAGGCTCTTGAGCCGGTAGGCATCGCCCTGCACCACGGTCGCCTCGGGGTAGCGGGTGCGCAACAGCCGGCAGAAGACCGGGTTGAATTCCACCAGCACCAGCCGCCGGGGCTCGACGCCGTGCTGCACCAGGGCCTCGGTCACGGGCCCGGTGCCGGGGCCGAGCTCGATCACCGGCCCTTGCGAGTCGGGATCCACATAGCTCGCCATGGTGCGCGCCAGCACCCTGCCGGAGGGCGTGACGGCACCGATCGACAACGGCTTCTCGATCCACGAACGAATGAATCGAACTTCGTCGTCGATGCGGAGATTTTTACGGGCGATGCTCAGAGTTGTCTGGAATGACATGGCAGGGGAATTACGCTGGTGACGCTTTGTCACGATAATGTCACGTGTATGGGGGTCGGTACCAGGGGTCAATACACTAGTCCATGCCGGCCCGGTTGCTAAAAAACTCCTTGACTCGCCCGAAGAAGCCCGCGGATTCCGGGTGGGTATCCTTGGACGACAACTTCTCGAACTCGGCCAGGAGCTCGCGCTGGCGTTTTGTCAGCTTCTGCGGGGTCTCGACGGTCACCTGGACATACATATCACCGGTTCGCTTGGTGCGCAGCACCGGCATGCCCTTGCCTTGCAACCGGAAGCGGCGGCCGTACTGGGTGCCTTCGGGGATCTTCACGGTCATCTTGCCGCCGTCGATGGTCGGCACCTCGAATTCACCCCCGAGCGTGGCCGTGACCATGGAGATGGGGACCCGACAATGCAGGTCGGCGCCGTCGCGCTGGAAGAACGAGTGCGCGTCGATGGACAGGAAGATGTAGAGGTCGCCGGGCGGTCCGCCGCGCACTCCCGCCTCGCCCTCGCCCGGATAGCGGATGCGGGTGCCGTCCTCGACGCCGGCCGGGATGTTGACCGCCAGCATGCGCTCGCGCTGGACGCGGCCCGAGCCGGCACAGGCCGGGCACGGATCCTCGATCACTTGGCCGCGGCCCTGGCAGGTCGGGCAGGTGCGCTCCAGGGTGAAGAAACCCTGGGTCTGGCGGACCTTGCCGATGCCGCCGCAGGTCGCGCACACTTTCGGCTTGGTGCCCGCCTTGGCGCCCGTTCCCGAACAGGTCTCGCAGGTCACCGAGGTGGGGATGCGCACGTCCGCCGACTTGCCGGAGTACGCCTCCTCCAGCGTGATCTCCATGTTGAAGCTTTTGTCGGCGCCGCGCTCGCGGCCACCGCGGCCACCGCCGCCGCCGCGCCGCCCCCCCATGCCGAAGAAATCGTCGAAAATATCCGCGAAAGTGGAGGCAAAATCGGCCCCGAAGCCCGGCCCGCCGGCGCCCTGCTCGAAGGCAGCATGGCCGTAGCGGTCGTAGGCCGCCCGCTTGTCGGCGTCCTTCAGGACCTCGTAGGCCTCGTTGATTTCCTTGAAGCGGTGTTCGGAATCGTTGTCACCGGGATTGCGGTCGGGATGAAACTTCATCGCCAGTTTGCGGAACGCCGACTTGATGTCCGCGTCGCTGGCGGCCCGCTGCACGCCGAGTGTCTCGTAGTAATCACGCTTGGACATGCCGCTGCCGCCCCTCGCCTTCCTACAGCGTCATGGCCGGGCAAAAGCCGTCCCGGGGCAAAGCCTTCCGAGGCATTGCCTTCCGGGACAAAGCCCTCCGGGAACGGCGTCGCTCGTGTTCGCCTCGCCCGGCCATCTATCGGGATCCATCGCCAAACGAACAAACCCCCGGGACGAGCCCGGGGGTGTCGGGATGGTATGACGCGTTGCGCATCGGACCGGACGCGGCTTCAGGCCGACTTCTTCTTGTCGTCGTCGACTTCGGTGAACTCGGCGTCCACCACGTCGTCCTTCTTGGCCTCGCCGCCGGGGGCGCCGGCGTCGCCGCCGCCCTGGCTGGCCTTGTACATGGCCTCTCCGAGCTTCATGGAAGCCTGGGCGAGGGTGTTGGACTTGGCCTGGATGGCCGCCGCATCGTCGCCCTTGAGGGCTTCTTTCAGGTCGGCCATGGCATTCTCGATGGCGGTGCGCTCGGCCTCGCCGACCTTCGAGCCATGCTCGGCGAGCGCCTTTTCGGTCGAGTGCACCAGCGCCTCGGCGTGGTTCTTGGCTTCGACCGCGGCCCTGCGCTTCTTGTCGTCCTCGGCGTGGCTTTCGGCGTCCTTGACCATCTTCTCGATGTCGGTCTCGCTCAAGCCGCCCGACGCCTGGATGCGGATCTGCTGCTCCTTGCCGGTCGCCTTGTCCTTGGCCTGGACATTGACGATGCCGTTGGCATCGATGTCGAACGCGACCTCGATCTGCGGCACGCCGCGGGGCGCGGGAGGAATGCCCATGAGGTCGAACTGGCCGAGCATCTTGTTGTCGGCCGCCATCTCGCGCTCGCCCTGGAAGACCCGGATCGTGACCGCGTTCTGATTGTCTTCCGCGGTCGAGAACACCTGGGACTTCTTGGTCGGGATCGTGGTGTTGCGGTCGATGATGCGGGTGAACACGCCGCCCAGCGTCTCGATGCCGAGCGACAGCGGGGTCACGTCGAGGAGCAACACGTCCTTGACGTCGCCCTGCAGCACGCCGGCCTGGATCGCAGCGCCGATCGCCACCACCTCGTCGGGGTTGACGCCCTTGTGCGGCTCCTTGCCGAAGAACTGCTTCACCACCTCCTGGACCTTGGGCATGCGGGTCATGCCGCCGACCAGGACCACCTCGTTGATCTCCGCCGCCGACAGGCCAGCGTCCTTCAAGGCCTTGCGGCAAGGTTCGACCGTCTGCTGCACGAGATCGTCGACCAGCGCCTCGAACTTGGCGCGGGTGAGCTTCATGGTCAGGTGCTTCGGGCCCGAGGCATCGGCGGTGATGAACGGCAGGTTGATCTCGGTCTGCGTGGTCGAGGAGAGCTCGATCTTGGCCTTCTCGGCCGCCTCCTTGAGGCGCTGCAGAGCGAGCTTGTCGTTCCTCAGATTGATGCCCTGCTCCTTCTGGAACTCGTCGGCCAGGTAGCCGACCAGCCGCATGTCGAAGTCTTCGCCGCCCAGGAAGGTGTCGCCGTTGGTGGACTTCACCTCGAAGACGCCGTCGCCGATCTCAAGGATCGAAATGTCGAAGGTGCCGCCGCCGAGGTCGTAGACCGCGATGGTGCCCTGCTTCTGCTTGTCGAGGCCGTAGGCGAGTGCCGCCGCGGTCGGCTCGTTGATGATGCGCAGCACTTCGAGGCCGGCGATCTTGCCGGCGTCCTTGGTGGCCTGGCGCTGGGCGTCGTTGAAGTAGGCCGGCACGGTGATGACCGCCTGCTCGACCTTCTGGCCCAAAAACGACTCGGCGGTCTCCTTCATCTTCTGCAGCGTGAAGGCGGAGATCTGCGAGGGCGAATAGGTCTTGCCGTCCGCCTCAAGCCAGGCATCGCCGTTGCCGGCGCGGGTAATTTTGTAGGGGACGAGCTTCGTGTCCTTCTCCACCATCGGGTCGTCGTAGCGCCGACCGATCAGGCGCTTGACCGCGAAGAAGGTCTTTTCCGGATTGGTGACCGCCTGCCGCTTGGCCGGCTGGCCGACGAGCCGCTCGCCATCGTCCGAAAACGCGACGATCGACGGCGTCGTGCGCATGCCTTCGGCGTTCTCGATGACTTTGGGATTCTTGCCGTCCATGACGGCCACGCAGGAATTTGTCGTGCCGAGGTCGATGCCGATGACCTTGCCCATTGTTGAACCCTCTCTCTGCAGCAGGTCGGCCGGGCCCTTGTGAGCACCCGGAAAGGAGCGTCCGGCGGACTCCTGGTCCACCCGGTTGCCCCGGTCCGACCCCTTAAGAAAACCATCCCCGCCGCCCTCGGCGGGTGCAAAGGTCATATAGGAGGGCGCGACCTGCCCGCAAGACAGGTGCGAGAATTTGGCCCGGCAAGAGCGGCTGCAATTCGAGGAGGTTAATGGGGAGCCGCGACTGCAACCGGGTGCGGCGCCGCCGGTGACCCAGCCTCACGCACCGCGATGACGAAGATGGCCAGGAGGACCAGGGAAAACAGTCCGGCGCCGAGCAGGTTGGCGTACATCATGGCGGTCGGCGCCACCCAGGCGAGCAGGAAGAGCGCGCTCGCGCTTCGATTCCACGGCAGCCGGCCGCATAGCATCCACACCAACGCGGCGGCGAGCGCGGTAAGGTCGTAATTGAACGCATACGGGGTCGCCAGTGGCGCGGCCGCCGCAAGAACGAAGGCTCGCCGGCAAGGGTCGGAGGTCCGCCGTACCGCCCAGACTGCCGCGATGACGACCTGCAGCGTGACGATGGCCTGAATGGCGAGAGCGACCGGATAAGGGATGCCCAAGGTCCGGCCCCCGGCCAGCACGGACGTCATCATGTAGGTATAGAAGCCCTCATACCGCTGCAGTGTGCATATGTGGAACGGGGCGGTAATGTCCAGGTAAAGCTGCCACGGCTCGATCCCGAACAGGACGACCGACGCGCCGGCGAGCAGGCCGGCGCTAAGGACCGCGGTGGCGACCGCCTGCCAAGCGCCGAGGGCCACCAGGGCGAACGGCAGCACCAGTCCGAGCTGGGGCTTGATGGTCAAGAGCCCGATCAGCACCCCGGCCAGCAGCGGTCGCCGATCGAGCCACAGAATTCCGCCGAGAAACAAGGCCGCGGTCAGGAACCCGTTTTGGCCGTTTACCGCATTGATCAGCGTGGCGGGGGCGAGCGCCAACAATAGCAGGGCGGCCGACCGCTGTTCGCGCACCACGGGAGACACCACGACGGTTGCGAAGGCCGCGAAGGTGGCGACGGTCCACAGGGCGAGCGCCGCGAAGTACGGGGCTTGCGCGAACGGCCAGAACAGCGGCAGGGCGTTCGGCAGATAGCTCCAGGCATGAAAAGGCAACGGCTGGCCGAACAGGCGCGAAATGGCTTCGGGGTAGGCCGCAAGATCGAAGAGCGTCTTGATCTCGCCCATGAATGCGAGGCGCGTGCCGGCCCACAAGTTGATGAAGTCGCGTCCGACCGCGTGGTTACGGATGTCGAGGCCGTAGGCCGCCGGCCAGTAGATCCAAGCGAGAATGGGCAGCGAAACCGCGAGGCCGATGGGCAGAAATGCCCGGCGCGGGACCGGCGGAAACCGCACTCGCAGGCAGGCACCCGCGGCGGCGAAAGCCGCCAAGCCTGATACAGCCAATTCCGACAATGCCGCCCGAACCAACGCAACGGGTCCGTCCGGCTTCAGCGCGCGGTTAATTGCGAGTGCCACCGTGATGGCAAGCACGGGCCCGGGAATCGGGATGTCGAACACGCCGGTCGGCAGCACGAAGATCGGGCTGATCCACATCAGCACCGCGGCCGCAGTCGGCAGGAACGGCGCTTCGTCCGGCTTGCGGGACGCGAACAGCGCGACCGTCACGGCCGGCGCCGCGATGGCGATGTCATAGTGCTGAAAGTAGGGCAGCGCGGTCACGACCGCGAGGAGGGAAAGCGCCACCGCTCGGGGCGTCGCTCCGTCGCGGCGAAAGATCAGGATGGCGAACACCAGCACCGGCACGCTGTAAGCGACCTGGATCAACTCAGCGGGCAGCCTCGGCAGCCCGACCATGCGGGCCGCCCCGTAGAGCGACATGGTGGTTCGAAGCATGTCGACCAGGAAGTCGGCGATGATCCGCGCGTGAAACGGCAGTGTCACTTCGATAAAATTCATCCATGGAGTGATCCCAAAGACTACGATCGAGACCACGACAAGCAGCGCGGTCGGCGGCACCGTGAGCAGCACGGCACGCCTGAAGCCTACGAGCAGCATGAAGCCGCCGAACGCGGCGGCGTATTGAGGCTTCACAGTGATCAGGGCGAGACAGACGCCGGCAAGTGCCGGCCGCTGGCGGGCATTGAGGAGCGCCCAGGTCGCCAGGAAGCCGAGCACGCCGCCGAAATGTCCGTGCGCCACCATAATCAGGACGGCGGGTGACAACAGGGTGGCCACCACGAGAGCGCGGTCGCGAGCGAGGAGACGCACAGTCAGGACGACGAAGATGAGATTGATCGTGGTCCACAGCAGAACCGCCACGGCGTGTGGCAGTGCACCGAGCGGCGCCAGGGCCAGCAGCATGTGAGGCGGATAGGAAAACACGAGATCGCTTCCCCACACATGGTCAAACACAGTGTTGAGCAAGCGGTTGTAACCGTCGATGTCGATCAGCAGGTCGAAGCGTCCATCGAGAGTAAGGCGTCCGCCGAGCCAGAAGTTGGCTATGTCGCGCCCGATCGGCGTGCCGATCATGAACGCATTCTTGAGATTGGTGGGTTGGAACACGATCCAGAATACGACCGTGAACACCGCCAGCCCGAAGATGACGATGCGATCACGATTGGCGGCGTCAGAGTCGGTCACGACGGCACCCGGCAGATCTCGAGGACACGACTGACCAGAATCGGCGCTCCCGCGTCTTCGTTGAAGACGGGGATGACGGTCCTGGGACGGGCGTCTTCGCCGCGGTCGGTGGTCATCGAATGGCTCTTGACGAATTTTCGTCGAGTGTAGTCGCCGGGAGTTAATAGCGCGTCGCCGCACGGGTCATGGCTTGGGAATCCTCCACGTCGTCGACGAGCAGGCGGTCACGGCCGCACCGGACCGGGACGATGGATCCGATAGACCGTGAAGGCGTCGCCGTCCTCTCGCGGCAATTTTTCGAGCCAATCCGGCAGGTCATCGGACGCGAGACTTGCCCACAATCCATTGGCGCTCTCTTGCGCCGTCATATCGGCGGGCGGTGAGCCGCCGCACGATACGAGGTAGTCGACGCCGTGTGCATCGATGACGCGGCGCGCCTCCTCGGCGGGGCGTGCGAACATCTCATGGGTGGCAAGGATATTCTCCGACAGCCGATGATAAGGCGCGGCGAGCATCGCGTGGCGGGTCAGCGCCAGCACCATGACGCCGTAATTGATATCGCCGGCGATCACGCCCGACGGCAGGCGCGCGAATTGCGCGTAGTTCTTGGTCTCGAAACAGGCGCGGACGTCGTCGTACGCCGGCGTGGCGCCCGCCAATTCCACCGCCTTGACCGTGAAGACCGACAGCACCGCCGGCGTGAACAGAAGAGCGACGAGGAAGCGCGCCGCCAAGGTCGTCAGGCGCAGACGCACGAACAGGCGCGGCACGGCGCCGGCGACCAGCGGCATGGCGAGCCAAGCCGCGTAATTGTAGACCTTGACCGCCGCCACGGTCATCGCGATGGCAATGACGAAAGCGGTGGCGGCGAGAAGAAATCCGGCATTGCGCCGCATCGCGCCTTCACTGGCCAGCGCGATGCCGGCGACGAGGCCGACGAGCGGAAACGTCACGATGGTGGCGGCAATCGCCGGCTTGCCGCTCACGAACTTCCATAGAGGCTGCATCTCCATGACGTGCGCCAGCCAGATCTCGCGCACCCCCGGCGCCATCATGGCGTACGGGCCGCCGAGGCAGCGCGGCTCGAAAGCGACGAACACCGTTGCCGAGACCGCAAGCGCAACCGCGACCGCGGCACAGCGTGCCGCCGCGTGCTGGCTCACGAACCAGCCGCCGGCAACCACCAGACCGAGGCCCGCGGCGACCACCGGCTCCATCCAATTGATCGCCAGCATGTCGCAGGCCGTGCGGCCCCATTGGGCGGGGCCGACTGTGACGAGAAAGCCGACAAGCGTCGCCACCGCCAGCGACAATCCGTAGGCGCGCAGCGCCGGCGCGCTCGCGCGCTCGACGCAGAAGCGCAGCGCGACGGCGGCGCCGGCGACTACTAGAAACGGCAAGCCCTCGAGACCGATCGCCAGCGCCAGCCCGGTGAACGCCCCGCATGCCGCGGCCATGCGGATACGTTCGGCCCAGGCGGCGGCCGCAAGCGCCACCAGCGCGAGCGTGATCTGGACGTTGTGATGGTCGATGCGGCCGGGCCGGAACTGCGCCATCACCGGCAAGCCGATCGCCACCAGCAGGAGGAGCACGATGGCGGCCTCGCGACCGCCGATGCGCCACGCGATGGCGGCGACGGCGGCGGCCGCCGGCAAGAGCCACATGAGCGGCCAGACGATGCCCATCAGGAATTCGGCGCGCGCGGAGGTGACGGCGATCCGAAAGACGAGGAACAGGCCGGCGAGGCCGGCATCGATCAGGCGCGACCAGTGGGAGTCGTAACCGCCCGGCGGCGCGAGACGGGGTTCGTGGAGGTCGAACCAGCCGCGACCGCTGACAAATTCCCGCATCTGCACGAGCCGCATGACGTCGTCGGGGTCCGTCATGGTGCCAGGATCGACACCCCCATTGAGGACCAGCAGTTGCACGGCGGCGAGGCCCCAGGCGAGAAGGAGCAGGACGGCAAACCCGGGCTGGCGCAGATCGTGATCGGACATCACGCCCTTCGAAGCTTGCGTCGACATTCGGGTCCGTGCGGAGCCCAACCCGGCAAACTCCGTTCGGATCGCGCTCAGACTCGCACATGCGCGTCTTCGCAGCCGCGAGTACAGACGAGGCATGTTCGGCAATGGTCACACCGGCGCTTGAATCACGCGTCCCTGCAAGCATTGGGACAGGAGCGTTGAGCGTTTATTAACGATTCCATCGTCGAGCTGCGTCCTGCCGCCGGGGTAAGCTCATCGTTAAGAAAGTGCTGCCAAGGATGGCCGTTGCCCGCGGGCCGATCGGTCCCGCCAGCAGGGACTTGAGCGGTACGGCATGGACAGGCGCGACACTTCTGACAGCGCTCCGCCGGCCTGCCCGGCCGGGAGCGACGATCCGTTGCGGCGCCTCGCCGAGCGGCTGCCGCGTCCTTTGCGCTTCATGGTGGTGGGCGCGCTCGGGCTGGTCACCGATCTGGGCACTTTCACGGCCTTGATCGCCGCTTTCGATCGACCCCTGCTGGTCCGGCTGGTCTCCATCGGCCTCGCCACGCTGGTGACCTGGCGCCTCAATCGCGCCTTGACGTTCGATGCCAGCGGCCGCCACCAGCATCACGAAGCCCTGCGCTACGCCATGGTCACCGCCGCCGCACAGGGGTTGAGCTACGGCGTGTTCGCCGCCTTGGCGCTCACCGTGCTGGCCACCTTCCCGCAAGGCGCGCTCGTCACCGGCGCCGCCATCGCGGCCTGCTTCTCCTATTTCGGCCACCGCCTGTTCGCCTTCGCGCCCGCGACGGCGGCCGCCACCTCCGATCGCTCTCTTGCTCGCAGGACGACCTACCCATGAGCCTCGATACCGACATCCTCGTGATCGGCGCCGGCCCGGCTGGGCTGACCGCCGCCTATTGCCTCGCCAAGGAGGGGCGTTCGGTCACGGTCATCGAGAAGGACCCCGACTATGTGGGCGGCATCAGCCGCACGGTGCGCTACAAGGATTTCCTGTTCGACATCGGCGGCCACCGCTTCTTCTCCAAGTCGAAGGAAGTGGTAGACCTGTGGGGCGAGATTTTGCCCCACGACTTCATCGAGCGGCCGCGGCTGTCGCGCATCTTCTACGGCGGCAAGTTCTATTCCTATCCGCTCAGCGCCTTCCAGGCGCTCGACAATCTCGGCCTCCTCACCAGCGCCGCCTGCATGCTCTCCTATATGGCCGCGCGCGCGCGGCCGATCGCCGAGCCCAAGAGCTTCCACGACTGGGTGCGCAACCAGTTCGGCGAAAAGCTGTTCCAGATCTTCTTCAAGACCTACACCGAAAAGGTGTGGGGCATGTCGTGCGACGAGATTTCCGCCGACTGGGCGGCGCAGCGCATCAAGGGGCTCGATCTGTCGGTCGCCATTCTCAATGCCCTCAAGCGTTCGCTGCACGGCGGCAAAGCGCCGGCGAGCGCCGACGGGGCGGTGGTCAAGACCCTGATCGAGACCTTCCAGTATCCCCGCAAGGGCCCGGGCATGATGTGGGAGGCGGCGGCCGCCAAGGTCACCGGGCTCGGTGGCCGCATTCTCATGGGCCGCGAGCTCGCCGGCCTGCGCTTTTCCGCCGACGAGAAGGTCTGGCACGTCGACACGGTGGGCCGCGACGGCAGCCGCGCGACCCACACGACCCGCCACGTGGTGTCGTCGGCGCCGGTGCGTGAACTGGTGGAGCGGATCAAGCCGACCCCCATCTCGCTCCTGCATGCCCGCGCATTGCGCTATCGCGATTTCCTCACCGTCGCCCTGATGGTCGACAAGGCCGACCTGTTCCCCGACAACTGGATCTACATCCACGATCCGTCCGTGAAGGTCGGCCGCGTGCAGAACTTCCGTTCATGGTCGCCCGAAATGGTGCCGCACGGCATGACCTGCCTGGGGCTCGAATATTTCTGCTTCGAGGGCGACGGCCTGTGGGGCGCGCCCGACGACGAGCTGATCGCGCTCGCCCGGCGGGAGATCGTCAAGATCGGCCTCGTGGGGGACGGCGAGGTGCTCGACGGCTGCGTGGTGCGCCAGGCCAAGGCGTATCCGGTCTACGACGACGACTATCGCCACAACGTGGCGATGATCCGCCTCGAACTCGAGCGTGATTATCCGACCCTGCACATGGTCGGCCGCAACGGCATGCACAAATACAACAACCAGGACCACGCCATGATGACCGCCATGCTGGCGGCCCGCAACATCCTGGCCGGCGAGCGCCGCTACGACGTCTGGGAGGTCAACGAAGACGCCGAGTACCACGAGGCCGGCGCCTCCGGCGCCCGCGAAGCGCTCGCCAGCGAACGCGCCGTGCCGCAACGTGTCGCGGCAGATCAAAGCGCCGCCTGACATCGGGCCGCCAGTCACAGCTGGGCTGCGGACAGGACGCCGCGGTCCGCGGGTTTTTTGAGGTGCCAGCCCCAACGTGGCCGCATTGATCTGACATGGCCGACCATGGGATTTGTCGCGGGAACCTGGTCATGACCATGAGATCCATACTGGTGCGCACGGCCGCCGCGGCGGCCATGGGCCTTCTTGCCGGCACCGCCTTTGCCGAACCGGTATTCCCGACCGGCTCCCACATCGGTCTCGATCCTCCCGGCGCCATGCAGCCGAGCAGTTTGGTGCGCGGTTTCGAGGACCGCGACGCTTCGGCCGTCATCCTGATCGGGGAAATACCCGCGGCCGCCTATGCGAACGTGGAAAAGAGCATGACGGCGGCGGCCCTGTCGAAACAGGGTTTCGTCGAGGAAAAACGCGAGAAATTCACGCTTCCGGACGGCAATGGCGTCCTGATCAGCGGCCACCAGGAGGCCGACGGCAAGACGCTGCGCAAATGGCTCCTGCTCGCCGCGATGCCGAAACTCACGACTCTCATCGCCGTGCAGGCACCGGACGCCGACAAGGCCTACAACGACGCCAGCATCCGGGCCGCGCTCGCGACCGTCAAGGCGCGCGAGAGCGTGCCGGTGGACGAACTCATGCGGCTCGTCCCCGTCGTGTTCGAGAACCTGTCGGGCATGCGGCCGATCCGCGTCGCCCCGCCCGGCGGCGTTCTGCTGACCGACGGACCCAAAGACACCATGGAGGCGACCGAGCAGCCTGTTCTGGCGGTATCGCTCGGCGTCGGGGCGCCCGAGAAGGCGTCCGACCGCGATCATTTCGCCCGCAATCTCCTAGGCGGCATGAGCGAACTCAAGGACGCGCGTCTGGTCAGCCGCGACCTCATCAAGCTCGGCACCATGCAGACCCACGAGATCCAGGCCGAAGGCCAGGACGCCAAGAGCGGCGTGCCCATGCGGCTCGTCCAATGGGTCAGGTTCGCGCCCGGCGGTTATATCCGGCTGGTCGGCATCTCCACCACGGAGCGCTGGCGCGAGGCGTTTCCCCGCTTCCGCGGCGTGCGCGATGGCATAAAGCCGCGGTGAAGACTTCGCGGCAGTACCGGCGCGCTTGTCGGTGAGCGCGTCTCAACCCTGCTGGGTGTTCTCGTTGGCGGGTGCTTCGGCAACCGGCTTCGGCGGCGCCTTGGCGACACCCACCATGGCGGGGCGCAGTACCCGTTCGGCGATCTTGTAACCGGCCTGCAGGACCTGCACGACGGTGCCGGGCGTCGCATCGGGGTCGGGTATCTCGAACATGGCCTGGTGGAAGTTGGGATCGAACTTCTCGCCCCGGGGGTCGAGGCGCTTGACCCCGTATTTCTCCATCACCTTGAGGAGTTCGCGCTCGGTCAGCTCAACGCCGTCGATGAGCGCACGGGTCTTGTCATCGCCGCCTTCGCGCAGATCGGGGCCGGCGGCATCCAGGGCCCGGCGCATATTGTCGGCGACGCCGAGCACGTCGCGGGCGAAATTGGCGATGCCGTAGAGGCGCGCGTCGGCGACCTCGCGCTCGGACCGCCGGCGCAGGTTCTCCATTTCGGCCAGTGTGCGCAACAGCCTGTCCTTCAAATCCGCCGCCTCCTTGGCGAGGGCTTCGGCCGGATCCGGGGCGGGCGCCGCCGTTGCGGCCGCCGGCGCCGGGTCGGGAATCCGGTCCTGAGGCCGGTCCTGAACACGGTCTTGCGGCTGGTCGGTCGGGGTGGGCAGTCCGTCGTCGGTCATCAGGGTCAGGTCCGTTTAGGCTGTTCGAAATACGCCCCCGCATATCGAGACTCGCGGGCGGAAAATCAAGGAAATCCAAAATCTACCCATGCCCGGGCGGCGAGCGGGCCAAGATACCGTCGCTCACCCCGACAGGAGCTTCGACACCACCCTGGCGGTGTAGTCCACCATGGGGATCACGCGGGCGTAGTTGAGCCGGGTGGGGCCGATCACGCCGAGGACCCCGACCATGCGGCCGCTGCCGTCCCGGTAGGGCGCCATCACGGTGGACGAGCCGGAGAGCGAGAACAGCTTGTTCTCCGAGCCGATGAAGATGCGCACCCCCTCGGCCTGCTCGGCGCGGCCCAACAGATCGGCGAGGCCGCGCTTGGTCTCCAGGTCGTCGAACAGGAGGCGGACCCGCTCCAGATCTTCGAGGGCGTGCAAATCATCGAGCAGGTTGGCCTGGCCGCGCACGATCAGCTTGCGGTCGTCGGAGCTTCCGCCCGACCAGCTCGCGAGCCCGGCCGCAACGATCTTCTGGGTCAGTTGGTCGAGTTCGGCGCGGCTGGCGTCGAGGGCCTGTTCCATTTCGGCCTTGGCCTCGGCGAGCGTCCGGCCGCGCGCATGGGCATTGAGGAAATTGCCCGCCTCGACCAGGGCCGCCGACGGCAGCCCCAGGGGCAGCGGAACGATGCGGTTTTCAACCTGGCCGTCGTCGGCGACCAGGACCACCAGGGCCCGGGTCGGTTCCAGACGCACGAATTCGATGTGCTTGAGGCGCACATTGGATTTTGCCGTCAGGACGACGCCGGCGGCGCGGGTCAAGCCCGACAGAAGGCCGGACGCCTGGGTGAGCACGTCTTCCACGGTCTGTCCGGCCGCCGCCACCTGGCCCTCGATGGCGTTGCGTTCCTTGTCGTTGAGTTCGCCCACCTGCATCAGGGCGTCGACGAAGAATCGTAATCCCAGTTCAGTGGGCAGCCGGCCGGCGGAGGTGTGCGGGGCATAGATGAGGCCCAGCTCCTCCAGATCCTGCATGACGTTGCGCACCGACGCCGGCGACAGCGGCATGGAAATAAGGCGCGACAGGTTGCGTGAGCCCAAGGGCTCGCCGGTCGCCAGGTAGCTTTCGACAATCTGGCGGAAAATTTCGCGCGAGCGCTCGTTGAGCTGAACGAGGCTGATCTGGCTCGATCCGATCGGAACGTCTTGTGACAATGGCGTCGTCCGTTTCGTGCTTGCCGGGACCAAGAATTGTCCATCGGGGCGCCCGAGTTCAAGGCGGTGCAAGAGCACCACTCCGGAACAGCTCCCTGGGAACCCCATCGTAGCCGCCTTCCGGCCATGGGCGGACCTC
This sequence comes from Astrobacterium formosum, assembly GCA_030848545.1. Taxonomy (GTDB): domain Bacteria; phylum Pseudomonadota; class Alphaproteobacteria; order Rhizobiales; family Xanthobacteraceae; genus Astrobacterium; species Astrobacterium formosum. The sequence continues at coordinate 295,229 of JAVDCA010000002.1, forward strand.
AGTTTTATTACACCCCTGGTTCCCTTCGACTCGACAAATGCTCTAAAAGCTCCTCCACACCTTCCCGGTCCCCGCATTGTCTTCAAGGAGTTTTCGCATGCGTCCAAGCCGCCGACAGCCCGACGAGCTGCGCGCCGTTTCGCTCGAACGGGGGGTGGTGAAGTATGCCGAAGGCTCCTGCTTCGTGAAATTCGGCGACACCCAGGTGCTGGTCACCGCGACTCTGGAAGACCGGCTCCCCCCCTGGCTCAAAGGCCAGGCGCGCGGCTGGGTCACGGCCGAATACGGCATGCTGCCGCGTGCGACGCTGGAGCGCACCCGCCGCGAGGCCTCCGCCGGCAAGCAGGGCGGCCGCACGGTCGAGATCCAGCGCCTGATCGGCCGCTCGTTGCGCGCCGTCGTCGATCTGCAAGCCATGGGGGAGCGGCAGATCACCATCGACTGTGATGTCATCCAGGCCGACGGCGGCACCCGCACCGCCGCCATCACGGGGGCCTGGGTGGCGCTGCACGACTGCATCGCCTGGATGAAGGGCCGCGGCATGATCCACGGCGAGGTATTGCGCGACCATGTGGCCGCCGTCTCGTGCGGCATCTGCGCGGGCGCGCCGGTCCTCGACCTGGATTACGCCGAGGATTCGGAGGCCGACACCGACGCCAATTTCGTCATGACGGGCGCCGGCAACATCGTCGAGATCCAGGGCACCGCCGAAAAGACCCCGTTCAGCGAGGCCGACCTTCTCGTGCTCTTGGGGCTCGCCCGCAAGGGCATCGGCAAGCTCGTCGACCTGCAGAAGATGGCGGTGACGTGAGCGGGGCCGCCCCGCCCCCCCACCGCCGCATCAGCGGCCGGCTGGTGATCGCCACCCACAATCCCGGCAAGCTTCGGGAGATGCGCGAACTGCTCGCCCCCTACGGTATCGAGGCGGTGTCGGCGGGCGAACTCGGGCTCGGCGAACCCGAGGAGACCGGAGTGAGCTTCGCCGAGAACGCCCGCATCAAGGCGGTCGCCGCCACCCAGGCGACCGGCCTGCCGGCCTTCGCGGACGATTCGGGCCTCTGCGTCGAGGCGCTCGACGGCGCCCCCGGCATCCATTCGGCCCGCTGGGCCGGTCCCTCCAAGGATTTCCCCGCCGCCATGGCGCGAATCGACGAATTGCTGCGCAGCAAAGGCGCAGCATCGCCGCCGCAAAGGCGGGCCCATTTCGTCTCCGCCCTGTGCATCGCCTGGCCGGACGGCCACACCGAAGACTTCGAGGCCCGCGTCGACGGCAGCCTGGTATGGCCGCCGCGCGGCAGTCGCGGCTTCGGCTTCGACCCCATGTTCCAGCCGGATGGGCTCAGCGAAACCTTCGGGGAGCTGTCCAGCGACGACAAGCACGGCCTGCCGCCGCGGGGTCGCGGGCTCTCCCACCGGGCGCGCGCGTTCCTCAAGCTCGCCGCGGCGTGCCTGCGGCCGGCGGACTGACCAAAGGCCATGATACGCCGGCCCTTCCCTGCTGTATGTTCGTCGCCATGAGCGAGTCGCCCGCCTTCGGGGTCTACATCCACTGGCCGTTCTGCCTGTCGAAGTGTCCCTACTGCGACTTCAACAGCCATGTCCGCCGTGGCGGCATCGACGAAGAGCGCTTCGCCGCGGCGGTTGCGGCCGAAATCGCCGCGACGGCGGCGCGTATTCCCGGCCGCACTGTCGACACGATCTTTTTCGGCGGCGGCACGCCATCGCTGATGAAGCCGCAGACGGTCGGCGCCATCCTGGACGCCATCGGCCGGCATTGGACGATCGCACCCGCCGCCGAGATCAATCTCGAAGCCAATCCCACCAGCGTCGAGGCGACCCGTTTTGCCGGCTATCGCGCCGCCGGCGTCAACCGCGTCTCGCTCGGCGTGCAGGCCCTCGATGACCCGGCACTGAAAAACCTCGGCCGCACCCACACCGCCGACGAAGCGCTCGCCGCCATCGCGATCGCGCGCAAAAACTTCGAGCGCTATTCGTTCGATCTCATCTATGCGCGGCCGGGCCAGACGGTCGCGGCCTGGCGGGCCGAACTCGCCCGCGCCATTGCCGAAGCGGCCGAGCACCTCTCGCTCTATCAGCTCACCATCGAGCCGGAGACGCCGTTCTACGCCCTGCACGAGGCCGGCAAGCTCGTCATCCCCGACGACGATGCCGGCCGCGCTCTGTTCGACGCCACCCAGGAGGAATGCGCCCGGGCGGGATTGCCCGCCTACGAGGTGTCGAACCACGCCCGCACCGGCGCCGAATGCCGCCACAACCTCGTGTACTGGCGCTACGGCGAATATGCCGGTATCGGCCCCGGCGCCCACGGCCGCCTTCTGATCGACCGCGTCCGCCACGCCACCGCCACCGAAAAGAACCCGGAGCAATGGCTGGCGCGCGTCGAAACCCATGGCCACGGCCTCGTGGTCGACGACGCGTTGACGCGCGACGAGCAGGCGGACGAATTTCTGCTCATGGGCCTGCGGCTCACGGAGGGAATCGACCCCGCCCGTTTCCAGGCGTTGTCAGGCCGCCCCCTCGACCCCGGCCGCGTCGCCGACCTCCTCGGCGTCGGCTTTGTGGAAAAGACCCGCGACAAGCACCTGCGCGTCACCCCGGCGGGATTTCCGATACTCGACGCCGTCGTGGCGGACCTCGCCGCGTAGCTTGCTTTTCCTTGTCGCAGCTCCTTGTCCGCGGCGCTCTCGCGCGGGCAGAAGCTCGTTGGCCTACGACCCCGCGAAGCTCTTCGGTGCCGGCGATACCACCACGCCACCCTGGGGGGTGACCCGCTGGACGGCGAGCGCGCGCTGGTTGGTGCCCTCGGGGCGGAAGCGGAAGACGCCGTCGACACCCGCGAACCCGGACGGGTTGGTGAGTACGCTGTCGGCGAAGCGTTGCGGCCCTTGCGTCTTGACCAGGGCGGCAACCAGCGCGGTGGCATCGTAGGCAAGCGTCGCGGTGCGTACCGGCTCCTGATTGTAGCGGCTGCGGTAGCGGCCCGCGAATGCCTTGAAGCCAGCGGAATCGGGGGCGGAGAACCAGCCGCCGTGGAGCAGCGGCTCGGCGAACACCGCCGGGTCGTCCCACAGGCCGGTGCCGAGCGGCTGCAGGCGCTTGAGGTCGACGCCGGCGCCGGCGAGCGCACGCGCCACCGAGGCCACTTCGTTGCCGGTATCGGCGATGAACACGGCGTCGGCACGGCCGGCGGACTGGGCGACCAGGCGGGCGGATTCCTGGATGCGGTTCTGGTCGCCGGGCGAATAGCGTTCCAGCGCCATCACGCGGGCGCCGCGGCGCGAGGCCGTCTGTTTCAACTCGGCTTCCACCACCGAGCCGTAGGCATTGTCGGGCAGAAGCGCTACGAACGAACGCTTGCCCTGGCTGACCGCGTAGGAAATGACGCGATCGACGTCGGACTCGGGCAGGAAGCTCAACAGATAGACGCCGCGCGCGGCGACGTTGGAATCGGTCGAGAAGGCGATCACCGGCACATTGCGGGCCCGCGCCGCCTGGCCGGCGGCACTGACCGAATGGGCGAACAGGGGTCCGAGCACGATCTCGGCACCCTCGTCGAGGGCCTGCTGCACCGCCGACTGCGCGCCTTGCGCCGAGCCGCCGTCATCCTTCACCAGGAGCTGGATGTTGGGATTGTTGAACTCGGCGAGCGCCATCTCGGCGGCATTGCGCATGGACAGGCCAGCTTGGCCGGCCGGTCCGGCGGCGCTGACCGGCAGCACCAGCCCGACCTTGATCTGGCCGGTCCCGATGGGCGCGGTCGCCTGCGGTTCGGGCGGCGGCGGCGCCGACGAGAAGAAGTCCGAGCCGGACGGCAGGTTCATGCCGGCGCAGCCGGCCAGGATCAGCGCTGCTCCGGCCACGAGTCCGGCCCGCCACCCTCTCCGGTGGCAGGATGGGATTGGCGCGGTCTGTGCCGATGCGCGGTCCATGGCGGCTCTCCCCGACAATGACGACACCGGGCCGGCGTCCGTCTCAGTCGCCCCTTTCGCATTGTCGTGTCCAATGATTAACCGTTTGAAAAGCATGATAGACTTTGGCCGCCTTGGCGGCGCTTGGCAAGTCGGCCGAAACGGGCGCGGCCGGCTGGAAAATCGGCGGAACTCGCGCTCCGCGGCACTCGGAGCCCGCTAAAGCCATGAAACCAATGGCGCTTTCATGGCATCGCAAAGCCCAGGCGGGCGGGCCTAAAACCCGCTAGACTGCGTCCATGTGTGCCGACCGTCGTCCACAGGCCCCTTTGGCCGCCCCATTACGAGCATCCTCGCGGACATACCACCTGTCCGGGCAAGCCGTCGAGGCGCCTGCCTGCCCGGCGGGGCTCCACGTGGTGGCGACCCCGATCGGCCACCTCGGCGACATCACGCTGCGGGCGCTCGAGATCCTGGCCGGCGCCGACCTCGTCGCCTGTGAGGACACCCGCGTCACCAAGAAACTCATGGACCGCTACGGTATCACGACGCCGCTCACCCCCTATCATGACCACAATGCCGCCGCGGCGCGGCCGAAAATCCTCAGGCGCCTCGCCGAAGGCGCGGCCGTCGCGCTCGTCTCCGATGCCGGCACGCCGCTCGTCTCTGATCCCGGCTTCAAGCTGGTGCGCGAAGCCCGCGAGGCCGGCTACATAGTGACGGCCGCACCCGGCGCCTCGGCGGTGCTCACCGCGCTCGCGGTCGCGGGCCTGCCCACGGACCGTTTCTTCTTCGAAGGATTTTTGCCGCCCAAGTCCGGCGCGCGCCTGCACCGCATCGAAGCCCTCAAGGGCATACCGGCCACATTGGTGCTGTACGAGACCGGCCCGCGCATCGCCGCGTCGCTCGCCGATCTCGCGACCGTCTTCGGCGCCCGCGAGGCGGCCGTGTGCCGCGAACTCACCAAGCTGCACGAGGAGGTCCGCCGCGGCGACCTCGCCACGCTGGCGCGCGACTATGCGGACGGCGCCGAGACCCGCGGCGAATTCGCCGTCGTGGTGGCGCCGCCGGCGGCGGACGCCCCCCCACCGCCGGAGAGCGTCGACGAAATGCTGCGCGACGCGCTCGCCAACGCCTCCCTCAAGGACGCCGTCGCGACAGTCGCGCAGGCGAGCGGCGTTCCGCGCCGGGACATCTACCAGCGTGCACTGGAACTGACCGGGAAGACGTGACAAGAGGCGCGCGACCTTCGACCTCGTGCTGAGGAGCACCCGAAGGGCGCGTCTCGAAGCATTTGGCCACACCCTTCGAGACGGGCGCTCACGCGCCCTCCTCAGGGTGAAGGCGACGGGAGGTGGGCGCAATCGCACCAGCCTTTTTGGGAGGACTCCGCATGCGCAAGCGCGCCGCCCCGAAACCGGCGTCGGACAAGCCCGACGCCGCCGATCCCGAACGCCAGATCGCGTTCCGTTTCGGCGTATCGGCGGAAAGCCGCGCCGCCGCCTATCTGATGGCCAAGGGCTATCGGGTCGTGGCGCGGCGCTTCAAGACGCCGGTGGGCGAGATCGACATCGTGGCGCGCCGTGGCGGCGCGCTCGTCTTCGTCGAAGTGAAGGCGCGCGAACACTTCGATGCCGCCGCCGAGGCGGTGACCCCGAAAAGCCGCCGCCGTATCATCGCTGCCGCGGAAGCCTGGCTCGCCAGGAATCCCGGCGACGTCATGCGCGAGATGCGTTTCGACGTGGTGCTGGTCGTCCCCGGGCGTTTGCCACGGCACATCGCCGGGGCGTTCGACGCCAGCGAGTGATGCCGATCGGTTGCCGAGAGGCGAATATTCATCACATTGGCTGGCGCGGCACGCATACGCCGTGCGCCCCAGACCTAACTTTCGAGTGCACGCGCGACGGCGTCGGGGTCCTTGGAGATGACCTTGAGCAACACCTGGGCGGCTCTGTCGGGACGGTGCGCGCCTTGCTCCCAATCACGGACTGTCCCCAGCGGGAGGTGGAAACGGGCGGCGAATTCTTCCTGCGTGAGGTTCAACTTGGCACGCAATGCTCGGATCGAAGGCACACGGCGCGCCTGCGCAAGCTGTGCCCTAGTGGCTGGCGGAGCGTCCGGGTCTGAAAGGGCGGCTTGATGGCGCTCTACTTCGCTCATGGCGTCGAACGAACGCCAATCAGTTTTCGGAAGGCGTTTCGGATTCAGCCTAAAGCTCGTGGTACTTCTTTTTTTCATGCGGCTCCGCTCCTCGGGCGGAGATGATGCGAACGATGTCGCCTCTCATCGTGTAGGTCACGAAGAGGACTCGGCCGTCCACCAGACCGATCGCGTTGAAGCGCACCTCCCCGGCCGCGTGGTCTTCGAACTCGATCACATAGGGGTCCAGGAACACCTTCGCGGCAGTGCGAAATTCGACACGGTGCTTTTTCCAGTTGGCCTTCTCCTTGACGCTGTCCCACTCGAATTCCATCGACCGCCCCGACCGCCAATATACTGAATATCAGTACTGCCCACAAGGACCCGTCGACCGCCCGTACCGCCACTTCCATCGAGCTTGGCGGCGAGCCAAAGATTGTGCAGTGTCGGCACGGCGTCACGGGGCTCCGTCATGGGAGTAACCCGCGGCGTCGAGCCTGGCTGGACACCCTCAGCCATCCTTTGTCCGCAACCCCTCCCCGTGGAATGATCATGGCTCTCAACGTCGCCGTGCAGATGGATCCGATCGAACGCATCAATATTCGCGGCGATTCGACTTTCGCCCTGATGCTGGAGGCGCAGGCGCGCGGCCACCGCCTCGCCTATTACACGCCGGACCGCCTGGCCCAGCTCGGCCACGAGGTTTTCGCCACCGTCCGCTCCGTCGAGGTGCGCGACAGGCCGGGCGACTATTTTTCGCTCGGCGACCCGGTGCGCACCGATCTTTCGATTTTCGACGTGGTGCTGCTGCGCCAGGACCCGCCGTTCGATCTTTCCTACATCACCACGACCCATCTCCTGGAGCGCATCCACCCCAAGACGCTCGTGGTCAACGATCCGGCTTCGGTGCGTAACGCGCCGGAAAAGATTCTGGTGACGCTGTTTCCCGAACTGATGCCGCCGACGCTGATCACCCGCGATCTCGACGAGATCAAGTCGTTCCGCGCCCAACACCACGACATCGTCATGAAGCCGCTTTACGGCCATGGCGGCGGCGCCGTGTTCCGGCTGACCTCGGACGACCTCAATTTCGGCTCGCTCTACGACATGTTCGCGGTCACGTTCCGCGAGCCGTGGGTGATCCAGAAATTTCTGCCCGAGGTGAAAAAGGGCGACAAGCGCATCATCCTGGTGGACGGCGAATTCGCCGGCGCCGTCAACCGCGTGCCGGCGGCGGACGATCTGCGCTCCAACATGGTGCGCGGCGGCGCCGCGGCGGCGACCGAACTGACCGCGCAGGAACGCGCGATCTGCGAACGCATCGGCCCCACCCTGCGCGAGCGCGGCCTCCTGTTCGTCGGCATCGACGTCATCGACGACCTCCTGACCGAGATCAACGTCACCTCGCCCACGGGCATCCGGGCCATCAAGAATCTCGGCGGCGCCGACATCGCGGCGCTGATCTGGGACAAGATCGAGGCGAAACGGCGCTGAGACGGTTCGCCGTCACCCCTCGGTTTCGATCTTCTCCCGCGCCGCACTGGCGAGGAAGGCCGAGCGCGTGAGGCCCCGTACGGTATCGGATAGCAGCTCTCCGCAAAGTTGCCGATCGCGCGGTCTGCCTGTGCGGCGATTCTGGGCTTCCACGTCCAGCTAAGATTGCGTTAACCTTTTCGGGCCGGCCCGGAGGAAAACGCGCGTGACGTCTCGCAGCATCAAGACCGTCGTGGCCGGCCTCGCCTGCGCGTTCGCCGCCATTCCGGGCGTTCTGTCGGCCACCGGCGATGCCCTCGCGGCCAGCTGCAAGCCGCACCGGCCGAAGCCGCCCGTGATCCTCACCGGCATGGGACCGTGCGGGTTCGAGCCCGCCCGCCTCGCCTTCGCGGGCGAGCCGGAGGCGCAGGCGCGCTGCCTGATGCGGCCGGTGGGCGTGCGCGCCAAGCTCGGCCCCGTCCTCGACGCCCTGCCGCCGGCCTTTGCGGAGCGCATCGGCGGCAATGCGCCGCTGCCGTCACGGGCGGCGCTCACTGCCCATCTGACCGCAGTCGGGCTCGCCGACGCCTTCGTGGCAAACCTGTTCTGGCCGGTATCACGGGCACAGGACGGCGATCCGTTCGCCCCATCGGCGCGCTATCTGGTGCTGCACGACACGTCGGGCCCGTATCTGCGGCGTTTTCCCGACAATCTCGACACCACCGCCCGCTTCAACAATCTGCGCAATTTCCATTGCTCGGATAACTGGGCGCTGGCCCATGTGGTCATCAACCGGCCCGGCGACGTCTATGTGGGCCACGATTTCGCCGAGCCCTGGCGGGCGACCAAGTTCGAACGCGCGACCGGCTTCGGCACCGACCTCAAGGGCCTGTTCCTGCACGTGGAGATGATCCAGCCGCGCCGCAGCCGCGGCGGCACCATCGCGCCCACGCCGGGCTTCACCACCGAGCAGTACGACCGGCTCGCCCTCGTCTACGTGATCGCCAGCGTCCGGGCCGGCCAATGGCTCATTCCGGCGACCCATGCGGCCATCGACAACGGGGTCAAGAACGGCCACGACGATCCGCAGAATTTCGAATTCGCGAGCTTCGCGGCGAGCCTCGCGCGCCTGGGCGCGCGTCTGCACGCCCTCGACGAGCCGATGGTCTCGGCGGCGCCGCCGGACCCGCAGTCGTCAGGACGGAAATTCGACTAGGGACGGAAGCGGCCGGCGGGCGGGCCTCAACCTGGCCCAGCCGGAATGGGACTGCCGCAGGATGTCGGCCAGTTCCTCCACCTCGCAGCCGGCGAGCTGGGCAGCGATGCGGGCCTCGCGGGCCTGGGCGAGTTCGCGCTGAATTTCCTTCAGGTCGATCATGGGCGGGCTCTCCGATTGGGCGCCCGGAGAGCCTAGCCGAATCATTTTGTTCTGCAAATGTTCTTTTCGATCCGGCGAGCCCTGTCCCCAGCCGGCCGCGCCGAAGGGCGTGGCCGGCCGCCACCAGCGGCAGCCGCCTTACGCCGCCCGCACCGTCTGCACGAACTTGTCGACCGCGGCCCGCATGGCCTGGGCCATCCGGGTCAGGTCGGTCGACACGTTGAGGACGTCGCCGGTCGCCCGGCCCGTGGTGGTCGCGGCCTGCGAGACGCCGAGAATGTGCTTGGTGACTTCGCGGGAGCTGGTCGCCGCCTCGTGGACGTTGCGGGAAATCTCCCGCGTCGCCGCGCCCTGCTCTTCGACGGCGCCCGCGATGGTGCCGGAGATCGCGTCCATCTCGGTGACGATGTCGCCGATCGAGCGGATGGCGGCGGCGGTCTTCTGCGTCACGTCCTGCATGGAGCCGATCTGCTGATGGATCTCGTCGGTCGCCTTGGCGGTCTGGCTCGCCAGCGTCTTGACCTCGGCGGCCACCACCGCGAAACCCTTGCCGGCCTCGCCGGCGCGGGCCGCCTCGATGGTTGCGTTCAAGGCGAGCAGGTTGGTCTGCTCGGCGATCTGGCTGATCAGCGACACCACCGAACCGATCTTCTCGGCCGCCGCGGTCAGTCCGCGGACGATCTGGTCGGTCTCCTGTGTGGCCGCCTTGGCCTTCTGGGCGACGTCGGCCGAGCGGCGCACCTGCGTCGCCACCTCGGCGATGGTGGTGGAGAGTTCCTCGGTTGCCGACGCGACGGTCTGCACATTGGCGGAGGCCTGTTCGGAAGCCGCCGACACGCTGGTCGCAAGCGCCTGCGCCCGGTCGATCTCCTGGCCGCTGACCTTGGCGGCCTGCTCCATCTGCACGGCACCGGCCGCGACCGCCTGCACGGCGCCCCCGACTTCGGATTCGAAGGCATCCGCGAGGGCCTGCATGGTGTGGCGCTTGTCGTCCGCGGCCTGGGCTTCGGCGAGCCGGCGCTCCTCTTCGAGGTGCTCCTTCTCCTGCGCATAGCGTTCGCGTTCCTGGGCGTAGCGCTCGCGCTCGGCTTCGTGACGCGCCTTCTCGACGGCGTTCTGCTTGAACACCTCGACGGCCTTCGCCATGGCGCCGATCTCGTCGCCGCGTTCCTTGCCTTCGATGTCGACCTCGTGGTCGCCGTGGGCGAGGCGTCCCATCACCGCGGTCAGGCGGTCGATCGGCGCCACCACACGCCGGCTGACGATCATGAAGCCGGCGACGCTGATGAGGACGACGAGCAGCGCGAGGCCCCCCTTGAAGGCGAGGTGCCACTGCGCCTGCGCGGCCTTGGCCTCCGCATAGTCGCGCGCGAGATCGACCGCGATATTGGCCGGCGCGCCGAGGATTTCCAAAGGCCCGCTCGACCGGTTCACCCAGGCGGCGCCGTTGATCGTCGGCTTCTGGCCGGACACCAGCGCCGTCACGACGGCATCCTGCTCCTTCAGGAAGGTACCGAAATAGCCCTGCTTGACCGCCGTGATGGCGTCGGCGAGCACCTTCGGCAGGTCGGTGCCGGCGACCGCCTCCTCGACGGCGGTCCAGGCGGTCAGATTGCGGCTGCGGAAATCGGTGACCTGGCGCTGCCAGTCCGCCGACGGTGCACTGCTCGAACCGAGCGCGTTGCCGATGAACAGGCGCTCGCGGCCGCCGTAGTCACGTGCCGTCCAGGCCAGCTGCTTGATGGTCATCAGCTGGTCGACCCGGGCGTCGGCGAGCTTGATCTGCGCGACCAGGACGTCCGAAGTATCCTCAAGGGATTGGATGAGCTTACCGACCACTGGCACCCAGGCCTTGATGGCGGCGGCATCGCGCTCCGCCTTCGGCTGTCCCAGCGCCGCGTCGGTCTTGGCGCGCAGCGCCCGGACCTCGTCGGCGGCACGGCGCAGCTCGGCCGTGCGCCGCTCGCGGTCGGGAAAATCCATGGTGCCGATCTCGGCCAGAACCTGCTCGAGCGCCGGCTCCGATCGCTTGCGCAAATTCTCGATCTCGCCACGCGTCTTGGCGGCGGCCGGATCGGCCGCATTGAGGGCGGCGCTGGCGGTGCCGCGTTCGACCCGGATGTTTTGCGATGCGACGAACAGCGAGCGGGTCACCCGCGCGATTCCGGCGGTGCGGCGGGCCACCGCCTGCTCCCCCCAGACCGAGACGAAATCGAACGTGTAGGTGGCAACCAGAAGCACGGCCATGAGGCCGAACAGCCCGCCCAGGGCCATCTTGATCGATACGCGCATGCTGCGAATGTTCCTGTCGGAAGCCCGGAAGTCGGTGGAGTTTCGGCCGGCAGAGGAAAAGGCATGTCCGCCCGGTGGATCGGCGGCATCATGGCGGCCAAAGCTGAATTGTTACTTGACGTTCGCCATTCAATTTCGCCGGGCACCGTCGCAAAAATTACCGGCGCTTGTCAGGTCGTGAAAGCTCGGCGGCGAGCGGCGGGCACGTCCCGAATGTTCTATCAATGTTCTTGTCGTGAGAGACGCGCTCGGCTACTCTGGCGTGCATCACGAGGGCATGGCCATGGTCCAGCGGGTCGGCACGGTGGCGTTCGAGGGCATCGAGGCCCGGTCGGTGGACGTGCAGGTGCAGGTCGCCCCCGGGCTGCCGGCCTTCAACGTGGTCGGGCTGCCCGACAAGGCGGTGTCGGAAGCCCGCGAGCGGGTTCGCGCCGCGCTCATCGCGTCCGGCCTCGCTTTGCCGGCGCGGCGCATCACCGTCAACCTCGCCCCCGCCGACCTGCCCAAGGAGGGCAGCCATTACGACCTTCCCATCGCGCTCGGCCTGATGGCGGCGATCGGGGCGATCCCCCATGACGCGCTGGACGGCTACACGGTGCTGGGCGAACTGGGCCTCGACGGCACCATCGCGGCGGTCGCCGGCGTACTGCCGGCCGCCATTGCGGCCAATGGACGCGGCGAAGGAATGATCTGCCCGGCAGCTTGCGGCCCCGAGGCCGCGTGGGCGAGCCCCGAAATGGAGATCGTCGCCGCCGCCTCGCTGATCCAGCTCGCCAACCATTTCAAGGGCACCCAGGTTTTGTCGCGGCCGCAGCCGAAAGTGCGCGAGATCGCCGGCACCGGCCTCGACCTCAAGGACATCAAGGGCCAGGAAAGCGCCAAGCGGGCGCTCGAGATCGCCGCCGCCGGCGGCCACAATCTCCTGATGGTCGGCCCGCCCGGCGCCGGCAAATCCATGCTGGCGGCACGGCTGCCGTCGATCCTGCCGCCGCTCCTCCCCGACGAGCTTCTGGAAGTCTCGATGATCGCTTCGGTGGCCGGCGAGATCGAGGGCGGCGCGCTCACCAATGCGCGCCCGTTCCGCAGCCCGCATCACTCCGCCAGCATGCCGGCGCTGGTCGGCGGCGGCCTCAAGGCGCGGCCGGGCGAAATCTCGCTCGCCCATGGCGGCGTCCTCTTCCTCGACGAGTTTCCCGAATTCGAGCCGCGCGTGCTCGATTCGCTGCGCCAGCCGCTCGAGACCGGCGAAGTCGCCATCGTGCGCGCCAACCACCGCGCCACCTACCCGGCCCGCTTCATGCTCGTCGCCGCCATGAACCCGTGCCGGTGCGGCCACGCCGCCGAGCCGGACTATGTCTGCAAGCGCGGCGCCAATACGCGCTGCATGGCCGACTATCAGGCGCGCCTGTCCGGCCCGCTCATCGACCGTATCGATCTCGTCATCGACGTGCCGGCGGTCACTTGCGCGGATCTCCTCCTGCCACCCCCCGCCGAAGGCAGCCGCGAGGTGGCGGCCCGCGTCGCGCTCGCCCGCGACCGCCAGGCGGCGCGCTATGCGGGCCTCGGCATGCCGCAGGTGCGCACCAACGCGCAGGTGCAGGGAGCGCGCCTCGAAGACGTGGCGCGTCCCGACGGCAGCGGCCTGACGCTTCTGCGCGACGCCGCCCAGTCCATGCGCCTGTCGGCGCGCGGCTATCACCGCGTGCTGCGCGTCGCGCGCACGCTCGCCGACCTCGACGGCGCCGACAAGGTCGCCCGTATCCACATCGCCGAAGCGCTCTCGTATCGGACCGGCGTCGACGACCTTCGCCGCGCCGCCTGAGCGCGCCGCCGACCGTCGCAGCCGCAGAAATTCGCCAATGTCAGCAGCGACTGGGCGGCAAGCTTTCTCAGTAAATGAGAAAGTGTCGGGGTCTGATGTTCTAGCGGTTATATACGGATACTAGGCGACATCTCCGTCTTGTAATGTATTTGTGGATATTGCGAGCTTTTCGCTCGTATGGGCGCCCCCATTGCTCGTCGATGCTGCGGAGCCGCCATGACCCCGCAAGCTCAAATTGAGTGCGCAAGACATCGCGAACGTGCTGCGCGTCTCGCGGAACCGCTTCGGCCGCTCCGCGGCGGCGCCAGCCGCAATTGTGTTGGCGGAGGGGGCGGGCCGGCGCACCAGCGCCGCTCGACGACGTCGACATTCTCCAACACGGATGACCACGGACGGCGCGCGTACGCGACGCTCGCCGTCGCACAGCAGAGATGCCAGGAGGTTGCCATGATGCGATCGCGCGTCGGTTTTCTGCCTGCTTTGCTCTGTCTTGGAGCGCTCGCCGTCGGCGCGCTCGCCATGCTGCATCCCGCAGCAGCGCAAGCCCCGGTGACGATCCGGATCGGCAGTCCGTTCAAGTCCGGACACGTGCTGGTCGACGCCGCCGAACAGTTCAAATCGCTCGTCGAGCAGCGCAGCAATGGGCGCATCACCGTCGCCATCGATGCCGGTACCAAAACCGAAATCGACATCAACAAGATGAACAGCGCCGGCACGCTCGAGATGCAGTCGAACGGAACCAATTTCCTCGAGCTCTACGCGCCGCCTTACTACTTCTTCACGGGCCCCTACGTGATGAAGGACTTCGATCACTTCACGCGCGTGTGGAACGGCAAGCTCGGGCGGGACGCGCGTGCCGAGATGGAAAAGAACGGCAATCTGAAATATCTCGGCACCATCTATCGCGGGCAACGATGGACGACCGCGAACAAGCCGGTATACACGCCCGCCGAACTCTACGGCCTCAAGCTGCGCCTGCCGCCCATTCCCAGCTGGATGGCGGTCTGGAAGGCCCTCGGCGCCGATCCGGTGGCGCTGACCCTGCCCGAGCTCTATCCGGGTTTGAAGTCCGGCAAGGCGGAGGCATCCGAAGGCGATCTGCCCCAGATATCCTCGTTCAAGCTCGACGAGGTGCAAAATCACCTCGTCATGACCAACCATCTGGTCCAGGTCGGCGGGATGCTCATCAACAAGACGTTCTTCGACCGCCTGCCGAAGGCCGACCAGGACCTCGTCGTCCGCGCCGCCGACGAGGCCTGCAACGCCGCCAACGAGAAGATGAAGAACGGCGAGATCGCCTTTCTGCTCAATCTCCAGCGCAAGGGCATGAAGGTCGTCATCCCGGACGCCGAGCAACTCCGCGCCAAGGCGCGTGGCGCCGTGGAGGAGTTGTTCAAGACGCAGTGGAACGTCACCACATGGGCCCAGGTCCTGGCACAGTGACTTGCCTTCGAGCGACAACCCGATTCCCGTGCGCCACAACCCCCGGCGGGAGCGGGACGAAAGCCGGACGATCGTGTGTCGCGATCCGCGCCGCGATCGTCCCACGTTTATCTACGGATACTAAGCGGCAATTCGCTCTTGTATCGTTTTTACTGGATACTGCGGGCTGTTCGCCCGCACAGGCGCCCCCCCAGTCTTTCTTCGATATTGCGGAGCCGCCATGACGCCTGAAATCCAGATCAAGCTCGAGAAAATCCGCGGCCTGCTCGACCGGCTGGATCTCGACGCCGTGCTGCTGCGCAAGCACGCCAATTTCGCCTGGGCCACCGCCGGCGCCCGCAACTACATCAGCATCGCATCCGAGATCGGCGCCGCCTCGATCCTGATCACGCGCGAACGCCAATACGTCCTGTGCAACAATATCGAGGCGCCGCGCCTGGCTACGGAAGAAAAGCTCGAGGAGCTCGGCTACGTCATCCACACCTTCCCCTGGTATCAGGATCGCGAGGCCGCACTGGCCCGCGAACTCGGAGGCACAGGCGCCATCGGCTGCGACCTGCCGTTCGCCGACTTCCGCGTCGTCGGCGGCGAAATTTCGCCGCTGCGCTGGTCACTGACCCCGTGGGAAGTGGAGCGCTATCGCGAGCTCGGCTTCATGACCGCGCGGGCGATCGAGGACGCCGCCCGCTCGGTGCGCCCCGGCGACAAGGAGTGCGCGGTGGTCGGCAAGCTCGCCTCCTGCCTATGGGAGAACCGGCTCGACTACATCACGATCTTCAGCGCCGCCGACGATCGCATCGGCAAGCTCCGCCATCCGATCGCCACCGACGCCCGCGTCGACAAGCGCGCCATGCTCAGCGTCAATGCCCGCAAGTGGGGCCTGATCGTATCGCTGACGCGCTTCGTCCAGTTCGGAGCGGTGCCGGCGGAAATCCGTCGCCGCTACGACGCCAATGTGCGCGTCGACTGCGCCATGATGGCGGCGAGCGTGCCGGGACGCCCGGTCCGCGAGGTCTTCGATACCGCGCTTGCCGCCTATGCGGCGGAAGGATTTCCGGGCGAGCACGAACTGCATCACCAGGGCGGATCCATCGGCTACGAGGGCCGCGACTACAAGGTCACGGCCGATACGCCGTTCGTCATCGAGGAAAACCAGGGCTTCACCTGGAATCCGTCGATCACCGGCGCCAAGAGCGAGGACACCATCCTGGCCACCAGCCATGGGCCGGAAATGCTGTCACCCCCGGTGACGTTCCCGACGCTCGAACTGACGGTCGGCGGCCATCGCTTCCGCCGGCCCGACATTCTGACGCTCTGAATTCCGTCTGCGTGTGCGAGGCCCGCGCAGACGGGCTTTTCACCAGGAGGGTTCCATGAATGCTCTCGACCGGCTCCCGTCATTGCGAGCCGCAGCATCTTTGTGCACGCTGGCCGTCGTCGCGGCGATGTCGACGCCGCTCAATGCCCAGCAGTTCCCCACCAAGGAAGTGCAGATTCTCATTCCGTACGCGCCGGGGGGCGCGACCGATCTCGTGTTCCGCGCGCTCGCGGCATCGAGCCAAAAATATCTCGGCCAAGCCGTGGTGGTGGTGAACCGCGCCGGCGGCGGCGGCGCGGTCGGCTTCAACGAAGGCGCGCAGGCCAAGCCCGACGGCTACACGCTCACCACGGCGGTGACGCCGCTCGCGATCCTGCCCCACCAGGTCAAGACCACGTTCAGCTACCAGAACTTCGCGCCGATCATCAACGTGGTGCAGGATCCGGCCATGCTGCAGGTGCAGGCCGCAGCCCCCTGGAAGACCACCAAGGAATTCGTCGACTACGCACGCCAGAACCCCAACACCATCACGGTGGGCAATTCCGGTGCCGGCGGCGGCGTCCATCTCATCGCGGCGGCGTTCGAGCACGCGATCGGCGCCAAGTTCAATCACATTCCGTTCGCGGGCGGCGGGCCGTCGGTCACCGCTCTGCTCGGCGGCCATGTCAACGCGGTGTCGGTGTCGCCGCCTGAAGGCATCGCCCACGTCAAGGCGGGCAAGCTCAAGATCATCGCGCTGTTCTCGGACAAGCGCATGGCCGACTTCCCCGACGTGCCGACCGTGCGCGAGCAGGGGATCGACTTCTCCATGAGCCAGTGGCGCGGGCTCGCGGCCCCCAAGGGCACGCCGCCCGAGATCATCAAGATCCTGCACGACGCCTTCAAGAAGGGCATGGAAGACCCGACCTTCATCAAGAGCGCCGAGAGCATGAGCGTCACGCTCTCCTATGTGGGTCCGGCCGACTTCGGCAAGCTGATGGCCGCCGACCACGAGCGTTACGCGAAGCTCGTCGCCGAGCTCAAGAAGTAGGCGACCGAAGCGGCGCCGTCGAACACTCCAACGCGTCCACCGGACAATGCCCTGGCGGACGCGGACGTGCCGGCGCCATGAGGTTGACATCCGCTGACCGTGGCTGGTCATTGCGAGCGAAGCGAAGCAATCCGGCGCTTTCGTCGTGACTTCCGGATTGCTTCGTTGCGCTCGCGATGACGGGCCGAGGCCATAACGGCCGGTATCACCTCCCTGATTCGGGTTCCGAGGATTTTGCCATGACGGCCGCGGTCGTAATGTTCGTGTTCGGGGTGGTGACCGCGTTGGCCTCGCTCACTCTCCCGATCGGGACCGTGCGGGCTCCGGGATCGGGCCTCTTTCCGCTGGCGCTCGGCATCCTGCTGGCCGTCCTGTCATTGGCGCAGGGCGTGAGCGTCTATCGGGCGCAGGCCACGAAGGCTCGCACGAGCACCGGCGCGCCGGTTCCGCCGCCCGCCAAGCCGCTCTCCGAAGAGACGCGGCGGGTGCTCTTGTTCGCGGCCGCCGTCGCGGTCGCGGTCGCGCTCCTGCCCGTGATCGGATACGGGTTCACGATCCTGGTCCTGATGGTGGCGCTCCTGCGCATCCTCGGCATCGCGCGTTGGCCCGTCGTCGGCGCGGTCTCCACCGCAACCGCGATCGCGTGCTGGTTCGTGTTCGTGCGCATACTCGCCATTCCGCTGCCTGCCGGCCTGCCGGGGTTTTGAGAAGATGCTCGAATCACTGCAATACCTGCTGGGCGGATTCGCGGTCGCGATGACGGCGCAGAACCTGCTCTACTGCTTCGCGGGCGCCCTGGTGGGAACGCTGGTGGGCGTGCTGCCGGGGCTTGGCCCCATCGCCGGCATCGCGCTGCTCATCCCGGCGACGTTCGGACTTAATCCCACATCGGCCCTGATCATGCTGGCGGGCATCTATTACGGTGCCATGTATGGCGGCTCGACCACCTCGATCCTCATGAACGTGCCGGGCGAGACCGCCTCGGTGATGACCTGCGTCGAAGGCCACAAGATGGCCCAGCAGGGCCGGGCCGGACCGGCGCTGTCGATCGCAGCGCTCGGCTCGTTCATTGCCGGCACCATCGCGACGTTCGGTCTCGTGCTGATCGCGCGCCCGCTCGCCGATGCGGCACTCGCGTTCGGACCGCCGGAGTTCGCCGCCCTCATGATCTTCGCCTTCGTGGTGTTGAGCAACGTCACCGGTGGTACCCTGCTCAAATCGCTGATCATGGTGGTGGTCGGCCTGATTCTGGGCACGATGGGGATGGACCCGGTCGCCGGCAACGAGCGTTTCTCCTTCGATTCCGCCTATCTGCTCGGCGGCATCGAATTCGTCGCCGTGGCGATCGGCGTGTTCGGGATCGGCGAGGTCCTGAGCAATGTCGCCGAGCCGCCGGAGCAGCTCGAACAGACGGTCGTGGTGCCGCGCTTTCGCGACCTCTATCCCACCATGACGGACCTGAAGCGCTCCATGGTCGCCATCCTGCGCGGCACCGGCATCGGTTTCATCACCGGCCTCGTGCCCGGACCGGCGCCGGTCATCGCCACCTACGCGTCCTACATGGTGGAAAGGCGCTACGCCAAGTACCCGGATGAATTCGGCCACGGCGCCATCGAAGGCGTGGCGGGACCGGAGGCGGCCAACAATGCCGCCGCCCAGTCGGCCTACATCCCGCTTTTCGTGATCGGCGTGCCGTTCGGGCCGGTGCCGGCAATCCTGCTCGGCGCGCTCCTGATCCACGGCGTCACACCCGGCCCGCTCCTCATCACCGAGAGCCCGCAGCTCTTCTGGGCGGTGGTGGCCAGCATGTATATCGGCAACTTCATTCTGTTGCTGCTCAACCTGCCCTTCGTGCCGCTGTTCGCCAGCATGCTGCTGATCCCGAAGAGGGTCCTGCTGCCGCTCATCATGGCGTTCTGCGTCACCGGCATGTTCAGCGTCAACAATTCGGTACTGGACATCTGGATGATGCTCGTCTTCGGGGCGATCGGCTACGTGCTGCGCGGCTGGGCCTATGAGGGGGCGCCGCTCCTGCTCGGTCTCGTCCTCGGTCCCAAGCTCGAAGTCGCGTTCCGGCAGAGCCTGATGATCTCCCAGGGCGACTTTTCGATCTTCCTCACCCGCCCGGTATCGTCCGGCCTGTTGCTGGCGACCGCGGCTTTCCTGCTGCTGCCGGTCTTCAAGGCCGGCTGGCGGCGGCTGCGCTGAGCCAACGCGGCAGGACGTCTCCGCCCAGCGATCGTCTCCAGACCTGCGTTAACGCCCCATCAACCGTCGGCGGCGACGGGGCGGCGGCGGTGAAGGATTGGCAAGCAATCCCAGGTATCCCGAACCGAAGCACCCGAAAACGGGGTGGCTCGGGCGCGGCGATCGTTCTTGATCCGCACGCGTCCGGCCGGACAGGGACGTCACATGCGGGTTCAACTCGAAACCCGAGCCGATTCGGCCAAGTCATCGGCCGACTCGCGGCTCGTGCCAGCTGTCATTGCGGCCGTGTGCATGGCCGCTTCGGCATTCTCCGCCGTCGCCCTCTATTGGATGATGCTCACGCCCGCCCGCGGCGGCCTGTTCCTCACCGTGACGGTGCTGCTCGCCTGCGTGAGCCTCGGGGTGTGCGGGGCGTTCGCTCTGCTCATCCATCGCAACCACGTGCTGCGCCGGGAGATCGCGGTCGCCGAAAGGCGGCTCGAAGAGGCCGCCGACCGCCAATGGGAAATGCGCGAAGCCGAAGCGTCGACCGAGAGCGCGCTGGAATCCCATGGCGACCTGATCGTGCGCCGCGACGCCAAGGGCCGCATCCTCACCGCCAACGCCGCCTTCTGCACCCTCGCCGGCCGCGCACGCGAGCAATTGATCGGAATTGCCTATGCGCTGCCGGTCGTCGAGCAGGGCGACCTTGCGGTCCTCGCCGATGGCACGCGCGTGCACGACCAGAAGGTCGAGAGTCCCGAGGGACCGCGCTGGATCGCCTGGCGCGAAGTGCCGGTGCGCGGCAGCGACGGACCCGAGATCCACGGTATCGGCCGCGACGTCACCGACCGCGCCCTGAGCGAGCAGGCGCTCGCGGAGGCCCGCGACCAGGCGGACGCCGCAAACCGCGCCAAGAGCCGTTTCCTCGCCATGGTGAGCCACGAGATCCGCACGCCGCTCAACGGCATTCTCGGCATGGCCGACCTCCTGCTCGACACGCCGCTCACGGCCGAGCAGACCACCTATGCGAAGGCGGTCAAGACCTCGGGCGAAACCCTTTTGTCGCTGGTGGGCGAAATTCTCGACCTCTCCAAGATCGAGGCCGGCCGGCTCGACCTCGATGCGCGGCCATTCGGGCTCGGCACCATGATCGAGGAACTCGTCGAACTGATGAGCCCGCGGGCACAGGCCAAGGATCTCGAAATCGCCGCCTTCGTCGACCCGGCTTTGCCGGCCCAGGTAGTCGGCGACGCCGCACGGCTGCGCCAGGTGCTGCTCAACCTGATCGGCAATGCGGTCAAGTTCACCGATCAGGGCGGCGTCAGCGTCATCGCCGAGCCGGGCACATGGCCGGACGAGGTCACCTTGATGGTCTGCGACACCGGCATCGGCATCGCACCGGAACTGCAGGCGCGCGTCTTCGAGGAATTCGAGCAGGCTGACAGCGGCCGCACCCGCCGCCACGGCGGCACCGGGCTGGGGCTCTCGATCTCCAAGCGCATCGTCGAGCGCATGGGCGGAACCATCACGCTCGAAAGTACGCCCGGGCGGGGGTCCGTATTCAGCTTCACGGTGGCGCTGCCGCGCGCCGAAAACGACGTTGCGATGACGCCGCCGGACCTTTCCGGCGTGAACGTCATGATCGTCGCCCCGCATACGGTCGAGTCGTCGCTGCTGGCGCGGCGGCTGTCCGCATGGGGTGCCCGCACCCTGGCGGTCGCCGACCCGGCGGCGGCGCGCACGCTCATTCCCGAGCGGTCCTGGGACACGATCATGATCGACCGTGCGGTCGGCACCACCAAAGCCGCCGACCTCCTGGCGGCTTGTCCGCGCGAGCTCGCACGGCGCATCGTCCTGGTGCGGCCGTCGGAACGGCACGAATTGCCGGTTTTGAAAGAGGCCGGCTTCACCGGCTATCTGATCAAGCCCGTCAGGGCGGCTTCGCTCGCGGCCCGTTTCGCCGACGCGGCCGGCGAAGCCGCGGACGATGATGCGGAGCGCGAGCGCAGCGCCGAGGCCGTCGGCGGCCTGTCGATCCTGGTCGCCGAAGACAATGAGATCAATGCGCTCTTGGCGCGCGCCCTCCTGTCCAAGCTCGGCTACCGGCCGACCGTGGCGGTAAACGGCGCCGATGCGATCGATGCCTGGATGGCCGCGCAGGCGGCGGGCGAGCCTTACGGTCTCATCCTCATGGACGTGCACATGCCGGTGATCGACGGCATCGAGGCGACGCGGCGCATCCGCGCCGCCGAAACGGAATCGGGCTCATCGCGCACCCCCATCGTCGCCCTGACGGCCGGCGCCTTCGCGGACGACCGCGATGCGTGCCAGGAGGCCGGGATGGATTCCTTCCTGGTCAAGCCCCTGGACCGCGAGCGCCTCGCCGAAGCGATCTCGGGCCGCGCCACGCAAATGGCCGCCTGACGATCTGCGGAATCCCGCCGGAGCGCACGGCCCGTGCCGGCGCTCCCTGCCGCCCTGTCACAAATCTGTGCCGACCGCATGCTCTAAGGTCGTGGCGGTCGTGAGGATGATTCCTCGGTCGCCGCGGTTCACTTCAGTTGCGGGGCCACCATGCACCGTCGTGCCCGGTTTTCCGTGCCACGCCGCCTGCTCGATCATATTCGCGCGCCACTCATGGGGGCGCCGGCATTCATCCCGACGCTGCAGGCCTATGGGGGTTTGCGGGCGCGGGGCGTGGGTGCGGACAAGGCCAGCGATACGCTCGGCCGATTGGGATCCCTGGAGGTCCGGCTGGCGCGCACCGCCGCCGAGGTCAGACGGGCGCAACGACTGCGCTTCGACGTATTCTACGGCGAGATGTCGGCCATTCCGGACGCGGCGGCGCGGCTGTCGCGACGCGACGTCGATGCCTATGACGCCGTCTGCGATCATCTTCTGGTCGTCGATCACGGCGCCAGCATCGGCAACAAGCCGGCGGTGGTCGGCACCTATCGGCTGTTGCGCCAAAACGTCGCCGAGCGCCATGGCGGCTTCTACAGCCAAGGCGAATTCGAGGTCGACGCGCTTCTCACCCGCCATCCCGGCGCCCGGTTTCTCGAACTGGGCCGCTCCTGCGTGCTCGAGCCCTACCGCAACAAGCGCACCGTCGAACTGCTGTGGCACGGCATCTGGACCTATGTGCTGCGCAACCGCATGGATGTCATGATCGGCTGCGCCAGCCTCGAAGGCACCGATCCGGCGGCTCTGGCGCTGCAGCTTGCCTTCCTGCACCACCATGCGGCGGCGCCGGAGCCCTGGCGCACCCGCGCCCTGCCGGGCCGTTACGTCGACATGAACCGCCTGCCCAAGGATGCGGTCGATCCCAAGATGGCGCTCAAGACCCTGCCGCCGCTGATCAAGGGCTATCTGCGCCTGGGCGCCAGCTTCGCCGACGGCGCCGTCGTCGACCGCCAGTTCGGCACCACCGACGTCTTCGTGGTGCTGCCGGTCGCCGCCATCAGCGCCCGCTACATCGAGCACTTCGGCGCCGGCGCCGAGCGCCACGCGGCGTGAGGATCATAAGGGTTCGGTTGATAATTCCGCGGTCATTCCGGGGCGGCCTTTCAGCGCGTTCACGCGCGTCTTCGACGCGCTATGGGCCGAACCCGGAATCCAGCCCCGAATGCCAGCAGATGTGGCGGGATTCCGGGTTCGCGCTGAAGCGCGCCCCGGAATGACAAAGCGCGCTACAACTTCCGCAGCGCCACTTTCTCGACGCGGTGATTCTCGCCCTTGGTGAGGATCAGGTCGGCGCGCTGGCGGGTGGGGCGGATGTTGCGGTGCAGGTTGATGAGATTGATGCGCGCCCAGATGGACGTTGCCGTCGCCACCGCTTCTTCGTCGGTCAATTTGGCGTAGCGATGGAAATACGATTTCGGATCCGAGAAGGCGGTGCCGCGTAGCGCCAGGAACCGGTTGACGTACCAGCGCTGCAGCACGTCGTCGTCGGCCTCGATATAGACCGAGAAATCGAAGAAGTCGGATACGAACGGAATGCCGTCGAGATCGCGCGGCATCGCCGCCGCCTGCAGCACGTTCAGGCCTTCGACGATCAGGATGTCGGGACGGTCGATCTCGATCCACAGATTGGGGACCACGTCGTAGACGAGATGCGAGTACACCGGCGCCCGCACCGGATGGCGGCCCGCCTTGATGTCGGAGAGAAAGCGCATCAGCGTGGCGAGGTCGTAGCTCTCCGGAAAGCCCTTCTTGTCCATGAGATTCTCGCGCTCGAGAACCGCATTGGGAAACAGGAAGCCGTCGGTGGTGACGAGATCGACCTTGGGGACGTTGGGCCAGCGCGCCAGGAGCGCCTGCAGGACGCGCGAGGTGGTCGACTTGCCGACCGCCACCGAGCCGCCGATGCCGATGATATAGGGCATCTTGGCCCCCTCGGTGCCGAGGAAGCGGCTCTGGGCGCGAAACAAGCGCTGGGTCGCGGCGACATACATGGACAGGAGCCGCGACACCGGCAGGTAGATGTCCTCCACCTCGGCCATGTCGAGGCGATCATGCATGGACCGCAGCCGCGTGACCTCGTCGGAGGTCAGCGTCATCGGCGTGTCTTCGCGGCGCGTCGCCCATTCGCCGCGCGAGAACACGTGGTAGGGCGACAATTCGTCGTCGCTGGTACGCTGGTCCATGCCGTCGATCCGAACAAACCTTGACGCCGCTTTGGCGGCGATCGCGGACAGCCGTCGTCGTGCGATCGGGTCGAGAAAACCTCAAGCGCGCGGCCGGGCCGCCTTTTCCTCCAGTCCCGACTGGCCGGTGCGCCGCCCCAATGCCGCTTCCACGTCAGCGAGCGCGACACCGCGCGCTTCGAGGACAACGAGGAGATGGTAGAGGAGGTCGGCCGCCTCGGCGATCAGGTGGTCGCGGTCCTCGGAAACCGCCGCCAGCGCGGTTTCCACCGCTTCTTCGCCCAGCTTCTTGGCGCAGTGGGCGACGCCCCTGTCGAGGAGCTTGCGGGTATAGGAGACCTCCGCGCTCGCCGCGGCTCGCTCCTTCACTCGCTTTTCCAGGTCGTAGAGGCTGAATTCGGTCATTGCCTGTCTTTATCATTTCGCCCGCCGGGCCGGGAGTGGGAATTACCCGTCCAGACGCATGGGAAGCCCCGCCTGCGCCATGTATTCCTTGGCCTGGCGGATCGTGTATTCGCCGAAATGGAAGATCGAGGCGGCGAGCACCGCCGAGGCATGGCCGTCGCGCACGCCGTCGACCAGATGGTCGAGGCTGCCGACGCCGCCGGAGGCGACCACCGGTACGGTAACGGCGTCCGCGATGGCGCGCGTGAGCGCGATGTCGAAGCCCTGCTTGGTGCCGTCGCGGTCCATGGAGGTGAGCAGGATCTCGCCGGCGCCGAGCCCCACGACTTCACGCGCATAGTCCACAGCGTCGATGCCGGTCGGATGCCGGCCGCCATGGGTGAAGATCTCCCAGCGGCCCGGCTCCCCCGGCGACGACACCCGCTTGGCGTCGATGGCGACGACGATGCACTGATCGCCGAACTTTTCCGCCGCCGCCTTGACGAAGGAGCGGTCCTTCACGGCGGCCGTGTTGATCGACACCTTGTCGGCACCGGCGCGCAGGAGCGCGCGGATGTCGTCGACGGTGCGCACCCCACCCCCGACCGTCACCGGCATGAAGCAAGCTTCGGCGGTGCGCCGCACCACGTCGAGGATGATGCCGCGGTTCTCGTGGCTCGCGGTGATGTCCAGGAAAGTCAGTTCGTCGGCGCCGGCGGCGTCATAGGCGATCGCCGCCTGCACGGGATCGCCCGCATCGACGAGATCGACGAACTTGACGCCCTTGACGACGCGGCCGTCCTTGACGTCCAGGCAGGGAATGACGCGGACCTTGAACATTTACTCTGCTGCCGACGCGAGAGACTTGCCCTTGATGAAGTCCCAATAAACACCGGGCATGCGGCCCGCGAATTCGCTGGAGCTCACGTCAGCGATGTAGAACAGCCGCGAGCCTGCAAATCTCAGAAACCGATTCGACAGCTCCGAGACGGACAGTTGGCTCCGCAGGAAGCAAACGTGAGCATCGAGCTCCATCATCTCGGCGTTCTCGTCGAGCGTATCGACGAAACCGCGACGGTCGAGTTCATCGCCATTGCCGTCATCGAAGACCAGAAGATAGGTTTTCATTGGCCTCTCCCATGATCCTGCTCGATACGCGCGATCTCCGCCGCCGTTTCGATGACGACGGGTTCTCGGCCTTTCCGGTACCGCAACTTCAACTCTTGGACTCTGATCCTGTATTCCTCCGACTGCAGCCGGTCCGGATCACGGATCATCCAAAATATATATACGACAAAGAAGAATAGAACCGGGCAGCCGGCAAACGTGAAAAAGACGGTTCGTGCCGCTCCGTCACCGGCAATGAGCGCAAGAATCAGCGTCAGCGGACTGATCAGACCAACGATCCACAGCGCCGGATTGGCCGCCGTTCGTTTCACACCGATCGTATCGACGCTCGACAAACTGGCGCGAATGATTTCGCCGAGCTTCATTTGCCCCCCTCCCCCGCAGTCCGCCCCGATCGCATCATACCCAGCGCCTCGGCGGCGTCGAGGCGCCCGTCGTAGAGCGCCCGGCCCGCGATGGCGCCGGCGAGTTTTTGCGCCCGCGGCTCGGTGAGCTTGCGGATGTCGTCGATGGAGGCGAGACCGCCCGACGCGATCACCGGGATGGACACGGCGTCGGCGAGCGCGATGGTGGCGTCGAGATTGAGGCCGGTGAGCAGGCCGTCGCGGGAAATGTCGGTGTAGATGATGGCGGCGACGCCGGCGTCCTCGAACCGCCTGGCGATGTCGAGAGCCGACATGTCGGAGGTTTCCGCCCAGCCGTCGACCGCCACCTTGCCGTCGCGCGCATCGAGCCCGACCGCGACGCGGCCGGGAAAGTCGCGCGCCGCCTGCTTGACGAAGGGCGGATCGCGCACCGCCGCGGTGCCGATGATGACGCGGGTAACGCCCTTTTCGAGCCAGGCCTCGACGGTCGCGGTGTCGCGGATGCCGCCGCCCAGCTGGATCGGAATGCCGATGGTTTCGAGGATACGGTCGACCGCATCGGCATTCATGGGCTTGCCCGCGAAGGCGCCGTCCAGGTCGACCATGTGCAGGTACTCGAAGCCGGCGATCTCGAACAGATGCGCCTGCGCGGCCGGATCGCGGTTGAACACGGTGACGCGCGACATGTCGCCCTGTTCGAGGCGCACGCACAGGCCGTCCTTGAGATCGATGGCGGGGAAGAGAATCACGAGAAAACTCTCGACTGGTCATTTCGCCGGAAGGCGAAACGACGGGGGATGAATCGGATCAGGGTTTCCATTTGAGGAAATTGGCGATCAGGGCGAGCCCGAGCCGCTGGCTCTTTTCCGGATGGAATTGGGTGCCGACCATGGAGTCGCGGCCCACGATGGCGGTGAGGGCTCCGCCATAATCGGCCTGGGCGACGAGGTCGTCCTCGTGTTGCGCCTTGAGTTCGTAGGAATGGACGAAATAAGCGTGCAGCCCGTCGGGACCGGTCGGAATGCCTTCGAGCAGGGGGTGGAGGCGCCGGGCGTTGAGGGTATTCCAGCCCATGTGCGGGATCTTGAGGTTCGGGTCGGCGGGCGTGATGCGGTCGACTTCGCCGGCGATCCAGCCCAAGCCTTGCGTGACCTGGTATTCGCGCCCGCGCTCGGCCATCAGCTGCATGCCGACGCAGATGCCGAGGAACGGACGGCCGCCGCGCCGCACGGTTTCGTCCAGGGCTTCGACCATGCCGGGAACGGCGTCGAGGCCGCGCCGGCAGTCCGCGAAGGCGCCGACGCCCGGCAGCACCACGCGCTCGGCGCGGCGCACCGTGTCGGGATCGCTGGTGACCAGGATCGGCTGGTCGTGGCCGCTCTCGCGCGCCGCCCGTTCGAACGCCTTGGCGGCCGAATGCAAATTGCCGGAGCCGTAATCGACGATCGCGACCGTCATCGTCGCCCTCCGGGCTCGGGGAAGAGGCCGAGCACGTCGCGGGGCGGCTGCGGCCGGATGATCGATTCCGCCGTTGCGGTCGGCGGCGCCGGCGCCGCCACTTCGCCCGCCACCCAGGCGTCGAAGAAACGCTGTTCGGCCTCGTCGCGGTCCGCCGCCACCACGGTGCCGAGCTCGCGCCAGGCGCCGCGCCGCGTCATCGCCCAGCGGCGCAGATTGGTGGCTTCCAGCCCGAAGAGAAGCCCGATCAGGATGCCGATCAGGAGCTGCCCGCCGATATCGATCCCCGCCATCCGCAGGCCGAATTGCACTGCCACCATGGCGATCGAATAGACCACCAACGAAATCCACAGCCGCTGGCAGACGAGCCACAGCGGCGTGAACAGAAAGGCCGTCCAGGAGAAGCCGTCGCGCAGAAAGATCACGTGGTCGGCGCGCTCGCCGAGACTGCCGCCATAACGCAACGGCTCCAGCACTGTGTAGACGGGCATATGGTCGTCTCCTGCGCGTCCCGCCCCAAGGCTAAAGGCCGTCACCCGCCCAGCGAACCCTTGGTGGAGGGGATTTCGTCCTTGGCGCGTACATCGATGGCAACCGCCGCCCGCAACGCCCGCGCCAATCCCTTGAAGCAGGATTCAGCGATGTGGTGGTCGTTGGACCCATACAGGGTTTCGACGTGCAGGGTGATGCCGGCGTTCATGGCGAACGCCTGGAACCATTCTGCGACCAGCTCGGTATCGAAGGTCCCCACCTTGTCGCGGGTGAAAGCGGTGCGGAAGACCAGGAACGGGCGGCCCGAAATATCGATGGCGACCCGGGTCAACGCCTCGTCCATGGGCATGTGCAGGTCGGCGTAGCGGCTGATGCCTTTCATGTCGCCCAGCGCCTGCTTGACCGCCTGGCCGAGCGCGATGCCGACGTCCTCGGTGGTGTGGTGCGGATCGACGTGCAGGTCACCCTTGGCCTTGACGGTGAGATCCATACGGGAATGCCGCGCCAGAAGGTCGAGCATATGGTCGAGGAACCCGATACCGGTATCGACCGACGCCTGTCCGGTGCCGTCGAGATCGAGCGCCACACTGACGTCGGTCTCGTGGGTGGTGCGCTTCACCGATCCTTTGCGCATGGCAAAATCCCTTCCGATGCGCCGGCCTTTTACCAGGAGCCGGAAGGATATGCCACCGGCGGCCGGCCCGCCCGACCGCCGGTTCGTCAGCCGACCCGCAGGACCGTGAGGGAGCGCCCATCGCCGGACGGCGGCTGCCAGTCGATGGACTGGCCGGCCGACAGGCCAAGCAGCGCCGCCCCCACCGGAGACAGGACGGAAATCCTGCCGGCCGCGAAGTCGGCCTGGTCCGGATAGACCAGGGTCACGGTCCGGGTCTGGCCGTTGCCGTTGTCGCGGAATTCCACTTGGCGATCCATGGCGACCACGCCGGACGGCGCCGCATCGCTCGGCACCACATGGGCGCGGGCCATTTCGCGCTCCAGGAACTCGACGGTCTGCGGAAACTTGTCGGCGGCGGCGGCCACTAGGCGTTCGAGGCGATCGAAATCGATTCCGCTCAATGTGATGGGCGGCAGTTCCTTGCGGGTCGTCATGTTTTTGTCCTTGTCCCGGCAGGCCGGGTTCCTGGTTTCAGAGGACGCCGATACCGGGCCGCGGGGGTGTCCCTTGCCGAAATCCACGTTTGCCGCAGATGCGGCGCCTCGGACCCCGACGGTCGAGGATGAGAAAAGTCGGTGATGTGAAGACCGAGATGGCAAAACCGAGATGGAAAGACCGAAACGGGCCCCGGACGACGCGTGACAGCGGCCGCCGGGGCTACCTGCCTGCGTGCAGGTGGCCCGCGCGGATCAAACGACGTGCGGCATGGCGCGGCGTGGCGGTCATGAATTGGTATTTAGGCAGGCGCCGGCACTTGTCAACGCGACCTTTCGCGCATGCGGAGGGGCGGAACCCGGCGGCGGCTGAGGCCGCGGCGCCGAGACCTTTGCATCGCGCCCCGCAGGACCTTACATGTGGGTCGACCCAAAGGTTCCGCGTATGGCACCCAACGACCTGCCCAACCACTTTCCCGCCTGGCACGGCACCACCATCCTGACTGTCCGCAAGGGCGGCATCGTCGCTGTCGGCGGCGACGGCCAAGTCTCCATTGGCCAGACCATCGTCAAGGCAAACGCCAAAAAAGTCCGGCGGCTCGCCAAGGGCGACGTCATCGGCGGCTTCGCCGGCGCCACCGCCGATGCCTTCACGCTGTTCGAGCGCCTCGAGGCCAAGCTCGAGCAGTATCCCGCCCAGCTCATGCGGGCGTGCGTCGAGCTCGCCAAGGACTGGCGCACCGACCGCTACCTGCGCCGCCTGGAAGCG
Source organism: Astrobacterium formosum (assembly GCA_030848545.1). Lineage (GTDB taxonomy): Bacteria > Pseudomonadota > Alphaproteobacteria > Rhizobiales > Xanthobacteraceae > Astrobacterium > Astrobacterium formosum. Next base: position 324,595 of record JAVDCA010000002.1, read on the forward strand.
ATGATGATCGTCGCCGATAAGGACGTGTCGCTGGTCCTGACCGGCACCGGCGACGTGCTCGAACCCGAGAACGGCATCGTCGGCATCGGCTCGGGCGGCAACTATGCGCTCGCGGCGGCACGGGCACTCGCCGATACCGATCTCGATGCCGAGACGATCGTCAAGAAAGCGATGGCGATCGCCGCCGACATCTGCGTCTACACCAATCGCAATGTGACGATCGAGACGCTGAAGACGTGATTCCGTGCCCGTCACCCTTCGAGGCTCGCCCCCGCAGCCAAGTTTACGCAGGCTGCGCCTGCTATGCGGAAAGCAACTCAGGATGACGGCCAAAAAACCTCAGTCCGCCATCCTGAGGTGCGAGGGCGAAGCCCGAGCCTCGAAGGACGGCGGCCCGGAAAGAACCACATGACCGACTTCTCACCCCGCGAAATCGTTTCCGAGCTCGACCGCTTCATCATCGGCCAGCACGATGCCAAGCGCGCGGTCGCGATCGCGCTGCGCAACCGCTGGCGGCGCCTGCAGCTCGACGACAAGCTGCGCGAGGAGGTGATGCCGAAGAACATCCTGATGATCGGGCCGACCGGCGTCGGCAAGACCGAGATCTCGCGCCGCCTGGCCAAGCTCGCCGGCGCCCCCTTCATCAAGGTGGAGGCCACCAAGTTCACCGAGGTCGGCTATGTGGGCCGCGACGTCGAGCAGATCATCCGCGACCTGATCGAGGTGGCGATCACCATCGTGCGCGACAGGAAGCGCAAGGACGTGCAGGCGCGCGCCCATCTCGCCGCGGAGGACCGCGTCGTCGATGCGCTCGTGGGCGCCAATGCGAGCCCCTCCACCAAAGAGACGTTCCGCAAGAAACTGCGCACCGGTGAAATGGACGACAAGGAGATCGAGATCGAGGTGCAGGCGGGTTCCGGCGGCATGCCCATGTTCGAGATCCCGGGCATGCCCGGCGCCCAGATGGGCGCCATCTCGATCGGCGACATCTTCGGCAAGCTCGGCGGCGGCCGCACCAAGACGCGCCGCGTCGCAGTCAAGGAATCCTACGAGATTCTGGTCGCCGAGGAATCCGACAAGCTCCTGGACAACGACCAGATCGTCCAGGAAGCCATCGGAACCGCCGAGAACAACGGCATCGTGTTCCTCGACGAGCTCGACAAGATCGCCGGCCGCGAGGGCCGCGGCGGCGCCGATGTCTCCCGCGAGGGCGTGCAGCGCGACCTGTTGCCGCTCATCGAAGGCACCACCGTGTCGACCAAGCACGGATCGGTGAAGACCGACCATATCCTGTTCATCGCCTCGGGCGCCTTCCATCTCTCGAAGCCGTCCGACCTGTTGCCCGAACTGCAGGGCCGCCTGCCGATCCGCGTCGAGCTGAAGCCGCTGACCCGGGAGGATTTCGTCCGCATCCTGACCGAGACCGAGGCGTCGCTGATCAAGCAGTACGTGGCGCTGCTCGCCACCGAGGGCGTCACGCTCGACTTCAAGGACGACGCCATCGGCGCCATCGCGGACGTCGCCGTGTCGGTGAATTCGAGCGTCGAGAACATCGGCGCGCGCCGGCTGCAGACCGTGATGGAGCGCGTCCTCGACGAGATCTCGTTCGTGGCTCCCGACAAGTCCGGCGAGACCGTCGTGATCGACGGCGACTATGTGCGAAGCCGCGTTGCCGACCTCGCCAAGAACGCGGATTTGAGCCGGTTTATTTTGTGACGAGGCGAGACTTCAGAACAAACATTCCGGGCGCGCGACACAAGCGCGTTCACGCGCGTCTTCGACGCGCTATGGCGAACCCGGGATCCAGCAACGCGCACCGGGTTTGTGGCTGGATTCCGGGTTCGGCCTCCGGCCGCCCCGGAATGACCACGAAACTGACCCGCCGAAGCGAAAATGAGGCGTCTCTCAGCCCTTGCGGGCCTCGACGTGCTCGCCGCCCCATTCGATCTCGCCGGTGCGCGTCGGCGCGCAAGAGCCCGATTGGGTCCAGCGCCGGTATTCGCGCAGCCAGGCCGCATAGTCGGCCTGTTCCTGTTCGCGGCTGACCCTGCGCTCCGCCTTCCAGGCCCTGGCGGCCGGAGGCGGGCTGTCGATGTCGACGGGATTTGTTGACCGCTGCATGTCTTTTCGAATCTCGCCTGCGTGAGCCATGGCTCAGCCTCCATGGCGCGTATCATGCGCCGGAAACGTTGACTGAATATTGGCTTGGATCAGTCCAACCGGTGGCGATTCCCGGCCGGCTTCGTGGGAGTAGTTAATCGTGCTTTAAGGCCAAAGGCTTGACGCGGGCTTGCGGCGCAGCGTCGCGACCTCCGGAGATGTCCTGAATGCGGCTTCGCGCCGCGGCCTGTCCGCAACCGCCGATTCGAATCAACGGCCGGCGCGGCGCAGGCGCACATAGAGGGCGCCTTCGCCGCCATGGACCGCATGGGCATCTTCGAAGCCGACTACGTGTTCGCGGAATTCCGGCAGCCCCAGCCACATGGGCACCTGGCGCTTGAGCAGGCCGCGAACGCCGTCCCCGGCGGCGAAGCGTGCGCCCTTGCCGGTGATCACCAGGGCGAATCTGGCGCCGTCGTTGCGGGCGCGGCGCAGGAAACGAATCAGGGCGGCATGGGCCTGCGCCTGGGTCAGGCCGTGCAAGTCGATGCGGGCATCGATCTCGGCGGTGCCGCGGGCGAGCCGCTGGCGTTCGCGCCGCGGCAATGGCGCCAAGGCGGGTGGGACCACGGGAGGCGATACCGGCGGCGCCGCGGCGGACGATTCGCGCCGAACGGCCGGTGACGGAGCGGCGGGGATCGCAGGTGGCGGCGCAGGCGCGACGTCTTCGTCGAGCTCGACTTTTCGGCGCCGCAGCGGCTTGACGCTCTTGGCCACCAGCTTCCACAGGCGACGTTCTTCGGGGTCGAGCTGACGGAAGCGGCGCGGGCGCTGGTGCGGCGGCGACGTCATCGCCGGCGTCCCGAACGCTTCGCTTTCGACTTGATGCGCGATCTGGCGGGCGGCTCCGCTTTCGGCGGCGGCTTGACGGGCGGCAACGGCATCAGGGCGCCGGCCGCGACCGGATCGAGGGCGCGCGGAATCAGAATGGCGAAGCGGCCGGGATGGCGCAGACGTCCGGCAATACGACCGGCGACGTCGCCGGCACCCCAATAGATGTCGGCGCGTGCCGGTCCGACGATGGCCGAGCCGGTATCCTGGGCGATCATCAGCCGGCGGAACGGCGGAGCGTTCTTCTCCTCGAGCGGCATGCCGGCATCGATGAAGAAGGGCGTGCCGTACACATGCAGCACCCTGTCGACCGCGATCGAACGGCCGGGCGTCAACTCGACCCCCTGGGCGCCGACCGCCTCCTTGTCGCCCGACAAGCCGGTGATGCGGAAGAACACGAAGGAACGATTCTGGCGACGCACTTCCTCGGCGGCTTGCGGATTGTCGCCCATCCATTCGCGGATGCGCTGCATCGACATTTCCTCGCGAGGAATGAGCTTGCGCTCGATCAGCACTCGGCCGACCGGCACGTAAGGGTAGCCGTTATGGCCGTCATAGTTGATGCGCAGCATGGTGCCGTCTTCCAGGCGCACCCGCGCCGAACCCTGGATCTGAATGAACAGAGCCTCGGTGTGATCCCTGATCCAGCAGATTTCAAGCCGCCGGCCGTCGAGCGCACCGTCGAGAATTTCGCCGCGGTCGTAATACGGCACCAAGGTGCCATCCGCCGTGCGCCGCAGCGACTTGCCGGTATTGGGAAAGGCGCCGCTCTTCACCGGCTTGCCGGAGGCCGGCAGGAGATCGGCCGGCCGGCGATAGATCGGCACTTTGAAGACGCCGGTGGGAAAGCGCGACCCTTCCACGATGGGTTCGTAATAGCCGGTGAGGAAGCCCGCGCCCTCGCCCAGACGGGCGATGCGGGCGGGACGGAATTTCTGTTCGAAGAATTTTTTGGCCGCCGCGGCGTCGAGTCGACCTGCCGCAATGGCATGTCGGCAGACCTCGTGCAGGGCCGGGTACATGTCGCGGCTTTCGCCGGCGGGATTACGCACGCGGGCGACTGGCCGGCAGCTCACCCGGAAGGCCTCGAAGGCGGCGCGGTGATCGTCCGCCTCCCAGCCGTCGATGTCGCCCCACTGGATCGGCTCGATCTGGCTGTCCGGAAACGACAACGGCCCCGGGAGCGGCGGCTTTGGCGGCGGTAGCGCGGGAGTTTTGGTGGCGTGCGGCACCCTGCGGCCCGCGGGCGCCGTGGCGGCGGGGGTGTCCCGTCTGGACATCGCTGGATCGGACTTGCGGCGGCGGGCGGCCTCGGCCGGATCGGCGCTTATCCACGCCAGCGCGAGGGCGAGAAAGGCGGCAAGGACGAGAAAGGCGGCGCTGGGGACGGCGACGGATGCGAGGCTGCGCACCGGCCGTCCCACGCGATCATTGCCCGGTTTCGGTGGCGACGAGCTTCCAGTTCGGATCGTGCGACGAGATATCCCGTGCGAAGGTCCAGATGTCGGTCACCTCGGTCACTTTATCGGGCGAACCGTCGATGACATTGCCGGTCCCGTCGCGGGTGGCGGAAATGAGCTGCGACACGAATCGGACCGTGATCTGGGCGATCTTGCCGCGCATTTCGGCAGCGGTGATTTCGGTGGCGTCGATGGACACGAACTTGGTCTCGACGGTCTCGCCCCGTCCCTCGCGCTCGCGGATGACCTGCTCGAACCCGTCATAGACCTCGCGGGACAACAGGTTCTTGAGCGTGCCCCGGTCGCCTTCCGCATAGGCGTTGACGATCATCTCGTAGGCCGCGCGGGCGCCGGCGATGAAATGTTGAGCGTCGAAGCTCGCGTCGTCGACCAGGATGGCGTCGAGGCCGGTGGCGAGCGCCGTGCCCGGCTGGGCGACGCCTTTCCAGCGCTCCTCCGGCGGCACCGGTTCGGCAGCGGCCGGCGATTGCTTGTCGGCCGCGCGGCCCGGAAGGGCGACGACGTTGTCAGCCGGACGCACGGTGTCGCGAGCGGCGTCGCGCGCCGAATAGGGATCATAGGGCGGACGTTCGCGACCAGTTCGTTGTCCCAGAACGCTTCGCAGCCGAACGAAGATGAACACCGCGAGCGCCAGGAAGATGATGGTGTAAATGTCGAACACGTCTCGGATGCTCTCGTGAGCCGCCTGCGTCGAGCGGGGTACCGGCCGAAGGGCTAAACCCCCGGCCTATTCGCCGGTTCCGACCTTATCATGGAGGCACGCCAGTTTGTCGATACAAAGGCTTGCCGGTGGATAGCCCCGTTCCGGTGCAAAGCGAAGCTTAGACGATACATAGGAGCAGGCCAACCGCGCCGCAAAGGGTCCCAAGGACGCAGGGGGCGGCTTTTGCATTCTTCGGGACGTCACATCCGGGGCAAGGCCGACGGAAGAGCGAGATGGGCGTTGGTTTCCACCACTAATGCGTGGGTTTTGGCTGCCGCCGGGCGCGGCCGGCGGCTGAGCCGAGCGCCAACCCTTTCCGCACTAACCTAACCGGGGAGCCATCCTTGTCGGCCTCAAGTGCGTGTGTTAGCCAAACCGCCGACGGGGGCGACCGGCAGGTCGACCTGCCAGATGGTTGGCAGGTACCCCTCGGAGGGACGTGCGTTCTACGGAATCCGCTCGCGGGAACGAGCCCTCGGGATCGTCGCCGACGAGACCAGGAAGGCTCGGCCGATACGCACGCTCCCGACCCACCAGTTGCGCGGACGAAGACGCTCCGAAGGAGAGCCCCATGTCGATGACCAACAATGGCGGCGGCCAAGGCCCCGCGGAAGCGCCGGCCCAGCCGCAGATGAACGTACTCGGGCAGTACATCAAGGATTTCTCGTTCGAGAATCCCAACACCCCGCGCGGGACGACGCAGCCCTCCATCAATGTGCAGATCAATGTCGCGCCGCGCCAGGTGTCCGCCACCGACTTCGAAGTCGTGCTCAAGATCGAGGGCAAGGCCGAGGCCCAGGGCGCGGTCCTGTTCGCGTTCGATCTCTCCTATGCGGGCATGTTCCGGCTGCAGAACATCCCCCAGGAGCACGTCGCCCCGATCCTGATGATCGAGTGCCCGCGGCTGCTGTTTCCGTTCTCCCGCGAGATCATCTCCAACACCACCGTGCAGGGCGGCTTCCCGCCGCTGCTTCTCGATCCGGTCGACTTCGCGACCATGTACCAGCAGCGCATGGCGGCGCAGGCCCAGGGCCAGCCAACCGCACAAGCCTGAGCGGTCTGATTTTCAGGCCACCGCCGAGCAGATCTTTCCCTGCGTCACTGCGAGGAGCGAAGCAGTCCAGTCCCTTCCTTTGGGCCCTGGATTGTTTCGCTTCGCTCGTAATGACGGCTGAGATCCGCGCCTTGAGGGCGTCAGTCTCAACCTTCGGCAGCGGCGGGCGTCTCGGCGGCCGGCGCAGCGTAATCGTTCCAGATGGCGGCCGCGCCCAGCGTTTGCACGAAAGCCTGGTGGGCGGCGCGCTCCTCATCGGTGATTCGCGGCTGAAGCGGCGTCGGCCGCGGCCGGCGCGGTCCCGCCGAGGCGGCTCGCAGTGTCGGGCCCGAAGCCGCCGACAGGCCGAGTTGCGCCTGGCGGGCCTCGATCAATTCCAGATAGACCTCGGCGAGCAGTTCGGCGTCCAGGAGAGCGCCGTGCTTGGTGCGGCGTGAATTATCGATGCCGAAGCGCCCGCACAGGTCGTCGAGCCGATTGGAACCGCCCGGATATTTGCGCCGTGCCAAAAGCAGCGTGTCGACCAGGCGGTCGCGCGCAATCGCCGGCTGGCCGGCACGTTCGAGCTCGGCATTGATGAAGCCGATATCGAACGCGGCATTGTGGATGACCAGCGGAGCGTCGCCGATGAAAGCCAGGAATTCGGCGGCGATGTCGGCGAACAGAGGCTTGTCGGACAGGAACTCGGCCGACAGCCCGTGCACCCCGAAGGCCTCCGCGGGCATGTCGCGCTGCGGATTGAGATAGGTGTGGAAGGTCACGCCCGACGGAATGCGGTTCAAGACCTCGACACAGCCGATTTCCACCAGCCGGTGACCCTGGAACGGGTCGAGGCCGGTGGTTTCGGTGTCGAGCACGATTTCGCGCATTCTCGGCCTGCGTGGCTTGCTTCGTGGCTTGCGGGTCTGCCGGCCTAGCTGGCCGGCCGATTCGGTTTGGCCTTCAGGGTACGCAAAATCGCCCGCACTTGCGCGCGCGCGAAATCGAAGCCCTGGGAACTGTCCACGATAAAATCAGCCCGCCGGCGTTTCTCCTCGTCGGACATCTGCTTGGCGAGGAGCGCATCGAGCTTTTCCACCGTCATGCCCCGGCGCCCCAGTGCCCGCTGGCGCTGAATTTCGGCCGGAGCGCTCACCACCACGACGGCGTCGCAGCGCGAATCGGCTCCCGTCTCGAAAAGGAGCGGGATGTCGAGTACCGCGATGGAGGCACCGGACGCGCGGGCATCGGAAAGAAAATGCTCTTCCTCCCGCCGCACCAGGGGATGGATGATGGCTTCCAGGCGCGCCAGGGCCTCGGGCTTGCCGACCACATGTTCGGCGAGCCGCGCGCGGTCGACGCGACCGTCCACGGTGGTACCGGGAAATGCCGCCTCGATGACCGATGCGGCTTCGCCCGCATAGAGCCGGTGCACGACCGCATCGGCATCGTGGACCGGTACGCCTTCCTCGGCGAAAAAATCCGCGGTGGTGGATTTGCCCATGCCGAGCGATCCGGTCAGTCCCAAGACCCGCATGCGCCCGGCCTCCCTCATCCGGCGAGCCAGCCTTCGCGGCGCAGGAAGCCGAGCAGGGCGAACAAAGGCAGGCCCAGAATGGTGAAGTGATCACCCTCGATGCGCTCGAACAGATGCACGCCGAGCTTTTCAAGTTGATAGGCGCCGACACTCGACGTCACCGCCGGTCCGGCCTCGTCCAGATAGGCTTCGAGGAAGCGGTCCGACAGGGTCCGCATGGTGAGCCGGGCGACGTCCACATGGCAAAACAGCACCCGGCCGTCGCGCGCCACCGCCACCGCCGAATGAAGCTCATGGGTGCGGCCTGACAGCGCGCGCAGCTGGTCGCGCGCCGCCGCGCGGTCGGTCGGCTTGGAAAAGCGCTGGTCGGCGAGCGTCAGGGTCTGATCGGCCCCGATGACGAAGCGCGGGCCCGAGCGGGCGCTGGCCACACGGGCCTTTTCGCGCGCCAGGAGAACCGCCACCTCGCCGGCACCCACGACGCTGGCGCGCGCCTCGACGGCGCGTTCGTCGATGTCGGCCGGCGCGACCACGACGGGAAGCCCGGCCGACTCCAGCATGGTGCGCCGGATGACGCTCTTGGAGGCGAGCACGAGGGGATCGGCGGACTGCCAGAGGGGCATGATGGGATGGATCTATCGTAAAGGGTGTCGACTCGCAGGCGCTTTACACGATTTTGCGCCTCATTGGGTGGCGCTTGTCATTTGGTCGCGCACTTCAATCGATCGCGCACTTCATTCGACCGGATGCCGCCGGCGTTCGGCCAGGAGAGCGATGATCGCCGATGCGGTCTCCTCGATGGAACGCCGGGTGACGTCGATGATCGGCCAATTCTGTCTGGCGCACAACCGCCGCGCGAAGACCAGCTCTTCGGTCACAGACGTACGATCCACATAGCGGTTGTCATGCTGATACGCCTTGAGGCCGAGCAGGCGGTTTTCGCGGATCTGGACGATGCGCTCCGGCGTCGCGATCAGCCCAACCACGAGGGGATGGCTAGCCGACAGCAGCGTTGGCGGCAGAGGGATGTCGGGCACCAGCGGAACATTGGCCGTCTTGACGCCCCGATTGGCAAGATAGATGGACGTCGGCGTCTTGGAGGTGCGCGACACCCCGACCAGGATGACGTCGGCATCCTCAAGCTCATCGGTAAGCTGGCCGTCATCGTGCATCATCGTATAGTTGACGGCATCGATGCGCTGGAAATACTCGGCGTTGAGCACATGCTGGGCGCCGACCCGGTAGGTCGATTCGGTTCCCAGATAGGACTGGAACAGGCTCAGCACCGGCCCCAGGATCGACAGGCAAGGCAAGCCGAGTTCACGGCACTTGTCCTCCAGCCGTCCGGTCAGCTCGGAATCGAGCAGGGTGTAGAGCACCACGCCGGGCTCGGTCTCGATTTCCGTCAGCACGCGCTCGATCTGATAGGGAGAACGCACCGCGGGGTGGATGTGCTCGATGGGAGCCATGCCGACATACTGCACCGCAGCCGCACGCGCGACCGTGACCAGTGTCTCGCCGGTCGAATCGGACACCAGATGCAAGTGAAAGAAACTGGCCGGACGGGACGTCATGGGACTGTGGAAACCTGTGGGCAGCTGTGGAGAAAGTCATGCCCACCAGCCGAGTGCAAGCCAGCGTGGCCCCCTGGCTGTCCGGTCATCAACATACTCACAATTCGGGAGAGCGAAACGGCCTTTCCAGAGGCCCTGTTGACCGCCCGGGGACAGGCGGGGGAAAAACGCCCCGCCCAAATGGTTAACGAACCGTAAACACGGCGTTTTTGTCACCGGAATGTTTGCGCCCTTCCGGCGGCGGATATGTTAACGACCTGTGAATCGTGACGGGTTCGGGTGTGGATAGAGATTCATGAGTCAAATCAACCGCCTAAGAATCTCAACAAAGAGTCTAGGAATCTCTTTATGAGAAAGGTCGCCCAAACTCCTGCCCGGTGCACAAGGACACTCGTCGAGGTTCTCGACGGTCAGGTTCAGCCCATTCCGCCGGTCTGGATGATGCGGCAGGCAGGCCGCTATCTTCCCGAGTACAGGAGAATACGCGAGGGCGTCAGCGGGTTCCTCGACCTGTGCTTCACCCCGAAGCTTGCGGCCGAAGTCACCTTGCAACCGATTCGCCGATTCGACTTCGACGCCGCCATCTTGTTCTCCGACATCCTGGTGGTTCCCCATGCCCTCGGCCAGACCGTGACATTCGCGGCCGGGGAAGGACCGCAGCTGTCGCCGGTCGTCACCGCGGCGGAGCTGGAGCGGCTGCGCCAGGAAGTCGATCTCGCGGCACTCGAACCGGTGTTCGAGACGATCGTGCGGGTGCGTGAGGCCTTGCCGCCGGAGGTTACGCTCTTGGGGTTCTGTGGCGCGCCATGGACGGTCGCGACCTACATGGTGGCGGGGCACGGGACGCCCGACCAAGCACCGGCGCGCCTTATGGCATATCGCGACACGGGCACCTTCGCGAGGTTGATCGACCGCTTGGTTGAAGCCTCGATCGCCTATCTGATCGAACAGTTCCGCGCCGGCGTCGATGCCGTGCAGGTGTTCGATACCTGGGCAGGGGTGCTGGCGCCGGAGGAATTCGAGCGCTGGTGCGTGGCCCCGGCGGCCCGCATCGTCGCCGGCGTCCGGGAGCAGGTGCCGGACGCGAAATTCATCGGCTTTCCCCGCGGCGCCGGCTCGTTGCTCAGCCGTTACGTGGACCGGGTCCCGGTCGACGGCGTCGGAGTCGACTGGATGATCGACCGCGAATTCGTGCGAACGCGCATCCAGAGCCACCGCGCCGTACAGGGCAATCTCGACCCGCTGGTTCTTCTGGCGGGCGGCGAAGCGCTCGATGCCGCTGTCGATGCCGTCATGGCGGCGTTTGCCGGCGGACCGTTCATCTTCAATCTCGGCCATGGCATCCTGCCGGAAACCCCCATTGTCCATGTGGAGCGGATGCTGGCCCGCGTTCGCGGCTGAGACTGATGAGCGTCGGAGGCAGCGCGATGGTGCGGGCGGCAATGTCGCTCGGGCTGACGGCGGCGTTGGCGGCGGTCCTGTTCATCTGGCAGCCGTCCGGTCTCTACCTGTGGTTCAAGGCCCTCCACGTCATCGCGGTTATCGCCTGGATGGCCGGCATGCTCTATCTGCCGCGCCTGTTCGTTCATCACTGCGAGGCCGAGCCGGGATCACGGCAGTCGGAAACCTTCAAGGCGATGGAACGCCGGCTGCTTGAGGTCATCATCAATCCCGCCATGGTCACCACCTGGGCGGTCGGCCTGTGGCTGGCTTATGATGGTGGTTGGATCGATTCGCGCTGGCTGCAGGCGAAATTCGCGCTGGTGGTGGGGTTGTCGGGGCTGCATGGATTTTATGTCCGCTGGGTGCGTGCCTTCGCGGCCGACGCCAATCCACACAGCCAGAAGTTCTACAGGATCATCAATGAGGTACCTACCCTGCTGATGATCGGTATCGTGGTCCTTGTGATCGTCCGGCCGTTCTGATTCCGGTGCCCGGCGCAAGATCAGGAACAAGCAGCCCTTGCGCGGGTTGAAGAGTTTTCATATCTTCAGCGTCATCTCCCCGAACGCAGGCGGATGCGAACGCGCCCCGATCCGACAATGGGATCGGCAGTCACATCGGGTCCGGGGGGCTTGAAAGCCTTCCCTCTCCTCAAAGGCCTGCGACTTTCCCTCTTCAAAGACATTCGATCGGATCCCCCTTTTCGGCCGGTCGTCACAGGATCACCCGCATGCGGGAAATGAAGCTCCAGGACCTCAAGTCCAAGTCTCCGGTCGAACTGCTTGCCTTTGCGGAAGAGAACGAGGTCGAAAACGCCTCGACCATGCGCAAGCAGGAACTGATGTTCGCCATCCTCAAGCAGATGGCGCAGAAAGAAGTCGAGATCATCGGCGAAGGTGTCGTCGAAGTGCTCTCGGACGGCTTCGGCTTTCTGCGCTCTCCGGAGGCGAACTATCTGCCCGGCCCCGACGACATCTACGTGTCGCCGTCGCAGATCCGCCGGTTCGGATTGCGCACCGGTGACACCGTCGAGGGCCAGATCAGGAGCCCGAAGGAGGGCGAGCGCTACTTCGCGCTCCTGAAGGTCAACACGATCAATTTCGAAGACCCCGAAAAGGCCCGCCACAAGATCAATTTCGACAATCTGACGCCGCTCTATCCCGACGAGCGGCTGCGGATGGAATACGAGGATCCGACCAAGAAGGACCTCTCGCCGCGGGTCATCGACATCGTGGCGCCGATCGGCAAGGGCCAACGCGCCCTGATCGTGTCGCCGCCGCGCACCGGCAAGACGGTGCTGCTCCAGAACATCGCCCATTCGATCACGGCGAACCACCCCGAGTGCTTCCTGATCGTGCTGCTGATCGATGAGCGGCCCGAGGAAGTCACCGACATGCAGCGTTCGGTGAAGGGCGAGGTGATCTCCTCGACCTTCGACGAACCGGCTTCGCGCCACGTCCAGGTCGCCGAGATGGTGATCGAGAAGGCCAAGCGCTTGGTCGAGCATGGCCGCGACGTGGTCATCCTGCTCGATTCGATCACCCGCCTGGGTCGCGCCTACAACACGGTGGTGCCGTCCTCCGGCAAGGTCCTGACCGGCGGTGTCGACGCCAATGCGCTGCAGCGGCCGAAGCGCTTCTTCGGTGCCGCCCGCAATATCGAAGAGGGCGGTTCGCTCACCATCATCGCGACAGCGCTGATCGACACCGGCAGCCGCATGGATGAGGTCATCTTCGAGGAGTTCAAGGGCACCGGCAATTCGGAGCTCATCCTCGACCGCAAGGTGGCCGACAAGCGCACCTTCCCGGCCATCGACATCACCCGGTCGGGCACCCGCAAGGAAGAGCTGCTCACCGAGCCGCAGCAGCTCAAGAAGATGTACGTCCTGCGCCGCATCCTCAATCCGATGGGGACCATGGATGCCATCGACTTCCTGCTCGACAAGCTGCGCAACACCAAGACCAACGGCGAATTCTTCGAATCGATGAACACCTGAGGGCTGCCGTGACGGCCGGAAGAGATCGTTAAGGGGCCGACGGTAGCGTGGAGCACCAACCCGGTAGTTTGGTGCGTTCTTGTTGGACATCTCTCGATCTTCTCCGCTGCCCGCCGAAGGGGACGGCAGGGGAACAGGCGTCGTAGTGGCTGTCCCCTTGGTGAGACTGCGAATCGTCGCCGCCTGTTGGGCGGCGGCGGCACTGATCGCCTATGCGCTGGATCTCTGGGGGCAGACCCGTCATGGGCTGGCCGGCGAGACGGGCCGCGCATTCGGCGACGACTTCATCAATTATTGGTCAGGCGCCTGGCTCGCTTGGCACGGCCGGGCCGGCATCATCTACGATCTCGCCGCCTTCCATGAATTTCAACAGGCGCTCGTCGGCGGGCCGCTGCAGGGCTACCACTACGGCTACCCTCCCGTTCTCCTGGTCCTGACCGCGCCGCTGGCGGCACTGCCCTATGTGCCGGCGCTGGCAATCTGGCTGTCCATGGGTTGGCTCGCGTTCTGGTGGACGCTTCGACTGGCGTGGCCGGGCGGCGCCGTTTGGCTGGCCATCGGCACGCCCGCGCTGCTCATCAACGCGATCGCCGGCCAGAACGGGCTGTGGACCGCCGCTCTGCTGGGCGGCGGCCTATGCCTGATCGATCGCCGTCCCTGGATCGCCGGTGTCTTGTTCGGGATGCAGATCTACAAGCCCCATCTTGCCGCCGTCGTGATGCTCGCCATGCTGGCTGGACGGCGCTGGTCGGTCGTTGCGGCCGCCGCGCTGACCGCGTTGGCCCTGATCGGGGCCAGCGTCGGGATGTTTGGGCTCGACATATGGGGTGCGTGCGCGCGCACCATCGACCTGATGCGGCGGCTCGTGCTGGAGGACGGCAGCGGTGTGTGGCACCGGATGGTGTCGGTATTCGTCTTCGCGCGCCGGCTCGGTGCCGATGTGTCGTCGGCTTACCTGATCCAGGCCGCAACCGGTTTCGTGGCGGCGGCGGTTGTGGGGATCGTCTGGTGGCGGGACGTGGCGAGTGCCGACGTCAAGCGATCCCTGGCGATCCTGGGAACCTGCCTGGTGACACCCTACCTGCAGGACTACGATCTGGTGATGGGGGCCTTCGTGGTCGCCTGGCTGGTGGGGGAAGGGCGTGTCGACAGGTGGCGGATCTGGGTGTCGGCGCTGGTCCTGCTGACGCCCCTGTTGGCCGCCCCGCTGGCGCAGTGGACGGGGCTTGCGGTCGGGTCGCTCCTTCTTGTGCCTGCGTTCGTCCTCGTGGCGGCGAAATGCTTCGCGGGCGATGCCGGGGCGGAGCACAGCGAGGCGAAGCGCGCCCGGGCTTGAGTCATACGCGCTGACAAGATCAGGTCAGCGCCGCTCGGCGGTGAGGTGCCAGTGCCATGATCCCGGCCGGGCATGGACCTTGTCGTCGAGGCTCATGAGCTCGAAGCCGTCGAACAGCGCCACCAGCTCGGCGGCATTGCAGTAGAAGTGCGGGTGGTCCTTGTCGTCGCCCTTGTCGGCCACGAAGGTGTTCGGCGCCACTTCGGTGCCGGCCCCGAAGCCCGCATTGCGCTTCGACAGCATGGTGCCCTGGTAGACGCCGTGCGGCCGCAGCACGCGGCGGATCTCGGCGATCGTCTTCGTCACGATATCCGGATCGCCGTGATAGATGACGTTGAAGGACAGCACGTAGTCGAAATAACCGTCCGGGAAGGGCAGGGCGGTCATGGGCGCCGTACTGGTCGCGATCTTCAGCCCGGCCGCGTTGGCGGCGCGGTCGAGTTCGGCAATCCCCGCATCGGCGAGATCGACCGCGAAGGTCTCGAAGCCCAGACGGGCGAGATGGAGGGTGTGGCGTCCCACCCCGCAGCCGAGATCGAGTACGCGGCGGGTCACGCCTTCGCCGGCGAGGCGCTGGGTGGTCGCCACCACGTCGGGTTCGGCGACGAGCCACTCGGCGCGTCCCTCGGCGGTGGACCAGCGCTCATTCCAGGCCAGGTGGGCCGTATCGGTCTTCATGGCAAATTCCTCGCGAGCCGAAATGCGGCCGTCGCAAAGCTGTCGGATTTTCATCAAATGCCGATGACATCGGCGCCGCACGTCATCATGGACGGGCGAGGCGTGGAGTGTCAAAGACCGAAGGCTGCGGGAATAGTTACTTGTAGAAGCGCACCGCCTCGACCCGGGAGGTCAGGTCGAGGGCGTCGAGACAGGCATCGCGCTCGAGCGGCGTGCAGACGCTGACGTCGTTCACCAGCATGGAGCCGATGTCATCGCAGCGTTGTTCGGTCACGAATGACTTGACGATGGTCTTGGCCTGCCTGACCGGACCGAGGTCGACCAGCATGCGGCGCTGCACGGCGCCGCCGCGGTTGAAGACCGCGAGCTCGGCACGTAGCGCTTCCAGGGCGCGGGGGTTCTTGTTTTCGATGAGGAACGAGACGCGGCAGCCCGTATCGGTCGATTCGAGCGAATTGAGTTCGATCCGCACCGGCTCGGCGGCCGCCTGAGCCCCCCACGAGGCCGCAACCACAAACAGCATCGACACTATGGCGCATCGCATCGGCAGGCTCCCTCGGCTCTGCGGTTCGCGGGCGCAGGATAGCGATTCGGTCGACGAAGCGACACGTCAATGTGCTGCGCTGGCGCGGGATTGGAGAAAATCCAAACTGAAGTACAGGCCCGGGTAAGGCTGCTTCGATTGAGCAGTTCTATCGGGCCCCGGACTCGATCGCCGCCGGGAGCGCATCCGCGTCCGTGACCGGCAACGAGCAGCGGCCGCCCGCACAGACCAGCACGGCCGGCACCGATAGGCTCGCGAACGCGGCGCGGGCAGGGTGAAGGTCGGGCAGGTCTTCGGCGGCGCGGGCGCGAAGCACGATGTGGTCGAGGAAAGGCTGCCGTAGCGCCGCCGCCGTCAGGTCGCCGGTGTCGTCACCGACCACCACGAGTTCGGCGGCGCGCAGCCGCAGGTCGAGGGCGTTGAGTATCGATAGGTGGCCGTAGACGTTCGATGCCGCGTGCGGCAGCAGGCCATCGAACAGGCGGTCGGCGGCGTCGCGCCAGCGATCGTCGCCGGTGAGGGTCGCGAGCCGGACGAGGTTTTGCGCCGCGAGGCCATTGGGATTCGGGGTGGCGTCGTCATGGGTGACGAACGGACGCACGACCAGGCCCTCGGCGTCGTCGGCGGTGAGATAGTAGCCGCCGTCCTGATGGGCATGATGGCGATCGAACGCCGCCTGCCAGGCAAGGGCGCGATCCAGATAAGGGCGCTCGCCGGTCGCTTCGTGGAGCGCGAGGGCGGCGCGGATCATGGCGGCATGGTCCGACGCGAGGCCGGGGAACAGGAGCCTGCCGTCGCGCCACGAATGGCCGAGCCGATCGCCGCGCGTCATGGCGGCGGCGACGAAGTCGAAGGCGCGGCGCGCCATGGCGATCCACTCCGGCTCGCCAAGGAGAAGGCCGGCATGGGTAAGGGCCGCGATCATGAGCCCGTTCCAATCGGCCAGCACCTTGTCGTCGAGACCGGGCCGTACCCGTGAGGCGCGCACCGAGAGGAGCTTGGCGCGCAGCGCGGCGAGGCGCGCCTCGGTCGCCTCGTCCTGCAGGTCGCCGCGCAACCGGTTGAGGATGTTGTGGCCCTCGAAATTGCCTTCCCGGCTGACGTCGTAATGGGCGGCGAAGAAGAGCGCGTCGTCTCGGCCGAGCACGTGCTCGATCTCGTCGAAAGACCACACGTAGAACTTTCCCTCCTCACCCTCGGAGTCGGCATCGAGCGAGGCGCAAAAGGCGCCGTCCGGCGTCGTCATCTCACGCGTGAGCCAGGCGACCGTCTCGCGGGCGCGCAGGCCGAACAGGGGATTTTTTGTCTCGGCCGCGGCGAGCGCCACAAGGTCGAGAAGCTGCGCATTGTCGTAGAGCATCTTTTCGAAATGCGGCACCAGCCAGCGCTCGTCGACCGAGTAGCGCGCGAAGCCGCCGCCCAGATGGTCGTAGATGCCGCCCTGGCAGATGCGCCCGAGCGTATGGGCCACGACGTCGATCAGCCCCGAATCGCGCCGGCGCCGGCCGCCGCGCCACAGCGCCTCGAACAGGGAGGCTTGCGGAAATTTCGGCGCCCCGCCCAGTCCGCCGTGGACCGGATCGAAGCCTTCGGCGAGCCGCGCCGCCGCCTGGTCGAGCTCGGCTTCGCCGATCACGACGCGGCCTTGGGGTCTTGCGGCGGCGGCGAGCCGTTCCATCAGGGCGGCGCGATTCTGCTCGATCTTGGCCGGCTCCTCGGAAAACAGCCGCGCGATCTCGCGCAGCACGTCCACGAAGGCGGCGCGGCCGAACCGGGACCGCTTGGGAAAGTAAGTGCCGCCCCACACCGGCTGTCCGTCCGGGGTCAGGAACATGGTGAGGGGCCAGCCGCCCTGCTCGCCGAGGAGGTGCAGGGCCGACATGTAGATGTGGTCGATATCGGGCCGCTCCTCGCGGTCGACCTTGATGTTGACGAAGAGCTCGTTCATCACCGCCGCGGTCGCCTCGTCCTCGAAACTCTCGTGGGCCATGACATGGCACCAGTGGCAGGCCGCATATCCGACCGACAGCAGGATCGGACGGTTCAGACGCTTGGCCTCAGCCAGCGCCTCCGGTCCCCACGGCCACCAGTCGACCGGATTGTGCCGGTGCTGCAGGAGATAGGGCGAGGTCTCGCGGGCGAGACGGTTTTCGCGAAGCGATGGGGCGGGGGAGGTCATCGCGGAGGTCTGATCCTGGCTGAGCGTGCTGACGGCAATCGCGTAATGAAGAATGACCAGCATTCAGCTGGAATGCTTGCGGCCATAACCCGAAGATTGCAGATGGGCCTTCTTCTCGGTGCTGAGATCGGCTGCGAGATCATCGACACCACCGATCAAGTCCAAAATGCCGGAGAGTTCAGTGCCGGCATTTGCGGTTTGGATGAAGCGTTCACGAACGATGTGGGATTTCGAAAGGCGCCGTGTCCGCGCTTCGCTCTCGATCTTGGCGAGCAGGGCGTTGGGGAGGCGAATGGTGAGCTTCCTCATGGAGGGAGTGTATGAAGTGATCGACAGAATCGCCATACGGGAGGTCAGACCGCAAATCGGTATGGCCGGTAATTGGGTTTGAGAATGCTCTCATCAAGTCGTGACACCATCTTCGCGCTCTCTTCCGGCCGGCCGCCCGCCGCCATCGCGGTCGTGCGCGTGTCCGGGCCGCAGGCGGGCGATGCCGTGCGGGCGCTGGCCGGGCGGTTGCCGAAGGCCCGGCAGGCGATGCTGGCCCGGGTGCGCGACCCCGCCTCCGACGACACCATCGACCAGGCGGTGGTGCTCTGGTTCCCGGGTCCGGCGAGCGAGACCGGCGAGGACACCGCCGAGATTCAGCTCCATGGCGGCCGGGCGGTGATCGCGGCGACGCTCGCCGCATTGTCGCGGGTGCCGGGTTGCCGGCCCGCCGAGGCGGGCGAGTTCACCCGCCGGGCTTTCGAAAACGGCAAACTCGACCTCACCCGGGTGGAAGGCCTGGCCGATCTGATCGGTGCCGAGACGGACGCCCAGCGCCGCCAGGCGTTGCGCCAGCTCCAGGGTCTTCTGGGCGACAAGGCCGAGGCGTGGCGCACGCGCCTCACTGAGGCCCTGGCCCAGGTCGAGGCCCGCATCGATTTTTCCGACGAGGCCGACGTGCCCGAGGATTTTCTCGGCCCGGCCCGCCATGCTGCGCAGCAACTCGCGGAAGAAATTGAGAAAGTCCTCGCCGACGGGCGCCGCGGCGAGCGCCTGCGCGATGGCCTCGTGGTGGCGATCGCGGGCGCTCCCAATGCCGGCAAGTCGAGCCTCCTCAACACCATTGCGCGGCGCGACGCCGCCATTGTGTCTCCCCATGCGGGTACCACGCGGGACGTCATCGAGGTGCATCTCGATCTCGACGGTTGCCCCGTCACCCTGTTGGACACCGCGGGGATCCGCGACAGCGAAGATCCGGTCGAACAGGAAGGAGTCCGTCGGGCGCGGGAGCGGGTGGCCGCCGCAGACCTCGTGCTGTGGATCATCGATGCGGCCGCCGGTGGCGAAATTCCATTGGAGGAGCTCGAGCGCGAATTCCAGAAGACGGAGACCTGGCTGATCTGGAACAAGATCGACCTGCTCAGTCCGCTCAGGCTCAAGTCGTTGAATTCAATCATTTATCGGCTGGATTACCGGTCTCATTTCGTCTCCACCCGTAGTCACGTGGGCATCGACGACCTCTTCAAAGGACTGTCCGCTCTGGCGTCCCACTTCGTCGGCGCGGGCGAACCCGCCATGGTGACCCGGGAGCGCCATCGACGGGCCCTGGAAGAAGCCGCCAACGGTTTGCGCCGCGCGCTCATGCACACGGAGGGGCAGGAGGATCTCGTGGCCGAGGATTTGCGGCTTGCCGCGCGATCGCTGGCCCGGCTCACCGGCCGGATCGACGTTGAGGATATTTTGGACGTCATTTTTCGCGATTTCTGCATCGGCAAGTGAGGCAGCGCAAAACGTCGTGGAGTGGTGACCAGGTAGGCATCGTTAAGGAGGAATTAGCGCTTTCGCCACAAAGTGGAGAGCGCAGCAGATTTCTCCAACGAAGAGGCGGAGCCCCCGATGCCGGCGACCTCGTCCCATGTGAAGCCAATTGCCGACGACTTCCAGGATCTGCAGGACGACGGAGCTGCAAGGCGAGCAGGCGAACGCAGCTTGGTGGCGAGCGAGGCCATCGACCTGCTCGAAGCCGATCTCGCCATGATGATCCGGCAAGTGGAGAAGGAAGCCGGCGCGGTGTCGCAGAATATCCGCAAGTCCGGCCAGGCGCTGGACGCCATCCGGATGCGCACCGAGACGCTGGCCGGCAAGGCCCGGGCTGCCAATGACGACGCCGCCGCACTCGCCAAGGCGAGCGGCGCCCTGGCGCAGTCCACCGAGCAGATCGGGCAGAAGCTGCGCGAGGCCGGGGCCATGACGGCCGATGCGGCCGGCGCCGCCGAACTGGCGTGCAAAAGCGTCGTCGGCCTGGAGAACTCGTCTGCCGATATCGGCAATGTGGTGGGGCTGATCGCGACCATCGCCAAGCAGACGAACCTATTGGCGCTCAACGCCACCATCGAGGCGGCACGAGCCGGCGTCGCCGGCCGCGGCTTCGCGGTCGTGGCCGCCGAGGTCAAGGCCTTGTCGGTGCAAACCCATCAGGCGACCGAGGAGATCACCCGGAAAATCGCATCGCTTCAGCAGGATGCCGGCTCGTCGATCCAATCCGTGCAACGCATCACCGGCGTCGTCGAGGCATTGCGGCCAGTGTTTTCCGCGGTCGCCGATGCGGTCGACCGGCAGATCGCGACCACCAATCAGTTGTCGCACAGCGCCGTCGAGACGTCGTCGTTCGTCGGTTCGGTGTCCGAAGGGGCGACCGATATCGAGAAGGAGGCCGGCAGCGCCGTCGCCCACGGAGAGGAAGTGGACGAGCATGGCCGGCAGGTGGCCGCCATGGCGAAGAAGCTCAAGGAACGCTTCGTCATCTTCCTGCGCCAGACCGAGGTCGGCGACCGGCGGCAGCACGACCGTCTGCCCTGCGATATCGACGTCGTATTGCGCACGTCGCGGGGCGGTTTGCGCGGGCGGACCGCCGACTTGTCCGAGGGCGGGCTGCTGCTGCGACTGGACGGCGCTGAGGCCCGGACCGCCGACCTGGTGGGCATGGTCGAGGCGGACATCGCCGCCATCGGCCATTGCCGGCTGCGGGCGGTCGGAACGTCGGCGCTCGGCATGCACTTCGCTTTTGCGGGGCTCGGCGACGCCGAGCGGGCGGCGCTCCTGGCCAAGCTGGCGGCGATCCGGACCGAAAACGAGGTCTTCATCGGGCGCGCCGAGAAGGCAGCGGCGGCCATCTCGGCGGCCCTGGAAGCAGCCGTCAATTCTGGCAAGCTCGGCCGCGACGCCCTGTTCGACAATGATTATGTGCCGATCGGCGGCACCAATCCGGTGCAGTTGCGCACCCGCTTCCTGGACTGCGTGGAGGCGATCCTGCCGGCCATCCAGGAGCCGCTGCTGGCAGGCGACCCCCGCATGGTGTTTTGCGCCGCCGTGGACCGCAACGGCTATCTGCCGGTCCATAATCGGGTCTACTCGCAACCCCAGCGGCCGGGCGATGTCGCCTGGAATACGGCGAACTGCCGCAACCGACGCATTTTCGACGATCGTGCCGGCTTGGCAGCGGCACGGAACACACGGCCCTATCTGCTGCAGAACTATCCTCGCGACATGGGCAACGGCGTCACCATCATGATGCAAGAGATCGACGCTCCCATCCGGGTGTTCGGACGATATTGGGGCGGGTTCCGGACGGCTTACAAGCTGTGAATCAATCACCTCAATTTTGAAGCTTCCGCCACCGCGATGTTTCACGTGAAACATCGCCCCAATGTGACTCGCAGGCCCGTTGGCGGCCGGGGCGGTCCTGCTATAGATAGCCGGGACTTCCGTTCAAGCGAGCGACCCCTGAATGCGGCCTTCCTACGATGTCATCGTCATTGGCGGCGGCCATGCCGGCTGCGAGGCTGCGGCGGCGGCTGCCCGCATGGGCGCCTGCACCGCCCTGGTGACGCACCGGTTTTCGACCGTGGGGGCGATGTCGTGCAATCCCGCCATCGGGGGGTTGGGCAAGGGCCATCTGGTGCGGGAGATCGATGCCCTCGACGGCCTCATGGGCCGGGTGGCTGACCAGGGCGGCATCCAGTTCCGCGTCCTCAATCGTCGCAAGGGTCCGGCGGTGCGCGGCCCGCGGACCCAGGCCGACCGCAAGCTCTATGCGGCGGCCATGCAGCAGGCCATCCGGGAGACCGCCGGCCTCGCCGTCATCGAGGCCGAGGCGGACGACCTGATCGTGACCGACGGGCGGGTCACCGGCGTACGGCTCGGCGATGGCCGTGAGATAGGAGCCGGCGCGGTGGTGCTGACCACCGGGACCTTCCTGCGCGGCCTCATCCATATCGGTGAAAGGCAGATTCCGGCCGGCCGGGTCGGCGAGGGGCCGGCCATGGGGTTGTCGGCGACCCTGGAGCGTTGCGGTTTTGCCCTCAGGCGGCTGAAGACCGGCACGCCGCCGCGTCTCGACGGCACCACCATCGAGTGGTCGGCATTGGAGATGCAGCCCGGAGATGATCCCCCGGAACCGTTCTCGGTGCTGACCGAGCGCATCACCAATCCCCAGATCCAGTGCGCCATCACCAGGACCACGGCGGCGACCCACGCGGTCATCCGCGCCAACGTCCACCGTTCGCCCATGTATTCGGGCCAGATTCAGAGCCGCGGGCCCCGTTACTGCCCCTCCATCGAGGACAAGATCGTCCGCTTCGGCGAGCGCGACGGCCACCAGATCTTCCTGGAGCCGGAAGGGCTTGACGACCCGACCGTCTATCCCAACGGGATTTCCACTTCGCTGCCGGAGGACGTCCAGAAGGCCGTGGTGGCGAGCATTCCGGGGCTCGAGAAGACGCGGATCATCCGTCCCGGCTATGCCATCGAATACGACCATGTGGACCCGCGCGAGCTCGCCCCGACCCTGGAAACCAGGCGCGTGGGGGGGCTTTTCCTGGCCGGCCAGATCAACGGCACCACCGGTTACGAGGAGGCGGCGGCCCAGGGCCTGGTGGCGGGGCTCAACGCGGCGGTTCGGGCCGGGCAGGGGGCGGCGATCACCTTCGACCGCTCCGAAGGCTATGTCGGCGTGATGATCGACGATCTGGTCACCCGCGGGGTCAGCGAGCCCTACCGCATGTTCACGTCGCGGGCCGAATACCGGCTGACGCTGCGGGCCGATAATGCCGACCAGCGCCTTACTGCCCGCGGCATCGCGCTCGGTTGCGTCGGTGCGCGCCGCCGGGCGCTGTTCGATGCCAAGATGAAGGCCCTGGAAGACGCGAGGGCGTTCGCCAAGTCGGTCGCGGTCACGCCGACCGAGGCCGGCCGGTACGGCCTCGCCCTGAACAAGGACGGCCAGCGCCGCACCGCCTTCGATCTCCTGTCATATCCGGACGTGGGCCTCGCCGACGTTGCGCGTATCTGGCCGCAGATCGCCGACATCGCCCCGGCAATCGCGGAGCAGCTGGAGATCGACGCCAAATACGCCGTTTATCTCGACCGTCAGGCCGCCGACATCGCCGCCTACCGCCGCGACGAAAGCCTGATGCTGCCGGACGACATCGACTACGCCGAGGTCGGCGGCCTCTCCAACGAGGTCCGCCAGCGCCTGGCGGCGGCACGTCCGCGCACCGTCGGCCAGGCCGGCCGCATGGACGGCATCACGCCGGCGGCCCTGACCCTGCTCGCGGTCCATATCCGCCGCGGCCGCAAACGGGCGGGCTGAGTGCAGAGGCAGGCAGAGCCCAAAGGCAGGCAGAGCCCATGACCGAACTCCGTTCTCCAACTCGACCGGCACGCACCATTGCGGTGCCGGACCTCGCCGCGGATCGCGACCGGGCCCTCGCCCTCACGCCTGTTTCACGTGAAACACTCGCGCGCCTCGACCGCTTCATTGCCCTTTTGTTCGACTGGCAGGCGCGCATGAACCTGGTGGCGCCTTCGACCCTGCCTCAGGTCTGGACCCGGCACGTGGCCGATTCGCTCCAGCTCCTCGCCCTGGCGCCGGAGGCCCGCATCTGGGCCGATCTTGGTTCGGGCGCCGGCTTTCCCGGCATCGTGCTCGCCTGCGCCCTGGCGGATACGAAAAGGGCGGAGGTCCACTTGGTCGAAAGCATCGCCAAGAAAGCTGCCTTCCTGGCCACCGCCATTGCGGAGACGGGCGTTGCCGCCACCGTTCATCACATGCGCATCGAGGACTTCGTCCGCCACGATGAGGTTCGCCCCGATGTGGTGACCGCCCGGGCCCTGGCGCCGCTGCCCAGGCTCTTGGAATTGACGGCTCCGCTCCTGCAAAAAGGTGCACAAGGGCTGTTTCCAAAAGGCCAAGATGTAGAGGCCGAATTGACCGAGGCCGCTAAATATTGGACACTTCAGTCCTCCTTCGCCCCCAGCCTGACGAGCCCGGAAAGCCGTATCCTGGTGGTGCACAAGGCGGTGTGGCGGCACTGAGTTTAGGTATTTTTTCTTAGGAATGAGTCCGAGGCCATGGACGACGAAACACATACAGGCGAAGTGGTGGCTTTCCCGAGTGAGGGGCCGCGGCCACGCGCCGTCCGCCCCCCGAGGGTGCTGGCGATCGCCAACCAGAAGGGCGGCGTCGGCAAGACCACGACCGCCATCAATCTCGGCACCGCTCTGGCTGCCATCGGTGAAAAGGTGCTGGTCATCGATCTCGACCCGCAAGGCAACGCCTCGACGGGGCTCGGCATCGACCGCAAGAACCGCGAGTATTCCACCTACGACGTGCTCACGGCCGAAGCCTCGCTGCGCGCCGCGACGCTTCCGACCGCGGTGCCGCATCTCTTCATCGCGCCGTCCACCATGGACCTCGCCGGCCTGGAGCTCGAAATCGGCCATACGCGCGACCGCGCCTTCCGGCTGCGCAATGCGCTTGCCGCCGTCAACAGCGGCGGCGCCGACGACTTCGCCTATGTGCTGGTGGACTGCCCGCCCTCCCTCAATCTTTTGACCATCAACGCCATGGCGGCCGCCAACGCGATCCTGGTGCCGCTGCAGTGCGAGTTCTTCGCCCTGGAAGGCCTGTCGCAGCTCCTCAAGACCGTCGATCAGGTCAGGGAGCAGCTCAATCCGAACCTGACCATCCACGGCATCGTGCTGACCATGTTCGACGCCCGCAACAATCTCTCCGGCCAGGTGGTCGCGGACGTGCGCCAGTTCATGGGCTCGAAGGTCTACGACACCGTGATCCCGCGCAATGTGCGGGTCTCGGAGGCGCCGTCCTACGGCAAGCCGGTGCTGGTCTATGATCTCAAATGCTCGGGCAGCGAAGCCTATCTGCGCCTCGCCACCGAGATCATCCAGCGCGAGCGGCAGCTGACCGAGTTGCAGGCGAGCTGAGGACGGATACTTGCATCCGACCTCATGGTGAGGAGCGTCGCCCTTGCGACGCGTCTCGAACCATGGGGCCGAGGCGCCGCCCGGGCCATATCCTTCGAGACGCGGCCCGAAGAGGGGCCGCTCCTCAGGATGAGATCCTAAGTTGCTGTAGTCGAGAATGAGGGTGTGGAGTTCATGACCATGGCGGAGGAACGCTCGCGGCTGGGACGCGGTCTCGCCTCGCTGATCGGCGACATGGGCGCCGAGGCGGGCGCGCAGCCGGAACGCGGGCGCGGCGCCCGCAAGGCGCCGGTCGAGCATCTGCGGCCCAACGCCCGCAATCCCAGGAGCCAGTTCTCCGAAACCGAGCTCGACGATCTCGCCAATTCGATCCGCGAACGCGGCATCATCCAGCCCATCGTGGTGCGCACGGTGCGCGGGCTTTCCGACGCCTACGAGATCATCGCCGGCGAACGGCGCTGGCGGGCGGCACAGCGCGCCGGCCTGCACGACGTGCCGATCGTGGTCCACGAGGCGAGCGACGCCGAGGCGCTCGAACTCGCCATCGTGGAGAATGTGCAGCGCGCCGACCTCGACCCGATCGAAGAGGCGAACGGCTATTCGCGCCTGATGGCGGAGTTTTCCTACACCCAGGACGATGTCGCCAAGATCGTGGGCAAGAGCCGGCCGCACGTGGCCAATACGCTGCGGCTCCTCAAGCTGCCCGAGTCCGTGCAGGCGCTGGTGCATGCGGGCGAACTGTCGGCCGGCCACGCCCGTATGCTGGTCGGCCACGGGGCGGCGGGCGTGCTGGCGCGCGAGATCGTCCAGCACGGCCTCAATGTCCGCCAGGTCGAGGCCATCATCCGCGACGGCGTCAAGCCCGGGACGAAGAAGGCGCGCGCTGCCAGAACCCCCAAGGACGCCGACACGGCGGCCCTGGAAAAGCGCCTCACCGACGCCCTCGGGCTGTCCGTCACCATCGACCACAAGGACGAGGCCGGCACGGTGCGGATCGCCTATCGGGATCTCGATCAGCTCGACGAGGTGATCCGCCGGCTGGAGAAACGGTAAAAAATCTTGCCCCGTCTTGGCCGGGCTTGTCCCGGCCATCCACGTTCTTTTCCGAGGTAGTCACAGGCAAGACGTGGATGCCCGCGACAAGCGCGGGCATGACGAAGTCAAAGACCAACCCCATGTCGCTCCCCGCCGCCTACGCCGTCCTCCTCCTCGCCATCGTGGCCGAGGTCATCGCCACCTCGGCCCTCAACGCGTCCGACGGCTTCACCCGCCTCGGGCCCTCGCTCATTACCGTCGCGGGTTATGGGCTCGCCTTCTTCTGTCTCGCCCACACGGTGCGCTACATCCCGGTCGGCATCGCGTACGCGATCTGGTCCGGCATCGGCATGGTGCTGATCGCGGCGATCGGCTGGATCTGGTTCCGCCAGACGCTCGATACGGCGGCGATGGTCGGCATCGGCTTGATTCTCGCCGGCGTCCTGGTGATCAACACGATGTCGAGTTCGGTCGGCCATTGACGGGCGGAACAGAACCTTCCTCTCGTCGCCATGAATTCGGTGAGTGAACACGTCGCAACGGCGCGTTCCGCGCCTTTGCGATCCATCCGCATGGGGACGCCGCTCGACGTTCAACCCGCGTTGATCGGCTCGACCTCGATGGTCACGTGCGACAAGTCGTGGATGTGGGCGAGCTTGCCGCGATAGTGTGACGGCGGCATCGGCGCCGCCGACATGATGGAGACGATGGCGCCGTGATGGCCGGGGCCGAGCTGCCAGACGTGCAGGTCGGTGATCGTATCGCCGTCGCGGCCGAGGATGGCGCGGATTTCGTCGGGCAGGTCCTCCCCGGGCGGCACATAGTCCAAGAGCACCCCGCCGGCGTCACGGATGAGACCCCACGACCAGCGGCCGATGACCAGGGCGCCGACGATGCCCATCGCCGGGTCCGGCCACAGCCAGCCGTAGAGGCTGCCGGCGACGAGCGCGATGATCGCCAGCACCGAGGTCAGCGCATCCGCGAGCACGTGCAAATAGGCGGCCCGCAGATTGTTGTCGCCGCCATGATGGTGGTGGTGATGGTCATGGCCATGGTCGTGGTGATGCGCGTCGCGCAACAGCCAGGCGCTGGCGATGTTGACCGCAAGTCCGATCACCGCCACCGCGATGGCTTGCGGAAAGTCGATGGGGACCGGCGCCAGGAGGCGCAGCAGGCTTTCCCATCCGATCAGCAGAGCGATCAGGGCCAAAACGATCGCGCTGGCAAATGCGGCGAGATCTCCCAGCTTGCCGGTGCCGAAACTGAAGCGGGGATTGCCGACATGCTTGCGCGCATGGAAATAGGCCAGCGCCGCGATCAGCATGGCGGCCGCATGGGTGGACATGTGCCAGCCGTCGGCGACCAG
Organism: Astrobacterium formosum; assembly: GCA_030848545.1. Taxonomy (GTDB): domain Bacteria; phylum Pseudomonadota; class Alphaproteobacteria; order Rhizobiales; family Xanthobacteraceae; genus Astrobacterium; species Astrobacterium formosum. Next base: position 351,763 of record JAVDCA010000002.1, read on the forward strand.
GGCCATGGAGCCGTAAAGGTGTCCGGCCGTGATCTCCACCACCATCATGGTGGCGGTGAGCGCGATGACGAACCATGTGCGGCGCTCATTGCGGCCATGGTGCTCGCCGAGAAAGACGTGTTCGTGCCCGCCTGCGGGTCGGCCGTGGCTTTCGGCGTCGCTCATTTGAGATAGGTCCTTACCACCTCGATCAACTCGGCCGCCCCCTTGGCGCGCGCCGGATCGGGATCGGTGTCCGGGTTCGCCACATGGTAGCGGATGTGCTCTTCCATCACCTGTGCGCTGAGCCCGTGAACGGCTCCGCGCAGCGACGCGACCAGCATGAGCACGTCGGCGCAGCCATGGTCGGCCTCCAGGGCGCGTTCCACGGCATCGGCCTGACCTTTGATGCGGCGAACGCGGGCGATCAGCTTCGCCTTGCTCTCGTGGGTGTGGGACATCGGTGTCCACCTTTCCAAATCATAGTAGGATAGGGGGGTACCCTATGTCAAAACTCCGGCCACGCCGCGCCACGCCATGCCGATGACGTTACGGACGCATACGTACGGAACCGCAGGGCGGTGAAATTGCGTTGACTTCGTGCCGCCGGTGATCGAGCATCAACTTGTCTGATGAGTAGATGACTCGGAAGGGGCCGATCCCCGCCGCAGTCGTGTGGCCCCCCGGCCGCTTGGACAAATCCCCCGGACCGGCCGCGCCCATGGGCGCGCATATCGTCAGCGCACTCGTCCCCGCGCGCGAACGACCCCCGGGGAGAACGGCATTGCGGCCGGTCAGGAAGGCTCGTCTTTCCGAAGGCGTCGTCGACGCCATCCGGCGCATGATCGTCGCCGACGGCTTTGCGCCGGGCGATAAATTCCATTCCGAAAACGACCTCACCGCCAAGCTCGGTGTCGGCCGCTCGTCCATCCGCGAGGCCGTGCGCATCCTCGAAGTCACCGGCCAGCTCACGGTCAGCCACGGCAAGGGCATCTTCATCGGCAATGCGGACACGCACCCGTTCGAAGGCTTTGTGGACTGGCTGAAGAACAACGATCGCTCGCTGATGGAGCATTTCGAAGTCCGCCTCATCATCGAGCCCGAAACCGCGCGGCTGGCCGCTTTGGCGGCGGCCAGCGCCGACATTGCCCGGCTCGCCGAAGTGCATGCCGAGTTCCTGCACAATGCCCGGCTCGGACTGACCGCCGAAACCATCGAGTGCGACTGCGAATTCCATCGCCTTCTCGGCAAGGCGAGCGGCAACACCGTGCTCGCCGCGCTGACCGAATCCATGATCACGTCGATGTTCGACGACTGGATCTCGAGCTTCCACACTCCGGGTCGCATGGAGAAGACGGTGGGGGAGCACGGCCGCATCCTGGACGCGATCCGGGCGCGGGACGCCGCCGCAGCCCATGCCGGCATGGCCGACCACCTCCACAACGCCATCCGGGACATCAAGGCATCGTCAGGCATCTGACCGTCGAAACACCCCACGAGGTACGCGCATGCTGCGGATCACCACCCTGGTCGAAAACTCTCCCGGCGAGCACAAGGGACTCGTCCACGAGCACGGCCTGTGTTTCCACATCGACACGGGTCGCGACCGCCTGCTGTTCGACACCGGCCAGAGCGACGCCCTGGTGCGCAACGCCGACAGGCTGCGCGTCGACCTCAACGGTCTGCGTTACGTCGCGCTCAGCCACGGCCACTACGACCATACGGGCGGGCTTCGTCCGCTCTCGGCCTGTGCGTCGGGCTTCGAGGTTGTCACCGGCACCGGCTTCTTCGTCGACAAATACGGCGTCAACAACGGCGCCTGCCAGTTTCTCGGCAACGATTTCGACGCCGGCTGGCTAAAGCAGAACGGCATTGCCCACGTGACGATCTCCGAGCCGGTGCGCGAACTCGTACCCGGCGTGTTCACCATCACGGATTTTCCCCGCATCCACCCCGACGAGATCGTCAATCCGCGGTTCATGCTCAAGGCGGATCAAGGCTTCGTGGCCGACACCTTCGCCGACGAGGTGATGCTGGTCGCGGACACGCCGCGCGGGCTCGTCGCCGTGCTGGGATGTGCGCACCCGGGCGTCAAGAACATGCTCGACGCCGCCGCGGCGCGCCTGAACAAGCCGATCCACGCGATCATCGGCGGCACGCATCTGGTCGAAGCCTCGCCGGACAGCCTGGCGCTGACACTGCAGTACTTCGCCGCCAAGAACATCGCCGTCATCGGTGCCTCGCACTGCACCGGCGGCGCCGCGATGGGCAAGATCGCCGCGGCGTTCGGCGACAAGTACTTCCACAACTCGACCGGCACCACCCTGTTCGTCGAATAGGGCTGCCGGAGATACCCCGGCGCGGGCCGAGCCTGCCCGCGAGCAAGCAAGCCTACTGAAACGGAGCGCACACATGCTGACACGCAAGAAGTTTCTCGGTCTGACGGCGGCCGCGGTGGCGGCGCCGATGGTCATCGGGACGGCCAACGCGGCCACCAAGATCACCTGGAAATCATCGGGACACGGACCAGCCTCCGACCCGTCGCAGATCTACCACGACAAGCTTTGCAACGCGATCACCAAGGCCACCGACGGCCGCCTGACCGTCAAGCCGTTCGTCGGCGGCTCGATCGTGCCCGCCTATCAGGAGCTCGATGCGGTCGCCAACAGCGTCCTGCAGATGTGCTACACCTGCCCGATGTACAGCCTCGACAAGTGGAAGGCGGCGGGCCTGATCTCGTCGCGTCCGGGCTGTCTTGAAGGCGAAGCGCTGCGCAGCTGGTTCGACTTCGCGGGCGGCGCCGACCTCATGAACAAGATGATGGAAGGCTACGCCGTCATGACCATGCCGGGGGCGCTGTCGCCGTTGCCCCAGGAGGTGTTCTTCCATTCCAAGGTCAAGATCGAGAGCTTGAAGGACATCAAGTCGCTCAAGGCCCGCTGCATGGGTGACGGCGGCGAGATCTTCAAGCGCATGGGCGCCGCCACCGTGATCATCCCGGGCGGCGAGCTCTACGAGGCCATGAAGCGCGGCACCATCGACGCCTTCGAATACTCGACGCTGGCGTCCAACTGGAACATGCATTTCAACGAAGTTGCCAAGTACGTCTACATTTCGGCCAGCCGCGCCCCGAGCGATCCGCAGGTGGTCTACTTCAACAAGGACGCCTGGGCGAAGTTGCCCGAGGACATCAAGGTCATCGTGCAGGCGCTGGTCGCGCAATACACCCAGGACCAGCACGAATTCCTGGTCGCCGACTCGATCAAGGCGGTGGAGAAATTCCGCGCCGCCGGCAACGAGGTCGTGCGCGTCCCCAAGGAGATCGAGGACGCCCTGCTCGCCGAGGCGGACAAGTTCTACGCCGAGAAATCCAAGTCCGAAAAGCCGATCTTCGCCGAGATCTACAACTCCATGACCAAGTTCGGCAAAGATTACGCGATGAGTAAGTAACCCCACGTCATTGCGAGGAGCGAAGCGACGAGGCAATCCAGGGTCACGGTGACGACTGGATTGCTTCGCTTCGCTCGCAATGACGAACGCGGCGGCATCGGACGGATCCATGCCGTCCGTGTTGGACCTGCGAGGAGCTAGGCATGCCTGTGCTGACGAACATCCTGAAACAGATCGACCGCTTGAGCGAATGGTCGGGCCAGATCGGAAAATGGGCCGCCCTTCTGCTCGTCCTGGTCGGAACCTACGAGACCGTGTCGCGCCAATTCTTCAACGCCCCGACCATCTGGGCCTACGACACCCTGTGCATGGCCGGCGGCGTGACCTACCTCCTGGGGGCGTCCTACGCCTATCTGCACAACGCACATACCCGCGTCGACCTCATCTACAGCCATCTCTCCCCGCGCGGGCAGGCGATCACGGACGTCGTCTGCGCGCTCCTGTTCTTCTTTCCGCTCATGGGCGTGATGTTCTACATGGCCGTGTCCTGGGCGATCCGGGCCTGGATGATCGACGAAGTCATGTTCAACAGCTTCTGGTATCCGCCGTCGGGTCCTTACCGCACGGTGTTCGCCCTCGGCCTCTTGCTGCTCGTCCTGCAGGCGACGGCCAAGTTCATCCGTGACATCCACTTCGTCTTGCGGGGGGAACGCCTTGATTGACCTCAGCCCGGAAATCGTCGCGCTCCTGATGCTCGGCGGCGTCTTTTTTCTCGTCCTCACCGGCTATCCGATCGCGTTCGTGATCGGATCGGTGGCGTTCATGGTCGGCTTCGCGGTGTTCGGACCCAACACCACCTTCCACATCCTCTACTCCCGCTTCTACGACCTGTCGCTGAACTACCCATATCTCGCGGTGCCGCTGTTCACCTTCATGGGGGTGGTGCTACAGCACTCGGGCATCACCAGGGATCTCTACCAGAACCTGTACGAGGCGCTCGGGCGGGTGCGTGGCGGGCTCTTGATCGTCACCATCATCTTCGGCACCATCCTGGCCGCCTGCCTCGGCGTGATCGCGGCATCGGTGACGATCCTGTCCCTGATCGCGCTCGCCCCCATGGTCAGCCGCGGCTACGACAAGTCGCTCGCGGCCGGTGCCATCGTGGCGACCGGTACGCTCGGCATCCTGATCCCGCCCTCGATCATGCTGGTGGTCTATGCGCCACAGGCCGGTCTCTCCATCGGCCAGATGTTCATGGGCGCGGTGTTTCCCGGCCTCATCCTGTCGGCCCTCTACATCTCCTATGTGAGCGTCCGCTGCTACGTGAATCCCAAGCTCGGCCCGCCGATTCCGGTCGATGAGATGCCCGAGTTCACCACTGCCAAACTGATCAGCCTCTTGTGGTCGCTGGTGCCGCCGGTGGCGTTGATGATCGCCGTATTGGGAACGATTTTCTCCGGCATCTCGCCGCCCACCGAGGCGGCGGCGGTCGGCTGCACGGCGTCTCTCCTGCTCGCCGTCGCCTATCGCAAGTTCAGTTGGGACCTGATCAAGACAGCCTGCATCGACACCCTGAAGGTAAGCACCTTCGTGGTCATGATCGCGGCGCTCTGCTACGCCTATGTCGGCATCTTCATGAACGCCGGCGCCGGCGACGTGGTGTCCGACATGATCCTCTCGGTGCCCGGCGGCAAGTGGGCGTCATTCGCCACCATCATGCTCATCGTGTTCATGCTCGGCATGTTCATCGAATGGATCGGCATCGTCTTCATCATCGTGCCGATCTTCTCACCCATCTTCGTCGAGCTGGGATTCAACCCGCTGTGGGCCGGCATGATGGTGTGCATCAACCTGCAGATGGCCTTCCAGACGCCGCCGATGGCGATGTCGATCTTCGTTCTCAAGGGCACCGCCCCGAAGGAAGTCGGCCTGACCATGGCGGATATCATCAAGGGCGTCATTCCCTTCGTGATCATCATCATGTTCGCGCTGGTCCTGTTCACCGTCTTCCCGCAGATCATCACCTGGCTGCCGGAACAGATGATCGGTGCAGCGCAGTAGAGCGTAAGCGAAGCGGTCGGAATGCGGTGGGCACGGAGCGTTCGGCGCCTGTGCCCACTCCCCGTATCAAAGATGCAGCGAATCGATAAAAACCTCCCCGGTTTTGAAGAACCGGGGAGGGCTCCAGGCATTTGCATTCTCGCATTTTCTGCGATGAGGCCCGGGCCGCTTCATCGGAACCGCCCTAATTCCAGTTGTCGATCTTGACGTCGTCCGGATAAGGTTTGCCGATGCCGGTCTCCACGAGCGATTTCAGGCTCATGAGGAAAATCGCCCATTTGGTGCCGCAATGGTGCATGAATTCGATCGGCTCCTTCCAGCCCGCGTGAGTAAACAGCACGATGGTCCATTCGCCGTCGGTGTGAAGATCGAAGCTCACCTTGGTGCCGATCCATTCCGCCGGCCCGTCGACCACCTCCCAGAGGACGCGCCGGCCGGGATCGCTCTCGATCACCTTCATGTCGAAGAAGCCGCGCGGCTCGAAACGGAACTGGATCACGCTGCCGACCTTGCCGTCGCCGCGCGTGTCGGTCGTCCACCAGCCCGCAAGGCCGTCGCGAAGAGCCACGGCCTTGAAAACGTCACCCACTGACGCCTTGATGCCAACCCGGTGCAGGATGTCGGGCATATGTTCTCTCTCCTCGGGTTCAACGTCACCAATGAACCAGACCTAGGCCGAGGGGATCGGGCCGTGGGAGTGACAAGTGTGGCGCGATTTCCATGGACTCGCTGATTACGGCGGCCGCCCGCGCGCTCGCCGGAGGTGATCCGATCGGCGCGTTGAACCGGGTCGCGCTGCGCGAGGATGCGCCGGCGCTGGCGTTGCGCGGCATCGCCATGGCGCAGCTCGGCGACCTGGAGCGCGCCCGGGCGCTGGTGCGCCGCGCCGCGCGCGCTTTCGGGGCCCGGGAAGCGGTGGCGAGGGCGCGATGCGTCGTCGCGGAAGCCGAGATCGCACTCGCGTCGCGCGATCTCGGCTGGCCCGCAAGGACGCTCGCGGCGGCGCGGACGGTGCTGGAACGGCACGGCGACCGCGCCAACGCCGCCCATGCGGCGCATATCGACATCCGGCGTTCGCTGCTGATGGGTCGTCTCGACGAGGCGGAACGCAAGCTCGCCGGCCTCGACCTCGCATCCCTGCCGCCGGCGTTGACGGCGACGGGCGAATTGGCGGCGGCGGGAATCGCGATCCGGCGCCTGCATACGCGAGCCGCGGGTGCCGCGCTCGCACGGGCGGCTGCCGCGGCGCACCGCGCCGCCATTCCGGCGCTGACCGCGGAGATCGAAAACACCGCGCAACTGCTCGCCGCGCCGGCGGCGCGCCTGATCGCGCACGGCGAGGAGCGCGTCCTGCGGCTCGACGAGGTCGAGGCGCTGCTGGCGTCGCAGGCGCTCGTCATCGACGCCTGCCGTCACCTGGTGCGCAAGGGCGCCACGGTGATTTCGCTGGCGCGGCGGCCGGTCCTGTTCGGGCTCGCGCGTGCGCTCGCCGAAGCTTGGCCCGGCGACGTGCCGAGGGCGGTGCTGCTGGCGCGCGCGTTTCGGGCGAAGCACGTGGACGAATCCCATCGCGCCCGGCTGCGGGTCGAAGTCGGACGGCTGCGCCGGGCACTGCGAATGCTCGCCGAGGTCGACGCCACCGCACGCGGGTTTGCACTCACGGTGCGCCGCGCCGACGTCGTCGTGCTGGCGCGGCCGATCGAGGGAGAGCATGCAGCGGTGCTGGCCCTGCTCGCCGACGGCGAGTCGTGGTCGAGCTCGGCTTTGGCGCTGGCGCTCGACAGGAGCCAGCGCACCGTGCAGCGCTCGCTCGACGCGCTCGCGGCGGCCGGCAGGGTGCAGTCGGTCGGCCGCGGCCGCGCGCGCCGCTGGATGACGCCGCCGGTGCCGGGTTTCACGACGACCTTGTTACTCCCGGCGCCACTGCCGGGCGATTAGGGTTTCGTCATCGCAACGACGAGGATCGCCCCCATGAAACAGCAAGCAGCCGAAATCATCCGCGAATATGGCCTGTTCCCCGGCGTCGACCAGGTGCATGGTCTCACCTTCGACGGTCGGCACGTCTGGTTCGCCTCCGGCGACAAGCTCAACGCCCTCGATCCGGAAGCCGGAACGATTGTCCGTGAAATCGAGGTCCCGGCCCATGCCGGTACGGCCTTCGACGGCCGGCATCTGTTCCAGATCGCCGAACAGCGTATCCAGAAGATCGATCCAAGCACCGGCCGGGTGCTCGCCACAATCCCGGCGCCGGGCGGCGGTGGCGATTCCGGCCTCGCCTGGGCCGAAGGGACGCTGTGGGTCGGGCAGTATCGCGATCGCAAGATCCACCAGATCGATCCCGACACCGGCGCGATCCTGCGCACCATCGCATGCGATCGCTTCGTCACCGGCGTCACCTGGGTGGACGGCGAGCTCTGGCACGGCACCCGGGAAGGTGACGAGAGCGGCCTGGCACACCTCGATCCCGCGACCGGCAAAGTCCTGGAGCGTCTCGACATGCCGTCCGGCGTCGGCCTCTCCGGTCTCGAATGCGCCGGCGATCGCTTCTTCTGCGGGGGTGGCGACAGCGGCAAGGTGATGGCCGTGCGCCGGCCGAAATGACGCCGCGGGCGATCTTCGTGGTGGCCCGCTCCCTATCCGCGTTTGCGCGCCTGCTGGGCGATCGACAACATGGCCCGCTCCGTGATGGCCTCGGCGAGGCTGGCGCGGCGGCGGGTGTCGAGCATGGCATCGGCCAGCTGGGTGATCACGCGCTCGAGCCGCACGCTCGTCCAGCCGGACAGGGCCGCTTCGACCAGCGGCTTGCGGCGGAAGTGCACGGGCGGCACGAACGCATACATGGCCCGCTCCATATTGCCGCCTGAGTCGATGCCGAGTCGTGCCTTGTGGAGCTGCAGCGCCTGGCGCAGCGCCGCGCTGACGATGGCGCCCGGGTACGTGCCGGCGGCGCGAGCCTTGGAAAACTGGGTTTCGACGTCGGCCGGCTTGCCCGCGAAGGCTGCGTCCACCAGGGCGTCGAGGGCGAGCGCGGAAGCGTCCGCCGACACCGCCAGCACATCGTCGGCTTCGACACGGCCGTTGTCGCCCACATAGAGGGCGAGCTTCTGCAGTTCGCTGCGCGAGGCGCGGCGGTCGCCGCCGAGAAGCGAGATCAGGAGCGCGCGGGCATCGGGCGCGAGGGTAAGGGAGGCGGCGCGCATCTCCTCGTCGACGAGGCGGGCGAGGTCGCGCTCGGTGTCGGCGTAGCAGACCAGCACCGCGGCGGCGGCTGCCTTCTCGCACATGGCGCGCACCGGCGCGGTCTTCTTGAGGTCGCCGGCCTCGATCACCACCCGGCAGTCGGCGCCCGGGGGCGTCGCCACCAGCATTTCGACCGCGGCGGCGAAGTTGCGTGCGCCGGCCTTGACCCAGACGGCGCGCCGGCCGCCGAACAGCGGCACCGTATGGGCCTCCTCGACGAGACGGCTCGGCTCGTCGGCGAGGGTGTCGCCGTCGAGGCGGGCGAAGGCGAACGGATCGCCGGGATCGTCGACGGCGGACTTCACGATCGCATCGACGCGCTCACGCACCAAACCGGCGTCGGGCCCGCAGACGAGCACGATCGGCCGCGCCGGATCGGGCCGGTTCGCGAAGGCGTCGATGTCGGCGGGTTTGATGGCGACCATGAGGACTCGTCATGGCCGGGCTCGTCCCGGCCATCCACGTCTTTCTTATCATCAGGCCCTGAAAACGTGGATGCCCGGGACGAGCCCGGGCATGACGAATTCAAAGCTCGGAGCAATACCCGTCACGTCTTGGCGATGAAATACGACGCCAGCCGTGCCTGGATGGCGTCGGCGATGACCTTGGCGGCGCGATTCTCGGAGTCGCGCAAGGCTCGGCTGCGGGCGAAGCGCTGCTCCTGCCCGGGAATGTCGTAGGACACCCGCGCGAAAGTGGTGTCGCTCAACACGGTCTTGCCGGTCTTCATTTCGACCAGCTGATAGGAGGCGTTGAGGCCGAAATTCTCCACGTCGGGACGGGAACTCTGGATGTCGACGATCACCGACAGGCGGGTGGAGGTAATGCTGATCTTGAGCTGGTGGGTGGCCGGGGCGCCGCCGGCGCCGCCGGTCAGCCCGAACACCAGGCTGTTGCGCAACTCGACCGCGATGCGTGATTCCGGGGTGCCGTTGGGGGCCGGGATCTGCGCCACATCCACCTGGGCGAGCTCGGCATGGAGGGTCGACTGGCCCCCCACCGTCCGGTTGCCGTAGAGGGGCTGGAAGCAGCCTCCCAGGAAGGCCGCGGCGACCACGACGGCGGCCACGCGCCGGAGGGCCGGACCGCGCGGAAACCGCTGCGACTCTCGCGTCGAATGCCCGTTGGCCTCAAGCCACCACATTGACGATCCTTTGCGGGACGACGATGACCTTTTTGGGAGGCTTGCCGTCGAGGGCCCTTTTTACCGCATCCAGGGCCAGAACGGCAGCCTCGATCTCGTCTTTTCCGGCCGAGCGTGGCACCACGACATCAGCCCGCTTCTTGCCGTTGACCTGGACCGGCAGCGCGATGGTGTCCTCGACTAGGAGATCGGCCTCCACGACCGGCCAGGGCGCCTCGGCCACCAGGCCGCCATGGCCCAGCGCCGCCCAGCATTCCTCGGCGAGGTGCGGCATCATGGGGTGGAACAAGACCACCAGGATGTCGGCCGCTTCCTTGACCGCATGGGTGAAGTCGGGCCGGCTGGCCGCCCCCCCCTTGGCCTCCGTCAGCGCCGCCTGCAACGCATTGGCGAATTCATAGATGTGGGCGACGCAGACGTTGAAGTGCAGCTTTTCGATCTCGCCCGTGACCCGGGCCAGCGCCCGGTGGGCGGCCTTGCGGATTGCCAGGGCGTCGTCCCCGAAATTCGCCGGCGCCGCCGCCGGTGCGGTCTTGGCAATCTCGGCGGCTTCGCCGATGAGCCGCCACAGGCGCTGGACGAACCGCCAGGCGCCCTGGACGCCCTGCTCGGTCCAGTTGACGTCGCGCTCGGGGGGCGAATCCGACAGCATGAACCAGCGGGCGGTGTCGGCCCCGTAGGCCGCGATGATGTCGTCGGGGTCGACCGTGTTGCGCTTCGACTTCGACATCTTCTCGATCGGGCCGATCTCGATCGGTTCGCCGGTCGCGATCAGGGTGGCGCAGCGGGCCTCGCCCGTACCCTCGATCTTGATTTCCGTGGGCGCCGCCCAGGTGCCGTTGTCTTTGCGATAGGTCTCGTGCACCACCATGCCTTGCGTGAACAGGCCGGCGAACGGTTCGTCGATGCCCACATGGCCGGTCGCCTTCATGGCGCGGGTGAAGAAGCGCGAATACAGGAGATGCAGGATCGCGTGCTCGATGCCGCCGATATACTGGTCCACCGGCAGCCATTTGTCGGCCATCGGCCGGTCGGTAGGTGCGGTCTCGATCCACGGGTCAGTGAAGCGCGTGTAGTACCAGGACGAATCCACGAACGTGTCCATGGTGTCGGTCTCGCGCCGCGCCGGGGAGCCGCACTGCGGGCAGGCGACGTGTTTCCAGGTCGGATGGCGGTCGAGCGGATTGCCGGGGCGGTCGAACTCGATATCGTCGGGCAGCACCACCGGCAGGTCCTTTTCGGGCGCCGGCACGACGCCGCACTTTTCGCAGTGGATGATGGGAATCGGGCAGCCCCAGTAGCGCTGGCGCGAGATGCCCCAGTCGCGCAGGCGGTAATTGACCTGGCGCTGCGCCACCGGGCGGTTGCCGCGGGTCTGTGACTCGAGGCGCTTGGCCACTTCTTCCTGGGCCTCGCCGAACGTCATGCCGTCGAGGAAGCGCGAATTGATCATGCGGCCGTCGCCGTCATAGGCGGTGTCGGTGATCACGAAGTCCTTGGGATCGACGTCGGGCGGGCACACGACCGGCGTGTTGCCGAGGCCGTATTTATTGACGAAGTCGAGGTCGCGCTGGTCGTGCGCCGGGCAGCCGAAGATGGCGCCGGTGCCGTACTCCATCAGGATGAAGTTGGCCACGTAGACCGGCAGCGTCCAGGTCGCGTCGAACGGGTGGACGGCGCGGATGCCGGTGTCGAAACCGAGCTTCTCGGCCTTGTCGATCGCCTCCTGGGCGGTGCCGACCTTCTTGGCCTGGGCGATGAAGTCGGCGAGCGCCGGGTTCTTCGCCGCCATTGCCCGCGCCAGCGGATGGTCGGGCGCGATCGCCAGGAACTTGGCACCGAACAACGTGTCGTGGCGGGTGGTGAAGATTTCCAGTTCGTCCTCGCCATTGGGCGTCGTCTTCGCATCGAGGACGAAGCGCACCAACAGGCCTTCGGAGCGGCCGATCCAGTTCTTCTGCATCAGCCGGACCTTCTCCGGCCAGCGGTCGAGAGTCTCGATCGCCTTCAGGAGGTCCTCGGAATACTTGGTGATCTTGAAGAACCACTGGGTCAGGTCGCGCTGCTCGACGAGCGCGCCACTCCGCCAGCCGCGGCCGTCGATGACCTGCTCGTTGGCGAGCACGGTCATGTCGACCGGATCCCAGTTCACTTTCGACTGCTTGCGCTCGACCAGCCCGGCTTTCAGGAAGTCCAGGAACATCTTCTGCTGGTGTTTGTAGTAGGACGGGTCGCAGGTCGCGACCTCGCGCTTCCAGTCAAGCGACAGCCCCATGGTCTGGAGCTGCTTCTTCATGGTGGCGATGTTGGCGTAGGTCCACGTCTTGGGGTGGACCTTGTTGGCCATGGCGGCGTTCTCGGCCGGCATCCCGAAGGCGTCCCAGCCCATGGGGTGCAGCACGTTGAAGCCGGCGGCGCGCTTGTATCTAGCTACCACGTCGCCCATGGTGTAGTTGCGCACATGGCCCATGTGGATGCGCCCCGACGGGTAGGGGAACATTTCAAGGACATAGTATTTCGGGCGGGAATCGGCGTTGGGTGTCGCGAAGATGCCGCGCTCGTCCCAGGTCTTCTGCCAATGGGCCTCGGCCTCGCGGGCGTTGTAACGGTCGGTGGACATTTTAATTTCGGCGCTTTTTTCGTGTTCAGGCGGCCGGACTAGGCCACGTCACGGCTGGCGGGTCAACGGTTTGGCGACTTGGACCAAACACGGAGGCGGGGCGCCCCCAAGGCCCGTTGGCAAGGCCCGTTGGAATGCAAGTGCATTCCAGCCAGATAATGCCGGATCAGGTGGTGGTCAAAACGGATTTCCCGGCCTCCGGCACCAGCGGCGGTGCCTCGGCGGCGACCTTGTTGCGGCCGGAGCGCTTGGCCTCGTAGAGGCCGGCGTCGGCCGCTTCCACGAGGACGCGGGGCGGCTCTCCCGCCGCCGGCACCAGGCAGGCGACCCCGACGCTGATGGTGACGATGCCTTCCGGCGCCGTCCGGTGGATGATCCCGAGCCCGGCGACGTCGGCGCGCAGCCTTTCGGCGAGCCGCATGGCGTTCGCAAGGTCCGTTTCCGGCATCAGCAGTGCGAATTCCTCGCCGCCGTAGCGGGCCGCGAAGTCGGCGCCGGTCGCCAGATTGGCAAGAAGCCTGCCGAACATCTGCAGGCAACGGTCGCCCTCCACGTGGCCGTTGTTGTCGTTGAACAGCTTGAAGTGGTCGACGTCGATCATCATCAGGCCGAGGGCTCGGCCGGTGAGCTCGGCACGCTGCCACTCCGCCTCCAGATGGGCATCGAAGCTTCTGCGGTTGGCGAGCCCCGACAGGCAGTCGATGGAGGCGAGGGCTTCGAGATGTCGATTGGCCGAGCGCAATTCGCGGTCGCGCTCCGATAGCCGCCACCCCATGTCGGCGAGGGCATGGACGAGCGGGGCGAACTCGGCCGCCCACACCTGACCGCTCGGCCGCGCGTCGAGTTCGCCGCGGCCGATGCGGCTTGCGACTCGCGCCAGGGCGCGGATCGGCTCGACGATGAGCTGCTCGCCGCCGAACCATGCGGCGAGCAGGGTCAGGAGCCCGAACATGACGAGCTGCAGGTAGGCAATGCCGATTTCGTGGTCGATTCGGCTCAATACTTCGCGCTCGTCGAGGCCGATGACGACGAGCGAATCGGTGCCCGGCAGGCGCGCGAAAGCCGCGATGCGGCGCACGCCGTCGAGCCAGGCGATCGCGGTCTGGCCTTCGGCCTGGCTTTGCATGTGCGTCAGCAGCGAAGGATCTATGAATCGAGTCCCGACGATGCCTCCCTCCTGGCCCGGCACGGCGGCCATCACGGTGCCCCGGCCGTCAAGCAGCACGGCGGCGGCACCGGCGCGCCGTGCGATGGCGCCGCTGGCGCGACCGATCCAACGCAGATCGATACGTGCGGCCAGGATGACGGTGCCTTGCGGACGCGAGCTCGCGGTGAGATGGGCGGCGACCACCGCCGGCGCCCCGCCGGCGCGGTCGACCACCTGATCGCTGAGCACAAAACCACCCTGTTGGCGCACCTTCTGGACGAAGGCGCGGCCGGACACGTCGAGGCCAATCAGCCCGTCCAGGTTCGAACAGGTGACGCGGTCGTCGGGCCCGATTGCGACGAGGCTGACGATCCAGGGCACGTCGGTGGCGACGCCGACGAATGCCGCCGCGCAGTCGTTCGGCTTGCCGGCGGTCGACTCGTAGAGGCGTGCCGCAACGCGCAACACCGCACGGGTGGCGCTGATCATTTCGCTCTCGCTCTCGACCGCCCGGCGCGTCAGAGAGATCACTTCGTTGTGGGCGGTCTCGAGCCGCTCGACACGGCTGTTTTCCAGTTGCCGCACCCGGTCCAGGGTCAATGGCACCACCGCCAGAAGGGCGAGCAGCATCAGCCTGGCCCGGATGCTCAGCCCACGCGCTGGCGCCGCCGGCGGATCTGATGTCGTTTGGCGAGCATCCATGAAATTTCCCGTATCCCGAGAATAGAGTACCTCCCGGCCGTGAAGGGATGGTTGGCAAGAACGCTAAAATTTGATGATTGGGGATAAAGGAGTTGGTGTGCCGATGAGTGTGTCCGAATCCGCCGCGCCGGCAGTTGTAGCCCTGGGCGAGGTCAAGGCCGCCATCGCGGCGGCCTGTCGGGAGGCCCGCCGGGATCCCGCCACGGTCACCCTGGTGGCGGTTTCGAAGACGTTTGCAACCGACATGATTGCGCCGGTGATCGCCGCCGGCCAGAGCGTGTTCGGCGAGAACCGGGTCCAGGAGGCGAGAGCCAAATGGGCCCCCCTGAGGGCGCTCCATCCCGGGCTCGAACTGCACATGATCGGCCCGCTGCAGTCCAACAAGGCCCGCGATGCGGTCGAATTGTTCGACGTCATTCATTCCCTTGACCGCATGTCACTCGCCGCCGAACTCGCCAAGGCGGTGGCGAAAAGCGGCGGCCGCCGTTGTCCCCGCCTCCTGGTCGAGGTCAATACCGGCGCCGAGCCCCAGAAGGCTGGCGTGCTGGCCACGGATGTGGATGCCTTTCTGGCAGCGGTCAGGGACCGCCACGGCCTCGTGGTGGAGGGGCTGATGTGCATTCCACCGGTCGATGAGGCGCCGGCGCCCCACTTCGCCTTGACCGCCAAGATCGCGGCTCGCAATGGCCTCAAAACCCTGTCCATGGGCATGAGCGACGACTTTGCCGAAGCGATTCGCTTCGGCGCCACCCATGTGCGGGTCGGCACAGCCATTTTCGGCGCCCGGCCGGCGAAAGCGCCTGGAAACTAATGAATTAATATTCTCGTTCTTGGCCCGAGGCGGGCGACCAGCCATCGCAACCGATCCGGCGTCATGGCGACGCAGCCGGCCGTGGGGGCGAAGCCGGGCCGCGCCACATGCAGGAATACGGCGCTGCCGCGGCCGGCGACCCGCGGGCGGGAATTGTGGTCGATTTCCACGATGAGATCGTAAAGCCGGTCGTCCCGCCACAACCGGTCGCCGCTGCCGTTGCGGCCGCGCCGGAACGGCCGGTTGTAGCGCCGGTCGTGCGGGTCCTCGCACCAGGCGTCGTCGTCCCGGATGGGACGGACCGGCAACAGGCTTTGCGGCCGCGGGCCGCGATCGGGGCGCCACCACAGCCGCACCGGCCGGAAACAGCCGGCGGGTGTCGCGCCGTCCCCCTCCCGCTTGTCGGCCTTGATGCTGCCGCGGCCCAACGCCACCGGAATGCGGCAACTTCCGGCCACGAGCCAGCCCTGGCGGGGGCGGCCCGGCCGGCGGCCGACGCGGATCGAGGTCAAGGTGGCGTGCATCTCTTTTCCCGGGGTTAGGGCTCTGTCGGCCGGCCGACGGGCCCGCCAGTATGCTCTTTGGCTTGCTCTTTTTGCCCCGCATGGTCTATTTCGCGCAACGCCGCCTGAATTGGGGTTTACCGGCGGCGCCGATCGCGTCGCCACCCGGTTGCAGAGGGGGCACTAGAGAGAGCGATGCCGAACGCCCGCCAGATCCTGATCGTGGACGACGACACCGAATTGCGTGAAGCGCTGGTCGAACAATTGTCGCTGCATGAGGAGTTCGAGGCGATCGCCGCCGACTCGGGCACCAAAGGCGTGCAGGCCGCCAAGGGCGGCAACATCGACCTCGTCATCATGGATGTGGGCCTGCCCGATATCGACGGCCGCGAGGCCGTGCGCATGCTGCGCAAGGGCGGCTTCAAGGCGCCGGTCATCATGCTGACCGGGCACGACACCGATTCCGACACCATCCTGGGGTTGGAGTCCGGCGCCAACGACTATGTGGTCAAGCCGTTCCGCTTCGCCGTGCTGCTCGCCCGCATCCGTGCCCAGCTGCGCCAGCACGAGGCGAGCGAGGACGCGGTGTTCACCATCGGGCCCTATAGTTTCCGGCCGTCGTCGAAGATCCTGATGGGCGCCAAGGGCAACAAGGTGCGGCTGACCGAAAAGGAAACCGCCATCCTGCGTTATCTCTACCGTGCCGGCCAGAAGCCGGTGTCGCGGGAAGTTCTGCTGCAGGAAGTGTGGGGTTATAATTCCGGCGTCACCACCCACACGCTCGAGACCCACATCTACCGGCTGCGCCAGAAGGTCGAGAAGGACGCCGCCAATCCGGCCATCCTGGTCACCGAGGCGGGCGGCTACAAGCTGGTGCCATGATGATCGCCCTGTGGGCGGGCGCCGGTTCATGCAAGTGTCTTGCAAGCAAGCGTCTTGCAAGCAAGCGTCTTGCAAGCAGGCGTCCTGCAAGCAGGCGTCGTGGTCGAACATCATGACGATCGAAGACGATATCGCCGTCCTGGAACGCGTGCCGATCTTCGCCCTACTGGGTCCACAGGCCCTGCGCATCATCGCCATCGGGACCGAGAGCCGATACGTCCACAAGGGCGAGATCCTGTTTTCCGTCGGCGAGATCGCCGATGCGGGTTACCTGATCCAGGAAGGCTCGTTCGCACTGGAGCTCGACTCGATGGAGAGCGACACGGAGCGCGTCACGGTCCCGCGCGGCACGCTGCTCGGCGAATCGGCGCTGTTGACCGAGACGCTGCGACCCGTCACCGCCACCGCGCTGGAGCCCTCCATGGTGATGCGCATCCCGCGCAGCCTGTTTCTCAAGATGCTGGACGGTTTTCCGGATGCCGCCCAGCGCCTGCGCGACCACTTCGCCCGCCGCGCCGAACAGACGGCCCGCGACATCGTCGCGGTGCGCGAGGCGCTCGAACAGGGCGGGCAGTAGGTTTGTTCTGCGAAATTACGGTCGGTCATTCCGGGGCGCGCGAAGCGCGAACCCGGAATCCAGCCGCGCGCACCGAATTTGTGGCTGGATTCCGGGCTCGGCCTTCGGCCGCCCCGGAATGTCCACAAGCCTCACGTCTCGATCGCCACCGTCACGGGGACGTGGTCGGAAGGCCGCGTCCATGAGCGCGCCTCGCGGGTCACGGTCATGCGGTTGACGCGGTCGGCGAGTGCCGGCGACACCCACACATGGTCGAGACGGCGGCCGCGGTTGGAAGCCTCCCAGTCCATCGCCCGGTAGCTCCACCAGGTGAAGAGCTTCTCGGTCTCCGGCACGAACTTGCGCATGGCGTCGAACCAGCCGCCGGCGTCACGGGCGGCGACCAGTTTTTCGCACTCCACCGGGGTGTGTGACACCACCTTGAGCATCTGTTTGTGGCTCCACACGTCGTGTTCGAGCGGGGCGACGTTGAGGTCGCCGACCAGGATCGCGCGGGCGCCGTTCGCGGGTCGAAGCTCGGCGGCCTCCCGCATCTCGTCCAGGAAAGCGAGCTTGTGGGCGAATTTCGGATTGGTGTCGGGGTCCGGCTCGTCGCCGCCGGCCGGCACATAGAAGTTGTGCAGCTTCGCGGGTTCCGCCAAGCCGGCCGTTTCGCCGAACGTCACCGCCACGTGGCGGCAGTCGGACTTGCCGCAGAAGGACTTCGTCTCGACGGCATCGAACGGCAGGCGGGAAATGATGGCGACGCCGTGATAACCCTTCTGGCCGTTGAGGGCGACGTGCTCATAGCCGAGCTTTTCGAAGGGTTTGAACGGAAACTTGTCGTCCGGGCACTTGGTCTCCTGCAGGCACAGCACGTCGGGACGCTGGCTCTTCAGGAACTTGGCGACCAAGCTCGCCCGCAGGCGTACCGAATTGATGTTCCAGGTGGAGACGACGAGACGCATTGAAAACCGCGAATCGGGGCGTGGCAAGAGGGGCGTGGCAGGAGGGGACGCCGGCGAAGCGCGGGCGGTACCGCTCGGGAGCGGAGACCGTCGATTTATTCGCCTCTGGGGCGAGGAGGTCAAGGGCGTTGAGACAGGCTGCCGATTGCGGGGTTCGGTGCCACTCAACCGAGCCTACTGCAGCATCCGCTCGTAATTGATCTTGAACATGCTGGGATCGGGCTTTTTGGTCGAGTCCAGGTTGTAGACCGCGACGGTGGTGTCGTAGCCCTGCGGGTCCGTCACGGTCCACTGCTTGAGCTGCAGATCCTTGGCGGCGAACATCATCATCAACCGATGGGTGCCGACGATCATCTGCTTTTCCTCGATCACCACGGTGACGAAGACGTCGTCGGCCGACACCGAGATCACATTGGTCTCCTTGAGGAGATCGATGCGGCCGGCGAGCAGGAAGCGCAGCGGCGTCTGCGACAGCGGATAGAGGTCCTGGGTGGCCAGATTGCGGTCGCGCACCACTACGGCGTCACCGTCGGCGATGACGTCGATGGGGGTGGGCGGGTTGTATTCGAAACGCACCTTGCCGGGCTTCTGCATGTAGAAACTGCCCTCGGTGCGCCGGCCGTCCGGCCCGACCTGGACGAAATCGCCTACCAGGGTCTGGACGCCCGAGAGGTAAGTGCTGACGCGGTCCACCATGGCGCGCTGGTTGGCGTCGAACGCGATGGCGTCGCCGGGCTTGACCGTATTGACGACCGGCGAGACGGCCGGCCCGAGCGGCATGGGCAGGGCCGGAACAGGCGCCGCCGGTCGTGGAACCGAGTTCTGTGCCTGGACCGTCTGCTGGCTCCGCTTGGGCGCCGGCACCGGCAGCGGCACGGTCTGCGCCGGCGCCGCCAGACCGGCACCCATGCACAACATCACCACGATCGCCGTCAGACCCGTCGTCCGCATGCCTCAAGCCTCCGCCGTTCCAACGTTTCGTTCACTGCGCGCCGATCGTGGGAGAGCAGGAAACTGCCCGCCCCATGTGGCGATTTCGCGACCCTGATGCACTGGCCTATCCCGGATCAAAACGGCTTTTCGGCTTCTTCGCCGACCAGGATTTCGCGTTTTCCCGCGTGATTGGGCTGGCCGACGATGCCCTCGTCTTCCATGCGCTCCATCAGCGAGGCCGCCCGGTTGTAGCCGATCTGCAGGCGGCGCTGGATATAGCTCGTCGACGCCTTGCGGTCGCGCACCACCACCTGGACGGCCTGATTGTAGAGGTCGTTGGCGTCGCCGGACTGGCCCATGCCGGTCGAATCGAACACGGCCCCGTCCTCGCCCTCCTCCTGGTCGGCCGTGACCTCTTCGAGATACTGCGGCGCCCCTTGGGTCTTGAGGTGGCGGACGACCTTCTCGACCTCGTCGTCGGACACGAACGGCCCGTGCACGCGGCTGATGCGGCCGCCGCCGGCCATGTAGAGCATGTCACCCTGGCCCAGGAGCTGCTCGGCGCCCTGTTCGCCCAGGATCGTGCGGCTGTCGATCTTGGAGGTGACCTGGAACGAGATGCGGGTCGGGAAATTCGCCTTGATGGTGCCGGTGATGACGTCGACCGAGGGACGCTGGGTGGCGAGGATGACGTGGATGCCGGCGGCGCGCGCCATCTGGGCGAGGCGCTGGATGGCGCCTTCGATGTCCTTGCCGGCGACCATCATGAGGTCGGCCATCTCGTCGACCACGACGACCAGATAGGGCAGGGGTTCGAGCTCGAATTCCTCGGTCTCGTAGATGGCCTCGCCGGATTCCTTGTCGTAGCCGGTGTGCACCGTGCGCGACAGCGTCTCGCCCTTGGCCTTGGCGTCGGCGAGGCGGGAATTGTAGCCGTCGATGTTGCGCACGCCGAGCTTGGACATCTTCTTGTAGCGGTCCTCCATCTCGCGCACCGCCCATTTGAGCGCCACCACCGCCTTCTTGGGGTCGGTGACCACGGGCGTGAGGAGATGCGGGATGCCGTCGTAGACGGACAGTTCGAGCATCTTCGGATCGACCATGATCAGCCGGCACTGGTCGGGCCGGTGCTTGTAGACGAGACTGAGGATCATGGTGTTGATGGCGACCGACTTGCCCGAACCGGTGGTGCCGGCGATCAAAAGATGCGGCATGCGGGCGAGGTCGACGATGACGGGATCGCCCCCGATGGTCTTGCCGAGGCACAAACCGAGCTTGGCCGTCGTGGCGGTGTATTCGTGCGCCGCCAGGAGTTCGCGCAGATAGACCTTCTCGCGGGTCAGGTTGGGCAGTTCGATGCCGATGACGTTGCGGCCGGGGACGACGGCGACGCGCGCCGACACCGCGCTCATGGAGCGGGCGATGTCGTCGGCGAGCCCGATCACCCGCGACGACTTGATGCCGGGCGCCGGCTCGAGTTCGTAGAGGGTGACGACCGGGCCCGGATGGGCGTTGATGATGTCGCCGCGGACGCCGAAATCCTCCAGGACGTTTTCGAGCTGGTTGGCGTTCTCTTCCAGGACCTGGTTGGACGGCGCCGAGCGTTCGGTCGCCTTGGGGGCGCCGAGCAGTGTCAGCGCCGGCAGGTCGTAGCCGCTCAGTTTGCGCG
The DNA here is from genome assembly GCA_030848545.1 of Astrobacterium formosum. GTDB lineage: Bacteria > Pseudomonadota > Alphaproteobacteria > Rhizobiales > Xanthobacteraceae > Astrobacterium > Astrobacterium formosum. Next base: position 372,368 of record JAVDCA010000002.1, read on the forward strand.
CCGTCGGCCGCGCCGGCTTGGCCTTGCGGGCCTTGGGACGCGGTGCCTCTTCCTCTTCGATCTCTTCGTCTTGCGTGTCGTCTTCGGGTTCGCTCGCCTGCAGGGATGGCGCATCGGCGGCGAAGCGCGGCTCGTGGCGCTCGGCGCTCGGCCGCGGTGCGGCGGTTCGGAAAGCGAGCAGGCGCTCGAGCGCGAGCCGCAGCCGCGCCTTCGCGCTCAGGAAGGCGTGCACCAGGAAGCCAATCGACACGGAGCCGCGTCCGGCCCCCTCCTTGTCGGCGTCGTCCTCGTTTTCTTCCTCCTCCGCCTCCTGGTCGTCGTCGGGGGCCGAGAACCCGATGCCGCAGGCGACGCCGACGGCCGCGAACGCCGCGACGCCGAGCACGATGGCGATCACCATGCGGGGCAGGCCGGAGAGCGTGCCGCCGGCCAGGAACGCCGGCCCGCGCAAAAGCGTGTCGCCGATGACGCCGCCCAGTCCGGTCGGCAGCGGCCAGGCGGCGCTGCGGGACAGGCAGGCCGCGAAGGCGGCGGCGATGAAAGCGCCGACGATCCACACGCCGAGCCGCAGCTTGACGCGGTCGAGGCGACGGTCGGTGAACATCCGCCAGCCCCACACCGCGACCGGCAGCAGTACCGCCACGCAGGCGACGCCGTAGAGCTGCATCAGCAGATCGGCGGCGGCGGCGCCTCCGGTGCCGAGGAGATTTTTAGGCGCCGTGCCGGTGGCGTGGCTGAAGCTCGGATCCCCGACCGACCAGGTGGCGAGCGCCAACGCGCCGAGCGCCACAAAACCGATCAGGGCAAGGCCGGCGAACTCGCGCAGCCGCCGGCGCACCGCCGCGCCGAGATCGTCGGGCAGCAGGTCATCGGCGTCGAAACCGCGATTGAGGCTCGGCATGGCCACGCGCGTCTGTTTCCCTTCAGTTCATTCGTTAGCCCAGAATCTCGACGATACGATGCAGCGCCTCGGCGGTGGTTTCCTGGTCGTGCACCATGGCGACGCGGATATAGTCGGCGCCGGGATTGAAGCCGTCCTGCTGGTCGCGGGCGATGTAGCGCCCCGGCAGGACACGCACGCCGCCGTCGCGCCACAGCTTGACGGCGGCTTCCTCGCTGCCGCCGACCGCGGCGACATCGAGCCACAGGAAGAAGCCGCCGGGCGGGCGCTGATAGCCGTAGCGGTTGCCGATGATCTGGTCTGCGAGGTCGAACTTGATCCCGTAGAGGCGGCGATTTTCTTCGACGTGGTCTTCGTCCCCGTAGGCGGCCGCGCCGACCTCCTGGTTGGGCACCGGCACTTGCGGGGCGGCGACGTTGCGCAGGTCGAGGAACTTCTGCAGGAAGTGGCGGTCGCCGGCCGCGAAGCCGACGCGCAGACCCGGCAGGTTCGAACGCTTCGACAGCGACTGGAACACGACCACGTTGGAGAAGTCGGCCCCTACCGCGGCGAGGATGCCGGGCGGCGGCAGGCGGGTGTAGATCTCCGAATAGCACTCGTCGCAGAAGACCAGAAAACCGAACCGGCGCGCCAGCGCGACGAGCCGTTCCAGATAGGCGCGGTCGGCGACCGCTCCCTGGGGATTGGCCGGCGAGGCGAGATAGATCGCGATCGTGCGCCCCAGGAGGGATTCGTCGAGGGAATCGAGATCGGGCAGGAATCCGGTCTTGCGGGTGGTCGGCAGATAGACGGTCTCGCAATCGGCGGCGCCGGCGCCGGCCGCATAGGCCGCGTAGAACGGGTTGGGGATGAGGATCGCGGGCCGTCCGCGTCGTGCCGTCACGTAGCGGCGCGCCGCGATGGCGGCCAGGAAGAGACCTTCGCGTGTGCCGTTGAGGACGAGGACTTCGCCATCGGGATCGATCGCGCGGGGCAGCACGTAACGGCGCTCCAGCCACTTTGCGGCGGCGCGGCGGAACGTGTCGGTCCCCTTGCCGGCGGGATAACGGCCGAATTCCTTGAGGTTCGCGGCAATGATCGGTCCCACGAACGGCGGCACCGCGTGCTGCGGCTCGCCCACCGACAGGTTGATGGGCGACCGCTTCGGCGTCGTGCCGGCCAACAGCTCGGCGGCGCGCACGAAAGGCGAGCGCGTGTCGACGCTGCGGGCTTCAGGTGGGGACGGTTCGCGTACGGCGCTGCTCATGATTCTATCGGGCTCGACGGCTCGATGCCGCCGGGTTTACCTCGACGGCACCTTAGGGGCGGCGAGGTTAAGACCCGATTAACCATCGTGGGTCAACGGCGGAATCTGCTTTCAGACGCGACGGCCAGACCGGCTGGATCGGCCGAGCCGGTCCGGCCCGGCCGACGGGTCGGCATTGGCGGCACGGTTCTGCTCGCCTCATTTGCACACCACAAGTGCAACCCATCAGCGCAGAGCGGCCGATCCGTAACAATCCGTATTGGTCGTTCAGACCGCTTCACCGAACATGTTTGCGCATTGTTCTAGTTCGAAATCGGAACTTTACGGCACCTCCGTTGCGGATCGGACCCATGTCAGCCTTATTCGAGGAAGCGGTCTCGCGCGACGGCCGGAAGCGGACGCGGCAGATCATGGACAAGCTGCCGAACCCGCTGTTCCTGGCCGATCCAGCCGGCAACGTACTGTTGTCCAATCCGGCGGTACCGATCTCCATCGGCCTCTCACTCGACGAGTTTCTCACCGCCAACGTCCAGGAATGCCTGACGAAAGGGTACTACGACATTTCGGTCGCCCACGAGGCGACGAGCAAGAAGCAGTACGTATCGCGGATTCTGACGACGCGACTGGGCGGCGTTTACGTCGCCAGCGGCACGCCCATTCTCGATGCCGACGGCAGGGTCCAGTACACGGTCATTAACGGCATTCCGATCAAGGAATACGAGAAGGCGAACGAGAAGCCCGATTCGGACCTCGACTTGAGGCAGCGCCGCATGCAACGCCTTTTCGGCGGCATCATCGATGGCGATGCTGTGGTGGCGGAAAGCCGGGCGATGCGCGAAGTCATCATGACGGCGGTGTCGGTTGCCGATTGCGACAGCCCGGTGATCATCACCGGCGAAACCGGCTCCGGCAAAGACGTGGTGGCGAAGTTCATCCACACCCGCAGCCGGCGCGCCCACAAGCCGTTCGTGCCCGTCAACGCTGCGGCCCTGCCGGACACGCTCGCCGAGTCGGAACTGTTCGGATACGAGCACGGCGCCTTCACGGGCGCGCGTCCAGGCGGATATGCGGGCCTGTTCGCGGCGGCCGAGGGCGGCACCTTGTTTCTCGACGAGGTCGCCGACCTGTCGCCGGCCGTGCAGGCCAAGCTCTTGCGTGTCCTCGACACCGGCGAGTATCGCCGGCTTGGCAGCACCGTCATGCGCAGGACCGACGTGCGCATCATCGCCGCCACCCACAAGGATCTCGACTCCTTGGTGCGAGACGGCCGGTTCCGCAACGACTTGTTCTTCCGGCTCAATGTGCTGTCGATTTCGATCCCGCCCCTGCGGGAGCGCCCGGAAGACGTCCTGGCGCTCGCGGAAAAATTCAGGCGCGACATCTGCGCCAAGATCGAATGCAATATCGAAATCGACCCGGCGGTTCTTGTCACCTACATCCATCGGGACTGGCCGGGCAACGCCCGCGAGCTGCGCTCTCAGGTCGAGCGCCATATCCTGTGCGCGAAATCGAACCGCGTGCCGCGCGACCCTGCCGGCGGCGACGGTTCGGACGCGGCCGCAGGCGCGCTCGATATCCTGCACCTTTTCGAAATCGGCGGACCGCTCAAGGACGTTCTGAGCCGCGTCGAAGAGAATTACGTGAAGTACATGCTGACGGTGTGTGGCGGCCGCGTCGGGGTCACCGCCACAAAGCTCGGGCTGTACCGCAACGCGCTCTATCGCAAGCTCAAGCTCTATCGCGAGAAGGAAAATCGCGGCCGGTGACGCCGACGCTCGGGCCGGTGGTGGACGGCGGATCTCGCTCGGCCGTTACCCGACCGTTCCCGATCAGGTATGAAAACCGGTCAAGATGGTAGCTAGATGCTTCCTGAGAGTCTCGGCGGCGAGACTTGAACGTGACACCGCATTGTTAGCCAAGACATTTTCACGATGGCACAAGTCATGCCGGTGTCTTGCCGGTACCCGTCCCGAGCTGAGGTGAGCTGGACTTCGCACGCTCGGGGCGGAGGTGAGCATGAGCAAGGTTCGGCCACTCGTCCGAAGATAAATCTCTGACGTGAAGCTGGCGAAATTCCCATCCGGAGGTGAACGTGCGAACCCCTCGCGTATCTTTGCGCAAGATCGGTTTCTTCGTGACGACGGCCGAGATGGGAAGCATCAGCGCGGCGTCTCACGTCTTGAACGTCTCCCCTGCGGCGCTGTCGGAGGCGCTGGCCGACCTCGAAAAGGACATCGAGGTCGACGTGTTCATTCGCCACAAGGCGCGCGGCGTCACCCTGACGGCGTCCGGCCGAAGGCTGTTGACCGAAGCGCGTCGGCTCCTGCGTCACGCGGAGGAGTTCCAAGCGCTTGCCGGCGGGCCGGGCGATTGCGTGAGTGGAGAGTTGACGGTCGGTTGCTTTCCCTCGCTGCTGCCGTTCGTCATCCCGAACGTTCTCGTGTCCCTGCGAAGTCGTCACCCCGATCTCAAGCTGGGCCTGGTCGAGGATTCGCAGGACGATCTCGAGCGAGCCATGCTCGACGGTGAAATCGACATGTCGGTCATGTACGACTTGGGGATCGGGCCGAAAATCAAACGCCAGCAGCTCTTCGTCTGCAAACCCTATGTCTTGCTTTCACCCAGGCACCGTTTGGCCGCCATGAACGGCCCCCTTGACCTCGCCTTGCTGGTCGACGATCCCCTGATCCAGATCGATGTCCAGCCCGGCCTGCCGCCTCACCTTTTTTACTGCCAGGGATTGACGCCGCGCGTCGCCTACCGGACGACCAATTACGAACTGGTCCGCGCTCTTGTCGCCCGCGACTTCGGATATGCGATTCTCGCCCATTGTTTCGCCAACAATCAGACCTACGAAGGCTTGCCGCTGGTTCTGCGTCCCATTGCCAACCAGGTACCCCCGCTTTCCGTCGTTCTCGCCTGGCCGTCCGAACTCCATCTGCAGGGTCGAACCAAGGGGTTCGTCGACTTTTGTATCGAGCTCTTCAAGGACCGGCCGCAATCGTGACCGGAGCGCGTGCCGCTGCCGACCGTCCTCTTGGTGGAATTGCCGCCAGATCGCGTCGCCGGCGTCCCCGGGACGAGGCACGAGCAACAAATCCGAGAGGCGATCGCTCGCACCGCCTCCGCAGCGGGCTGCACGACGGCTGCTCACTGCGGACGGCGCTGTCCGTCGGTCACCTCTCGGCAAAGCCGGTTGGTCTCGACGGCCTACTTCCTGTCTACCTCGGCCTTCACCTCGGCCGCGATATCCTTCATCCGTTTGAGGTGCGCTTCCTTGCCCCAATGATACTGCGGCAGGTCCCATTCCATCACGGACAGATTGTCGACGACGCTCGGCAGGACATTGAACGGCAGCGACAGCATGATCTGGCCTTCCGGAAACAACTGCCTTGCTCTCATGCCGTGATGCAGGCCCGTCACCATCATGTTGATTTCGCCCTTGACGTACGGATACGTGTACAGCCAGGCGCAGCCGAGCACCAAGGTCCCCTTGGCGTTCCACGTGAATCCTGTCCTGTAGCCCGCAGCCCTCAGCACGATCTCCGCCTGGCTGGCCGTGCCCATGAGAATCAGCAGATCGGGATCGAAGTTGAGCTTATCGAGGGACGAGTAGGCGATGTAATTGACGGTCCCGTGTTCCAGCCTCGACACGTTGTCGTAGATTCTGCGGTTTGCGCGCGCGTCTTCGTAAACGCCCAGCTTCGGTCCCACATAGCCGGCCTCGAAAACCGGGTTCGTCGGCGACATCCCCAACAGGATGGCACCTGCCGCGCATTCGTGGTTGTCGACCGTGGCATAGAACGGCGGAGAAACTTGCGCGACCTTCAACATCTCGCAGAAGGCGACCTTCTCATCGAGTTTCCTGAGCCCTTCCGGCTTGGTCAGGAGGAATTTCACGCCGACAGGCGGGCGCTCGTAATTGAGTTTCTTGAAGACGGACAGATCCATTGTCTTCTTCGCGGCCTCCTTCGGGGCGGCCGGAGTGGCGGCCTCCGCCGTTGCGGCCAGTCCCAGCGCGCCGGCGCTGATCGCTCCCGCCGCGGTGTGGCTCAACAGGCCGCGGCGCGAGATGCCGTCTCGCTGCGCGGTCGTGTGCACGTCCATGTCGTTCGACATGCCGGCAATGTCTTCGTTCATTTCAGCCTCCAAAATGCGCAAATATTGCGCGGAGCATTTTCATAATTATCCCGAAAATCAGGATATCAAGCGGTCAAGTACGTATCCCGTATACTGATGAGAGTTTTGCGCCTCTTTGTCGCAAGTATATACGATGAGGTATTCGGAAATACCGACGAAGGGATGCGGCAAACACGATCTTATTTTGCCCGCGCCACGCGGCAAGTTCGGAAATTCCGATCGGTTCAACGGAAAAAGGACGATTTTTGAATCACCGGTTTCCTGCAACACATCGGTGTCTTGCACAATGCTGCTGCTCGTGCGCTTCCGCGAACGTCATGAAGTTCAACACCGAAGTCGTCGAGTTCACCTGGCGCCACTGGTCGCACGAGCGACGCTGTTCGGCTTCGCGGCTACCCGGCAGGCGAAGAACCTACCGCGCGCGTCCTTTTGTCGGTGGAGAGCATGTGTGCGGTCTGATCATGCCGGGACCGGTGCTTTGCGTGCCATGCGCCGGATGCCTGGCGAGATCTGGCGAATGTGCAGTTTCGAGCTTCGTCGGCGGCGTGCGGACGTCGAAGGACGGCGTGGTTGAGCGACGAATGCGTGACCGAAAACGAGCGTGCGCACGAAAGGGGAGATCATGAGCAAAGGAAATTCGCGGGAAGGCCAGGAAATGGATTCGTACACCAGGACCGTTCTCGACAAGGGACTGTCACGGCGCAGCCTGCTGTCGGGCGTCGCGGCAGGAGCCGTGGGCGCCAGCGTACTGGGAGCGGGCGGTGACGCGCTAGCCGCGAAGCCGGCGGCCGACGTCTTCGGCAAGAGCTCCGATGGCGCGGCGACGCTTTCCTTCCTGAAAAAGCCTGTTCCGGTCGCCGACAAGGACGTCAAGGAGACGCTGACCTTCGACGTGGTGGTGGTCGGTGCCGGCGCCGCGGGCGTGACCGCGGCGTTGTCGGCCCGTGAGAACGGCGCCACCGTCGCCGTCGTTCAGAAGGCGCCGTTCGCACTCTCTCAGGGCAATTCCGGCACCGGTATCAACCTCGGCAAGAGCGACAAGGCCGGCGTCGAGGCGCTGTGCGCGCGCATCGTCGCCGACAGCAATCACCGCTGCAATCCCGCCCTCATCCGGCAATGGGCCTACAATTCCGGCGAGGCCGTCCACTGGGTCATCGACCGCGCCAAGCAGGGCGGTTCGCCAGTGATCGACCAGGGCAACCTGCAGCAGGGTGCCATCGTCAAGTTCGGCGGCTACAATCTCGACTTCGTCACCTCGTTCTTCGGGCCGAAGCCGTACACCACCGGCGACGGCATGCGCCATCTGGCGATCACCGCCGAAAAAGCCGGCGTCAAATTCTTCTACAACATGCCGGCCGACCAGCTGGTGCAGAACGCCAGCGGCGAGGTCACCGGCGTCATCGGCAAGGGCAAGGACGGTAAGTTCATAAAATTCATCGCCCGCAAGGGCGTCATCATGGCCACCGGCGACTATCAGAACAACAAGGCCATGTCGGACTATTTCATCCCCGATCTGAAATACATGGGCCGCAAGCAGATCGGCAAGACCGGCGACGGCTTCAACATGATCTATTGGGCCGGCGGCGTCATCGAACCGATCGGCCACACCAAAATGCTGCATGACTTCGACGCCGGCCCGGCGCTGATGTGCGACATGCCGTTCCTGGCGGTGAACCGCGAAGGCAAGCGGTTCGTCAACGAAATCGTCGAGATGTCGCTCCTCAACAATTATCTGCGCGATGCCAAGAACGCCGGGCATTACTCGCAGATCTTCGATTCCGACTACATGACCAAGGCCACCGGCTGGCCGGGTCGGCTCTTTTCGCCCGAGGAGTTGAAGAACTATATGCCCGACGTGCCGGGACCGAAGAAGGGCGTGTTCGAATCGCAGATCAATACCCACGTTGCCGACACGCTCGAGGAACTCGCGAAGAAGCTCGAGATCCTCGACACCGCAACCTTCGTGGCGAGCGTCAAGCGCTACAACGAGATCGTCGCCTCCGGCCAGGACACCGACTTCGGCAAGCCGGCGAAGTATCTCATCCCGGTGGAGAAGCCGCCGTTCTACGGCATCCATCGGCGTGTGCGCGTGTCGGCGATCTGTTCCGGCATGCTCGTCGACGAGAGCCATCGCGCCCTCGACGCTGAAGGCAAGGTGATCAAGGGCTTGTGGGTGGTCGGCAATCTCGGTGGCGGTTTCTACGGCGGCGTCGACTATCCGCTCACCGTTTTCGGCATGTCGCTCGGGCGCTGCTACACCTTCGGCTATCTGGCCGGCCGGCAGGTGGCGAAGCTCTGAGGTGCACAGGACATGCCCGGAGCGATGGCTTCGACGGCGCTTGTCGGAGTGCCGCTCCGGGCTCGACGCAAGAACGAATTCGATCGGAGCCGCCGCCCCTAAGGGATGTGATGTCGAAAGATATTGGGCGGCTCCTCAACACCGTCGGTGTGTGGAGACTAAAAATGCGAAAGAGTTTCTTCTTCTTCCTGATGCTCCTTTTCGCCGCCGTCAGTGTCGGCGCCGGAGCCATGGCGGCCCAGAAATCCAAGCCGGCGGCATCGACACCGGTGGTGGCGATGGACAAGCACGCCGCCAAGGGCGTCAAATGCGAGAACTGTCACGCCAATCCCAAAAAGCCGCAGCCGGTCGCCATGGACAAGTGCCTGACCTGCCACGGCGACGGCGCTGCGGTGGCGAAGCGCACCGCGAGCGTGAAGCCGACCAATCCGCACGACTCGCGCCACTTCGGCACCGAGGCGGACTGCAATTCCTGCCACCATCAGCACAAGCCGTCGGAAAGCCTGTGCGCGGATTGCCATCCGAGCTTCAAGTTCAAGGTGCCGTGAGGCATGGCGTTGTCATGCCCGGCCTCGTGCCGGGCATTCACGCCTTCCTTCAGCGGGCGTCATCAAAGACGTGGATGGCCGGGACAAGCCCGGCCATGACGAAGGCTTGGTGACGAAGGCCCGCGGACTATCCGTCCTTACGCCTTCTTCCGGATGAGCGACTTGCCGGTCATCTCCTTCGGCTGCGGCAATTCCATCAGCTCCAGAAGCGTCGGGGCGAGGTCAGCGAGGCGGCCGCCGTCGGCCAGCGTGACGTCGCCGCCGCCCATGAGCACCAGCGGCACCGGATTGGTGGTGTGGGCCGTGTGCGGCCCGCCGGTGACCGGGTCCTTCAGGAGTTCGCAGTTGCCGTGGTCGGCGGTGAACAGCAGCGCGCCGCCCTGTTTCTTCACCGCTTCGGCGATGCGGCCGAGCCCGGTATCGACGGTTTCCACTGCCTTGATGGCGGCCGGAAGGCTGCCGGTGTGGCCGACCATGTCCGGATTGGCGAAGTTCAGGACGATCAGGTCGTATTTGCCGGAGTTGATCGCCGCGACCGCCTTGTCGGTGAGTTCCGGCGCCGACATTTCCGGCTGCAGGTCGTAGGTCGCGACCTTGGGCGAGGGCACCATGATGCGATCCTCGCCCGCATACTGCTTCTCCTCGCCGCCATTGAAGAAGTAGGTGACGTGCGGATATTTTTCGGTTTCCGCCATGCGCAGCTGCGTGCGCCCGGCGTCGGCAGTCACCTGGCCGATGCCGTTCAACAGGCTCTCGGGCGCAAAGATCGTCAACAGGAACTTGTCGAGCGCTTCCGAATACTGGGTCAGGCCGGCCGCGACCGCGATCTTGACCTGGCGCTTGCGCGCAAAGCCGTCGAAGGCCGGATCGAGAATCGCGGTGAGGATTTCGCGGATGCGGTCGGCGCGGAAATTGAAGCCCAGGATGCCGTCGCCGTCCCGCATGCCCTTGTAGCCGCCGATGGCGGCCGGGATGATGAATTCGTCGGTGACGTCCTTGGCGTAGCCGTCGGCGACGACGGCGAGCGGATCGGCGAACTGCGCGCCCTCGCCCTCGACAATGGCGTCATAGGCCTTCTTGACGCGCTCCCAGCGCTTGTCGCGGTCCATGGCGTAGTAGCGCCCGTCGACGGTGGCGATCCGTACGTTCTTGGGCAGCGCCGCCATGAATTGGGCGAGGAACTGCTGGCCGGAGCGCGGCGGCGTATCGCGGCCGTCCGTGAAGGCGTGCACGACGGTCGGTATGCCGGCGTTCGCGAGGATGTGGGCGATCGCGGCGGCATGATCCTGGTGCGAATGCACGCCGCCATCGGACACGAGGCCCATCATGTGGCAGGTGCCGCCCGAGGCTTTCAGCTTCTCGATCAGGGTATTGAGCGCCGGCATCTTTTCGATCTCGTGGGACGCGATGGCGTCGGTGATGCGCGGCAGGTCCTGCATGACGACGCGGCCGGCGCCGATATTGAGATGTCCGACCTCGGAATTGCCCATCTGGCCGTCGGGCAGGCCGACATCCTTGCCGGAGGTGCGCAGGAGCGCGTGCGGGCACGACGCCCACAGGGCATCGAAATTGGGCTTCCTGGCCTGCAGGACGGCGTTGTCGGCCTTTTCCTCGCGCCATCCCCAGCCGTCGAGGATCGCCAGCATCACGGGACGTTTCGTTTGCATGTGGAATGTCTTTCCGTTCGCGCGCGCCGTTGGCGGCGGCCTAAATTGATAGCGCGCCAATCGGTCATGAATGCGAACGGTTTTGCGGGATTGCCGGCCGGGGGTCAATCGGTGCGGGCCGGGAGGCGTGTCCCGCCAGCGTCAGCGGCACCAGGGTGTTGGTGCAGGATCGTGCAGGGCGCCCCAGTAAACATCCCTCCCCTGAAAGGGGAGGGTCCGCCCAAAGGGCGGGGGTGGGGTCATGCGGCGACAATCACACATTCGGGGCCAACAACCCCCCCACCCGACGCCTTCGGCGCAATCCCTCCCCCGCGCAAAGGCGCGGGGGAGGGATTGCGCTGAATGTGTGGTGGTGACGTCGTCTACTCCCCGCCCACCTGTCCGGCTTCCCAGCCCAGGATGGCGCGCTTGCGGGTCAGGCCCCAGTGATAGCCGGTGAGGTCGCCCGACTTGCCGATGACGCGGTGGCACGGCACCACGAAGCAGACCGGGTTCTTGCCGACGGCGGCGCCGACCGCACGGGCGGCCTTGGGATTGCCGACCTTGCGGGCGATGTCCGAATAGGTCGAGGCGTGGCCCATGGGGATCTTCAAAAGGGTCTGCCATACCCGCACCTCGAAGTCGGTGCCGATCATGATGACCTTGAGGGGCTGGTCGGGGCGCCAGGTGCCGGGATCGAAGATGCGCCGGGCGATCGGCGCCGTGATCGTGGCATCTTCGACGAAGCGGGCGCGCGGCCAGCGGCTCTTCATGTCGGCGAAGGCTTTGGCCTCCTCGCCGGCATCCGCGAAGGCGAGGCCGCACAAGCCGCGCTCGGTGGCGATCACCAGCGCCAAACCGAACTGAGACGGGAAGAATCCGTAGGACAGCGTCAGTCCCTCGCCGCCCGATTTCCATTCCCCCGGCGACATGGCCTCGTGGGTGACGAACAGGTCGTGCAGCCTTCCTGGCCCCGACAACCCGACCTCGTAGGCGGCGTCGAGGATGGAGGCCGAATCGCGCAACAGGCTCCTGGCGTGCTCGAGGGTGAGGGCCTGCAAAAACCCCTTCGGGGTCAGGCCGCACCAGCGGCGGAACAGGTGGTGCAGCTCGTCCGGTGTCACCCCCGCGGCTTCCGCGATGGTGTCGATGTCGGGCTGATCGCGCCAGTTGCCGCGGATATGCGCGATGGCGCGGCGCACGATCGCGTAGTCGCCCTCGGCGCGGGCGCGGGGCCCGGTGCCGCCCAGGGGCGGGACGAGGGCCGGTTCGGGGGCCAGTGTAGGGGGCAGGGTCATCGTGCTCATGTTCGCCATCTAAGCCGATCCCCGCCGGGGCACCACCCGATTTCCGACAAATCGGGCTTCGTCATTCCGGGGCGCGCTGAAAGCGCGAACCCGGAATCCAGCCAAGACGTCGGTGCGTGCTTCTGGATTCCGGGTTCGGCCTTCGGCCGCCCCGGAATGACAGCCGTCACATGCTGCGCGTCGGCCCGCGCTTCGCCTCCCCGATCGCCGAGCCGAGCGCCCTGGCAAAGCTCGCCTTTTCGTGCGGGGTGAGGAAGGAGCCGACGGCGTGACGGTGGCCGTGGCTGACCAGGAACACGCGTTGCACGCCGTATTCGTCGTCGACTTCGCGGTCGAGCCTGACCCACAGGGGATTGGCGGACCATTCGGCCGCCTGGCCACGGTGATCGATCCTGCGCACCACGAGCCGGGAGGGCGTCACCGACACCTCCTCATAGGCGCGGGCGTCGCGATAATTGAGCCGGAACGCCACATAGATCAGGAGGACGTCGAGGCCGAAAAAGCCGCTGATCGGCCAGGCCCCGAGGACGAGGAAGAAAACGCCCGCGAATGTGCTCACGACGCCGACCGCCGCCATGAGCACGACGAAGCCCTGCCCGCCGAGGGCACGATAGGGGGTGAGCACCGCCGAAAAGATCGGGGGTTCACGGTCGGGGGCGTTGCCGTGGCGCATCCTTCCTCACTATACCGGGGCCATGCCCAGGAAATCGACCCCGAAGGCGCAACCGAAGCCCGCCAAGGCGATCACGAAACCGCGCGCGGCTCCGCCCAAACCGAAGGCAGCAAAGCCCGCCAACACCCCGGGCGGCCGCGTCCTGATCGCCTCGGCGGCGCAGGCGCGGGCGAAGGGCGCCGGCGCCAAACCGTGGTCAACGGCCGAGATCGCCGATGCGTTCCGCCGCTTCCGCAAGGCCAATCCGGAGCCGCGCGGGGAACTCGAGCACACCAACCCGTTCACGCTCCTGGTCGCCGTCGTGTTGTCCGCGCAGGCGACCGACGCCGGCGTCAACAAGGCAACGCCGGCCTTGTTCGCTTTGGCCGATACGCCGCAGAAGATGGCGGCGCTGGGCGAAGAGCGCGTGCGCGACCTCATCAAGACCATCGGGCTCTTCCGCACCAAGGCGAAGAACGTGGTGGCGCTGTCGGAAATTCTCGTCGCCCAGCACGGCGGCGTCGTGCCGCCCTCACGTGAAGCCTTGGAAGCCCTGCCCGGCGTCGGCAGAAAAACCGCCAACGTGGTCCTCAACATCGCCTTCGGGGAGCCGACGATCGCGGTCGACACCCACATCTTCCGCGTCGGCAACCGCACCGGCCTCGCGCCGGGCAAGACGCCGCTCGAAGTCGAGGAGACGCTCGAACGCGTGATCCCCGCCGAGTTCAAGCGCCACGCCCACCACTGGCTGATCCTGCACGGCCGCTACACCTGCATCGCGCGAAGGCCTTTGTGCGAGAAGTGCCTGATCGTCGATCTCTGCCGGTGGCCGGAGAAGACGGTGTGAGGAGCGGTGTACGCCGGGTGGAGTCCAGCACACCCTTGGCGGTCTGAATGCCTCATCGCAACAATGGCTTGATGAGCGGGAGAAGTCGCGGCCGTGGCTATAGGAATATTTGCTTGACCTCGTAGGCTGAAATACGTAGGATTATATCCTCATTCCCGAGGATCTCCTATGCACTCACACCGCATCGCCAAGGAAATCGAAAAGCTCCAATCCCTGATCGCCGCCGACGAAAGCTCGCTGCGGCGCATCCAATCGAATCCGTGGACCGGCCAGAGCCGCGCCGAGCACAAAAGCCTCCAATGGGCGCTGGCGTTCCGGCGGCGTCAGCTTGCACTGGCCAAATACGAACTCCTCTTCCAACGCAAGTTCGATCCCAGCCAGCCGCGTGTACCCGCGGGAAATTCGGCCGGCGGCCAATGGACGAGCGGCGGCAGGGCTGAAGACGGCCAATGGACATCGCTCGGCGGGAACGGGGGCGACGGGACCTTCGACGGCGAGCGCCATGTTGCCAGCGACGCCAGTGGAAGCGAACCCTGGTCGTCCTACACCGACGCCTACCGGGACGATGGTTCGCTCGCCTCGCAGTTCATCGAGATGCGGGATGGCAGCATCATTCGCTCCCAGTTCGCGAGCCCCGGTGACGAAGTCTCCTGGGACGCCCGCCACACGGTCGTCACGCCGGACGAGAGTATCCGGACGTTCGAGAATTCCGGCCCCGCGCAAACCATCTACGATGACCATGCGCAGCTGATCAGCAAGGCCGTCTGGACCGACGATGGACCGGACCTGCAGACGCTAACGGAGCCGGCGTATTACGGCCCCGCCGCGCCGATCATCGTTCAAGGTGGGCGGCTGATCGTCCAAAAGACCGTCGAAGCCGCCCTCGCGCTCTACACCTGGATGTCTGCCCGGAGCGGGCCAGGTCAGCAGACCGTCATCGCGGCGAAGGCGAGTGATTACAAAATTGAAGGCGGGTCCAAAAACCCGCAAGCCATATGGGTTGGGACATTGGCCGCGGATGACATGAGGGGTGTATGCGATAAGCTGAAGAACGTTCAGGATTTCATGAACGAGGCGATAGACGACGTTAGGAAAGAGAACGCTTACAAAGGGCCTGCGGATTTTGGAACGAAGGTGCACAAAATAATCGCCGCTCGTATCAATGCACTGGGGGAGGAAAATTTCGTGGCGGAGTATTCGCTTTTAAAATCGATGGAAGCGGCACCCGACGGAGAGAAACCGCCCCGCCTCGATGGGAATAATTACGGGCTACTGGGCACGGTCCGCATCGATGCTCTCGAAAACAGGCCCGAACTTGCGACAGTATGCATCTACGATCCGAAGAGCGGCCTTAAGCCGCTGACCGCTCCCCGAATGCTTGAGCTTGCACAAACCGCCGCCAAGCGCTTTCCCAATTCGCGCCGAATGATCGTGACGGAAGTGCGGGACAGTCGGCGGTGAGTTCGGAAGCCGGCGCTACGTCAACTGCGATGTAAACCGGCCGTAGCCTGCCAGCGACAGATAGACGTTGGCTCGCTCGAGGAGGTCTTCGAACTCCCCGAATGCCGGTAGCAAGCGCGTACAAAGCTCGACCTCGCTCTCCGTCATGGATCGCTTGATCCGTTCCCGTTCGCCGCGTTGGGATGGCGGATCGTAGATTGTGATCTCCTTTTCCTCCACGTCGTTGAAGCAATGCCAAGCGGTGGTCCATTCAAGTGTACGAATGTCGACGCTCCCCATGAAGAGCTGGCGGGGCTCTCTCCAGCTTTCGCTAAAACGCGCGAACAGGCGGTTCGCGGTGCCGTGTACCCAGAGATAATACGTCTTGGCCGGGGCGTGGCCTGGGTTGGCTTTCCAACCCGGATCCCGCGGATGCCAGATGCTCACATGGTGTAATACCAAGAGCTCGCCACCCGCGAGGCGCACGGCGAGGCAGTAATCCTCGCGCGCATCATGCCGGCGTTGCGCTTCCTCTCGCGTCAGCGGCGCGAGGAAGACGATGCGGTCGTCCGGTCTGAGCCATTGGTCGGCAAAAAGGATCGCGCCCGTTTGTTGCGGCGGGTCAACGATAAGGTTCGGTGTCTTGGGAAGCCAGGGCGTTGGGATGAATGTCGGTTCGTCGACGCTGCGGCGCGCGCCGGGCGGCAGTTCGGCCGGAAACGGCGACGGCTCCCAAGCGTCTCCGAGCTTGAGGGCTTTAGCCATGATCTCCTCGTCGCGATGTGCGTCGGCGCAGATCGTTCTGATATCGCGTGTGAAGAGTTCGCGTTGCTGTGCGATCCAGGATGCGTAGGTTTGCTCACTGCCGGCCCTCTCGCGTTCGAAGTCGTCGATCAATGCGACGGCGCGATCGCGTTCGCCGGCGAGAACGAGCGCGCGGATCAGAAGTGATGTGTAGTGCTTCTTTTCAATCAGCAAGTCGGCATAGCCCGACAGATTCGTAACCTTGCCGACGAGATTGAAAACGTCTTCCGCGAGGGTGTCGAAAAGAAGCGGCAGAAAATAAGGCTGCCACACCTTCCAGATCAACTCATAGGGGGCTCCACCGAAACCCAACGAGTTTTGGCCGCCGCACATCGGATTGATGTGGCGAACGATATTGAACGCGTATTTGTCGCTCGTACGGTCCAAGAACGCTCCTCGCATGATATGCCGCACCGGCCGGACGAGCAGGCGGCGGCCGCACAGGACGAGATCGGGCCGCAGCCGCAACAGTGGCTTGAGATAGCGCCTGATGTCCGCCGGTCGCGTGCCCGGATGTTTGGGCGCATCCGGCTTCAGCACGCTGACGAGATTTTTGCGCGCTACCGCCACCGCCTCGTCGACTGTGAGCAGCCGGTCCTCCGCCTCGTCGAACACGACGCCGCCGACGAGTTGCGCCAGCGAGGCGGCGGCGCACAGGCCGGCCAGCATCTCGGTCTCGTCGCCGCCCCAGCGGAAATTGGCGCAGCGGTCGAAGGCCGGGTCGATGCCCTCGATGGTGAATTCGTCGATCGCCTGCCGGCCTTCGAAGACGTCGAACTCGACCCCGGTGTCCTCGCCGCGCAGCCTCATGGGCATGAAGCCGCTCTGGCCTTCCAGCGGGCCGGTGTCGGGCGTGAGGGTGAACGGGAACCCGAGTTCGCGCATGGCCCGCCGCAGCGCCGATTTGCGCGGCAGCGGACCGTGGAAGAACACATGGGTTTCCATCGACATGCGAACGCTTCCCTGGGGGCCGGGGAGCCGGCACGTTCGAGATCAGCGGCCGTTCGTTCCCGAGAGCCGCTTGTAAATATGTACCACAAATGTTGCGCCGAACAGCGACGCCGCGCGATTGACGATTGGGACCGGCACCAAGGCGGCGCCGAACAATCCGGCGACGATCGGGCGCCGTTGAGGCTTGGCGCTGGGGCGGATCGCCAGCAGGCCGCTTGACGTCCATTCAATAATGAACTATCCGTTCACTATTGAATGGCACAGACACTCAAAGACGACGTCAAGGAATCCATCGTGGCGAACGCCGTGACGGTGTTCGCGCGCGACGGCTATGAAGGCGCCACGGTGGCTGCGATCGCCAGATCGGCCGGGATTTCGACCGGGAATGTCTACCGCTACTTCGACAGCAAGGAGACGCTGTTCGAAGCGGCCATATCGCCTTCCTTCGTCGACGGCTTTCTGGCCTTGCTGCGGGCGCAACTACGCTCCGCACGAGGTCATGTGGATCTCGATACGCTCCCGCCGGACGCGTCCTATCGCATCGCCGCGGAGGAATTGCTTCGCTTCGCGATCGAGGACCGGCTGCGGCTGATCGTGTTGTTGGGGCGCTCGCAGGGATCGCGCCACGAGGCCGTCGCCGAAACCGTCGTGCAGGAGCTCGTCGAGCAGGCGGTTGCGCATTTCCGCGAACTGCGGCCCGGGCTGCGCCTGTCCGCTCCCGTCCGGTTGATGGTCGAACAGGCCTATCGCAGCCTCGTCGCCACGGTGGTGCTGGTGCTCGCGACCTTCGACGACGAACACCGCATCCGCGCCGCCGTCACGGCCTACTCCCGTTTCCATCTGTCGGGTTTGAAAGCCCTGTTCGAAGGAATCGAGACCGGCCCTCGCAACAGGAAAAATTCATGAACGCAAGGATTCTTGTGGTCGGCGCCACCGGGACGGTCGGGCGCCCCTTGGTGGCTGAACTCGTCAAGGGCGGCATGGCGGTCAGGGCCGCAACCCGCGATCCGGCGCGCGCCCGCGGCGTGCTGCCCGAGGCGGCGGAAATCGTGCCGTTCGATCTCGAGCGAACGGACACGTTCGACGACGCGCTCCATGATGTCGATCGTGTCTTCCTGATGGCGCGACCGGGCGACGAACATGCGGATCATCTGGCGTTTCCGTTGATCGAGGCCATGGAGCGGCACGGTGTCCGTCACGTCGTCGACCTCAGCGCGCTGGGGGCCGAGGCGCGGCCTTCGTTCGCGTTGCGCAAGGTCGAGCAGCGCATCGAAGCGTCGCCGATGACATTCACCCACCTGCGTCCGAATTTCTTCATGCAGTTGTTCACGGGCGGCTCCTTGCTCGCCGCGGTTCGGGCGTCCGCCATTCGGGTGCCGGCGGCGCTTGCCAAAGTATCCTGGATTGATGCCCGCGACGTCGCCGCTGTCGCCGCCGCCGTACTCGTCTCGGATTTGTCGTATGCCGGCAAGGCCTACACGCTGACGGGCTCGCAGGCACTCGACCATGCCGAACTCGCGGCCGTTATCGAACAAGTCAGCGGACGCACGGTACGCTACGAGGCGATCGGCGAAGAGGAAGCGCGCCGCGTCCTGTCGGGTGCCGGGTTTCCGGCGCCCTGGGTCGAGCGGCTCATCGGCTTCTATCGGCTCGTCCGTGATGAAGCCGCCGCACCGGTCTCCTCCGCCGTACAGGATCTGCTCGGCCGGCCCGCCCGCACGTTTTCGGCTTTCGCGTGCGAACACGCGGCCATGTGGCGCGGCTGAGATCAGCGATCTGTGGAGATCAGCGGCGGTCAGACGCGCCGAGGTCTCCGAGATAGGAGTCCAGGTCCAGGTCCTCGTCCGCGACGTCGGTGTAATCGTCGCGGTCGAGCGCCGCAACGCTTTGACGGATCGGCACCCGCAATCGGTCCAGCTTGAGGGCGTCTTCGGCACGCCGCTGCTGGAGTGCACGGACGGCATCGCGAATGGCCTCGTTGGCATCGCGATACGCGCCGGCTTTCAGGGTTTCGTCGATGAAGGCGTCTTGTTCGGGCGTCAGGCTGATATTGCGCGTCGTCATGGCTCATCTCGCGACGGCTGATCTCATGACCATGCCCGAATTATAGCAGATTTCGCCGAAATCACCAACGCACGGCCTCGGTCCTCGCCGGGTTTCAATCAGCCAAGTTCGCGGCGCCCCGTCATCCGCTTGTAGACATGCACCATGAAGGCGGTGCCGAACAAAGGCGTCGCCAGGTTGACGATCGGGATTGACACGAAGGCGGCGATGAACAGGCCGGCGACGAAGACACTTCCGGCGTGAAAGCGCCGCAACGCCTTGGCCTGGGCGACAGGGTGGTGGCGCATGGCGACGAGTTCGAAATATTCGCGGCCGAGCAGCCAGGCGGCGGCAAAGAAGAAGATCAAGGCGCCGATGCCGGCGAACAGCAGGAACGGCATGGCGCACAGATAGATCAGCATCGCCAGCAGCGCGGTCTTGATGCCCTCGAAGGCGGCGCGGGCGAGCGGCAGCGGCCGGCCGAGTGGATCGGCGCCGTAGTATTCGGCCTCGACCCGGTCGGCGATGTCGTCGGCGAAGAAGCTCGCGGTGAGCGCCGTGACCGCCGGCATCAGGAAGATCGCGCCGGCGAACAGGCCAAAACCGAGTGCCAGCACGAGGACCCAGCCGAGCACGTGCAGGGGTGTGACCACGATCGATCCGAGCATGCCCTCGGCCCAGTTCTGGGCGACCGTGCCTCCCTCGCCCCCCAACCACGCGGCGAGGTTGTAGAGCCCGATGGTGAGGACGACGAGAACCAGGACGGCGAGGCCGGCCGACTTGAGCAGGATGCTGCGGAAAGGCGGCGTCGCCATCTGGCCCAACGCCCGGAACGCCGCCTCGAACATCGTCTCGCCTCCACTTGTGCTGCGCAGACAGGTAGTCGGAGCAAAGCGTGTATACAAGTTGTTCCCGTCACTGCGCGGCTTCTCCCGGCCTCATGGTTCGAGACGGCCGCGAAGAGCGCCCTCCTCAGGGTGAGGGCGGGGAGGGGTCGGGTCACATACCTGTTTCAATCCGCATTTGCGCCGCCCGGCGCCTTGGGGCAATCTCCGCCTCCATCCCCCAAACACCCGCGAATGTTCATGCCCCTCAGCCGCCGTTGGTTTCTCGCCGCCGCCGCCGCTTCTGCCGCCTCCTCGGTGGCGTCGCGCCCGGCCGCCGCGGCGTTGCCCGCCGATGTCGACGTGGCGATCGTCGGGGCCGGCGCTGCCGGCATCGCGGCGGCGCGAAAGATCGCCGCCGCCGGCCGCCGCTTCGTCATCCTGGAGGCGGGCGAGCGTATCGGCGGGCGCTGCTTCACCGATACGGGCAGCTTCGGGGTGCCGTTCGACCGCGGCGCCCGCTGGCTGCACATGCCGGATACCAATCCGGTGGCCAGGCTCGCGCCCTCGGCGGGGCTCGACATCTATCCGGCGCCGCCGGGCCAAAAACTGCGCATCGGCCGGCGCAATGCCCGCGAGGGCGAGATGGAGGAGTTCCTCGCCGCGCGCGTGCGCGCCCAGCGCGCTATCGTGGAAGCGGGCCGCGGCAAGGCCGACATCGCCTGCGCGCAGGCGCTGCCCAAGGACTTGGGGGACTGGCGCGCCACCATCGAGTTCGTGCTCGGCCCCCACGACTGCGGCAAGGACCTGCGCGACATCTCCGCCTTCGACTTCGCCAAATCGGCCGAGCGCGACATCAACGCCTTCTGCCGCCAGGGGTTCGGCACGCTGCTGGCGAAGCTGTGCGGCACCATGCCGGTGGAGCGTTCCACCGTGGTGACGCGCATCGACACCTCGACGCGCGGGCGCGCCGACATCGTCACCGCCCGCGGCCGGCTCACGGCGCGCGCCGTGATCGTCACCGCTTCGACGGGCGTGCTCACCAGCGGCAAGATCCGGTTCAATCCCGAGCCCAAGCGCCAACTGGACGCCGCCGCCAAGCTCTCGCTGGGGAGCTATGACCGCATCGCGCTGCGACTGCCGGGCAATCCGCTGCGCTTCTTCGACGACGACCTCGTATTCGAGAAGGCGGCGGGAGCGAAGACCGCCGCCCTGCTCGGCAACGTGGCGGGCACCGACCTGTGTGTGGTCGACGTCGCCGGGCGTTTCGGCCGCGATCTCGCCGCCCAGGGCGAAGCCGCCATGGTGGCGTTCGCGACCGAATGGCTGACCTCCCTCTACGGCAGCGACGCCGCAAGGAACATCAAGGGCGGGCTTGCGACCCGCTGGCACGAGGAACCGTTCTGTCTCGGGGCGTTCTCATGCGCGTCGCCGGGCAACCAGGGCGCCCGCCGGGCCCTGATGGAGGCGTTCCGCGACCGCGTCTTCTTCGCCGGCGAAGCCGCCCACGAGACCCTGTGGGGCACGGTGGGGGGCGCCTGGGAATCCGGCGAACGCGCCGCCGATGCCGCCCTCAAGCTCTTCGGGTCGGCGCGCCCGAAAGCGCCGGCGCCGGCTGCGAGACGGAAAAAGCCGGTGCGGGAAAATCCGTCGCCGCCGTCCGAGAGATGAGTGCCGTGCGCCGCGAAGCCCGGTGGGTGACGAAGGCGACGGCTATCGCAACATCCCGTCCAGCACCGGCATGCTGACGACGGCCGCCACCGCGATCAGGGCATAGCAGATGCGCCGGAATGTGGTCTCGCTGGCGAGGCCGAACATGCGCGCGCCGAACCACAGGCCGAGCCCATAGGCCGGGCCGGTCAGGAGCGAGAGGCCGATGACGTCCCGGTTCAGCAATCCCGCGACCCAGAAGCTTGCGCCCGCAAGCACCGAGGAAATCGCGAAAAAGAGCACCAGGTTGGCGCGCACCGCCTTGGCGGAGTGCTCGCCGCCGAGCCAGTAGAGGATCACCGGCGGGCCGCCCACCTGGGCGAGGCCGCTGAACAGTCCGGCGGCGGCGCCGACCGCCACTGCGAGCGGGGCCGCCGGCCGGCCGTGATAGCGCCATCCCGACATCAGCAGCCCCAGGAGCGAGGTGATCAGCACGACGATCATCCAGCGCACCAGCAAGGGGTCGGCACGGGTCAGGATGTAGGCTCCGGTCGGGACGCCGGCCAGGAGGCCGAGCGCCATGGTGCCGACCTGGCGCCGGTCGCTGATGCGCCAAGCATCGGGGATAAGCGCCGCCGCCGCAACCAGGTCGACGACCAGAAGGAGCGGTACCGCGATTCTCGGACTGACCATCGCGCTCGCCACCGGGATGAAGATGAGCGCCGAGCCGAAGCCGGAAAAGCCACGGGCGAGGCCGGAGATGACGGACAGCAGGCCGAGGCCCAGCAGCATGGCGTGGGAGTAGCCGTCAAGGCCGAGCTCGGCATGGCAATTCCAATCAGCGGAGCTGTGCGGGTTCGAAGCGCGACAACTCGCTCTCCTTTCCCTCCCCCGCTTGCGGGGGAGGGAAAGGAGAGATTCCGGTCCGGACGCTCAGGCCCGCAGCACGCCGCCGGTCTTCTTGGTCACCTCGGCGACGATCTTCTGCGCCACCGCCTCGATCTCGTCGTCCGTCATGGTCTTGTCGCGCGGCTGCAACGTCACCGCGATGGCGATGGACTTCTTGTCGGGGTCGATGCCCTTGCCCTCGTAGACGTCGAACACCGTGACGTTGTTGATCAGTTTGCGATCGGCCGATTGCGCCGCCCGCACCAGATCGGCGGCCTTGATGGAGCGGCCGACCACGAAGGCGAAGTCGCGGTCGACCGGATGGAAGGCGGCCAGATCGAGGGCCGGCTTGGCGCGGGTCGCCTTGGGCTTGGGGTCGGGGATGCGTTCGAGGATGACCTCAAAGGCGACCAGCGGCCCTTCGGCGCCCAGAAGCTCCAGCGCCTTGGGATGCAGTTCGCCGAAATGGCCGAGCACGTGCGGTCCGATCTGGATGGTGCCCGAGCGTCCCGGATGCAGCCAGGCCGGCCCGCCCGGCACCACCTGCAGGGCTTGTGGCGGCGCGCCGGCCGCGATGAGGATCGCGAAGGCGTCGCCCTTGGCGTCGAAGGCGTCGACCGGCTGGCTGGCGTTCGACCAATGCCGGCCGATGCCGCTCGCCTTGGCGAGTTCGCGGCGCACGCCGGTGGCGGCGGTGAACTGGTCCTCCGGCCGGTCGCCGCGGAACACCTGGCCGACTTCGAACAGGGCGACGTCGGCGAAGCCGCGATCGGCGTTCTTTTGCGCCGCCGCCACCAGGCCGGGCACGAGGCTCGGACGCATGTCCGAGAGGTCGACCGCGATCGGATTGGCGAGGGATAGTTCACGCTGGCCGCCGCCGAACAGCTCGGCCTTGGGCTTCGAAATGAACGACCACGTCACCGCTTCCACCATGCCGCGGGCGGCCGCCGCGCGCTTGGCCTTGCGGGTGCGGTTCTGCAGCGGCGTCAGCACGGCGCGCAGGGCGGCCTCTCCGCGCGGGAACGGCGTCGCCGGCACGCGATCGACCCCGATGATGCGCACCACTTCCTCGACCAGATCGGCCTTGCCCTCCACGTCGGCGCGCCATGACGGCACCGCGACCTTCCAGTCCCGGCCGGCGCCGGCGGTGAAAAAGCCGAGATGGCCGAGGACGCGTTTGACCTCCGACTCCCGGACCTGGACGCCGGCGAGGCGAGCGAGTTCGTCGAGGGGGAATTCGATCATGTGGTCCTTGATGGGGGCCTCGCCCGCGACGGTGATCTCCGAAGCCGTGCCGCCGCAGATGTCGAGGACCATCTTGGTGGCGAGCTCGAGCCCCGGCACCATGAAGGCCGGATCGACGCCGCGCTCGAAGCGATAGCGGGCGTCGGAGTTGATCGACAGCCTGCGGCCGGTCTGGGCGACGTTGACCGGCTCCCACAGGGCCGATTCGATCAGAACATCGGTGGTCTCGGCCGAGCAGCCCGAAGCCTCGCCGCCCATGATGCCGGCCAGCGATTCGACGCCGTTCTCGTCGGCGATGACGCAGATCGATTCATCAAGCCCATAGGTCTTGCCGTCGAGCGCGACCAGGCTTTCGCCGCTGCGGCCGCGGCGGACCGTGAGGTTGCCCTTGACCTTGGCGGCGTCGAACACGTGCAGGGGCCGGGCGCGGTCGTAGGTCATGTAATTGGTGATGTCGACCAGCGCGTTGATGGGGCGAAGCCCGATCGCGATGAGGCGGCGCTGCATCCATTCGGGCGACGGCCCGTTCTTGACGCCGCGCACGAGGCGAAGCGCGAAGGCCGGGCACAAGGACGGCGTATCGCCGAAGTCGAGCTTGACCGAAACCGGGCAGGGGAATTCGCCCCGGATGGGCTTCGGTACCGGATTGATGAACTTGCCCATGTCGGCGGCGGCGAGGTCGCGGGCGATGCCGTTGACGCCGGTGCAGTCGGCACGGTTGGGCGTCAGATTGATGTCGATGACGGGATCGTCGAGGCCGGCCCAGGTCGCATAGGGGGTGCCCACGGGCGCGTCGGCGGCGAGTTCGATGATGCCGTCGTGGTCGTCGGAAATGCCGATCTCGTCACCCGAGCACAGCATGCCGCGAGATTCGACGCCGCGAATAGTGCCGATGGACAGCGTGATGTTCTTGCCCGGAATGAAGGTGCCGGGCGGCGAGAACACGCCGACCAGACCGGTGCGTGCATTGGGCGCGCCGCACACGACCTGGATCGGATTGCCGTCGCCGGTATCGACCATGCACACGCGCAGGCGATCGGCGTTGGGGTGCTGCTTGGCGTCGACGACGCGGGCGATGACGAAGGGCGCCAAGGCCTTGGCCTTGTCTTCGAGGCTTTCGACCTCGAGCCCGATCATGGTGAGCTTGTCGACGATCTTGTCCAGGGGCTCGTCGGTGTCGAGATGCTCTTTGAGCCAGGAGAGGGTGAATTTCATGATTCTTACTCGCTCGGCCTCGCACTCCCTCCCCCGCTTGCGGGGGAGGGTGGGGAGGGGGCTTCTTCGATGGCGATGGCAATGGTTTCGAGAACGCCCTGTCGATTTGTCAGGACGTCGTGATTGCTGAAGCGAAGAACACGAAAGCCTTTCGATGCGAGAAAGATCGTGCGTCGCGCATCGCGCGCTTCATGGGCGGATTCGAAATGCTGGCCGCCATCAAGTTCGATGATCAGCTTGGCGGCATGACAGACGAAGTCGGCAATGTAAGGCCCAATCGGCGTCTGGCGGCGAAAGCTCGCGCCATGCAGCCGATGGGCGCGTAGCATTGTCCAGAGCTTGCGCTCGGCGTCCGTGAGTTCATGGCGCAATGCCTTGGCGCGCGTACGAGCCCTTGTGGTCACGTGCCATGTTGGCTTGTCGGCGTTTTCCCCCATGAGCGCCTCCGGATGGGACCTGCCCCCTCCCCAACCCTCCCCCGCAAGCGGGGGAGGGAGTGCGCCCAGGTATGCCGCAAATTTTTCGACGATGACAGACGTAGCCAAGAGCTCTTCCCTCCCCCGCTTGCGGGGGAGGGGTAGGGAGGGGGCTTCTTTCGGCGCGAATTGCAGCATCACGCGCTCAATCCCCCCGCAAGCGTCGGCAGGTCGAGCGGGCGGAAGCCGTAATGGCTGAGCCAGCGCACGTCGGCTTCGAAGAAGGCGCGCAGGTCGTTCATGCCGTATTTGAGCATGGCGATGCGGTCGATCCCCATGCCCCAGGCAAAGCCCTGGTACTCGTCGGGATCGATGCCGCAGTTCTTGAGTACGTTGGGATGCACCATGCCGCAGCCGAGAATCTCCAGCCAGTCCTCGCCCTCGCCGAATCTGATCTCGCCCTTGTCGCGCCGGCACTGGATGTCGACCTCCATGGACGGCTCGGTGAACGGGAAGAACGACGGCCGGAAGCGCATCTTGACGTTGTCGACCTCGAAGAAGGCCTTGCAGAATTCTTCCAGGATCCACTTCAGGTGACCGAGATGGGATTGCTTGTCGATGACGAGGCCCTCGACCTGGTGGAACATGGGCGTGTGGGTCTGGTCACTGTCGCACCGATAGGTGCGGCCCGGGCAGATGACGCGGATCGGTGGTGCCTTTGCCAGCATGGTACGCACCTGCACGGGCGAGGTGTGGGTGCGTAGCAGGAGCCGCGAGCCGTCCGGCTTCGGGTTGAAGAAGAACGTGTCGTGCATCTCCCGGGCCGGATGGCCGACGGGGAAGTTGAGCCTGGTGAAGTTGTAGTCGTCGGTCTCGATATCGGGACCTTCGGCGACCGCAAAGCCCATCTCGGCGAAGATCGCCGTCAACTCGTCGATCACCTGGCTGATGGGATGGACGCGGCCGGTCTCGGTCGGGGCTTCGCGCACCGGCAACGTGACGTCGACGGTCTCGCTGTTGAGGCGGGCGTTCAGGGCGGCGTCCTTGAGGGCTTCGCGGCGGGCGGCGATCGCCGCCGTCACACGGTCCTTGAGGCCGTTGATCTTCGGGCCTTCGGTTCTGCGCTCCTCGGGCGACATCTTGCCGAGGGTGGCGAGCAGGGCCGAGATCGAACCCTTCTTGCCGAGCGCTCCGACGCGGACCGCCTCGAGGCTGGCCTCGTCGCCGGCGGACGCGACGGCGCTGACGATGTCCTGTTCGAGTGTTTCGATGTCCGACATGGGTGTTCTCGGGGTTGGCGCCGTCAGCTTTTCGCTTGGGCGATACGATACTGGGCGATGCGATAGGTGAGGATGCGTTGGATGCGTCGCGGATCGCCGTCGACGAGGTCGAGATCGAGGATCAGCGGCGGTGTGCCATCGATCGCGCCGCCCACTGCGCCGTCGACGGTGAGCCGGACGATGGACGTCCCGGCCCGGCCGAGCAGGCGGGACGCGCGATCGTAGGTCGCCTGCACGAAGGCGGCAATGAACCCGGCCGGCGGCGAGGGGGCGATCGAGCCGATGTCCGCGTAGGCGAGACTGCGTGCCGGAACCCCGGCCGCGAACTCGCGCTCGCGCAGGACGAGTGGCGCGGTGACGTCGATGTCGGCGAGCCGGTGCGACAGGAAGCTCAAGATGCGCATGCTCAGAAGCACCAGGAGGGCGCCGCCCGCCGCGATGATCCCGGCCTCGCCGTTGTCATGCGGCAGCCGGCCCAGATCGGCCGCATAGATGCGCGAGGCGTGCCAGGCGGTCAGGCCGGCCGCCGACAGCATGGCGGCGAATGTGACGGTGCGGGCGCGCACGATTCGCTCCGGGGCGGCCGCGAACACCATCGTGCCGCGCCGTTCGGTTTCGCCAAGATCGGCGAAATCATCGTTGGTCAATCCGCTCCAGGAACCAGACGACACGGCTTTGGTCCACCCGAATGGGGTCAGTGCAACATGTGTCCAACGCGAAATGCCTGCCAGGGGCGTGGCCGCCCGGCAGGCACGAAGTCCAAGGAACGAGGGAAGGCGTCGCGGCCCGTTCAGGCCGCCAGTGCCGCCTTGGCTCGCTCGACGATGGCCTGGAAGGCCGCCGGCTCGCGGATGGCGAGGTCGGACAGCACTTTGCGATCCACCGTGACCCCGGCCTTGCCGAGGCCGTCGATAAATCGACTGTAGGTCAGATCGAACGCCCGCACCGCCGCATTGAGGCGCTGGATCCACAACGCCCGGAAGGTGCGCTTCTTGTTCTTGCGGTCGCGGAACGCGTACTGGTTGGCCTTCTCGACCGCCTGCTTGGCGACCCGGATCGTGTTCTTGCGCCGGCCGTAATAGCCCTTGGCGGCCTTGAACACCTTCTTGTGCTTGGCATGGGCAGTGACGCCACGTTTGACGCGAGCCATGGCTGATCTCCTAAAATCGTGTCGTATCGAATTTTTCGCGAATGGCCGCCGTGCCGGCGGCCTCTAGGGCAATCAGCCGTTGGGCAGCCAATATTGCTTGATGCGCTCGCCGTCGGTCTTGAACATGGCCTCGGTGCCGCGCAGCTGGCGAATCTGCTTCTTGGTGCGCTTGATCATGCCGTGGCGCTTGCCCTTTTGGGCATACATGACCTTGCCGGTCCCGGTGATCTTGAAGCGCTTTTTGGCGCCCGATTTGGTCTTCAACTTGGGCATTTGGCTCTCCTTTCGCCGGCCGACCGCAGGCGAAAAACGCCCCGGCGCGCCGTCATTGCTCACGATCGAGCGGTTGTGCCGTACCTGAAGGGTGTCGAGCACAATATCGCCGCCACGGCAGCCCTTTAGCCGGGCGGCGGAAGGCCGGCGTTATGGCAGACAGGATGCCAAATGGCAACATGGGCGCGCCAACCCGGTGTTGCGGCCCGATTCCCGCTCCCGCATGTGGGGCTGTGGCCGGCGCGATGCCTGGCGCGGCACTCCGGCACCGCCTGAACGAAAAGACCCGCGACCGGCCGGGTCGCGGGCTTTTGCAATCGTTCGAGCAAAAACAGTTCAGCGCGGCGCCAGCACCATGATCATCTGTCGGCCCTCGAACTTGGCCTCCTGCTCGACCTTGGCGAGTTCCCCCACGTCGGTCTTGAGCCGGTCCAAAAGCTTGGTGCCGAGTTCCTGGTGGGCCATTTCACGCCCGCGGAAGCGCAACGTCACCTTGACCTTGTCGCCTTCCTCGAAGAAGCGCAGCATCGAGCGCATCTTCACGTCGTAGTCGTGGTCGTCGATCATGGGCCGGAATTTGACTTCCTTGACCTCGACCACCTTCTGGCGCTTGCGGGCCTCGGCCGCCTTCTTCTGCTCCTGATACTTGAACTTGCCGTAATCGAGCAGCTTGCAGACCGGCGGCGTCGCATTGGGGGCGATCTCGACAAGATCAAGCCCGGCCTCCTGGGCCATGACGATCGCTTCCGCGACCGTGACGGTGCCTTTGTTGGCTCCGTCCTTGTCGATCAGATGAATTTCGCGAGCGCGAATCTCCTCGTTGATGCGCGGGCCGTCCTTTTGGACGGGGGGCGCGGCGCGTGACGGTCGACGAATGGCGAAGCTCTCCTCTGTCGTTTCAACGGTCTTTCACAGTCCGCCCGGGCGGCATCCTCGGCAATGGGGACGGCACGTCCGGGCGCACGGCTACTCGAAGCGGCAGAGAATCCGTACAAACCGGCGGCAAGTCAACGGGATTGCGGCAGAAAAACGCGGGCCGGGGCATTGTCCAGCCGCTTCCCGCCACCCCGGGCGGGCTGGGCTAGAACCTCTTGCGGGGGGCCAGCACCGCCGCATAGGCGGCAAGCATCTCCTCCGCGACCCGGCTGCGGTTGCAGCGGGCGAGCACCCATTCGCGGCCGCGCCGGCCGATGGCCGAGCGCTCCGGTTCCGCCATGGCGAACAGGCGCATCAACGCGAAGGCGAGGTCGTCGGCATCACCGGCGGCGAAACGCAGGCCGGTCATGCGGTCTTCAGGCACCGCCGGCGGGGTCAGCACGATGTCGGTGCCGGCGGCAAGATCGGACACCAATACCGGCCGCGCCATGGCGAGACTTTCCAGGATCGAGCGTTGCAGGCCCTCCGGCTGCACCGCCGCCGACACCACCACGTCGGCGGCCGCATAGGCGGCCGGCATGTCGTCGGTGGGGCCCGCCATGCGGACGATATCGGCCGTCCCGGTGGAGAGCACGAGATCCCACAATTCGCCAGTGTAGCGGCTGCGACCCTGATCCTCGCCGGCGAACACGAACAGCACGTCCTGGCGCCCCATGGTCTTGAGGCGCTCGGCGGCGCGCACCACCACGTGATGGCCCTTGCGACGCAGCATGCGGCCGGCGACCAGGACCACCTCGGTACCGGCGGGCACGCCCCAGGCGGCGCGCATCTTCTCGATGCGCTCGGCCGTCAGCGCGCCCGGATCGAACAGGTCGAAATCCACCGCCGGCGGAATGACGGCGATTCGCGCCCGCGGCGTGCAGTGGCGTTCGACGATCAGGTCGGCGATCTGCTCGCTCACCGCAACGACGCGGTCGCCGCGCGCCATGACGCTGTTGTAGCCGTGCTTGAACAGGTTCTGCTCGCGGAAGCCCTTGTACCAGCTGGTCAGGAACGGAACGCCGGCGCCGCGCGCCGCCGCGAAGGCGCTCCACGCCGCCGCCCGGCCATGGGCGTGAACGGCGGCGATGCCGCGGCGGCGAATGAGAGCGAGCAGGAAGGCGGCGTTGCGTGCCGTCGTCAGCGGATTGCGGCTCGCCATGTCGCGCCGGATGCATTCGATGCCGGCCCGCGCGAGCTCGGCTTCCAGCCGTCCGCCCGCCGACACCACCACGGGAATGTGCCCGGCGCGTGCGAGCATGACAGCGAGGTCGGCCGCCCCCTCGTCGGCGGCGCCGACGTCGAGGGTCGGCACGGCGATCAGAACTCTCATGGGAAATGGACCGGCCGCATTCTCGTTCGCCACCACGGGCGCGTCTGTTGGCGTCGCGGCCATGTCGTCGAACGAAGCCGCACGCGATCTCGGGACCACCAGGTTCTCCAAATTATCCGGCGCGATCGCGTCACGTTTCTCGTGCCGGAGATATTCGCGTGCCGGAGATAAGGTCGTCCGCGGCGACGCGGCGTTCGGCAGGACGCGGCGTGGGGCCTCATATTCAGGGTCCCGACGCGGTTTGCAAGGGGGGTGATATGGGGGGTGATATGGGGGCGATATCAGGATCGAGACGGCTCGACGCCGGACCACAACCACGGCGCGGCCTTGACGGGATTCATGTACCGTGCCGGCAACGGATCGATGTCGGCGCGCGGACATTTTCCCTTGCATGCGGCGGCGTTTCGGCCGATGCGGGCTTGTACGGATCAATTCGGAATCTTGCATCATGAATGAGGCGCCGCAACGCATCGAGGTCGGAACGGGAGCCGACGCGCGAACCATCGCGGTGCGCGCCCAGGCCGGAGAGCCGCCCGCGATCCTGTGGTTGGGAGGCTTTCGCTCCGACATGAAGGGCAACAAGGCGCAAGCCGTCGCTGCCTGGGCGGAGGCCCGCGGACGCGCCTGCGTGCGCTTCGACTATTCGGGTCACGGCGAATCCAGCGGCGACTTCACGACCGGCACCATCGGGCGCTGGCTCGACGACAGCGTCGCGGTGTTCGAGACCTTCTGCCGCGGACCGCAGATCCTGGTGGGTTCCTCCATGGGGGGCTGGATCGCGCTTCTCCTGGCGCGCGAACTGCGCCGCCGCGCCGTGCCGGCAGATCTCGCCGGCATGGTGCTGATCGCGCCGGCGGTCGATTTCACGGAAGCGCTGATGTGGAAGCGCCTGCCGCCGGACGCCAAACGCGATCTCGCCGAAAAGGGCGTGTGGATGCGCCCGTCGCAATACGACGAGGAGGGTTATCCGATCACCCGCGCCCTGATCGAGGACGGCCGCCGCCATCTCCTGCTCGGCGGCCTGATCGAGACCGGTTGCCCGGTGCGCATCCTGCAAGGCGTCGTCGACGACAGCGTGCCGTGGCAGCATGCCGTCGAACTGACGTCGCGTCTCGCCCAGGACGACGTGGTGCTCACCATGGTCAAGGACGGCGACCACCGCCTGTCGCGGCCTGAGGACATCGAGCGCATGCTGGCCGCGATCGCGGAGTTCTGATCGACATTCCGGGTTCGGCCTTCGGCCGCCCCGGAATGACCTGCTCGGGGTTACGCGCTGGCGGCCCGCCTCTCCTCGTCGAGCGCCAGCAGTCCCTCGCGATAGGTCGGGTAGCGTAGCGTCACGCCCAAGACGCGCTTCAAGGCGTCGTTCTTCACCCGCTTGCATTCGCCGTAAAAGCTCAGCCCCATGGGGGAGAGGGTTTTGCTCGCTTCCACGAACGAAATTGCCGGCGGCGGCTCGATGCCCATGAGGCGGGCCGCGAACACGATGGGGTCGCCGGGCGCCGACGGTTCGTCGTCGACGACGTTGAAGGCGCCGTCGGCCTTGAACCTGATGGCGGCGTCGATCGCCTGGGCGATGTCGCCCACATGGATGCGGTTGAACACCTGGCCCGGCTTGTCGATACGGCGCGCCTGGCCGCGTTCGAGATTGACGAGGGCGTTCTGGCCCGGGCCATAGATGCCGGCAAGGCGCAGCAGCGCCACCGGCGTTTCGCGCTTTTCGCCGATCGCGCGCCACGCGGTCTCGGCGTCGATGCGGGCGCGGTTGCGCGCCGACACCGGCCGCAGCGCCGCGCCCTCGTCGATCCAGGCGCCGCCGTGATCGCCGTAGACCCCGACGGTGGACAGATAAACCACCGAGGCGAGACGTGGCGCCTGCGCGATCACCTCGCCGAGCACGGCGAGGACCGGATCGCCGTCGTCGCCCGGTGCCGCCGAGATCAGCAAGGTGTCGGCGCGCGCGATCGCCGCCACCATGTGGTCGCAGACGGCCGTGCCGTCGAACCGGATCATCTCGACGCGGGCGCCGGCGAAGCGGCTCGCCGCCAGGCCGGC
Source organism: Astrobacterium formosum (assembly GCA_030848545.1). Lineage (GTDB taxonomy): Bacteria > Pseudomonadota > Alphaproteobacteria > Rhizobiales > Xanthobacteraceae > Astrobacterium > Astrobacterium formosum. Next base: position 404,436 of record JAVDCA010000002.1, read on the forward strand.
GACGTCCTCGTCGGTGCGGGCGGTGCCGGCGATGTGGGTGAATCCCGCCCCGTAGTCGGACACGAATTGCCGGGCGCAGTAGCCCAGCCCGATGCACAGGAGTGTGCTCATGCGGCGCGTTCCAATCCTTGTGACCATTCCGCCGCGACCTGTGGGTCCGCATCATGGCGGCGGCCCGCCAGGGTGGCGAAGGCCTCGCCGGACAGCAGGCGCGACAGTGCCCACACGGCGGCGCCACGCACCAGGGGCGAGGCATCGTCGAGGAGGTGCTCGGCCTCGGCGGCCAATCCCGCCTCGCCGCTGTTGCCGATGGCGATCAGGACATTGCGCATGAATCGATCGCGTCCGATGCGCTTGACCGCGCTCTTGGCGAACAGGCTGCGAAAGCCGGTGTCGTCGAGGCGGGCGAGGGCGTCGAGCCGCGGCGCCTCGAGGGCCTCGCGGGCCGCAAGCTTCATCTCGGCGCCGGTCCTGGCGAATTTGTTCCAGGGGCAGACCGCGAGACAATCGTCGCAGCCATAGATGCGGTTGCCCATTCGCTCGCGCAGCTCGCTCGGGATCGGACCCTTGTGCTCGATGGTCAGGTAGGAGATGCAGCGGCGCGCATCGAGCCGGTAGGGGGCCGGAAACGCCGCCGTCGGGCAGGCGTCGAGGCAGGCCCGGCAGGCGCCGCAATGGTCGTGCTCGGCGGCGTCCGGCGGCAAATCGAGGGTGGTGAAGATGGCGCCGAGAAAGAGCCACGAGCCGTAGGCGCGCGACACCAGGTTGGTGTGCTTGCCCTGCCAGCCGAGCCCGGCGCCTTGCGCCAGCGGCTTTTCCATCACCGCCGCGGTGTCGACGAACACCTTCACGTCGCCGCCCGCGCGCGCCATCAGCCAGCGCGCCAGCACCTTGAGGCGGGTCTTGATGAGATCGTGATAGTCGTCGCCCTTGGCATAGACCGAGATGGCGCCGCGTTCGCGACGCTCGAGGATCGCGCGCGGGTCGCGCGCCGGCCCGTAATTCAGCGTCAGCATGACGATGGAGCGCACGTCCGACCACAGTACCTGCGGGCGCGCGCGCCGCTGCGGATCGGCGGCGAGCCAGCCCATGTCGCCATGATGGCCGTCGGCGAGGAAAATCCGCAGCCGCTCCGCAAGCAGCGGCACGGCATCGGGGCGTACGAGTGCGCAGTCCGCGAAGCCGAGCTTCCGGGCTTCCGCCTTCAGGGCGGCGACGAGGGCCTCAGGGGTCGGGGCTTCGCCGGTCAAAAGTCCAGGTCCGTCTAAAAGTTCAGGTCCAGCCGGAGCATGACCTTCCAATCTTGAATCGTCGCGAGCCGTGACGAGCGCCGCCTTCTCCCTCTCCCCGGA
>JAVDCA010000020.1 GCA_030848545.1 Astrobacterium formosum
TTGACGTGTTCCTGTGGAGCCGTGCCGGAAAACCGGAACCGGCGGGAATACGGCGCCGGACTAGCATCCAGGCCGTTCAGGGGCGGGGAATTAAGAAGAATCCAGGTCAAAAGCAAGGGTCCAGGGAGCCGCACTCCCTGCCGGCACTCGTCCGCCTGGTTGTGCCCGGCAGCCACCACCAATCACCGGCCGATGACAGCGCGTCCTGAGGTGGCGGTATCGGGCCCGCATTCGAAAAAATACGCGCCGGCTTGACACCCCAATCATACTACGATTGAGTTCGCGCCGCGCCCCCCTGACCCCGAGTCAGCGCCCATGAAAGAGGTCAGCCATCGCCGGGTGGTGGACGCGATCGCCGGATGGATCGTGGGTGGAACCTATCCGCCCGGATCGTCGGTTCCGACCGAGCCGGATATTTGTGCACTCCTGTCCTGCTCGCGCACGACGGTGCGCGAGGCCGTCAAGGCGCTGATCGCCAAGGGTCTCCTGACGACCGGACCGCGCGTCGGCACGCGCGTGCTCACCCCCGATCGCTGGAACCTGTTCGACCCCGACGTCATCGGGTGGCGGCTCCTGGCTGGAGTTGACCGCACCTTCATCCGTGACGTCGTGGAGTTGCGCCTCGCCCTCGAACCGAGTGCCGGAGCCCTGGCGGCGGAACGGGCCGAAGACGCCGACATTGCCGCACTCGACGCCGCCCTGGCGCTCATGCAGGTGGCCACCCGTAAAGGGACCAGCGATTTGGAGGGCTGGCTCGCGGGAGACTTCGCCTTCCATCGGGCCGTGCTGGCGGCGACCCACAATCAGTTCTTCCGCGGCGTGACGCCGCTCATCGAAGCGATCTTGCGGGTATCGTTCCGGTTCTCTATTACCTCTGTAGCCGTGATGCGCGGCTCGCTGCCGCTTCATCGCGGCGTGCGCGACGCGATTGCCGACCATGACGCCGCACAGGCGAAAGCTCGCTTGCAAGCGCTCATCGAAAGCGCCCGTAGTGACATCGACGCCGCGCACTCACCAAAGCGTGGCAGGACTCGCAAGACCACCTTCAAGCTCGGAGATGCCGCATGAGCGGAACGACTGACGATGTCCGCGAAAAGGACTTCAGGTTACCCATGCTGATCGGCATGCCGGCGTTCGAACATCGATTCTTCCAGGTTCTCGAGATCGTGCTCGTCGCGCTGCTCGCCGGCATGCTGGTGATGGTTTTCGGCAACGTGGTGTTGCGCTGGCTCAGCGACACCGCGCTCGTCTTCGACATCAAGCCGCCATTGCCGGGCGGCATTCTGATCTCCGAGGAAATGAGCCGATTCTTCTTCGTCTGGCTGACCTTCATCGGCGCCGTGGTGGTGATGCGCGAGGGCGCCCATCTGGGCGTCGACGCCCTGGTGAAGGTTTTCGGACCGGCCGGCCGGATCGTCTTGATGGTGTCGTCCGATCTGATCGTCCTGGGTTGCTGCGCCTTGTTCTTCTGGGGCACCTGGCGGCAATCGGGCGTCAACGCGTCCAACTACGCCCCGGTTTCGGGCTTGAACATGCTGTGGGTGTTCGGGGTCGGCTTCTTCACCAGTGTCGGCATCGGCCTGATCGTGACCTTGCGCATCGTGCGTGCGATCACCGGGCACCTGCTGCCGCACGAACTCGAAATCTTCGCTCGCGAAACCGATTCCGCCGCCGCCCCCAAGGGAATATCCGAATGACCGTCTTCGTCTTCGTGGCGTCGCTGTGCGGCGCCATGGCATTGGGAATGCCCATCGCCTTCGCCCTGGTCGTCTGCGGCGTGGTCCTGATGACCTGGATGGTGCAGATCGGCATCTACCCGGCCTTCGACGCGCAGGTGATCGCGCAGAAAATGCTCAACGGAGCCGACAGTTTCATCCTGCTCGCGATCCCGTTCTTCATCCTCGCCGGCGAACTCATGAATGCCGGCGGTCTATCGCGCCGCATCATCCATTTCGCCCAGACGCTGGTCGGCCACTGGCGCGGCGGGCTGGGATACGTGACCATCATCGCAGCGGTGATCCTGGCGTCGCTGTCCGGCTCGGCGGCGGCCGACACCGCCGCCCTCGCCGCCATCCTGGTGCCGATGATGCGCGGCGCCGGCTACAACCAGCGCCGCTCTCTCGGCCTGGTCGCCGCCGGCGGCATCATCGCACCGGTCATCCCGCCCTCGATCGGCTTCGTGGTGTTCGGCGTCGCCGCCAACGTGTCGATCCCGCAATTGTTCATCGCCGGCCTCGTTCCGGGCATCCTCCTGGGCTTGAGCCTGATCCTCGCCTGGCGGTACATCGCGCAGAGGGAAGAAACCGGCGCCATCCTTCCGCGCTGCAGTGCCCGCGAGCGCTGGCAGGCGACCAAGGACGGCGCCTTCGCGCTCGCCATGCCGGCATTCATCCTCGGCTCGATCCGGCTCGGCTGGGCGACCCCGACCGAGGCGGCGGTGGTCGCCACGGTCTATGCGCTCAGTATCGGCATGTTCGTCTACGGCGAACTCAAGGTGAAGCACCTCTTCGGCATCTTCCTGTCGGCGGCGAAACTCACCGCCATGATCATGTTCTTGGTCTCGGCGGCGCTGATCTCGTCGTGGCTGATCACCGCCGCCAACATCCCGGCCGAGATCGGCGAGTTGCTCGCGCCCCTGGCCGACAACCAGACGCTGCTGCTGGTGGTGATCCTGGCCATGGTGCTGGTCATCAGCACCTCGCTCGACTTCACGCCGACGGTCCTGATCCTCACACCGGTGCTCATGCCGGTCGTCAAGCAGGCCGGCATCGAACCGGTCTATTTCGGAGTCCTGTTCATCATCGTCAATGCCATCGGCCTGATCACGCCGCCGGTGGGCGTCGTCCTCAACGTCGTCAGCGGCGTCGCCAAGGTACCGATGACCGAAGTCATAAAGGGCGTCGTCCCCTTCCACATGGCGCAGACCGCGACGATGTTCCTCTTGGTGGCGTGGCCGCCTTTGGTCATGGCACCGTTCCGCTTCTTGTCCGGGCGCATCTCGTTCATCGCGATGATCCAGCAACTGTTCGGATCTTGAAGAACCACCACCACGACCGCAAACCAACGGAGGCAACAATGTTGAAACGCACTTTGCTCGCCACGGCCGCGGCCTTCTTGCTCACCGCAGCCACCGCCCAGGCTCAGTTCGCGGATCGCACCATCCGCCTGTCCAACGGCGTCGCCCAGGAGCATCCGAACAGCGCCGGTGTCGCCAAAATGACGAGCTGCCTGGCCCAGAGGTCGGGTGGCAAGCTGAAGCTGCAGGGCTTCTGGGGCGGCGCACTGGGTGATGACCTCGCGGCCACCCAGGCGCTGCGCTCGGGCACGCAGGAAATGGTCGTCACCTCCTCGTCGCCGCTGGTCGGCATCATGCCGGATCTCGGCGTGTTCGACCTGCCGTTCCTGTTCGCCAACGAAAAGGAAGCCGACGCCATCCTGGACGGCGAATTCGGAAAGTATATCGACAGCAAGCTGCCGGCCCTCGGCCTCGTCAATCTCGCCTATTGGGAGAACGGCTTCCGCAACCTGACCAATTCCAAGAAGGCGGTCGCGAAGATCGAGGACTTCAACGGCCTCAAGATCCGCGTGATGCAGAACAACATCTTCCTCGACACCTTCCGCACGGTCGGCGCCAATGCCGTCCCGATGGCGTTCCCGGAAGTGTTCCCGGCGCTCGAGACCAAGACCATCGACGGCCAGGAGAACCCGTACGTCACCATCGACACCTCCAAGTTCTACGAGGTGCAGAAATATCTCTCCATCACCCAGCACGCCTACACGCCGTACCTGACGCTGTACTCCAAGGCGCTGTGGGACAAGCTGTCGAAGGACGAGCAGAAGGCGTTGAGCGATTGCGCCATTGAGGGTCAGGTCGCGCAGCGCAAGGCGGTGCGGGCACTGGCCATCAAATCGTTCGAGAAGCTCAAGAAGGAAGGCATGCTGATCAACGAGCTCGCCGCCGCCGAGCAGGCGCGCATCCGCGAAGCCGTCAAGCCGGTGTACGAAAAGCACGCCGCCACCATCGGCAAGGAGACCGTCGACCGCATGATGGCGGCGCTCGCCAAACTGCGCGGCAAGTGAAACAGTAACACCTGAGGGCCGTGGTCGGACGAACGTCCGGCCACGGCATTTTTTCCATGCGCATTACACGTGTCGAACCCTTCATCTTGCACATCCCCGTCACCGGTGGATCGATCGCCGATTCCACCCACCGCATCAGCCATTGGGGCGTCGTCGGGACGAAGATCGTCACCGAGGACGGCCGCGAAGGTTATGGTTTCACCGGCACCCACGCCGACCTCGCCTCCGACCGCCTGATCACCGCCTGCATCCGCGACTGCTATGCGCCGCTCCTCGTCGGCGAGGACGCGTCCGAGACTTCGCGGCTGTGGACCAAACTCGCCCGCCATCCGGCCCTGCAATGGGTCGGCCGCGCCGGCATCACCCAACTGGCGCTGGCCGGCGTCGACGTCGCGCTGTGGGACCTGAACGCCAAGGCGGCCGGCGTGCCTTTGTGGCACCTATTGGGCGGCGCCCAACGCGATAAGGTCGAAGCCTACAACACCGATATCGGCTGGCTGTCGCTCTCCAAGGAGGCGCTTCTCGACGGCTGCCGCGCCGCCATCGAAGGCGAAGGATTCCGCCGCGTCAAGGTCAAGGTCGGCCATGCCGATCTGAATGTGGACATCGACCGGCTGGAGGCGGTGCGCCGCACCGTCGGCTCGCGCGTCACCGTCGCCATCGACGGCAACGGCCGCTGGGACCTGCCCACCTGCCTGCGCTTCTGCGCCCGCGCCGCCCCCCTCGACATCTTCTGGTTCGAGGAACCCTTGTGGTACGACGATGTCGCCTCCCACGCCGCTCTGGCGCGGGCCTCGTCGATCCCGATCGCACTCGGCGAACAGCTCTACACGCTGGACGCCTTCAACGCCTTCATCACGGCCGGCGCCGTCCACTACGTCCAGCCGGACGTGACACGCCTCGGCGGCATCACCGAGGTGCTGCAGGTCGCAACCGTGGCGCTGGCACACCGGCTGCCGGTCGCCCCGCACGCGGGCGACATGAGCCAGGTGCACGTCCACCTCGCCTACTGGCTGCAGAATACGCCGGCCTTGGAATACATCCCGTGGATCAAGGATGCATTCGAGGAGCCCGCCGACGTGGTCGACGGTTTCTTCAAGAAACCCCAGCGCCCCGGCGCCGGCACCACGCCGAAGCCGGAGACGTTCCTGCGTTACGCCAAGCCGCTGGCTTGAGGTGGCGGCCCACCCGACTCGTCATTGCGAGGAGCCGAAGGCGACGAAGCAATCCAGGAACCCCGAAGAAAGGACTGGATTGCTTCGCGGAGCCTGTCATCGGGCCGGCCGAAGGCCGGACCTGGTGGCTCGCAATGACGGAAGCAGATGCGCAACTGCGATCAAACAACTCGGTCCTCCGCCATGAAAATCACCGCTCTCGAAACGCTGCGCCTCGCCGAATTCTCCAACCTCCTGTGGGTGCGGTTGCACACCGACGAGGGCCTGGTCGGTCTCGGCGAGACGTTCTTCGGGCCGGAAGCGGTCGAAGCCTATCTGCACGAGACGGTGGCGCCGAAGCTGATCGGCGCCGATCCGCTCAGGATCGAGGCGATCAACAAGAAGCTCCGCAACTATCTCGGCTGGCGCTCGGCCGGAGTCGAGACGCGCGGCAATTCGGCGGTCGACATCGCGCTGTGGGACCTGTTCGGCAAGGCGCACGGCAAGCCGGTGTGCGACATCATGGGCGGGCGTTCGCGCGACAAGATCCGCATCTACAACACCTGCGCGGGCTATCGCTACATCCGTGACAATCGCGCCCAGGCGGTCGCCAACTGGCACGTGGGCGAACAGGGCGGCCCTTACGAGGACCTGGAGGGTTTTCTCCATCGCGCCGACGAACTGGCGCAGTCCCTGCTCGCGCAGGGGATCACCGCCATGAAGATCTGGCCGTTCGACATCGCCGCCGAGCGCACCGGCGGCCTCGACATCAGCGGCGAAGAACTCCGGACGGCGCTCGAACCCTTCGCCAGGATCCGCAAGGCGGTCGGCGACAAGATGGACATCATGGTCGAGTTCCACTCGCTGTGGAGCCTGCCCATGGCAAAGAAGCTCGCCGAGCGACTCTCCGAGTTCGACACCTACTGGCACGAGGACCCGTTCCGCCTCGACGCCGTCGGCGATCTCGCCGACTATGCCCGCCATTCGAAGGCCTGGGTGTGCGCCTCCGAGACGCTCAACGGCCCGCACGCCTTCCGAGAGTATCTGTCGACCGGCGCCGCCGGCGTCGTCATGCTCGACCTGTCGTGGTGCGGCGGCCTGACCGACGCGCGCAAGATCGCCGGCATGGCGGAGGCCTGGCACACCCCGGTCGCCCCCCACGACTGTACCGGTCCGGTCGTCTACATGGCGTCGTGCCACTTCTCCCTGTTCGCCCCCAATGCTCTGATCCAGGAGAGCGTGCGCGCCTTCTATACGGGCTGGTACACGGAGATCGCCGACGCCCTGCCCCAAGTCGTCAATGGCGAGGTGACGGTGGACTTCGACCGGCCCGGCCTCGGCATCGATCTCCTGCCGCATGTGATGACACGGCCCGATGCAAGCGTGCGGTTGTCGGGGCGAAAGTAGCCGCCGACGCCCTGACCCAGTGCAGCCTCAGAACTGCCAGATCAGGTCGGCTCGCATCGATTTGTCGGAGACGCCGCGGCCGAACCGGTCCAAATCGTCGGGCTGGGCGATGACGGCGGCGAGGCGGCCACCGAGGGTGGATTAATATATAAGAGGTTCACGGCCTAGTCGCTCTCTCCGATTTCGGCAGGCGCAGCCCGCCCAGCCCTGTCGATCGGCAGCATCACGGTCTGCAACAGGCCACGCACCGGGCCATTTTCAATCGTGATGCGACCTCCGGCGCGTTGCACGATCTCGTGCGCGATCGTCAGTCCCAGCCCCGCCCCTTCGATATTCTTCGCGCGCCCACGGCTGGCACGGAAGAACGGCTCGAAGACCTGCCCGATCAGCTCGAACGGAATTCCCGGCCCATCGTCGTCGATGACGACGCGTGCCTCCGAAGCGGTGCTTTCGATGGCGACCCGCGCCCGCTTCCCATGCGTCGCAGCGTTGATGATCAGATTGCGAAACGCGCGATTGAGACTGGTTCGGTTCGCTTGCACGACGGCCGGCACAGACCGAGTGAGCGTGACATCATAGGACAAGGCCCGCAACTCGCCTATAAGTTCCGAAATCAGCAAATCGAGCCTGAGGGATTGCGACACCGATTTTCCGGCGTCTTCACGCACGAGCAGGATCGCACTGTCCGCAATTCGCTCCAGTTCGTCGAGGTCTTTGAGCCACATCGCCCGGTCGTCTTCGTCCCGGACGAACTCGGCCCTCAGGCGCATACGTGTGATCGGTGTCCGCAGGTCATGACCGGCAGCGGCCACGAGGCGCATCCGGCTTTCCATGGCGATCTTGAGGCGCGACGACAGCGAGTTAAGTGCCTTGGCGGCGACGCGCACCTCCGCCGGCCCTTCGATCGCCAGCTCGGGCAGCAGGGCGTCCGGCCCGACCGACTCGATCGCCCTTTCGAGCAGCACGAGCGGCTTGACCATCCGGTTGGCGAAAAAGAGGGCGATTGCGATCGCGCCGAGCGCGATGAACGCGAAGAACATCAGTATCATACTGAAGACGCCGCCGGGAGGCGGCAGGTCGGTGAGTTGCGTCACGAGCCAGCCACCGTCCACCGGAATGGACAACATCGCCAGGTCGCGCGAGGTCCGGGACACCATGACGTCGCGCGGCGTTCCGCGCGCCGTCAGTTCTTCGCGAAGCCAGGACGTCATGTCAGCATCAACCAAGCCTTCGGCCGGCTTCGGCTGAATCGAAAGGAGTGACGGCGCGGCGCGCGCGACCTGCTCCAGCAACTGGACCTGGCTGACCATGGGGCCGATCGCCTGGCGTTCGTCCGGCAGTCCCAACAGGTAGACCCTCGCGCCGATTGTGACGCCGACCACCGAAATGATCACCCCGGCGATCAGCACGGCGAGCTTGGCCCGTAAGGTGTTCACGACGGCAAGTCCCGGAGACCGGCCTTCACCGGGGAGTGTGAAGTCGCGCGATGTCGCGTCTTCGGCGTCGGCACGGCGCGTACACGATTTCGCCCACGCGGAGACACTGCGGAATGCGCGCCTTTGCCCCCCCTGCGGATCAGGATGATCGGGACCCGCTCTGGCGGCGTGCGTGAACTCATGGGCTGTCGTTCGTCGATGGCTTCGGGTCATTCCCTTCTACAGCGAAGCGCGGCCAAAAGAAGCCGCATTTCGTGACGAAGTGCGGCCCCCGGCCGCTCCGGAAACACTTCGACACAAATCCATCGCCGTCAGGATACTCGGACACGAATTGTTCTAGGCGAGCAAATCTCCCGGCCTATGCAGGTATCCGCACCCGACCGGCGACAGCGGATGCCGAGCGCCCCATTGTCGAACGAACGCGGAGGAACATGCCGGATGACTGCACTTGCCGAACCCAGGCGTCTGGGCATCGCATCCGTCTCGACCCTCCTGCTCCTCCATTGCGCGGCCTATGCGCAAGGATCACCGGCGGCATTGACGGTCGTGGCTGCACCGGTGGAAACGACCCAGGTCACCGGAAGCATCGCCGCCACCGGCAATGTCGTCGCCTGGCGGGAAATACCGGTCGGCACGGAGGCAGGCGGTCTCGCCGTCACCGCAATCGCGGTCGACGAGGGCGATGCCGTCGTGAAAGGCCAGGTCCTGGCGCGCCTCAACGACGATCGCATCAAGGCGGAGATACTGAAGCAACAGGCGGCGATCGCCGAACTGGAAGCAAACCTCGCGGGCGCCCGATCGGACGCCGCACGGGCGCGCTCGGTCGCGTCCGGAGTCATTTCCGCCCAGACGATCGAGCAACGCGAAACCCTGGTCAAGACGACAGAGGCCAGGCTGGACGCCGCCCGCGCGCAACTGCTCGAGGTCGAGGCGCGGCATCGCCAGACGGTGATCGTTGCTCCGGCGGCGGGGTTGATCTCGTCGCGCGCGGTGACGATCGGTCAAGTGATCCAGGCCGGAACCGAGATGTTCCGGCTCATTCAAGACGGTCGCATCGAGGTGGATGCGCGCGTGCCGGAGTCCGATCTGCACGCCGTGGCGATCGGTCGCCCGGCGAAGATCGTCGGGCCCACTGGCGGGTCCGAGCCGGGGACCGTTCGCAACGTTTCGCCGATCGTCGACCCCAAGACCCGCCTCGGCACGGTGCGGATCGCGCTCTCCAGCGAGTCGTTCCTCATTCCCGGCATGTTCGCCCGCGTGGAGATCGCGACCGAAAGCCGGCTTTCTCTGACCGTCCCGCTCCGTGCGCTGGTCTGGCGCGACGCCAAGGCGCACGTCTTCAGGCTCCAGCCCGACAATCTGGTGGCGCTCACGCAGGTCGGGATCGGCCGAAACGCCTCAGGAAACATCGAAGTCCTGTACGGCCTGCGAGCGGGAGACCGCATCGTCACCCGCGGCGCCGGTCTCCTCAACGACGGCGATGCCGTGAATGTGGAAACCGCATCCGTGAAAGGAGCCGCCACGCCATGAGCCAGATGTCTTCATGGGCGATCCGCAATCCGGTCGCGACCACGATTCTGTTCCTGTTGCTGACGCTCGCGGGTTTGGTCGCGTTTTCCAAGCTGCGTCTCAACAGCATGCCCGACATGGACATCCCGACCGTGACCGTCAGCGTCACATGGAGCGGGGCCGCACCGACGGAGATCGAAACGCAGATCACACGCCTAATCGAGGATAGTGTCGCCGGCCTCGGCCACGTCGAACATACCCGATCCACCGTGAACGAAGGGATCTCCCTGACCAGCGTCGAATTCGCTCTCGGAACCGACATTGACCGGGCGACCAACGACGTTCGCGATGCCGTCATGTCGATCCGCTCGCAGATGCCTCGAAGCGCGCTCGATCCGGTCGTCCAACGTGTCGAGGCGACCGGGCAGGCCATCCTCACTTTCGTGGTCGACGCGCCGACGATGGCGCCCGACGATCTGAGCTGGTTCATCGACAACGACATCGCCAAGGCGGCGCTCGCGGTGCCGGGCGTGGCCAGGATCTCGCGGTCGGGCGGCGTCGACGCCGAGATCACGGTTGAGCTCGATCCCGACCGGTTGGCGGCATTCGGCCTGACGGCTTTCGAAGTGTCCGACCTGATCCGGGCACAGAACATCGATCAGCCGGGCGGTCGGGCGGCATTGGGCGCGGCCGAGCAGGCCATCCGCACGGTCGGCGGCTTCCGGGATGTCGACCGCATCCAAGACATGCGTATCGCCTTCAGCGACGGCCGCAGCGTCCAGCTCGCCGATCTGGGCAGTGTCGAACGGTCCTGGGCGGAGCCGCGGCAAAGGGCTCGGTTCGACGATCGTGAGGTCGTCGGCTTCAGCGTCTATCGAGCTGTCGGCACCGGCGAGTTCGCCGTGACGCGGGACGTTCGAAAACGCATGGGCGAGTTCGCGGCCGCCCGTCCGGGCATCCAAATCACCGAGGTGACATCGTCGACCGACGCGGTCGTCGAAGGATACGACGCGGCCGTCGAGGCCCTCTTTCTGGGTGCGCTGCTGGCGGTACTGGTCGTCTGGCTGTTCCTGCGCGATGTCCGGGCGACTCTGATTTCGAGCCTGGCCCTGCCGCTGTCGCTGATCCCGACATTCGCGGTCATGCACGTGCTCCATCAATCCCTCAACAACATCACCTTGCTGGCGATCGCGCTCGTGGTCGGTATCCTGGTCGATGACGCCATCGTGGAAATCGAGAACATCGTCCGGCACGTCCGCCAGACGGGAAAGAGCGTCTATGACGCGGCGATCGACGCCGCCGACGAGATCGGCCTTGCCGTCGTGGCGACGACCTTCGCGATCATCGCGGTGTTCCTGCCGGTCGGGCTGATGCCGGGCATTCCGGGCCAGTTCTTCAAGGCGTTCTCGATCGCGGTGTGCAGCTCGGTGTTCTTCTCCCTGGTCGTCGCGCGCCTTCTGACACCTCTGATGGCAGCGTTCCTTCTCACCGCGACCGGCAAGGAACACCGCGAACCCGCATGGGTGCGGCGATACGCCCGGATACTGGGTTGGTCCCTGCGCCACCGGTGGATCACCATCACGGCAGGCGTCGTGTTCTTTCTGGTATCGCTGTCGCTGGTTCGTTTTCTTCCCACCGATTTCATGCCTTCGGCGGACCGCGGCCGCTCGATCTTCGCCGTCGAACTGGCCCCGGGCGAGCCCCTGCAGGAAACCGATCTGGTCACCCGAAACATCGTGTCCGTCCTGAAAGCGCGGCCGGAAGTCGCATCGGTGTATGCGGCGCTGGGAACACAGACGTCGACCATGTCGGGCCCCGGCGACCTCGCGACGTCGGCCGGAGAGGTCAGAAAGGCGACGGTCACGGTCAATCTGGTCCCGAGAAACCGCAGGGAGCTTTCGCAACAAGCGTTCGAGGCGTCGGTCGGACGGGAATTGTCGACCATCCCCGGCGCCCGGGTGCGTCTGGGAGAGGATGGGTCCTCCGGTGCCAAGATCCAGGTGGTGTTGTCGAGCGACGATCCGGCGGCGCTGGCGAATGCGGCCCGCAAAGTCGCGCAGGAGATGCGCTCGACGCCCGGGTTTCGCCGGGCGGAAACGACCGGCAGCCTGGCGCGGCCCGAGTTGCAGATCATTCCCAAACCGGACAAGGCGGCGATTCTTGGTGCATCGACGGCCACGATCGCGCGGACGGTCAATATCGCGACCATCGGCGACGTCGACCAGAATCTCGGCAAGTTCAGTCTCGGCTCCCGGCAGATACCGATCCGGGTACTACTGAATGACGATGCCCGCAACGATCTCGCCCGCCTTTCCATCCTCCAGGTTCCTGCATTCGGGAATCCTCTGCCGCTGTCGTCGGTCGCGGATATCGGATTCGGCGCCGGCCCGGTTCAGATCGAGCGCATCGACCGCACCAGAACCGAGACCGTCGAAGCGGAACTGGATGGAATCACCATCGGGGAAGCCGAGGATCTCTTATCCAACCTGACATCGATCGCGCGGCTGCCGGCTTCTGTCAGCCGCAAGCCGGCAGGCGATTCCGAACGAATGCAGGAACTGTTCGGCAGTTTCGGGCTCGCGATGAGCTCGGGTGTCGTTCTGCTCTTCTTCGTGCTCGCGCTGCTGTTCAATGGCTTCGTTCAGCCGGTCACCATCCTGACCGCCCTTCCCCTTTCGCTCGGCGGCGCCTTGGGTCTTCTGCTCGCCACGCGAACGCCGATCTCGCTTCCGGTTCTGATTGGCATCCTGATGCTGATGGGAATCGCTGCGAAGAATTCGATTCTCCTGGTCGAATACGCGATCGTCGCCCGGCGGGACGCCGGCCTCGACCGCGCACAGGCGCTCCTTGATGCTGCCCGCAAACGCGCCCGGCCGATCGTGATGACCACGCTCGCCATGTGTGCCGGGATGCTGCCGATCGCGCTCGGCATCGGCGCCGACGCCGAACGGCGAGCCCCGATGGCGATCGCCGTGATCGGCGGGCTGGTCTCCTCGACCACCCTCAGTCTGATCTACGTCCCGGCATTCTTCACCGTCATGGACGACCTGGAAGGCTGGATCAGGAGACGCTTTCGCAAGCCCGCAATCTGATACCAAATTCGGCCGATCACTTCCTTCGTGCCCCGGACGCGATGCGGCGGACCGCTCTTCGCGGTCTGCTGCATCGCAGAGCCGGGTCCTTGCCGCAGTGCTCGCCCTTGCACGTGCCGGCGCGAGGCCGCCGGGTAGGCGTCGCACCACTCCGCTGCGCTTCGCTCCGCTACGTGCGGCGCCGCGCCCGAGGCACGCAAGCGGAACTGACCACCCGAATTGAGTATGTTGGGAAATATATACCAGCCGTCATTGACTTGACCGTCGTCCTGAGGCGCGAGCGAATCGAGCCTCGAAGGACGATGGCCCGGGCCGTTCGTCCTTTGAGGGCCGTGCCTCGCACGGCCACCTCAGGACGACCGTCAACTTGAGTCATCAATAACGACGGCTGGTATAACGGTTCGAGACGTGCCGGCGTCGCCGATGTGGCACGAGGGAACGGTTCGGCCGAATTCGGCATTCCCCCACCCGCTCGGACAAGGTCACGGTTTTGGATTTGTCTCCCGCCCGCTGTCGGTCCATTCGGGTGGCAGCCCAAGCTTGCCGCCGACCAGCCCCGGAATGCCAGGAGAACGGCCATAGGCTTCACAGGCGGCGTGCTTCGGCGCCAGCCCCATGTTCGAGCTGACCTTCTGCCACGACGGAATATCGATGCCTGTCGACTTGAACGGGCTCTCGCCTTTGACGAGCAGGCTTGCGAAGTCTTCACCGAATGCGGCCGCCAGGTCGTAGGCGTCGCTCGCCTTGGAAACCCTCGGCGTGCTGAAGAACGCCGTCGCGCCCCTCCCCCAGACCATCGCGGCCTGCTGCCGGCCCGAAGGTTCAACGGCTTCGGCTTCGATGGAGATGTCACCCAAGCCAATCGGCACGCGCGGGATCGGAATCGGAACACTGGTCCCCATGTCTATGAACTTGACGCCGATCGAGGTTGCCGCCGAGACACCAGCCGCCACTTCGTTGGTCTCTGTCGCATGGGTGACGGCGGCGCGCACGGTCAGGTCCGCTGGAGCGTCGGGCGTAACGACTTCGAAGCGATCGCTGAGGCTGACACAGAGAGCGCGGTCGACGGCATTCGCCACCAGCGCCCGTTGTTCGTCCGACAATGTCGGTGCCACCGCAGAGCGAAAGGCCGTCGGAGTTATTCTGATGGTTTTGGCCGCCAGCACCTGTTCCTTCCGCACGTGAAGCCGCGACTTCGTGATCTTGCCGTCGGATTGGGCCAGCCCATCATAGGACGACAGCGCGCTGCCCTGCACGAGCGGCGCAGTCGCACAGCCGGGCAGCACGCTGATGACCGCCAGCGTCGCAAGCGGCATGGTTCGCCAACGCGCTGTTGGCCTTTGAGTGGTTCCGGTTTCGTTGCCCTTGGACCAATATGGTCGCCCTTGGGGAGGATTTTTCCTCTCGGATTTCCGTCGACCGAGCCTGGCGAGAAAGCGCATTCGGACCCCCTGAGCGTTGTGACTGCGTTTTGATAGGCGGCTCACATGGCTCAGATCAGGGTCTGCGATGACGTAAGATTTCTGGTCGACCGATTTATGTGTCGAAAGATTTCCATCCGAGTTGAGGACAGCCTTCGTTACAAATTTCCCTCCGCCAAGGCGCTGCGATGTGGGTACATCTTCTCGAAGACCGCACTCGGAGTTCGTCTCGCAATGCAGGCTCTACGGATGCTCTTCGCCGGTGAAACACGTGTTCCGCGTCATCTGCGGGCTCACCACACGACTGCGCGTCGCCAAGGCTACTCGCTTGGGCGTACGAACAACCGCATCTGTCGTTCGTGATCGCGCGTCCATTGATGACATCGCAATTCCCATCCCAGGAGACGCGGCACACGGTCGCCGTGAAGGTCGCTCATTTGAAGAGAATGTTGGACACGCGCCCAACAAGCGGCACCGCCGCGCCAAGTCCGGCAAGCGTATTCGCGGCTTCGGCACTGCTTCTCTTCTCGTTCCTCGGCACCGGCTGTGCCACTCTGATTCCCCGCGATGTCGTGCCGGAGCGGCTCGCCGACGAGGCCGAGCTCACCGGAATGCCGAATATCCGCGTCTGGGGGGACGCTCCGGTCGCGACACTCGGCGCCCTGGTCAGGACGGAACGACACAAGCGGAATGCGTTCGCCGACGCGGGCGGCCGCCCTATCCGGCAATCCTCGGAGTTCAACATCGCCGCCATCTCGGGTGGCGGCGACAACGGCGCTTTCGGAGCCGGCCTCCTGGTCGGCTGGAGCGATGCCGAAACACGGCCGGATTTCGATCTCGTCACCGGCGTCAGCGCCGGTGCGCTCATTGCTCCATTCGTCTATCTGGGACGGAGCAGAAATCCTGATCTGAAAGATGTGTTCACCAAGTACACGCGCAACGACATCTATGATCCCGGCGTGATGGCGCCGCTGATCGGGTCCGGCCTAGTCGACAGTTCGCCGCTTCAAAATCTGATCGCAAATTATGTCGATGACCGGTTTCTCCGTGACATCGCCCGCGAACGCCGAAAAGGCAGGCTGTTGCTGATCAGCACCACGAACCTGGATGCGGAGCGGCCCGTCCTGTGGGACATGGGGCGCATCGCCATGAGCGGTCACCCACAGGCTCTCGGTCTTTTCCGCAAGGTTCTTCTGGCCTCCGCCTCGATACCAGGCGCCTTTCCTCCGGTGCGCATCCAGGTTCGAGCCGAAGGCCGCACCTATGAAGAACTGCATGTGGACGGTGGCGTGACCCAACAGGTGTTCGTGCCGCCTCCGTTGCTGGCCGGCCGCGACCCCGCCCGCCCGGGGAGAGGACCGAAGACGCGCCTGTTCATCATCCGCAACGGCAAAGTCAATCCGGAATGGGAAGCCGTCGGCTCCGGACTCTTTTCCATATCCGGACGCTCGATCTTCACCCTCATCAAGAACCAAAGCATCGGCGACCTTTATCGTATATACGCCATGACCCAGGCCGACGGCACCGATTTCAATCTCGCCGCCATCCCGTCCAGGTTCAGCCTGAGATGGGCGGAGCCGTTCGAGCCGAGCTACATGCAGGCACTCTACGACGAGGGGTACCGCGCCGGCTTGCAGGGCTATCCTTGGATAAAGGCCCCACCGGGTCTGCTCAAGCAGTCCACGCAATAGAGCGGAGACCAATCAGGATCGGGGCATCCGATCTAGGGGAGCGACGCCAGGATCGGCAGGATTCCGATCTCTTGCAGGCTGTCGCAGATCGTCGCGACGGGGACGGCGAACAGGAACAAGAGCGCATCCGCAAATGTCGCAAACACGCGGCTCTGCCTTATCGTCAGCCATTCTTCATCCTGCCACAGGCACGGATTGAGGATAAGGCGGGGCACGCGCTTCAGATAGCTCTCATAGGGCTGGCGGTGCCGCGCCAACAGCAAATGCTCTTCCTGCTGCGCCACCGTCCGAAACACGAGGATGCCGACGCACGCGAACGCGAAGCTTCCGGCCTGGGCGCCGATCCCCGCCGCGCCGAATATCGAAAAGAAATACAGCGGATTGCGCACGATCGATTACGGGCCGCGGGTCACGAGCTCGGCCGCCTTTCGCAACGAGCGGACACCTGCGCGTCCGCTTCCCCCGCGACCCGCGAATCGTCTTCCAGTCACCGGATGCCCCTTTGTCGGCCGATTCCGACGGCTGGGCACGCACGCCCCAACCACTTTCTCACGATCCCGGCGATACCGCGAGAGCGTGCTAACGCTCGGCATCTGCGTCGACCCCACCCTCTAAATGACACAAATGTCGCCACAGTGCCCATTCGCTCTCTCCTAAAACGTCTACGTTGCGTCATTGAATAATGAGGGCACGTGGCGCCGGATCGGCCGGATATGTCCGAACGTTTCGGACCGCCCGGCTTTCGTGTCGAAAGATGTCCAATCTCGCCCTGGATAGGCTTCGTTACAAAAATTACCGCTCTGGCCCGCTCCGATGTGACTACACCACGTCGGGCATTCGCTCTCGGATATTCCTCTCCATGCACGCACCACAAATCCTCGTCGTCGACGACGACCTCGAGATTCGCAAACTCCTGGCGCGCTATTTACAGGAGCAGGGTTTTCGCGTGCAGCTTGCGTCCAAATGCGCGGACGTGCGCGAGCGCATCGCGGCCCACCAGATCGATCTCATCGTACTCGACGTCATGCTGCCCGACGGATCCGGGCTCGATCTTTGCCGCGACCTGCGCGCGACGCGGTGCAGGATTCCGATCATTCTCCTCACCGCCCTGAAGGAGGACGTGGACCGTATCATCGGGCTCGAGATCGGTGCCGACGACTACCTCGGAAAGCCGTTCAATCCGCGCGAACTCGTCGCACGCATCCGCGCCGTCCTGCGTCGCGCCCAGGACGACCATTCCCCGCAAAGCGAGACGGGACGCTATCTGTTCGAAGGCTTCACGGCCGATCCCTTCGCCCGCAAGGTGACCGATCCGCAAGGCGGCGAAATCGAGCTCACCGGCGCCGAGTTCGATCTGCTGGTGACGTTTCTCGATCGTCCCGGCCGCGTGCTGTCGCGCGACCAGCTGCTTGATCTGACGCGCGGGCGCGACGGCGACGTCCTGGACCGCTCGATCGACGTGCTGATCAGCCGCCTGCGACGAAAATTGTCGGACGGCCATCCCATTCCGCTGTTCAAGACCGTCCGCAATGGCGGCTACCAATTTGCCGCCAAGGTCACGCATTTGACCGATCAAGGATAAAGAGCGCCAGTCGTCGATGCGCCAGTCGTGCACGGCGGGTCTCTCGCGACAAGCATCCTCAAAAGAACTCTAGGCGGTTGATGGGAGTAGCCCCCGTCATCAGCCTGGAAGGCTTTAGGAAACGCCGATGATTCAATTCGCGACAATCCGCAGAGCGACTTCTTCGGGATCGTTCCGGCCGATTTCGATGCAATCCGGCCGTTACTTGCAGTTGCACGGCCGCCGCTTGAGACAACTGCAGCAACATGGCGTTGATTCTACGCCTTATGAAATGAGAAACGATATTTCGCGGGCTCACGGCATTGTCTTTTGCTTCAGCGGCCGTAACGCCCTGTCGTAACGAAACATTAGATACTTCAAGTGCCTCACTTCCAACCGGCATCGAATATTTCGAATTCAACGTCTTTGGATGGAAATCTGCCGACCCATTCTGGTTGCGGACTGGCATTCGCGTCGGCACCCGGAACTTCGATCGGCTTCCCTCGCCCCGAAGGATCGACCTCATGAATATCCGTGGCCCGTTGTCTGCGCGCGTTACCCTGGCGGCCGGCGTATTCGCCTGTTGCTTCGCCGGTGCGTCCATGGCCGAGGACGGCAAGCCGCCGGCGCCGAGTGCCGCCAAAGAGTTCGACATGCACGCGCCCTACGTGCGTTATCACTTCACCGATACCGACATGGACTTTACCTTCGCGTCGATGGTCCTCGGCGCGATCGGCAACGGCGGCGCCGAGACCGGCGAAGCCTTCTACACGGTCTCCCAGATCAAGGATGGCGACGCCGCCAGCTGGCAGGAGCAGTGGATCCGGACGGCCGAACGCGTCGAGGCGCGCGGTCGCAAGTCGCTGGCCGAAGGCCATGTGGTCAGCGCCCGCCAGCAGCTTCTGCGCGCCTCCAATTACTATCGTTTCGGTCTCCTGGCGATGATGACGGACGATCCGCGCCTGCGTCCCACCGCCGCCAGATCGCGCAACGCCATGAAGGAAGCCGGCAAGCTCTTCGACCCGCCGCTCCAGTATGTCGAACTTCCCTTCGAAGGCACGGTGCTGCCGGGCTATTTCCGCAAGGCGGCAGCGGACGGCAAGCCGCGCAAGACGCTGCTGATGCTGGGGGGCGGAGAAACCTTCGCCGAGGATCTTGTCTTCTACATCATGCCGCAGGCGATCGCGCGCGGTTACAACTTCATGACGCTCGACCTGCCCGGCCAGGGGCTGCTGCCGCTGGAAGGCAAGCCCTTCCGCCCCCAGATGCAGCATTCGATCAAAAAGGCCGTCGATTTCCTCGCCGCCCGCAAGGTCGTCGACAAGTCGAAGCTGGCGGTGTTCGGCATCTCCGGTGGTGGCGGATTCGCCCCCCAGGCGGCCGAGCACGATCCACGCATCAAGGCCGTGGTGATGAGTTCGTGCGTGGTCGACGCCGAGCCCCTGTTCGCCAGCATGACCCCGGTGGTGACGGCGACTCCGGAGAAGATCGCGACCTTCTCGTCCTTCCACGGCAACACGGCCAAGCTGGTCGCCTGGCGCTGGGGCGTACCGATGGACAACGTGCCGGGCCTGGTGGCCGCCAACAAAGGCTTCACCTTCGATCCCACCAAGGTGACCGTGCCAGCCCTGTCGCTGGTGGGCGAAGGCGAATACCAGAACGCCGAGACCAAGCGCCAGCAGACGGTGTGTCTCGAGAAGTTGGCCAATCCCAACAAGAAACTGGTGGTCTCACCACTCAACGAGGGCGCCTCCAACCACGTCATCATGGAAAACCGCGCCCTGATGTCCCAGGTGGTGTTCGACTGGCTCGACGACGCCTTCAAGAAATGACCGCAGTCCGGGCCATGCGCACCGCGATGGCGGGCCCGCGGACGGCAGAACACCCGGCGACGGCGCGGCGTCGGTTCGCAGTGGCGTGCCTCGTCGCCGGGTTGGCATTCGCCGAAATAGCGTCGGCGGTTTCACAGCCGGCGCCGATCGTCGCACTCGACAGCGGCGCCGTGTCCGGCCGCAGCCAGGACGGCATCGGTGTCTTTCTGGGGATCCCCTATGCGGCGCCGCCGACCGGCGAGCGGCGCTGGGTGGCGCCGCGACAGCCGGCCGGATGGACCGACATCCGTGCTGCCGCCGCCTACGGCCCCGCCTGCCCCCAGACCGGCCTCCTGGAGACGCAAACCAGCGAGGACTGCCTCACCCTCAACGTCTGGGCGCCCGCGGCTGCGGGCGCGGACAAGCGGCCGGTGATGGTGTGGATCCATGGCGGCGGCTTCAATTTCGGGGCGTCCTCGCAGCCGGAATACGAGGGTGCCAACCTCGCCCGCCAGGGCGTGGTGGTGGTGACCCTCAACTACCGCCTCGGTCCGCTCGGGTTCTTCCCGCATCGCAAGCTCGCCGGCGCTCCCGGGCCGGACTCCTCCGGCAATTACGGCCTGCTCGATCAGATCGAGGCCCTGACATGGGTTCGGCGCAACATCGCGGCGTTCGGTGGCGATCCCGGCAACGTCACCATTTTCGGCCAGTCGGCCGGGTCTCGGTCGGTCTCGCTCCTCACTCTCAGCCCGCTCGCGGACGGCCTCTTCCATCGCGCCATCGCGCAGAGCGGCGGGCCGATCATCGGTTCGGAATATCTTACGCCCGCCTTCAACGGCGACGGGACGAGCGTCGCGACGATGAGCGATCAACTCGCCGCCAGACTCGGCTGCGACGGCGCCGTCGACGAGATCGCCTGTCTGCGCGCCAAGCCGGCGATGGAGGTCGTGAAGGCGGCGGACTGCAGGACGGGTCTCTTCGATGATGGTCTCTTCTTCGCGCCCATCTTCGACGGCACCGTGCTGCCGCGCGATCCGGTCGCGGCGGCGCTGGATGGCCGGCGGCCACGCGTGCCGATGATCGTCGGCAGCACCGGCGATGAGGGCGCCAGCTATCTGCGCGGGGTGAGCGACCTCACGATCGCGACATACCACGGCTTCATGGCCGCCCGGTTCGGCGCCGCGGCGGATCGGGCGCTGGTCGTCTTTCCGGCCTCCCGCGACGACGACGTGGCCGGCGCCATCGATCGCTTCATCACCATAGCGGTCAATGCTCAACCGGCGCGGTTCATGGCGAGGTCGTTGGAACGGGCCGGCAGCAAGGCCTATCTCTACCGTTTCACCCGCAAACCGAATACGGCGCGCGCACGCGAACTCGGCGCCTTCCACGGCGTCGACCTCGCCTATGTGTTCGGTAACATGAATAATGCCGATGGATATACGGACCTCGATCGCACATTGGCGCGACAGGTGATGGCCTACTGGGTGAACTTTGCCAGGACCGGTGACCCGAACGGACCGGGCCTGACGGATTGGCCGGTCTATCGCTCCGCCACCGACGAGAATGTGGAATTCGCCGACGTGGTTCGCCGCGAGAACGGCCTCTTCCGGCTGGAAAGCGATTTCATCGACCGGGCGTCGCGGTTCGGACTGACACGATGAGCCGTCTCCCGGGAAACGGCCACGATCATGGAGGCCACAGGCCATGACCTTGTCGAACACATCGCCCCTGCGGCCATCCGTCTCGATCCTGTCGACGCTATTCGCCATCGCGGTCGCCGCCGGCGTCGCCAATGCCGCCACGGCCGGCTCGCCCGATCGGCCGGCGGCCGCGGCGACCCTCGACCCGCATGCGGCCCATATCAGATTCCGGTTTCGCGACCCGACCATGGATTTCGTGTTCGGCTCCCTGGTGCTCGGCGCAGCGGTGAACCACGGCAGCGAAATCGGCGAGGCTTTTGCCACCGCGCAGACCATCGTCGACGGCGATGCCGCGAGCTGGCGGGCGGCCTGGCTTCGGACCGCCCCGCTCCTGGAAGCCCGTGGCGAGAGAGCGCTCACCGGCAACCATCGCGTCAGCGCCCGCGACCAGTTCATGCGCGCCGGCTATGCCTACCGGATCGCCCTGGCGGCGATGTTGCCGGACGATCCGCTCTTTCTCGATACCGCCCGCAGGAGCCGGACGCTGATGAAGCGGGCCGGCGAGTTGCTCGAACCGAAGCTCGAATATATCGAGATCTCCTTCGACGGCACGCTCCTGCCCGGCTATTTCCGCAAGGCCGCGCCGGGCGACGAACCCGCCAGGACCCTTATCATGATCGGAGGCGCGGAAACCTTCGCCGAAGATCAGTACTTCTACATCGCCCCGCAGGCGTTCGAGCGCGGCTATAATTTTCTTACTGTCGATCTGCCCGGCCAGGGGCTGTTGCCGCGCGAGGGGCGTGCCTTCCGGTCCGACATCGAGATGCCGTTGAAGGCTGTCGTCGACTATGCGCTGTCGCGCCGGGACGTCGACCGCGACCGCCTGGCGGTCTACGGGATCAGCAGCGGCGGCGGCTTCGTGCCGCAAGCGGCGGCACACGACCGCCGGATCTCGGCCATCGTCATGAACAATTGCGTCGTCGAGGCCGGCGCCGGCGTCGCCAAGATGGCGGTGGCCACGGCCACGCCCGACATCGTCGCTGGCTGGTCCTCGTTCGCGCAGGTCGCCAATCGGTTGATCGCGTGGCGCTTCGGGCTCGACATGAACGACCTGCCCGGCCTCGTGGCGGCCAACCGCAACTTCCGCTTCGATCCGGCCGCAGTGACGAGCCCGGCGCTGATCCTGGTCGCCGGCGGCGAAATGAAGAGTGAGGAAATCCAGCGCCAGAACCGGCTCTGTCTCGACGGTCTCGCCAATCCCCGAAAATCCCTCGTCGTCACCCCGGCTGCCGAAGGTGCCGCCAACCATGTCGTCATGGAGAACCGCAGCCTGATGGCGCAGGAAGTCTTCGACTGGCTAGACGAGACCTTCGCCGGCGGCACGACCGACCTCCCCGCGAAGTAGAAACGATCGCGGTCGCCCCCCCCGGCAGTCGGGATTAACGGCCACCGCTTGCACGCGATGCGGCGGCGAAACCGATCCGTCAGCCGCGCCCGCTACTCAGACGGAACTCGCATTGCCTCCTAGCGAGAGACGATGATCCACGCGATCATCAACAGGCTGAGCATCAACATGAGGAAGTCGAGCCTGGAGGCTCCGCGGCCGCGGAGGGGGCGATGAAGGCGTTCGTCCATGCCTGCGCTCCTTGTGGGCTGGGCGCACGGCGCCTCGGCGAGAAAGCCGAACCCGGCACCAAGGGTTCTCCTTTCGGTTGGATCGATGATAGGACGCAACGGGAGGCCTGGCCCCGCAGGGCCAAGCCTCTCATCGGTCAGTAGTCCATCCCGCCCATGCCGCCGGCCGGCAGAACCGGGCTCTCTTTCTTGGGCTTCTCGGCGACCAGCGCTTCGGTTGTGATCAGGAGCGAAGCGACGGACGCAGCGTCCTGCAGCGCGGTGCGTACCACCTTGACGGGATCGATCACGCCGGCACCGACCAAGTCCTGATACTCGCCGGTCGAGGCGTTGAAGCCCCAATTATACTCGGGCTTCTCCAGCAGCTTGCCGACCACCATCGAGCCATCCTCGCCGGCGTTCTGCACGATCTGGCGGGCGGGAACCTGGATCGCGCGGCGAACGATGTCGACGCCTGTTTTCTGGTCCGGATTGTCCAGCTTGATGCCGTCCAGCGCCTTCATGGCCCGCAGCAGGGCGACACCCCCTCCCGGCAGAATGCCCTCCTCGACGGCCGCCCGGGTCGCGTGCATGGCGTCATCCACCCGGTCCTTGCGCTCTTTCACCTCGACCTCGGTCGTGCCGCCGACACGGATCACCGCAACCCCACCGGCGAGCTTGGCGAGGCGCTCCTGCAGCTTCTCGCGGTCGTAATCCGAGGTCGCCTCCTCGATTTGCGCCTTGATCTGCGCAACGCGGGCTTCGATGTCCTGTTTGCGGCCCGCACCATCGATGATCGTGGTATTCTCCTTGTCGATCACAACTTTCTTGGCGCGCCCCAGCATCTGCAGGGTGACATTTTCCATCTTGATGCCGAGGTCTTCCGAGATCGCAGTGCCGCCGGTCAGGATGGCGATATCTTCCAGCATCGCCTTGCGCCGGTCGCCGAAGCCGGGGGCCTTGACGGCCGCGATCTTCAGACCGCCACGCAACTTGTTGACCACGAGGGTCGCCAGAGCCTCACCCTCGACGTCCTCGGCCACGACGAGTAGCGGCTTGCCGGACTGCACCACCGCTTCGAGCAGCGGCAGCATCGCCTGGAGTCCCGACAGCTTCTTTTCGTGGATCAACACGTAGGCGTCTTCGAGCTCGACCCGCATCTTCTCGGGATTGGTGACGAAATAAGGCGAGACGTATCCCCGGTCGAACTGCATGCCCTCGACCACCTCAAGCTCGGTCTCGAGGCTCTTCGCCTCTTCCACCGTGATCACGCCTTCGTTCCCGACCTTCTGCATCGCCTCCGCCAAGAAACGGCCGATCTCGGTATCGCCGTTCGCCGAAATCGTGGCGACCTGGGCGATCTCGTCGTTCGAGGTGACCTTCTTGGCGCGGCTCTTGAGATCCGTCACCACGGTTTCGACCGCGAGGTCGATGCCGCGTTTGAGATCCATCGGATTCATGCCGGCTGCGACAGCCTTGGTGCCGTCCTTCACGATGGCCTGTGCAAGCACCGTCGCCGTGGTGGTCCCGTCGCCCGCCAGATCGTTGGTCTTAGACGCCACCTCGCGCACCATCTGGGCGCCCATGTTCTCGAATTTGTCCTCGAGTTCGATGTCCTTGGCGACGGTGACGCCGTCCTTGGTGATGCGTGGCGCCCCGAACGACTTCTCGAGGACGACATTGCGGCCCTTCGGGCCAAGCGTCACCTTGACGGCGTTTGCAAGAGTATCCACGCCACGCAGCATCTTCTCGCGCGCTTCGGACGAGAACCTCACTTCCTTGGCAGCCATGACTCTTAACATCTCCTTTGCTTCTTGCCGACGCTCCTGGAATGTCGCGGTTACGCCGCCTTGCGCATCTGCGCGGAGGCCTCGACCACGCCGAGAATGTCGCTTTCCTTCATGATCAGGAGATCCTCGCCGTTGATCTTGACCTCGGTCCCCGACCATTTTCCGAATAGGACTGTGTCGCCGACCTTGAGGTCGATCGGGATCAGGTGTCCGGCCTGGTCGCGGCCGCCGGGTCCGACCGCCATGACTTCGCCCTGCGATGGTTTTTCCTTGGCGGTGTCCGGAATGATGATGCCGCCGGCGGTCTTCTCTTCGGCGACGACTCGTCGCACGAGAACGCGGTCGTACAGCGGGCGGAATTGCATGCAATCCTCCTTCACAGATCAACGATGCCATAAAGTGCGGCGCCGAGGGTCCCCCGGCCCGAGCTAAAAACAAGTTGGTGCCGGGCAACTCGAATTCAAGAGGGTTCAGGAATTTTTTGGCAGACTTCGGTATTGAGTGCCAATACTATCGGATCGAGCGACGCCGGTTATTTTGACGAGTATAGATTGCGGAAAGGGCGGCGCGTGGACCTCCATCCCTATGGCCGGCAATATCAAACCGTCAAGCGTCGATTAACCGCATGTATATTACCGCGATGACAATGCCGCCGTCCTTACCGGGCATCCACTCCCCTTGCAAAAGCCATATTCCGTACTAATTCGTCTCTTGCCGCGCGGTCGCGCGGCGCCGGGCGCCCTGTCGGGGCCCGGGGAGGCGGGCGCCGTGCCCGGTGCCGCTTTGTATCCATGTTGCTCAATGGAGGATATGGCTATGAAGACCACCTTCGATCTTACCCCCCTATGGCGGTCAACCATTGGTTTCGATCGCCTGTTCGATCTCTTCGACGACTCGATGCGACTCGCGGATGAGGAGAATTATCCGCCCTACGACATCGAGCGCACCGGCGAGGACGATTATCAAATCTCCCTTGCGGTGGCCGGCTTTGCTCCGGAAGAGATCACCGTCACCGCCGAGCAGAACGTGCTGACGGTCGAAGGCCGCAAGGCCGGCAAGAGTGATCGCCAGTACCTCTACCAGGGCATCTCGGCCCGGCCGTTCCGGCGTATCTTCAATCTGGCCGACTACGTCCAGGTGAAGGATGCGTCCTTGGTCGACGGGCTGTTGAAGATTCACCTGGTCCGGGAAGTGCCGGAAGCCATGAAGCCGCGGCAGATACCGATCGCGGGCGGCCCCACCGGCAGCGACAACCGACAGATCGAACAGAAACACGCGGCCTGATCAGCGCTGAATCGACCGGCCGATGCCATCCCGCTCGGCGCGGCCCGCGCTGCGGAAGGCGCTTACAACGAAGGAGATCGGATCATGGCAGTCAGAAATCTCATTCCCTGGAGCCGTGGACGCGACGTGAGTGCGCGCCGTGGCGGGGAGACCGACCCATTCGTAACGCTGCATCGGGAGATTAACCGCATGTTCGACGAGGTCATGCACGGGTTTGGCCTCACGCCGTTCGGCGGTGATCGCCCACTTGACGCAGGTGGTTGGCCCAGGATCGAGGTTACGGAGTCCGAGAACGAGGTGAAAGTCACCGCCGAACTTCCCGGGATCGACCAGAAAGACGTCGACGTCGAGCTCGCCAACGGCCTGCTGTGCATCCGCGGCGAGAAGAAGACCGAGACCGAGGACAAGGGCCGGCTGTTCAGCGAACGCTATTATGGCCGGTTCGAGCGCCGCATCCCCGTCGATGATGTCGAGGAGGACAAGGTCGCGGCCACCTTCGGCAATGGTGTGCTGACCGTCACTCTGCCGAAATCGGCACGGGCGCAGCAGAATGTGAAGCGTATCGCGATCAACGGGAAGTGACGGAACTGGCGGGGGCCGCACGGCCCCCGCCGTCCAGCTCGCGGAGGTTGATGAACGGCGCGACGGCGCGGCAAAGCACCGGCCGCGGAGGGGCCCCAATGGTGAAATCGCGGAGTGTTCTGCTTTGGTGGTGCGCGCTTCTCGTCGCTGCAGTCGGCTGGGCGCACGGCGCGGGCGGCGGAACCATACCCCAAACCAACCGCCCGTCAGTTGCTCCCCTCCTTCGGGCGGTCACCCCCGCCGTGGTCAACATCGCCACCAAGAAAGTCGAGAAGGTCGATAGCCCGCTGTTACGCGATCCCGTACTTCGCGAGTTCTTCGATATTCCCCCACAGGGCCTCCGCCGCGAAACCCGATCCGCGGGATCGGGCGTCATCGTTGACGCGAAGAGCGGTTACGTCCTGACCAACGACCACGTCGTCCGCGGTGCCAGCCTGATCGAGGTTACCACGAAGGACAATCGGCGCTTCAAGGCACAGTTGGTCGGGCGCGATCAAGCAACCGATATCGCCTTGCTGCGGATCAAGCCGGTTAACCTCGTGGCGATCCCCATGGGGGACAGCAATTCCCTCGAAGTGGGTGATTTCGTCCTCGCGATCGGCAATCCATTCGGGCTCGGTCAGACGGTCACCTCCGGTATCATATCCGCGCTCGGCCGCACGGGACTTGGAATCGAAGGCTATGAGGATTTCATCCAGACCGACGCATCGATCAATCCCGGCAGCTCGGGGGGCGCATTGGTGACCCTCGACGGCCGGCTCGCCGGCATCAATACCGCGATCCTTTCCAAGACCGGCGCAAACGTCGGAATAGGATTTGCAGTTCCTATCAATATGGCACGCCTGGTGATGGATCAGCTGGTCGCGACGGGCAACGTCAGGCGCGGCCGTATCGGCATCGTGTTGCGTATTCCCGAGCCGGCGGGTTCGGAGGGCGCGTTGATTGAGAAGGTCGAGCCGCAATCGCCAGCAGAGCGCGCCGGCCTATCGAAAGGAGACGTCGTGACATTCGCGAACGGCGTTCCAATCAAGAACGGATCGCAATTCCGCAATCTGGTCGGGCTTCTTCCAATCGGTACGGAAATGGAGCTTCGTTATCGGCGTGGCGCCGAACTGCGTGCCGCGAAAGTGACGATCGAGCGCTCGGCTGCAAAACTTTCGGCTGCCCGTTCGGGCGTCGAGTAGGAAGGGGTCTGCGGGGGCAACAGTCCAGCAGGCTCACAACCTGAAGCCGGAATGCTTCTGGCCTACCGAATGATTGGAGCGGGTGAAGGGAATCGAACCCTCGTCATCAGCTTGGAAGGCTGTTGCTCTACCATTGAGCTACACCCGCGCAGGGCGCCCTATATGCAACGGCCGGACGGCCAGCGCAACGGTCGAGGCGACGGAGCCGAGCCCGCAGAATCGTGCCGTTAAGGCCCCGGCCGAACGGGATGGCGAATCAGGTTCCAATCGTAAGCGATTGTTATTGCTTTCTTTTACGCATCTTCTCTCGACGGGCGACCATAAGGACCAGAAGAAGTTCTCCAGCCGGGGCACGCCTGCCCCGAACGCATTTTTCACCGGTTCCGCCAGGGAGGCGCCCGCAACCGATGCCATATCCCGAACCGCTACCACAGCGTGCCGACGAGCCGGGTCGCGTCTCAGGCGGACTGGCTGATACGGGCGGGCTTCTTCCCCGGGAGCTTCTCCCCGGCCCATTCCAGCATGACGAAGAACGACGGCACGAACAGGACGGCGAGCAGCGTGGACGCGAGCATGCCGCTCACCACCGCAACCCCGATCGACATACGGGCGGCGGCACCGGCGCCGCTGGCGAAGACGAGCGGCAGCATGCCGAGGATGAACGCGAATGACGTCATCAGGATCGGGCGGAAGCGCAGCCGGGCGGCTTCGACGGCGGCGTCCTCGACCGGCATGCCTTCGGCGCGCTTCTCGCGGGCGTATTCGACGATCAGGATCGCGTTCTTGGCGGCGAGCGCGATCAACAGCACGACGCCGATCTGGGTGTAGAGGTTGTTCGGCATGCCGGTGATCTCGAGGGCGGCGACGGTGCCGAGCAGCGCCAGCGGCACGGCGAGGATCACCGAAAGCGGCTGCAGCCAGCTCTCGTACTGCCCCGCCAGGACGAAATAGACGAGAACGATCGCCACGGCGAAAATCATGTAGATCTGATTGCCGACGATCTGCTCCTGATATGACATGCCGGTCCAGGATGCGCCCATGCCGGACGGCAGCGTGACGTCGGCGGCCGCATTCATCAGCGTCATGGCCTCGCCCGAACTGAATCCGGACGCCGGACTGCCGGTCACCAGCGCGGCAGGATAGAGATTGTAGAGGGTGATGAGCGGCGGACCGACCTCGTCCTTGATGCTGGCCAGCGTGCCGAGCGGCACCATGGCGCCGTTACCCGCCTTCACCTTGAGCTGGAGCATGTCGTCCGGGCGCAGCCGGAACGCGGCATCGGCCTGCACATAGACCTGGAAGACGTTGTTGTACTTGGTGAACAGGTTGACGTAGCTCGAACCGAGATACGACTGCAGCGCGGCAAAGACCTGCCCGACCGTGACCCCCAGGGTCTCGGCCTTGACGCGGTCGACCACCAGCCGCACCTGCTTGACCTCGCCCTTGAACGTCGAGGCAACGTGCTCGAGCGTCGTCTGCGCCGACGCATTCTGGGCCAATCGTTCAGCGGCACTCTGCAGCGCCAGGAAATCGGAGTTGCCGTCCTTCTCCTGCACCATCAGGGAGAAGCCGCCGGTGTTGCCGATGCCTTGGATCGGCGGCGGCACGAGCACCTGGGCGGTCGCGGTCGCCATGCCGCCGAGCGCCGCCGTGATGTTGCGCACGATGCTGTCGAGGCTCAGCTCTTTGGTCTTGCGTTGGTCCCAGTCCTTCAACACGACATAGAGCATGCCGGCGTTGTAGAGCGTGGCATTGTTGTCGAGCGGCGAAACGCCCGAGACACCGATGACGCTGTCGACGCCGGGCGTCGCCCGCACCAGCTTGACGGCCTCCGATACGGCCGCGTCCGTTCGCCGGGACGAGGCGGCGTCGGGCAGCTTCAGGCTCACGACCAGGTAGCCCTGATCCTCGGTCGGCAGGAAACCCGAGGGCACCTGCGCCAGGCCGTAGAATGCGAGACCGATGAGCGCGAGGCCGACCGGCACCGTCACGGCAGTTGCGACGACGAGGCGGCGAACCAGGAACGCGTACCCCCGCTCGGCCACGCCGTAGACCGCGTTGAAGCCGCGGAATACGATATTGCGCTCTTCCGGCGGCGTCGTCTTGCGCAGCCAGAGGGCGCACTGGGTGGGTTTGAGCGTCGCGGCATTGATTGCGGAAATGACCGCCGTCGCAGCGATCACCAGCGCGAACTGCTGATACATCTTGCCGGTGAGGCCGGGCAGGAACGCGGCCGGCAGGAACACGGCCATCAGCACCAGCGTGATACCGATGATCGGGCCGAACAGCTCCGACATCGCGCGCTCGGCGGCCTCCTGGCTCGGCATGCCGGCATCGATGTGGCGCGCGACGCCCTCGACGATGACGATGGCGTCGTCCACCACGATGCCGATGGCGAGCACCAGCGCGAACAAGGTCGTGGTGTTGACGGTGTAGCCGAGCACAGCCATGGCGGCGAACGCCCCGATAATGGTGACGGGCACCGTCGTCGCCGGCACCAGCACGGCGCGCCAATCCTGCAAGAACAGGAGGATCACGATCAACACCAGCGCCGCCGCGATGACGAGAGTCTCGTAGATCTCGCTGATCGACGCCGAAATGAACTTGGTGCTGTCGAACGAGACCTTGTATTCGAGCCCCTGCGGAAAGGCCTTTGCCAGTTCCTGCATCTTGGCATTGGTGGTCGCCGCAACCGTCAGCGCGTTCGCGCCCGGCAGTTGCGAAATGGCGATCGCCGCCGAGGGCTTGCCGTCGATCGTTCCGGTGTGCCCATATGACTGCGAGCCGAGCTCCACACGGGCGACGTCGCGCACGCGAACCACACGACCACCGGCCTGATTGCTCGCCTTGACGACGATGCCCTCGAAATCCGCCGGCTCGCTGAACCGGCCGGTGACGTTGACGGCATACTGGAAGTTGACGAAATCGGGCGTGGGAGGCGCACCGACCAGCCCGGCCGTCACGTCCGTGCTCTGCTGCTGGATCGCCGACACGACATCGCTCGGGACGAGGCCGTAGTTCTGAAGCTTGTCGGGATCGAGCCAGATCCGCATGGCATAGGATCCCGAACCGAAGATCGTGACGCTGCCCACGCCCGGCAGTCGCGCGAGTTCGTTTTGGAGGCTGATCTTGGCGTAGTTCGCGAGAAACAGATTGTCGTAGCGGCCGTCGGCCGAATACAGGTTGACGAACTGGAGGATCGACGTCGACTTCTTCTGGACGTTGAGCCCCTGGGTCGACACCGCCGACGGCAACTGGGCCGTTGCCAGAGCGACACGGTTCTGCACCAGCACCTGGGCCTTGTCGGTGTCGGTGCCGATATCGAAAGTGATCACCAGGCTGTAGCTGCCGTCGCTGGCACTGGTCGATTGCATGTAGATCATGCCCTCGACACCGTTGACCTGCTGCTCGATGGGCAATGCCACCGTATCCATGACGGTGCGGGCGCTGGCTCCGGGATAGGTCGCCGTGACCGACACCGTCGGCGGCACCACGTCCGGATACTGCGACACCGGCAGCCGCATCAGCGCGATCACGCCGACCAGGATCGTGACCAGCGCCAGCGTATTGGAGAGCACCGGCCGCTCGATGAAGAACCGCGAGAACATGGACGTTCGCCTTGCCGTTGCGGTGGGCGGTCAGCGGCCACTGGCCGCGTCGGACGAGATCGAAGCCGGCGCCGGCTTCGCCGCCTCGGAGAACGCGGTCATCTGACCCGGCTGCGGGTCGACCTTGTTTCCGGGAACCGCCCGCTGGGTGGCGCCGATCACGACCTTGTCGTCGATCGCGAGGCCTTTCGTGACGACGCGAAGCTGCCCCTGCAGCGGACCGGCCGTCACCTGGCGCTGCTCGACGACGTCGTCCTTGCCGACGATGAGCACGTAGCTGCCCGTCTGGTTCGACGCGACCGCCGTGTCGTCGACGAGCAGGGCCTTGTCGATCATCCCGATGGGCACGCGCACGCGCACGAACAGGCCGGGCACCAGATCGATGTTCTTGTTGCTCAGGATCCCGCGCATCTGCAGCGTGCCGGTGCCGGATTCGACCTGGGGCGCGATGTAGTCGATCTTGCCCTTGTACCTGAATGTGGTGTCGGTCGGCAGCGCGAGCTCGATCGGAATGTCCTGGTCACGTTCGCGCATCTGCTTCAAGGTCGTGCCCTGCTTGGCCAGCGCGTCGCGCATGTCGATCTGCTGTCGTTCGGACATGTTGAAGTAGACATGGATCGGGTCGACCTGGACCAGGGTCGCGAGCTTGGTCGGCCCCGACTGCCCCACGAGCGCGCCGACATCGACCAGATGGCGGGTCAACACGCCGTTGAACGGCGCCTTGATGGCGGTGTAGCCGAGCGAATTCTCGGCGATCGACAGATTCGCCCGGCCGACCGCGACCATCGCATTCGCGGTATCGAGCGCCGTCTTGGCTTCATCGACGGTGCGCTGCGACGCAAAATCCTTCTGCCCGAGGGTGGACTGGCGGGAGTATTCGCGCTCGGCGTTGGCCTGCTTGGCTTCGGCGCTCATGAGCTGCGCCTTCTGCAATTCGTACTGGGCTTCGTACTGCTTCTTCTCGATCTCAAAAAGAAGTTGGCCCTGCTTCACCGGTGCGCCATCGCGGACATTGATCTTTTCGAGGAATCCCTGCACCCGCGCTTCCAGGTCGACCGATGCGACCGGCGCCGTATTGCCGGTGAACTCGGCGTAGAGAGTGACCTTTTGCTCGATCGGCGTCGCCACCGTCACTTTCGCCGGTGGAGGCGCCACATAGGCGTTTTGCTTGTTGCATCCGGGGAGAATGGCTATCGCGGCGAACGCCACCACGACGGCCAGACGACGTTGAGCTTGGCACGACATGTCATCAAACCACGACAGATTTGGCGGGCCGTCCCGGCTCGGCAGGCTCGAATTCACGGTTCGAACAGGTCGAGCGGTACGCCGTTCCTGGATGGAAGCTCGATGGGCTCCACCTCTATAATTGCGATCAATTTAAATACTATTTAGGCCTCAGGACACGCAGATACCTTCGAATGCGAAGTCGCCGACCTGAGCCACCGCCTCGCTAAATCAACGCCGGCAGGATCGCATCCAGGAACGCCTCGGACGCCGTTTGCGACGCCGCGTGCCCGCCCCAGGGAAGCCTGACCCTTCGGGCGCCCGAAATGCCGCTCGCCAATTCCTCGGACAGGTGCGGCGGCGTCAACTGGTCGTCGTCGGCGCTGATGACCAGGGTACGCGCCCTCATCCGGCCGATGGACTTGCGGCGGTCGAAATCGAGCAGCATGTCGACCCGCCCCGCCAGGGTTTCGACCGGTGGACTGGAGGCGATCATGCCGGCGATCAGGCGATCGAGACGGGCCTTGTCCTCGCCGATCCACCTTGCGGGATAAAGAAAGAGCGGCGTCGCCCGGTGATAGGCGGCGGCCCCGGCAGCCAGCAGCAGCTCCTTGCGGACCGAGAAGCAGAGGTCGAAATACGGATCCGGCCCGGCCCATCCGGCGTAGAGGACCAGCCCGTCCAGGCGTTCAGGGACTTCAGCCCCCAGGATCTGGCCGACCGCCGCCCCGGTCGAATGCCCGACCAGATGCATCCGTCCGATTCCCAGATGATCCGCCAGAGCGAGCACGTCGTCGGCGAGCGCCTCCACCTTGTGAACGGTGCGACGGCTGGTGGTTTCACCCGTCCCCATGTGGTCGTGGGTGATCACCGTGAAGCGCTGCGTCAGCGCCGGCATGAGATTGTCCCAGTAGCGCCGCGAGCCGCCCAGCCCGGTCACCAGCATCAGCGGCGGACCGTCGCCGGCGACATCGTAGACCAGGGTCCCATCGGGTCGTTCAAGTGACGGCATGGCTTCATCCGCGTGACAACAGGATCGAAATCGCGGCGCCCCGTGGCCGCCCAACCGCAAGCCTCACCGATCAGGCCCCGTATCGCTTCAGCGCAAACGCCTCGGCCACGACGACGAGCGCGTAGAGGGCGAGGCCGATCACGCACAGAAGGACGATCGAGGCGAAGATGAGCGCCATTTCGGCCTGGGAGGCGGCGAACAGGATCATGTAGCCCAGTCCCGCCTGCGCGGTGATGAACTCGCCGACGATGACGCCGATCATCGCGAAGGTGATCGCGATCTTCAGGCCGGAAAAGATGTGCGGCACCGCCGCCGGAAAGCGCACCTGCGTATAGATCTTCCACCCTTTCGCACCCACCGCCCGGCACAGGCGCAGGAGTTCGCGGTCGACAGACACGAGCCCCGTGAGGGTCGCGACGACGACGGGAAAGAACGAGATGAAGACCGAGAAGGTGACGCGCGACGAACTGCCGATGCCGAGCCAGACGATGAACAGCGGCGCCAGCGCGATCTTCGGAATGAGCTGGAAGAACACGATGTTCGGGTAGAGCGCCTCACGGGCGAACCGCGACGCGCTCACCAGGACCGCCAGCCCAATGCCGAGAACCGCCGAAATCGCGAAGCCCGCGATGGTCTCCAAGGTCGTCGGGACGGCATGCTGGAGCAGGAACGGCAGCGTCTCGGCGAGCCGCATGGCGACCGCCGACGGCGCCGGCAACAGCACGTCGGGGATATGGCGAATGCGCACGACCGCTTCCCACGCGGCGATCACCGCCGCCGCGGTGACGAGCGGAAGCACGACGGCGCGCGAGTACAGCAGCGCCGCCAGCTGCAGGACCAGCGGCCGCCGGGCCGGCGGCGTGGGTGGTTCGCGGGTGTCGGTCATGTCCTCGGATCGGATCGGCAGCGGTCTGCGTGTCGGGCGGTCATTGGACGACCGGTTTGTGGACGATGGAGGCCTTGAGATACAGGTAGAGTTCGTTGAACGCCGGGTCCGCCTCCACGCTCGGCTTGCGCGGCCGCGGGAAAGGCACGCGGATGTCCTCGATGATCGTCGACGGACGACGACCCATGACCAGGACCCGATCCGAAAGGAAGATGGCCTCGCGGATCGAATGGGTGATGAAGATCGCGGTTTTGTGGGTGGAATCCCATATGCTCGCCAGAGCTAGGCCCATCTCGTCGCGGGTGATCGCATCGAGCGCGGAGAACGGCTCGTCCATCAGCAGAATGCTCGGATCGTTGATGAGCGCGCGGGCCAGCGCGACGCGCTGGCGCATGCCGCCCGACAACTCGCGCGGACGCTTGTCGCGGAATTGCCAGAGGTCGACCATGTGGAGCAGATGCTCGGCCCTCTTGCGATCGTCCGGCATGATCGGCCGGCACATGCTGACCGGAAACAGAACATTGTCGAGGACGGAGCGCCACGGCAACAAGGTCGGGTCCTGGAACATCATCCCGGCCGTCGTCTGGGGACCGGTCACCGGCTGCCCGTCGAGCGTGATGACCCCGGAGGTGGTGGGCTCGAGGCCCGCCACCATCAGCATCAGGGTGCTCTTGCCGCAGCCCGACGGGCCGAGAACCGCCACGAAGTCGCCGCTGTCGATCTCGAAGTTCGCTTCCGCCACCGCTTCCACCGGACCGGACGCCGTCCAGTAGACTTTCTGGACGGCGCGGGCGGTGATCGCATGGAACTCGTTCGCGGGTGGCTCGAACGGCAGTTCGGGCTCGACGATGACGCGGCTCATCCCAGGATGGCCGCGTATTCGGCCACGTTCTTCTTCACGGTGGCCCACTGGTCCGCCGTGAGCTTGCCCGCATCGCCGACGAAGTCATTGATGAAGAGCTTGGCGGGATCGGGGCGCTTGGCATCTTTCGGCGCCCCGAATTCCATGACCATGTCGACCATCGCGCCGGCCTTCGCCATGTCGGTGTAGCCGAGCGAATGCTTTTCGGCCTCGGGCGCCAACAGCGTGTAGTGCATCAGCGCCTGGGAAATGACGGCATTTTCCCGGCCGCCCTTGACGACCCCCACTTCGGGCACTTCCTTGAGGAAGATGTCGACACCCGCCTCGGGGTCCTTGAGCGCATGGACGAGCCCTTCCACCAGGGCGTCGGTCACCGCCTGGCAAAGCCCGCGGTCCTTCGCGAGCGTCTCCGCACGCGTCAGCACCTGCCCGGCATAGAGCGAAACGTCGTATTTGCTCCACAGCATGAAACGGCACGGCTGCTTGAGCGCCATCATCACCGGCACGGTGGAGGTGCCGATCGCCGTGATGGCGTCCACCTGCTTGTTGATGACGCTCTGCTCGAGCACGCGATTGTCCATCTGCACCATGGTGATGCCGGAGGTATCGATGCCCGCCTTCTTGGCAAATGCCGGCCAGTACGGCGCTTCCGCAGACGTCGACACGATGCCGATCTTCTTGCCCTGAAGGTCTTTCGGAGCCTTGATCGGGCTGTCGGTCCGCAGCGCGATGCCCATGGTGGCGTCGTAGCCGAGCGTGCCCATGGCGACCAGAGGCAGCCCGCGTGCGGCACCCAGGATGACGCCGCCCGCGAAGACGAATCCGAAATCGAACTCACCCGCCCCGACCGCCTGCGCCGCCGCAACCGAGCCAAAGCCGCGCGAGATGGTCACGTCGATACCGCGCTTTTTGAAATAGCCCTGGTTCTTGGCCACATACGTAAAGAGCGTGGATCCGTTGGCGAGCCACGGAAGCGTCAACTTGATCGCGCGCGTTTGCGCGATGCTGGGCGTCGCCAAAGGAAGGCCGCCAGCCGCGCCGAGCGCCAGAGCGGCACCAGTCTCGAGGAACGCACGGCGGGACACGCGACGGTGCGAGGTGGGCCTATTGTCTGACATGCTATGGAGGTCCTTGTTCAGGAACGGCTTTCTGCACCAAGCCGCCTTCCCGTTGTCGGTCGCGCCGAATTAGCCAGATTCATGCCATGGCGAGCGATCGAGGATGATCGCAGCACTTGAACGCCGCGCGAGTGATAGCCCAACTCGATGCTATTGTGGGCGTGGCGCCGTTTTTTGCACAGAAGATCGAGGCGACGAAAACCGATACGCAATCATCGGGCGCATTCCACCGCACGTCCCGCATTGATGTATAGCTATGTATGCTTACACGTCTCGATGCCAGGAAAATCGTGCGCCTGCAGCGGCGGCATTCGATGGGTATTCATTGGGCGAACTGCTTGTTTGGCAGGCTCTTCGCAGCGGGTCCGGATGATAAAACGGGCAGGCGAGCAGCCGCGCCAATTGCCGAGGCGCGGTCGTGGCGCGCCAAGCGGCAGAACTGCGTAATAGCCCGGATCGCCTCAAATATCGGCGAGCGTTTCCGGCATCGCCACCCAGCCGTCTTCGACCTTGCGGAACAGCGGGCAAGCAAACACCGCTTTCACGAGAGCCGGCGCCTGCGGAGACAGTTCCTCGGCAAGCTTGCGCTGCCAGACATTACCCTGGCTCATCGCCAGCACGATGGCGGAGATCGATACGCCGAGTTTCGCCATCAGGCGCGCCACCGCGACAACGGTAGAACTCGACGAAATCGTATCGTCCACCAACGCGACTTTGCGGCCGGCGAGGCGCGGCACGAGATTTGGATCGACGTATACCCGCTTGCCCGGCACCGGCGTAGTGATCGAGTGCACCGGCTCCGACAGCTCATCGTCGTACCAGTATTTCCGGGAGTAACTGAGCGGCACGTAGTTGGGATGGCCCAGACGCTCGGCGACCAGCGGCGCCAGCGCCAGACCAAGGGTCGGCATGCCGACCACGATCTCGGCGCCTTCGGCGAGTGCCGCCATGCCGTCGGCGAGTGCGGCCACCACCGTGTGCGCTCCGTGGGTGGGCTGGAGAGAGGCGACGGCATGTTCGCCGTCGGGAAGTTCACGCAGAGGCAATTCGAGGATACGCCCATCGCGTAGACGCGCCGGATAACGGTATTGGTAGGGTGGCTGCGCCGCCCCGGCCGGATGGCCCGGGGGCAGCAGCGTCTGCCAACAGAGGGTCGTCGGCTCGGTGAAGTGACGCGGGCGGGTCGCGGACATCGGACAGGACACTCGGGACAGGACTCGGGACAGGACTCTGGGTTGGCGCACAGCGCGCGACCAAAGCCGCGAACGGCGACGGCGTCAATGATCAGATGTGGCCGAGATAGAGATCGGCGGCACGCTCGTCGGCAAGCAAGGTGTCTGCGGCACCGCTCATGGCGACCCGGCCGCCGTCCATGATGGCACCACGATGCGAGATGGCGAGCGCCTGGCGGGCGCGCTGCTCGATCAGCAGCACGGCGGTGCCGTCGGTGGCGAGGCTCGCGACCCGCGCGAGACTGTCCTTGACCAGCGCCGGCGCCAGCGCCGCCGTCGGCTCGTCGAGTACGACGACGCGCGGACGGGTCATGAGGGCTCGGGCGTAGGCGAGTTGCTGGCGCTCGCCACCCGACAGGCTGCCGGCGCGCATGCGCTTGCGCTCCGCGAGCGCCGGAAACAGGGCAAACAGCTCGGCAATACGCGCCTTGCGGTCGCGGACGCCCTCGACCACTTCGAGATTCTCGAACACGGCGAGCGAGGGAAACACATTGGCGACCTGCGGCACGTAGCCGATGCCGCCCTGGGCGCGCCGCTCGGTCGGCATATGGGTGATGTCGACGCCGTCGAGGACGACGCGGCCGCAGACCCGCGGCAGCAGGCCGACCACGGCCTTGGCGAGCGTCGACTTGCCCGCCCCGTTGGTGCCTGCAATGGTCAGGATCTCGCCGGCATCGAGCGCGAGATCGACCCCATTGAGGATGTCGACCTCGCTGTAGCCGCCACGCAGATCCTCGACGCACAGAACGCTCACGCCGCTCCTCCGAGATAGGCTTCGCGGACGCGAGGATTGGACAATACCGCGTCCGGGGTCCCGGTCGCGATCAGGCAACCGCGATCCATGGCGTGCAACGTCGCGACGAGCCGCGTCAAAGCACCGAGATCGTGCTCGATGATCAGAAAACCGATACCGCGCCCGTTGAGCTCGCGAATGCGCTGGGAAATCTCCTCGATCAGCAGCGGATTGACGCCGGCGAACGGCTCGTCGAGCAGGATCAGCCTGGCACCGGTCATCAGCGCGCGGCCGAGTTCGAGCAGCTTCTTCTGCCCGCCGGACAGCCTCCCGGCCGGAGTATCGGCGACGGCCGTCAGGCGCAGGAATTCGATGATGTCGGTCGCCTGGCGGCGAACCCCCTCCTCTTGCGCCCGCACGGCGGCGGGATGGAAGAACAGATCGAACAGGCGTTCGCCGCTCTGCTCGGGTGCGGCGGCCATCAGGTTCTCGCGCACGGTGAGATGGGCGAACTCGCGCGGCACCTGGAACGTGCGCACCATGCCGGCGCGCGCCCGCCCGGACGCCGGCAGGGTCGCGACCGAGCGCCCGTCGAGGGTGACGTCACCGGAATCGGCGGCGACGAAGCCGGTCACCAGCGAGAACAGCGTCGACTTGCCGGCGCCGTTGGGGCCGATGACCCCGACGAGCCCGCCGTCCGGGACCGTCAGCGACACGTCGTCGACGACGCGCAGACCGCCGAAGGCCTTGCTCAGGGATTCGATCGCCAGGATCATCGCCGGGTGAAGTCCCCCATCAACCCCTGCGGCCGGTACAGGGTGAACAGGATGAGCGCCAGGCCGACGACGCCGAGGCGCACGCTCGCCATCTCGACCTCGGAGATGAAGGGTACGACGTCGCGCAGAAAGCGCGAGCCCTCCAGGAACGCCATCAGGATGACGGTGCCGACCAGCGCGCCCGACACCCGGCCGACGCCGCCCATGATGATCGCCATCCAGATCTGGAAGGTGATCAGGGGGATGAACTGGTCCGGGGCGACGTAGCCGATGTAATGGGCGTAGAAGGCGCCGGCGATGCCGGCCAGCGCCGCGCCGAGCATCAGGACGCGGACCTTGAAGCCGACCGGCTCCTTGCCGAGCGCCTTGACGGCATCCTCATTGTCGCGGATCGCCTCGATGATGCGGCCGAACGGCGAGTGCACGATCCGCCGCATGACCAGGATGACGACGATGTTGACGGCGATCAGCAGCAGCAGGACCGCCGACGCCTGCACGAGGCCGGAGCCCGTAAAGCCCATCAGCTTCGGAATGCCGGGAATGCCCTGGACGCCGTTGGTCAGCCATCGCTCGCTGGTGACGACGATGCGCACCACCTCGGAGAAGCCGAGCGACACGATGGCGAAATAATCGTCGCGCAGCTTCAGGCTGACCAGTCCGAGCGGATAGGCGGCGAGCGCGGCCAGGATGGCGGCGGCCAGGAACGACAACGGTGCCGGCCAGCCCTGCTCGGCGAGCAGCGCCGCCGTATAGGCGCCGACGCACATGAAGCCGACATGGCCGAAATTGATCAGGCCGGTGAGGCCGTATTGCAGATTGAGGCCGAGCGCCAGCAGCGTGTAGATGGCGACGATGATGGCGATGGCGACGAAATAAGCCTCCATCACCGCGCTCCTTCGCTGTGTCCGAACAGGCCGGCGGGCCGCACCAGCAGGACGAGGAGCAGCACGAAGAAGGCGAGCGCGATCTTGTAGGTGAAGCCGACGAACGGTGTCGCGATCTCCTGCACGACGCCGAGCAGGATACCGGCCACCACGGCGCCGACCGGATGGCCAATGCCGCCCAGGATGGTGGCCGCGAAGGCGGGCAGCAGCATGTCCCAGCCCATATCGGGGGACACCACGGTCTTGGCACCGAGCATGACGCCGGCGACCGCGCAGACCCCGCCGGCGAGCGCCCACATGGTCACCATCACGCGGTCCGGCGATATGCCGGAGACCCGCGCCAGGCTGCGGTCGTCGGCCACCGCGCGCATGCGGCGGCCGATCGGAGTAGCGTAGAGGATCAGGAAGACGACGAGCAGCGTCGCCGCCGCCGCGATCACCACGGCGAGATCGATCGGCTGCACGCGCACGTCGAAGATGCGCCACGGCCGCACCACCG
Source organism: Astrobacterium formosum (assembly GCA_030848545.1). Lineage (GTDB taxonomy): Bacteria > Pseudomonadota > Alphaproteobacteria > Rhizobiales > Xanthobacteraceae > Astrobacterium > Astrobacterium formosum. The sequence goes on from JAVDCA010000020.1 coordinate 40,091, forward strand.
GCAGACCGAACACCTTCTGCTGATGCCCGAAGGCGACGCCGATCGCAGCCCGGATCACGAACGCGACCCCGATCGAGGCCAGAAGCGAGGTCACCGGCGCGCGCGCGGCGAGCCGGCGAAACACCAACAGGTGGGCGAGCAGCGCGACGACGATGCCGGCCCCGGCACCGGCGACGACGCCGAGCGTAAACGAACCGCTCGCCGCCATGCTGACCACCGCCGCGTAGGCGCCGACCGTCATCATGTCACCGGTGGCCGCATTGGCGAAGCGGGCGATGCCGAACACCAGCGTGAGCGCGAGCGCCGCCAGCCCGACCACGAGCCCGGACGTGATCCCGGTCAGAACCAGTTCGACGAACGACGCCATGCCCCCGCCCTTGCCCCCGCCCCTGCCGCCACCGTCAGATCTTGACGATGTACTTGCGGCTCAGTTGCCCCTTGGAGACGAACGAGACGCCGAAGTCCGGTGTGACGTCGCCGAACTGGTCGAAGTCGAGCACCGACGACGCCCCCTCGTAGTTGATCTTGCCGGCCTTGAGCGCCTCTTTGCCTTCGGCGAAGCCGGACACCTGCTTGCCGGGCGGATTGGCGACCTCGCGCAGCTTGGCATTGACGGCGGCGATATCGGCGTTCGGGCCGGCCGCTTCCAGGGCCAGCGCCAGCACGGTCACCATGTCCCAGGTCATCGCCGCGTAGGCGTTGTTCAGGCCCGACTGTTTCATCGCCTTCTGATAGGCGGCGTCGTAGATCTTGAAGGCCTGCGACTGCTCGTTGGAGACCGATTCCACCGAGATCAGGCCCTCGGTGACCTCGTTGCCGAGTGCCTTGATGAGATCGGGATTGGCGGCCCAACCGGGGATGATCCACTTCTGGTTCTCGCCGGTCTGGAACCACTCGCGCAAGATGATGGTGGTGTCGGCCAGATAGGAGCCCATCACGATGACGTCGGGCTTGGCGGCGAGCACCTTCTGGAGTTCGGAGCGGTAGCTCGGTTGGCTCGGCTCGTAGACCACCGTCTCGACCACCTTGTTGCCCTTCTTCTCCCAGGCCTTTCGGAAACCTTCGGTGTTGCCGATCCCGGAGGCGTTGTTGAACGCCATGGTAGCCGGGCGCTTGAAGCCTTCGCGGGCGCAGATCTCGGCAAACGCCCGGCCGAACTGGTCGTTGGTGGCTTGGAAGCGATAGCCCAGCCCCTTGGCGTTGGCGGGCGGTCCCGACAGGGCCGGCGCACCGGAGCAGTGCATCAGGAAGATGTTGGCGTCGTTGGTGAGCGGCACGACGGCGAGCGAGACGCCCGACGCCCAGGTGCCGAGCACCGCCTGGACCTTGTTGATCTCGATCAGCTTCTTGGCCGCCAGAACCGCCGCCTGCGGCTGCGTCTGGGTGTCCTCGGCGAACACTTCGAGCTTGCGGCCGCCGGCGCCGCCGGCCGCGTTGACCGCCTCGACGGCGGCGACGATCATCTTCTGCATGCCGCCCCCATAGGGCCCGCCGGCCCCGGTGACGGGATTGAGAGCGCCGATGCGGAATGTGCCGGCACCTTGCGCCAGCGTGAGCCCCGGCGCAGCCGCCAGCATGCTGGCGCCGGCGAGGGTCTTGAGGACGGTACGGCGATCGCAGGTCGTCATGTCGGGATCCTCGTGAAGCGTTGATGGGTGTTCGTGCCGTCAGTTCAACGATGTGGTCTTGACGAAGGCGCCGCCTTTCATGATCAGCGGCATGTGCTGGCCCTGGGCGGTGAGCAGCGAGAGGTCGCGCAGCGGATCGCCGTCGACCACGATCAGGTCCGCATAGGCGTCGGGCGCGATGGTGCCGATCAGGCCTTCCATGCGGCAGAGCCTCGCGGCCGTCGCCGTCGCCGAGGCGATCACGTCGTGGGCCGGCAGGACGCGGCCCCGGATGACGAATTCTTCCGACTGGTGGCGGTGCATGTCGCCAAGGAGGTCGCTGCCATACGCCATTGGAAGGCCGGCCCGGCACATGATGTCGAGCGCCTCCATGCCGGCCGAGCGCACGTCCTCCACCTTGGCGACCGACTCCGGCGGGAAGCCGAGCGCGGCGCCCTCGATCGCCAGGCGGTCGTAGGTGACCTGGGTCGGCACTGCCACCGCACCCCTGGCGGCGGCGAGCCGGGCCGTGTCCTCCTTGATCAGGTTGCAGTGTTCGAGCGAATGCACGCCCGCCTCGACGCAACGGCGGATCGCCTCGTCCGTATAAAGATGCGCCGACACATAGGTGCCGGCCTTGTCCGCCTCCTCCACGATGGCGGCGAGTTCGTCGCGCGAGAAGCCGAGGAAGTGGATCGGATCGGTGGGCGACGCGCAACCGCCATTGGCCATGATCTTGATGAACTCGGCGCCGCCCTTGAGCTCCTCGCGGGCGGCGCGGCGGACCTCGTCGATGCCGTCGCAGATGCGTCCGAGCGAACCGAGGGAAAATCCCGTCTTGGGCGCCGGCCGGTCGTCGAACCGGCCGCGGAAATCGCAATGCCCGCCGGTCTGGCTCAGCGCCTTGCCGCAGATCACCAGCCGCGGGCTGACGAAATGGCCTTCTTCGACGGCGGTCTTGAGGCCGAAATCGGCGCCGGCCACATCGCGCACGGTGGTGAAGCCGCGCATGATCATGCCGCGCAGGACGCGCGTCGCCCGCGCGGTCACGAGCGAATCCGGCAGCATGGCGTTGCGGCCGAGGTCGGCCATGACGGCGATCGTATGCACGTGGCAGTCGATCAGCCCGGGCATCAGCGTCCGGCCGCGAAGGTCGATGGTCTCGGCATTGCTCTTGATGGCGGTGCCGACTTCGCGGACACGGTCACCTTCCACCAGCACCTGCGTGGGCGCCGTCGGTTCGGGCGCAGTCCCGTCGACGATGCGGGCGTTGGTGAACAGAAGTGTCGGCATGGGGACCTCGTCGGGTGCCGCGGTCATTGGGCGGGGCGGAGCGAAAGATCATCACGCCGGAGAGCGGTTGCGGTCGCTTCGATGTGGCGGATGATGGATGGGGGTGGATAACGTTCGCAAAAACGGGCTGAGCCACAGGTCGACGACGGAAGGCAATGAGATCATCGTCTGCGCCGCCGAGTCACTTTGTGACACTGACTTATTTTTGGTCAAGCCCAAAGCATGAGCGTTCCCATACGACACCCGCATGGGCACGGTATCCAGTTCTCGTGTTTTCTGTGGCAGCAATCATTTGTTGCCGAGGAAGCGCCGACAGCGAGCCGGGTTCGCCGTTGTGTCCCGGACGAGGATCGCGGGCCGATGGCCGGCGCAATGATCGAACGAGCTGATTTTCCAGATGCCGAGAAGAGGATGGTGGGGGAGGTAGGACTCGAACCTACGAAGGCTTAGCCAGCGGATTTACAGTCCGCCCCCTTTGCCACTCGGGACACTCCCCCTGACCGTCGCTAAATCGACGGAACCGGGAGAGAAATCCCGTCCGCCGGTGCGGGCCAAGGCTTGCCGCGGGCGCTTTATGGTGACAGGGGTCGGCGGTGTCAAGCCGAACCGGACCCCGCCGGCCAATGCCCGCAGAAGCCCCTATTTCTGGCGACGGATTGCGGCGCAGACCACGTGCCATTCCGCCCCATTGGGAACACAATGCGAACACGCATTGTGGAACTATCGTTCTTATGTGTTTCTCCGTTAAGGGCTTGCGCGTAGAACCATGGTCGTAAACCGGGTGCGGGCCCCTGCCCCCAGGCCCGGATATCGTCCGTGACGGTGCGCCAGTTTGCCATTGGGCCGTCGTCGTGACAGAAGCGGTGCCATGCGCAAGAAAGACCGTAATCCACCCGGGCCGCCCGCGTCCCGGGGCCGCCGAAGCCGCTCCCGCAGCGAGCACAGCGAAGACGGCCGCAAGGCCTCCCCGGATCGCCCCCGCGGCGAGGGTGCCCCGTTCCGGCCCAAGCGCGCCGCCGGCAAGCCGTTCCGCGACCGCGAGGAAGGCGGACGCCCGTCTGCTCCCCATCGCGCGCCCTACGGCACCCCTCGTGGCGAGCGCCCCGCCGGCGCCCGTCCGCCCCGACGGACGTTCGAGGAGCAGGCCGTGCGCCCGGACAAGCCGCCCCGCGAGCGAGCCCCGCACGATACCGAGGCCGCGCCCGAGCGTTCCTTCGCGCCCCGCCCCGACAAGCCGGCGCCCCGCCATGGCCGCGGCGACGCCCGCCGCGGGCGGCCGCGCTTCGCCAAGAAGCCGTGGCAGCTCCGCCGCGATCCCGACGGGCCGGTACTTCTCTATGGCTGGCACACCGTCAAGGCGGCCCTGGAAAACCCGTCCCGCAAGATCCGGCACGTGCTCGCGACCGAAAGTGCCGCGCGTCGCCTCGCCGACGAGACCGAGTTGGGAATCGAGCCGGAGATCACCGAGGCCTCCGCAATCACCGACCTCACCGGCCCCGAGGCCGTCCACCAAGGCCTCGTCGCCGAAGCCGATCAGCTCGACAGCCCGGCGATCGAGGATCTGGAGGCCGACGGCCTCGTGCTGGTGCTCGACCAGATCACCGATCCGCACAATGTCGGCGCCATGCTGCGCTCATCGGCGGCTTTCGCCGTCAAGGCGATCGTGACGACCGAACGGCATTCGCCGGAAGCGACCGGCGTCCTCGCCAAGGCGGCCTCGGGCGCGCTCGAATACGTGCCGGTGGTGACCGTGGTCAATCTCGCCCGCGGGCTCGAAGCCCTCAAGGACAAGGGATTCACCATCGTCGGCCTCGATTCCGCCGGCGACGTCGCCCTTGCCGAGGCGCCCCTCAAGGCGCCGCTGGCGCTGGTGCTCGGCGCCGAGGGCAAGGGCCTGCGTCACCTCACCCGGCAGAACTGCGACCTCCTCGCCCGGCTCGATCTTCCCGGCCGCATCAAGAGCCTCAACGTCTCGAACGCCACCGTCTTGGCGCTCCACATCGCGAGCGCGAAGCTCGCCAGCGATCCGAATGCGGCGCCTGCGACGTGACGATCCGTCCGTCGCGCGACGAAAGACCTCGAACATGTCCGACTGCATCCACTGTGACATCCACGATCTCCTCGACGAGCATCTCGACAAGGAGGGCGCCGACCTGTCCGCCATCACGGCCAAGGTCACCGAGGTGCTGGCCGACCTGGTCCTGATGGCGAACCCGGCCGAGCGCATGCCGCTGTTGGCGGAGGTGGTCGCCAATCTGGGTGGGTTCGTGCTGGAGAAGGCGGCGAACGACGGCGAGGATCCGGACACGCGCCGTTCGCGCCACTGACGGCGACGGCCGTCACCCGAGTTCGAAACTCGTCACCCCGAAGACGCGCTCGATAGCGAGCGGCGGGATCGCGCCCGTATACATGCGCGCGGTCTCGAACACAGGCGCGAGCCCATATTCCCGCGCCAGCGCCACGGCCTCGGGATTGACGGCCGGAATGTCGAGGAAGATCTCGCCGCCACCCACCGCCGTGATCAGGGCCGACAGTACGGCGGCGGCCCCCGCGCGGTCGTCGGCGACCAGCGGGCCGACCTTGAAGCCGCGGCGGCACGGCCGGATCACCCCCCAGGCGGCGAGCCTGCCGTCGCGCACGAGCGCCCGGCCCACATGGCCGGGAGCGCCGATCCAGGCCCGCAGGAAGGCGGTACGCGGCGCCGGAAACACCCGCGCGTCGTCCGCCTCCACGCTCGCAAACGGCACCTCGGCGATCGCCACGACACCGGCTTGAGGCCGGCCCGGCGCCGCACATACGCCGCCGTGGCGCACATTTGCATAGGCGAATGCAAAACCCGACTTGCGGTAGTTCGCCTGCTGCTCAACGACGCCGTCGAGGCCGATCACGCGATCGCGCGCATGCGCCATGGCGGCGTTCCAGATCGCCATGCCGCAGCCGGTGCCACGCAGGTCCGGCCGCACCATGTAGAAGCCCAGGAAGGCGAAGCGGTCGTCGTAGTTGACGATGGAGACGACGGCCGCCGGCGTCCCGTCGATCTCGCCTATGAGAAAGCCGCCCGCATCGACGGTCGAAAAGCAGGCGGCATCGGCGTAGCCCGGATTCCACCCCTCGCGCGCCGCCCATTCGACCGCGATGTGGATTTCCTCCGGCCGCATGCTGCGGATGGCGAGATCGGTCACGGGATCTCCTCCCCTTCTATGGCCCGATGCAGGTCGATGTCGCCGGCGCCACCTGCCGTTGCATGCGGCGGATGCCGACGAGATTGGACGCCAGACAGAAACTCTCGAAGGCGACGCCGAAGATCGACAGGTTCAACGCGTTGTAGACGAGCCAGCACACAGCCGTGGGAATGAACCACCAGCGCATGGCGAGGCCCTTGTTCAGGAATACGGCCGTACAGCCGAGCACATTGGCGCCGATGACCAGGAGATCGCGGGCATCGCGGTAGTACCACAGCGTAAGCGCCGTTCCGATGCCGCTGAAGACAGCCCAGGCGATCCGTGAGCCCGGCCAGCGCAGCGCCGCCACATAGCGCCCGAGGACGACGAAATTGGTGATGAATCCCGCCCAGGCGCTGAGGAAGTAGAAATGCGGCGCCATGGTGATGCAGGACACGAGCAGCAGCCATTTGAGCCGGTCATCGGATTTCTGGACGAACCCGATGATGACCAGAAGCAAGGACAAGGCGGCGAAGAACTGGCTGAAGACATAGTCCCAGCCTTGCGCGGCCACCTGATTCCAAAGAGCGTCCATGAAGAAGGGTCCCAGATCGCGGACGCCGGAGGGCTGCCGTCGATGGGTTCAGCGCAGAGCGGGCGCGTCGCCCGCCGCAGTCATGGCGCAGCCTGCCGCGCCCGGCAAGGCCGGTATCCCACGGAGGGCCTGCGGGCCGCCACGTGACCGCGATCAAGGCCTTGGTGCACTGGACAATCTCATCCGGCCTGTCGCCCGGCCTGCCAGCCCATCTCCCAGAAGGCGATCTCGAGGCGCGTCGCCGCGGTGAAGACGGTGACGAGTTCGGCCTCGCGCGCAGGCGTCAGGTACGCTTGCGCAAGACGTTCGAGCTGACCGCGCGCCTTGGCGGCGACCTCTTGGTAGGCCGGGCCGGCATATTCGGCGATCCAGGCCCGGTACGGATTAGCGTTCGCATCGGCCCCGGGACGGGCTGCGAGCCGCGTCCCGATCTCGCCGTAGCCGATGGCGCACGGGGAGAGCGCGACATAGAGCGACAGCAGGTCGCTGCGCATGCCGGTGTCGAGCACATAGCGCGTATAGGCCAGGAGTTCGTCGGCGGGTGGCGCCCGTTCGAGGTCGGCCGCCGTCAGGCCCCAGCCGGCGCAGAACTTGACGTGCAGATTCATCTCGACATCGAGGATGGCCGACACCGCGGCCGCCGCCGCGCGCATGTCGTCGAGCGTCGGCGCCTTGTAGACGGCAAGTGCGTAGGCGCGGGCGAACTCGATCAGGAACAGGTAGTCCTGCACGAGATAGCGGCGGAACGCCGCCGCCGGTAGTGATCCGTCCGCCATGGCGTCGGTGAACGGATGTTCCGTATAGGCACGCCATTCCGGCGCAGCCGCCGTCTTGAGGCGTTCGAAGAAGCTCATGGCGTCCTCCCGTGGTCTCGACGCGTATCGCGGGGCCGGTATCGAACGTCTAGCCCAGCGTCACCGCCTCACCGCGTCTGGCGCTCTCCGCGATGGCGTCGAGCGTCGCGGCGATGTCGAGGCTCACCTTCCGCATGCGCTCGATTTCGGCCGTGTCCTTTTCGCGGACAATGCGGGCGAAGGTTTCGGCGGCGAAGCGAAAGCCGCTGCCTACCGGCGACGAGCGCACCTCTTCGAAGGGCACCGAATTGGCGATGCCACGGCGCAGCCGCATCTGGCTCGGCAGATAGCCGTACGGATTGTCGCCCGCCGCCTCGGCGGTGTGGTTGAGGAATTCGGTCTCGATAGTGCCCTGGCTGCCGGCGACGACGGCGCGCCGGTGATTGGCGGTGTTCATCGCACAGGACAATTGCGCATGCCGGCCGCCAGGGTAGTGAAGCGTCGCCGTGGTGACGATGTCGACGCCGGACTCCGTCCAGAGCGAGTTGGCCACGACCTTTTCGGGCGCCCCACCCATGACGAGGCGGATCAGGCTCATCGCATAGCTGCCGGCGTCGAGGAGCGCGCCGCCCCCCAATGCCTTCTGCATGCGGATATTGCCGTCGGGATTGAGCAGCGTGAATCCGAACGCGGTGACCACGCTCCTCACTTCGCCGACGACGCCGTCGGCGAGGAGGCGCAGCATGTCGCGGGTCTGCGGCTGGAAAACGTACGGGTAAGCTTCGAGCAGCAGCACCCCGTACCGGTGGGCGGCGGCGAACATGGCCTCGGCCTCGGCGCGGCCGAGCGCCAGGGGTTTTTCGCACAGCACGTGCTTCTTGGCCTCTGCCGCCCGTATGGCCCATTCGGCATGGAGGCTGTTGGGCAGCGGCACGTAGACGGCCTCGATTTCCGGATCCTCGAGCAGTGCCTCATAGCTGCCGTGAGGACGCGGAATCGCGAAGGTCGTGGCGAACTCGGCCGCCTTTGCGGCACTGCGGCTCGCGACCGCTACGATCCTGACTGCGGGCGAATCTTTCACGTCCCGCAAAAATTGCTTGGCGATATTGGCGCAACCCAGAATTCCGAGTGCGAGCGGTGCTGTGGCGGACATGCGCGTGCCTTTGTCCCGACTTCAAGGCCGGTACAATAGCAGACGCGCATGCCTCGGGTCGCGATCGGATCGCGGACGCCGGGAATTACTTGCCCGCGGTCGCCGGAAACAGGTGCAGCGTACCGAAAGCGGCATAGCCCAGAAGCGTCGCCCCGCCGGCGCCGAGTCCGAAGATCAAGAGCACGAGCAGCCAGTCGATCGGGCCACCGAGATCGGAAAAGCCCGAATGGGTGATGGCCTGCATGAACAGGACGGCGGCACAGCCGCCGGCGATGCCGATGAGTTCCGACCACACCAGCCGCCGGCTGGATATCTGCCGTTCCCGCACCAGCACGGCTATGAAAGCAAGCGTCACCAGCACCGCACCCGCCACCAGGAACCACAGCAGAAGGCCACCCAACATCTCCTGGAAAACGGAGATGAACACCGCAATATCTAGGTCCTTCATGACTGTTGCTCCCTCAGGCGTGTCCGCGCAGCATGGAATAGTAGGTCGCCTTGAGGGCGACCTCCTTCATCACCCAGGTGATCCACAGTTCCTCCAGCGGCGCGATGACGCCGGGAAACGACGGCAGCAGGTTGTCGTCGTAATCGAACTCCACCAGCATGGCGCGGCCGAGCCGCGTGATCAGCGGACATGACGTGTAGCCGTTGTAAGCCATCGTGGATGGCTTGCCGCTGATCGTGCCGGCAAGGTGGTCGATCGCGATCGGCACCTGCCACTTCACGCTCGCCGCCGTCTTGCCTTTGGGTACGCCGGCGACATCGCCGACACCGAAGACGTTGGCGAAGCGGCGGTGACGCAGGGTCGAGCGGTCCACCTCCATCCAGCCGTCTGCCGCGAAGGGACCCGACTGCCAGGCGAGTTCGCTTCTGCGCACCGCTTCCGGTGCCCGCATGGGCGGGATGACGTTGACGAAGTCGTAGCGGATCTCCTCGCTGCCCGAAGGCGTCTTGAAGGTGGCGACGCGTCGGCCCGGATCGATCGCCGTCATGACGTGCTCGTAACGCACCTTGACGCCCCGCTCCTGGTACAGCATGCGCACCTTCTCGGAGACGATCGGCACGCTGAACAAGCCTTTGGTGGGGGCGGCATAGATCACCTCCGCCCTGCCGCGGTTGCCGCGGCGGCGCAGATAGTCGTCGGTGATGAACGTGTATTTGAGTGGCGCGCCGGCGCACTTCATCTCGGTCGCGGGCCGGCCGAACAGGCCGATACCGCCCTTGTCGGCGAAACGCGACATTTCCTGCCAGGTGGCCGCGGCGGCCTTCGGGCCGGCGAAGACGCTGCCGATGCCGTCCCGACCGATCAAACGCATGTCCATGCCGGCGATGGCGCCGTAATCGAGGCGCAGTCCGGTGGCGACGATCAGGAAGTCGTAGGGCAGCGACCGACCCGTATTGGTCACCACCTTGTTGCCGGCGGGGTCGAACTCTTCGACGCGCTCCTCGACGAGGGTAACGCCGGCCGGCACCAGGTCCCGGTTGGCGGCGACCGTGTAGCTCTCTGGCTTGAGCCCCGCCGCCACGAGAGTGAAGCCGGGTTGATAGTAGTGCTCCTTGCGGGCGTCGACGAGCGTGATCGAGGCGCCGTCGAGGACCTGCACCAGGCGGGCGGCGGCGGAAATCCCCGCCGCGCCGGCTCCAGCGATGACGATGCGGGCCGAAGTACGCAGTCGCTCCGCACTTGCCTTCCGTGAGGAAAGCGCGGCGACCGCCGCCCCTGCCGCACCGAACTTCAGAACCGTCCGACGATCGACGGCCGATGTGAACCGGGATCCGGTCACCATGACGCCCCTCCGTTTCTGTTCGAAGCCTGCTTGTTGGCCGGTTATTATATTCAAAAAGTCGAATGTGTAAATTACACCCCAAGGGGTGTCGATCGGAACTGCGATGCTCGGGGGCGTGGTTCGAGATCGTGCGCCTCCAGCCGTCGCGACGCAAGCGTATCGGCGGTGAGGCCGTATGGTCTGGCGCGGTATCCCATCTCTCCGGCATGCGTTGTCAGTCGCAAGCAATTCCCTTTCGGCAAGCCGGCGTAGAGCCGTCATGCAGTTTTCTTCGGCATCCTGGAAAACGTCCGACGCAGGGTCAGCGCCTCGGACGGTGCATGATAGAGATGAGTCAATGCGACTGCCGTTTGGCGGAGAAAAGACCGACTATATGCTGCGGCTGAGTCGCAGGCTGTGGCGCGAACCCTTCCCAAGAGGCAACCATGTGCATCGCATGCGCGATGGGTAACGCGATCTTCGGCGGGTTCGAGGTCTCTCGGCGAACGCTGATGCGCGGCGCCGGAGCCGCGGCGTTCACGGCCGGTATTTCGCCGGGCGATTTCCTTTGCTCCGACGCCGGGGCGCAGACCTTCGGCGACGTCCTCTATACGGGCGGCCCCATCATCACGCTGGACGATCGCCGTCCCGTCGCCGAGGCGGTTTTGGTCCATGGCGGCCGTATAGCCGCCGTCGGCACGCGCGCCGAGGTGGAGGCGCAGAAGCAGCGCCCCGCCAGGATCGTCGATCTCAAAGGACGCACACTGGTGCCCGGCTTCGTCGATCCGCACGGCCACATGGTCATGGTCGGCCTGCAGGCGCTCGCCGCCGACCTGCTGCCGCCGCCGGACGGAAAGGGCAAGGACATTGCCGCCATCCAGCGGCTTTTGAAGGCTTGGATCCGCAAGAACACCGGCGTCATCGCCAAGTACAAGCTCGCCCTCGGCTTCGGCTACGACGACTCCCAGCTCAAGGAGCAGCGTCATCCCACCCGCGACGATCTCGATGCCGTGTCCAAGGACATCCCGATCATCATCGTCCATCAGTCGGGCCACATCGGCGTCGTCAACAGCAAAGCGCTCGAAGCCGCGAACATCTCCGCGGCGACGCAGGATCCCGAAGGCGGCGTGTTCCGACGCCGTGACGGCAATTCCGAGCCGAACGGAGTATGCGAGGAATATGCCTTCTTCCACGTCCTCGGCGCCCTGGCTGCGCGGTTCGACGAGGCCGCATTCCTGGCGATGATCAAGGCCGGCGCCCGTTTCTACACCCGCTTCGGATACACCACCGCCCAGGAGGGCCGCGCCACCAAGGCCAGCGCCGCCATGCTCGAGAAGGCAGCCGCCGCCAACATGCTGCCCATCGACGTCGTGTCCTATCCGGACATTCTCGACGCAGTCGAATTCATCAAGCCGTCGCCGCAATACAAGAACCGCTACCGCGTCGGCGGCGCCAAGCTGACCATCGACGGCACGCCGCAGGGCAAGACCGCGTGGCTCACCAAGCCCTATTTCGTGCCGCCGCCCGGCAGCGACGCCGACTATCGGGGCTATCCCGCCGTCACGGCGGAGCGGATCACGGCCGCCGTCGATCTCGCCTTCGCCAACGGCTGGCAGATCCTCACCCATGCCAACGGCGACGCCGCCATCGATGCGCTCCTGGCCGCCATCCGCCAAGCGACCGAGAAGCACGGCAAACGCGATCGTCGCGCCGTCATGGTGCACGGCCAGACCTGCCGCGAGGACCAGCTCGATATCGTCAAGGAACTCGACGTCTTTCCGTCCTTCTTCCCGATGCACACCTTCTATTGGGGCGACTGGCACCGCGCCTCGGTGCTGGGGCCGGAGCGCGCCGAAAACATCTCCCCGTGCGGCTCGGCGCTGCGGCGCGGCTTGAAATTCACCTCGCACCACGACGCCCCGGTCGCCAATCCGGATTCCATGCGGGTCCTGTCGGCGACGGTGACACGCACGACGCGAAGCGGCTACGTGCTCGGTCCCGACCAGCGCGTGAATGTCGACGCCGCCCTCAAGGCCATGAGCCTGTGGTCGGCCTACCAGCACTTCGAAGAGGCCGACAAGGGCTCGGTCGAGGTCGGCAAGCTCGCCGATTTCGCGATCCTGTCCGACAATCCGCTCACCATCGCGCCGGAAAAACTCGCCGCCATCAAGGTCGTGGAGACCGTCAAGGAAGGCACGACGGTCTACAAGCGTGCGTAGCGTTTCTGCGGGTGAGGCTCGGCCCGGCGTGCATTGAATTGAGCATCGCTTGATGCGATTCTTTTTGCCTTCCAGAGGCCCCATGCGCACCACCCTCTCCCTCGACGACGAACTCGTGGCCAAGGCGCAGGCCTTGACCGGACGAACGGAAAAGTCCGCCCTTGTCCGCGAGGCGTTGGTTGCGCTGATCGAGCGCGAGAGTGCACGTCGGCTGGCCCGGCTCGGCGGAACCGAACAGCGTCTGCAAGTACCGCCACGGCAGCGGCCGGCGACGCGATGAGCGTTCTCGTCTACACCTCGATGTGGATCTGCTCGATACCGGCGAGGTCTGGACGCATCTCCTGGCCGCGCTTCGACTTGCACCCGGCACGATGCTGTGGACGCGGGACCGACGCCTGGACACCATCGCGGCGGAATTGTCGCTCGCGGCCGACGAGCGCACGCTGCGAGGGTGACGATCGCGTCGACTGACTTCGAGGCCTGTCGCGACGCCTACCGCGGCAGCGCCGTCTCGGGGATCGCGCGGCGCACCACCTCGCGCATGGCGAAGCTCGAATGGATGCGGGCGACGCCCGGCATGCGCGAGAGATGCTGCTTGTGGATGCGCTCGAAGTCGGCGATGTCGCGGGCGACCACCTGCAGGTGATAGTCGTCCGTCCCCGACATGAGATGGCAGGTGATCACGTCCGGGCAGCGCGCCACCGCCGCCTCGAAGGCGGCGAGAAAGTCCTCGCTCTGCTTCTCCAGCGTGATGGTCACCATGACGGTGGTGACGAGGCCGAGCATCGGCAAATCGAGATCGGCCCGGTAGCCGCGGATGATGCCGGCCTCCTCGAGCTGATGGATGCGACGCGCGCAGGCGGTCGGCGACAACCCGATTTTTCCGGCCAGTTCGACCTGGCTGGCGCGGGCGTCAGCGACGAGCTCGGTCAGGATGCGGAAATCCCTACGATCCAGGCCGTTCACGCAGAATTCCCCTGTTCAAAGTCGCGCGCTCGCTGAATTCAAGCAAGAAACATTCCCAGGAAGCCGTTCTTTGCAGGAAACCGCCGGCCTCCCCACATTAGAGTCCGTGCATCGGAATTGAGCCGGGGATCCTTCACCAGGAGCGGACCATGCGCATCGGCACACCCAGAGAAATCAAGGTCGAGGAGTATCGCGTCGGACTCACCCCGGCGTCGGTACGCGAATACGTGGCGCACGGCCACGAGGTCCTGGTCGAGCGCGACGCAGGGCTCGGCATCGGCGCCGACGATGACGCCTATGGGACGGCCGGCGCAGTCGTCGTCGACACCGCCGAGGAGGTATTCGCGGCCGCCGACATGATCGTGAAAGTCAAGGAACCGCAGCCGGACGAGTGGCGACGCCTGCGCGACGGCCAGATCCTGTTCACCTATCTGCACCTCGCTCCCGATCCGGAACAGACCAAGGGGCTGTTGGCATCGCGCTGCACGGCCATCGCGTATGAGACGGTCACCGATCCGCACGGCGGCCTGCCCCTGCTGGCCCCCATGAGCGAAGTGGCCGGACGGCTCGCCATCGAGGCGGCGGGGACGGCGCTGCGCAGGCCCACGGGCGGCATGGGCAAGCTCATCGGCGGCGTGCCCGGCGTGTCGCCGGCCAAGATCGTCGTCATCGGCGGCGGCGTGGTGGGCACCAACGCGGCCCGCATGGCGGCGGGGCTCGGCGGCGAGGTCGTCATCCTCGACCGCTCGCTGCCGCGCCTGCGCGTCCTCGACGACCTGTTCGGCGGCCGCGCACGCACCCGCTTTGCCACCCTGGACGCCATCGACGAGGAGATTTCCAAGGCCGACGTGGTCGTCGGGGCCGTGCTGGTGCCGGGCGCACGGGCGCCAAAGCTCGTGACGCGGGCGCATCTCGCCCACATGAAGCGTGGCGCCGTCCTGGTCGACGTCGCCATCGACCAGGGCGGCTGCTTCGAGACCTCGCGGCCCACCACCCACCGTGAGCCGACCTATGTGGTCGACGGTATCATCCATTACTGCGTCGCCAACATGCCCGGGGCGGTGCCGATCACGTCGAGCCACGCCCTCAACAACGCCACCCTGCCCTTCGGCCTGGCGCTGGCCGACAAGGGCCTCAAGGCGCTGATCGACGATCCGCACCTGCGCGCCGGCCTCAACGTCCATCGCGGCAGGATCACCAACCGTGCCGTCGCCGAGAGCCTCGACATGGCGGCGGCCACGCCGGAGGATGTACTGGCGGCGTGACGGATGGCGACCCGTAGCCTGGGCAAGGTGAGCCGGCACCATTCCCATGGGTTGAAGGCGAAGGTCGCCACGTCACGGTCGCGAATGGCGGGCACGCGTCGCCTACCGTGCCGGCGCCGGGAGCCGGGCCGCAAGCAAAGAAATATTAGTCGAGATGCTGTTTCATCGGTGGTGCGCGGTCATACGATCCGCGTCAACCGGATGATGGACCGATGACACCGCATGCCTCGTTGCTCGCCGCAATCGCCGCCCTCGTCGTCGCTGTCACGCCCGCCGCCGCGACGGCGAGCCAGCAGACCATCGTGTTCACCCGCCATGCCGAAAAGCCCGCTGCCGGGCTCGGAATGATCGACTGCCAGGGCCTCAACCGGGCGCTGGCGCTGCCCGCCGTGCTCGCAGCCAAATACGGCCGGCCCGATTTCATCTTCGCGCCCGATCCGCGCCAGCGAATCCGCGACAAGGGCCAGGAGTATAACTATGTCCGGCCGCTGGCGACGATCGTGCCGACCGCAGCCCGGTTCGAGCGGTCGATCACCACATCCTTCGGCCTCCAGGAGATCGCCGGCCTGCGGCGGGAACTGATGAAGCCGCGCTATCGTGATGCCCTGGTCTACGTGGCCTGGGAGCACAACCTGCTGGTGAAGCTGGTGCGACGGCTCGTCAAGGACGCCGGCGGCGACGTCACCGTGGTGCCGGATTGGGCGGGCAGCGATTTTGACGGTCTTTATGTGCTACGCATCACCCGAGACGGCGGCCAAACCTCGGTCGCCTTCGCACGCGATACGCAGGGGCTCGACGGCCGGCCGGCCAGCTGCCCATAGCCGGCCGCGGACCGCCTCGCCCCTCAAGGCTCGTCGACCAGACGGAACACGGTGACCTTGTGCTTGCCGCCGGCCTCCTTCTCGGCCTTGGTGGCGCGCACGATGCCGTAGATGACGCCACGCTCCGAACGGTCCCAGGCGATGCCCTGGCCACGGATGTTCATGGGCAGCGTCTCGACCAGTTCGACGACCGAACCCATCTTGGGCAGCCGCACCTTGTAGAGCTCGGCCGGGTCGTGGCCGCTGAGATAGAGAAAACCGTCAGGCCCCCACGAGCCGCCGGAATTGCTCATCTTCTCGAACTTGTCGAGCAGGACCTTGGGTAGCACCCACGAGGCCACGTATTTGAAATCGGCGGAGAACTTGATCATCTGGGTCGCCGCCTTGTGACCGTACGGCGTCTTGTTCGGCCCGTAAGGCACGTCGTAGTTCGCAAAGGTCGCCCACCAGTGACCGTCGTAGAAGTCGAGCCAGGTTAACGAGCCCCAGTTGATGCCGAACGAATGATTGCCGACGGGTTGCAGCGTATCGGCATCGAAGATCTCGACCGACGAGGTCATCGGCCAGTCGGGATAATTCGAGTGGGCGCAATAGATCTTGCCGTCGCGCACATAGGCGCCGTCGAGATGCAGGATCGGGCCCTCCTTCGCACCCTGCCACTTGGCGACGAAGCGACCCGTCTTCTTCTCGTATTTGGCGATCACCTGATTGTCGACGGCATAGAAGAAGCGATCGTCGACGCCGACGCCCTGGTTGGCCTCCGGCACCGTGAATTCACCGATCTGCTGCAGCGTCGAGGCCGCCAGGACGGAGTCCGTGGCAGCGACAAATCCCGATACGGCGCATGACAACGCGGCGACGGCCGCTATCCACAACCTGTTCATGTTCGTTCCCAAAATGAGTCCGTGTGGCGGCGGAGTCTATGCCCTCGTCGCCACGACACGATCATAAGGTCTACGCATGAACCGCAGGCGACAGGCGCCGCATCCCTGTCAACGCTCGCAGGATGGCCGCACCTTGAGCGAGGCCAGCACCATGTCGATCACTTGCGCACGCCGCGCCGCCAACGCCGCCGGCGTGGTCAGATCGCGATCGAAGATCAGCGAGAATGTCGCCCGGTTGGACACGTTGAAGAAACACATGGCGCTGATCGCCCAGTGCAGGTCGACCGCATCGATGCCGGACCGGAACAAACCCATGGCGCTGCCGCGGGCACAGATGCGCTCCAGCGCCGACACCACCGACACGTTGAGGGCTCCGATCGCCTTGGACTTGGCCATGTGACGGCCGCGGTGGGTGTTCTCGATCATCACCAGCCGGATGAATTCCGGATGGGCGTTCTGATAATCGAATGTGAAGCCGACCAGCTCGGCGAGCGCCGCTTCCGGCTCGAGATCGTCGAGCCGCAAGCCCGCCTCGACGGACCTGATGTCCTGGTAAGCCTGCTCGAGGGCGGCAATGAACAAGTCTTCCTTGTCCTGGAAGTAATAGTAGATCATCCGCTTGCTGGTGGCGGTATCGGCGGCGATCTCGTCGACGCGGGCGCCGTCGAAGCCCTTCTCGGCGAAATGCCTGATGGCGACGGAAAGAATATTGCTTCGGGTGGCGGTGGCGTCCTTGCCGGCTCTCACGTCCATGGTCTTGCTCACTCTCGACGGATGACGGCCTTCGCAGCCGGGCCGAGGATGCTGGCGACAAATCCGCCCAGCCGTTGCCCGGCACGGCCAGCCATGCATGCTCGCGGCGATTTTTGGCGATCCGCCGGCAAGGTCAATGATCAAGACGTGGGGTTCCGCAAACGCCGCGTTATGGGCGGCCTCCGTGGGCTGCCATATCAGTGCTGGCTTTCGCGGGATCGGACGTGGTCCGGTGACGACCGCTCGCCTCATGGGCGTTGCCGGATATTCTGCCTGCGCGACCAGTACCCGCCGGGCCCGTGCGCGCCGATCTTTGTGACGCCGTGATGACGAGCAACCGTCGCGGTGTCCCCATCCGGCAAGCGCCTGACCCGTAAAAAACCTCGCTGGCACGGCCTCCGTGCATAGCTAAATTCGGCACCATGACCGTGATGATCACCCTGTTCGCCGCCGTTACCGCCGCCGGAATTGGCGTGGCGTGCTGGAACGATCGCGCCCGCGCCAAGCGCGATCGGATCGAACGCGCACGCGCCGCAATGTCCCAGCGCGGCACCGTGCGGGCCAAGCGGCCGAGCCACAGCCGGCTCTACTGGCCGTAAGCGGGCCGTAACGACCGCCATTCCACCTGTCTCCTGTCCGCCACAGGGCGGCGCATTCCCGGCTCTGCCGCAGGTCTGCCGCATTTCGGCTTCCGTGCAATCACAATCCTGGATTGCAGTCGCGGCGTCGCTGGGGGGCGACACGGGAGGGGTTCCCGATGGATCGAGCAAGACCGACACGGCGCGGCCGTGCGCTCGCTTTCGCTGCCACCGCCTTCTCGCTCGCCGGCTGCGTCACGCCGGGAACACCGGTCGCGAGCGCTCCGGAGAAAGACGAACCGGTGCGGCTCGCCGCCGCTCCGGTGCGGCCGAAGCCCACCCGCAGCGCCGAAACCGCCCACCGATTCGAAGGCCTTGCGTCCTACTACTGGCAGGGCAAGCGGGTGGCCAGCGGCGCCCGCTTCGATCCGGACGGGCTGTCCGCCGCGCATCCGTCGCTGCCGTTCGGCACAAGGCTCAAGGTCAGCGATCCCAGCACCGGCCGGAGCGTCGTCGTCACGGTCAACGATCGCGGCCCATTCGTGCGCGGACGCGTCCTCGACCTGTCGCGCGGAGCCGCCCGCGCCCTCGGCATGGAGAGCCGCGGCGTCAACCGCGTGCACGCGCAGGTCCTGTAGGGCTTGCCGGAGGGCGCCGGCAGCACCGGTTCAGGCGAACAAGACGACGATCGAGCGCGCCTCGGCCCGGTAGGTCGGGCCGACGACCGCTGGCGCCGTCAGCCACGGCATGATGTCGTCGGGCGACGGAAGCCCGGTGTCGATCCAGCGCTTCCACGCCGGGGCGTCGACGACGCGCAGCGCCGGGAGTTCGAATTCGAGCGGCTCCCAATAGGCGTTGAGGATCATGTAGACGCGCGGATCGTCCGGCGCGAGTTCGGTCTCCAGCGCGAAGCTGTGCGAGACCGGACGCCAGTCGGGTTCGCCCACCTTGACGCCGTGCCAGTGCTTGACGGCGTTGTGGATCAGCCGGTTCAGGGGCACGCGATGGCGTTCGGCCTCGGTGTCGCGCAGGGCCCGGCGGCCGCACAGGAGACGCACGAAGCGGTGCAGGTCGGCATGGGCCTCGACGAGCGTCCAGTCGAACCAGTTGGTCTCGCTGTCCTGGCAATAGGCATTGTTGTTGCCGAACTGGGTGCGACGCACCTCGTCCCCCATGGTGATCATGGGCAGGCCGAAGGACAGCAAGGTGACGGCGAGGAAGTTCTTGCACTGCCGGTTGCGCAGCACTTCGATCTGCGGGTCGCTGGTCGGCCCCTCGACGCCGTGATTCCAGGAGCGGTTGTCGTCGGTGCCGTCGCGGTTGCGTTCGCCGTTGGCGAGATTGTGCTTGCGATCGTAGGAGACGAGGTCGTTGAGGGTGAAACCGTCGTGGCAGGTGACGAAATTGACGCTCTGCTCGGCTTCGCGCTGTTCGTGCCCGTAGAGATCCGGGCTTCCCACCAGGCGGTCGGCCATGCGGCCCACCGTGTCCGCCTCGGCGCGGAAGAAAGCCCGCGCATCGTCGCGGAAGCGGCCGTTCCATTCCTTCCAGGAGTCGCCCAGGAAGGTGCCGACCTGGTAGAGGCCGGCCGGGTCCCACGCCTCGGCGATCAGCTTGGTGCCGGCGAGCACGGGGTCGGTCTCGATGTCCCACAGAAGCGGCGGATTGGCGACCGGCATGCCGGTCTCGTCGCGCGAGAGCACCGAGGCGAGATCGAAGCGGAAGCCGTCCACATGCATGGCCTCGACCCAGTAGCGCAGCGAATCGACGATCATGCGCCGGGCGACCGGATGGCTGGCGTTGAAGGTATTTCCGGTGCCGGTGTAATTGGCGTAGCGGGAACGGTCGCGTTCGAGGATGTAATAGGCGTTGTTGTCGAAGCCGCGCAGGGACAGTGTCGGCCCGCGGTGATCGCCCTCGGCGGTGTGGTTGAAGACGACGTCGAGGATCACCTCGATGCCGGCGCGATGCAGCGCCTTGACCATGTCGCGGAATTCGTCGATGGCGCCGAGCGGGCCGCGACGCGAGGCGTATTCCTGATGAGGGGCGAAGAAGCTGACTGGCGCATAGCCCCAGTAATTGACCTTGCCGGCCGGCGCGTCATGGACGTCGAACTGGAACACCGGCAGCAGTTCGACGGCGGTGACGCCGAGGTCGTCCAGATAGGGGATCTTCTCGATCAGCCCCGCATAGGTTCCCCGCAGATCGGGATCGAGACCCGAGCTCGGATGACGGGTGAACCCGCGCACGTGCATTTCATAGATGATCGTCCGCGACGAGGGCAGGCGCAGCGGCTTGTCGCCCTCCCAGTCGTAGGCGGTGAGGTCGACGACGACGCTCTTCATGGCGCTCATCGCATTGTCGCCCGGTCCGCCGGCAGCGGTGCGGTCATAGCCGTCCGGAATCGCGACGTAGCGGCCGTAGGGGTCGATCAGCACCTTGGTGGGATCGAAGCGCAATCCGATTGCCGGCTCCCAGGGACCATGGACACGATAGCCGTAGAGCTGGCCGGCGGTGATGCCGGGAACGAAGACGTGCCAGTAGTGGTAGGTGCGGTTGTCGGCGGGATCGAGCCGGATGGTCCGTGACGGCGGGCCGTCGAGGCGGTCAAAGAAGACGAGGTCGACGGCGCTTGCATGGCGCGAGAAGACGCAGAAATTGACGCCGTCGCGCCCCAGTGTCGCCCCGAGCGGTGCGCTCTTGCCCGCGTTCGGCATGAACGTGGACGGCTTCCGTTCCAGGCTGGCCATTCGCCGCCTCCCCACCCGCTCCGGCAGGTGACGCGGCGCGGCGGCGGATCATATGCTGGATTCGCTGCGAGTTATCGAGGCGAATTCAGCTGGGCGTGCCGGTATTTAGATAGATACTACCGTCGCGCATGCGTTCACTCCCGCTCGTCGAGGGCTTCCAGCCCACGGCGCCGGCGGCGGCTGGTCCCGTGCCTCCTTGCGCCTAGCGCAGAAACTCGGGCGAGATGAGCTTCGGCAGGAACAGCGCCACGTCGGGCCAAACGATGACCAGGACGAGGACGCCCAGCATCGGCAGCAGCATGATGCAGGTATCCTTGAGGGCGTCGATCATGCGCATGCCGGCGATCGAACACGAGATCAGCAGGCACAGGCCATAGGGCGGCGTCACCAGCCCGAAGGCGAGCGAGACGATGCCGACGATGGCGAAATGCACCGGGTCCATGGCGACCGACTTCGCGAGCGGATCGAGGATCGTGCCGACGATGATGATGGACGGGATCGCGTCGAGGAAGCAGCCGACGACGAGGAATACGAAGGAGATGAAGAAGCCGGTGGCGGTCGGTCCCATGTTCCAGGCCGACACGCCAGAGAGCAGCGCCTTCGGGATTTCGTAATAGGCCAAGAGCCAGCCGAAGGCACTCGCGGTGCCGACGCAGAACAGCGCCACCGCCGCGAACTTTCCCGTGTCGAGCAGCGCGCCATAAAGGCCCTTGATATCCATCTCGCGATAGACGAGCAGCGACAGCATGCCCGCATAGAGGACCGCGATGCAGGCGGATTCCGTCGCCGTGAACCAGCCGAAAATCTTGCCGCCGATGATGATGAACGGCGTCATCAGCGCCGGGACCGAGACGGCGAGCGACCTGCCCAGTTCCAGCCACGTCGCCTTGGGATAGGTCGGGTAGCCGCGCAACTTGGCGTAGGTGTGAACAGTCGCCATCTGGGCGAGCCCGATCAGCAATCCGGGAACGATGCCGGCGAGGAACAAGGCGCCGATCGAGACGGTGAGGATGCCGCCCCAGACGATCATCAGGATCGACGGCGGGATGATCACGGCGAGAACCGACGACACCGCGGTGATCGCCACCGAGAAGCCGTCGTCGTAGCCTTCCTTGCGCTGCGCCTCGATGAAAATCTTCGACTGGCTCGCGGCGTCCGCGGTCGACGAGCCGGAGATACCGGCAAAGAAGAACGACAGGACGACGTTGATCTGCGCGAGCCCGCCGGGGAAGTGCCCCACCATCGAGCGCGAGAGCCAGACCAGGCGGTCGGTGATGCCGCCGACATTCATCAGGTTGGCGGTGAGCAGGAAGAACGGCACCGCCAGGAGGATGAAGGAATTGTAGGCGTTGAAGGTCTCCTGCGCGAGGGTCATCGCCGAAAGCCGCGGTTCGATCAGGAGAATCGGAAGGCAGGCGAGCGCCAGCGCGAAGGCCACCGGAACACGCCAGAACAGGCAGAAGAAGAATATCCCGAACAGAATGATGGCGGCGGTGCCGGGAGAAAGCACGGTGCCCATCACTCGTGCCCTCCGGATTTGGCTTCGACGTCACCGGTGTCGATGTCCGGCACCGCCGGCGAGCGGCCGGTCAGGATGCCGATGTCGTCGTAGATGTGTTCGCCGCAGAACAGGAGCCAGCTCGTCCCGGTGAGCGGCCAAGCGACGTGGATCATCCACAAAGGCAGTTCGGCGAGCTCGGAAGTCCGGTTCCAGGCGAAGCGCGTGAACTCGATGCCGGTCCAGACGAACACGATCGCGATGATCAGGACGCCGAAGCGGGACACGAGGCGCACGGCGGCGGACGCACGCGGCCCCATGAGAGGCCAGACGTCGACTTCGAAATGGGTCCCTTCCCTCACCCCGATCATGGCACCGATCATGATCGTCCAGACGAACAGGAAGCGCGCCATCTCCTCCGTCCAGATGTAGGACGGGATCAATTCGGTGTAGCGCGAAAAGATCTGCAGACTCACCGGGATGATGAGCACCGCGACCATGATCACGAGCAGGACCGAAAGCACACCGTTGAAGCCGGCCATCAGCCAGCGCACAAGGCTTCGCCCTCCCGGATAGGAGCCGGACATTCTGGACATGGGATGGATCTGGGACGTTTAGCGGCCGGGCCCGAACCCGGCCGCGTGATGGAGACGTCAGTTCTGCAGCTTCATGGCATTGATCCGCTCGAAGATCTTGTCGGCGCCGATCTCCTTGGCATAGGCGGCCATCACCGGCGCGACCAGCTTTTCCATCTCGGCGCGGTCCTTGAAGGCGACGCGCTTGAGCTTGCCGGCCTTCTCGAGCGCCTCGAGCTTCTGCGCGTCCTCGCCCGACTCGACCTCGCGGCCATAGGCGCCGGCTTCCTTGCCGGCCTTCACGATCGCCTCCTGCAGGTCCTTCGGCAGGCCCTTGAAGGTCTTGCCGGAGAAGCAGATGGGCCGGATCGTGATGGCGTGCTCGGTGAGCGCGAGATGCGGCGCCACCTCGTAGAACTTCATCGCCTCGACGCCGGCAGCCTCGTTCTCGCCGGCGGCGATGACGCCGTTCTGGATGGCGTTGTAGACCTCGTTGTAGGCGATCACGGTCGGCGCCATGCCGGCCGCCGCGAAAGTCCTGCTCCAGATCGGTGCGCCCTGCACCCGCACCTTCAAGCCCTTGATCTCGGCCAGCGAACCCACCGGCTTGTTGACGAAGATGTTGCGCACGCCGCCGCCCGCATAGCCGATCAGCATGACGTCGGCCTTCTCGGCGATCTCGTCGGCCACGGGCTTGAGGACGTCGGCGTCGAGCACCTTGTTCCAGTGATTGAGACCGCTGAACAGGAACGGCGCATCGATGAAGGGTGCGGCCTTGGAGAAGGTCGACATGTGCGCCGGCGAGACGATGCCGTAGTCGACCGCCCGGCCCTGGGCCATGTACTCGAAATACTGCTTCTCCAGCCCGAGCGAAGAATTCTTGTGCAGCACGAAATTGATCGGCTTGCCGTAGTATTTCTTCACCAGTTCCTCGAAGCGCACCAACGCCTTGGTGAAGGCGTGGTCGTCGTTGAACTGGACGGCGCCATTGAGGGTGATGACCTGCTGGGCACCGGCCGGCGCCACACCGAGGAAGAGCGCGAGCGCGCCCATGGCCAGTAGTCCACGCCTGAGACTATTCGGCATCAGCTTCCTCCCTGGGGTTTGCACGGGCCTTCGGCCTCATGCTTTGTCGTTGACATGATTGTGTCGCGAATTGGCGGCGTTGACCAGCCCTCTTTCGGGAACGGTGGCGGCGGGGCGGCGGCCTGGTCCGTCGTCCCCATACAACGGCGCAGCGCTGGACTCCGACCGATCAGGCCGTCGCGGCTCGCGCCAGATACAGATGATCGACATATTGGCCGCCGATCTTGGCGGCGCCAGGCACCCGTCCGCAGATGTCGAACCCGTACTTCACCAGGATGTCGACGCTGCGATTGTTGCAACCGAGCGCGATCGCGACCATCAGACGGAAGCTGCTGCGGCCGGCGCGCTCCATCGCGTGGATGATCAGTTCGCGACCATGGCCGCAGCCGCGATGGCGGCCGGCGAGGAAGTAGCTGATCTCCGCGGTCTCGTCGAAGGCGCCGCGGCCGCCCCGGTAGGGCGACAAGGCCGAATAGCCGACCACGGCACCGTCGACCACTTTCACGAACACGCCGTAACGGCCGCGATGAAGGGCGAACCAAGTGCGGCGGTCGTCGAGCGAAAGGGGCTCGAGCTGGCCCGTCAGCCCGCCCTCGCGGATCGCCTCGTTGTAGATTTCGGTGATAGCCGGAACGTCGTCCGGCAACGCATCGCGGATCATCGCCACCATCCTTGGCCGAACAGGAATTCAGGGCCCATCTCGGCGAGGCGGTTGATGCCGATCAGCCCCATGTCGGCCTTGAGCTCCGCCATCATCAGCGCGATGGCGTGATCGACGCCGGCCTCGCCGGCGACCGCGGCGGCGTAATTGAACGGCCGGCCGATGAAGACGTAATCGGCGCCGAGCGCCAGCGCTTTGAGGATATCCGTGCCGCGGCGGAACCCGGAATCGATCATCACCGGCATGTCGCCGGCGGCGGCCTTGACGGCGGCGAGGACGCGCATGGGCGACGGCACGCCGTCGAGCTGCCGGCCGCCATGGTTGGAGACGATGATGCCGTCGGCGCCATGCTCGCGGGCACGGCGGGCATCTTCCGGATTGAGAATGCCCTTGAGCACGAGCGTGCCGCGCCAGCGCTCGCGGACGCGGTCGAGTTCGGCCCAGTCGAACCGCTCGCGTCCGGAAAAGTCGCGCGCCACCGTACGCGAGACGATCGGGACGCCCTTCTCGGCCTGGTTGTTCTCGAAACACGGCATGCCGTGCCGAATGAGCGTGCGCAGGAACACCTCGAAGACCCAGAACGGATGGATCATGCCCTGCCACAGGAGCGACAGGTTCGGCTCGAGCGGCGTCTTGAAGCCGGCCCGGACATTGTTCTCGCGGTTGGGAACGACGGACGAATCGACCGTCACCACCAGGGTTTCGAATCCGGCGGCGGCGATGCGGTCCACCAGCGCGGCGACACGCGGTGATTCGTTCGGCACGTAGATCTGGAACCAGCTCTCGGGCGCCGCCGCCGCGACCTCCTCCAGGCGGATCAACGAGGACCCGCTCATAACGTTGACGATGTTGGCCCGCGACGCCGCGCGGGCGAGAGCGAGGTCGCCGCGATAGCCCATCAGGGCCGCGATCCCCATCGGGGCGATGCCGAACGGCGCCGCGTAACGGCGCCCGAACAGCGTCGTCTCCTGGCTGCGAGCGGAGACGTCGACGAGAACGCGCGGCATCAGCCCGATCTCGTCGAACACGGCGCGGTTGTCGGTCAGCGTGACGTTGTTCTCGGTGGCGCCGGCCACATAGCCGAACAGCGGCCTGGGCAGAAAGCGGCGAGCCGCGGTCTCGAAGTCGTCGAGGCAGAAAATGCGCCGCAGACGTCGAGACGGCCACGCCGACGGAGCAGTCGCGGTCGCGGAGGCCCGGGCCATACGGTTTCCGGTCGCATCCGCGCCTGCGGTTCGCACTTCGTCAGACATCGCCCCGCTCTCCTTCACATTCGGACCCGTGCGGCCGGCGAGATCGAATACCGGTCGCCGCCCGGGAGGGCCAGCCCAAAACGGCGCGCATTCTCAGCCTCGGCCTTTGAGCGTGCCGGCCCGCGAATACAATCGTCGCGGTCGTGACGACGGCTCGGCGATTGAAAGCGGACATGAGGGCGGAGCGGCGGCCGGTCAGGGCCGGGATGCATCCGGACTCTTTGCCTCCGGCAGCAGCGACACCTTGCGATCCAGGGCATCGAGCGCAGCGGTGATCGCCGCGAACCAGCCGGACGCCGCCAGGTCCCGGCGGCAATGTTCGTTCAAACCACCCTTGGTCTCGTGCAGTTCGGGCAGCGCCAACCGGGCGGCTCCCTGGTTCGCCATGCCGGTGGCGGCAAGGCCGTCCAGCATGGAAGCGACGTAGCCCGACGCTGCCGCAGGATCGACACCGCGGGCCTCGAGCCAGTCCACGACGGTGTTCTGGAACTGGAAATAGGTGGACATCACGGCGCTGGCGCAGCCGAATGCCATCACCTGCTCCTCGGTTTCCGGTTCGATGACCAGACCGCAGCCGTCGAACAGCCGCGCCACCGCATCGACGCGCGGGAACACAACGATCGGCCCCTTGCCGTCGGCGATCATCGTCAAGGGGATGACCCGGCAGACCTCGCGCGCCGGAGCGACACGGCGGCGGAGTTCGTCGATGCTCAGCTTGGCGACGAAACTCACGATCGTCTGCCCGGCGGAAAAGCGAAGTCCGTCGAGGGCCTGGTCGATCTGTTGCGGCCGCATGGCCAGAACGACGGTCTGGGACCCCGCGATGACGTCGGCATTGGAGGCCGCCCGCGTAATGCCTGGCAATTCGGCCGCAAGCCGCACCGACAGGCTCTCAGAGCGCGGCGACAGCAGAATGGGTGGTCCGCCACCATTGCGGCGGATCGCCCTCACGACGGCTTCGGTCAGCGTGCCGCAACCGATGAAGCCGAGGGTTCCGACATCGGCACGACCCTGCCCGGCTTCCGGCTCTGTTTGGTTGTGCATGGGCATCCCACTCCATCAGCCGTTCGTGCCAGCCACCATGGTGGCGGCGCCGGGACCATATGCCGGCCTTATGCTGGGATAAAAGGGAGAAATGCCGGGGGATTGTGAGGACAAGCTCGGATGGCATATCGGGCCAAACCCAGCAGCAGCCGCGCTGTGGCGACGGCGACAGCACGACCGGCTTCGCCTCCGGGGCGAGCGGGATCGCGCCCGGCGACGGTCCGGCCGGTCTGAATCGGGCAACAAATATCCAACGCGCGGCCCGATTGGACGGAATCGGGTCGCGCCTGCGATTCTTGTGCAGAAGCGTTCTCCTCGGCGAAGCGGTGTTCGCTTCGCCGGAAAACCCTACTGGCTGTCGTCAGGCGTGCCGGCGTCGCTTCTGGGCCGCCTTGCGGGCGGCGTAGCGGGCGTCACGGGCTGCCTTCTGCTCGGCCCGAAGCATCTGCTCGCGTTCCTCCGCCTCGGCGGCGGCGAGGGCGGCTGCTTCTGCGGCTTCGCGGCGGGCCTGCTCGGCGCGTTGGGCGGCGAGCGCGGCAGCTGCCCGCTCCTCGGCTTCACGCTTCTTGCGGGCCTCCTCGCGCACAGCCTTGCGGGCGAGGCTTTCCGCCTCGTAGGCGGCGCGTCGCTGCTCCAACGCCGGATCGGAGACGGCGTTGCGGAACTTTTCCAGCAAGGCCTTCTTCGCCGCAACGGCGTTGTTCTGGCGATCGTTGTGGTCAGGGTCGAAACGGCTCATCGATTCTCCGGTATCATCGAACGCATTCGGCTCATTGAACGCATAGGCTCATTGAACGCATGGGCTCATCGAACGCATCGGCTGCGACGGCGCGATGTCGCACCTGCGGCCGGATCACACATGATCGTGATGGCGCTCATATAAGGCAGGTCGCGGCTTTGATAAACCCTCGTCGCCGAGAAAATGCACCAAATGCCTCTCGAAACACGACGCGGGCAGCGGATAACGCCCTGAGGTTCGGAAAGTGCCGAACCACGGGCGGTGCTTCATACTCCTGCCGACGCTTGTGTGACCAGCGGGATTCGCGCATCTCCTGCGGGAAACGAGGGGTAGTTTCGCGCAAAGCCGCACGTTATGATTGAGACAAATCAAGGACCATGCGGCACCCGGGGATAGGGTGTGACTGCAAATGATCACCGCCAGGACATTCCCACGAGGAGACGACGCCATGAGAGCCGCCGACATCATGGTCAAAAACGTTGTTACCGTACACCCCGACGCCAGCATCCAGGACGTCGCCGAAATCCTCGTTGCCAAGCGCATCAGCGGCCTGCCGGTGGTCGATGGCGGCGGCAGGCTCGTCGGCATCGTCAGCGAGGGCGATCTGCTGCGGCGGGCCGAATCGGGCACCGAGCACTCCCGTTCGTGGTGGCTCAAACTGCTGATGGGTCGCGAATCGCTCGCTGCCGAATTCGTCAAGGAGCATGCCCGCCGGGTGCGCGACGTCATGACCCGCGATGTCGTCACGGCCTCTCCGGACACGCCGGTGACCGACATCGCCGCAACCCTGGAAAAGAACCACATCAAGCGTTTGCCGATCCTCGAGGACGGCAAGCTTGTCGGCATCGTCAGCCGCGCCAATCTGGTCCAAGCGCTGGCCGGCATGCACAAGGCGATCGCCGCCGAAAAGCCCCTGACCGACGTCGAACTGCGCCAGACGCTGATGTCGCGGCTCAAGAGCGAGCCCTGGGCCAAGACCAGCCTGATTAACGTCACGGTCGACACCGGCGCCGTCGATGTGTGGGGGATTGTCGATTCGGAGGCCGAGAAGCAGGCATTGAGGGTGGCGATCGAAGTGACCCCGGGGGTGCGCTCGGTCACCAACAACGTGGTGGTCCGGCCGACCTCGGCCGTGACCTGAACCCGTTTTAGATCGGGCAACGGCGCTCCTTTCGGATCGCCGGGCGAACGCGGCCGGGGCCCGGCCGCGGGCGTTTTTTCACGCACCTCTTTTACACGCACCTCTTCGGCACCGACGATCCGGCCCACCGCACCATTTGGGGGCGCACCGCGACGCCGGAAAGGCAATCGCCGCCGCGCAGCCGCCGGCATTCGCTCCGTTTGAATGGCCGAGCGATGCCATTCGAGTGCAAAAAGCCGCGATCACGCCGCGTCGACGCGGCGGAACCCATTGGCGACGGCGGTCGCGGCGCCCGAGAACAGGACGTCGAAATAGCGCATGTCCTGGTATTCGCCGTTGAGCGACAGGCGCGGCAGCGCCGTCATGTGCCGGCGATGGGCCTGGAACAGCACGCCCGGCCGGGTGGTGACCGCGGTCTTGAACCCCAGTTCGGCCGCCAGGCGGAATTCACGCTCTGCGGCAGTGTCGCGCCCGCCATAGGGATAGGCCAGATGTTCGACCGGTCGGCCGATCTGCGCCTCGACGGCACGGCGGCCGTCCAGGAGTTCGCGCCGGGCCTCTTCCTCGCTCGCCTTGGCCAGCATCACGTGATTGACGGTGTGGGTCCCGATGGTGACCAGGGGATCGGTGGCCAGAGTCTTGATCTCGTCCCAGCCCATGCACAAGCCGTCGGTCTCGGCCACCATGTCGACGCCGCTCTCGGCAGCCAGCCGCTCGACCGCGCGGTGGATCTCGGCTTCATCGGCGCAGGCCCGCAATTGCCAGTAGAGCTTCCTGAATGCGGCACATTTGGTCGCCGCATCGGCGCAAGCCAGGGCGAGCGTGCGACCGCCGATCTCGATCTTGACGGTGTCGCTTCGGGCGATGGCCAGTTCGAGTGCCAGCCACCACAGCCGACAGCGATGCTCCGGAAACGCGGACGGAACATAAATGCAGAACGGCACCGAAAAACGCGACAGGATCGGATACGCCCACTCCTTGTTGTCGCGGTAGCCGTCATCGAAGGTGATGCAGACGAACCGCCGCGCAAAATCGCCCTCGACCATGCGCCTGTGCATTTCGTCCAGGGTGATGACATCGACCCGCGCGGCCTCGAGCCGCTCCAGGATCGAGGTCAGGTACTCCGGCGTCACTTCGAGGAGGCGGTTGGGTTGGAATTCGCCGACGCGGGACGGACGCACATGGTGCAACATGAGCACCGCGCCGACCCCCTGCACCAAAGGCTGCAGCGCCGCATAGGCGCTGGTGCGGTACAGCGTCTCGAATCCGAGCCG
Source organism: Astrobacterium formosum (assembly GCA_030848545.1). GTDB lineage: Bacteria > Pseudomonadota > Alphaproteobacteria > Rhizobiales > Xanthobacteraceae > Astrobacterium > Astrobacterium formosum. Next base: position 69,970 of record JAVDCA010000020.1, read on the forward strand.
GATCAGCGTCGATCTCACGTGACTCCCCATGCCCGATTGTGTCCCGACGGCAATGCTTGCAACATTCGCCCAATTTTCAACTTTCATGTTTCCGGTGGGTTAACCGGCGAGTATTTTTTCCCGGCTTGGGACTCCTCCCGCCTCGCCCGGCTGCGGCTTGGCGTCACAGGACCGCCTACCGCGACCCCGGCAGAGCCGTCGTTCAGGCGGTTTTCTCGAACAATTCTCGGCCGATCAGCATGCGGCGTATTTCGCTGGTGCCGGCGCCGATCTCGTAGAGCTTGGCGTCGCGCAGCAGCCGGCCGGCCGGCAGGTCGTTGATGTAGCCGTTGCCGCCCAGGCATTGCACGGCGTCGAGCGCGATCCGGGTCGCGGCCTCGGAGGCATACAGAATGGCGCCGGCGGCATCTTCCCGGGTGGTACGGCCGGCGTCGCAGGCGCTCGCCACCGCGTAGACATAGGCGCGGGCCGCATTGGTGGCGACATACATGTCGGCGAGCTTGCCCTGGATGAGCTGAAAGGTGCCGATGGGAGCGCCGAACTGCTTGCGCTCATGGACATAGGGCAGGACCAGGTCGAGACAGGCCTGCATGATGCCGATCGGGCCGGCGGCGAGGACGACGCGCTCGTAATCGAGCCCGGACATCAGCACTTCGACCCCCTGCCCGACCCGGCCGAGCACGTTCTCGGCCGGCACCTCGCAGTCGTGAAACACGAGTTCGCAGGTGTCGGAACCACGCATGCCCAGCTTGTCGAGCTTGGGCGAGGCGGAGAAGCCCGCAAAGCCCTTTTCGACCAGGAAGGCGGTGATGCCGCGCGGACCGGCGGCAGGATCGGTCTTGGCATAGATCACCAGCGTGTCGGCCACCGGCCCATTGGTGATCCACATCTTCGTGCCGTTGAGAACATAGCGCTCGCCGCGGCGCTCCGCCCGCAACCTCATGGAGACCACGTCGGAGCCGGCACCCGGCTCGGACATGGCCAGTGCGCCGACATGCTCGCCGGAGATCAGCCGCGGCAGATAGCGGCGTTTCTGATCGTCATTGCCGTTGCGCCGGATCTGGTTGACGCACAGGTTGGAATGGGCCCCATAGGACAGCCCCACGGAGGCCGAGGCGCGCGACACCTCCTCCATGGCGATGCAATGGGCCACGTAGCCGAGACCCGAACCGCCGTATTCCTCTTCGACTGTGATGCCGTGCAGCCCGAGCGCGCCCATCTGCGGCCACAGATCGCGCGGAAACGTGTTGCTGCTGTCGATCTCGGCCGCGCGGGGCGCGATCTCCTCACGGGCGAAGACGTGTACGGCTTCGCGCAACTGATCGAGATCGGCGCCGAGTCCGAAATCGAAACCGAGTCCCACCGAATTCCTGGCCAGCATGATGCCCTCGCACGGCCGCGTATGCGCGGCTTTTGGTCGTTTCCTCGGCCGACATCTTACAGCCGGTTGCGACCGCAAAACCAGTGGCCAAAAGGTCGAGTACCCGCCGGACATGGCCGCGACGCCGTCGATCGAGCGCACCCTGCCCGGCGCGCGAACCGGCCCGGCGCCCCTGCGGACCGCGCCTTCTTGACAAGTCCACGACCCCCAACCTAATCGTGAACCGCGCCGGCCGGTCGGCCGCGCGAGCCTTCGGGAGCCTGGATGTTGGAGATTGTGACGACCTGCTGATGCCTCCGTGGAGTCACGGGACATCATGCAGCGCTGACCTGGAACGGCGGTCGAGATCCGTCGTCCGGGATATCGTCACTGTAGCTATTGCTCGGATCTCCGACATGAACATCTCCAGAGGCGAGCAGCGCGTGTTGCACGTGCTCGCTCAAGGTGGCCGCATCGTCCACGAACGCTCCTCCCGCACGCGGTTTTCGCGCGTCGAATGCTTCACGCGCGACGGGTTTTTGCTGTGCGACTGCACGCTCGAAGTATTTGCGAAACTACGCCGCAAGCACCTGATCGAGTCGCGCGCCGGAGGGCCTTACGGCATCTCCCGGCGGGGTCGCGACGCTGTGCGTCCCCAGCCCGATAATCGCTGAACCATCCTTGGATTGCGGACCCGTCGCCGCCGGCGCGGCGACGGGTCCGCAGAAATCGGGGAAATCCGCATGACCATCCGCAACGACCAACCCGGCGACCGCCCCGCCATCCGCCGCGTCGGCATCGACGGCTGATGCGGAGCCGGCCCGAAATCAGCCGTCGATGCCGATGCGGCGCCGGCGCGGCTCGTCGGGGATATTGAGCAGTCGGTCGATGATGCGGGCCGGACCCGGGCGGGCGAACAGGAAGCCCTGCATTTCGTCGCAGCCGGCGAGCCTGAGCAGGATGCGCTGCTCTTCGGTCTCGATGCCTTCGCAAAGCACGCTCAGGCCCAGCGCGCGGCCGAGCGCGATGATCGCCTGAATGATGACGCCGCCGTTTCCCGAACGGCCCAGCGACGACACGAATTCCTTGTCGATCTTGAGCTTGTCGATGGGAAAGCGGCGCAGATAGCTCAAGGACGAATAACCCGAGCCGAAATCATCCAAGGCGATGCGCACGCCGAGAGCGCGCAGTTGTTCGAGACGGCGGTGGGCGTCGTCGGGATTGTCGATCAGCACGCCTTCGGTGATTTCGAGAACCACCCGAGCGGGATCGATGCCGGTGTCGCGGATGATGGCGGCCACCTGATCGGCGATCTGGCGGTCGCGCATCTGCACCGGCGAGAGATTGACGGCGATGAACGTGTCCTTCCAGCGCAGCGCGTCGGTGAGCGCGCGCTCGAGCACGAACTCGCCGAGCTTGGGCATCAGGCCCGCCTGTTCGGCGATGGGCACGAAGGTCGCCGGCGGAATGTCGCCGCGGGTGGGATGCTTCCAACGCAACAAGGCCTCGACGCCCACGATGCGCTGGCCGTCGGCGGCGACGATGGGCTGGTAATGGACGTCGAGCCCGCCCTCGGCGAGGGTGCGCCGTAGTTCGCGGTTGACGAAGTGACGATCATGGAGCTCCGCCTCCATGGTGGGTTCGAAGCCGGTGGCGCGCCCGCGCGATTGGCGCTTGGCGACACGCAGCGCGAGATCGGCCCGGCGGGTCAGATCGTCGCGGCTCGCGCCGTCGCGCGGCGCATGCGCGAAGCCGACGGTGAGGCCGATCTGCAGCGCCTGCCCGCCGATCCAGAACGGATGGGTCATGGCCGCGATGGCGTCATGGGCGGTCTGGACGGCGGCGAGAGCATCGTCGGCTCGCACCACCAGGGCGAATTCGTCGCTACCGAGCCGTCCGAGGAAGCCGGCGCCACGGGTCGCGACGGCGAGCCGTTCGGCGACGAACACCAGGAGCTGATCGCCGGCCTGATGGCCGAGCGACTCGTTGACGTCCTTGAACCCGTCGAGATCGAGGAACGCGAAGGCGACGACGCCGTCGCGAGAGCGCATCGCCAGGGCGTTGTCGAGCTCTTCGAGCACGCGGCGGCGGTTGGGCAGACCGGTGAGGGAGTCCTCGCCGGCGGTGCGGATCGCCTCCGCCTCGCGATCGGCGAGATCCCGGCTCGAACGGCGAATCTGGCGGATCGCCAACGCCACGAAGCCGGCGAAACACAAGCCCACGACCACGAGCAGCGGCGCCATCCGTGTCGCCGCCGTCACGGTCGGCGATTGGGTCGGCCACGCCATCCAGCCGACGATGCGGCCCTGGCCATTCATGAGGGACAGGACGTCGCGGCCACCATGCGCCGGCCCGGTGTCGAAACGCAGGGCTTCGACGCCGGATGTCCGCTCGAGCACGTCCGCGAGACGCGGGTCCAGTGTCGCCACGGTCACCAACGTGGCGCCGGACGTGCTCCCGAGCGCCGCCGCCGTCGCCACCGCGATGCGATCGTCGATGACGATAAAATCCGTCCTGGCGCTTGTCGCAGAGGCCGCATCCACTGGTTTGCTTCGCGAGACCGATTCTATCAGAGGATGAATTCCGGTCGGTAGTTCGACCGCGTCGCGTGGGTAGGCGGCGATCAGTCGCCCGTCGGCGCCGACCACATAGGCGGCGTCATAGCGATAACGCCCGGTACCCACCGGGGTAAGGCGGTCGGCGAGACGGGCATCGAGCGTATTGCCGTAATTTTGGGCGATGTCTTTGGCGTGGCGGACCGCGAACTCGGCCAGGACCGCACGGAATTCATCGAGCACACCGATCAGCGACATGCGTTGCTGGTGCTGGTGTCGCAGGTCGCTCTGGCGAGCCAGCACGACGCCGACGACGACGCTCAGCGCCACCGCAGCGAACACAACCAGTGCCAGCGGTCCGATCAGGCGCCGTGGGGGGCGTCGCGCCGTATCGCCGCCCATGTCTGCCGCAGGCGCCATTTCAACCGCTCGTAAGTGTAATCACACGCCATCCGCAGATCATGCCGTAACGATAGTTAAGGTCTTCTATCGGCTGGGACCGACGAGGTCGCTCCTAGCATGCCGAAGTCGGGTTAAGCAGTTGCATACCAAAATGGGCCGGAGGAGCGTTTATTTCAGCCCGAACCACAGCGTGGCGATGCCCAGGAAAGAGAAAAAACCCACCACATCGGTGATGGTGGTCACGAATACGCCCGAGGCCACAGCCGGGTCGACACGCAGCCGGTGCAGCACCAACGGAATGGCGATGCCGCCCACGGCGGCGGCGAAGAGGTTGCAGATCATCGCCAGACCGATGACGATGCCGAGTTCAGGCACCCTGAACCAGGCAAAGGCGGCGACCCCGGTGATGACCGCGAACGCCAGTCCGTTGACCAGCCCGACCAGGGCTTCGCGCACGATCACCCGCCAAGCGTTGGCATGGCCGAGATCGCGGGTCGCCAGGGCGCGTACCGTCACTGTCATGGTCTGGGTCGCGGCATTGCCGCCCTGGCTCGCCACGATGGGGGCCAGCACGGCGAGCGCCACCATCTTCTCCAGCGATCCCTCGAATAGGCCCAGAACCGAGGAAGCGAGGAACGCGGTCGCCAGATTGACGAGCAGCCAGTTGAAGCGGCCGCGAGCGATGGTCCAGACGGTATCGGACAACTCCTCGTCAGACTTGACGCCGCCGAGCGCACGGATGTCCTCCTCGGCCTCCTCCGAGATGACGTCGACGACGTCGTCGATGGTGATGACGCCGACGAGGCGGTCGTCGCCGTCGACCACCGGGGCGGCGACCAAGTTGTAGTGCTCGAACAGTCGTGCAACCGCCTCCTGGTCGTCGGTGGCACGAACGCGATGGCGCTCGGGATCCATGAGTTCGTCGATCTCGACCGGGCGGCGGGTGCGCAGCAGGCGGTCGAGGGCGACGGCGCCCAGGAGGCGTTGATCGGAGCCGATGACGTAGATTTCGTAGAAGCGGTCGGGCAGCTCGGCGGTCTCGCGCAGATAGTCGATGGTGTGCCCGACCGTCCAGGTGGGCGGCACGGCAATCAGCTCGGTCTGCATGCGCCGGCCGGCCGAATCCTCCGGATAATCGAGGCTTCTGGCGAGCGCCACCCGCTCGGGCGGCGGCAACTGGTCGAGGATCTCGGCCTGATCCTCCTTGTCGAGATCCTCCAGCAGATAGACGGCGTCGTCGGAATCGAGTTCGCGAACGCCTTCGGCCACCGTTTCCGGCGGCAGCTCCTCCAAAATATCTTCCCGCACGGAATCGTCGACTTCGATCAAGGCGGTGAAGTCGAAGTCGGCGCCCAGGAGCTCGATCAGGGCCGGCCGCAGGTCGGAGTCGAGGGCTTCGATGAGTTCGCCCAGATCGGCTTCGTGCAGGTCGCCGACCATGTCGCGCAGGAGCGCGGTGTCGGCGGCGGCGATCGCCTCGGCGACGCGATCGACGAAATCCGCGCGCAAATTGCCGTCCTCGTCGCGCGGCGGCAGGCCATGCGCAACGGCGGCCGTCTCGGTCATGTCCTTTGCGTCGAGCATGCCGGGGCCCGGGGGAACAGTCGAACGGATGATGAGCTGCTTGTACGCTCAATCATTTGCATGTGGCAAATGGACGATTTCGGAACTATGACAGGCCGTCCCTGCGGCTGATCCCAATGCTCGCGAAAATCACCCCTGTCCTCTGCCTCGTCCTTTCGACCGTCGCTGCGTCTGCCGCGCCCTGCCCGGCCGACGCGCTCGGCACCGCGCGCATATTGAGCGTCGACCGCAGCGTGCTCACGGTGGGGCGCAAGCACTTTCCCACGACACTGCCACTCGCCGCCAAGGAGGTCGTACTGACGTTCGATGACGGCCCGTGGCCGGGAACGACGCCGCGGGTCCTCGACGCGCTCGCGCGCGAATGCGTGCGGGCGACCTTCTTCCTCGTCGGCCGCAATGCTGCCGCCCACCCGCAGTTGGTGCGCCGCGAGGCCGCCGAGGGACACACCGTCGCCCATCATACCTATGCGCATCCACTGCTCGACCACCTGCGGCCGGAGGCCGCCATGGCCGAGATCGACCGCGGCATGGCCGCCGTCGAAACGGCCCTCCACGGCCACGCCGCGACAATACCCTCGGCGCCCTTCTTCCGATTTCCGGGCTTCGCCTCGTCTAGCCCGTTGCTCGATCGTCTGGCGGCGCGCGGCATCACGGTGTTCGGCGCCGACCTGTGGGCGAGCGACTGGAACCCGATGACACCTGACGAACAACTGCATCTCGTGCTGGATCGGCTCGAATCGGCCGGCGGCGGTATCATCCTGTTCCACGACACCAAGGCCCAGACAGCCGCCATGCTGCCGGCTTTCTTGCGTGCCTTGAAAACGCGCGGCTACCGGGTCGTGCACGTGGTGCCGGCGAACCCGAAGGTGGCGGCCAAGTAACCGGGCGCCGTTCCGTCACCCCCGTCAGTGCGCCGCCTCACCTTCCGCGTCGCGGCCATGCAGCTGCAACCAGGTCTGAACCAGCGCCCGCTCGTCACGGTCCAAATTGGTCTGCTCCACCATGGAGCGGAACTGGCCCAGCCATTCGTTGGCGCCGTATTCGACGACGTGCGGGGCGGCGTGGCACATGGCGCAGTTGACCGAGAAGAGTGCGGAGGCGAAATCCCATACCCGGTCGGTGTCGGCGGTGACCTCGGCAACGGGGATGAACGCCTCGAAAGTCGCCGGACTCCATACCTGGCCGGTCGCCTCGATGGTGACCGGGTCGCCCGCCGTGTCGAGCCGATCAAGGAAACCGGACGCGAGCGATACCATCAGGATGCGCTTTCCGGGAGCCGCATAAAGGACCCGCTCGGAGCCCTCCTGACGCCAGCCGGACAGGCGCACATGCGCCATCGCGCCGTCGATGCCGAGGAGTTTCATCTCGGCGCCGGGCAAGACCCGCCCCGCCGCTTCGTCAGCAGCGGCGGCGGTGAAGAGCTGTTTGATCTGCAGCGTGCGCACCACCCCCGAGCCCGCCGGCACGCGACCGATCGTCTTGACGATTTCGGCGCGCGCCTGCTCGGTCAGCGGGCCCATGTCCGGGCGACTGTGCACGACCGCCTTGTGGCATACTATGCAGGTTTCTCCCTTTATAATCGCCTTCGGGTGACGATTGCGGGTTTTCTGGGATTGCAGATCGGTTTTCATGGCGTCGAAATCGTGACAAGAACGGCATTCCCGCGAATCGCTCGCCTCCATCCGCGCCCATACGCGTTGCGCCAAGGCGAGTTTTCGCGCCGCGAACTTCTCTTCCGTCGACAGCGTTCCGACGATCTCGCCCCACAGATCGCGCGCCGCCGCGATCTTGGCCGCGACAAATGGAAGCGGATGCTTGGGCACGTGGCAGTCGGAGCAGCCGGCCCGCATGCCGGAGCGGTTGAGATAGTGCGCCGAACGCCGATATTCGTCGTAGGGCGTCCGCATGGAATGACATGAAATGCAGAATTCGTTGGTGCCGGTGGCTGCGGCGCCGACGTAAACGGCCGCCGCCGCGACGAGGCACAGCACGCCGCCGACGAGGATGCCGACCACGAGGGCGACCGGCCGGCCCAGGAAGCGCACGATCCGTCCGCCCGTCTCGACCACGGCCCTGCGCATGATCCCGCCTCCGCACGCACGCGAATTTCAGCGCCGTGTATATTTCCACATAATATTTCGGGGGAATATGTGAATAATATTCCGACATAATTTTACCCGTAGTCAATTAGGTATTTACAGGTATTTACAACCGCACTGACGGGAGCGTCTGTGCACCACCTGCGACTTTCTCTTTCCCTGGTTCGCGAGCGCGGTTGGCGCCGGCGTTTCGGCGTGCGCCGCCGGCAGGAGACGAAAGCAATGATCCACAATTCGAAGATCGGACGCGGTCACGTTTTGTCACGCCGGACGTTTCTGGAGAGCGCCGCCGCGGTTTCGGTGGGCACTGCCGTCGGTGCGGGCCCATGGTCGTCGGCCGGCGCCGCCGCCGGCGCCCCGGGCGTGCTCACCGCCGCCCACTGGGGCGTGATGCATGCCGTCGTCGAGAATGGAAAATTCTCCAAGGCGCTGCCGTTCGCCAAGGATCCCTTCCCGGTGACCGCGATGGTCGAGGCGACGCCGTCGCTCGTCCATTCGCCGAGCCGGGTCATGTATCCGATGGTGCGCAAGGGCTTCCTCGACAAAGGCGCGAAGAGCGACACCGCCGAACGCGGCGCCAATTCGTTCGTACGCGTCACCTGGGACCAGGCGCTCGACCTCGTGGCCCGCGAACTCAAGCGCGTCAAAGCCGAGTTCGGTCCCGCGGCGTTCTACGTCGGCGATCTCGGTTGGAAGAGCTCCGGCCGCATGCAGAATCCGCGCGCTGCGCTCGCCGCCCTGATGAACCTGCACGGCGGCTATTCGGCGCCGCTCGGCGATTATTCGACCGGCGCCGCCCAGGCGATCATGCCGCGCGTCATGGGCAATCTCGAGGTCTATGCGCCCCAGTCCTCCTGGCCCGGCACCGTCGCGGCCTGCGAGCTTCTGGTCGTGTGGGGGGCCGACCCGATGGTGACCCTCAACATCGGATACGCCCCGCCCGATCACCAGGGCTTCCTCGCCTTCAAGGCCTTCAAGGACAAGGGCACGCCGACGATCGTCATCGATCCCAGGAAGACCGAGACGGCGGCCTATCTGGGCGCCAAGTGGATCGCGCCGCGGCCGGGCTCCGACACCGCGATCATGCTCGCGCTCGCCCACACGCTCTACACCGAGAAGCTCCACGACGAGAAATTCCTCAAGGAGTACACGGTCGGCTTCGACCAGTTTGTCCCCTATCTGACCGGTGCGAGCGACGGAGTCGCGAAGGACGCCGCCTGGGCGGCGAAGATCGCCGGCATCGAGGCCGACGCGATCAAGAACCTCGCCCGCGACATGGCGAAGAAGCGCACCTTCATCGTCGCCGGCTGGGCGCTGCAGCGGGCCGAGAACGGCGAGCAGGCCTACTGGGCCCTGGTGACGCTCGCCGCCATGTTGGGCCAGATCGGCCTGCCCGGTGGCGGCTTCTCGGTCGGCTATCACTACTCGAGCTCGTGCGCCCCGCAGGCGACCGGAGGCGGCCTCGGCGCGCTCACGGCCGGCAAGGCGCCGGACAAGATGCCGCCACGCATCCCGTGCGCTCGCATCGCCGACATGTTGCTCAACCCGGGTAAGGAGATCGACTTCAACGGCCGCAAGATCAAGTATCCGGATATCCGCATGATCCTGTGGGCGGGCGGCAATCCGCTCAGCCACCACCAGGACCGCAACAAGCTCATCAAGGCGTGGCGCAAGCCGGAGGTGATCGTCGTCCAGGAACCGTTCTGGACCACGACGGCGCGCTTCGCCGACATCGTGCTGCCGGCGACGACCTCGTTCGAGAGAAACGACATCGAGCAGTGTGGCGACTATTCGCGCCAGTTCATCATCCCGATGTACAAGGTGGTGGAGCCCGTCGGCGAAGCGAAGAACGACTACGAGATCGCGGCGGCGCTCGCCGAACGCCTCGGCTACAAGGCCGAGTTCGGCCGCAAGGACGACATGGCGTTGATCAAGAGCTACTATGAAATGGCCGTCGCCGACGCCAAGAAGAAGAACATCACCATTCCGGATTTCGACACGTTCTGGAAGAAAGGCGAGGCGATCGAATTCCGGGTCGCCGAGGCGGCCAAGAAGTGGGTCCGCCATGCCGCTTTCCGCGAGGATCCCGCGATCGAGCCACTCGGCACGCCGTCCGGCAAGATCGAGATCTTCTCGAAGGCCATTGCCGACATGAAGTACGAAGGCATCGCCGGCCACGCGGTGTGGACGGCGCCGAAGGAATGGCTTGGCGCCACCGACAAGACGGCCAAGTGGCCGCTGCACATGGTCAGCCCGCATCCCAAGTACCGCATCCACTCGCAGATGAACAACTCCGATGCCCGCAAGGCTTACACGGTCGCCGATCGCGAGCCGATCGAGATCGCCAAGGCCGACGCCGACAAGCGCGGCATCAAGGACGGCGACATCGTGCGGGTGTTCAACGACCGCGGCCAGTCGCTCGCTGGCGCCAAGGTGGTCGACGGCCTCCTGCCCGGCGTGGTGCGTTTCTGCGAAGGCGCCTGGTACGACCCCGACCAGCCCGGCAAGGAGGGTGCGCTCGACAAGTACGGCTCGCCCAACCAGCTCACCCAGGACGTACCGACCTCCAAGCTCGGCCAAGCGACGTCGGCACACTCGGCGCTCGTGGAGATCGAGAAGTTCACCGGTACACCTCCAGCGGTCACGGCCTTCACTGCACCAGCCGGCTGATCACGCGCATCTCACGCGCCCCGGCCGCTCACGCGGCCGGGGCTTTTTCTTTAGTCCTAGCCTTGCTCACGAGCCGCCGAAGAGCACGACGCAGGCCGCTCCAGCGCCCGGTCCTGATGCACCGACGCCACACCCGAGTGTGCGTCATCCTCCATGACGGGAACATCTAGCGAACCTTAACGCTCGCTTAGGCCAATCCCACTACCCTTCCGTAACAATGTGCCCGACAGTCGGCGTGCCGGGGGAGGTTGTGGCGTGATGCGTTCTTGGGTTGTCGGTGTGTTTGCGTGCGTACTCGTCTTTTCCGGCGGTCGGGCGACCGCCGCCGACTGCCCCGGCCATCCGGATGCCCTCGGCACCAGCCGCATCCTGTATGTCGACCCCACCGAACACCGTCTGCTCGGCACCATGCAGTACCGCGAGACCTTGCCTCTCGCCCACAAGGAGGTGGTGCTGACCTTCGATGACGGGCCGATCCCGCCCTATTCCGCCCGCGTCCTGGAGACACTCGCGTCGCAATGCGTCAAAGCGACCTATTTCCTGGTCGGCAGCATGGCGCGCGCCCATCCCGACATGGTGCGCAGGATCGCGGCGGACGGCCATACGATCGGCACCCATAGCCAGAACCATCCGCTCAGTTTCCACAAGATGCCGCTCGCCAATGCGGAGCGCGAGATCAACGATGGCATCGCCTCGGTCGCCGCCGCGCTCGGCGGCGAGGACAAGGTGGCGCCGTTCTTCCGCATTCCGGGCCTGTTGCGGGTCGATCAGGTGGAGTCTTATCTCGCCACCCGCCACATCATGACGTGGAGCGCCGACTTTCCGGGCGACGACTGGAAGAAGATCGGCGCCCAGGAGATCGTCAACCGCTCCCTCGCCCGCCTCGAAGCCAAGGGCAAGGGTGTGCTGCTCCTGCACGACATCCAGCCCGCCACCGTCCTGGCGCTGCCGATCCTGCTCGGTGAGCTCAAGGCGCGCGGCTACAAGGTCGTTCACGTGATGCCGGCCTCCGCCGCCCATCCCAAGACGCAGACGGTCGCCGCCCAGTGGCTGATGCGGCCACCCAAGTCGGGACCGGCGACCATCGCTTGGCCGGAGCCCATTCCGCTGCCGCCGGTGGCCGCGGCCGAACTGTTGCCGGCACCAAGCCTCGCCACTGTCGCGTTCGCCCAGACGCTTGCCGGTTCTATCCTTCCCCTCGCCGAAAAACCCGACCGCAAGAAGGCGGTGGCGCGGACATCGCGCTGGCCCCAGCGGACGCCGACTCCATCGGTGATCGACATGGCCGCCCGCGAAGAACTGCCGGCGCCCAACCCGGAAAGCTTCGGCTACACCAACATGATCGAGACAAAGCCGGCCGCGCCCGACCGGCGCGCCGCCGCGACGACGCCGGCGGACGCAGCGGCAAGCCCGACGGCGCCGGTGTCCCGCCTGCCCGGCGACATCACCGGCTCGCTGCGGCCGTCGCTCGGCCTATGGCCGCGCTCGACCTTCGGCCTGTCGAAGTCCGCATATCCATGACGGATGCGGCTCTCCGTCCCCGCTCGCGTGACCGTGCGACGAGCGGGCCGCAGAGATCGTCATCCTCGACGCCCGGCCGCCACCAAACCGAGGACTACCGCTCATGAAGCGCCCGAATGCGACTGCGCGCCGCAGGATATGGCTGGCGATCGCCGCCCTGACACTCGTCACCGTCGACGCGCAGGCGCGGCCGGCGGCGGATCCATCGCTGGTCGCGACCGACAAAGGCGTCGTACGCGGCGTCGTGCGCGACGGCGTGCGGGAATTCAAGGGCATTCCCTATGCGGCGGCACCGACCGGCCAATTGCGCTGGCGCCTGCCGCGACCGGCCGGGCGATGGGCCGGCGTGCTGGACGCCAGCCAGTACCGCAGCGCCTGCCCGCAGGTCTCGCGCTATGGCCTCACCGAGGCGAGCGCCGAGGAAGACTGCCTGCACGTGAACGTCACCGTGCCTTACGCGGGACCCGGCGACCTCAAGCGCAAGCGCGCCGTCATCGTCTGGATTCACGGTGGCGCCTTCGTGGGCGGATCGAGCGCCCTCTACCCGCTCGCCCATCTCGCCAAGAGCGGCGATGTCGTCGTGGTGTCGCTCAACTATCGGCTCGGTGTGTTCGGCTTCATGGCCCATCCGGGTTTTGGCCGCGCCCATAATGGCGGCTATGGCCTCGAAGACCAGCGCGCCGCGCTGCGCTGGGTGAAGCGCAACATCGCCCACTTCGGCGGCGATCCCGCCAACGTCACTCTCGCGGGCGAGTCCGCCGGCGCGGCGAGCGTGTGCATGCACGTCCTGGCGCCGAACGAGACGCGAGGCCTGTTCCACAAGGCGATCATCCAGAGCGCCGGCTGCGTCACGCCACTGCCGAGCGTGGCCGACGGCGAGAAGGTGGGCGCGAAGATCGCCGCGCTCGCCGGCTGCGAGGGAAAAGGAGCGTTGGATTGCCTGCGCAAGAAGAAGGTCACGGACCTGCTCGATGCCGCCAGCAAGGCGCAGGGCGAAAGCATTCTCCTGTTCCTGCCGGTGACGGGAGCCCGCACAGTACCGCTGCCCGGCGCCGAGGCGATCCCCGCCGGCCGTTTCGTCAAGGTGCCGGTCCTCAACGGCGGCACCCGCGACGAGTTGCGCCTCTACGTCGCCTACGACGTCCAGGCCAGCAACGCGGTCACCAAGGACAACTATGAGGCCAAGCTCAAGGCGGTCTACGGCGACAATACCGCCGCAGTGATCAAGCAGTACCCCGCCTCGGACTATTCGTCGCCGGCTTCGGCGCTCGGCACCGTGTGGTCGGACTTCCGCGCCGACGTCGGCATCAACAACTGCATCTACCTGCAGACCGCCAAGCTCCTGCGCAAGCGCGTTCCCGTCTACGAATCCGTGTTCGGCGATCGCGCCGCGCCGGCGGTGACCACCGATCCCGGCTTCGAGATGGGCGCGGTCCACTCCTCCGAACTGCCCTACATCTTTCCGCACTTTTCCAACACGACCAGGCTCGATACGCCTGATCTTGCTCCGGCGTCGCAGAAGATCGCCGACGCCATGGTGGGCTATTGGACGAGCTTCGCGAGGACCGGCAAGCCCACCGCTGCCAGTGCGCCCGCGTGGCCAACCTTTACCGCCGACGGCATGGTGATGAATTTCACGCCCGGCGCGCTCGGCCTGTTCAACGCCGGCCAAGTGCACAAATGCGGGTTCTGGAAGTCGCTCTACCCGACGATCCTGACCGAGTAATGCCGCACGACCTCGTCATTGCGAGGAGCCGAAGGCGACGAAGCAGTCCAGGAGTCCCGAAAAAAGGACTGGATTGCTTCGCTTTGCTCGCAATGACGGCGTCACCGCGAGCCACTCACCTTTCGCTGTCGAGATGCGCCATTTGCGGCGCCGGATAACGTGCGTCCGCGCCTTCGTTTCTCAGGAACGCGAGAAAGCCCGTACCGTAGACGTCGCGTGCCAGCCGTCGAGCCGCGCCAGGACGATGGCCGCCGCGATCCCGACCAGGATCGAAAACCACAAGGTCGCGGCCCGGATGATCACCGTGACGATGACGGCGTCCTCGAGCCCGACCCCGGACGCCACCATGAGGCCCGACAGGCTCAACTCGGTCATGCCGGTGCCGCCCGGCATGAGGGAGGCGAATCCGACCACGTTGGAGAATTCGAGGATGAACATCGCCAAGAGCGGATCGAAGACGCCGACAACCACCGTAAGGCAGAGCGCGAAGGCAACGCATTCGAGCCCCCAGCCGAGAACCGAGAGGGCGATGGAGGGTAGGAACACGCGCGGTGAGAACAAGGCCGCGGTGAGGCGCACCATCCGGCGCAGGCCGGCGAACAGCCGAGGTCTTTTGGCGAACAACCGATAGGCCTGGCCGATCGCCCCCAGCAGCAGCGCCGGATAGGCGAACGCAAGGATACCGAGGCCGACCAGGCAGGCCCCGAACAGGAGGACGGGGAGATAGCCGGCAAACGCCGCCGCCCCGATGGCGCACAGGATGAACGAAGCGACCGCATCGTTGAGCCGGTCGGCAATCTGCAGCGGCATGGAGCGCGAGATGGAATAGCCGTAGCGGCTCCGGATCAACCACAGGCGCATGAATTCGCCGACCTTGCCGGGCGTGGCGGCAAGCGAGAAGCCGGCGAAATAGCACAGGAACATCCATGGGGTCGGGACGTCGATGCCGACCGCGCGGGCGAACCACTGGAATCGCAGTGCTCGCGCGGAGAAACTCGCCAGCGCCAATACGAGCAGAACGACGACGAGACCGGGATGGACGCGTCCGATCGCACCGCGCCACTTGTCGCCGTCGCCTGCCGCCGACAGGACCAGGAACGCGACCGACACGACGAGCACGACGGCGAGCGCAAACGCAGCCCCGCCTTTCGACCATGCGGGTTTGGCGGGGCGTGGCTCGGCGGCACACACCGGCGCGATGGAACGATCGGTCAGGGAGGGTTCCGCAACGGGGACGGGCTCGGAACTCACGACCGCGCTCCCCCCCTTTTGCTGCCGGCATTCCGACGCCGATTCAAGCCGGCGGCGTGGTTTGTTGCCGATGCGCATCTGTCCGCCATTGATGGACGGTCAAGCGCGGATGTCGTCCGGCAGGCCAGTTTAGGCCGAGTTCAGAGATGATCGCCAGTCATTTCATCTCGCAATACCAGCAGTATTGGCCGGTGCCGATGCCGCCGTTCTCGTCATTGCGAGCGAAGCGAAGCAATCCGGTTCCATCTTCGGGACCCCTGAATTGCTCCGTCGGCTTCGCCTCCTCGCAATGACAGGCAGCACCAAAAGAAATGGGACGCGCGCCAGAAGCACGCGTCCCATCGTTACTTCAAAAAGCCCTTACGCGACCGGCGCGTAGTCGTTCGGCATCACCTTGTCGGTGATCTTCTCGATCTCGACCAGACAGGTGTGGCACACCGGCCCCTGGGCGAGTTGCGAAGTGCCGCGCTGGGCGGTGAGCACGCTCGATGAACCGCCGCGGTCGAGCGAGCCGATCTTGCCCGGCTCGGCGGGGCGGAACCAGGCGCCCTGGTGCAGCACGACGCAACGCGGCCGCACCTTGCTGGTCACATAGGCGCCCGCGGCCACCTGGCCGCGGCCGTTATGGACCCGCACCACGTCGCCAGTCTTGATGCCGCGCTTTTCGGCATCGGCGGGATTGATCCACACCGCCTCGAACCCGTTCACCTTGCTGCCGGCATGCAACTCGGCGACGTTGTCATAGGAGGAGTGGCGCCGCCACGGCGAGTGCTTGTTGACCATGGCGAGCGGATACTTGGCGGCCTCCGCCGAGCCCAGCCACTCGAACGGTTCGAGGAACATGGGCGTCGCCGGGCAGTCCTTGTAGTTCATCTTGGCGATGCGCTCGGAGGTGATCTCGATCTTGCCCGACGGGGTGTTGAGCTTGTTCTTGACCGGATCCTGGCGGAACGCCGAGAAGGCCACCGTGCGGTTCTCCTTGACCGGCATCTTGTAGAAGCCGGCCTTCTTGAACTCCTCGTAGGACATCGGGATGTCGCCCTGGCTGTAAAGTTTCTTCAGCCAGCCCTCTTCGCTGTCGATGCCGTCGGTGAACTTGTCCTTGAAGCCGAGGCGTTCGGAGAGCTCCTTGAACACCCAGAAGTCGCTCTTGGACTGGCCGAGCGGCTCGATGATCTTCCGCTGGAAGACGACATAGCGCCAGAAGCGGGTGATGTCCTCGCGCTCGAACAGGGTGTTGATGGGCAACACGATGTCGGCGATGCGGGCGCCGGGCGTCCACCACGAGTCCTGCACGACCAGCGTCTCGACGCTTTCCAGCGCCTTGAGCATCTTGTTGATGTCGTCGTGCTGGTTGAGCATCGCTCCGCCGACCCAGTGCATCATTTTGATGCGCGACTTGCCGGGCTGCGGATAGGTGTAGGACTTGCCGTTGTGGTTGAAGGTGATCGGGTCCTTCGCCATCAGGCCTTCGGCGAGGTTCTGGTCGAGCAGCACCTGGCTGACCGGATTGCGGGCCGACGGGAACGCGCCGGGTGGCTTGCCTTGCGGGGTGTCGTCGCCGACGCCGGAGAAGCCCGGCACCTCGAAGCCGAGGCCGCCGCCGGGCAGGCCGATCTCGCCCTTCAGGGCAGCGAGCGCGACCAGCATGCGCACCTGCTGCTCGCCGTGGTCATTGCGCTGGATGCCGCGGGCGCAGTTGATCTTGACGCCCTTGGTCTTGGCGTATTCCAGCGCCAGCGAGGTGATCTGCTCGACCGGCAGGTCGGTCTGCTTCGAGGCCCATTCCGGCGTCTTCGGCACACCGTCGCTGTCGCCCATCACATAGGCGCGGAACTCTTCGAAGCCGACCGTGTGGCTCTCCAGGAAGTCCTTGGCGTGAAGGTTTTCCTTGATCATCACATAGGCCATGGCGGCCATCAGGGCGCAGTCGGAATCCGGCCGGATCGGCAGCCACAGGTCCGACATCTCGGCGGTCTTGGTCTGGATGGGATCGATGGTGACGAAGCGCACGCCCTTGGCCTTGAGCTCGGCGAGCCAGTTCTGGATGCGTCCGTAGGTCACGGCGCGCACCTTGAAGCAGTCCATCGGGTCCGACGACCAGAAGATCATCGTCTTGGTGTTCTCCAGCGTGTCGCGCATGGAGTCGTTCGGGTATATCGTCCCGAGCGAATAGGGCGCCGCCCACTGCCAGCAGGCGAAGCTCTTGTTGCCGATATAGGTGGTGAAGCCGCCATAGAGCCCGTAGAAGCGGGCGATCTGGGTCATCTTGGCGTTGAGGTTACCGGCCGTCTGCCAGCCGCCCACGACCTTGGCGGCGAAGGCCTCGTTGCCGTTCTTTTCCTTGAGGCGCTTCAACTCGCCGGCGACGAGATCGAGCGCCGTCTTCCACGACACGGTCTTGTAGGTATCGGAACCGCGCGTGGCCGTATTGCCCTCGCCGCCCGGCTTCCATCCCACCCGCACCATCGGCTGCAGGATGCGGTCGGGCGCATAGACGCGCCGGTGCCATTGCAGTCCCATGGGCGATGCTTTGTTCTCCGGCGCGTCCAGGCTGGTGACGCGCAGGATCTTGCCGTTCTTGACGTGAACGTTGAGAAGTCCCTCTGAGTCGGCACTGGTCAGGACCTGCTCGCTGCCACAGGGCGGCGACAGCATGGAGCGATCGGCTGCGGCCAGCTTGGCGTCCGGCTTGGCCTTGGGCGCCGCCTCGGCCGCAGTACCCAGACCGGCAGTCGTCGCGGCGACCGCGCCGACACCGAAGGCCTGGAGGAGTTGACGGCGCTCGAGGGTGAGGCCCCCGGATGGTTTCTTGGTCGAGTCGTGCTGCGACATTCGCAGTTCCTTTCCGCAATCGTTTGCAGCGGCGAAGCTACCCGGTGTCGGCCGGATGCCGCTGATACAGATCAAGACGACCAGTCGATCGCGCGGAAAAATCGTCGCACCGGCAGCTTGTTACTGCCGGCGCTCGGTCGGGCAAAAGGGACGATCCGCGCCATTTGCGCAGGGCGAAAATCAGGGCCGACGCGCCCACAGCATCACAACAACATGCCGCGCGCCGTCACCGGCCACAGGACCTCGACGCGCCCGGCACGCACACCAACATACCAGTCATGGACATTGCAGGTCGGGTCGCAGTGTCCGGGCACCAGCTTGAGCTTGTCGCCGAGCCTGAGCGCGCCATGCGGATCGTCGATGACGCCGTGCTCGTCGGTGGCCTTGACGTAGACGACGTCGCTGCGGCCGAATACCACCGGCAGGCCGGAATCCACGCTCTGCACCTTGAGACCGGCATCGCACACCGCCCGGTCGGGCCGCACATGGGACATTACCTGCGTCCAGATGAACAGCGCATTCTCGAAATCCGTGACGGGATGGCCATGCTCGTCGAGATCGCGCTGGTAGTCGGCATCCATGAACACGTAGGAGCCGGCCTGCAGTTCGTTGTAGACGCCGGAGGTGCCTTCGAACCGGTACGTGCCCGTGCCGGCGCCCCCTACGATCGGGCAGTCGAGCCCGTCGCCCTTCAGGAGCGCCAGCGTGGTCTCGACCTGCCCGGTCGCCGCCGCGATGGCGGCGCGGCGTTTCGCATGCTCGCGCAGATGCTGGGCGCCGCCGTGATAGGCCTGCAGGCCGGAAAACTTAAGTCCGGACGCCGCCGCGATGCGTTTTGCGAGCGCGACCGCAGGCGCGCCGGCGGCGACGCCGCAGCGGCCGGCGCCGACATCGATCTCCACGAGGCACTCCAGCATCGAACCATGCCGGCACGCCGCCGCCGAAAGGTCGTCCACATTGCCGGCATCGTCGACGCAGACCAGCACGCGGGCCCGGCCCGCAAGTGCGGCGAGCCGGTCGATCTTGGCGCGGTCGATCACCTGGTTTGAAACGAGAACATCAGTGACGCCGCCGGCAACCAGCGCCTCGGCTTCCGAGACCTTTTGGCAGCAGATCCCGCAGGCGCCGCCACGGGTCATCTGGATCAGGGCGATGTCCGCCGACTTGTGGGTCTTGGCATGCGCCCGGTGGCGCACGCCGTGCGCCGCGCAGAAGGCGCGCATGCGGTCAATATTGCGCTCAAAGGCGTCGAGATCGACGATCAGCGCCGGCGTGCCCACGTCCTCCAGGCGATCGCCCACTTTGGCGGGGACGGTCAGGCCGACCGTCGGTGCGGCGGGATCAACGGTGTTCACGTGGACGTCTCCTGAAATGCGCCATTGCAGTCGGCCTTGTCACCGCGCGACGAAGTCAGCCGGGGTGATCCGAAGTGGGAGAAACGGGCGCGGCCGAGGGATTTTCATGCGTCCGGCGGCCCGAGCTCGGCCAGAAGCGCATCAGCGATATCACGGAGGACCGGAAGTCTCGTCTTGATAATGGACCAGACGATTTGATGATCAACTTTCGAATAGCCATGAATCAGCACGTTGCGGAAGCTCACGATCTCCGGCAGGTGCGGTATACGGTGGGCGATGCCCGGCGCCGCCTTGGTGAGCTGATTCAGCGCTTCACCGATGATCTCGAACTGCCGCTCCACGGCGGCATTCACCAGCCGGTTCGCCACATAGCCCTCGGCATCGAGGCCCGCGGTAAACTCGGCGACCAGGTCGGCGGCGCGCCGCACATCCCACAGGAAGGCGCGCGAGTCACGTTCCATAGACCAACTCCCGCGACCGGTCGACGCTGGCGCGGACGTAAGGGTTCTCGATGGCCTTGTCCTGGACCAGGTCGACAGGCCGGCCCAGAAGCTTTTCCAGCGCGTCGGCAAACCCGAAGTACTGCTCGATCCCCGGCAGGCCGCTACATGGCGAGAACTCGACCAGAAAATCGATGTCGCTTTTTTCGGGGTCGAAATCGGCCCCGCGTGCGGCGGAGCCGAACACTTCGAGCCGCGCCACACCGTAGCGGCGACAAAGGGCCGCCAATTCCGGGCGCCGCTTCTCGATGTCGGCGTGCATGTCGGTCTCCTGCTGACAAACACAAGCAACATATCATCGGGCTCGTCGCTTTCGCCTTCTTTCGCCTGCCGGGGGGCGACCACCGCGCCGGGTCCGTCATCCAGCCGTTGGTGCGGTCCAGGCGTGACGCCAGTCGGGCCCTGCCTGATCACACCACCCACACGGTCGCTTCGGCCGCAGGCGCGGGATCGGAGGCGTTGAGCCGCGGGCAGTCGGCGCCGCAGACCTCGGGATCGCATACGTTCTTGTTGCCTTGCGGTTCCCACTGCACGCCCAGCGCGACGTCCGTGCGCCAGACCACCTGGCACTTGCGACACGGCGGCCCCCGCTTGGAAAGACTCAGCACGAACCGGTCGGGCACATCCTCGGGGTTCTGAATCTGGATTCGCGCCCCGCCCTCGGAGGCGTCGCTGACCGAGCAAGGCCGCACATTGGTGCCGAACAAGACAAAACCGCGATAATCCAATCGCCGGCGCAAGAACCTTCGCTTGTTGTCCATACCGCCATTCCAAAAGCTGCTGTTCGGAAAAGAACAATTTCGTCATCCGGGCATGGCGGATGGCTTTCCTCCACGCCCCCACGATTGCGAATCGAGACGACTCATCATGGCCGGATGCCGGTATCATCAGCCGGACAGCGGTATTTTCGTCAAGCTTCGGGTGTTGGAAAACATGCGTGGCGGCGATGCTGGTGCGCGTAGCCGCCGGCCTCCAGGGGCCGCCCAGTCAAGTGCCGGCAGCCACCAGGGAAGCCCCCCGGCTCGAGCCGGACGGCCGAGCCCCTCGGGGGGGCTCCAACAAATTCATTTCATTGGGAAATTTAGAAGATTGGTGCGGTCGAGAGGACTCGAACCTCCACGGGTCTCCCCACTAGCACCTCAAGCTAGCGCGTCTACCAGTTCCGCCACGACCGCGTTTTTAGTCAGGTCCGCCGTCCGGTGAAGGCCGGCGGTGTAGCGACGGGCGCAGCATGTAACAAATCGATGATGCCGAAACAAGCTCGGATCATGCCCGGCTAACAGTCCTGTTCGCCTCAACGGGCGTTCGGCGCGCGCGGCAGCAATTCCTTGACTTCGACCGCGATCTTATTGCCCGACACCACCACCATCCCCTTGGCGACCGGAAGATTGTTGGCGAGGATGCTGACCTCGTCGTTCTCGCCGGAATCGAGCTCTATGATGGCGCCGCGACCGAGGCGCAGGACCTGGTGAATCGGCATCAGGGTGCTGCCGAGGACGACGGAAATGTCTAGCGAAACCTTGTTGATAGTTGCCACGGCTCAGTCCTGGCGTGATGAAGGCATAAGGGTGGGTCGCGGCGTCGGATGCCCTCTCCGCACATGACCTCACCATGCTATGGTGAACGAGTGGTTAACGCGCGCGCCGAACTGAGTTTTGACCTGCACCTCGCCCCCGGCGCCCCGCCGGTGGAATGGCGAATCGATGACCGCCCGGTCGGCTACGACGCCGCCCTCGCCCATATGGGCGCGCGCACCGAGCTGATCGCCGCCGGACAGGCCGCCGAGGAGGTGTGGCTCCTGGAGCATCCGCCCCTCTACACCGCCGGCACCAGCGCCAAGCCCGCCGATCTCATCGAGGCGCGATTCCCGGTGCACGTGGCTGGCCGCGGCGGCCAATTCACCTATCACGGCCCCGGCCAACGGGTCGCCTATGTGATGCTCGACCTGCGCCGCCGCGGCCAGGACGTGCGCCGATTCGTCGCCGCCCTCGAACAATGGATCATCTTGACCCTCGCGGGCTTCAACGTCACCGGCGAACGGCGCGAAGACCGGGTCGGCGTCTGGGTACGTCGGCCAGACAAGGGGGCGGGCTATGAGGACAAGATCGCCGCCATCGGCATCCGGATCAGGCACTGGGTCAGCCTGCACGGCATTGCGCTCAACGTCGATCCCGACCTCGGCCATTTCGCCGGCATCGTGCCGTGCGGCATCGCCGACCCGCGCTACGGCGTCACCAGCCTCGTCGACCTGGGCATCCCGGTGACCATGCCGGAGGTCGACGCCATCATGCGGGCCGCCTTCGAGGAGGTGTTCGGAATCACGTCCTCGACGACGACCGACATGGCGACCTGAACGCCGGCGCACCGCTTTACATAAGTTTACGCGGCGGAGATACCGCAGCAAACGCCTCCGCCTACATGGGCCGACGTGGCGGCCGTGAGGCCGCAGCTCGCCGTCGGACGTGAGGCTTCCATGAACAAGAACATGCTGCTCAAACTGCACCGCTGGATCACCCTCATCTTCGCCCTGCCACTCGCGGTGGTGGTCATCACCGGCCTCGTCCTTTCGGTCGAGCCCATGATCGCGACCGGGCCAGGGCCCGTCGCGGTCACCGCCGACGGACTGGCGGCCGTGCTCGCCAGGCACGATCCCGGCAACCAGGCCCGCACGCTCTTCATCCGCGCCTATGCCGGCAATGTCTCCCTGGGCGGCGCCCATCGCGGCGCCATGACCCATGTGGACCTCGCCACCAATTCCCGCATCGACGATCCCGGCGCCCTCGCCGGCCTGTTCTCCACCTCGCGCCGCCTGCATGAGGCTTTGATCCTGGACCAGCGCTGGCTGGTGACGGCCTCGACGGCGGCCATGCTGGTCCTGATCGGCCTCGGCTTCGCCATGGGCTGGCCACGGATTCGCAACAACCTGTCGGGCTGGCACAAGGGCACCGCGTGGCTGTTCCTGCCGCTCGTCGTGCTGAGCCCCCTCACCGGGCTCCTGATGGCGCTCGGCGTCACCTTCGCGGGTGCGCCGGCCGTCGCGACCTCCGCCCCCATGCTGCCGATGGTGGAGGCGGTGCGCATCGTCGCCGCCGACCACGATCTGTCGACCGTGAGCTGGATCCGCCCGCGCGGCGACGCCCTGCTCGCCCGCCTCGACGACGACGGCGAGATGCGGGTCTTCACCGTCACCCGTGACGGCCTCGTGGCGACACCGCGCAACTGGCCGCGGCTCATCCACGAGGGCAACTGGGGCGGCGCCCTGTCCGTGTTGATCAACGTCGTGACGTCGCTGGCGCTGATCGTCCTCATGGGCAGCGGCCTGTGGCTGTGGGCCCGCCGCCGGATGCGGCCGCGCATGGCGCGGACGCTGCGGACGGCACAATCCTAGAATCCGTCATTGCGAGCCGCAGGCGAAGCAAACCAGAATCGCCGAAAGGTTGGATTGCTTCGTCGCTGCCGCTTCCCGCGATGACGACGGCGGGACGAGCCGCCCCTACACCGTCGAGAGCACCACGAACGCTTGGCCGGCCGGCCGGCCGGCCAAATCCGACAGATCCCCGTCGCGGACGACGACACCGGTCACGCGCGACAGTGCCGGCCCCTGATGGCAGGCGGCGATCATCGCCTCGACGGCGGCCGCCGGCCCGCAGAACACCGCCTCGACGGTGCCGTCGCGGCGGTTGCGCACCCAGCCATCGAGGTCGCGCCCGCGCGCCTGGCGCTCGGTCCAGGCCCGGAAACCGCAGCCCTGCACCCGGCCGGACACAATCACGTGGCACACCACCGGCCCGCTCATGCGACTTCCCCCATCTCAGCGACCCGAAGGCCCCGCCGCCGCGATGCACAGCCAGTCCACATGGTTCGATGCGAGATTTTTTTCATCGCGCGATTCTGTTACCTCGCACACGGAACGATCGGGCGTATAGTGTTTTCACGTCAATAAAAAAACCGCCCTTTACGTCGCGTGCAGATACCGGCGTCCACCGCCAGCCTTTGCAAAATCGTCAGCTTTTGCAAAACCGTCATGGGCTCGCCTTGTTGGCGCCCCAGGCGACGCTTAGCGTATCGGCAGGTGAGCGGGAGGGGAGACCAATCGCGGAGGAAAAGCCGATGACAGCTCATGCCGCATTGCGGGTCGATGCTCATCAGGTGCGACGCCTGCCGTTTCCTTCCTGCCCCGAATGCCACGCCGTCCTGATCGCCGCCGCCGCCTCAGCCCATGTGAGCGAGCACGATGTCCGCCACGCCTGGCTGTGCGAGGATTGCGGCCACGCCTTCACCACCACGGTGCGTCTGAGTTTCCGCGAGCCGCGCCGGAGTGAACCGGCGCTGTCGTGATTCCTCGCCATGATTCCTCGCCATGACGCGGCGAGGCCTTGAGTTCGGCGCCGCGCCAACTCCGCCGCGCTGTGCTCCGTTGCGTGTTGCGCCGCACCACGGAGGCACGGACGCCGAACTGTTCGGCCGAACCCGGGATCAGATATCGATCTCGACGCTCTCGCCCGTCACCCGGCAGGGATATGTGCGGATCGGCGTGTCGGCCGGCCCGGCGACGGCGGCGCCGGTCCTGATGTCGAATTGCGCTTGGTGGATCGGGCACTCGATGCAGCCGCCGTCCAAGAAACCTTCCGACAGCCGGGCGAAGGCGTGGCTGCAGATGTTCGATGTCGCGAAAGGCTCGCCGTCGAGCCAATAAAGGGCAATCTCCTCGCCCGCCACTTCGACCGCGAGCGGCGAGCCCCGCTCGATATCGGCCCGCTCCGCCACTTTCGTCCACGCCATCGCGTTACGCCTCCCCTCCGCCGCACCCCGTGAACCCGGCGGCGCTCCACCGCGACCATAACGGAGCGGAGGCAGGCGGCAAGGTGGCCAAATCGTTAACGGCCGCGGCGGCGGCAGGCCGGCCGGACGGGGGCGACAAACGGCCGGCGACATCCTAAAGTCCTGTTCCCGGAGCCCGTCTTGGAATCAAGGCGGGCTCTCGGCCACCATGAGGCGCGCGAATAAAAAAGCGGCGGACCCGAAATCCATGCTCAGCAACCTGATGACGACGCGGCGCTTCGCGCCCCTGTTCTGGTGCCAGTTCTTCAGTGCCTTCAACGACAACTTCCTGAAGAACTCGCTCGTCTTCCTGATCGTCTACAGCGCAGTGCACTCGGCGTCGGATTCCGGCGCCCTGGTGCAGCTTGCCGCCGCGACCTTCATCTTCCCGTTCTTCATCCTGTCGGCGCTGGGCGGCGAGGTCGCCGACCGCTTCGACAAGGGCGTCGTGGCGCGACGGCTGAAATTCGTCGAGATCGCCGTCGCGGCGGTCGCGGTCGCCGGCTTCTGGCTGCATTCGCTGCCGATCCTGTTCGTCGCACTGGCCGGCTTCGGCATCATCGCGGCCCTGTTCGGGCCGATCAAATACGGCATCCTGCCCGATCATCTCGTCACCGCCGAACTCCCGACCGGCAACGCCCTGGTCGAAGCCGCCACGTTCATCGCCATTCTCATGGGCACCATCGTGGGCGGCATCGCGGCCCGGGACGGCGGCAACCCGGCCGCGTTCGGGGCCCTCATGATGGTGTTCGCCGTCGCCTGCTGGGCCTCGGCCCTGATGATCCCGAGGACCGGCGAAGCCGCCCCGACCTTGAAGATCGACTTCAACATCGCCCGCTCGACCGTTGCGCTGCTTCGCGAATTGAAAAGCCGGCCACAACTGTGGTGGGGCGGCTTGGTGACCAGCTGGTTCTGGGCCTTCGGGGCGACCGCGCTGTCGCTCCTGCCCAATCTCGTGCGTGACACGCTGGGCGGCAACGAGGCGGTCGCGACCTTGTTCCTGGCGGTATTCTCCGTCGCTATCGCGGTCGGCTCGGGCCTCGCTTCCTGGCTCGCCCACGGCCGCATCATGCTCGCCCCGACCCTGGTGGCCGCCGTCCTGCTCGGCCTGTTCGCCATCGACCTCGGCATCGCGACCTTCGGGCTTTCCGGCGGCCAGGGAACGCTGACGCCTTCGGAAATCTTCGGCTCCGCCCGCGGCATACGCGTCACGATCGACCTCGCCGGCATGGCCATCGCGGGCGGCCTGTTCATCGTGCCGGTGTTCTCGGCCGTGCAGGCCTGGGCGGGCGCCGACCGGCGCGCCCGCGTCATCGCCGCCGTCAACGTCCTCAACGCCGCTTTCATGGTGGTGTCCGGCCTCGCGGTCGCCGCTCTGCAGCAGGCCGGCCTCCTGCCCGCGCACGTGTTCCTGCTGCTCGGCCTCCTGAGCCTCGGCGTCGCGTTCGCGATCGCCCGCACCATGCCGAACCGGCCGCTGCGCGACCTGTTGTCGATCATCTTCCGCATCTTCTTCCGGGTCGAGGTCAAGGGCCTGGAAAACGTTGCCAAGGCCGGCGTCAATCCGATCATCGCGCTCAACCATGTGAGCTTCCTCGACGCTGCGCTCGCCCTGTCCATGCTCGACAGGGAACCGGTGTTCGCCATCGATTCCACCATCGCCCAGCGCTGGTGGGTGAAGCCGTTCCTGCACATGACCCGGGCCCTGCCCATCGACCCCACCAAGCCGTGGGGCACCCGCACCTTGATCCACGCCGTCCAGGCCGGCGACCCGCTCATCATCTTCCCGGAAGGCCGCATCACCGTCACCGGTTCGCTGATGAAGATCTACGACGGTGCCGGCCTGATCGCCGACAAATCGGGCGCCATGGTGGTGCCGGTGCGCATCGAAGGGCTGGAGAAGACGCCGTTCTCGCGCCTCGACACCTACCATGTGCGCAAGAAGCTGTTCCCCAAGGTGACGGTGACGGTCGAGCCGCCGGTCAAGCTCACGGTCGCCCCGGAGCTCAAGGGCAAGAAGCGGCGCGTCGCCGCCGGCGCCGCCCTCTACAGGATCATGTCCGACCTCTATTTCAAGACCGGGTCGGTCGACCGCACGGTCATCGGCGCCCTGATCGAAGCCGCCCATGAACACGGCATGAGCCGGATCGCCCTCGAAGACCCGATGGGCAGCCTCACCTACCGCAAGATCCTGATCGGCGTCTCGGTGCTCGGCCGCAAGCTGATGGCGTTCGCCGCCGAGGGGGAAGCGATCGGCGTCATGCTGCCGAACGCCAACGGCGCCGCCGTTACGGTGTTCGCCGTCATGTCGGGCGGACGCCTGCCGGCCATGATCAACTTTTCCGGCGGCGTCGCCAATGTGCGGGCGGCCTGCAAGGCGGCGCAGGTCAGGACGATCGTGACCTCGCGCGCCTTCGTCGAAAAAGGCCGGCTGGAAAACCTGATCGAGGGCATCAAGGACGAGATCCGCCTCGTCTACCTCGAAGACGTCCGCAAGAGCATCACAACGCTGGACAAGCTGCGCGGCCTGTTCTCGTTCCGTAAGCCGCTGGTCGAGCGCAAGGCGGACGGCCCGGCGGCGATCATGTTCACCTCCGGCTCGGAAGGAACCCCCAAGGGCGTACTCCTGTCGCACCGCACCATGCTTGCCAACGCCGCCCAGGCCGAGGCGCGAGTCGACTTCGGCCGCCAGGATAAGGTGTTCAACGTCCTGCCCATCTTCCATTCCTTCGGGCTAACGATCGCCCTGATCCTGCCGCTGGTGCACGGCGTGCAGGTGTTTCTCTATCCCTCGCCGCTGCATTACCGCATCGTGCCGGAGCTCATCTACGGCTCCAATGCGACGATCCTGTTCGCCACCGACACCTTCCTCAACGGCTATGCCCGGATGGCGAACCCGTACGACTTCCGCTCGATCCGCTATCTGTTCTCCGGTGCGGAGCCGGTGCGGCCTTCGACCCGCGCCATCTACATGGAGAAATTCGGCGTCCGCATCCTGGAAGGCTACGGCGTCACCGAGACCGGGCCGGCGCTGGCGCTGAACACCGCTATGTTCAACCGCTTCGGCACCGTCGGACGCCTGTTCCCCGGTATGGAGGCGCGGCTCGAGCCGGTCGAGGGCGTCGAAGGTGGCGGCCGGCTGTTCGTGCGCGGCCCGAGCGTGATGATGGGCTATCTGCGCGCCGAAAATCCCGGCGTGCTGGAGCCGCCGCCGGACGGCTGGCACGACACCGGCGACATCGTCGATATCGATGCCGACGGCTTCATTACCATCAAGGGCCGCGCCAAGCGTTTCGCCAAGGTGGGCGGCGAGATGATCTCGCTTGCCGCCATCGAGCTCCTGGCCGCCGAATTGTGGCCGAACGCCCAGTCGGGCGTCGTCACCGTTCCGGACGCCCGCAAGGGCGAGCGCATCATCCTGGTGACCACCCAGCCGAATCCGACGCGGGCCGAGTATCTCGCCTTCGCGCGCTCGCGTGGCGCCTCCGAGCTCGCCATACCGGCCGACTATATCCAGGTGGACAAGCTGCCTCTCCTGGGCTCCGGCAAGGTCGACAACATCACGCTGACCAAGACGGTGCGCGAACGCTTCCAATTGGAGGGCGCGGCGTAGCGTAGCATTCAGGTCATTCCGGGGCGCGCGTCAGCGCGAACCCGGAATCCAGCGCCACTGACGGAGTCTGTAGCTGGATTCCGGGTTCGGCCTGCGGCCGCCCCGGAATGACCACGTAACTATTCGACTAGCACTCAGAACGTCATGCCGGCGCGCAGCTGGTAGGTGCGCCCCGGCTGCGGATAGGCGTTGTAGCGACCCAGGACAGAAGAGCTGGCTGCCGCGTAGTCATAGTACTGTTCGTCGAACAGGTTCTGCACCGCGAACGACCAGAAGAAGCGGTCGACCTGGCCGCCGAGGCGGACGTCCACCAGCGTGTGGGCCGGAATCATCGGCTGGACGTTGCGCTGATCGTTGTCCATGCGCCGCTCGCCGACGAAGCGGGCGACGAGGTCGACGGTGAGCCATTTATGCCAGGCATCCCAGGAGACGCCGGCCGTGCCGGTCCAACGCGACACCAGGGGCACGTCGTTGCCCTCGTTGGGGCCTTCTCGAAACGTGGCGTGCGTATAGGCGAAACCACCCAGGAGCCGGACCGTGTCGGTCAGCCTGTAGGTCGCCTGCGACTCGACACCCCGCCGCCGGGTCGGATCGAGATTGACGTTGGAAAACGTGTCCGGGCTGAACATCAGCTCGTCGGTCAGATCCATCACATAGACGCTCGTCTGCGACGACAAGCGGCCCCAGGTGACGCGGATGCCCGCTTCGGCATCTTTCGAGGTCTGGGTCTTCAGGTCGAAATTAGTGGGATAGCCCTGCCCCACCCGTTCGTCGACGTTCGGCGTACGGAAGCTGCGCGCGACGCGGCCGAACACGGTGAACACGTCGTTCAACCGGTGCTCGACGCCGGCATGGAGCGCGTATTGCGGGTCCGTCTTGTCGAGCGCCATACCCTGCACGTCGAACATGCCGCCCGGCGCGGTCGCGTCGAACACGTCGCGGGCCGATACCGTGGTCTCCTGAATGCGCGCCCCGTAGGAGAAGTCGGTCGTCGGCAGGACCGTGACGGTCTGCTGCCAATAGACGCCATAGCTCTTCTGGTCGACGCTGTAGCGGTGCACCGGAGGGTCGCTCAGGAGCGCCCCGCGGTCGGCGTCGAGGCCCGCGGCGTAGAAGTCGAAACCGGCGGTCACCTTCGAGGGCAGGCCCATGATGTCCCGCCGGCTGACGAAGCGCGGCGTGAACGAGGCGGTGGTGAGCGTCCGGTCATCGGCGCTCGCATAGCCGCTCAGGACCGATTCGGACGACTGCTCCTTGATGCGGATACCGCCGTCGACGATCACCTCGATGCCGTCGACCACGTTCCTCGTGGCGCCGAGGGTCAGGTTCACTCCCTGCTTGTCGGCAAAGGCCGTGGGCGTGGTGGCGCCGCGACGGTCGGTGACGAGCTGGTTGACGCCGATGGAGGGATCGACGAGGCGTGCACCCGGCAGCCCGATATGCTGGTCGTCGGCGGAAATGTTGAAATAGGCGGAGCCCTCCTCGACGCTGTAGCGCAGGTCGCCGACGGCATTGCGCTGGCGCAACTGGTTGTTGACCCGATAGCCGTCGGAATCGAAGGCGTTGGCGTAGACCGAGGTCGACCAGGGGCCTTTCGCGGCGTTGGCCGACACCGCTCCTTCCCACTGGCGGAACGAGCCCACCATGCCCTCGACACGCGCCGAGGACGGCAGGCCGACGCCGCTCTTGGTCACGATGTTGATGACGCCGCCGACCGCGCTGTCGCCATAGAGAACGGCGCCCGAGTTGCCGCGGGTGATCTCGATCCTCTCGATGCTGTCGCGCGGAATGGCGCTCAAGTCGACCCCGGCGAGGTCGATGTCGGTGAGCCGGCGGCCGTTGACCAGCACCAGCGTATTGGAGGCGCCGGTGGCGCCGAAGCCGCGCAGATCGACCGAGGTGCCGGCGCCGTTGACGCCGCCATAGAGGCTCCAGGTCTGGATGCCAGGTTCGCGAGCGAGAATGTCCTGCAGGGTCGCCGCCGGAGAACGGGCGATCTCCTCCGCCGTGATGACGCTGTTGTTGGCCCCGACGATGCCGGTGCCGGTGCGGCTCGCCGTCACGGTGACCTCCGGCAGCGCTGTCGCGGCATCCTGAGCGGCGGCTTGGTGAAGTGCCGGGCCGAGCGCGATGGCGCCGGCAACGGTGAGTGCGGCAGTCTTCCCCATAGTGTCGTCCTTCGCCTCTGGGCGTCCCTCCGGGACGCCGGATGACCGAGACCGAGGCGACGGAAAAAACCACGTCGGACGCGCGATTGCGGCATTCACCCGCAATGGCGCCGACGTCGTCTGATCCAGAAAGTCGTGGGAGAGTTCTCTCACGGCTTTTTCGCGTCGGTCGCTCGTGTCACCGCTGCGAAAGCCGCTCCGTGTGGTTTGCCCGCCCACCGGTTGGGTGACCGCGCTGGCAGGTCTCCTGGCTCGCGGGTCGTAGCGTCGTCCGGCCTTCCCAGTTTCCCAGTGGCCAACGTGGACGAAGCTCGCCGCTCACAGTTGCGGGAACAGCCACGGCTGCGGATTTCACACCGCTCCGTGTTCCCTCTTGCCTCCCCGGCTCACACCGGAGAACCAGCACGTCGGGATTTTTCGCGCCCCGCGCATTTGCCGTCAAGCCGGACACAACCACGACGATACCGGCCGGCACAGGTCGGAAGCGCATGTGTCGCGAAAGCAACACTCACGCCTCTGAAGGATGCGCGGTCTCGTCCATCAGCCATTGCAGGTAGGTGGGGTCGACGCTCTCGATCGGCAGCACCAGAATAGCCGGCGTGTCGTAGGGATGAGTATCCCGGATGGCCGAGCGCACACGCTCGGCGAGCGCGGCCCGGGTCTTGACGATCATCACGGCTTCCTCCGCCCTTTCGACGGCACCCTGCCACCGGTAGAGCGATATCATTCCGGGCAGGATGTTGACGCAGGCGGCGAGGCTCGCCCCGACCAGTCGCCGGCCGGCTTTCTCCGCCTCGACAACCGAAGGCCAAGTCGTATAGACGAAAACCGCGCGTTCCATCCGCCCTCCTCGAGGTCAGCAGCCGCGCACCTGACGGCCCCATACCGAGCCGAACCGCCAATGAGCGCCCCCCATCGCCGCGAACGCATCGCCTTCGTGGCGAGCACGGCCCCGGAAGCCGAACAGGCCCGCGAGGCGCTCATACGCCGCTACGGCGATGTGGAGCCGGCGAACGCGGACGTCGTCGTCGCCCTCGGCGGGGACGGCCTGATGCTCAAGACCCTGCATGACTTCATGCGCTCCGGCAAGCCGATCTACGGCATGCATCGTGGCACGGTCGGGTTCCTGATGAACGAGTATCGCGAGGACGGGCTCAGCGAGCGCCTCGCCAAGGCCGAGACGACGATCATCCATCCCTTGCTGATGCGCGCCGTCGGCGGGGATGGAAAAATCCACGAGCACCATGCCATCAACGAAGTATCCCTGTTCCGCCAGACCTATCAGGCGAGCCGGCTGCGTATCCTGGTCGACGGCCAGGAGCGCCTCGCGGAACTCGTCGCCGACGGCGTCCTGTTGTCGACGCCG
The DNA here is from genome assembly GCA_030848545.1 of Astrobacterium formosum. Classification (GTDB taxonomy): domain Bacteria; phylum Pseudomonadota; class Alphaproteobacteria; order Rhizobiales; family Xanthobacteraceae; genus Astrobacterium; species Astrobacterium formosum. The sequence continues at coordinate 101,796 of JAVDCA010000020.1, forward strand.
GCCGGATCGACGGCCTACAACCTGTCCGTCCAGGGGCCGATCCTGCCCATCGGCGCCTCGCTCCTGGCCCTGACGCCGATCAGCCCGTTCCGGCCCCGGCGCTGGCGCGGTGCTCTCCTGCCCGACGGGGCGAACGTCACCGTCGAGGTGCTCGAATCCGCCAAGCGGCCGGCCGCCGCAGTCGCCGATCACGACGAGGTTCGCCACGTCGCCCGCGTCGATATCCGCATGGACCGGACCATCGTCATGCGCATGCTGTTCGACCCCGGCCACAGCCTCGACGAACGCATCTTGCGCGAGCAGTTCTGGTACTGACGTCCGCGGCCGATCGGGCCCAGTGGCCGCACGATTATCCTAAACCAAATCTTAACACCGATTCTCTAGCGTGACGGTGGAAACCCGGCCGGCGCCGGAGCACGTGCGTCATTGCCATGATCCGCATCGATTTCAACCGGCTGCGCTTCCTCGTCATCGACGACAACGCCCATATGCGGCGCATTCTGCGCACGCTTCTGCACGGCTTCGGGGCTCGCGAGGTCTACGAGGCCGAAGACGGCGCCGCCGGCCTGGAAGGCTTCACCCATTACATCCCCGACATCGTCATCACCGACTGGGCGATGCCGATCTTCGACGGACTCGAACTGACGCAGATGATCCGGCAGCCGGGCGCCAACGCCAATCCTTACGTGCCGATCATCATGCTGACCGGCCACTCGGAAAAGAAGCGGGTGATGTCCGCCCGCGACGCCGGCGTCACCGAATTCCTGGCCAAACCGATCTCGGCCAAGTCTCTCTACCAGCGCATCCTCAACGTGGTCGCGAATCCGCGGCCATTCATCAAGACCAAGAACTATTTCGGCCCCGACCGGCGACGCAACGTCAATCCCAACTATGTCGGCCCCGAACGGCGCAAGGGCGGCAATGCCGACGTGATCAAGCAGCAGGCGCTGCTCGAAAAAGTCAAAGTCCCAGGCTGACGCGAGTTTCAAGGATCGACCATGAAGATCAAGGCGGACAAACCGACGGTCGCGACCTATGCCGACCACGAGGTCATCACGCCTCCCCACAAGCTGCGCGGCCTCGTGTCCGCAGTCGAGTCGGGGGACGACGATCCCGTGGCGCGTGCCGAGCGCGCCCTCGAGACCCTGTCGTCGGAATTCAGCTCCTGGATGGACAGCGAATGCGAGCGTCTCGAAACCGCGCGCGGAATGGTGGCCAAGCGCGGGCTCATCGGCAAGCATCGCGACGATCTGTTCCATGCCGCCCACGACATCAAAGGCGAGGCCGCGACCTTCGGATTCCCCTATGCGGGCGACGCCGCCAACAGCCTGTGCCGGCTGATCGAGCACACGCCCGACCCGGCACGGGTGCCGCTCGACTTGATCCACCAACATGTGGACGCGGTGCGCGCCATCATCCGCGAAGCGGCGCGGCCAGATGCCGAAGCGGTGGCGCAGCGTCTGACGGGCAAGCTGCGCGATGTCACGGAAGACTTCCTGCGCCGTGAGAATCCCGACCGCCTCGACGAGATCGAGAGCATCTTTGCGCCGTCGATCACCCCCGACGAAAGCGCCTGACGACGGTACCTGCCGATTGCGGCTGCGGCTCTGATTTCCGACTCGTCATGCCCGGCCTCGTGCCGGGCATCCACGTCTTGGAAGCCGCGCCTCACCAAAGACGTGGATGGCCGGGACAAGCCCGGCCATGACGACGGAGAATACGACGCCTGAAGTCGATCACGCCGCCGCGCGCGCATCCAGATCGCATTCGCCGGCCAACTCCTGGCAATAGAGCCGCGCCTCGTCGCGCGCCGCCTCGGTGGCGAAGCGCCGCAGCAATGTGAGAAGCGGCTCGACCTCGTCGACCTGGTCGCGGCCGCATCCGGTCAGGACTCGCTCGATCATGCGCCGCTTCAGGCGCGATGTTCCGCCCGGCTCGTCGAGATGGGCACTTTCGCGCATCGCCGCGGTCGCCTCGCGGAATGCCGGCCACGACGCCTCGGGCAGACCGGCGCGCTCGAAGACGGCGCGCACGCCCGTGGTGCCGCGGTCGCCGAGCAGTGATCGCACGCGAGCGATCGGCAGATCGGCGAGCTCGGCGAGGGACTCCTCGAACATGAGTACATTGCCGGACAACAGCGCGCGCAGGATCAGTCCGGCGTTCAACTGCCCGGTCGAACGCAGATGGCGCACCAGCGGCCGCACCTCCATGGCGGGGGATTCGGCCGCGATGGTCACGGTCGCTTTCTCGAACGCTTCGGCGGCGGCGCGGCGCGCCCGCTCGGCCCCGAGCCAGTCGCGGCCGACCACGAAGTCGACCAGCGTCGCCGACAGCTTGGCGACCAGGGCATGGCGGGTCGCGGATGGCAGATCGTCGCGGGCAAAGAGGGCATCGCGAACGGCCGCCAGATGGCCGAAGCGGGCGACGATGCGGTCGACGGAAAATGAGGCGATGTCCGCATCCGGATTGGCGAGGAGGATCAGGCAGGCTTCGGCCGACCCGACCTCGGCCAGCGCCGCCGCGACCGCGCATGGCATCGGCGTGCGGCGGGCGATGGCGGCCTGCACATGGGGTGAGCCGGTCGCCGCGAGATCGACCAGATCGGCGTCGATGAACAACGGCGACTGCTCGATAACGAGCGCGGCGATCTCCGGCTGGTCGGCCGCAAGGGCATGGATGATCGGCGGCGGCGCGTAAGGGCTGAACGCCAGCGGCTCGGCGAGTGCCCGCCGCACCAGCGGCGAGGGATCGTCGAGCAGCATCAGCATCGCGCCTTCGGCGGCGCTGCGATCGTCGGGGGTGAGTTGTGAGTACAGATAGGCGCGGGCCAGGGCACTGGTTGCTTCCGCCCGCTCGCTTGCCGGGGCGGTTCTGACCCACTGCAGAAACTGACGCACGATCATGGCTCGACACCAACGCTACTGATTGCCGAACGACTGTCGGACTTTGCCGGGGGTGGCGGGCCGACAAGCCCACGCGAGAGCAAGATTAGCGGCAAGCCCCTTAACAAAGGGTTCACCATAAATGTTTGGAATGATGGACGAATTCTTAACGCGCCGTCACGACCCGACGCCGAACAGGCGCCGCCCATTGGTCTTGCCGTCGGCGAACAGGTCGAGGGGCGTCGCCGCCGCACTGGTCGGCGCGACCGCGATCTGGCCGCCCGTGAGCGCCGCCGCCACGGTCGGACGCGTGGTCCACAAGTCGTGGATCACCGACGACACCGGCTGGCCGCGATTGTCGCTGAACAGGCTGGCGAATCCCGGCGACGGCACCGTCTGAGCGGTCGCCCCCGACGGCGCCGCAGTCGCGGTCTGAGTGGCGTCGATCACGGTGGTCTTGGCGGCGGCGATCCGGGACGCGGAAGTGGTGGCAGCCACATCGGTCGGCGCAATGAACGGACGCAGGCGGGGCGAATTGAGCGCAGTCTGGTAGCGGCCGGCCAACACCCCATAGACCTCGGCATTGCTGCGGGCATTGCCCTGCCGGTCATAGAAGATCGACCGGTTGGCCCGAGCTGCGTTCGGAAACGCATCCGCGGCGCTGGCACCCGGCGATTGGGCCGCCGACGAGATCAGGCGGCCGGCACCGGCGGCGCCGAGGAAATGCGCCATGTAGAGTTCGCCGTCGGTCGGCTCGCGGCCGATGCGCGCGGTGAGCCTTTCGGCGTTCTTCTGGGTGAAGGCGCCCGCCATGGCGGCGTTGGCGTCGGGATCGTTGCGCAGCGCCATCACGTCGCGGCGCATGGCCGGGTCGGCGACCTGGTAGCGCCCGGATGGCAGCCGCGTGATGGCGTCGGCATAGCGTTCGTAGCCGAACGCCGAACCGGATTCCTTGACGGTCGTCAGCCAGGTCTGGTCGATGAACTGGAACAGGCCGCGTGCCGACGAGCCTGACGCGGCCGCCTTGGGATTGAGGCCGGACTCCACCTGGGCGGTGGCGAGCAGATACTCGAAATTGGTCCCGGTCGCGGCGGCGGCATTGCGAATGGAGCCGACAACGGCCTGTCCGCTCGACTGTACCCCGCTGGCCTGAATCACCATGGCGTTCCCGGGCTCCGCGGGTCGGGTGACCCGCCTCTTCGCCACTTCCCATGATCGGCAGTTATGGTAAACGACCCCTTAACGCGCGAACCAGAAACACAACCCCCGTCCGTCGAGGAGCAAGCGCCATGTCACAGGTCACGGCGGCCCGCCACAAGCGTGGGGGCCTCTATTTCGAGGATTTCGTCGTCGGCGAAGTCGTCGAGCACCGCTACAGCAGAACCGTGACCCAGATGGACAACATGTTGTTTTCCAACATGACTCTCAATCCGCAGCCGCTCCACATCGATCGCCATTTCTGCGAACAGGAGACCGAGTGGGGCCAGCCCCTGATGAATTCCCTGTTCACGCTCGGCCTGATGATCGGCATGTCGGTGTCCGATCTCACGGTCGGCACCACCATCGCCAATCTGGGCATGACCGAGGTCAGGTTTCCCCATCCGCTGTTCGAGAACGACACGGTCCACTCGAGCACCGAGATCCTCGCCAAGCGCGAGTCCAAGTCCCGCCCCGGGGCCGGCATCGTCGAATTCCACCATCGCGCCTATAATCAGGACGGCAAGCTGGTGGCCGAATGCAAGCGCCAGGCCTTCATGCGCATGCGGCCAGCCTGATCGCCGACACCCCAGTCGTTATTCCACAGATCGGCACCGCACATGCGCTCCCTCCTGTTCGTCCCCGCCGACGCACCCAAGAAGCTCGACAAGGCCATGACGAGCGGCGCCGACGCCGTCATCGTCGACCTGGAGGACTCGATCGCCCCCGACCGCAAGGGCGCGGCGCGCGAAACGGCGGCCGCTTTCGTGCGCGAGGCGATGACGGCGACGGCGCGGCCTCGCCTTCTGGTGCGCGTCAACGGACTGTCGACCGGCCTCACCGATGACGACCTGGACGCCGTCATCCCGGCACGGCCGGACGCGATCATGCTGCCCAAGGCCGAGGGTGCCGCCTCCATCATCCATACGGACGCCAAGCTCGCAGCCCGCGAGGCGATCGTCGGACTGCCCGCCGGTCACACCCGGATCGTGGCGATCGCGACCGAGACCGCGCAGGCGCTGTTCGTGGCCGGCACCTATCGGGGCGCGAGCCGGCGCCTGTCCGGCCTGACCTGGGGCGCCGAGGATCTCTCCGCCGAACTGGGGGCTGAAGCCAACCGCGATGCCGACGGGAATTTCCTCGATCCCTACCGCCTCGCCCGCGCCATCTGCCTCGCAGCCGCAGCGGCGGCCGAGGTGCAAGCGATCGATACCGTGCATGTGGACTTCCGCAACGAAACCGCGCTACGGCGCGAATGCGAGGATGCCCGGCGCGACGGCTTCACCGGCAAGATGGCGATCCACCCGGCCCAGGTCGCGGTCATCAACGAGGTGTTCACGCCCACAGCCGCCGCCATCGCCCACGCCCGCGCCGTGGTCGCCGCCTTCGCGGCCCAGCCGGGCGCCGGCACGATCGGCATCGAAGGCAGAATGTACGATCGGCCCCATCTCGCCATCGCGCAGCGACTTCTGACGCGCGCCGAGGCGGCCGGGGTCGCGTGATCCTCTACTCGTCCGTCTCGCCGGATTCCGGGTCGCCATAGACCTTGGCGGGATCGAACTTCTTCTCGCCGACGAAATTGAGGGTGGTGGTGCGGCCGGGGGGCTCGTACAGCGGGACAGAGCGGTAGAAACAGGACTCGCGGCCGGTATGGCAGGCGCCGGCGCCGGCCTGTTCGACCCGCAGCATCAGGGCGTCCTGATCGCAGTCGACCCGCATCTCCACGACCCGCTGACCATGGCCGGAAATCTCGCCCTTCTTCCACAGGCGGCCGCGCGAACGGCTGAAGTACCAAGCCTCGCCGGTGGTGATGGTCTTGGCCAGGGCCTCGGGATTCATGTGGGCGAACATCAGGACTTCGGCGGTCCAGGCATCGGTCACGATGCAGCCGATCAATCCGTTGGAATCGAATTTGGGCGCGAACACGCGGCCCTCCTCCACCTGATCGGGCGTCCCCTGGGGCGCGAAGGGGGATTTGTCGCTCACGGAAGACCTCACGGTGTCGGAAAATGCAAGGCGGGATGACAGCAGAATACCGCCGAACCATCAGGGCGGCGGCAGGATCAGTGATCCTAGATCATGGGACCACCCAGCGGAATTGGGCCGTGGTTCGGTCTGGCATGCGACGACGCGCGCGAGCCCGCCGACCCCGCTAGCGCCCGCGCACCAGGGTCATGAACCGCACCTGCTCGGCCGGATCATCGCGGAACCGGCCGGTGAACTTGGTGGTCACCGTTTGCGCGCCCGCCTTCCCGACGCCCCGCAGTGACATGCAGGTGTGCTCGGCTTCCATCATGACCGCCACCCCGTGCGGCTTGAGAACCGCATCGATGGTGTGGACGATCTGCGATGTCAGGTGTTCCTGGGTCTGCAGCCGGCGGGCGAAAACGTCGACCAGCCTGGCGAGCTTGGACAGACCCACTACCCGGTCGACAGGCATGTAGGCGATATGAGCCTTGCCGACGAACGGCATCACGTGGTGCTCGCAGTGGGAGTGGAACGTAATGTCCCGCACCAGCACGAGATCCTCGTAACCGCCCGTCTCCGAAAAGGTGCGGTCGAGGATTTCCACCGGGTCTTCGTGGTAGCCGCTGAAAAGCTCGTCATAGGCCGCCACGACCCGCCTGGGGGTGTCGAGCAGCCCCTCCCGCATGGGATCGTCGCCCGTATAGGCGAGCAAGACCCGCACGGCGGCTTCGGCTTCCTGGCGGGACGGCCGCGGGCCTGACGGGGTTGTCTGAGCCCGCAGATCGGTGGGCAAAGTCGAGGGTGGCAGCTTCTTGATCACGGCGTCCATGACGGTCGCTCCGTTCGACCAGAGCCTCGGCCTGTCCGGGCTCCGGATGTGTCACCGGGTGGCGCGTCGACACGACTACCACAGTCGGCAGCCGGCGGGACGCCTCATTCCCTACGCAGAACACGGCTATTTGGCACCGTGAGCCTGCCCGAAACGTCTTCATTCCGGGCAGCCAGCTTCCTATATAATCTCTGCGCACCAGACCACAATCAAATCCCGATCAATTCGACGTCGCCCGCATGCTCAACGAGATCTACAACCGCCGCATCCTGGAACTGGCCGGAAACATCCCCCGGCTGGGGCGCCTGCCCAATCCGGATGCTACCGCCACTGCTCATTCCAAGTTGTGCGGTTCGACGGTCACGATCGATCTGAAGATGGCGGACGGCAAGGTGACCGACTTCGGCCATGAGGTCAAAGCGTGCGCCCTCGGCCAAGCTTCTTCATCCATCATGGCCCGCCATGTCATCGGGGCAAGCGCCGAGGAGCTGCGCCAGTTGCGGGAGGACGTGCGCGCGATGCTCAAGGCCAATGGACCGCCGCCGGCCGGCGAACGGTGGAGCGACATTGCGGTCCTGGAGCCGGTGCGGGACTACAAAGCCCGGCACGCCTCCACCCTGCTCACCTTCGACGCGGTGGTGTCGGCGATCGACGAGATCGAGCGCCGGCAGAATGCCGCCGGCTGACCGGTACGGCGATCGGCCCTGCGGTCAATTCGGCGGCGTGCGGCCAGGATCGAGCTGGGCGTGGGTCTGGCCGGTCCGGCGGCTGCAGGCGGAGGCGAGAAGAGGCAGAGAGCGCGCGAAGCCGACGCTGCCGACACGGATCACGGTCGCGGGATTGATGGTGCTCGCCGTCTGCACGGTGAGTGAATCGTCGCCCGGCTCGGCGAACGACTTGACGGCTGTCGCGGCCACCTGCCCGGCCGCCCGCGTCAGGAGCTCGCGCTTGAGGACGCTGTGCTGCGATGACAGAATGTCCAGCGACGTGGACTTGCCCTCGATGAACAGGTCGATCTGCTTGAGTGTCGCGTCGCCCGCGCCCGGATTGCGCCGGCTCTCCGTGTAGGTGACGTCGTAGCTGTCTGCGCCCGCCCCGCAACTCAACGCGATTTCAAATGCGCCGATGCGCTCGCCTTCGATCGTCAGCGGATGCCGACGAACCAGCGCCGCCTCGCCATTGCGCTGCAACAAGACCCAGCCGCGTTCTGAAGTTTCCGCCAGCGGCGTATGGGCGACCGATACCGCGGCCGTGGTGACGGTGGCCGGGACCGGCGCCCGGACCGACCGGTCTCCAATTGTGTCGAGGCCGGTCCGGCGCAATTCATCACGCGACAACGCGCGCATCGGCTCCCACGGCGGGATGCGTAACGCCACCTCGATCAATTCGGTGCCGCCGCCCATTTCGGCGGTGTATTGCACCAAGCGGCCGATGTCGCGCTGCACCAGCACCAGGTCTTCCGCCGAATACTGCGCCGCCGCGGCATCGTCGCGGCGATCTCCGAGCCAGATCTGATGGACGAGGACGCGTGACTCCGGCGGCACGAAACGTCGGGTTCCACCCAGGACCACGAAGGCGCACATGGATTGGCATTCGCCACGCGGCAACAGCGTGCCACGGCGCTGGCCGTCCGGCGATACGACTTCCTTGACGCGACCGACCGTGGTCGCCAAACCGAGCGCGCGGATGGCCCGTCCCAACGCCATGGCGCCATGCACCGAACCGCCCTTGGAATCGAGCACGAAGGTGGCACCGCGCAGATCCTGACCACGCACGAAGTTGTCGAATTCCCTCGGCGTTTCCGCCGAGATCATGCCGTTCGCCAGGATGAACGTGCGGCACGCGCCGACGCAAGCGTCGGCCGGGCCTTCCAGGAAACGCATAAAGCGCATGGTCGATACGGCGCTGTCGTCCGCCCGTGGTGTTGCTGCGAACACCGACAAGGAGCACGCGGCGAGCGCCAGCGCGCCGCACAGAAGTCGCTTCATCAAAGTCCCCGTGCGTCAGCGACGCCCTGGCCATCTGTCAGAGGATGGCTCTGTTTCCTCGATGCGCCGCAACATTCCCAGTGTAATTTTTACGCGTATGACAGTGTTGCGACTAGTGCACCGCCGCAACAGACACACGTATATTCGCTGTTGCCAGCAAAACGTGGCATAATGTTGCGTGATCGGCATCCACGCACGATGTCAACACGAGTTGCCGAGTTCCCACCTGATGCAAATCAAACCAACCGCCCTCGCTCACCTCAGTAAAGTTCCGCGGCTAGGCGGGCGGGCGCTGGTCAAACTCTATCGCCTGACGTTCTCTCCACTGATCGGCTTCCACTGCCGTCATCTGCCGACCTGTTCCCAATATGCGGACGAGGCCCTGGACCGTTTCGGACTGTGGGCCGGCGGCTGGATGACGCTGGCGCGCCTGCTGCGCTGTCATCCATGGGGAACCGACGGCCTGGACTTCGTACCCCACGCCCTGCCGCCGGGCGCACGCTGGTATCTGCCGTGGCGCTACGCCCGTTGGCGCGGCGTCAACACCCAGCCGCCACCGCGGCGTGCCGATACCTGACGGCGAAAGCCGCAAGTGTTTGCCGCAAGTGTTTGCCGCAAGTGTCTTCAGTCCCGACCGAGCTCCGCCATGCGGGCGGAAGCTTCGGAGGAGCCCAGCGCCACTGCGCGTTCATACCATTCGCGCGCGCGTTCCGGCTCGGCCTTGAGGCCCACGACCCCGACCCGGCGAAGCATCACGGGATCGTAGGTCGCGCCGAGCATCACGGCGGCGCGGCCATTGCCGGCCTCGGCAGCGCGTTGCAGCATCAGCCGCGCGGCGGCGAAATCGCCCTGTAGGATGAAGGCCTCGCCGCGACGGATCAGCGTGTCGATCTCCTCCTGATCGAGACGGCGCATGGCCAGAGCGGCCGGCGGCGGCTCAGCAGATGACGTCGCCGCCGGCGCCGATGCGGCGTCTTGCGGCCACGGCACGGTCGCCACCGTATTGGCGACGCCCATGGTGCTGCCACCCGCATCCGTTTTCATCGACGCGTTCATCGCCGCGGCTTCGGCAGCCGGGCCGGCGAGCGCAACATCGCCACCATGGGCCGTGGTCGCAACGGATCCATCGGACATCGGCATCCGCGGAGCGTCGGTCTCGGCGGACTGTCCGAGGGACGCGATCATCCCCCATACTGCGGCCGGGACCGGAACGGCTCCCACATAAAGCAGGGCCGCGAACGTCGCCACCACGATGGCGGCGCCGAAGCGCAGCAACATTGCGAGTGGAAAACCGGTGGGTTCGCGCCATCGCGGTTCGGGTATTTCCTCGGCTCGAAACGCGCGCGCCTCGCGCATCCGCTTGATCGCCACATCGCCTTCGAACTCCGGCATGCGCCGCGGCACGGCCCGAACAGGGCCCGGATCTTCATCGAGATCGCGGGGCGGCGCCGGCTGATAGGCGGACTCGTGCGCCGGATCGTCTTCGGCACCGAACTGCGCCGCCCGTGACAGCCGAGGAACCGGCTCGGCCGGATGCACGTGGGCTTCGCGCATCCATTTCGGCGCGTATCGTATCGGCTCATCGGGGTCATAGTCGGGTCGGGTCAAGGTACTCATGACAGTCGCCTCCCCTTGGGTGTCGACATAAGCGATGAAACCGGTCCGGCGACGGACCGGATCAGTTCTTCCGATCTCGATTCCATTTCAGGAATTCCTGGAACAGGCGGCCGTCGGCGGACGCGCCGGCGTCACCATCGCCGGCCGCGAAGAAGCCGTCATAGTCGCGCCAGTCGACGACCTTGTCGCGGTTCCGGCGCAGCCATTCCTCGGCGGCGCCGAAGCGCCGCCAGCCCGGCAGCACGGCAGCGAGATTGGTCTCGCGCCATTTGGCGTGCCGAGGCGGCGCCTGCAGATCGGCGACGCGAGGAAAGAAGGCGGCGACGAACTTCTCCAGCCGGCGATAGCGGTCGCTGCCTTTCGGCCAGTTGTAGGCGATCAGCACGGTGCTGACCGCGACGGTATCGACCGCCTGCCCGGCGAGGCCCGGATAATCCTCCGTTGAAAGCGTCGCCGGCAGATAGTCGTCGCGCAGTTCCTTGGCGTAAGGAACTGGAAGCAGCTTGAACCCATGCTCGGTGAGCTTCGATACCGCGGCGACCGGCTTGCCCGAGACGATCACCGACGCGGCCAGCCGCCCGGCCTCGAGCTCCTGCAACGCCTGCGCCTGATCGAGATTGACCTCGACCGGCTTGACGCCGAGCCGGCCGAGCACCTCACGGGCGGCCATCTGGGTGCCGCTGCCGGCCTCGCCGAAACTCACGCGCTGGCCCGACAGTTCGCCGAGCGAGGCAGGCCCGCCGTCGGCACGGACGACGACGTGCATTTCCTCGTTGAAGAGCTTGGCGAGGTAGACGATCTCGCCCTCGATCGGCCCGATCTCGTTGCTGCGTTTGAAATGGCCGAGCAGGTTCGACTGGGTGATGCCGAGATCGACCCCTTTCATGAAGCGCACATCACGGATGTTCTGGGCGCCGCCCTTGCCGAGGATCGGCAATACGCGCAGATCGTCGCTGTCGAGCACGGCCGACAGGTCGTCGGCCACCGCCGCGGACGTGGCACCGCGATCGCCGGAAATGATGGCGACAGTGTTGCTGTTGGTGCGCTCCCCGAGACTGCCGCCCTGGCCGTTCTTATAAGCGTTGCCGCCGGAGCGACGCGCCGGCTTTCCCTCGCCCGAACGTGCGGCGCGACGGGGGCGGCGTTGGGTGGCGTTTTCCTGCGCGGCCGGAGCGCCATCGGTAGCCGCCGGCGCCGGAGTCGCGTCATTCGTTTCGGTGGTCGGCGCCGCGTTGGGATCGGTGCGGCCGAGGCCGAACAATTCCTGCAATCCCTGGGACTTGCCCATGGCCGGCGCCAGCAGCAACACGAACACCGCCAGGACCAGCGCGCGCCATCGGATCCGATCCGGTGGATCGAGCATGTGAACATCCCCTACACACTGGCCGCGCGCCCCGCCCGGCCTCCCATTCCGCGTCCACCCCGACGCGCGCCGGCGGAACTCGTTGCCGGCCGGTAATGCTTGGCGCCGCAGTTTGTTGGCAAAATGATGCGAATCGGGTGTTTGCGCGGCGAGCTCTGCCTCAATTGGGGGCAAAACCTGTGGGATGGCGGAGCAACTGACAGATCGGCGTCGAAACCGGGACGCGACTCTATGGTTTCGCGTCGACACATCCCCGTCGCAGCGCATCGATGGCCGAGGCCAGACCCGACGTGGACAATTTGGCGGCTCGCGCCGCATTGGTGCCGCGTGGTTCGGTTTCCGTCAGGTCCATGCTGTCGCGAGTGGCGGCGACGTCGAAGAAATCAATCAGCGCGGATTCTGCGCCGTTGGCGAACATTGCACCCGGGTCGAGTGCCTCTATGGCGATCGGCGTGCCGAGATTCAGAAAGCGCAGCCGCCGCCCTTCTGTGCCTAAATTGACCGTCGCGGTATTGCCTTCGCCCGAGCCCAGGCCGCGAACATAAAGTACACGGACGACGCCCGGAATTTGGCAACCGATCCTGATGAGCCCGATGCGAAACTCATGCTTGCCGAGACCCCGGGTCTGAAGCACGGTCTTCATCACCGATACCGGTTTGGATGGGGAATCGACGATCATCCAGGTGGATTCGTCGAAGTCGCGACGGTCGATGCCGAAACGGGCGATCTCATCGCGTGAGAGAACGCGTATTTTCTCGAAAGGCACCTGATCGATGACGTCGAAAATTGCGACGTCAATTCCCATCTCGCGGACATAGCTGCGCAATTGCGCGGCCGACGGCTTGCCAATCTGATCTTTCCCGGCAACGGGCTTGATCGTGCCATCCGCGTGAATCCGAACGACTTTTGCGGAATGGACGCCCAAACTCGCCCCCGGCGGAACTTGCCGGACCTTGCCGCCCATCAGCGCATAGACGCAGGCGGAGTTGCATTGCCCGAAACTGGACAGCGCGAACACCGCGTTCGGGACGCGGCATTCTGACCTTGCGGGGACGCGTCCGGTGGGGTTCTTACCGCCGTGCTGGTCATCGGATGGACATCCGCGCGTCACGGTCTTGCCGACGCCGGCGGTTATGCCGCGGCTCCGCATCAGCCGCCCGATCGCCATGGCTTGTGCCGCAATCCCTCCCGGCGAGTCGAAGAAGATGGGCAGTTCGCGTCCCGAAATGCTCTTGAGAAAGGCCTCGAAACGCAGATGCGCGCCCGGATCGAAGAGTCCTTCGGCCGCGATCCATTGGCTGCATCCCGGCCCGCAAGCATCCGGCTCGCCCGAGGCGATCCGAAAGCTCATGGGTGGGTTCTTGTTGAGAGCTTGAATCTGGGGCTGATTGCGTCCGGGGCGCTCCTGCGGGCGCGCCAGGGAGTCATGACCGGCCAACAAAAAAACAAACCCGACGACGAAGCAAAGCAGGCGTCCCGAACGACGTCGGGGCGAAATACATACCGTCTTCATGTCTGTGGCCAGTAAACGACTTGTCCCATCACGCGAAGCTCTAACATAATACCGCGTTGCGCGAACGATCTTCTTGACCTAATTCAATTTCGGCGCCCTGCCGCGGCTCTTCCCACGCAAGCTTGGCGTGCTAAATAGCCGTTCTCGAATCCGCTTACCTGCATTCGTAGGCAGCGAGTGAGCAACCAGGAGTGAATAATGGTCGCGTTGACCTTCCCCGACGGCGCACGCCGTGAATTCCCCGCCAACATCACCGGTCTCGACGTCGCCAAGGGCATCTCGCCCTCGCTCGCCAAGCGCACCGTGGCGATGGCGCTCGATGGCGTGCTCGTCGATCTCGCCGATCCGATCACCCAAGACGCGAAGATCGAGTTCGTCTCGCGCGACGATCCGCGCGCCCTCGAACTGATCCGCCACGACGCCGCCCATGTGATGGCGGAAGCCGTCCAGACCCTGTGGCCCGGCACCCAGGTGACCATCGGCCCGGTGATCGAGAACGGCTTCTATTACGATTTCTTCCGCAACGAGCCGTTCACGCCCGAGGATTTCGCGGCAATCGAAAAAAAGATGCGCGAGATCATCGCGCGCGACAAACCCTTCACAAAGGAGGAGTGGTCGCGCGAGGACACCAAGAAGGTCTTCCGCGACAAGGGCGAGAACTTCAAGGTCGAGCTGGTCGACGCCATTCCGGAAGACCAGAAGATCAAGATCTACCATCAGGGCGACTGGTTCGATCTCTGCCGCGGGCCGCACATGACCTCGACGGGCAAGATCGGCAACGCCTTCAAGCTCATGAAGGTCGCCGGCGCCTACTGGCGCGGTGACTCGAACAACCCGATGCTGACCCGCATCTACGGCACCGCCTTCGCCAAGCAGGAGGAGCTCGACGCCTATCTCAAGATGATGGAGGAGGCAGAGAAGCGCGATCACAGGAAGCTCGGCCGCGAACTCGACCTGTTCCACTTCCAGGAAGAAGGCCCCGGCGTCGTGTTCTGGCACGCCAAGGGCTGGTCGATCTTCCAGGCGGTGGTCGCCTATATGCGCCGCCGCCTCGCGATCGATTACGACGAGGTCAACGCCCCGCAGATGCTCGACAAGTCCCTGTGGGAGACGTCGGGCCACTGGGAATGGTATCGCGAGAACATGTTCGCGGCCCAGTCCGCCGGCGACGAAGCCGAGGACAAGCGCTGGTTCGCCATCAAGCCGATGAACTGCCCGGGCCACGTGCTGATCTTCAAGCACGGCCTCAAAAGCTATCGTGACCTGCCGATCCGGCTGGCCGAATTCGGCGTCGTGCATCGCTACGAGGCGTCCGGGGCCATGCACGGCCTGATGCGCGTGCGCGGCTTCACTCAGGACGATGCCCACGTTTTCTGCAACGAGGAACAACTCGCCGAAGAGTGCCTCAAGATCAACGATCTCGTCTTGTCCACCTACGCGGATTTCGGCTTCGACGCCGATCTCACCGTCAAGCTGTCGACCCGGCCGGACAAGCGCGTCGGCTCGGATGCATCCTGGGATCATGCCGAAGAGGTGATGTCGCGGGTTCTGGAGATCATCGCCAAGCAGTCGGGCGGCAAGATCAAGACCAGCATCAATCCCGGCGAAGGCGCCTTCTACGGGCCCAAGTTCGAATACGTCTTACGCGACGCCATCGGCCGCGACTGGCAGTGCGGCACGACGCAGGTCGACTTCAACCTGCCGGAGCGCTTCGGCGCCTTCTACATCGATGCCGATGGCCAGAAGAAGATTCCGGTGATGATCCATCGCGCCATCTGCGGCTCGATGGAACGCTTCATCGGCATCCTGATCGAACACCATGCGGGGCATTTCCCGCTGTGGCTGTCGCCGGTCCAGGCGGTGATCGCCACCATCACGTCGGACGCCGACGACTACGCCCGTGAGGTGCTCGCCCATGCGCGCCGGCTCGGCCTGCGGGTCGAAATCGACCTGCGCAACGAGAAGATCAACTACAAGGTCCGCGAGCACTCCCACGCCAAGGTGCCGGCGCTCTTGGTCGTCGGCAAGAAAGAGGCGGGCGAGCGCACCGTGTCGGTGCGCCGCCTGGGCAGCGAAGGTCAACGGGTGATGGGCCTCGACGCGGCGCTGGAAGCGCTGGTCGAAGAGGCAGTGGCGCCGGACATCCGCCGGACGCGCCAAGCCTGAAAGCGTCATTGCGAGCGAAGCGAAGCAATCCAGAAGCTCCGGAAGAAAGCCTGGATCGCTTCGTCGCTTCGCTCCTCGCGATGACGCGTCATGGTCGACGGCGACCGGTATCACGCGACGACGACGTCGCCCTCGGCGGGCAACAACCCCGCCAGCTCCGAGGCCGGGCGCGGCGCCGAGAACAGATAGCCCTGCACCTCGGTGCAACCTTCGGCGCGGATGCGTTCGAGCTGCTCGACGGTCTCGACGCCTTCGGCGGTCGTGGCGATGCCGAGGCTCGCGCCCAGGCCGGCAACGGCACGCACGATGGCGACGCAATCCGGCCGCTCGACCATCTCGTGCACGAAGGAGCGGTCGATCTTGATCTTGTCGAACGGAAAAGAGCGCAGATAGGAAAGCGACGAATATCCGGTGCCGAAGTCGTCCATGGCGATCTTGACGCCGAGGCTGCGCAACTGGTGCAGCGTGGCGATGTTGGCCTCGGTCTCGCCGAGCAGAACCGTTTCGGTGATTTCGATTTCCAGCCGGTGCGGCGCAAGGCCTGACGCTCCGAGCGCCGCGAGCACCGCCTGGACGATGCCGCGGCTCCGGAACTGGACCGGCGACAGGTTGACCGCGATGTGGATATCACCCGGCCACGTCGCGGCCTGCCGACACGCCTCGCGCAGCACCCACTCGCCGATCGGCACGATCAACCCGATCTCTTCGGCGACGGGAATGAAATCGCCAGGCGAGATGGTACCGCGTTCGGGATGACACCAGCGGATCAGCGCCTCGAATCCGCTCACCCGTCCGGAACGTATATTCACCAGCGGTTGATAATGGAGCACGAATTCGTTCTGCACGAACGCCTTGCGCAGATCGATCTCGAGCAAGCGGCGCGCCTGCAGGCGCCGGTCCATTTCAGCCTCGAAGAAGTGCGAGGTGCCACGCCCCTCCGACTTGGCGCGGTAGAGGGCCATGTCGGCATTGCGCAAAAGCGTCTCGCTGGTATCGCCGTCGTCGGGCGCGAGCGCGATGCCGATGCTCGCCCCGACCACGACCTCGTGGCCGTCGAGCTCGAAGGTCCCGCTCAAGACCTCGATCAGGCGCGCGGCGAGCTGGCTCGCCTCCTCGGGACCGGCGAGCGGTGTCTGCACGACCGCGAATTCATCGCCGCCCTGGCGGGCGACCATGTCGCTCTTGCGCAGGCAGCCGCCCAGCCTCTCGGCCACCTGCCGCAGCAAGAGGTCGCCGATCGGATGACCGAGCGTGTCGTTGACACTCTTGAAGTGGTCGAGATCGATGCACAGGACAGCGAGTTGGCCCTTGCTGTGGGCGAGACGTTCGAGCGCGTCGTCGAGCCGCTCGTTGAACATGAGCCGGTTCGGCAAGCCGGTGAGCGCATCGTGGTGGGCCATGAAGGCGATCCGCGCCTCGGCCTGCTTGCGCTCGGTGACGTCGACGATCGCGACCAGAACGGCAGGGCGTTCGCGGAACGTCAGCCGGCGCGAATAGCCCATCACTTCGATCTCGCTGCCGTCGTGGCGGACATGGCGCCAGGTGCGGTCCGGCTGGTAGGAGTTGCCGACCGACCGGGCGACAAGTTCATGAACCTGGCGTTCGTCGACCGGCCACATCTCGGGCAGTTTCCTGCGAAGAAACTGCTCGCGACTGTAACCATAATGGTTCACGGCCGCGTCGTTGACCCCGAGCATCGTCATGTCGTCCGGATCGTAGACCCACATGGGAACCGGATTGTGGTCGAACAGCAGCCGGAATGATTCTTCCCGGCGTTTCACCTCGCCGATGTCGGTGAGGGTCGCGGACAAGAGGTCGCCCGCGGTGGCGACGCTCACCTTCAGGTGCAGGTCGCCGTCGGAAAACGCGATGGTGAACTCGAACTGGCCACCGTCCCGGCAGACAAGGAGACGATCGCGCAACTCGGTGAGCTGCGGTTGCAACGGCAGTTCGGACAGGCGCTGCCATTGCAGCACCGTTTCGTCCAGGCGCAGCAGGCGGGCGGCGCCGGCATTGCTGGCGACGATGCAAAGGTCGAGCGGCACGCCCTCGACGTCACGCACCGCCGCGAGAGCGAGAATGCCGTCGTGGGTGGAGCGGAAGATGGTGCCGACGAGATTGTAACGGGTGGCGTGCTCGCGAACGCACACCGCCGTCAGTGTCCCTCCCCAGCGCGACGCCATGGGCAACGCCAGAAGTTCGTAGGTTTCCACCATGCCGTCGCGCACCCGATGGGCGCGACCCGAGGTCGGCGCCCGTCGCTTGAAGGCCCGCGACAGCACTTCCATGAGCGGACCACCGCAGTCGGGCGCCAGCGCGGTCACCGCCGCCGTTTCGGATCCGAGCCACCCCCGGGCGGTCCGGCCGGAGCGCAGGATGTGCAGGTCGTCGGCGGGCCCGCCGACCAGGATGAGATGATCCGCCAGCCGGCCGAGGCTGCCGAGGGCGACGTCTTCATAGGGCGGCAGATTCGGTCCGGCCCCGAAGGCTGCATGCCATTTGCGTGTGAACAGAGCGAAGTCGGATTCCGGCGTCGGAGCCGACGGAAGCGCATGAGCCAATGCGGACATGAGACGGGGATATACATTCGACCTGGATGACGCAACTATTCATCTAGTCGAGTGATACTTAACACTAAGTGAAACTCTTGAAGAGCGCGAATTCTCTTCAATTAATACATGTCACTTTCATGACGGAATCGCGAATACGATACATTCTGCGATATTGCAACTTAGAAATACATCGAACGGGCCCGTCAACGCGCCAGGACCTCGATCTCGCCGTCGACGCCATTGATGACTTTGAGAGTGCGCTCGTAGGTCTTGCCCTCGTTGCGCGCCACGATCTGATAGTCGCCCTCGGCGAGAATCACTTTGGGAAAGGCGCCGATGGATTCCTTCACCGTATCGCCGCCCTTGGTGAGCACCGACCATGCGGTGTTGGCGAGCGCCTCGCCGCCCGGCTCACCGACCAGCTTGAGGGTGATGGCGGCGGCACGATGGCTCACCGTCACGTCGGTCAGCCGGCTGGCTTGGACCCGGATGTCGGAGCGCACGATGGAATTGCTGTCGCCGTAATTGGAGACGATGTAGTAGGTCCCTTCCGGCACGAGGACCAGTTCGCCGGTCGCGACGTTCTGGACGATGGGACGGCGGTCGGTGGAATCGAACTGGCTGCCGCTGTAGACGTCGAAAGCGATTTGTCCGGTCGGGATGCGGGCGTCGCCGACACGCCCCTCGATGCGCAGCCCGCCCGCCGGCAGATCGATCACCTCACGCACGGCATCCGACCGCAGATGGACGGTCTTGGCGGCGCTGGCCAGCCCGAAGCTGACATGGACCACATAGTCGCCCGCCGGCAGGTTGAAGCTCGGGGTGGGGCTGCGGTCTTCCTTGACGGGCCGGAACGCGCCGCTGGCGTCCGGGCGGGTCGTGTACACGCGCCACACCAAGCCGGCATTGATGGGCTGGGCGATGTCGCGCCCATAGCGGGCCGCAAGCGCGAGCGGAATTCCAGCCGGGGCATTCATGGCGGGCGCCGGCGTGGGGATGCTCGGCGCCACCGGAGGGGCCAGCACCGGACCGGGAATCGGTGGCGGGGCCAGTGATTGCGGCGGAGCGTTGGCGATATTGGGAATTGAGCCGGGCGGCACCGGCGAATTGGCCGGGGGCAGGAGCGAGTTGCGCCCGCCGGCTAGGCCGGCCGGCACCGACTGCAGGAACTGGACGACGCCGCTCAACGGCCCGGCAGGAGCCTGGCGATCCTGGGCCGGGGCGGCAGCCGGCATCAGCAACAGCGTCGCCGCCGCCACCCACAGGCCTGCGCCCCTGATCCCACCCGTACCCATCATGACGGCGTCAGTTGTGGTTCGAAATCGCGGCGAATTCAAGCCGTTCCGGCTTCACCTGCTACCACCCTTTTGCCCGGCCCCGCCGCCTGTGCTAGCGCTGACCACCTCGAAAGGACCGCCATGCCCGACACTTTGTCTCTGCTCAAAACCCGCCGCTCTGTCAAACCCAACGAACTCGCCGGACCGCCGCCGACCGCCGCCGAGATCGAAACAATCCTTTCCGTCGCGGCCCGCGTCCCCGACCACGGCAAGCTCGCTCCCTGGCGCTTCGTGGTGTTCGAGGGCGATGCCCGGCTCCGGGCCGGCGATGCCATCGTGGCGGCTTTCCGCGCCAAGTATCCGGATGCCGCGCCCGAGCAGATCGAGCAGGAACGCACCCGCCTCGCCCGCGCCCCCCTGGTCATCGCGGTTATCAGCCGCGCCGCCCCGCACGTGAAAATTCCCGAATGGGAACAGGTCCTGTCCGCCGGCGCCGCCGCCATGAATCTGGTGGTGGCGGCTTGTGCCCTCGGCTACGCCAGCGCCTGGATCACCGAGTGGTACGCCTATGACCGCGACGTGCTCGCCGCCCTCGGCCTCGCCGCCCACGAGAACATCGCCGGCTTCGTCCATATCGGCCGCATCAGCCACACCCCCGAAGACCGCACGAGGCCGAACCTCGCCGACATCGTCACGCATTTCTAGACACTCGCGCCGGCGACCTTTCCTTCGACGAATCGGGATTCGCTTCGCCGGAAAGCGCTCCCGGCGCACACGGGGACCCTGACCGACATGTTCTACGACGCCCGCAAGAACGACCACGGACTGCCGCACGATCCCTTCAAAGCCATTTTGGCGCCGCGTCCGGTGGGCTGGATCTCATCCATGAACGCCGCCGGGGCGGTCAATCTCGCCCCCTATTCGTATTTCAACGGCGTCTGCAGCCGTCCCCCGATGGTGATGTTCGCTTCCGAGGGCTACAAGGACACGATCGCCTTCATCGAAGAGACGAAAGAGTTCGTCTGCAATCTCGCCACGTTCGACCTGCGCGAGGCGATGAACGAGACCTCGGCTCCCCACCCGCGCGGGGTTAACGAGATGGAGCGCGCCGGCCTCGCGCCGGCGCCGTCGGTTCTGGTCCGGCCGCCGCGGGTCGCCGCCTCCCCCTGCGCACTGGAATGCAAGTGGCTGCAGACCGTGCATCTGTCCGATGTCGACGGCAATGCCCTCGACCGCCACGTGGTGTTCGGGCAGGTCGTCGGCGTGTTCATCGACGACCGTTTCCTTCGTGACGGACTGCTCGACACCGCAGGCATGCGGCCGATCGCCCGCGCCGGCTATCACGACTACTTCGTGGCCACTCCGGAAACGAAGTTTTCCCTCAAGCGGCCGACCGAACCCTGAAACGGCGGGCGGCCCACCGCCTCAGGCGGTACGGATATAATCGCGAAGCGCGTCGGACTCCCGTTCCATTTCCTGAAGGCGTGACTTGACGACGTCGCCGATGGAAACGATGCCGACCAGGCGACCCTGGTCGATCACCGGGACATGGCGGAATTTTCCCGCCGTCATGCGTTCCATGATTTCGCTGATGGTCTCCGTTTCCGCACAGGTGACGACCTTGCGGGTCATCGACTCCGACACCGGCGCCTGCAGGGCGGCCGCACCCTGCTCGCCCAGGGTGCGCACGATGTCGCGTTCGGACAGGATGCCGATCAGCCGGCGATCCGCCCCGGTCACCACAACCGCGCCGATGCGATGCTGTCCCAGGAGCTTGATGGCATCGGCGAGCGTGGCTGTGGGTTCGATGGTGATGACGTCGGCCGACTTTCCGGCCAAGATGGTCTTGACGGTCATTGTCGCCTCCTTCGGCGGTTGCACGCGACTCCGGCCGCGGCAACGCGCTTCATTTCCTCCCGACCTTCATTCACGCGTCCGCACGGCATGTGGCGAACGCGGGTCGCTGTCTCGACACAGCGACACACGAGATCATCATGGCATGGGAGGAGTGCGGCGGAAAGACGGCGTACAGGAGAAACCACGAGCGGCGACACGCCGCACGCATGGCGGATCCTGTGGCGGATCCCGTCTCAGGGCTGATTGCTGCGCCGCACAGGATCAATGAAGGCGAAGACCACGAGGCCGGCCACGAAGCCGCCGATATGCGCCTGCCAGGCAACCGCCTGCTCGCTGTCGGGGATCACCTGCGAGCCGACGCCGAACAGAAGATTGACACCGAACCAGACGGCCAGGAAGGCGAGAATGCGCGGATCGTGCCAGACCGCCGACAGCGGCGCCGCCGGCACCAGGTAGGAATGGCGATCCAGACCGCGGGCGAAGACGCCGAGCGGCCCGCCGATCTGAAAAACGAAGCGGGACGCCGCCGCCATACAGCCTGAGATTGCAGCCGAAGCGCCGATCATGGGCGTGCGCTCGGGATAATAGACGGCGAGATGCATGGCGGCTCCTGCCGCCGCCGTGACGGCGAAGAACAACAGGAAACGGCCGGCACCGAACCGGCGGGCCACGGCGCTGCCGAACGGCAGCAGCCAGATCGCATTGACGGTCAGGTGGACGGTGTCGCCGTGAATGAAGGCATAGGTCACGAACGTCCACACATCCGCCGCCAGGCCGCCCGGATAGGGGGCCGACAAGAGCGTCGGCGCGTAGCGGGCCGGAATGAACGCGAACTCGTACAGGAACTGCTGGTCCTCGATCCAGTTCAACAGCACGGTGCGCCCGACATGCACGAGTACCAGCCCCACGATGATCGTGACGACGACCGCGGGGACATTGAAGATGGGCTCGGATCGCTGGGTCACACGGGCACTTTCGTGGAGGGCGGCCCGGCACAGATATGCGAGAGCCGCAGGGTCGGCAAGTATGCCGCGCGGCCCGCCCATCTTGATGTTTTCTGCCCAGGACGGCTTTGGACAACGAAGGCGGAGAGACGACGAAGGGGAGAGTTTTCACCCTCCCCTTCGCATCGCGTGCGAGGTGCAAGACGCCGCATGCGGCGCTGTCACATCCCGCCTCCCCCGAAATCTCGTGCCGTGCGTCGTGTCGGTCGACGGCGGCCGGACACTAGGACAGGCACCGCGCGCCTGCCAACCGCCTTCCCTGAGTAAGCCTAACCGCAACGACAGGTCCCATAACTGTGGATCATTCCGCGCAAACGGCACGCGCCATGCTCCTGCGTGACACAAGGCGCCTAACCTGCCGGCCCACGTCCCAGGACGAGACAAAGGGCGGGACAAGACCGGCGCAAGCTGTGGCGAAGCGATACAGGGGCAGCCATGAAGACGACGTCGTGCCGACGTCTGTACGATTACTGGAATGAGCGTCGCGGCAGCCGGGCGGCACCGGAACGTGGCGATCTCGATCCCGGCGCCATCGCGCCGCTGTTGTCGGACAGCTTCATGCTCGCGGTCGACGCGTCCGCCGGACACCCGCTGCGGCTGGCAGGCACCCGAATGTGTGCGTGGTTCTGCCGCGAGATCAAAGGCGAGTCCTTCGATCACCTGTTCACCGACGACTGCCGACGCGACGTGAAGGATCTTGTCGCCATCGTCTCCGACGAACTGGCGCCCTTGGTCGCCGGCATCAGCGCAAAATCCGCCGACGACCTGCCGTCCGCGAGCCTCGAACTCCTGTTACTGCCCTTGTATGTCCGCGGCCGTGGCGATTCCCGCCTGCTCGGCATGCTGGCACCGCTCAACGTACCCTACTGGATGGGGACATATCCCGTGGTCGAACTGTCCCTGGGCGTTCGTCGGCACCTGCGGGCGATCGACGCCCCGACCCTGGTGCCGCAGCGACTGCCGCAGGCAATCCGGCGCTCGTGGGTCGTCCTGGATGGCGGCCGCCACTGAGCCGCAATAGTCTGCCCCGGCAGGTGACCCGGTGTATGACCACCGCAAACGTCACTAACGCCCCGTTAACTCCGCCCCCCTACCCTCGCCGGGATGACACGTCGGAATGCCGCTGCGTGAGCGGCCGCGCTCCGGCACCACATGCATGGTTGTGTCTGCCCGGGGACACTTTCGCCCGTGGCGGCCCTTCAGCACACAGGCGACGGCGTGGCCCTGACGCAAAACAAGCCGGTGATCGTGCCGCTCGCAGAGGAGCGCCGCCGCTTCCAGCGTGTCCGCGTCAATCTCCTGGGCCGCTACATGCTGGCCGACCGCCGGGAATTCCCCTGCCAGGTGGTGAACATGTCACCGGGCGGCATGGCCCTGATCGCTCCCGAGGCGGGCGCAGAGGGCGAGCGGGTGATCGCCTATATCGACCATCTCGGCCGGCTCGAGGGTCAGATCGCCCGCATCTACCAGAACGGTTTCGCCATGACGGTTTCGGCGACCGTGCGCAAACGCGACAAGCTCGCCGCCCAGCTCACCTGGATCGCCAACCGCCATATCCTCAATCTGCCGGAAGACCGCCGTCACGGTCGTATCGTGCCGCGCAACCCGACGACCCGCCTGGTGCTGCCGAACGGCGTCAATGTCACCGCTCTGATCATCGACCTGTCGCTGTCGGGCGCCGCCATCAAAACCGACGCCCGGCCCGCCATCGGCATGCTGGTAACCCTCGGCAACGTCCAGGGGCGCGTCGTGCGTCACCTCGACGACGGGTTCGCGGTGGAGTTCACCCGCCTGCAGCATCCTGACTTTCTGGAAGAGAGCATCTCCGGCGGGTAAATTCACCGGTTCAATTTGCAATCATTTGACGGGCCCTGCGGGGCCCGTTTTCGTTTGCAGGCCTTCCATCCGCGGGCGGCGCGCCTTCGGGCAAAGCTTAAATCCCGCACCCAAACAGACAACAAAGAGCCGTTCGACGCAGACTTCAGCAGTTAAAGATAAAATTTGAATCAAATCCAGTTATCTTGCATTTTTATAAAACAAACATCGAAAACAACTCAAGTATAAGCTAAATTTACTGGCGTTTTCTACTAGATTTTACTTTCCGAGATTAGCGGCAACTCAAATCCTTTATGGCAATTATGGCCCCATTACGGTCGGAGGGGTCAGATGAAGTCCTTGTTGAAGCCGTTCATCTCGCTGGGCGCCGCGGCTCTTGCCGCGACCGTGCTCAGTGGGGCAGCGGCACAGGCCGGGCCGGAGCGGCTCGTGCACGTCCGGGTGACCGACTACACCCGCGCTCCGATCGGATGGGTCGAGTTCTGCTCCGTCACGCCGGCAGAATGCGACGTCCGCCCGTCGCCGCCACGCGACGTCATCCTGTCCAGCAAGGCCTGGAAGGACCTCGTCCGCGTCAACAAGTGGGTCAATGAAACCGTCAAGCCGATCACCGATGCGGAGCATTGGGGCGTGGTGGAACGCTGGTCCTATCCCGACGACGGCTACGGCGATTGCGAGGACTACGTCCTCCTGAAGCGGCGCATGCTGATCCAGGCCGGCTGGCCGCGCGAAGCGCTGCTGATCACCGTCGTGCGCGACAAGAAGGACGAGGGCCACGCGGTCCTCACCGTCAAGACCGACCGCGGCGACTACATCCTCGACAACCAGAACGAGGACGTCCTGTTGTGGTCGGCCACCGGCTATCGCTTCGTCAAACGCCAGGCGCAGGCCGATCCCAATTCCTGGGTATCGCTCGGCGATCCGCGCCCCGCCGTCGCCACAGCGACGTCGCGCTGAACAACGAATAGGAGTTTCGCGTCCCGGTCACGTCCCCACCCTCCCCGTCCCCAGACCGGTTCGCGCGCGGCCAGCCTTTCCCCAGAGGCTGGCCGCACCCCTTTTTGGGGGGCTTTGTGCCGAAGCACGGTTTCGTCGGGGCTCAACCGATGCGCTTGAGCCCCTCGACATACTGCTTCCACCGCCGGACATAGACGTCGGCGCCGCGGGCGATCATCTGGCTCGCCTTGTCGTCGAGCTGGCGGATCACCCGCGCCGGAGCGCCGACGATCAGCGAATTGTCGGGAAATTCCTTGCCTTCGGTGACGACAGCGCCGGCCCCCACCAGGCAATTGCTGCCGATTTTGGCGCCGTTGAGCAGGATCGCCCCCATGCCGATCAGGCTGTTGTCGCCGATCCGGCAACCGTGCAGCATGACTTGGTGGCCGATGACGCAATTCCTGCCGATCACGATCGGGTAGCCCGGATCGGTGTGGGCCATGGACTGGTCCTGGATCTGGGAGCGCTCGCCGAGTTCGATCCACTCGTTGTCGCCGCGCAGGACCGCGCCCCACCACACGCTGGCGTCGCGCCCGAGGCGCACCCGCCCGATCACGACGGCGGTGTCCGCCACCCAATATTGACCCTCGCCCGGGAATTCCGGCTGCACGCCGTCGATTTCGTAGACCGCCATTCCGTCTCCCCCACAACGCCACGGTGTCCGCGACGACCGCCGCGAGGCGGATAAAATAGTTCGGCGTACGCCGCCAAGTCCATGCACGCGGTGAGGTTTTATCTGGGGTTCGGATGCTCGCTCGACACCGGCCGAACCTGCGGTCGGCTGACGGTCAGGAGAGCAACTGGCTCACCTGCTCCAGCATCATCACCACCACGGTGCCGGAAAAAATGCTCCAGACGCCGGCGATGACGGTGGCGATCATCACGAATTCGAAGCGACGGCCCTCGATGCGGCGGCCCCGCAAGGTGTTGCGCATGATGATGAAAGGTGCCGCGAACACCAGCATGGGCACGGCCGCGAAGGTGCTGGCGTGAGCCCCCTGCTCGAGCAGACGGAAGCTCACCGGCCGCTGGGTAACGAGCTGGTAGCCAGTGGAAATCGCGCCCGCCACGGCAAACCCGATCGCCAGGGCGAGGAACTGCTGCACGGACTGGGGCGATATTTCGATCATGGGGCGATGCGCCTATCGGGATGCCCCATAAGATGTGCCGGATCACCCCCGCCGGCGCCACCAAATCCTTAAGAAAGGGTAAACGCCGCCCAGGCGCGCCATGGCCCAGCTTCCCCACAGACAGGCCCCCCATGGCATAGTGCCCCTCCCGAATCACCGCATGGCCTTCGAATTGTTCCGACGCCAGACCGCCCCCCGTGCCGACCGCCGCAGCGTCAGGCTCATCCTGCCGGTCCTCGCTCTGTCGCTGTCGGCGGCGCTGATGCTTGGGCTCGTCGCCTATGTGCTGTGGCCGAGCTGGCCGGCAACGACCGTCGCCGGCGCCCCTTCGCTGCCGATCGTCATTGCGGACGAGGTCTTCAATGTGCCCCCCGAGGCCATCCGCACCGCCGTCCAGCGCCATGCCGGCCGCCAGGAGCGTATCGACCTGGCCTTCCTGTGGCCGTCGCTCGCACCGCCGGATCCGGCGGCCAAAACAGCAGGCGACCGCCTGTTCGTGACCATCGCGGCCGCGACGGCGCTTCCGCCCGGCGAGCGCGTCGCGGTCATCTACCCGCGCTACACCAGTGGCGAGGCAAGGCAGCGTCCGGACGGGCTCTCTGAATTCAGTTTCCGGGACGGTACGCCCTACCAGGGCGAGGATCTCGTCGTCGATACGGCGGCGCCGCAGCGTTTCGCAGCCCGCTGCTCGCGTCGCACCGGGCCGCGAACGCCCGGCATTTGCCTGCACGACCGCCGCATCGGGGGCGCCGACATGTCGGTGCGCTTCCCACGCGATTGGCTGGAGGAATGGCGCGCCGTCGCCGACGGCATCGACCAGCTGAGTGAGCGGCTGGTCGGCCCGCGCAGTCGCTGACCGGCGCGGTCAGCCGGCGAGATCCACGTCAAGAATCGGTAGTTCGAGGATATAGCTGCGGCTCTTCTTGGCTTCTTCGATGAACAGGACACCGAGGAATTCATCGCCCAGATAGGCCTCGAACGAATCCGTCTTCTTGGGGCGCGATACGACGCGGATCTTGTCGTTGTCGAAACGCCGGCGCAGGTAGGCCGACAGCGCCGGAATGGGCTGGATGCTCGGATCGCTGCCGAGCTGGATGACGACGCGCAGATTGTAGGAGCGCTCGCCCTCGTCCTCGTCCGCTGTCAGCTCGCCGAGCTCGTCCTCGCCGACCAGCAACGATGCCACCTCTCCGCCCCTCGGCACCACGCGGATCTTGGGATTGCCGAACAGCTTCTTGAGATAGGTATCGAGCTCTCTGATTTCCTTGACGTCCACCGAAGACTCCTCTGGCCATCCGATCCGTAAGCGCCATCCCACCGCTTGCGAAACGGCGGGCGGGCGCTGGATCATTGCCCTGGTGAATTGCTCAATGCGTTCAACGTCGATGATTCGCCAGGGAAAATTCTTCGACGCAACCTCAGCCGAGACCCGGCCCGTCGAGCATCTGGTCCATGGCGCGTGACGGCTCTGAACATCCCGCCTCCCCGACCACCTTGGCGGGAACGCCAGCGACCGTCGTGTTGGGCGGCACCGGCTTGAGTACCACCGAGCCGGCGGCGATGCGGGCGCAATGCCCGATATCGATATTGCCCAAAATCTTCGCGCCGGCGCCGATCATGACGCCGCGGTGGATCTTGGGGTGGCGATCGCCGGTCTCGTTGCCGGTGCCTCCGAGCGTGACCCCGTGCAGGATGGAGACGTCGTCGTCGATCGACGCGGTTTCGCCGACCACGAGGCCGGTCGCATGGTCGAGGAAGATTCCGCGGCCGATGCGTGCCGCCGGGTGGATGTCGGTCTGGAAGGCGGCCGAGGCACGGCTTTGCATATAATAGGCGAAATCGCGCCGGCCCTGGCGCCACAGCCAGTTGGCCAGGCGGTACGTCTGGATGGCATGGAAGCCCTTATAGTAGAGCAACGGCTCGATGAAGCGATTGGTGGCGGGATCGCGGTCGAACACCGCGACGATGTCGGCTCGGAACGCATCCCCGAGGGCGGGCTCGTCCTCGAGCGCGCCGCGATAGGCCTGGCGGATCAGTTCCCCGGACACGTCCGCACGGTCGAGGCGTTCGGCGACGCGATGCACCACCGCCTTTTCCAGCGAATCGTGGTGCAGGATGGAGCCGTAGATGAAACTGCCGAGTTCGGGTTCGGCGCGCACCACGGCCTCGGCTTCCTGTCGAACCCGCGTCCATACCGGGTCGACACGCTCAAGGAGGTCGATCCGCTTGATTTGTGTTTGGGCCATGGTCGTCGTCTCCAGGCGATCAGAGGTCCCCTCGGGGGGAATGATCCTAGCACAGATGGTGAGGTGCCGAGATGGTTGCCATCGGGATTTCATCCCCGGCGACAACAATTTGATCCACAAGGTAAAACGGCAATGCACCGGTCAGAAGCGCGGCCTCAGGGGCGGCCGCTCAGGAACGCCAGGACCCCGTCCTTGTAGGTCCTGTCGCCCACCGCCTTCATGTGGTCGCGGCCGGCGATGTCGAGCACCTGGGCGTCGGGGATCAATTCGGCGAGCCCCGCAGCCGAACCCGCCACCGGATCTTCGGTGCCGACGGCGATCAGGACCGGCGGCTCGAGCCGCCCCGCCTCCGCCGGCGTCAGGGTCTGGCGAGTGCCGCGAATGCAGGCGGCGAGTGCGCGAAGATCGGACTTCGTGTGCTCCGCGAAGGCGCGGAACACGCGCCCCTGCGCGTCAGTGACGTCGGCGAGCGAGCCCGCCTCCAGGGCCTCGGCGATGGTTTCCGGCAGCCCGACGCCCTCCACGAGCTTGATGCCGAGGCCGCCGAGGATCAAAGAGCGCACGCGCTGCGGATGTTCGAGCGCCAGGAAGGCGGCGATCCGCGCCCCCATGGAATAGCCCATGACGTCGGCGCGGCCGATGCCCACATGATCCATCAGGGCGCGCACGTCATCGGCCATGGAAGCCGAGTGGTAGGCCTCCGGTTCATAGAGCTTGGTGGAGGCCCCGTGGCCGCGGTCGTCGAGGGCGATGACGCGGCGATGGGCGCGGGTCAGGGTCGTAACCCAGCGTGGATGGACCCAGTTCTCCTCCTTGGTGGAGGCAAAACCGTGTACGAGGACGATCGGCTCGCCCTCACCCTGATCGAGATAGGCGATCTCGACCGGGCCGTTCATGAATGTGGGCATGGGAAATGACACCGGTTCACACCGACGCCGTGTAGCCCCTCCGGCGGGCGATGCCAAGCCGGGCCGGCGCAGAGAGGATTCGGGCGTTCGGTCTCGTCACTCCGGGGCCAAGCGAAGCGACCGGCGTCAGATCTCGCATGCGACGAACAACGCCTCGTCGGCGGCGCCGAGCAGGCGGCCGATGAGGTCGTGCTTGGCGCGCTGGTATTCCTCGCGCTCGGCGGGCGTGCCGCCGCCATCCTGGTGCCGCTTGACGAGTTCGACGAAGGCCGGCGTGAAGAAGCCATCGGCGAGCCGGTAGCCATGGCGGCGGCCGGCGATCGCAATCTCGAAGTAGAACCGGCCGACCAGCGCCGGCGGCGCCTCCGCCGGCCCGGCACCGACATCGATGGTCAGTCGGCCGCGGGTGCGCGCCCGCGTGATCATCTCGACACAATCGAGAATGCCGTCGCCCGGAAAGGCCACCAGCACCCGGATGTCGTCGCGGTGCGGCGGCTTGTCGGGAGAGAGATCGCGGAAGGCGCGGTCGAACAGCCTGAGGCACAGGGCCGACGCGACGATCTGCGCCGGCCCGGCATAGCGCACCAGATCGTCGCGGCCGATGGCGACGAGGCCGTCCTGGTCGCGAACGGTGAGGAATTGTACGGGAACACTCAATGCATCACCTCATGGTCACGGCTGAAAAGCGGTATCGTCATTGCGAAGCGACGAAGCAATCCAGCTCTTTCTTCGCGAACCCTGGATTGCTTCGCTGCGCTCGCAATGACGAATGAATCCATTAGCTTCAATCGAGCTTGAAGGCGCCGGGAGCGATCAGGTCGCGGCCGATGTCGATCCTGGTCTTGAGCATGCCGGCCTCGACCATGAACTCCTGGTCGGCGGCCAGATTGGCGACGTCGCGGTCGGTGAAGCGCAGGGAAAAATCGTAATAGGTCATCATCGTGCGGGCGTCGGCGAGGTCGATCTTTTGCTCTGCAGCGGCGAGCGCCAGGGCCTCGTCCGGGTTGCTCTTCATGAAGGCGAGCGCCTTGCGATGGGCGGAAAGATAGGCGGCGACGACGTCGGGGCGCTTGTCGATCAGATCGCCGCGCACGGCGATCACCGTCGTCGGCTCGATCAGTCCGGCGCCGGTCGCGAGTGCGCGGCCGCCGGCCTTCTCGACCGCGAGGGCATTGTTGCCGGCGAGCGTCGCCGCGTCGACCTTGCCGGCGATGAGAGCTGCTCGCGCCGCCGGCAGGTCCATGTTGATGTGTTCGATGTCGGCGAGCCGCATGCCGTTCTTCGCCAGCGCGGCGGCGAGCAACTGGTGCAGCGTCGTGCCCTTGGGGCCGGCGACCGTCTTGCCCTTGAGCGCCTTGACGTCGGCGGGGCCGTCGGCACGGGTCAGGATCATGAACGCCTTGGGGGAACGGCTGTAGGCCGCAATGACCTTGACGTCGATGCCGTTGGCGCGGCCGAGGATCGCCGACGAGCCGCCGAGCACACTGGCGATGTGGATCTCGCCGGCCGCCAGGGCCTGCATCTGGTGGGCGCCGGAGGTGATCTCCGGCGATTCGATCTTGATGCCGAGGGGCTTGAACGCCTCGTCGAGATATCCCTTGGCGCGCATGACGAT
This sequence comes from Astrobacterium formosum, assembly GCA_030848545.1. Taxonomy (GTDB): domain Bacteria; phylum Pseudomonadota; class Alphaproteobacteria; order Rhizobiales; family Xanthobacteraceae; genus Astrobacterium; species Astrobacterium formosum. Next base: position 132,740 of record JAVDCA010000020.1, read on the forward strand.
GGACGGCACGTTGAACGGTGCCGCCACATAGGTGACGCGCAGGGTCGAAAGGGTCTGTGCGGGGGCGGACGTCGCCGCCACCGCGACGGCGAGGCCGAGCAGGGCCGATCGCAGCAGGGTCTTCATGAGGCAGTTCCTCTTTTCAAGGTCGAAGGCTGGACGGAGGTCGGTTCGGCTTTCTCTTCGAGGCCGGCAAGGATCGCCCGGCGCAGGGCGACGATGCCGGCGTCGGTGGCGTCGCGCGGCCTCGGAATGGAGTTGGGATAACGGGCCACGATGGCACCGCTCTCCATGCGATAGACCGTGTCGGCGAGCAGCGCCGCCTCCTCGACGTCGTGGGTGACGAACACGATGGTGGGAGAGAGGCGCTGCCACAGCGCCACCAATTCGGCCTGGAGCCGCCGGCGCGTCATGGCGTCGAGGGCGGCGAAGGGTTCGTCGAGCAGCAGCAGATCGGGGTTCGACACCAGTGCCCGCGCTAGGCCGACACGGCTCGCCATGCCGCCCGACAGTTGGTCGGGCCGCGCGGAAGCAAACGTCGTCAGCCCCATGATCGACAGGATGTCGGCGACGCGGGTGGCGATCTCCACCTTCGGCAGCCGGCCTTCGAGGTTGAAGCCGACATTGCGAGCGACGCTGAGCCACGGCATCAGTCGCGGCTCCTGGAAGACATAGCCGACCCGCGTACGCTCCGCCGCGGCTTGCGACGGTTCGGCGCCGTCGCGCAAAATGACGCCACTCGTGGGCTGTTCGAGGCCGGCGAGCAGACGCAGAAGCGTGGTCTTGCCGCAACCCGACGGGCCGACAAACACAGAGATGCTCGCTCTGGGCAGGTCGAGATCGACGTCGCGCAGCGCGACGACGTTGCGTCCGTCGATGCGAAACGTCTTGCCGAGACCGCGGCAGCTAGGCATCGCCGTCGCCCCCATCGACCTTGACCCACGGCCATGTGGCGGCGATGGCACGCCGGAACGCCCAGTCGCTGGCGAGCCCCAGCGTGCCGATCACCAGCACACCGACGATGACGATGTCGGTGCGGGCGAGGTTCTGGGCGTCCTCGATCATGTAGCCGAGCCCCGCCGACGAGGCGACGAGCTCGGCGCCCACCAGAGCGCGCCAGCCCTGGCCGAGCGCGATGCGCAGGCCGACTACGGTCGATGGCAAAGCCGACGGCATGACGATGCGGCACAGGATCGCGCCCTTCGATAGTCCTGCCACCTGCCCGACTTCGATCAGCCTTCGGTCGCACTGGGCGATGCCGCCGAGGGTGCCGAGGAAGACCGGGAAGAAGCAGGCGAGCGTGATGATGCCGACCTTCTGGGCTTCGCCGATGCCGAGCCAGAGGATGAGCAGCGGCATCATGGCAAGCGGCGGCACTTGACGCAGGAATTCGAGCGGCGGCTCGAGGACGGCTCGCAGGCCGCGCAGGCGGGCGAACAGCATCGCGATCGGCAATGCCAGCGCCACCGACAACAGGAAGCCGATCAGAAGACGCAGCGCGCTCACGCGTACATGCCTGGCGAGTTCGCCGCCCTCCACGAGCTCCAGGCCGGCACCAAGAACCGCGGTGGGCGACGGCAGCAGGGCCCGGGAGACGCCGGTCAGCGCGATCCCGAGGCTCCAGGCAGCAATGAACGCAACCGCCACTATGAGCGGGACGGCGGCACGATGCCAGGCGACACGCGTCGGCATGGCGGTTCTCAGGCCGGCAGCAGGACGTCGTCCGGCTTGAGGCCCATGATGGTCGCCGCCAGCTCTTCCTTGAGCGCCGTCCAGCGCGCCGCGTCCGTGCCGTTCAAATTCGCGGATTGCGACTTGCGCCCGAGTGAGACGAATTCGGCGCTCATGGCTCCATCAGGCGCCACATAGGCGCGGCGGTGGCCGGCGATCTCCACCTCGAACCACAGGCGGCCTTTCGGCGCCGGCGGCGCGCTCGCCGGCCCGGCATCGAGATCGACCACATAGGCTCCGCGACTCACCGCGCGGGTGATCATCTCGACGGCGTCGCGGACTCCGGGGCCCGGAAAGGCGGTGCGAACCGCAATGCCGGCGCGATCCGGAGGCGCGTCCGGTGAGAGATCCGCGATCGCCCGCTGGACGAGGCGGAATCCGAGGGCAACACCGCCAATGCTGGTGAGGCCGTGATAGCGGATGCAGTCTTCGTAGCCGATCGTCAGCACCGTTCCGGCATCGACGACCATCACCTGGTTCAGTAGCGCGTCGGACATACTCGTTCCTTCCGGCCGGACACGACCCTGCCGTAGCGCCGAGCGTCTTTCGACGCGCGCCTAGCAGGTTTGCTGTGGCCTTTTCGTTCGGGAACTTCGACTAGGCTTTCACGTGTCACGACGCAACAGTATTAGTTTGGAAATACTCGAAGCCACGGATTAGAAATACTCGAAACAACAAGCGACCACGTAGTATTCACGCATTCCGTGCGTGTAATAGACCTCACAACGGCACCAACGCCGGTAAGCGCCTTGCTGCTGTAATGTCCGCCGTCTATGGCAGGAAGCGTCATGGCCAGACCGATCCGTGCGACGCTTCAGGGAGGACGACGTGCAGGACACGTCAGGCAGGACGGCCGGCGAGCCGGCGCAAGCGAGCGCGATCGAGGTCCTGTCGGTGTTCTCGCGCCTCGGCCTGACGTCATTCGGCGGGCCGGTCGCCCATCTGGGCTATTTCCGTGACGAGTTCGTGGTCCGCCGCCGCTGGCTCGGCGAAGCCGCCTATGCGGACCTCGTCGCCCTGTGCCAGTTCCTGCCCGGCCCGGCGTCGAGCCAGGTCGGCATGGCGATCGGATTGATGCGCGCCGGCTATGTGGGCGCAATGGCGGCGTGGATCGGATTCACGCTTCCGTCCGCGATCGCCCTGACGCTGTTCGCCTATGGGATCGACGCCTTCGGCGATCTTGCCGGCTCGGGCTGGCTGCACGGGCTCAAGATCGCCGCCGTCGCCGTGGTCGCCCAGGCGGTGCTGGGCATGATGCGATCGCTCGCACCCGACCGCGAGCGCGCCAGCGTCGCGGTGGCCGCAGCCGTTCTCGTCATCGCTATTCCCTCAGCCGCGGGACAGATCGCCGCCATCGTGCTCGGCGGCGCCGCCGGACTCGTCCTGGCGCGTCCCGAGATGGCAGAGATGCCGGAACATGTGCCGCTGCGCGCCAGTCGAAAAACCGGTGCCGTCCTGCTCGCGCTCTTCTTCGCCCTGCTGATCGCCCTGCCGCTCCTGGCAGCCGCCGTCCCGAGCCACACCATCGCGCTCGTCGACGCCTTCTACCGCGCCGGCTCGTTGGTGTTCGGCGGCGGGCATGTGGTCCTGCCGCTGCTGCAGGCCGCGGTGGTGCCGCCCGGATGGGTCGGCAACGACCTGTTTCTCGCCGGCTATGGGGCCGCCCAGGCGGTTCCTGGTCCGCTGTTCACCTTCGCGGCCTATCTGGGCGCCGTCGCCGGACCGGTGCCCAACGGCTGGATCGGCGCCGCAATCTGCCTTGCGGCGATTTTCCTGCCCTCGTTCCTGCTGGTGGCCGGCGCCTTGCCGTTCTGGGAAAGCTTGCGCCGGGCGCCATCCGCCCAGACGGCACTGCGCGGCACCAACGCGGCGGTGGTCGGGCTCCTGCTCGCGGCGCTCTACCAGCCGGTGTGGACGGCCGGCATCCTGGCGCCGGCGGATTTCGCCCTCGGGGCCGTCGCCTTCCTGCTTCTGTTCATGTGGCGCACGCCGCCCTGGCTGGTGGTCCTTCTGTGCGCCCTCGCTGGAGCCGCCATCGCCTGACCGGCGGAATCACCTCCACCCCGGCGGCCGCGAGACGCCGCTGCCGCCGCGCCTTGCGCCACTTGAGGACGCGGCGGGTGCAGCGTTCGGTGGTGCTCTTGACGGTCGCCAGAAACGACCACAGCACCATCAGGACGGTGAACAGCCAACTGACCAGCGTCATCAGCGCCGAGGTTACCACCAGGGCGCTGCGGCCGGCGAGCTTGAGGATTGCGCGCGTCTTCGTCCCCTTGGCCTCGGCGAGGCGGGCGAGACGGCTGACATCCCGCGGTCCCTCGGCAACCCGCAGGCCCTCGAGGGTCGCCCTTGTGCCGGCGGTGCGCTGCACCCGGCCGACGTCGCGGCCGAGATCGGCGAGCCGGCCGAGGCGTTCGAGCTTGACCGTCTCGCGGGCGGCGCGCACCGCCATGACCGGCTGGGCGAAGGACGCATTGGCGGATACACGCCGTAGAGCCGTGAGATCGACCACGTCAGCCACGGCCCGGCCGATCCAGTGGGCAAGCCCGGCCCCCATCCGGCCGGTCTTGCGCGCGGCCTTGACGAGGGAGAGGCCGGCGCGCGCCGGCGTACCGGCACCGAGCGACGCATAGGTACCGGCCGTGACCGCCAGTCCCACGCAGGCGAGGCCGAGGACCAGTTCGTCGGTTGCTTCGCCACGGGCATAGCGCACGCCTTCGCGCACGGCATCGCGGATGTCGCCGAACACGAACAGGTCTCCGAGCGCCGTGCCGGCGAGGCCAACCATGTCGTCCGGTTCACCGGTGACGAAACCATGGGCAAAGGTCCGGGCCTGATGGGACAATCCGGCCGCATCCCTGACCGCCACGTCGACGCGCTCGGCGAGCGCCGGCGCGATGGCGATGCCGCGCTCGCGCGCCAGCGTCGCAAAGCTCTCCGCCAGATCGGCATCGCCGGCATCGAGCGCGGCGGCGATTTCCTGCCCGGCCAGAGCCGGGGTCAGGGTCTTCGCCACCATGCGGTCGGCGAGGAGTTCGGGTTCATCCTGGGCATAGAGCAGCCAGCCGGCATCGAATCCCTGTGGCAGCAGCGCCAAACCGGCGCCCAGCGAGGCCAGCACAAGGATGACCGGCAGCCCGAGATGGAACCGCCATCGGGGCGGCCGCACCGGCGCCGGATCACGCTCGGGCGTTCTCGACATTGCCTGGACCAGCCCTTCCAATCCCCCGTCCGCATTACATAAGTGAGGCGTGTCGGAATTGCGAACAAGCCGCCCCCGACCGACCAGAACACCGCATCTTGGTGAAGAATGTCTGGGCCAAGGAGGACCAAGGCGGTCTAGGAATCGCCGCGCCGGGACGGTATGGTCCCGCTCCTAATGGCTTCATCGGCCGTCGCAGGAAAGACACCATGGCGGATCGCGTTGTTCCACACTTCCAAAACGATGCCGGCCTGCCGATCATCGAGATCGGGGCCCGCAAATTCATGTGCGTCGGCGCGACGCCGCCCTTCGACCATCCGCACGTGTTCCTCGACATGGGGGCGGACAATGAAATCGTCTGCCCCTACTGTTCTACCTTGTATCGTCATGATGCGGGCCTCGGAGCGTCGCAGTCCCGACCACCCGAATGTGCCCTCCCCGACCCCGTGACCGTCTGATCGACCTTGCATCGCGCCACCGGATCCTCCCGTACCGTCATCGTGGCCGGCGCCGGCATCGGTGGATTGTCGGCGGCGCTGGCACTGGTTCGTAAGAATTTTCGGGTCGTCGTCGTCGACAAGGCGCACCGGCTGGAGGAGGCCGGCGCCGGGCTGCAGCTTTCCCCCAACGTCACCCGCATCCTGATCGCCCTCGGGGCCGGCGAACGGCTCTCCCGGACGGCGGTCGCCATCGACGCCATCCGGGTGCGCAGCCAGCGCAACCGGGCGATCGTCGACATTCCGCTCGGAAGCGACGCCGAACTGCGGTTCGGCTCACCCTACTGGGCCGCCCATCGCGGCGACCTGCAGGCGGCGCTGCTCGACACCGCCCAGGCCCATCCCGACATCGAGATCGAGCTCGACCTCAAGGTGGAGAGCTTCGTCAGCCACCCTAACGGCGTCACCGTGCAGTGCCGCCGCGGCGACCGCCTGACCGATCGCCACGGCATCGCCCTGATCGGCGCCGACGGCGTCTGGTCGACGCTGCGCGAGCGTCTCGGCGAGGAGGCGCCGCGCTTCGCCGGACGCACCGCCTGGCGCGCCACCCTGCCCGCGATGGCGCTCACCCCCGAATACCGGTGCCGCAACGTCCATCTCTGGCTGGGCGGCAAGGCCCATCTGGTCGCCTATCCGGTCAAGGCGGAAACCGCCGTCAATCTGGTGGCGATCGCCGCCGACGATACAGCGACGTTGGGCTGGAGCACCGAGAGCGCGCGCGCCGAAGTGCTGGCGCATTTCTCGCGCTGGTTCTGGTCGCAGCACGTGCGCGACATCCTGGCTCTGCCGGACGGCTGGCTGCGCTGGCCGCTCTACGACCGGCCGCCGCTCGCCAGCTGGGGGCATGGCCGCATGACGCTCCTGGGCGATGCCGCCCACCCGATGCTGCCGTTCCTCGCCCAGGGCGCCGGCATGGCGATCGAGGACGGCTTTGTCCTCGCCGAGCATCTCGCCGACGCCGGCGACGACATCGAGCCCGCCCTGCGGCACTATGAAGCCCAACGGGGGCCGCGCACCGCCCGCGTGCAGCGCGGCGCGCGCCGCAACGACATGCTGTATCATTTCCGCTGGCCGGCCTCGTTGGCGCGCAACATGGCGCTGCGGGCCATGGGGGGCCGGCGCCTGCTCGACCGTTACGACTGGATCTACGACTGGCGTTTCGCTCCGAGCGGGTGACCCGGCAGTTGACGACGGGCGCGCGATCGGACTTCGCTTCCCATTAGAAAATACATCGGCATGCCATCGCGGCGCCCTCCGGTCGCCGCCAACGACAGGCAGGAGGAAGCATGTTCCCCACGACCATCGCCGGCAGTCTGCCCAAGCCGTCATGGCTCGCCACGCCCGACACCTTGTGGGCGCCGTGGAAACTCGAAGGCGAAGAACTCGCCGCCGCCAAGCTCGACGCCACCCTGCTCGCCCTCAAGGAGCAGGAGGACGCCGGCATCGACATCGTCGGCGATGGCGAGCAGTCGCGTCAGCACTTCGTGCACGGCTTCCTCGAACTCGTCAGCGGCATCGACTTCGCCCACAAGGTCGAGATGGGCATCCGCAACAATCGCTACAAAGCCATGGTGCCGACCGTCACCGGCGCCCTCGCGCTGAAGGGCCGCGTCCATGCCGCCGAGGCGCGCCACGCCCGCGCCCACACCACGCGCAAGCTCAAATTCACCCTGCCGGGGCCAATGACCATCGTCGACACCATCGCCGACGCCCACTACGGCGACCGGGTCAAATTGGCGTTCGCCTTCGCGGATCTCCTCAACGAAGAAGCCCGCGCACTGGAAGCCGACGGCGTCGACGTCATCCAGTTCGACGAGCCGGCCTTCAACGTCTACATGGACGACGTCAAGGCCTGGGGCATCGAAGCGCTGCACCGGGCGAGCGCCTCCCTGTCGTGCACCACCGCTGTGCACATCTGCTACGGCTACGGCATCAAGGCCAATCTCGACTGGAAGGCGACGCTCGGCTCCGAGTGGCGCCAGTACGAGGAAATCTTCCCCGCGTTGGCGCAAAGCCGCATCGACCAGGTGTCGGTGGAATGCATGAACGCCAAGGTGCCCATGAGCCTCCTGCGCCTGCTCGACGGCAAGGACGTCATCGTCGGCGCCATCGACGTGGCGAGCGACACTGTCGAGACGCCCGAGGACGTCGCCAATATCATTGCCGAGGCGACCAAATACGTCGCCCCCGAGAAGATCGTCGCCGGCACCAATTGCGGCATGGCCCCCATGCGCCGCGACATCGCCATGGCCAAGCTCATGGCGCTCGGCAAAGGCGCCGCGCTGGCGCGACGCTGGCACATGACGCAGGGGACGATCGCGTGAGGTGGTAACGCCTCCCCGCAATGACGGGCGGTGCTATCGTTCCGCGCGCTTGAGCACGTCCATGAGCTCGGCAACCTTCCTGCGCTGGTCGGCCTTGTCGCCCGACATGATGGCGTGCTCGACGCAATGGCCGATATGGTCGTTGAGCACCTCCTCCTCGGCACGTCTCAAGGCCACCCGCACGGCGGAAAGCTGCGTCACCACGTCGATGCAGTAACGGTCCTCCTCGACCATGCGCACGAGCCCGCGCACCTGGCCCTCGATTCTTTTCAGCCGTTTGAGCACGGCGGCCTTGGCTTCTGTCCTCATGTCCGTTATATACCCCTACAGGGTATAGGTATCAAGCGGATCGACGCCATGACCGAGGACTATCGGACCACGCCCCACCACGACCACGCCGGCGGCTGCTGTGGCGGACACGGCAAGCCGGAGGCCACGAAGGTCATCGATCCGGTTTGCGGCATGACCGTCGATCCGACCCGCACGGCGCACCATTACGAGTACCAGGGCACGACCTACTATTTCTGCTGCGGCGGCTGTCGCGGCAAATTCGTCGCCGATCCGCAACGGTTTCTGGCCAAGGCCGCGCCGAAGGAAGGCTCTTGCTGCGGCGGTCATGCCGAGCACGCCGAGACCAAGGCTGCCGGTTCGTGCTGCGGCGGTCACGGGCATGAGGATCATGCCCACGATCATCACCCGGCTGCGACCGCCGCGCCGGACGCCTCCACCGCTGTCGATCCGGTCTGCGGCATGAGCGTCGATCCGCACACGACGCCGCACAAGCACGCCTACAAGGGCCGCACCTACTATTTCTGCGCCGCCTCCTGCCGGACCAAATTCGCCAAGGATCCCGAGCGCTATCTCTCGGGCCAGGGCGCACCGGTCGAGGAGGTTCCGGAGGGGACCATCTATACCTGCCCGATGGACCCGCAGATCCGCCAGATTGGTCCCGGCACCTGCCCGATCTGCGGCATGGCGCTGGAGCCGGACGTCATGTCCGCCGATGCCGGCCCCAATCCGGAACTGATCGACTTCACGCGACGCCTGTGGATCGGCGCCATCCTGACCCTGCCGGTGTTCGGGCTCGAAATGGGCGCCCATCTCATGGGTGGCCACGGGTTCATCGACCAGACCCTGTCCAACTGGATCCAGTTCGCGCTGGCAACGCCGGTCGTCCTGTGGGTCGGCCTGCCCTTCTTCCAACGCGGCTGGCTGTCGGTGAAGACCGGCCATCTCAACATGTTCACCCTGATCGCCATGGGGACCGGCGTCGCCTGGGTCTACAGCGTCGTCGCGACCTTCGCGCCCGGCGTCTTCCCGGCCGCGTTCCGCGGCCATGGCGGCGCCGTCGCGGTCTATTTCGAGGCCGCCGCCGTCATCACGCTCCTGGTGCTGGTCGGCCAGATCTTTGAACTCAAGGCGCGCGAGCGCACCTCCGGGGCGATCCGCGCCCTGCTCGACCTCGCCCCCAAGACCGCCCGGCGCGTCGGCGAGACCGGCGACGACGCGGAAGTCTCCCTCGACACAGTCGCGGTGGGCGACCGTCTGCGCGTGCGTCCCGGTGAAAAAGTGCCGGTCGACGGCGAGATCCTCGAAGGCCGTTCCAGCCTCGACGAATCCATGGTGACGGGCGAATCCATGCCGGTCGGCAAGGGAGCGGGCGACAAGGTCGTCGCCGGCACCCTCAACCAGTCGGGTGCCTTCGTGATGCGCGCCGACAAGGTCGGCAGCGACACGCTGCTCGCCCAGATCGTCCAGATGGTGGCGCAGGCGCAGCGTTCGCGGGCGCCGATCCAGCGCCTCGCCGACCAGGTGTCGGGCTGGTTCGTGCCGACGGTGATCACCGTCGCGGTCATTGCCTTCGCGGGCTGGGCCGTCTGGGGACCCGAGCCGCGCTATGCCTATGGCCTCGTTGCCGCCGTCACGGTGCTGATCATCGCCTGCCCGTGCGCGCTTGGCCTCGCCACCCCCATGTCGATCATGGTCGGGGTCGGTCGCGGCGCCCAGGCCGGCGTCCTGATCAGGAACGCCGAGGCGCTGGAGCGCATGGAGAAGGTCGACACCATCGTGATCGACAAGACCGGCACCCTCACGGAAGGCAAGCCCAAGGTGGTCGCGGTCGTGCCCGCCGAGGGACAGGACGAAGCGACGGTGCTCAAATTCGCGGCCAGCGTCGAGAAGAACTCCGAGCATCCGCTCGCCGCCGCCATCGCCGCCGCCGCCGCCGAGCGCGGCATCGCCACCGCCCGCGTGATGGGTTTCGACGCTCCCTCCGGCAAGGGCGTGCTCGGCATGGTGGAGCGAAAGCGGGTCGTCCTCGGCAACGCCAAATTTCTCGCCGAGTTGAACATCTCGACCGCCGCCCTCGATGCCGAAGCGGAACGCCTGCGCGGTGACGGGGCGACCGCGGTCTTCCTTGCCCTCAACGGCCAGGTCGCAGGGCTCCTGGCCATCGCCGACCCGATCAAGGCATCGACGCCGGCGGCGCTACGTGCGCTGTTCGCCGAGAAGATCCAGGTCGTCATGCTCACCGGCGACAACATGACCACCGCCCGCGCGGTGGCGGCCAAGCTCGGGATTCTCGAAGTCGAAGCCGAAGTGCTGCCCGACCAGAAGAGCGCCGTGGTCGAACGGTTGCGCCGAGCGGGCCGTGTCGTCGCCATGGCGGGTGACGGTGTCAACGACGCCCCGGCCCTCGCCGCCGCCGATGTCGGCATCGCCATGGGCACCGGCACCGACGTCGCCATCGAGAGCGCCGGCATCACGCTGCTCAAGGGCGACTTGACCGGCATCGTCAAGGCCCGCCGGCTGTCGCAAGCCGTGATGGACAACATCCGCCAGAACCTGTTCCTGGCCTTCGTCTACAACTCGGCCGGCGTGCCGATTGCGGCCGGCGTCCTCTATCCGGTGTTCGGCCTGCTTCTGTCGCCCATGATCGGTGCGGCCGCCATGGCGCTGTCGTCGCTCAGCGTCGTCGGCAACGCACTTCGGCTGCGCACGGCCTCGCTGGAAGGCTCGGCGCGCATCCACACCATGAAGGGCTGTTGCGGCGGCGGCTGAAGTCGGAATAAGTCCCCTACCCTTGCGCCACGCGCGCCGCCCAGGCGTCCTTCATGGCGGCCTCGTGCCCGGCCTTGTCGTCGTCGAGGGTACGGTAGAGGCAGACCGTGTGGGTGTCGCGATAGCCGAGGGTGTCGTAGAACGACAGCACGCCCAGATTCTCCTTGCGGACCAGGAGATTGATCTTCGGCACCCCGCCGGCACGGCACCACCCCTCGGCACGCGCCAGGAGGGCGCGGCCGACACCGTGGCGACGCGCGGCGGGGTCGACGCCGAGATAGTAGACGGCGCCACGATGACCATCGTGGCCCGCCATCACGGCCCCAACCAGACAGCCGTCGAGGCGGGCGACGAAGACGACGCCGTGGCCGCTCTCGCGGGCGAGACGGATATCCTCGACAGGGTCGTTCCACGGCCGCACCAGATTGCAGCGCTGCCACAGCGCCACGACGGCCTCCACATCGCCGTCCTGGATTTCGGTGATCGCCGCAGTCATGTCATGCTCCGCTCTCTGGAACCGTTCGGCCCCGCCGGCTTATAGTCGCGCCGCCAAGACACGATCAAGAAATGACGGCGCCGAAACGCCTCAGGGCTTTTGCTGCAGGAACTGGGTGAACACCTTCAGGGTGGCGTCGGAGACGTGGTGCTCGATACCCTCGGCGTCGGCCTCCGCGGCCTCGGCCGGCACCCCGATCGCGAGGAGGAGGTCCACGACGAGGCGATGGCGCACCCGCACGCGCTCGGCGAGCGCCTCTCCGGCCGGCGTCAGGAACACGCCCCGGTAGGGCTTCGAGGTCGCCATGCCGTCGCGCTTGAGGCGGGCGATGGTCTTGATGGCGGTCGCGTGCGAGACGCCCACGCGGCGGGCGATGTCGGTCGGTCTCGCCTCGCCGGATTCGGCGAGGAGGTCGGCGATCAACTCCACATAATCCTCGAGAACCGCGCTCGACTGGGCCGAACGCGTCTTGCCGAAGCGGCGCGCCTGTGCCCGCTCCGCCGGCAGCTTGCCCCCCGTGGCCGACATCGGGGCACCGGCTCCGGCCGGCGCACCGGCGCGTTTCAACGTCGTCTTCGCCATGGCGGCCTCGCCACATCCCGGCCGATTCGACGCGACGAAAGCCGCTTCCGCCCGTCGTTTCAGCCCCATGAAATTTTCATTTAGCAGATTAGCACATATTGTAGTTCCTACGTCACATTACATATATAGCTTGAAAGTGTAGCCTAGGCTACATTCCGTGTGTCGTCGGAGCCAGGCAGCCCATGTCCGAGCCGGCCACTTCCCAGTCGCTGACCGAGCGCACCGCCGCTTCGGCACGCGACGTGTTGAGCGGCCGGCGCCACGATCTCAAGGGCTATTTCGCCTTCTTCGGCCCGGCGGTGATCGCTTCCATCGCCTACATGGACCCGGGCAATTTCGCCACCAACATCCAGGCCGGCGCCAAGTATGGCTATGAGCTCCTGTGGGTGGTGCTCGGCGCCAACATGATCGCCATGCTGTTCCAGGCGCTGTCCGCCAAGCTCGGCATCGTCACGGCTAAGAACCTGGCCGAGATGTGCCGCGATCACTTTCCCCGGCCCGTCGTGTGGGCGATGTGGGTGGCGAGCGAAATCTCTGCCATGGCGACCGACCTCGCCGAATTCCTCGGCGGCGCCATCGGCCTGTCGCTCCTGTTCGGCATGCCGCTCCTCGCCGGCATGGGGGTCACCGCGGCCGTCACCTGGGCGATCCTGATGGTCGAGGGTCGCGGCTTCCGCCCGATCGAACTCGTGATCGGCGCCCTCGTCGGCGTCATCAGCCTCTGCTACCTGATCGAGATCGTCATCGCTCCGGTGGACTGGGGCGCCGCCGCCTATCACCTCGTGGTGCCGCGGCTCGCCGATGGCGAGGCCTTGCTGCTCGCCGTCGGCATCATCGGGGCGACCGTGATGCCGCACGCGGTCTTCCTGCATTCCGGCCTCACCCAGTCGCGCACCCAGGTCAACGACGACGAGGAGCGCCGCCGCCTGGTCGCGATCTCCAATCGCGAGGTGATCATCGCGCTCGCTGTCGCCGGTCTCGTCAACATGGCCATGGTGATGATGGCATCGGCGGCCTTCCACGCCGGCCACAGCGAGGTTGCCGAGATCGAGACCGCCTATCATACGCTGGCGCCGCTCCTGGGCGGCGCCGCGGCGGCAGTGTTCCTCGTCTCGCTGATCGTCTCCGGGGTGTCGAGTTCGGTGGTCGGCACCATGGCGGGGCAGATGATCATGCAGGGCTTCATCGGCTTCCGCATCCCGATATGGCTGCGTCGCCTCGTCACCATGGTGCCGGCCTTCGTGGTCGTCGCGCTCGGCATCAACGCCACCCAGGCCCTGGTCGTCAGCCAGGTGGTGCTGTCGATCGTGCTGCCGCTGCCGATGATCACGCTGTTGATGTTCACGTCCCGCCGCGACCTGATGGGCCGTTTCGTCAACGCCCGACGGACGACGAACTTGGCCATCGCCGCCACGGTGGTGGTGCTGGCCCTCAACCTGGTGCTGATCGCGAACGTCTTCGGGGTGCCGGTGCCGGGGCTGGCGGGATAAGCCGCACCGCGGCGCGCTTGCGACCCCCCCCCCCTGACCTCATGATGAGGAGCGTTCCCCTTGGAGCGCGTCTCGAACCATGCGGCCATGGCAGCGGATCGACCTCCGGCCCGGGCCTGTGGCTTCGCAGGTTGATGGCGGGGGCACCCAGCATGTTCTCGATATGCGCGGCGTAGCGGCACTCGAAGCGGATAACCGGGAGCCTGCCGAGGTGCTAGACTTTCCGGCGTAGTTTTGGGTCCCTCTTGAAGGCTATCCGCCAATGGCGTATACACGGCCTACCCTGCAAGCAGTGATCGAGACTCCGAATTCCTCATCGCCGCACGGCGGGTGCTGACCGATGCGGAGCGGGCGGAACTGGTCGATTTTCTGGCGGCAAATCCGACGGCAGGCGACTTGATGCCGGGCACCGGCGGTGCACGGACACTCCGATGGGCCGCAAAGGGAAAGGGCAAGAGCGGAGGGGCTCGAGCCATCACCTATTTCGGCGGGCGCGATCTGCCGGTGTTCCTGATGGCGATTTTCGGTAAGGGCGAGAAGGCGAACCTCTCCCAAGCCGAGAGGGATGAGTTGCGCGATGTTCTGGCGCATGTGGCGGCGGAATATCGAAAGGGAGTGAGGCGGCGTGTCTAAATCCGGTCAGAGCATTTTGCGCGGCGCCCGGCAGGCGCTGGAATACGCCCGTGGTGCCCGCGAGGACTTTGTCGCCCATGTACCCGAGGATGTGGACGTTGCCGCCATCCGTAAGCGCCTCGGTCTGTCGCAGAGCGAGTTCGCCGCCCGGTTCGGCTTCAAGCTCGATGCCGTCCAGAACTGGGAGCAAGGACGCCGCCGCCCCGAAGGCGCCGCCCGCGCCTTCCTGCGCGTGATCGAACGCGAACCGGCGGCGGTCCAAAGGGCGCTGGCGGGATAACCCGGGATGCCGCTTGCGCTGCACCGCTCGCGTTGGATTTGCCGCCATGGCGGTGCGACCAACTGCGCAACTGCTGACAATATCAGTGACGGCGGCTACCACGTCCCTTGAAATCTTGATGCGGGCGGAGGGACTCGAACCCTCACGGACTTATGGCCGACGGATTTTAAGTCCCTTGTCAAGTTCTAGAAACCCCTATTTTTATAGGGTTTACGGCACTTTCTGAT
>JAVDCA010000021.1 GCA_030848545.1 Astrobacterium formosum
GTCGTTCGTCCCCGTGATCGTGATGGTCGCGCTGTGCTCGACCGATTCACCGAGTTCGTCGACGACGCTGTAGGTGAGTTGAATTACCTCGCTTTCGCCCGCGGCGAGGCTCGTAAAGGCGTTCGGATCGACGTGCAGCGTGTGCCCATCGGCATCGAGCGAAAGGCCGGCCGTCAGACCGACCAGCCCGACCACCTGCAGCACCGCCCCCTGGTCAATGTCGGTGACGTTCGTCCGCAGATCGATCGTGTAGGCCGGTGCATCCTCCGACACGGTCGAGACGATCGGCGTCGAGGCCACCGGACCGTCATTGGTGCCGATGACGGTGATCGTCAGCGTGCCGGTGGTGCTCGCCCCGTTGTTGTCGGTGTTGGTGTAGGTGAAGACATCCGCGACCTCGTCGCCGTCGGCGATCGCCTGCACCGCCGCCCGCGCGTTGTCGAGCGTGTAGGTGTAGCTGCCGTCAGAATTGAGATGGAGAATGCCGTAGATCCCGGACACGTCGATGCCGACATTGCCGGCACTCCCGTCGACCGCCGTCACGGTCTGGGTGCCGCCGGCGTCCGGATCGGCGTCGTTTCCGAGCACGTTGCCGCCGATCGGCACCGCCGTGATGTCCTCGGTCACCTCACCGACATCCGCCGTGATCACCGGCGCGTCGTTGGTGCCGGTGATGTTGATGGTCAGGAACGAGGTCGAGCGGGCGCCATGGGAATCCGTTACCGAATAGATGAAGAAATCCTGGACGGATTCATCCTGGGCGAGCGCCTGGGTGGCGGGATTGTCGTCGCCCAGCGTATAGGTGTAGTGGCCGTATTGATCGACGACCAGCGAGCCGTAGATGCCGGCCACGGCGTGGCCAACATTGGCGGTCAGGCCCTGCACCGAATAGACGCTGAGCAAGTCGCCGGCGTCGACGTCGGTGTCGTTCAAGAGCACGCTGCCGGTGGCGGTCAGATCGCCTGCGAACGGCGTGTTGCCGGGATGGACGCCGGATTCGCTCACCGCGTCGGACGAATTGTCGTCGATCGTCGCCACCGGGACGTCATTGGTGCCGGTGATGTCGATCGTCAGCGTCGCCGACGTCGTCGCGTCGTGCTCGTCGGTGATCGTGTAGGTGAACACGTCGTGGCCGGTCTCGCCGAGCGCCAGCGCGTTGGTGGCCGCCTCGCCGTTGTCGAGCGCATAGCTGTAGGAGCCATCCGCGTGGATGGTCAGCGAGCCGTATTTGCCGGCTACGACGGCGTCGGCACCGCCGGACGGAACGGTCGTATCCATTCCGTCCGTGCCGGCCCGGATCGCGGACACACTGAGGCTGGCGCCGTCGTCGAGGTCGCTGTCGTCGGCGAGCACGTTGCCCGCGGCGCTCGGATCGCCCGCGAAGGCGGTATTGCCCGGGAACACGCCACCCTCGACCACCGGATTGCCGGCATTGGTGTTCGCGGTCGCGATCGGGGCGTCGTTGGTGCCGGTGACGGTGATCGTCTGTGTCTGCGGCACAACCGCACCCTGCGCGTCCTGCACCTCATACGACACCACGATCATCGTGCTGTCACCCTCCGCCAGATGGTCGAACGCGGCGTCGGTCAGGTCGACCGTCAGCGTCGATCCCGCAAGGCTCACGCCCGCAGGCGCCGTCGCGGACGCAGTGCCGCCGTCGATCGCATAGGTCACGTTCGTGACCGTCAGCGTCACCGTCTCGCCGGCGTCGAGGTCGGACGCCCCGCTCAGCAGGTCGAGCGCGAGCGCGAGGTCCCCCTCATCGGCGGTCGCGGACAATGCTCCCGTCACCGTCGGCCCGTCATTGGTGCCCGTGATCGTGATGACGACGTCCTGCGTCGCCGTCGTGCCCTCGTCGTCCGTCACCGTCACCGGGAAGGTCTCGATGAAGGTGTCGCCCGCCTTCAGCGCCTGGTGCGCCGCATTGTCGAGCGTGTAGGTCCACGCGCCCGTCACGGCGTCGACCTCGAACGACCCGTAGGTCCCGGTCGCGTTGCCGCTGTAGGTCGCCGTCGCCCCGGCGTCGGCGTCGCTCGACTTCACCTGACCGGTCGCGGTCAGCGTCTCGTCCTCCTTGACCGAACCGGCCTGCGCCGAGCTGGTGATCACCGGGACGTCATTGGTGCCCGTGATGGTGACGACGATGTCCTGCGTCGCCGTAGCGCCCTTGTCGTCCGTCACCGTCACGGTGAAGGTCTCGGTGTGGACCTCGTCCGCCACCAGCGCCTGGTGTGCCGCATTGTCGAGCGTGTAGGTCCACGCGCCCGTCACGGCGTCGACCTCGAACGACCCGTAGGTCCCGATGGCGTCGCCGGTGTAGCTTGCCGTCGCGTCGGCATCGACGTCCTCCGACGTGACCGTGCCGGTGGCCGTCAGGGTCGCGTCCTCTTCGACCGAACCGGCCTGCACCGAGCTCGTGACCACCGGCGCGTCATTCGCCCCGTGGATCGTGATGGTGACGGTCTCGGTGTCGGTGCCGCCGTGGGTATCGGACACCATGACGGTGAAGGTGTCGGTGACGGACTGGCCTTCCTTCAAGGCTTGCGTCGCCGGCCGGCTGTTGTCGAGCGTGTAGGTCCAGGCGCCGCCGGCGGTGATCGCGAAGGTCCCGTAGTCGCCGTCGGCGTCGCCGCTCCAGGTCAGCGCGGCGTCGGAATCGACGTCGTCCGCCACCATCTGGCCGGAGGCCGCCGGCAGGTAGCCATTGGTGACGTCGAAGGTGCGGACGGCCGCCGCACTGTGCGGCTCGTTGCCGTCGTAATACGGCCTGTTCTGCAGGTCCGAAATGAACGCCGCAGCCATCGCCGCGTCGATGTCAATCCGCTCCTGTGAGGCGGTGCCGAAGCGGTCCGTCAGCGCACCGCCGTTCAGATTGCCGAGCAGGTTGTCGTGCATGCTCTGGAAACGGTCGGGCACGCCGTTGGGCGGATAAAGCGCGCCGTCCGGCGAGTACTTGACCAAGACATCGGTCAGCGGCTTGCCGTCGGCGTTCAGGTACTTGGCATACTCGATGCCGAGATAGACGAAGGGCAGGTTCGCCTCGACGTCGTAGTAGTTGCCCCCGGCCACGTAGGTGTCGTCGAGGAAGTCCCACACCTGGGCGATGGCATCGGCCATCGTGGCGCCGGCCGGCAAATTCGCCAGCACGGTGACGAGCAGCGTCGCCACCTCGGTCGGATGGAGGGCCAGCCACGGCCCGATGGTCGAGTCGAGATCGACCGTCGGCTCGAAGCCGTTCGCCACCGCCGGATTGGTCCCCGCCTGGACGACATTGTCGAGGGAACCGGCTTCCACCGCCTCCCCGGTCACCTGCGAGGACTCGGAGATCACCGGATCGTCGTTGGTGCCCGTCACCGTCCACGACACCGTCGCTTGCGTCGTCGTGATGCCGTCGGAGACCCCATAGGTCACCGACACCACTGTCTCATCATCCTCCGCCAAGCTCTGATAGGCCGCGTTGGTCGGATCGAGCGTGAAGGAGTGAGTCTCCTCGTCGTAGGTCACGCCCGCCGGCAGTGTCGGCGGAAGCTCGACGAGCAGAGTCGTCCCGTCGTCGACATCGGAGGCGTTCAGAAGCGCATTCAGCGTCGCAGAGCCTCCGTCCTCGGTCGCCGTGCCTTCCACCGCGCCGGACACGACCGGGGCGTCGTTCGTGCCGGTGACGGTGAACGTCAGTGACGCCGGGGTCGTCTCCGTGCCGTCGGAGACGCCGTAGTCGACAGTCACGACCTGGGTCTGGCCTTGGGCCAGGTGCTGATAGGCCGGATCCGACGGATCGATCTGGAAGCTCGCTTCGCCGCTGTAGGTCTGCAGGCCGACATTGTCGATATAGAAGCCCTGGCGATTGCCGCCGGCGCCGTCCTGCAAGAACGGGTTGTTGGGTGCCTCGCCGGCGCGGAACAGAATCTGCCCAACCGCCGTCCCGGCGACCGCTGCTTCGTGCAACTTGCCGACGATGAACTCCTGATAGTTCTCGAACGTGGAGCCCGTGCCGACGAGGTGGCCGTCGAGATAGTAGCTGACCGTGTCGTCGTCGCTTCCTTCGTTGAAGTCGGCCACCACCTGCACGGTATGCCACTGCGTCGGATCGATGTTGGACGCCAGCGTCACGTTGCCGGTCGCGAAGTCGAACGAATCGTTGGTCCAGTGCCCGTCGGCCTGCGGCGAGTTGATCGCCAGCCGCAGCCCGACCGCGGGATCGCCCGTGTATTCGAGCGCCATGAAGTTGTTGCGGTCGCTGCCGGTCGCCAGATCGATCTCGATCCGGGAGCCGTCCGCGACACCCTGAACCGGCTTGAACTGGAACGTCAGCACGACCCGGTCGACGTCAGCGCCCGAGCCGGATTCACCCGCCGTCACGCTCAGGACGGGCGAGTACGGTCCGGCGAAGTCACCGGAGCTCGGATCATTCGCCAGCCGCAGAACGTTTCCGTGGTCGTCCTCGAGATCGACGATGGCGTTGGCGGGAGACGACGGGGAACCATCCGTCCATCCCTGCTGTCCCACCACCGATCCGAGCGCGTAGTCCTCGAAGTCGATCGCCTGGGTGTCGCCGACGAAGCTGACGCCCGCCGGCAGGCTGGCCGGCGGCACGACCACGAGCGTCGTGCCGGCGTCGACATCCGATGCATTCGCCAGCGCATCGATGGTCACGATCGAACCATCCTCGCTCGCGTCGGCATTCAATGTTCCGGTCACCACCGGACCATCGTTGGTGCCCGTCACCGTCCAGGAGACCGATGCCGGCGTCGTCGTGATGCCGTCGGAGACGCCGTAGTCCACCGTCACGGTCGCCGTGGCACCCGGCGCCAGGCTGTCGAAGGCCGGATCGGTCGGATCGAGCGTGAAGGAATTCGTCGCCGGGTTGTAGGTCACGCCCGGCGGCAGCTCGTTCGGAACGTCGACTACGAGCAGAGTCGCATTGTCGACATCGGAGGCGTTCAGAAGCGCATCGAGCGTCGAGGTTCCGCCGTCCTCGGTCGCCGCGCCTTCCACCGCGCCGGACACGACCGGCGCGTCGTTGGTGCCGGTGATCGTGATGGTCACGTCCTGCGTCGCCGTCCCGCCCTCGCCGTCCGACAGCGTCAGCGTGTAGGTCTGCGTCACCACCTGGCCGTCCGCCAGATGGTCGATCGCGGCGTTGTCGACCGCAAAGGTCCAGCTCACGGCGCCCTGGCCGTCGACCGTCCCGTCGGGGGCCACAACCGCCTCGAGCGTACCGAAGCCGCCTTCCGGCGACGTTACCGACACCGTATGGGCATCGCTCAGATCGACGTCCAGGAACGGAACGACGCCCTTCGCCGTGTATTCATGGCTCGTCTCGTCCGGCGCACCATCGACCACCTCGGCGACCGCGCCGCTGAACGAACCCAGCGTGAACGTATCGACCGCGATCCCGCCGGGCACGTCGATGCTGGTGAACCAGCCATAGCGGTTGCCACCCACCTCGGCCGGAATGGTGTCGGCCGGACTGGACAAGGTCGCGACGTGAATGACCGTGCCGTCCTCGTCGACCAAGTTGAGGTCCACCGACAGCACACCACCGACATCGTGGAACACGTGCTGCAGCGTGTACCAGCCGCTTTGGGCGATCGTGATCGAGTTGGCCACAGGAGCGTTCGAGTTCCCGTCGGCGTTGTTGTTGCCGCCGACGTGGAGAACGCCGGTTCCCGTGCTGACCACGTGGAAGATGTAATCCCGCTGGTGCGCGCCGTCCGAGCCGTTCGCCGCGACCGAATACTCGAAGCCCTGATCGTCGCCCCAACTCGTGTCCAGATAGACCTTCACGCCCGACGTCAGCCCGTCGACGAAGGCGGTCCGATAGCCATCGAAGCGCGTGAACGGACCGGAGTCCGTTTCCGTCAGGATCGCATAGTGCGACCCATCCGGCGTCTGCAGCGCAGTCGTCGATTCGTCGACGACCGTCACCTCGCCGTAGTCGCCACCATCAAAGATCCCGTCAGAAGACGTCTCGAAGCCCTGCGCAAAGCCGAGCGTTGGCCCGTCATTGGCACCGGTGATCGTCACCGTCACGAGCTGCGACGCCGTGCCGTCCTGTGAGACCGCCGTGAAGGTGTCGGTGAGCGTCTCTTCCGCGCCCAGTTGCTGGATCGCCGCCTGCGTGCCGTCCGCCGTGTAGGTCCAGTTCCCCGCCGCTTCGAGCGTGAACGTCCCGTAGCTGCCCACCGTCCCGGCCTGAACCGCGAAGATCGACTGTCCCGCGTCCGCGTCGGTGACCGTCAGAGCCCCGCCGGTCGTCAGAGTCGGAGTCGTGGCATCTTCAGTCACGTCGCCGGTCGCATCGCCGCCGATCACCGGAACGTCGTTGGTCCCGTGGATCGTCACCGTCACGAGTTGCGACGCCGTGCCGTCGCTCGACACCGCCGTGAACGTGTCGGTCAGACTCTGGCCGGCGCCCAGTTCCTGGATCGCCGTCTGCGTGCCGTCCGCCGTGTAGGTCCAGTTCCCCGCCGCATCGAGCGTGAACGTCCCGTAGCCGTTGCTGCCCGCCGTACCCGCTTGCACCGCAAAGGTCGACTCTCCCGCGTCGGTGTCGACGATGGTCAGCGCCCCGCCGGCCGTCAGGTCCGGAGTCGTGGCGTCTTCCGTCACGTCGTCAACCGCGACACCGCTGATCACCGGAACATCGTTTGTGCCGGCGATCGTGATCGTCACGACCTGCGAGGCCGTGCCGTCCTGCGAAACCGCTGTGAAGGTGTCGGTGAGCGTTTCGATGGCCGACAGCGCCTGAACCGTCGGGTCGCCATTGTCGAGCGCATAGGTCCACGCCCCGTTCTCATCCAGCGTGTAGCTGCCGTAGGAGGTCGTGGCAGACGCCGGCACGAAGAAGCTCTCGCCGGCGTCGACATCGGCGATCGTCAGCGTCCCGGAGGCGGAGAGTTCGTTCTCCTCGGTCACGTCGCGGTCGCCCGTCGTCTCGCCGGTGATCACCGCAAAGTCGTTGGCGCCGTGCACCGCGATGGTCAGCGTCGCCGTCGCGGTGTCCTCACCGTCGGAGACCGTATAGGTGAAGGTTTCCGTCAGCGGTATGCTGCCGGTGTTCAGCGCCTGCACCGTCGCGTTGTCTTCGTTGATACGGTACGTATAGCCGCCGTCGGCACCGAGCGTCAGGAAGCCATAGGTGGTGGCGAACTCGGTGCCGACCGTGCCGCCGCCGCTGATCGCCGTGACGACCAAGTCGCCGTGCGCGTCGTCGAGGTCGATGTCGTTGGTGAGCACGTTGCCGGTGGCGTTCTGGCCGCCCGCGCCGTTGAGCGTGCCGCCTTTCTCGGTGGCATCGCCGCCGTCCTTGGCGGTCAGCGTGATGACGTTGCCGTTCGTGCCATTGATCGTGAACACCTGGTCGTCTTCATCGAAGACGGAGTCCGAGCCCGAGAAGCGAATGGTCTCGAAGTTCGCCAGCGTGTCGGTGCCCTGGCCGAGCGTGCCGGCATTGACCTGAAGGGTCGCGGCGTCGAAGGTGTTGGCCAGGTTGTCGACGGCGGTGCCGACGAAACGCGCCTCGTCGACGCCGTCGCCGCCGTCGAGCACGTCGTTGCCGCCGTTGCCTTGCAGTATGTTGGCGAACTCGTCACCGGAGATGAAATCCGGGCGTTGCGTACCGACGATGTTCTCGATCCGGATCAGCGTGTCGGAGCCGCCGGCCGTGGTGAGCGCGCTGTAGCCGGCACCGTCGTCGGAGTCGATGGTGACGTTGAGGCCGATGCCAGAGTCAATAGCCGAGTAGTCGACCGTGTCGGAGCCGCCGGCGCCGTCGAACACGTTGGCGCCCGCATTTCCGATGAAGGTGTCGTCGCCCGAGCCGCCGGTGGCGTTCTCGATCGAGATCAGGACGTCGGTGCCGATATCGTCACCGGTGGCGAGGCCGACAGCAAGCGTCGGTGAGTAGCCGTTGGCGGACAAGAGGTCGCCGACCGTGTCGGGATTGGGGCCGCCGGCGCCGTCGGCGCCGGACAGGGCAGTCGCGGAGCGGTCGGCCGCCCGCAGATCGATCGTGACTCCGGCGTTCGCAGACGGATAGGTGACCGTGTCGTCGCCGATGCCGCCGTCGTAGATGTCGTCGCCGCCGCCCTGGCCGCCGATGATGGTGTCGTTGCCCGCGCCGGTCTTGACGACGTCGTTGCCGTCGCCCGCGTGGACGGTATCGTCGCCGGAGCCGGTGACGACGGTGTCGTTCGAGGAGCCTCCGATCTCGATGTTCTCGTTCTCCGTCGAACCGGACAGGTCGATGGAGTTGCCGCTTCCGTTCGCGAACAGGATGACGTCGCCGTCCTTCGCCGCGGCCGCGGCCGCGGTGCCATCGGCGAAGCCGCCGCTGCCGACCAGCAGATAGGTATTGCCGTTGCCGTCGGTGACGCGCTCGACGCCGATCAGGCCGTCGGTGCCGTCGGTCGCGGAGGCGATGCTCCAGCCCGCCTGATCACCGTCGGCATAGGCGTTGACGTCGGTCGCGGTCGTGATGTCGGCGGCGGTCAACGTCCCTGAATAGCGCGCGGTATCGATGCCGCTGCCGCCGGCGATGAAGTCGGCGCCGCCACGGCCTTCGTAAGTGCGGCCGACGTCCGGCCAACCATAGTCGCCGCGGAAGCGATCATCCCCGGACGTGCCGAGGATCTGCTGACCGGCGGAGCCATAAGGATAGATCGAGAGCGGCGGCGTGCCGTCCGTAAAGGCGTTGCCGGACAGTCCGAGAGCGGCTTCGACATCAACGGTCGCATCCATGGCACCGACGCCGATTTTCGCGCCCACCGAGGCGCCGAAGGTGTTGCCGGCGATGGTCAGGCTGTCGGGATCGTCGACATTGATGTGGTTGCCGTTGTCGTCAAACGAGTTGCCGAGGATGGCCGAGGCACTGACGCCCGGGTTGAGATACATGCCCGAGGCCCAACCGGTGACGGCGTTGCCCGTCACCTGCAGGTTCACGGTGTTTGCACCGTACGTCGACAGGATGCCGCGCAGATCCGCTTCGGCGCTACTGCCCGCGTCGATGATATTGTTGGCGATAGTGACGTCCGACTGGGCGCCGTTGATGAAGACGCCGGAGCGCTGTGATCCGTAATCGAGGCGGCCACCGACGATCTCCATGCCGTCGATGGTGACGCCGTCGGCGGTGATCTGGAAGCCGCCATTGAGGATCGACTCGGCGCCGCGTTCGCCGTCGGATGCGATGCCGGCATTGGCGCCGAAAATCGTCACGTCTTTGTCGACGGTGACGTTCTCGGTGTAGGTTCCGGCGGCGATCATGATCGTGTCGCCGGCCTCGGCGGCGTCGATGGCCGCCTGCAGCGACATGCCTTCCTTGACGACGATGGTGCCGTCGGGCGCGGTGATGACTGAACGCGTGTTCACGACGCTGGGCGGGCCCTGAATTGAGAGCGCCATCGCCTCGGCGTCTTCCTCGGTGGCGTAGATGAGCGTGAAATGCGTGCTCTCGGCGCCGCGATAGGCGTCGTTGGTCACCTGCCAGCCGGTGCCGACATAGTCCGCCGGCAGAATCAAACCGGTCAGGTCGTTGACGGCCGAGATATCGTCGATGTAGATGCCGATCGGCTCGTCATGGGTGAACGTACCGGTGAAGGTCACGCCCGACATCGGCTGGTCGTAGTAGATATTGGTGGGATAAAGGCCGATCGAGCCCCAGAGGTTGCCGGTGGTGGTGACGTTTTCGAGCGTCACGTTGAGCGTGTCGGTCAAGGCGATGCCGACGCCGTCGGTGTCCATGCCGTCCGCCGTGACGTTGGACAGCGTGGCGTTCATGACGCCGTTGAGGTCGAACTCGGACCGGCCAGAGTTCTGGACGGTGACGTGATCGATAGTCAGCCCATCGAGACGATCGCTCGGATCACCGGTATCGGGCTGGACCTTGATGCCGTAATTTCCGCCCAGCGGCGCCGCGGCGGGACCATTGAGGGTAAAGTTGGACAGACTCGTCCCGTCGGCGGTCACGAGCATGCCGTAGCCGTCGATTCCCGACGCATCGATGACCGTGCCGTCCTCGCTCTGGCCGATGATGGTCAGCGTCTTGTCGATATTGAGCGTCGACGTGCCGAGATTATGCGTGCCGTCGAGCAGCAAGAGGACGTCGCTTGTCGAGGCACTGGCAACGACGGCGGACAGGCTGATGGCGCCGTTGACGCCCGCAGGATCGACCAGCCACACGGCCTGGTCGGCGAACTGCAGCTTCTCGACGCCGGTGAGCGTGTCGGTGCCTCCGTCAGCGGTCATCACGACCACGTGGCCGTCGGAAATGGAGATTGTTGCGTCACCGTAGTCACCGGACAGAACGGCGGTGTCCTTGCCGCCGCTGCCGACCAGCGTGTCGTCTTCAGCCGTGCCGGCCAGCATGTCGTTGCCAGAGCCGCCGACGAGGGTCACCGAATCGTCGGCATTGGTGACCGACAGCAAGGACAGAGTGACGTTGTCGTAGAGCGCCACATCCGCACCCGAGATAGTGACGTCGCTGACCGTTACGGCCGGACCGGCATTGCTCTGGCCCGGCTCGCCGATGCGGATGCCCGTGCTCGTGCCGTTGATCGTGCCATCATGGACGGTGATATTGGAGGCGCTGGCCGGAACACTCGCGTAGGAGCCGTCGTCGCGGGCCTTGATGGCAATGGCAGCGCCGAGGTCGAGGGGGACCATATCCGGCTCGGAGCTCGAGCCGACATCGGTGAAGATGAAGTTGCTGATTTCGATGTTGGCGTAGGTGCCGTGCTTGAGGTTGATATCGATGCCGTTGCCGTACTCGCCCTTGCCGGCAGCGCCGAAGGCCGGGCCGCGGCCGAACTCGCCGACGTCATTCATCGTGATGTTGGTGATGATGGCGTTGCTCAGCTGCTCGGCGTAGATGCCCTTCTCGGTGAGGTGGGCGAAACTGGTGCCGTCGATGGTGACATCGTCGAACGCGCCCGCCGCCGTAGCGGCGTAGATCGCCATGCCGTGGTAGCTGTCGGTGATCGAACCGCCGGTCATGGTGAAGTCGGTGACGACCGCAGCGGTACCCTTGCGCACGCCGCTCACGCACTCGTCGAGCGTGACTCCATCGAGGCTCAGGCCATTGTTGGAGCCCAGTTCGATGCCGGTCGCGAAACTGGTCACGGTCAGTTTTTTGATCGTGATGCCGTTTGCGGACACGGTAATGCCGGCGCCTGATGCCCCCGTGTAGCTTGCCGCCGTCTCGAGCCAGTCACCCACGGTGGTGCCGTCTGGAATGGAATTGCCCGACCGGAAAGTGCCCTGAATGACCACGTCGGCAGCGTTACCGGAGGCGCTCTGCAGGGTCAGACCAGCCTTGTTGATGGTGACGTTCTCGGTATAGGTGCCGTTCGCGATCAAGATGGTGTCGCCGGCTGCGGCCGCATTTATCGCCGCCTGGATGGTGGCATAGCCGCCATTGCCGACGAGCAGGATCTCGCCGGGTTCCACGCCGTCGACAACCTCGATGCCGGTGAGAAGGTCGCTTCCCTCACCACCACTCGTGGCGACCTGCCACCCGGGCTGGTCGCCGACCGTGAACGGATCGGCGTCGGCAACTGCCGTGATCATCGCCGGCGTCACCGCGTCGGTGTAGGACGCCGTGTCGGTGCCGCTGCCGCCCTGGAGGTAGTCGCCCCCCCCACCTCCGGTCAGCGCGTCGTCGCCGTCGCTGCCCTTGAGAACGTCCGGAAGCGTCGTGCCGACGAGCGTATCCGCACCGGTCGTGCCGGTCGCACGCCCGGCCTGCTCAAGAGTAGGCAGCCCGGTGATCGCACCTACATCCTTGAAGGTATTCGTAACGTCCACCACGATCGTGGCGACATCGGCACCGATGTCGTAGGCGATGCCGGCGACGTAACCGGCCGACGGGGCGATCGCCTCGTCGTTGTAAGTGAAGTTGTTGTCGGAGAGCGTGAGATTGGAAGACGGCGTCGGATTGCCGTTTCCCGAGCCTTCGAAATAGAGAGCATAGCTGTAGGTGGCACCGGCATTGAACTCGTTACTTGAGATAGTCGAGGAGGCGATCCCGAGATAGGTCGATTGCCCGAAATCGTTGCCGGTGATGATCGAGCCTGACACGCCGGAAAGGCTCACCCTGCCGAGGAAGTCATTGTCGGTGATCATCGCATTGGTGAAGGTCTGCGCGCCGTATTGGGCGAAATTGATGGACACGCCCGCCGACGAGGCCGTCACCGTATTGTCATTCACCACCATGTCGCTGACGACGAAGCTGCCGCCCGTGCCGCGGAACTGGCTGCTGAACGCAATTGGCCGTGCGTTCGGCGTGCCGACGTCGATATAGTTGCCGTCGAGGACCAAGTTGTCGAGTGTGGCATCGAGTGTACTGTTGGCGTTGTTGGTGTAATTCTCGCCAAAGAGCAGGCCGTTCGACGTGCCGGTTCCGACATCGCCCTTGTAGATCCAGTTGTTGGCGATGGTGATGTCGTGCCGCAGGCTCTCGCCGGGCGAGGTGGCGACGTCGGAATTCTGGACCGTGATGCCGTCGCGGAAGAAGTTGGTGATCGCGAAGCCGTCGACGGTCACGCCATCGGCCTTCACCAGGATGCCTGCATACGGATTGTTGTTGCCAATATAGCCGTTGATGACCGTTTCGCCGCCCACGCGCGCCGTCCCCGTCGCATCGACGCCTGCCTGGGCGCCGAGCAGGGTGAGCGACTTGGTGATGGTCAGGTTCTCGTTGTACGTCCCAGCCGTGACCATGATGGTATCGCCGGCTTCGGCGGCATCAATCGCCGCCTGGATCGACTGCCCTGGCAACACGACGATGGCCCCGCCGATCTTCAATGTCTCGATGCCCGACAGCGTGTCGATGCCGTCCGGGCCAGTGATGGTGCCCGAAATGACGCCGCCGGAGACGATCAGTCCGGAAAGGTCGTAGTCGTCGAGGTCGCCAGCAAAGACGGCCGTGTCGGTGCCGGCCGCGCCATCGATGTCATCGTTGCCCTCGCCGCCCAACAGCGTGTCGGCGCCTCCACCGCCATTCAGGATATCGTCACCTCCGGCTCCGTCGATGACGTCACCGAAGTTCGTGCCTTCGACGTAATCGACACCGGACGAGCCGACGAAATTCAGCGGCGAGTCGTTGTCGGCCCCATAGATCTCGTAATTGTCACCGGTCCAGGTAGCGAGCGTGCCCGTGTTGGTGGTCACCGACGCGAACATGTTGGTGAAGGTGTTGCCGCTCACCGTCGGGCTGTCGGTGTCGTCGGCAAGTATGATGCCGAGCGTCAGATGGTTCATCGCATTTCCGGTGATCACCGCGTTGTCGGTCTCACCAATGACGTAAATGCCGATATGTGTGGTCGGCTGGGCAGCTCCTCCCAGAGTCGCGCCGTGGAACGTGTTGCCGCTGATTGCGATTCCGTCAGCGGCCCCGTAGGCGAGAATACCGCTGGTGACGTAGTCGCCGCGCTGGTAACCGATCTCGCTGATAGTGTTGTTCGTAATGGTCGCGGCCGCGCCGCTCGAGACCTGGATTCCGTTCTGCGCAATCGCGTTCGCCGCCGGCAGGAAGCCCGCACCTTCGACATCGTTTCCGGAGATTGTCGCCGACAGACCTGCGCCGCTGACTGTGATGCCATTCTTCTGGAAGTCACTCAAATGGTTGTCGGAGATGGTGACGCTGCGTTCCTCTCCGTCCGTGTTGAGGACGAGAATCGCGTTGCCGCGCTGATTGCCGCTCGGCGTGCCGTCCAGGTTGAGCGGATCACGCACCTCGGCGATCGTCAACCCATCCAGCGTCGCCGAGCTGTCCAACACCAGGACGCCCTCGAAGTCCGGGTTCGGCGCACCGCTGCTCGGCATGGCGTTGGCGAGGCCATTGCCGTCCACCGTGAAGCCGTGCAGCGTGATGTTGGTGCTGTCCTTGATCGTGACGACCGCGGCGCGGTCCTTGCCGTTCGCCTCCGCCGCCAACGCATTAAACACGGGCGAACCGGGCATCCCGACGGTGATCTCAGCATCTTCTGCGGCCTGGATAATCAGATTGCTCTTGCCGCTGATGAGGAGCTGCTCGGTGTATGCGCCCTCGGCAATGATGATTGTGTCGCCGTCGTCGGCCGCATTGATAGCCGCCTGGATGGTCGCGAAGTGTCCGGGCTCAGAAGTGCCGTCGACATACAACGTCGTACCCATATCCATCACTCCTGCATAGGTTGCGATCGCCGCCGCAGACAGCGGGGCGCGATGCATTGCTGTTGAACCGGATTCCAACTGCCACGATCCGCCGAGCTGCGGCGAACCGATCAAACCATCCGCGGCACGGACGTCCGCGCCAGTGAGGTCGGAGAGCGCTTCGACGAAGGCCCGGCCGCGCGATCCCTGGGCGCTGTTGCAGCTCCACAGGAGAAGTTCGCCGCCCTCGTCGAGGGCCGCGCCGAGCAACGCCAGATCGGCGACGTGCACATACAGGTTCTCGCCGCTCAGCGTTCCGGCTTCGAACCTGATCTCGCCGGGTGCGCCATGGGCTATGACGTGAATGGCTGCCAGGCCGCGGCGTCCGGCCAAGGCTTGCGCCATCTGCACGGGCACGGGCCGTGCGCCGTCGAGAACGACAGCCTCCACCTCGGGACGCAAGCCCGAAACCAGCGAAGCGAGATCGAACACCGTCCGGTCGATGAATGCGATTTCGTGGCGCGCGTGCATGGGAGCCTCACTCCGTGCTGAAACCGTCATGAACAGGGATGACACCGCACAGCGGAACGCCGCGCCGCGTTGCTCGAAGCGAAATGCAGGATTGATCGGCAGGATTGTGGAGGGGGGCGGATCGCCGTCGACGGCGTCCTGGCCGAAAGGCGACAAAGCGGACGACGCAGGCACGCACGCGGTCCTCACCAGCGTGGTGGCCTTCGCCACAACTGGGGAGCAGGGCCACAAGCGGAAATCTCTCGAGCCGGACCTTTCGGCCGCCCCGACGAGCGACTCCATAGCCGCCGCCGGCGCCATGCAGCGTGATGGGCCGCCGTCCAGATCAGGGTCGATCGCGCAATGGTCGGCATTCGCCGCCACCACGACGCCCGATTTCGTCCGCATAACGTCCCCTGTTGTCGTCGTTTTTATTCAGTCTTTGGAGTTTCTTCTGGCCTCTTGAGGTGTCTCTGCCTTTGCTGCGGCACGCTTTTCTGCCTTGACGACTAAGCGCGCCACCCAACCTGTCCGCTGTCGACTTCGCCGTCTCGCCCACGTCGGCCGTCGTACCCGACTGACGCGCATGCACACCGGTCACGCTTACGCCCCCCGCACATACGTGCATCAGGCGCGCCTCGGCCGGCCAAGTTGAAAAATTTCAGGCGATGCGAATGCCCGGATCGTCCCGCTTCGTTGTGAGGAGCGTGCAAGCAAGAATACGCAACCATACGCTTTGCTCTACGGCGGCCCCGGGGGAACTCCTTATCTCTCCCCCACCTGATTGCCGGAATTTACCCATCGTTTACGATGTCTACAATGACAATTTTGTTAATTAATGAGGTGTTTTTTGTTAGGCTTAACTAACCTAACGTCAAATGGTAACGCGCGGCAAAACGCTTTTTTGCTGTCGAGTCAAACGAATGAGCACAGCTCCACGTGCTCAGCATACTGATGATCTTCTTCTTCACGCCTCGTTCGTCTGTGGACTGGATGTAGACGCCGGCGTGCAGGGTCGATGACGGTGCACCACTTCCGGGCAAGTGCGGACGTCCGCGCATGTGAAAAAGGTGTGCCGCGACGACGCCTCGCGCAGGCACCCGTCCTCACCCGGCCCTCAATGCCGACACGTCATGATTTTTCCGAGGGATGCGCGCATCCAACCACCGCGACCGCACACGTCCAGGCAATCCGTGTTCAGAAAGAACGACAACTTTGCGTGGCGAATCCGCACTCAGATTCCCTGCGTCGGCGTTGCGCTGCCGACCGTGACGGTGAAGTGTTGAACCTCGGTGCGACCGGCGGGGTAAACTACTTCGAACGTGAACACGTCTTCGCCGCGGAAGCCGGCGCGCGAGCGATAAAATCCAACATATCCAGGCACTTCGAGTGCCAAGCATTGCTTGTAGTTCGTCGCTTTGATTTTTGCCTGCTTGATCGTGACTTTGCCGTTTGCCGGCTGTTTGACGAGCCTGATCGTAGGGAGTGTTCCGGCCGTGCAGTCGGGCTTGACGTTCACATAAACGCCAATGCGAATGTCTTTAGCCGACGCGCCGCTGAGCTTGCGCTGAACCGTCCCTGGCTGAGCAAACCCATCGTTCCCTGCCCCCAGAAGGGCTAGGAAGGACAGAAGAATGAACCTGCCGGTCGCGGAAGACATTCTCGACTTCAGCCCTGCGCGTCGCGTCTTGCGACAGTTCAGGATCTCATGGATCGCCCGGACGCACATAGGCCGTCATCCCCATGGTTCGCAACTCATTCTTGAACCGAAAGCGGCGAAAACAGTCGATCCGCTCAACCCGTTTTCGCCGCCTCGTCACGATCTCGAGGGCGCCTGCAAACAGCTCAGCGCTCGCAATCAGCAAGCCATGGACGTCGCCGATCTCGATGCCGAGCGCCGGCAAGGCCTCAGTTCTCACGGAATGCCTTCGTGGCCTGATCATGGAATGGCCGCACGATGTAGGAGATGACCGTGCGCAGGCCGGTCTGCAGGAACACCTCCACGGGCATGCCCGGTACGAGCTTCTGTCCGACAATGCGGTCGAGCTCATTCGGCGGCACATCGATGCGAACCGTATAGTAGTTCACGCCGGACTTGGGATCCTGTGATACGTCAGCCGAAATCAGTCCGACTTCGCCGTTGATTTCCGGCGTCGTGCGCTGGTTGAAAGAGGTGAAGCGCAACGTTGCCAGCTGGCCTAGTTTGACCTGGTTGATGTCCTGCGGCCTGAGCTTTGCCTCCACCTTGAGGACGTCGGCATTGGGCACGATCAGCATGACCGGCTGCCCCGCCGATATCACGCCACCCACGGTATGCACGTCGAGCTGGTGCACCACACCGTCTTGGGGCGCGCGCAGTTCGAGACGCTTCATCTGGTCCTCGACCGCGATCTTCTTCTCGGTCAATTCCGCCGTCTTGGCACGAATATCGGCGAGGTCCTTGCTGACCTCGCTGCGCATGTCCTGATCGATTTGCATGATCTGCAGTTCGATTTCGCTGATCTTGCCGCGCGCTTGTGCCGTCGTGGCAATCACGTTCCCGCGTTCGCCTTCGATGCGGGCGGCATCCCGCTCGAGTGCAGTCACGCGGGTGAACTGGACAAGATTCTTGTCCCACAGCTCGCGAACGCCATCGAGTTCCTTCCGGATCCAGTAGATCTCCTTTGCCTTTCCTGCCTCCTGCGAGGTCAGGCCGCGAATTTCCTCGTTCAGTTGCGAAATGCGTTCGCGCAGCTGCGCCTTCTGGCCTTCGCGAGCGGATCTCCGGATTTCGAACTGCCGCAGCTCACCCTCGAGCACGAGCCGGACCTCGGGATCACCATTTGCGAGGCGAACAAGTTCGGGCGGGAATGCCATCTGGGTCCCGTCCCGTTCGGCTTCTTCGCGGGTCTTGCGAGCGATCAGCTCTGTCAATCCTTTGACGATGATGGCGAGGTTGGCCTTGGTCTGGGTTTCGTCGAGGCGCAACACGACGTCGCCGGCCTTCACGATGGACCCGTTCTGCACCCGGAGCTCGCCGACAATTCCGCCTGTCGGGTGTTGGACTTTCTTGACATTGCTGTCGACCACGAGTTGCCCTTCGGCAATCACGGCGCCGGAGATTTCCGTGCTCGCCGCCCAGCCACCCACTCCACCGACCAATATGACGATCAGCCCGATCGCGATGAATAAATGCCGCCTGATCGACGATTCCGGCTGGAATTCGGTCCGCGCAGCCATCACGAGCCGCCTCCGGCCTCGGCAACGACGCGCAGACCGCCGGGCAATTCAGCCGGCACCACCGTCGGACGACGAAGCACCCTGCTGATGACCTCGTCTTTCGGACCGAAGGCCTGGATTCGTCCGTCTGCCAACAACATGACCTGGTCGACCGCCGCAAGTGCGCTCTGACGGTGAGCTATGATGATCACGATCGCGCCGCGCTCGCGCGCCTTCAGCACCGCCTGATTGAGAGCTTCATCACCTTCCGCGTCCAGATTAGAATTGGGCTCGTCGAGAACGACCAGGAACGGATCGCGATAGAGTGCACGCGCCAGCGCGATGCGCTGGCGCTGGCCGGCCGACAACGCCGCTCCTCCCTCTCCGATCTCGGTCTCGTAGCCGTTGGGCAAACGCAGGATGAGATCGTTGACGCCGGCGGCACGTGCGGCAGCGAACACGGCCCGCGCGTCCGGGGTCGCCTCCAGGCGCGCGATGTTACGGGCCACATTCCCACTGAACAGTTCGACGTCCTGGGGAAGATAGCCTACGTGACGACCGAGATCTTTCGGTGCCCATTGCTCCAGTGCGGCGCCGTCCAGGCGGACTTTGCCCCGATAGGGCGTCCAGGCACCGACCAACGCCCGGGCAAGAGACGATTTTCCCGACGCGCTCGGGCCGATGATGGCCAGTCCGTCGCCGGCCTGAAGCGAGAAACTCGCATCGATGACGACCGGACGCTGGCTGCCCGGCGGCACGATGGTCAGCCCCTCAACTGCCAGCTTCGACTTCGGAGCCGGCAGAGCGATCATTTCATCCTCAGCCGGGAAGCGTTCGAGCAGCTCGCCGAGGCGAACCCAGCCCTGACGAGCCGCGGTGAAATGTCTCCAGTGCGCGATCGCCAACTCGACGGGCGCAAGGGACCGTGCCACGAGGATCGAGCCCGCAATGATGATGCCGCCCGTCGCCTGCTGCTCGATGACGAGGTAGCCGCCGACGCCCAGCACCGCGGATTGCAGCACCATCCGCAGCACCTTCGTGGCCGAGCTGATTCCGCCCGATCCGTCCGACATTTGGCGCTGCACGTCGATGTACTTAGCGTTCGTCTCGCGCCACTTCTCCGCCAGGGCTTGCGACATGCCCATGGCATGAACGACCTCGGCATTGCGCCGGCCGGCCTCGATGAACGCAGCGCGGACTGCCGCTATCTCGGTCGCCTTCTTCATCGGCCCTTGCGTCCGCCTGTCGTTGACGATCGTGAGCGTAACGAGAACGATCGCACCGACCAGCGCCGTGTAGCCGATCCAGCTGTGGAAGGCGAAGCAGATAATTAGGTAGATCGGCATCCACGGCAAATCGAACAACGCCGCAAGGCCGAGACTGGACAGGAACGTACGGATCTGATCGAGATCACGCATCGGCTGCAGGTTGTTGACGCTCGCGCCGGCCTTGAGCGGAATGCGCATCATCGTGTCGAACGCGCGGGCACCCAGCTTCACGTCGAGCGCGGCCCCGATCCGCAGGAGAACCCGGCCTCTAACCAAGTCCAGCAGTCCCTGAAAAGTGTAGAGGATCAGGGCGAGGATCGACAAGCCGATCAATGTGGGAATGCTGCGGCCAGGAACCACCCGGTCGTAGACTTCCAGCATGTAAAACGAGCCGGTCAGATAAAGTATGCTGAGCACGCCGCTGGTCAGCGCCACGCCCCAAAAGGCGACTTTGCATGCGGAAAGCGCGGCAGCGAGTTCGTCATTGCCCTTGGGCCGGGAACCGCTTGCCCGTGACCACGTCGTCATTCTGCACTTTCCTACCCACGTCCCAAACGAAGAGACCTAGGCCGCCCAGATGAATTCTGGCGTTTCAGCCCCGCGTCGGTTCGAAATGGGATGCTCCACCCGCTTCATTTTGTTATACTTTCGTTAGATATCATCCTGGAGTCAATCAGGATCGCATATTAACCTTTGTCGCGCCGGACGTTTACTACGTCCAGCGGCCGTGGACACTGTTCCCCCGTCCTGCTACCGCGCCGGAGCCTGAAACGTCGGTGGAAAATGCCTGCGCGAGACCAACTCCCAGCATCGCGAAGGCCACGATGGCGAAGCCGGCGACCTGAAGGGAGAAATCCAACGACGAGTGTAGAATCGCTAAAAGACCGATGCAGAATGCCGCCAGAGGCACGATGCGGTCGTGGCGACGGACCAGCGCTCCGCGGGCTAGCAAGCCCAGCATGACGAGCCAGCCGAGCCCGACTAGGCCGGCAAGCGGCACCCCGACCTCAGAAGCGAGTTCGAGCGGCGTCGAATGGGCAGCTGTCCATACGCCCCACATGGATATCTCGGAAGATCGATAAGCGGGAAAGGCCCAGGCGAACGTGCCGAGCCCGGTACCGAACCATGGATAATCGGCGATGATGCGCAGGGTCGACCGCCAAGCGGCGATGCGCCCGGCATCCGACAGCCCTTGCGTCTCGAAGCGGGCTCCGACACTGCCGCCCATGACCTGCAACAGCAAAAGAATCGTTCCGGCGATTGCAAGTCCGGCGAGTAGCAATCCCTTTCCTTGGGGCAGCCGCTGTCGGAAACGCAGAACGAAACCGAGAGCGAGGACGAACAGCGCGAATACGGTCCCTGCGCGTGAGATCGTCAGAAACAATGCGCATAAGCATACGAACAGCATGGCGAAGGGCAGGTAGACATCACGCCGGCCTGCGAACTCACGCGAGGTCAGCTCGTTGAAGAGACGCCGCCCGTCGAGACCGCGCGGCAGACGCTTTGCGAGCGTGTCACAGAGGATCAGCAGCCATACGACCGCGCAA
Organism: Astrobacterium formosum; assembly: GCA_030848545.1. Classification (GTDB taxonomy): domain Bacteria; phylum Pseudomonadota; class Alphaproteobacteria; order Rhizobiales; family Xanthobacteraceae; genus Astrobacterium; species Astrobacterium formosum. The sequence goes on from JAVDCA010000021.1 coordinate 20,654, forward strand.
GAGCCAAAATAGGTCGCGGCCGTGTTGCGGTTGATGAAGGTCGCCGTGAGATTGCCTACATAGGCGGTTTTCTCCCGCCACAGGATCGACGTCGGATCGAGCAACAGTCCATATATCCCATAAGCCGCATAGCCCACCCCCGCCCAAGCCATGATCCGCAGGGCACGCCGCGCATCATCAGCGTTGGTCCCGACCAGCAGGCCGAGCGTGAGCGCCAGTATGTTGGCGAGCGGCGCGCCGAGCGCGAAAAATGGCTCATAGCGCACGATCGACACCGATGGCTGGACGGGGATGTCGAGCAGTTCGGCGGCCTGTTTCCAAATCGGATGGAAGGACGCAATCCAGGGCGCCGGCGACAACTGCTCGTGCAGCACCACGCCATAGCCGACAATGATCACGCCGATGCCGGCGAGCAGCCAATAGTGCTGGCGCCGCAAACGGCTCAGCGGCGCGAAAGCGACGCCGAGCCCGAGCAGCCCGCACCAGAACGCGACCGTCGCCGCATCACGCGAACCGAACGGCAGCGGAGCCCCGGCGATGGCCGCGAACAGGATGAAGGCCGGCAGACGGCGCGCGGCGGTGACGAGACGTGAAATGGGCATCGCAAAAAAGACCCGGGCCACGGTGATTGTCTCACCGTGGCCCGGCCTTCGTCCAGCATCAACTATGATTTCAGCGGACCCGGCTGTTGTGCCGCATGATGTAGATGTCGTTCATCGTATTCACGCCGTTGCGCACGGTTCCGAGCGAGGTGTTGACGAAGTCGAGGAACTTGGTGGCGTCGACCTGGGTCGCGTTGGCGACGTAGATGACGTCGAACGGTCGCATCTCCACGCGGGTGCCGAGGAAGTAGCCGCCCGGATCCTGGAAGCTGACCGAGAACACGATCGGGATCAGCGGCGTGGTGAACCGCGTGCAGTCGACGCCGAGCTTTTCGGCGACGTCGCGCGGCTCGAGCCGATAGAGGAACACGGCGCCCGGATCGGCCTGGACGTCGAGAAGGCCGCCGGCCTTGGCGACGGCCTGGGCAAGATTGATCTTCCAGGCGTCAAAGTTGAATTCGCCCTGCTGTCCGGTGGCCCCGAAGGCGAGGAACTTCATCGGCTCACGATAGACGTAGATGCGATCTTTCGGCTGAACGTAGATGTTGTTCGCCGGCATATAGATCAGGTTGGCGAATGGAACGGTCGCCCGCTTGCCACCGCGTTCCAGGAGCACCCAGCTATCCCAGCCATTGCCCGAAATACCACCCGCGCGGGTGATGGCGTCGGTGATGCGGTCCTGGGCACCGGTCGATGCGCTCGGGTAACGCAACGGCGACCTGACATCACCAATGACGCTGATCAGCGACGTGCGCTGCTCCGCCAGGGCAACGACGACCTGGGGCTCGATGGCGCGGTTCTGGATGCGGGATACGATTTCGTTCTGCACTTGGACGTTGGTGCGGCCGGCAGCCCGGATGATGCCTGCGTAGGGCACCGAGATATTGCCGTCATTGTCGATAGTTTGAGATGGCAGATCGACGAAATTGCCCGGGCGGACGCCGGCTTCGATGGGAATGAAAAGGCCGCCCGCGGCGGCTTCGAAGATGGTCACCTTGACGACGTCACCGACACCGAAGACGATTCCCGACGGAGGGCGACGATCCGTGAAGGTGCCGCCAAGGATATTGGGTTCGTAACCGGCGAGCACGTCGACGGCGTGCGCATCGAGCTTCACCAGTGCATAGGGAAGCACCTGCGAATTATTGTTGGTGATATCGAGACTGGCCGGCCCGGACATCGGAATGAAGCCGCATCCGCCGACTGTCACCAGCGCAGCAAAGCACACGGCCCGGCTCAGTGTTGGAATAGCCCGCATTGCCCCCGCCTCGACCGAAGGACCCGCCGTCGAGCAGGTCGATTCTGCGTCCCATGCGGAGTTACCATAGCATAACACTGACCACGAACGAGCCGCGGGCGGTGATTAACATCCCTCTGTTGCAATCTCGCAACACACAGCTTCCTTGTTGAATTGATAAGCAAATTATGAATGTTGCCGACCCGGACGACGCTGGTTTCGAGAGCCCTTTGCCAGGCCAACTGCCACCCTGAGGAAACGCGGAACTCATATCGGTTTTCTGGAAAGTGTTATGGTCATGACCGCATTGCCGACCAGCGGTGGAGGTTGAATTTGCTCCCATGACGAGAAACTCCGACGGCTCGTTCGCGCATCATCTCTCGCCGGGCCGGCCGATGGCTGGACCGGTTTCGGGATTCCTGCTCGCGACGATCTTGGTCTGCGCGCCGGGCGCGGGGCTCGGCAATGAGCCGCCACTCGACCATTGCCGGTCCATCGCGGACAGTTCGGCGCGTTTGCGCTGCTACGACGCAGCCGGACCGGCAGCGGGACCGAAGGAGCCCGCCCCCACAAACTCCCCGACCGTCGGATCTTGGCGGCTGGTCCGGACTCCCGACCCCCGTGGGGGGCCGGAGGCGATTTCCATCATGCGATCGGCCGACCCCTTGAACTCCGAACCGGAATTCGTCGGGCTGATGCTGCGTTGCGGCCACCCCGACATCGAGGTCTTGTCGATCGTGATTCCGCCGCTGCCGCCCCGCTCCCGACCGACCGTCACGGTCGGCAGCGGACCTGACGCGCAGGAAGTGGTCGGACAGGTCACGCCGCCGGGAGCCGCCATCCTGCTGCCCGGTCACATCAGTGCCAAAGCGCGTGCCCACTGGCCGCGGCTCAAGCGGATCGAATTCACCGTCAGCCATGAAAGCGGGAAATTCCACGGCACGGTGCAGCTCACCGATTTCGCCTCCGCCCTGGAAGCCCTGACACGGGCCTGCGCTTCCCGCCCGCCCGACGCCGGTCGCCGCGATCCGTCTTGATGACGGGACGCACGTTGGGGAGCGGTCGTGCCGTCTCCCCCCGAGCCGAAGCGCAACCCATTGAGATAAAATACTTTCTGGCCCGTCGGCAGATCCATGGCCGTGCCCCCTGGCCGATTAACGAAATATCAGGAGTTCCGATCAACCCTCAGGTCGAAGAGGGGGCCAGAGCCATGTTCATCCTGATCATTTGCCTGCTCGTCGGCGCCGTGCTCGCCATGGGTTTGAACGTGGTCTCGCTGCTGCCGGCCACGCTGTTCATGATCATCGGCATCCTGGCCTGGGACCTCGTCCTCTCGACCCTGTCCCTCTCCAGCCTGCAGTCCTGTGTGATCGCCACCTTCGCGCTGCAGATCGGATATGTGAGCGGAATCTGCATACGCTACCTGCTGACGCCGCCCGTGCCAGTCGCCGCACCGGTCCGGCTCGGCAAGCACAAAAAGCACTACGCCGAGATCGCCTAGTCCTCGCCAAGCCGGTTCTCACCAAGCCATCGATTGACCCAACGCCGGTTGCGCGCGCCGCAGGATCGTGGCACAGCGCATAAACCAACCTTCCGGCGGTGCCGTGTCGATCGCATTCCATCTCCTGATGGCGCTCCTCGTCGGGGCTCCCGTCCTATCTTTTATGGACGGGGCGCTGACGTACGGTGTGTTGGCCATATGGAGTGCCGCCATCCTGGCCTTCGTGTCGATACGCATGCAGCCCGGCGAAGCCGCGCATTTCGCGCGACTGGCGCGTCCGGTTCTGCTCCTCGCCGCCCTGCCGGTCCTGTGGATCGTCCTGCAGCTCGTCCCGGCCGGTCCGCTCGCCCATCCGATTTGGCAAAGCGCGTCCGCGGCCCTCGGCGTGCCGTCATGGGGCAGCATCAGTGTCGCACCCGGCATGACCCTGCTGGCCTTGGGGCATCTCCTGACCTCCATCGGCATCGGCTTCGCCACCATGGCGCTGACCATCGATCGACGGCGCGCCGAGCTGTGCCTCCTGGTACTGGCCATGGTGGCAGGCCTGATGGCTCTGGCGATCATCCTGCACGACCTCGGCGGGTTCACGTTTCTGGGCGAGCTCGGTCAAGGGGTGCGAGCTTCCTATGACGCAGCGGCAGCACTCGGGATCGTTCTCGGGCTTGCCACCGCCGACCTCGCCGTCGAGCGCTTCGAGACACGGCGCCAAGCGGGCATGACCGCGGCGCGATTGGTCGAGCGGCTGGCCTTCGCGCTCGAGACCCTGCTGGTCAGCATCATTGCGGTCGGCTACTTCCAGGCAGACGTGCTGTGGATCGGGCCACTCGCCGGCGCAGCGGCGTTCGGTCTGGTGGTCCTGCTGCGCCGTGTCAATGTCGGCCCTTGGGTGGGACTTGGGGTTGCGGCGGCTGCCGCGGTGGCACTGGTCATGTTGATCGTCGGGCCCGCCGGCTTCGCCAGGAGCGACGTTGCCCTGCGGTTTGCCAATCCGTCGGCGGACGTCGGCATCATCGCACAGGTCCTCGACGATGCCCCGGTGCTCGGCACCGGCGCCGGAACTTTTGGAGCCGTGATTGCGCTCTATCCTGAGACGCAGACCCCGTCCGCCAAGGCATCGACCACCGCCGCCATCGTGAGCGTCGAATTCGGCAGGCCGCTGTTCTTTATGGCAGGCATCCTCGCCATGATTCTGGCGGGCGCGCTGCTTCGCGGCGCATTCGCGCGCGGCCGGGATTCGTTCTACGCCACCGCAGCAGGCGCCTGCGTTGTCATCATGCTTCTGCAGGCATTGCGCGACGCCAGCCTGCTCGGCCCGGTGATGACCGTGCTGGCCCCGGCCATCATAGGACTGGGATTCGGCCAATCGACGAGCCGGCGGCTCGACCAGACCTAGGAAACCCGCCCGCCCCAACGCCGGAATCGAAATACGAACCGGGCCGCGCGCGGCGGCCTGGTCGTCTATTCGTCGCTGCGGCAGGCTGAGGAGTTACGCCATCGTGCGGCCGACGGTCGACCAGAACTGTGGGTTCTTAGGCGACTGCATGCGCACCCAGCGGTAGCGGGTCGCGCCGACGAGACGCACATTGGCGTTGAGATTGTCGAGGACGACGTCGCCGGCGGACGTGCGCACGACCAGCACCAAGTGATGCTCGCCCGAGCCGATCACCACTTCGGCCAGCAGAAGGGCGCGTGGCGACCAGCCGCGCTTGATCAGTTCATGGCGCTTGGTGACCGCATAGTCGTTGCAGTCGCCCGCCACCGGAGAGATCACCCACTCTTCGTTGACGACGCCGCGGGTGTTCGCTTGCGGGCGGATTGCGCGATTGACCATGGTGTTGACGCTACGCAGCTCGGCCCATCGTTCGTCGGTGAGCTTGATCGAGCCGCCGCGAAAGACCATCCGCCGCGGGCGGCATTCATCCGCATATTGCAGGCAGAAGCGCGTATGCGCCATCGGCGCCAAGGCCGGTTCCTGCATCTGCAGGCGTTCCATATGATGCTTCAATGTCCGCGGAAAGCTGAACAGAGCAGCGTCCGCGTGCTGGACGATGAACGCAGTTCCGAGGACAGCAACCCCCAGAAGGCCGAGTGCCCGCCGCATGTTTGTACTCCCCTGCAAGCATTCTTGGTTGCAAGGGATACGCGAATAACTTTGCGGTCACGTTCGAGCCCGGCGTGCGTTTTGAATCGAATTCTGGCCCATATCTCAATGTGTTGTTAAGTATGCGGAAATGCCCTAACAATCACCTCGGCATCGCAACCGGAAGACCTCGGCTGGACTGCAGTGTGGAATCTTCTCAAGACAAGGAAGCACGAGCCATCTCTTCCACACGGCTATCGCGTCTACGCGATCGGCGATATCCATGGGCGCGAAGACCTTTTGTTCGAGGTGTTCGGCAAGATCGATCGACACGAGCGCGCTCACCCATGCGCGCAGCCGATCGAAATCTATCTCGGCGACTACGTCGATCGCGGGCCGGGTTCGCGCGCCACCGTGGACCTGCTCATTACCCGCCGACGCGTGTGCGACACCGTCCTTCTTTCGGGAAACCATGAAACCTATGTCTTGGAATTCCTGCGCGAGCCGAAGGTGCTCGGCGCGTGGCGGCATTACGGCGGCATCGAAACCCTGATGTCCTACGGGCTGCGGCCGTCGCTTAATCCCGATGCCGACGAGCAGGCGGCTCTGTCGGCTCAGTTCGCGTCCCAACTGCCGCCGGATCATTTGGATTTCTATCAGTCGCTGTCGCTGAGCTTCGCCCTCGGGGATTTCTTTTTCGTCCACGCCGGCGTCAAACCGGGAGTTCACCTGGAAGACCAGGAAGAACAGGATCTGCTGTGGATCCGGGAGGAGTTCCTGTTTCATGAAGATCGCTACGAGAAGATGATCGTGCACGGGCACACGCCCGTACGCGAACCCGAGTTCCGACGAAACCGCATCAATATCGACACCGGTGCTTATGCGACCGGTCGGTTGACCTGCCTGATGATCGAAGATGACCGAGTTCATATCCTTTAGGGCGCCCACTCGTCCGTCCTCCGCCAGGTTGTTTCGCTATCTCGGCGGCGCGTTCGCATGCCTGTTGGCGAGTTTCGGGATCTGGGTCACCGCCACCGAATGGCTCCGCACGGATGGACCGATTTCGACCATGCGGACCGAATCCGGGCAGACCGGATCAGGTCATGATGACGCTGGGAGAGTACGACTGGCGGCGGCAGTCGGCGTCGTGCGCGCGGAATTGTGGACCGAATACGCGGTGAGGCTGCGGCAGTCGGCACAGATCGGTCCCGAGGCCGCGACGATGCGCGATGAAGCCCGGCGAGCGGGCGAAACCGCCGTGGGGCTCTCGCCACTCGATACCGAAGCGTGGCTGGTCCTTTCTGAACTCGCGGTCGACGGCGGCGCGGCCGCAACGGCGTCGACCGGCTTGCTGAACATGTCGTTCCTGACCGGTCCCAATGCGATCGATCTGATGCCTCGGCGTCTGGCCCTGGTGGCGCGAGCGCCGGCACATACAGACAGGGACATCCGCGGGCTTGCTCTGCGGGATGTCCAGATTCTCGCGCGACAGGCCGACGGGCCTGTACGGCTCAGGGCCTTATGGCGGGACACAAGCCCCGAAGGACGAAAATTTCTGGCGGAGCTCCTGCAAGATGTCGCCGGGCAACTGCTGGGGAACATCCGCAACACCCGCTGAAGGGCCTTTTATCTGCGGCACTTGCGACTGATCGTCCGGACTGATCATGCTATCGTGGACAAGTCTGTGGCGAGACAGGCGTTTGCCATGCCACCACACGGGCAGTCGATCCGTCGGAGCAGGCTGTCATCGAAGTCGTTCTTCGCGCTTGTTGCGCTTTTCACCGCCATGCTGCCCTTGCGGACGGTCAACGCGCAGGAAACCGCTTTTCCCCAGATCGCCCGTGTCCGCTACGAGGCGAAAGACCTCAAGACCAGCGGCAACTTCATGAATTGGATCGATCGCAATCGGATCTGGCACGACCTGGGTCAGCGGCTCTATCCAGCCGTCCGCTACGTGGAGATCCGGCAGGTGACGCCTTCGACCGGATCGCCGCCGATCATGATGGTGGAGGGTCGGCCCAGTGAACTCTTCCACGCCGAGTTCTATCACGCCGCCGGCATTGTCAGGTTCAAGGTCACGAACATGACGCTGATCTTCACGAATGTGCCCCCATAAAGGGGCGCCCAGACGTCAAAGCGCACAACGCTCGCCCTTCAACCTGACCCGGACCGCGATGCCGCTCGTCTTGGTGACGGCGTCGATCACCGTCAGCGTCAGTCCGTCGTTGTCGGCACGGCCCTTGCGCTCGACGATTTCGTCCGGCGGTACCCGCAATCCGATTTGGCGCCCCACCGCCGTCAACGGTGTCGCCTTGTCGCCGTCGCGGATCGCGCCTTCGATTCGCACCAGCGAGATTTTGGGGATGCCCCGCTCGCGATGGCAGCGCGCGTCCTCCCATACGAGCGTTTCGGCCCCACCCGTCGACGTATCGACATCCGAAAACCGCGCTTCCGCAGTCCCGTAGAAGCGGGAGTCGATGGCGTGGTCGGAGATCCGCACGAAGATACGCAGATCGGCGCGCAGAGGCGACGCCTGCGCCGACCGAGATACGCCGACCTGATTCAAGATCGGCAGCAAGGTCACGGTGACGCGATGGCGAACGCCCGCGGACGCAGGCCACGCGTCTTGCGGGATCATCGCCAGAGGAATCGCGCCGGCAAACAGCGCGACCGCCCACGGTTTCGAAAAGCCGGTCGGGTTCCCCGGCTTCACAGCCGCTCAGCCATCCAATCCGAACGGCGGCATCTGCGGCCCGATCAGGCTGCCGAGAACGCGCACGCGGTTCGAGCAGACCTTTTGGACACAGGGCTTGATCCGCCACCGATATCCGTAGGGGTAAGGCTGCGCCCAGAACGAGGCCGTCTGAATGCCGGGGAGCGCCGTGCGTGACATATCCGCAGATGCAGGTGTAGGCGCCGCGACGGACGACACAACCATTCCAGCGCCCAGGAGCATGGTGGCAAGCGCAGACTTGATCAGCATGGGGGTCCCCTCTTGGAATGAACGGTCAAGCATGCCGGCAGGATGGATGCAGGATAGAGAACGTTATTTCGTCGCACAATAACATTCGGGTCGCATTGGTACATAACGTGGAAGTGAGCGTTTGCCGGCATACCACCCGCCGTCGGACCCTCGAAGCGGCGTGTCCTAATAGGCATTTCGCCGGCGAAGGAGTTCCACCACGGTGCGCAGGACGATCTGGACGTCCAGAGTGAGGCTCCAGTTGTCGATGTACCAAAGATCCAGTTCCACACGTTTACGCATCAGTTCGACGTCGCTCGTCTCGCCGCGGAAGCCGTTGACCTGGGCCCATCCGGTGATGCCGGGCTTGACGTGATGACGTAGCGCGTATTCGCTGATCAACACTCCGTATTCGGTGTCATGGGCGAGCGCATGCGGTCGCGGTCCGATCAAGGACATCTCGCCTTTGAGAATGTTGACCAGTTGCGGCAGCTCGTCGATGCTGGTGGCGCGGAGAATGCGCCCCAACCGCGTCACGCGCGGATCATGTCGTTTGGCCTGGATGATTTGCTCGCCATCTTCCATGACCCGCATGGTCCGGAACTTGTAGATTGAGAAGGGGCGGCCGTTGAATCCTTTGCGCTGCTGCCGGAAGATCACCGGGCCGGGTGAGTCGAGCCTGATCAGCACCGCAACCAGGAGCAGCAGCGGCAGATTGACCACAAGGGCGGAACCGGCAGCGACCACATCGAACAGCCGCTTGACCGTGCGTTCGTATCGGCTGAAAGGGGCGCGCTGGATATCGATCAAGCTCAGGCCGGGACTGCGCGAGCCCTCCCAGATGGAGCGGACGAACTGATCTGGCAGCAGCCGTACGGGCAATGGCGAAGCGCGCAGACATTCGCGGACAAATTGGAGCATTTCGGTGTCGCCCCACCGAAGCGCGAGTATGATCTCCTCCGCTTGGCATGCCCGACTGCGGGCCAGGGCGAGTTCGATGGCCAGTTGGCAGTTTTGCCGGAAGTCGGGGGCACGGCTGGGCGGAAGCGGACAACGATCGACCTCCGAGAAACCCAGGGCCAGCAATTTCTGGCGACTGCTGACGGTGCCGAGCTCGGTGCGCGTACCCATGACGACGGCGCGACGGCCATGAATGGCGCCGGTGCGAAGACTATTCGAAACCCATCGCTTGGCAAATTTTCGCCAGGTCACGATGGCCGCCAGCGAAAGCCCCGCGAAAGTGACGACCGCCCCGCGCGACACTTGGCTGCCCAGCTTAAGCAGGAACAGGAAAAGTGCGAGCCCGAGAAAGGCGCCGAGCCAAGCCGCGACGAGCTGTCCGTAATCGCGTTGGGGGACGAGCAGGGCCGCCGGCTGGTAGAGCCCTAGGTTCCAAGCCAACAGCTCATAGGCGAGGCTGGTGAGCACGCCCATGGCCAGATAGGGATCGGCATCTGAAACCACGCCGAGATTGAACCAATGGTAACCAACGCCGCCGGCAAGGCCCGCCAGCGTGATCAGTACGCCATCAATGATAGCGACCAACGGCCCAATGGCATCGTAAGAAAATTTCAATCGCGGCCCATATGCGTCGGGCGCCGTTCCGGCTTCTCGGTGGGAAATATCAAGCACGATGAAAATGCCCCAACCAACCGCCGGCATTCAACACGATAGCACCCACTTCACAACACTCATAACATATTATCGTTAAATCGAACAATTGCCGACGCGGGCGGTAGACGCGCAACATGCTTTGGGTTGAGTTAGGTATTCAATGTATAGCGACCCTCTGCCCCATATGTTGAAAAGCGGCTTGACTTGCTTGCTTGCTAGCGGATGTTGTAACTATCTGAGAACATCTCTACTCAGAGGCCTTTTAATACCGTCGGCACTTCCATCTCAAGGAAATCGTGGCGGAACGGCGGGCAAATTGTCCGGCCGGGCAAAGTCGTCCCTGTTAGCCGCGAGGCTTTCGGGCCAGGGAAGAACCGAAGTTCAACCACCGGATGCCATGGCCATCCGCCGCAAAGTTTGTGAACAGGATACATGATGGCCAGAGCGATCAATTTCTCGGTTCAGAAAAGAGTGTTTTCATTTCAGCACACACATGACTTTACGGCAGTTTAGAGCTATTGAGGCGAATTAACTTCCTTATTACATACTTGATCGTCAGTGGCTGAATCGAAAAACGTTCCAGGTGTGTGAAATGATGATGGCCCGGAGGCATCATACGGCGCAAGACGTCGAATCCAAGCTCCATCAGGCGGACGAAATGGCTGCCCAGGGGAGAACCCAGAAGGAAATCTCGACCGCCCTCGGCATCAGCATCATGACCTATCACCGGTGGCGGAAGTCCCGAGAGCAACAGCCCGTCGCGACACCTGCGTTTTCTCCGGCTCCGCGGCCATCTGCGATGTCCGAGTTGGAACGAATGTCCAAGCTGGAAATCGAGAACGCGCGTTTGCGCCGGCTCGTCACCGATCTTTTGCTGGAAAAAATGGCGCTTCAGGAAGAACTGGAAGACCGCGAGCGCAAGCGCCGCGAGGAATGATGCCCCCTTCCGCAAGGGCCGCGTTCCGGGCAGTGTGCGATTTGTCACACGCCCTAAATAATTTTTATGGTATTGATCCTCTGCTTTCCAGGAACACCTCCCCATAGCCCGCAGTGGGCTCATCATTTGAGGATGGTATGTCCAAAACAAAGGTCCGGTCCGACCTCCGGTCGAGCAACTCGCGCCAGTATGTGCCTTCTTTCAATGGCTTGACGCCTCCGAGCAGCCGCCCGGCCCAGCCGGAAGCCCGTATTCGGGCATTGGAAAAGCAGAATGAACACTTGGCTTCTTTTGCGGTTCGGGTGAAAGCCGAAATAGACGAGTTGAAGCGCGCCATCAGCAGGCTCCATTAGGGCCGATAATTACTGATAACCAATGTTATTGGGACGCCCGGTAATCGAACCAGCAATAATAGAGTGCCCGGACGTGCTTGAGCGAACTTTTATGAGCCCACATCGGCGCGCGCACGTTTCGATCAAGTCCACGTATTCACATCGCCGCTACGTTAATTATAGGTCCCGTCGATAGACATCCTCCAGGCGAATGATGTCGTCCTCGCCCAGATAGCTCCCCGTCTGCACCTCGATCAGCTCCAGCCTGATCTTGCCGGGATTGGCGAGGCGATGCACGCACCCGACCGGCAGGTAGATCGACTCGTTTTCGTGGAGCAGCCGCACGACATCGTCGCACCTCACCTCGGCGGTGCCCTGCACCACGACCCAGTGCTCCGAACGGTGCATGTGCTTCTGCAAGGACAGCTTGCCGCCGGGATCGACGACGATGCGCTTGACCTGGAAACGCGGCCCGGCGTCGATCGAATCGTAGTAGCCCCAGGGACGGTAGCCGCGCCGATGGTCGGTGGCCTCGCTCCGCTTCGCCTCCTTCAGGGTGGCGACGAGCGCCTTCACGTCCTGGGCCCGATCCCGCGGCAGCACCAGCACCGCGTCCGGCGTCGTCACCACGACCAGGTCACGGACGCCGAGAATGGCCGTCAAGCGGTCGGAAGAGTGGACGACGCAGCCATGGGAATCGGCGGCAAACACCGCGCCCTGCAAGGCATTGCCGTTCCGGTCCTGGGCTGCCACCGCCAGGACCCCATCCCAACTGCCGATGTCCGACCAGCGAAACCGCGCCTCCACGACGGCAGTCGCCTTCGTTCGCTCCATCAGGGCGTAGTCGATGGACTTGGCGGGGCATGCGAGGAAGGCCTCCGGATCGAGCCGTACGAAGCCGAGATCGGTCTTGGCTGCCTCGACCGCCTTGCCGATCGCTTGAGTGATACCGGGCTCGTATCGGGACAGTTCGGCAAGCAACAGGTCGGCCGGAAACATGAAGTTTCCCGAATTCCACAGATATCCATCGTTTATATAGCCTGCGGCCGTGATCGTGTCGGGCTTTTCCACGAAGGCCGCAACCGCATTGACGCCGTCGGGGCTGAGCGCCTCACCCGGGCGGATGTAACCATAGCTGGTGCTCGGCGAGGTCGGCTTGATCCCGAAGGTGACGATGCGGCCGGAGGCGGCGGCATCGCGTGCTGTCACGCAGGCAGCATGAAACAGATCCTTGTCGAGAATGACGTGATCGGCAGCGAGCGCCAAAACGATCGCCTCCGGATCGCGCCGCAGCGCGAGTGCCGCACCGGCCGCAATGGCGGGCCCGGAATCGCGGCGTGCCGGCTCCAGCACGATGGTGGCATCAATGCCGAGATCCTGCGCCTGCCGGCGGGCGAAGAAGCGGAAGGCGTCGGCGGTGACGATGATGGGGGGGGCGAACAAATCCGAGCGCGCCACCCGGATCAGGGCTTCCTGATAGGTCGAGCGCTCGCCGACCAGGGGCAGAAACTGCTTGGGCATGGCATCCCGCGACACCGGCCACAGGCGCGTGCCAGTGCCGCCGGCCAGGATCAGCGGGATGATCGGTCGGATAGTCATGGGCCTTCGCACCTTCAACGGGAAAAATGGCAGCAGACGCTAGTCGAATCGAGGCCGCTCGATACCACGGCGGCCACCCGCCTAGGGGGGATTCGAAGGTTAATATTACCATTACAATTTGAACAATGCTTGATGCCGTCCAGGCTCTCGTCGGATACATCCATCCGCGGCATTCGCCTCCCGACGACATCGACAATATGAGGCTTCCATACGCGTGGCGCTGTTCGGCGCCGGCTATGTGGGCCTGGTATCGGGGACCTGTTTTGCGGATTTCGGCCATCACGTGGTGTGCGTCGACAAGGATACGGCCAAGATCGCGGCGCTCGAGCGTGGCGAGATGCCGATCTACAAGCCCGATCTCGAACGACTGGTCGCCACCAACACCCGTGAGGGACGCCTCGCCTTCACGACCGAGCTGGCTCCGGCCGTCGCTGCGGCCGATGCCGTCTTCATCGCGGTCGGCACGCCGTCGCGCCGTGGCGACGGCTTTGCGGATTTGAGTTACGTGTACGCGGCCGCCCGGGAGATGGCGCCCGCCCTCAAGGACTTCACGGTGGTGATCACCAAATCGACGGTGCCGGTCGGCTCCGGCGACGAGGTCGAGCGCATCCTGCGCGAGGTCAACCCCGCCGCCGACGTGGCCGTGGTCTCCAATCCGGAATTCCTGCGCGAAGGCGCCGCCATCCGCGACCTCAAGCATCCCGACGGTCACTAACACCTTCCCCGGCGTGTTCGAGGCGTTCGGCCCGGTAACAGCGCAGGCTATCGGCGGTGTGCAGGGCTACTGTGATGAAATTTGGTAGTTTTCATCACAGTAGCGGGCGGCAGGACGGTCCTTAGGCGAGCACTACGGACGTCCGGTCGCGACTATGCGAGGCTGACGGACACTGGCCGCCATGGCGTCCTCGTCGGCCATGACCGTTTTCGGGAGCGTCTTGCTGGCGCCACGTCCCCTTCATCGGAACAAGTGGCCACCTTCAACTGGAGCGCGTACCCCTGTTCGATCGGATCGCCCGGATGGCCCACTTAAGAGCACAAAAAGAGCGTTTCCGTGCTCTTGAGAGCATAAGCGGACGCCGCTGTCAGGCTTGTGCAACGGCTGCCGCGAATCGGCGCGGGCGTTTCGGACCTAAAAAGTTGCAGAGCGGATCGACCTGTCGATGAGGTGCGCGGCCACGATCCGGTCGGCATGGAGAACGTCACACGCGAATTCACGCGCGTCGACTTCGCCTGTACCGCGCATCGGGCGGTCATCATTCGCTGAACCGCATACAACGCCGACACAAGCCGGCCGCCGGGAATCATCGTTCAGGCTGCTTCGGATTCTCTGGCGGAGCCATGACCGGCGCCTCCACGGCCGGACGCCGCAGCAGCGGCATTCCGTCCCACGGCCGCTTCGTCGTTTCGCGCTTCATGGCCTCGTCCATCTTGGCACGATCGGCTTTGATGCGTTCTCGATCGGTCTGTTGGACATCGGGCGCGAGCGGTTGCGCCAGCGCCGCCTCAATCGCGAGTACTGTCGCGAGGACGATCATCGCCAGGGATGGAGGGTTCATTCACACCGATAGCATGCCCAGGGCCGTTTGTCTCGTGACCTGAGCCCCAGGACTCAGCCAAAGATAGGTTGTCGTCTTGGATGCACGTGTTCGTGACATCATGGCGCTTCTGGCGACTGGAAGGCCGGTGTGTGATTCCGGCGCGGTCGTCTGCTCATGGTTTCTCCTGATTCGCAGGCCGAGCGTGCCCGCTGTCAGGCAAATTCTCCATCTGTCGCTGTGTGCAGATTTCCGGGTCGGCCCTCGGTTCGCTCCCGCCAAGCATGCGATCATTCCGGAATCGTTCAACTCTCCGGAAGAGTATCCAGCATCCCGCGGATTTCGCCGCACAGTTGCTCGGTAAAGGCTTTCGTGCCGAGGGCACCGCCAAGATCGCGTGTGCGGCGCCTCGGATCCTTGATCAGATTGTCGACCGCGGTCTCGATGGCGCGTTCCGCCGACGCCAGATCCGGTCGACTGTGCCGTCTCCCGAGCCAGCCCAGAAGCATGGCCGCCGACAAGACGAGCGACACCGGGTTCGCTTTGTCCTGACCGGAGATGTCGGGGGCCGAGCCGTGCTGCGCCTGCGCCATGCACTGGGTCTCTCCGGCATTGATTGCACCGCCGAGACCGAGGCTGCCCGACAGCTCCGACGCCTCGTCCGAAAGGATGTCGCCGAACATATTGGTGGTCACGACGACATCGAACCGCGATGCTTCACGAACGAGAAGCGCGGCCATCGAATCGACCAACTGTTCTTCATAGAGAATCTGCGGATATTCCTCGGCGACCTTGCGGACTTCCCGCAGGAACAACGCCTCTGACACTTTGACGACGTTGGCCTTGTGGACGGCTGTGACCTTCCGGCGGCGCTGCGCCGCCATTTCGAACGCCGCCCTGGCGATCCGGCGGGAGCCGGTCGCCGTGATCTTGCGCACTGACAGCGCGACATCGGGGGTCGGCATGAACTCGCCCACCCCCCAATGCATGTTGCGGTCCGAGTAGAACCCTTCCGTGTTCTCCCGCACGATGACGAGGTCCATGGGCGTGCGACCCCAGTGCGGCACACCCTCGCGCGAACGCGCCGGCCGGATATTCGCGAACAGGTCGAGCACGATCCGCAATTCACTGGAGACGTTGATGCCGCCCTCGCTACGCACCGGATATTCGGAATGGGAGACCGGCGCGAGCACAATCCCGTCGCACTTGCGGCATGCATCGAGTACATGCGTGGGCAACGTGGTCCCGACCGCCTTCAAGGTGGCGAGCCCAACCTCGTACGTCTCGAAGGTCAAGCCGAGCGACAGGCCTCGATCGACCACTCGCAAGACCTCAAGCGCAGCGGCCGAGGTTTCTGGACCGATGCCGTCACCGGACAGCACAACGAGATGCATGGATTCCTCCGTTAGGTCGGAACGCATTTGACCCAGGCGACACGCGGACCTGAGGAGGCCGCCGTTCCGGGCGAAACCGGGGCGCTCGAGCACGCCCCGGGCAACCGGTATTGAACTCGCCCGGCTCAGTCACCGGGTGGGGCGCCGCCCCGCCGGATGCGACGGGGCGACAAGGCGACCGCGCAGCGCCGCCCCTTTCATTGATTAGCTTCACCGATCTGGTGCATGCGGGCCATCACCTCGGCACCGACGGACGTATCGCCGTACTCCTTCCACACCGGCGCGACCGCTTTGGTCCACTGGGCGCGCTGTTCCTTGGTCAGATCGTGGATCTTCTTGCCGAGCTTTCGCACCTTGTCGTAGGCCTCGTCGTTCTCCTTGCGGGTGCTCTCCCAATTCCACACCGTCGCGGCTTTGAGCGCCTCCTGCAGCCCAGTGCGGATTTCGGGCGCCAACCCTTCCCACCACTGCTTGTTCACGCTGACGATGTAGAAGCTGTACTGGTAATTGACCCTGGTGACCTGATCGATCATTTCGTGCAGACCGGCGCCGACCAGGGCGTTGGGCGCGGGCTCGACGGCGTCGATGACACCCTGTTGAAGGGCGGTGGGCACCTCGCTCCAGGACATGCTCGAGACATTGGCGCCGAGCGCCTGCATGGTCTTGATGTCCGCTGGAACCGGCTGGACGCGGATCTTGACGCCCTTGAGATCGGCCGGCACCAGAATCGGCTTGGTGCCGCGATAGCTGAAGTCGCGGCCCCCATTGATCCAAGTCGCCACCGGCAGGATGTTCTTGCGCTCCAGATCGGCGAGCACGGTCTTGCGAACGATGGGGTCCTTCATCGCCGTGTCGACTGCTTCCGGCGTCGACAAGAGGAATGGGAGCGACAGCGCGTTGATCTTCGGCGCGATCGGCGCATAGATTCCCTGCGTCGGAGCAATCAGGTGCACACTGCCGAGCTGCAGCCCCTGAACCTGGGTCTTCTGGTCGAACAACGTGCCGCTGTGGTGCACTTCGACTTTGACTTTGTTGCCGAGCCGCTTCTCGATCTCCTGCTTGAGGACGTCGAAAGTCTGGCCCTTGACCCCGACGGCGTTGTTGTCGTTCGAGAGGATGACGCGTACCTGCGCGCCAGCCGGCTGCGTGACCGCACAGACGGCAGTACCCACCAGGCCAATGATTGCCGCCCGCGGCAATATTCGTCTCAGATTCATCATTCCCTCCATTCTTTGCTGAATGACCGCTTCACCTGAACATCAAACCAGGCAGGAACAGCGACAATTGCGGGACATAGGTGACGAGCAGCAGCGTCGTCAGCGTCACCGAGAGCCACGGCAGCGCGGCCTTGAACACTTCCCAGGGCGGCAGCCCCGACACCGCGCTGCCGACATACAGATTGAGACCGACCGGTGGGTGGATCAAACCGAGCTCGATATTGACGACCACGATGATGCAGAAGTGCACGGGATCGACGCCGAGCGCCATAGCGGCCGGGAACAGGATCGGCACGAACATGAGTACGGTCGGGAGGCCTTCGAGAAAGAACCCGACGATGATCAGCAACACGTTGACCATCAGGAGAAACACCCATTGCGGCGGATCGAGCGCCACGATCAATGCACTCACCGCCTGCGGGATGCCGAGCTGGGTGATGAAAAAGGCGAACAGGAGCGCGTTGATGGTGATGAAGAAAATCATCCCCACGCTCGGCGCCGTCGCCACGATCGTCTTCACCGCTCCCATGAAGTCGGTCTCGCGGTAGACCAGCAGACCGATGACCAGCGCCAGCGCCGCCGCCATGATCGCCGCCTCAGTCGGCGTGAAGATCGCGCCACCCTCAAAGCTCACACCGAACGCCTCGAAGCCCGGGAACCCGTAGATGCCGACGAAGATCGTCATCGGCAGCAGCAGCGCCGGACCGGCTGAGACCAGCGCGTCCCATCGTTGCCGCATGGTCGAACGCGGCTGCAGCGGAACCTTGGCGCGCCGCGCCAGGAAAGCCGCCATGACCAGCAGGCCCGTTCCGTAGACGAGGCCCGGAATCACGCCGGCGATGAACAGTCGCGCAATCGACGTCTCGGTGACGAATCCGTACATGATCATCGGAATCGACGGCGGAATCAGGATGCCGAGCGAACCTGCCGTGGCGATTGATCCGATCGCATAGCGCGGCGAATAGCCGTCGCGCACGAGCGCGGGATAGAGGACCCGCCCGATCGCGGCCACCGTCGCCGGCGACGAGCCCGAGATCGCCGCGAACATCATGCAACTGAGAATCGAGGTGATGCCGAGGCCGCCGCGCAAATGGCCAACGAAGGCATTGGCGAGATTGACCAGACGGCGAACCAGCCCGCCGGTCTCCATCAGGGCGGCGGCGAAGAAGAAGAACGGCACTGCCATCAGGGTGAAGTGCTCGACATTTGCCAGCACTTTCTGGCCGATGATGGCCGGCGGGATTGGGCTGAACAAGAACGACGTCAGTACCGCCGAGCCGCCGAGCGCCACGGCCACCGGAGCCCCGACCGTCAACAGTCCGAAGAAGACGACGAGAAGAACCGCGATGCTCATCGTGGGGCCTCCTCTACCGCCATTGCGCCGGTCTCACGGCTGGTCATCAGAATGTCTTCGCCGCGCGCCGCCCGCACGATACGGATGATGTAGCGGACCGAGAACAAACCCATCGTCAGCGGCACCAACAGATAGGTGATCCAGTCGGGAATACCGGTTTCCGGCGACACCGAGTCGATCATGTGGGCGAACAGGACGTAGAGGACGCCGCAGTAGATGAAATACCCGCACAGCGCGAGCGAGGCCGTGTGCGAGACGATGTTCATCCGCTGGTTCCAGCGATCCGAAAGCGCCATTGCCAGCAGTTCGACCCGCACATGCTTGTCCTCGCGCACCGCGCGCGATCCGGCGAACAGCATTGCCGTGACGGTGAACAGCATGAATGCCGCCTCCGACCAGTGGAAGCCTGTATTGAAGACGTAGCGCAGGACCACCTGCATCGTCCCCAAGCCGAGCGCAATCATGGTCAGAGAGCCGATCACCACGCTCTCCAAGATCGACAAAAGCCGATCGAGTCGGGATAGAAACATCGTCATCGGATGACTCCCCTGTCTGAAAAGCCCGCTCGCCTTGGCAAGCCGAAGGGCCGCATTCGCAGGTACGCAAGCTCTGCAATCTCACGGGGGGTCGGGTCGATCGCGAACGGAGGCTCGCCGAGCGCCGGCAGGCCATCCGACGTGGACCGGTATGCCATGCGGGATTCGATGCGCAGGACGGAGGCTCCTGCGGCAATCGTCGGGGGATCCCAGGTGTATCGCCGTGTTCTCATCCGCCTCCAACCCTCGCCTCAGAATCGAACACTCGTCACGAGATGAGCCGGCAGTCGGCTCGGACAATCGACGGCTAGAACCGATAGAGCTTCGCGGGTGTCTCCGTCAGGATCATGCGTCGGACGCCTTCGTCCGAGCACCAGGTCAGGAAATCTGCCAGCCCCGACCGGTCATCCACCTGGCGATAGGGATGGACGGCCGTCGCGGCGAGGCCGGGCAGACGATTGGTATGCGGCCAATCCGTACCCCACAGCATGCGGTCGGGCGCCGCCGCGATGAGCGCACGGGCAATCGGCTCGACATCGGAATACCCCACGGCGCTCGAGATCCGGTAGGGCGCCGACAGCTTCACATAAACGTCGGCATTGCGCACCAGGTCCGTCACGACGGACAAGCCCGGCTGTCCCACTCCCTGATCGGCGGCGAGGCCGCCGAAATGATCGATGACGACCGGCACGGACAGATCGGCGATGACGGCGGCGGTCGCCACGATGAGCGGCAGGCCGGCATAGATCTGGATGTGCCAACCGAACGGCCTGATCCGACGGGCAAGCGCGGAGAGCTCTTGGAGCGCGACAGCGGGATTGCGAATCCCGGCGGTTTGCAGATTGATACGCACGCCGCGCACGCCGCGCGTGTCAAGCCGGCGCAACTCGTCGTCGGCGATGTCAGGCGCGACCACCGCGACGCCGCGCGCCGCTCCACCAAGTTCGGCCATGGCGTCGAGCATGCAGGTGTTGTCAGTGCCGTAGAAACTCGGCTGGATCAGTACACATCTGCCGATACCGAGGGCTGCGTGGAACATTCGCAGATCACGCGTCAACGCCGGCGGCGGCGTGTACTGACGCTGGGCCCGCATCGGAAAGCGATCCTGCGGACCGACGACATGGACATGGCAGTCGCAGGCGGATGACGGCAACCCCGCCGCCGTCCGCGCACGGATCTGATCGACTGCGGGCAACATCGAAACCTCGTTCGCCATTGCGCCCCTGCCACTGCCGAACGCCTTCGTCATCCGTCGGCATCGGCCTGCCATCCATTGGGGTCATGGATGAAAGATGAGGTCCAATCATTCCTGAGAGCCGGTGTATAAAGACAGTTTATGGAGCGGCTGGAGGAGCAACGGCATGACAGTCACCGGCATGACACTGAGGCAGATGGAGGTATTTTACGCCATCATGCAGACCGGCAGCGCGACCGGCGCGGCCGCATTGCTCAACACCACACAACCGTGCATCAGCACCGTGCTCAGGCATTGCGAATCCCAGCTCCGCATGAAGCTTTTCGATCGCATTGCCGGCCGCCTCCATCCGACCCCGGATGCGGAGGAATTGTTGCCGGGAATCGAGGCGTTGTTCGCCCGCGTGGAAGTCGTCAACCGGCTCACGCGAGACCTCGCCGCCGGCCGGCGCGGTTCGCTCACGATCGCAGCCGCGTTCCCGATCGCCAATGGCTATCTGAGCAAGGCGGTCGCTCGCTTCATGGCGAAGCGGAAAGACACGAGCGTCGTCCTGCAATCGATGACCTCGCCGGAAGTCCTGGATCGCGTCGTCAATCGTGAGGTCGAACTCGGCATCGCCTTCGAGACCCTCAGCAGCCCCGCCGTCGATCTCGAGCTTCTGCTGCGCGCCAACATCGCCTGTGTCCTCAAGCCAGACCACCCACTCGCGGCCCGACCCGAGATCGACGTGCGCGACCTGGCGGACGAACCCATCATCACTTACCAGCCAGGCATTCCCCAACGAACGCTGGTCGATCACGCTTTCATCCAGGCCAACATCGTGCCGCACATCACCACCCAGGTGACCATCTCGCTTACCGGCATCATGATGGCGCAATCGGGAGCGGGTCTGGCCCTCGTCGAACCCATCATCGTCGCCGGCATGGAGTTCTCATCCGTGGTGGCGCGGCCGCTGAAGCCGCGGGTCGGCATGAATGCGTACCTGATACGAAACCGGAACGCACCACGGTCGATGCTGACGGACATGTTCATCGACGATCTCAAGACCATGGTCCAACAGGACATCCCGACGATGTTTGGACCCTTGGTCACCCTTCCGGCGGCCGCGGATCGGCCGCGTGACGAGCGTCGGCCTCCGACCGGCGAACACCTGCGCGGCCGCCGGAAATCGGTCCCGGCCTGAGACCACTTCTGGGTGTAGGGCAAATCAAGTGCATTCGGGCCGTCCCGCCGCCGACGGCTCCACCGCGACCTCTTGCAATCCCGTTTCCGCGCAATCGCAACATGCTCGGGGACCGCGCGACCCCCTCGGTCATGTCCATCGACACCTCGCAATCGGCGGCTCCAGCCCCGGTCGGGGCAAGCCCGACAGGCGGCATCCGCGATCGCGAGAGCGATGCGCGCAGAATCGGGTATCGATCCATATTATGGACGGGCACGAACTCGGAATTTGACAAGCCTCGCCCACGACATCCAGTTTTTACGCCCCGACCGGCGGAGACCAGCACTTCGCATTGCCCCGCGACCCGCGGCTTCACCGCGCGTTTCGCGCCGCATGCGGACGCAACCACCGAGGCCCGACTTCGCGCGAATGGACGATGACCCGAAGATGAGCGTTTCCACAGATATCGCCACCTGTGTGGTTTCTCTCGACGATCGTGATCTCCCCCGTCAAGCGATCGACAATGCCAAGACGGTCATCCTCGATACGATCGGCTGCACCCTGGCCGGCTGCGACGAACCGGTCGTGCGCACGCTGCTACGAACGCCGGGCCTGAACACGCCCGGGGCGGTACCGTTGATCGGCCGCGGCGAACGGCTCGACCCGCTGTGTGCGGCGCTCGTCAACGGGGCCGCCGCGCACGCGCTCGACTTCGACGACGTCAACGTCGCCATCGGGGGGCATCCCAGTGCACCTCTGCTACCGGCCCTGTGCGCATTGGCGGAGATGTCGCCGTGCAGCGGCCGCGACTTCCTGCTCGCTTTCATCACCGGGTTCGAGGTGGAGACGCGTCTCGCCCGCAGCGTCAACTTCCATCACTACGAAAAGGGCTGGCATCCGACCGCCACTCTGGGGGTCTTCGGGGCTGCCGCGGCCTGTGCCAAACTGCTGCGCCTTCCGGCCGATCGGGTGGCGACCGCGCTCGCCTTGTGCACGTCGCTGGCGAGCGGCACCAAGGCCAATTTCGGAACCATGACGAAGCCGTTCCATGTTGGCCACTGCGCGCGCCACGGCCTCATGGCGGCCCTGCTCGCCCGCGAGGGCTTTACGGCCAACCCCGACGCGTTCGAGCACAAGCAGGGGTTCTTCCTGGTCTACAACGGGGTCGGGCATTACGATCCGGCGCTGGCGACACGCGACTGGGCCGCCCCCCTCGACATCGTCGCACCCGGCATCGGCATCAAGCTCTACCCGTGCTGCGACAGCACCCATCCGGCACTCGACGCGCTGTTCACCATGAAGAAGCGACACGGGTTCTCGGCCGACGATGTCGCCCGCATGGACGTCCTCGTGCACCCGTTGCGCCTCCTGCACGTGGACCGTGCCCGGCTCAAGACCGAGCTCGATGCCAAGTTCAGCGTCCAGTACTGCCTCGCCCGCGGCCTGCTCGATGGCCGTATCGGGCTCGACAGTTTTGGCGCCGAGGCACGCCAGGAGGCGCGGCTGCTGGACCTCATGGCGCGCACGCACGCCGCTCCCCATCCCGACCTGTCGCTGGCGACGGAAGGCAACTACTTGACCGAACTCACGGTGACGTTGCGCGACGGCGGCATCTGCCACATGCGCATGGATCGCCCGTTCGGACGCCGCGCCGACGAGCCGGCACCACCCGAACTGATCGCGAGCAAGTTCGACGCCTGCGCCGCCAAGGCATTGCCGGCCGAGACCGTCGCCTGCCTGCGCGAGGCGTTGTCGCATCTCGAGACGCTCGACGACGTGCGCACGCTGGTTCGCTTGTCGAGCCGCTGAGCCGGCGCGGCATCACGGTGCGGCGGTCGTCAGCTTCTCCACTTCGGCGAGGTCGGCCGTGAGAACGCGCACGCCCTCTTCGCGCGCACGCCGGTAGGCCGCCATTTCGCGATCGCCCGGCAGCATCACCGGGGCCGCCGGATCGGCCGCCGGCGTGCTGGTCAGGATGGAGCGGAAATCGGCAATCCGCTCCGCCAGCGTGGTATTCGACGCCAGCTTGCCGGCATTGATCACCAGGAAGACATGGCCGAGATTCTGCGCCGCTTCCGGGTTCTTGTCCCACGCGCTGACATGGGTGAGGAATGCGGCGCCGGACAAGAGGCCGGCGAAGAGATCGACCATGACCGCCAGGCCGTAGCCCTTGTGGCCGCCGACCGGCAGCAGGAAGCCGCCGAGGCCGGCCTTGGGATCCGTCGTGGGCCGACCTTCGTTGTCCACCGCCCAGCCGGCCGGCATGCTCTTGCCCTCGGCGGCGAGCGCCCGCATCTTGCCCCGCGCCGCCACGCTCAAAGCGATGTCGAGGATGATCGGATCGCCGCCCGGGCTCGGAAAGCCCATGCCGAGGGGATTGTTGCCGACCCGCGTATCGCGTCCTCCCCACGGCGCGATGGTGGTCGTCGCATTGCTGGCGATGAACGACGCGCAGCCTTCCTGCGCGGCGAGGAAGCAGTACGGCACGATGGGGCCGAAATGGTTGCTGCCATTGGCGAAGGCGGCACCGATGCCGACCGTGCGGGCTCCCTCGAGGGCCGCCTGGAGCGCCCGCATGCCGACCAGCGGGCCGATGCCGTTGTGGCCGTGCACAACGGCGAGGCCAGGCGCCACGCGCTCGACCACGACATCGGCCCTGGCGTCGATGCCGCCTATGCGCACGCGGCCGAGATACTGGGGAATGCGGATGATGCCGTGGGTATGCAGCCCGAACATGTCGGCAAGGACGAGGACGCGGGCCGCGAGCGCGGCCTCTTCCTCGCTCACGCCGCCGGACGCAAGGGCACGGGTTGCGAGCGCCAGAAGTCGTTCCTCGGCGATGATGGTTTCCTTGCCTGCCATGTCCGGCCCCGTTGTTTCCAGATGTGTCGATTGCGAGCCACGCCGTCAGCGGGGTGCGCTCATGTCGAAAGTGGTCGTCTGTTCCAGCGTCTCGGCGAACCAGGCATTGATGCCGGCCTTGCGCTCGGCGATGTAGACCGGCGCACCGTGCTCGTCGAGACGCAGGCTAAGATCGTGACCCGGAACGACGATGGTCCCGGGGACTTTGCGCCAGAGATTCCAGATGAGCTCGATCGAGGCGGTGCTCACCGCGTCGTCGATACTGGCATCGACCTTGCGGGACAGCAGCTCGGCGCGGTTCTTGGCGGAGTCGCCTGTGAAGATCACCGGCACCTCGTTCGCCGTGAGGTGGAAGATCAGCGAACCGGGCGTGTGGCCGGGTGCCGCCAAAGCGGTGATGCCGGGCAGGAACTCGTCACCGTCGCGCACGCGGCGTACGCGCGGATCGTGCTCGAGCGCGTCGACGTAGAGCTCCGGCAGAGGATCGAAACGCGGCGGCTGCGCCGCCGCCCAGGCGAGTTCCTCGGCGCCGATCCACACGGTCGCCCGCTCGAAAAGGACGAAATTGACCGCGTGATCATAATGGGCGTGGGTCAGGACCACGTCGGTGATGTCCGACGGCGCGACCCCGACCGACTTGAGCTGCCGCTCGAGAGGCTTGCGGATTCCGAACGCTCCGACGTCGACAAGGATGTTTCGCGTGTCGGAGCGCAGCAACGCGATGGTGCTCCAGCCGAGCCCGCCGTGGCAAACCGCCCGGCCCGGGAAGCCTTGGATCAGAACGTCGATATGATACATCTTTCGCCACCCGTTTCTTTCGTCCGGCTCGAATTCCCGTCGCATGGACGTTCCCGGTCGCGCCTCCCGGGTCGGATCCGATGACGGCGCATGGTCCGACGGGCTTTCGCTTTTGGAACGCCCGCACGCTCCGCACCGTCGTCTCGGTCGCTAGGATGCCCCCGGACCGGCGCCGATCTCGAACCGCGCGCGCACGTCGGGATTGCACAATCCGCGCTCGGGGAGCTCACCGTCGAGCATTCGGACGAGATTCGTGGCGGCCTGCTTCAGGGTGCGTTCGCGCGTGCGCGTCGTCGTGCCGGCGTGGTGCGGCGTCAGGATCACGTTGTCCATGGTCAGGAAAGGGTTGTCGGGCTCGATGGGCTCGGTGTTGAACACGTCCAACGCCGCGCCGGAGAGGTCACCCGCCCGTAACGCCGCCGTCAGCGCCGCGTCGTCGATCAGGGCGGCACGGGAGGTGTTGACGATGAGTGCACCGCGCTTCATCCGGCCGAAGCGAGCGGCATCGAACATGCCGCGGGTCGCCGGCGTCACGGTCATATGCAGGGAAACGACGTCAGCGGCCACCAGGAGCTCATCGAGCTGTTCGACCCGTTCCACCCCGATCGCCGCCATTACCTGCGGCGTCTGGTAAGGATCGAATGCAAGAACGCGCATTCCGAGCGCGCTCATCTTGCGGCCGACGAGTTGCCCGATATTCCCGCAGCCGACCAAACCGAGCACGGATCCTTCGACATCGCCGCCGATCAACTTTCGCGCCTGCTTCCACCGGCCCGATTTGACGAGGTGATCCAGACGCGGCGTGTGCCGCAGCAGCGACAGGATCAGGGCGACCGTGTGCTCGGCCACACCCAATGCGTTCGCTCCCGGTGTGTTGGTGACCGGGATGCCCCGTTCGGTCGCAGCCTGCAGGTCGATGGTTTCGATACCAGCACCGTATTTCGACAGGGCGCGCAGTCGCGGCGCCGCCTCGATGACGCTGCGAGGGACCTTCTCGAAGGCAGTCAGAATGGCTCCCTCGACCTCCGCGAATACCGCACCCAGCTCTTCCGGGCCATAGACGCGTTCCGGTTCCGCCACGATCTCGCAACGCGGCTCCAGGATCGGCCGAGCGAACTCGTAGAACTGCCAAAGCGTGCCGGGGAAATATACTTTTGGTCGTCCCATTTCGCCGTCCCTTGAAGCCGCACGAGTGCATCAACCCGCGATCCCGAGTGCGCACCGAACCCGGGCAGGCTTCCACAGACGGTCGGACGGGTCCAATCATCCATGCGCGGCCGGATATTAAACGATGTTATGCAGCACACGCCTCGTCTGCGGCGCAACCGCCCGTATAAACGATGGGATAGATCGGCTCGCGGAGGACCGCGCGGCATGCCATTCCGGACTCGCGGGACCGAAATCCGATACGGACGTTCATCGGGGAATCTGGTTCCGTGTCAGGTGAGGCGATCGCGAACATGCGGAAATCGAACAATCCGCACACCCGCGTGTGGTCTGATATAACGCCGCAGCATCAACGGTCCGAAGGTGGAGCATGACCAGTTCGCGCATGACGCTTAGACAGATGGAGGTCTTCTACGCGATCATGAAGACGGGTAGCGTCACGGGTGCCGCGACCTTGCTGAACACGACACAGCCTGGCGTGAGCACGGTGCTTCGCCACTGTGAATCCCAACTGCGCATGAAACTCTTCGATCGTATCGCCGGACGGTTGCATCCGACTCCGGAGGCGAAGGAGCTCCTGCCCGATGTCGAGGCGGTCTTCGCCCGCGTAGACACTGTGAACCGCCGCACTCGGGAGCTCGTCTCCGGGCAACGCGGCACGCTCTCGATCGCCGCCGCGTTTCCCATCGCGAACGGGTATCTAAGCCGTGCAGTGGCACAGTTCATGACCGATCGAAAGGACACCAGCGTCGTCCTGCGCTCCATGCCGTCCCGCGAGGTGCTGGAATGCGTCGTGAACCGCGAAGTCGAGCTCGGGGTCGCATTCGAGCCCTTGAGCAGCCCCGCCATCGACCTCGATTTGCTGGTTCCCGCGGGTATCGCCTGCGTCCTCAGGCCGGACCATCCGCTTGCCGCCCGGGCCGAGATCGACGTCAGAGATCTGACGGAAGAGCCGATCATCACCTATCTTCCGTTCATCCCTCAACGGACGTTCGTCGATCACGCCTTCATTCAGGCCAATGCGATACCGCGTATCGTCGCCGAAGTGACGATCTCACTGACGGGCATCATGTTGGCGCAGTCCGGAATCGGCATCGCGCTTGTCGAACCGTTCCTGGTGGCCGGGATGAACATCCAATCGGTCGTCACGCGCCCGCTCAAGCCGCGCATCGACATGAACGCGTATCTGATCAGGAACAAGAATGCCCCGCGCTCCAAGCTGATGGAGATCTTCGTCGAATATCTCCGGAAGATCCTGCGTCAAGACTTTGTACAAACGTAAGACCCAGGATGGAGTTTAGGCCTATTGTGGCCCCACTGAGGAACGCGTTGACATGATCCCGATCACTGAATTTTCCAGCAACGGCATTGCCCACCGGATCGTCGATCTTCATGCATACGCCGGCACGCGGCTTCTCCGCCTGCCGTATTTCCACCGGGTCCTGCTCGAAAACGTGCTGCGCAATGCCGCCGACCGCAACGCCGATGCCGCACGGGAGATCTTGCTGTGGCTCGATCACGGCACCAGCGAGGCGGAAATTCCCTTCCGTCCGGTGCGGATCATGATGCACGACACGACGTGCGTCCCCGCCCTTGTCGACATCGCCGGCCTGCGCGCCGCGGTTGCCGAAGCCGGCGGTGACCCGACCCGGCTCAACCCGGTGCTGCCGGTCGACGTTTCGGTCGATCATTCGATCGCCGTCGACCGCTTCTGCTCGCCCGACGCGATGGCCGCCAACGTGGCGCGCGAATACGAGCGCAACGGCGAGCGCTACCGGTTCATGAAATGGGCGACCCTCGCCCTTGACGGACTGCGCGTTCATCCGCCCGGCACCGGCATCATGCACACCCTCAATCTCGAGCGCCTCGCGAGCGTCGTGACGACCGAGATGCGCGACGGCGAGGCGTGGGCGGTCCCCGACACGCTGATCGGCACCGACAGTCACACGCCGATGATCAACGGCATCGGCGTGGTCGCCTGGGGCGTGGGCGGGCTCGAGGCGGAGAGCGTTTTGTTCGGCATGCCGGTGACGATGCGGGTGCCGGACATCGTCGGCGTACGGCTCGTGGGCGCGCCGCGGGAAAGCTGTCTGGCGACAGACCTCGCGCTCGCGGTCACCGAGCGGCTGCGCCGGATCGATCTCTCCGACTGCTTCGTCGAATTCTTCGGTCCCGGCGTCGCCTCGCTGTCGGCGGGGCAGCGCGCCGTGATCGCAAACATGACCCCGGAGTTCGGCGCCAATTCCGGCTACTTCCCGATCGACCGCCGCGTGCTCGACTATCTCGCCGCCACCGGACGCCCGGCCGAACAGGTCGCCCTCGTCCGCGACTATGCAATGCGGCAAGGCCTGTGGTTCGATCCCGACGCCAACCCGCGCTACAGCGACGAGATCGAGTTCGATCTCGGCTCGGTGGAAACGAGCGTAGCCGGGCCACGGCGGCCGCAGGATCGCTGGCCCGCCGGATCGACCGCGAAGGCGATCGCGGCCATCCGTCCCCTCACTCGAGCATCCTCGCGGGACGACAGGACAACCCCTCCGGACGGCGCGGTTGCCATCGCCGCGATCACCAGTTGTACTAATACGTCCGATATCGGCCTGCTCATCGCCGCCGGCCTGCTCGCCCGCAAGGCGCGACGGCTCGGCCTAAAACCGCCTTCCTGGGTGAAGACCTCGCTGGCGCCGGGATCGCCCACGGCCGAACACCTCCTGCGGCGAGCCGGGCTGCTCGACGATCTGGCCGCACTCGGATTCGACATCGTCGGCTATGGATGCACGACCTGCATCGGCAATTCCGGGCCCCTCACGGCCGAGATCGAATGCGCCGTTCGGGACCGCGGAGTCCTCCCAGTCGCCGTGCTGTCGGGCAACCGGAATTTTCCCGGCCGCGTCCATCCGGACATCGAGGCGGGCTTTCTCGCCTCACCGCCCCTGGTCGTGGCGTTCGCCCTGGCCGGAGACGTCGACAGGGACATTGTCGCCGACCCGCTCTCTCACACCAAAGCCGGACAGCCAGTCCGCCTCGCCGACCTCTGGCCCACTGCTGCGGAAATCGAAGCTGCCGCCACTCGGGCTATCGACCCGGCGGACTACCCCTCCACCTATGCAGGTGCGGAAGCAAGCCGGAAATGGGCGGATCTGAATGCACCCACGGGCGCGTTGTTTCCCTGGGACGAACATTCCACCTACATTCGCCGCCCTCCGTTTGCGGGCGGTGGGCCGGGCAGCCGGCTCGGTCGTTTTCGTGCCCATCCTCTCATCGTGCTCGGCGACGATATCACCACCGACCATATCTCCCCGGCCGGGCAGATTCCGCCCGACAGCGCCGCCGGCCGGCACCTGGTGGAGTGCGGCGAGGACGCGGCCGACCTCAACGTATTTGCTGCGCGCCGCGGCAATTGGCGAGCCATGCTGCGCGGAATGTTCACCAACAAGACGGTGCGCAACCTCCTCGCTGACGACATCCCGCCCGGTTCGACCGTCCATGCCGGCAGTGGCGAGGTCCTGCCGTTGTTTCAGGCCGCAGAGCGCTACGGCGCCGAACAGGTTTCGACGGTCATCGTTGCGGGCGAACGGTACGGCATGGGTTCGTCACGGGACTGGGCCGCGAAAGGCGTCGGCCTGCTCGCCGTCCGCGCCGTCCTCGCACTTAGTTTCGAACGAATCCACCGATCCAATCTTATCGGCATGGGCATACTGCCGCTGAAACTGCCGGCAGATGCATGTCCTCATCAACTTGCACTGCGTCCCGAAGACGAACTCGAAATCGATGCGGCGATTGATCGTCTGTCTCCAAGATGTCCGGTCAGCGTGACGATCCACCGCCGCCGTGGTGACGCACGTACTTTCAATGCGACGGCGGCCATCGAGACGAAACTCGAAATCCAGGTCCTAGCCGCTGGCGGCCTTCTCCCACTGATGCTGACGAGGGCTTTGGCGCAAGGCGCAGGCACGGATTGAAATCGGCCGGACCAATCGTACCGCGCGTTCTCTTGCCGTTAAGGTGCCGATGACCGCTGTGGGTCAGAGGACTAAACCGCTCGCGCGACACCGCATCGCGCCGCCACAGGGCTGGCTGTTTCCGGGCCAGAACCCCTCCAATCCGATGATGGCGCGCCAACTCAATCGCGCCTGCCATGCGGCCGCCCAGGCCGAGATCGGCAAGCGCGTGACGCCGCACGCCTTGCGCCACAGCTTCGCGGCCCGCCTGCTCGAACATAACGTCAGCAGCGTGAGGCGATCCAGCGGGCACATGACGTCGCGGATGGTATTGGTGGTGACGCGAGGTGGATCGCTCGCGTTCAAGAAGAGCCTTTCCGGCATCGTCGCCAGAGGCCAACGCGAAATCCCCATAGCGCCTGATGCGCCGCCGCCCCCGAACGTCCCGCGGTTTCCTCCCTTGGAAGGGTTCGTATTCCGGCCGCCTCGGCCCGCCGTAACGCCAACGTGCGGCCGACATCCGAACACATTCATATGAGCAGGCATTCGCCATCGAGGCGCGACATGCGAGGCAGGCCACCAGATCAAGTCTTCAGCTCTATGTGAATTTCAGCTTACGGTGATTTGCTGCGTTGAATGCGCCTGCACCGAGGCAAAGTGCGCCGCGATATCTCGGCGCCGCGCGATCCATACACGGTCACCGGCGGCCGCCAATCGTTCCAGGATGGTGCGCACCGCCGCAAAGCGCGCAGGCCGGCCGCAGATGCGCAGGTGGAAGCCGATCGATAGAACCTTTGTTTGGCCCGCCGAGGCTTCATCCAGCAGTAGATTGAGTGCAGCGCCGACATAGCAGGAAAAGTCGTCCGGCCGCACGAAACCATTTGGGTGAAAGAACTTCATGTCGTTGGTGTCGAATCCGTAGGGCACGACCAGCATGGTGCGGCCGCCATCGGTGTCGCGCCAATACGGCAGATCGTCGTCGAGGGCGTTGGAATCGTAAAGGAAGCCGAGTTCGGCCAGCAGCCCCCGCGTCCATGGGCTCTGGCCGCCGCGACACATGAAGCCGACCGGCGTCTCGCCGGTCGCGGCGAAGATGGCGTCGCGCGTTCGGATGATATCCGCCCGCTCCGCTGCGCGTTCCTGATAGTGCGAATGGGCGAGCCAGCGCCAGCCATGCACGGCGGGCTCGTGGCCGGCCGCGACCGCGGCGCGGGCGATCTCCGGCGCCCGCTCCACCGCCCGGCCGCACATCATGAAGGTCGCCGGCATCTGGTGCGCCGCAAACGCATCGAGGAAACGCCAGATGCCCACGCGCATGCCGTAGTCGAACGTGGACTCCTGCGCGAGATCGCGCACCCCCGGCGGCTGCACCGACTGCACTTCGCCGAACCGCTCGGTGACGCCATCGCCCGCCTCGATGCTGAGCTCGCCCCCTTCCTCGAAGTTCACCACCAGCGAGACAGCGAGTCGCGCGCCGTTCGGCCAGGTGAAGCTCGGAGGCCTTCGGCCGTAACCGACCAAGTCGCGGGCCGTCATGTCAGCGTCGTCCCATCTGGCGGCTGAACCCGCCCAGCCACTCGGCGGCGACAAGGATGGTGAGCGTCACGATGACGAGCACGCCGGAAACGGCGGCGACGCGAACGTCGAGACTGCCTTCCAGGATCGCCCACAGCTTGATCGGCAACACCTCCGTGCGGGCATCGGCGAGGAACAACGAGACCGGCACGTTGTCGAACGACGACAGGAACGCCACGAACGAACTCGCAACGATGCCGCGCCGAATGAGCGGCAGCGTGATGCGGCGGAATGTATAGAAGCGGCTTGCGCCCAGGCTCAGGGAACAGTTCACCAATGCCGGATCGAGCTGCTGGACGGACGCCCCGACCATGCGGATGACGTAGGGCACGCAGACGATGGTGTGGCCCAGGACCAGTGTCGCCAGCGACAGGCGGACACCGACGAGATTGAAGACGAGAAGAAGCGACAGGCCGAACGCCATCGCCGGCAACACCATGGGCGACATGAACACGGCGTCGAGCAGGCGGGCGAGGCGAAGCCGGCTGCGCGCGATGCCCAAGGCAGCCGCCGTCCCCAGCACGCCGGAGGCGATCGTCGCGAGGACGGCGACTTTGAGACTGGTGATCGCCGGTCCGATGATCTCCGGCGAGTTGACCAGTTCCGCGTACCAGCGCAACGACCAGCTCGGTGGCGGAAAGCGCAGCGTCGCGGCGCCCGTGAAGGAAATGACGACCACGACGACCGTCGGCGCCAGCAGGAGCAGCATGGTGATGCCGGCGCCGCCGATCACAAGGGCGGAGTAGATGATGTCGGAGAAATCACGCCGCATCGAGCCCCCGCATCCGCCGGCGCGCAACCGCCCCGATTGTCGCCACAACACAGATGACCGCCGCCGTAAAAATCAGCGACAGCGCCGCGGAAAACGGCCACTCCTGCGCGCCCATGGCTTGCTGATAGATGAGCGACGGCATCAGGATGATGCGTCCACCACCGACCAGCGTCTGGGTGATGAATGCCGCCGTCGCCGCAGCGAACACCAGCAGCCAACCGGCGAGTGCGCCGGGTAACGTCAATGGCAGGATGACGGTGAAGAAGGCGCGGATGCGCCCAGCCCCCAATCCCTCCGCCGCCTTCAGCAGGTTCGGGTCGACCTTCAGAAGACTGTTGATGACCGGCAAGGCCATCAGGGGCAACTGGATCTGCGTCAATGCCACGACGAGACCATTCCAGGTGTACAGCATGCGCGCCGGTGCGCCCCACAGACCGAAGGCCAGCATCACCGAATTGACGATGCCCTCGCGGCCGAGAATGACGATCCAGGCGAAGGTGCGCACCACCGAACTGGTCAGCAGGGGCATGAGAATGAGGAACATGATGACGGAGCGCAGCGCCGCTCCGCCCGCGACGTAAACCAAGCCCAGAGGAAAGGCGAGCAGAAGCGACAACATCGCCACTTCCGCGCCGAGCAGCAACGTGTCGGCCAGCACCTGGATCGAGAAGGAATCCGAGACGAACCGGACATATTGGTCCGGTCCCATCTCGGTGAATTGCGGCGTGCGGAACAGACTGAGATAGACGAGGACGACAAGCGGCAACAGGAAGGCGACGAGGAACACGATCGCCAGCGGTAGCGCCGGCAACAGGTTCCTGTTCGCCTTCACGAAGCTTTTCATCGTCGCGCCGCCGTCAGATCTTGACGTCTTTGTTGAAGCGGCTGATCCATTCGCCGCGCAGCGACTGGAACTTGGTCCAGTCGAGCAGGACGTTGGTGCCGACCAGATCGTCCACGCTCTTGGCGACCGTCAGGTTGGCACCGGAGAGCGGCACCTTTTTGTTGGTCGGCATCATCACCCACGGGGACGCCTCCAGCCCCTTCTGCACGTCAACCGACATCGCGGTGTCGAGATAGTCGAGCACGAGCTTGGGATCCTGGTTGTTCTTGACAATCTGCGCACTGGTGCGCACCACCACCGCGCCGGATTTCGGCTTGGCGAAGGCGATGTCGACGCCTTTGGCGGCGAGCAGGGCGACGTTGTTCCAATAATTGAAGGCGATGTCGATCTCACCTTGCTGGAATAAAGCGGCGAGCGCGCCGGGCGACGGCGCGATGGCGCCGACATTGGGCAGGAGTTTCTTGATCGCGTCGAACGCAGGACCGACATTGGTCTCCGAGCCGCCATGAAGCTTGGCGATCTCGACCATGAAGGCGGTGCCGAGGCTCGAACCGAGCCCGGTGATGCCGACGCGGCCCTTGTATTCCGGCTTCCACAGATCCTCCCAGGAGGTCGGCGGCGTCGTGATTTTTTTGGGATTGTAGGCGATGCCGATGAGTTGCACGGTGATGACCGGCGCGTAACCTTCAGGATGGCGGAATTCGTCCGGAATGTCGGCGAAGGCTTTCGACTTGTCGGCTGGGAATTTTTCCAGGATGCCGGCCTGGATCGCCGGGATCAACGGCCCTTCGTCGAACAGGACGACGTCGAAGGGCGGGTTGCTGCGCGACGCCTGGATCTTGCCGATCTGGTCGACATTCAACAACGGCGAGAATGTCACCGCGCCACCGCTCGTCTTGGCGAAGGCCGGCCCGACGACGGACTTGAAGGCCTCGTCGAAGCTGCCCGGATAGGTGGTGGCGACGATGGTGCCGGCGGCGCGCGCCGGACCAAAGGGAGACACAAGCACGCCGGCTGCGGTCGATGCGGCGGCGGAAGCGAGAAGCGAGCGTCGTGTCAGAGTCATAGGATATCTCCTGTGGTGACCGGCAGGGTGGCGTTCGGACGCGAGAAGACGCCGACCCCGGTGGGATCGGCAAAGCGGATGCACACGGCGGCACCCGGTTCCAGCACCGGCGTGGTGGGCGAGCGGGGCCGATGAATCTTGAGGTGCTCGCCGCTCGGCGTCACCGCCTCGATCACTTCCGAGGGACCGAGCGGCAAGGTGACCCGGATCGTCGCCGGCACGCCGTCTTGGGTGGCCTCCGCAAGGGCGCAGTTCTCAGGCCGGACGGCGACGATCACCGGCGCATCCGGGCGAAAGCGCCGCGAGGAAGACAGCGGCAGCTCGACGCCGGCATCGAGGCGCACGCGGTCGGCGCTCACCATGGTGCCACGCAGGAAGTTGGAGTGGCCGATGAAACGGTTGACGAACAGGGATGTCGGCCGGTCGTAGAGCGCGTTCGGCGTGTCGATCTGCTCGATCCGGCCATCATTCATCACCGCGATGCGATCGGCCATCGACAGGGCTTCTTCCTGGTCGTGCGTGACCATGATCGAGGTGATGCCGGCGCCCTTGAACAGGCTCTTGATCTCGATCTGCATGTCCAGGCGCAAATTCTTGTCGAGGGCCGAGAACGGCTCGTCGAGCAGAACGACAGCCGGTTCGATCGCCATGGCGCGGGCGAGCGCCACGCGCTGCTGCTGGCCGCCGGACAGCGCGCCGGGATAACGCTCGGCGAGGTCGGTCATCTTCACCAGCGCCAGCATCTCGGCCACTTTGGTGCGGATGACGGCGTCGGCGGCGCGGCGGGCGCGAAGACCATAGGCGACGTTCTCGAACACGCTCAGGTGCGGAAACAAGGCGTAATTCTGGAACACCATGCCGATGCGGCGGCGGTTCGCCGGCACATGATCGATGCGCGCGCCGCCGAGCGTGACCTCGCCGCGCGTCGGCCGGATGAAGCCGGCGATGATCTGCAAGAGGGTGGTCTTGCCGCAGCCGGAAGGGCCAAGCAGCGCGACGAGTTCGCCCGGCGCCACCGCGAGCGAAATGCCTGCCAGCGCCTGCATCTGGCCGAAGAAGTGATCGACCCCGGTAATCGCCAGGGCATGCGCACTCGCGTTTGCCATCACAAAAGCTCCCGGATCGGCGCCGGCTCGATGGTGCCGCGCGTGACGTCCTCGGGGATCGCGACCAGGAGCGCACGCTCGTAGATGCGCTTGAGGCCGTCGAGCATGGGACCGGAGGCAGCCTCGGATGCGCGGATGCAATCCAGAAGCTCGGCATGGACGTCGAGATATTCGTCGATCAGACGACGCTCGTCGAAGAGTTCGAAACGCCCGCCTCTCATGATCACCGCACCGTCGACGAGGATCGTGTCGATACCCGATCCGGTCTCAGCATGGACGAGTTGGCGGACCGGCATGTTGAGCGGCACCAAGGCCATGCTCGAACGGCGATAGAGCACGATGTCGGCCTTGTAGCCGGGCGCGAGGCGTCCGAGGTCGCGCTCCCGGCCGAGGGCGCGCGCGCCGCCGAGCGTGGCGGCATCCCAGATTTCCGCCGCGCTCGGCCAGGATTCGCACACCGGCGTGCGCACGCGGGCAATGCCGACGCCGAACTTCAAGGTCAGCAACATCGAACAATGGAAGGTGACGCCGCAGCCGTCCGACCCCATGGAGACATTGATGCCGGCCTCCCGTAGCGCGGTGAAGTCGGCCGCGCCGGAGCCGATCGAGGCATTGCTCCACGGGTTGTATTGCACGCTCGCCCCGGACCGCGCGATCAGGTCGCGATCCCGCGGGCTCAACCAGACGCCGTGGACGAGCGAGGTGGCCGGGGCGAGAAAGCCGAGCCGAGCCAGATGCTCGATCATGCTACAGCCCCAGAACTCCTGCGCGGTGACCACCTGCAGGCGCGTTTCCAGGGCATGCACGAGCACCGGCAGATCGAGCTCGTCCGCGAGCGCACGGCACGACCGCAGGAAGGCGTCGGTGCAGCGTTGCGGCGCCGAGGGCGCGACGATGACGCCGACGCGGGCGGTGCGCGGATGACGCTGGTGTGCGAGTTCGCGCACGAGATCGAGCAGAGCCTCTCCGTTCGGACGCGGCAGGGCGCGCAAGTCAGCCAGCACCTGCGGCGGGAAGCACTCCTCGACGAACGGCCAACTGTCGACCACCGGCTTGTCGATCATCGAAAAGCCGAGATAGGCGCGCAGGCCGGCCGCGTCGTAGGCGGCGAGCGCGGCCTCGACGTGACCGCGATCGAATGATTGCCCCAGGCTCATGTCGTCGACGATCGTCGTCGCGCCCGAGCGCAGGGATTCGACCGCCGTCATCATGCTGCGCAGGTGGATGTGGCGCGCCGTCAGCGGCAGCGGGACCGCCGGCCGCAGATGCGCCATCAGGACTTCCATCGGCAGGTTTTCCACCCGCCCTTTGATGAAGTGGTCCCACGAATGGAGATGGCCGTTGACGAGGCCCGGCGCGGCCACGAGGTCGTCGCACGGAATTCGTCGGATATCTTCGGACGAGATCCGGCCGACCGGCTCGATCGCGCCGATGCGATCGCCGTCGACGAGAATATCGACCGGGTCCGGCGAATAGGCCGCCGACCCGTCTTGGACCACCCGAGCTCCGCACAGCAGCAACCGTGACATCCGGTCTCCTCCGACGCGGCTCCACGCAACAGCCGTGCCAGATGAGTTCAGGCCGTCAAATCAATGAGTTAATAAATTGGCGCCAATTATGGCGCCAGCAAATGATGCGTATTTTGGCGCCACATGGCACCAATTTGGACAGCCAACCTGTTCCCATTCGGGCGCCGGTTAGGTAGAAAGAAGCATGCGCCGAAACGCCAATTCCAGCGATGATTCCGGGGGCGACCCCCGCAGCATGGATGACGACATCGTCGTCCAGGGCGTTCTCACCGCCATCGGCCAGAAGCGCCTCGCGCCCGGCACCAAGCTCGGCGAGGATCGGCTGGCGCGCGCGTCGGGAACGAGCCGCATCCATGTTCGCCAGGCGCTCTCCCATCTCGCGTCGCGCCATATCGTCGTCCAGTTTCCGAACCGCGGCGCCTTCGTTCACCGGCCGTCCTGGAAAGAGGCTCAGGATATTTTCGCCGCCCGCCGCCTCGTCGAAGCCGCCACCACCGGGATGGCCATCGACCGGCTCGATGCCCGCGGTGAGGCACTCATTCGCGAGCATGTCGCCCGCGAGGCCGCCCATGATCCCACCGACCGCCCCGCCTCCCTGGCGCTCACAGCCGAATTCCACATCCTGATCGCCCGATTGGCCGACAATTCGGTGCTGTTCGACGCCGTCAAGGAACTGACCCTGCGCACCTCGCTCGCGATCGCGACCTTCGAGACGCCTGGCTCGCTCGACTGCTCGCCGCGCGCTCACCCGGACATCGCCGGGCTGATCCTGCGCCGCGACAGGGCGGCGGCTCTCGCCGAGATGAACCACCACATCGACGAAATCGAGGCCCGGCTCATCCCGCTGCTCACCAAGATGGATGACGACGAGCTCACGGCCATCTTCAAGGAAATCGGAAGTGCCGCCGCGAGCGGCGCGCGCACATGACTGGCGCGGATGTGCACACATCCCGTGTCGATCTTGCGGCACGTCCACACACCTCCGCGACTGAGCTTGCCGCCGCCCTGCGACGCGGGGACCTCGGCGCCGAGGAAATCACCGCCACCTGCCTTGCCCGCATCGCGGCACTCGACCCATGCTTTCACGCCTTCATCACGGTCGACGCGGAAGGCGCGCTCAGTGCCGCCCGCGCGCTCGACGGCCTGCCGGCGTCCGCGCGCGGCCCGCTCCACGGCGTGCCCATCGCGATCAAGGATCTCACCGATACTGCGGGCCTGCGCACGACCTACGGCTCGCTCGCCTTTGCCGACCACGTGCCGGAGGCGGACGACCTTATCGTCGCGCGGCTGCGGCGAGCCGGCGCCGTCATCGTCGGCAAGACCAACACGCCGGAATTCGGCTTCGGCGCCGTGTGCACGAACCGCCTGTGCGGTCCGACCCGCAACCCGTGGGACATTCGCCTCACCAGCGGCGGCTCCTCCGGCGGCTCGGCGGTGGCGGTGGCGACCGGAATGGTGTCGCTCGCGCACGGCACCGATTTCGGCGGCTCGGTGCGCACCCCGGCGAGCTTCTGCGGCATTGCTTCGCTCAGGCCAACTCCCGGCGCCTTGCCGAGCCCGACGCGCGTGTTCGGCTGGGACAATCTCGCGACGGCGGGCTTCCTCGCCACCACGGTCGACGATCTACGCTTGGCACTCACGATCACCGCCGGTCCCGATCTGCGCGATCCGCTGTCGCTGCGCGACATGACGGCCGAAGCAACGTTGGCGGCACCGCTGCGGCTGGCCGCGAGCGAAGATCTCGGGCAGGCGCCGGTCGCGCAAGCCGTACGCACCGCGTTCCGCGGCGCGGTTGAGGGCATCGATCCGGCCGTCG
This sequence comes from Astrobacterium formosum, assembly GCA_030848545.1. GTDB lineage: Bacteria > Pseudomonadota > Alphaproteobacteria > Rhizobiales > Xanthobacteraceae > Astrobacterium > Astrobacterium formosum. The sequence continues at coordinate 59,384 of JAVDCA010000021.1, forward strand.
CGCGGGTGACGAACACCCATCCGGACTGCGGCGACGCCTTCGACATCTTCCATGTGCTGCGGCCGGCGCTCATCCGTCACCTGTTGGGCCCGCTCGCGCAACACCACGGCGAAACCTTGACGCCGACTGTGCGCTGGTGGATCGAACACGGCGAAGGCATCGACGCCGGCGCCTATCTGGCCGCCGAGGCGGCTCGCACCGCGCTCTATCGCCGCTTCATTGCACAGTTCGACACCTGCGACGCGCTCCTGCTGCCGGCGGCCAGCGTGCTGCCCTGGCCCAACGAGCGTGCCGACATCACCGAGATCGACGGCATCGCACTTGCGACCATCGCCGACTATCTCGCCATCACCTACATCGTCTCGCTGGTCGGCTGTCCCGTCGTCACCCTGCCGGCCGCGATGGCCGACGGGCTGCCGGTCGGCATCCAGATCGTCGGTGCGCCCGGCAGCGATACCCGACTCCTCACCATCGCCGAACGACTCGAGCGAAGCTGCGGCTGGCAAACCCGCTCCCCCGTCGACAGGAACAATCGATGACACGCCTCGGCATGCTCACGCCCTCCTCCAACACGGTGCTGGAGCCGGTTACGGCCGAGATGATCCATGGCGTGCCGGACCTGACCATGCACGTGTCACGCTTCCCGGTCACCGAGATCGCGCTCGACCGCACCGCCTTGCAGCAGTTCGATGACGCGCCGATTCTCGGAGCCGCCACGCTTTTGACCCACGCCAAAGTCGATGTCATTGCCTGGAACGGCACTTCCGCAAGCTGGCTCGGCCTCGATCATGACCGCCGTCTCGTCGAGCGGATCGAGGCCGAAACCGGCACGCCTGCCACCACCTGCGTGCTGGGACTGTTCGAGCTGTTTCGCAAATTCGCGGTCCGGCGCATTGGCCTCGTGACCCCCTACACCGCCGACGTTCAAGCCAGGATCGTCGAACGCTATCGCGCCGAAGGCATCGATTGCATATTCGAGCGCCATCTCGACATCCGCGACAACTATGCCTTCGGCACTGTCCCGGAGGAAACCATCGCGGCGATGGTGCGCGAAGCGGCAGCGCAGCGGCCGGATGCCGTCGTGATTCTCTGTACCAATCTTCGCGGCGCACGCGTGGCCGCGACCATCGAAGCCGAGACCGGCGTTCTTGTGTTCGACAGCGTCGCCGTCACTTTATGGGCTTCACTGACGCGCGCCGGCGCGCCTCCCAGCGTCATCCGTGGGTTTGGAAACATCTTTTGACGCCTGCGCGGAGACAGGCGGAGGGCTCCGTCTGCGACGGAAGCGCGTGAATATGTCCCGGCGCTCGAGCATGTCATGCCAACCTTCATTGGCTTTGATAGTCGTCCTGAGGTGCGAGCCACCGGGTCCGGCCTGCGGCCGGCCCGATGACAGGCTCAGCGAGCCTCCAAGGGCGATGGCCCGGGCCGTTCGTCGTTCGACCCTGTTACGCCGCCCGCACGTAGGGCGAAATCTCGCGTCTGAGGAACTGGCCGTCGCCCGGGCGGGAGAACACCTTGCCGTCCTCGACGGCGATGCGGCCGCACGCGATGGTCATCACCGGCCAGCCGGTGACGGCAAACCCCTCCCATGGCGTGTAGTCGGCGCCGTGATGCAGGATGTCCTGGCGAATCGTCTCCTTGCGGTTCGGGTCCCACAGGACGATGTCGGCATCGCTGCCGACCGCGATCGTGCCCTTGCGGGGATAGAGCCCGTACATCTTGGCGTGATTGGTCGCCGTCAGGGCGACGAATTCGTTGGCGGTGATGCGGCCTTTGGCGACGCCTTCCGACCACAGGATCTGCAGCCGCGTCTCGATGCCCGGAATACCGTTGGGCACGTAGCGGAACGAGGTCTTCGCCTTCGGGTGCAGCTTGCCTTCCGGGCTGTCGTAATAAAACGGACAATGGTCGGACGAGAAAGTCTGGAAGGTGCCGTCCTTCAAGCCCTCCCAGATCGCCGCCCAACTGGCATGGTCGCGCGGCGGCGGCGAGCAGACATACTTGCCGCCGCTGATGTCCATGTTGTCGCCCTTGAGATCGTCGGCGGTGAGCGAAATGTATTGCGGGCAGGTCTCGGCGAACACTTTGAGGCCGCGTCCGCGCGCCCAACGTATCTGCTCCATCGGCTCGCGGCCGGAGACATGCACGATCATGATCGGTACGTCGATGAGCTCGGCATGACTGATGGCGCGATGGGTCGCCTCCCGCTCCACCAGTTGCGGTCGCGACAGCGCGTGAAAATAGGGCGCCGTCTTGCCCTCGCCTTCGAGCTTGGCGGTCAGGAACTTGATGGTGTCGTAGCCCTCGGCATGGACCATCACCAGCGCCTGCTCGCGCTTGGCCACCGCGAAGACCTCGAGAAGTTGCCTGTCGTTGAGGACCAGGTCGTCATAGGTCATGAACACCTTGAAAGAGGTGCAGCCGTCGGCGAACAGCGCCGGCAGTTCCTGGTTCAGGACGCTCGGCGTCGGGTCCGAGACGATGAGATGGAAGCCGTAGTCGATCAGCGCCTGCCCGGCCGCCTTCTGGTGATAGCGCATCACGCAGTCGCGCAGCGACGTGCCTTTCTCCTGTTTGGCGAAGGCGAGTACCGTGGTGGTGCCGCCGGCCGCGGCGGCGCGGGTACCGCTCTCAAAGCCGTCGGCCATGCGGATTTCGGGTCCGGACTCCTGGTCGAGATGGACATGGCTGTCGACCCCGCCGGGCAGCACCAGCAGGCCGGAGGCATCGATCTCCCGGGAGGCACCCGTGATCGACTCGGCCAACTGGACGATGCGGCCGCCCCGCACGCCGATGTCGCAGCGGGTGGTGTCCGACGCGGTGACGACGGTGCCGCCGCGGATCGCGAGATCGAATTCAGCCATAGTCAGGTCCCTTCATCGCTGTGGGAAATACGGGCCGCGAGCGCCGGCGCGAGGCCGGCCGTCACCTTGGGCGGTGGCCGGCGGAAGCGGCCGGCGCGCGCCTTGCGGGGCGCGAGCGCAACGAGCGTTTCCGCCTGACGCAGCGCCGCCTGCGCCTGATCGACCAGCGGCACCGGCACGCGTTCGCCGATCACCGCGGCGAGCCCGGCGAGCGGCGCGCCTGCCAGGACGATGACGTCGGCCCCGGCGACGACGGCCTTGTGGGCGAGGTCGACCAGCGCCGCCTCCTTCTCCTCCTGGACGTCGGCGATCGAAGCAAAACCGCCGTCGAGGCAGTGAATGCCCGAGCAGCGGCCGAGCAGGCCGTGGCTCTCGACGCATTCTTCGTACCAGGGCGCGAGCTGGGCCGCGAAGGTGACGATGCCGAAGCGCTTTCCCAGCATGCAGGCGGTCAGCATGGCGGCCTCCGACATGCCGACGACCGGCGCGTCGAACAGTTCGCGAGCGCCGAACAGGCCCGGATCGCCGAACGCCGCGATGATGGCAGCGTCATATTGGCCGGTACGCTCGGCCAGCATCTCCAGCACGATGGCGCCGGCGACCTGCGCCTCGGCGCGGTTGGCCACATAGGGAAAGCCGCGCGGCGCCGTCAGCGGGACGATGACGGTTCCGGGAGAAGCGGCGCCGAGCGCCGCCTGATGCAGGCGCTCGGTCACCGCGACCGTCGTATTGGGGTTGAGGAGGAGAATGTTCATGTCAGACCCGTCCACAATCCTGCTTCGGCGAAGATGCGTTCGGCCACCGCCGCGAAGGCGAGCACACGGCGGTCCTCTCCAACCGGGCCGGCAATCTGCAGGCCGATCGGCAATCCGGCCTCGTTGCGACCGCACGGGATGGAAATCGCCGGCGCCTGCGCGTGATTGAACAGCGGCGTGAAGACGGCGTGGCCGCGCGCATCGACGGCAACGCCGCCGATCGTCTCCGGCCCGAGCCTGTCCACCGGCCAGGCGACGCACGGCGTCGTCGGCGACAGGATCAAGTCGTAGTCGAGGAAGAAGGCGGCGAGCGCACGGCGCACGCGCTGGCTCGTCTCGACGCTGTCGGCAAACCGCGTCGCCGGCAGGGCGAAGCCGGCCTCGATCTGCGCGGCGACGTCGGGATCGATCCAGTCGGGCCGGGCCCGGTAGGCGGCGCCGTGGATCGCGGCAAGGCCGGCGAACTGGCTCGCCGGCAGGCTCGCGCGCGCCTCGGCGTCCGGCCATCGGGGCGCCGCCTGCGTCGGCACCAGGCCGGCGCGGTGCAGCGCCGCGATGGCGGCCTCGAACGCGGCCGCGACGTCGTCGTCGACCGGGACATCGAGCCCGAGCCTGGGGTGGTAGGCGAGCCGCAACCCGCTCGTGGACCGCTCCGGCGCCGTGAGCCGGCTCTCGGGATCGCGGGGATCGGGGCCGCACATCACCTCGAACAGGAGCGCGGCGTCGGCAACATCGCGGGCGATCGGCGCAATGGAGGTGAGCCACCAGAACGGCTCGCGAAAGCCGTAAGGGTGCGGGATCGCTCCGTAGCTCGGCTTGAAGCCGATCAGGCCGCAATGGGACGGCGGCCGGCGGCCCGAACCACCGCCATCGGTGCCGATCGAAATCGGTACGGCCCCCGCAGCGACGATCGCCGACGAGCCGCCGGACGATCCGCCCGGCGTGAGGTCGAGGTCGAAGGGATTGCGGGTGATGCCATAGAGCGGCGTGTTGGTGAGGCCCTTGCAGGCGAATTCCGAGCACGTCCCGATGGCGACGACGACGGCGCCGGCGCGACGGACACGCTCGACGCACAGGGCGTCACGCGGGGCGATATGGTCGGCGAAGTAGCGCGACCCCTGCGTAATCCTCCAGCCGCCGACGAAGATGTTGTCCTTGACGACGATCGGCACGCCGGCGAGCGGCAGGTCCTCACCGGATGCGAGCCGCACCCCGACGCCATCGGCCTCGGCCAGCGCCTTGCCGGCATCGATGACGGTGAGGGCATTGATGCGGCCCTGGCTCGCCGCGCAGGCGTCGAGCGCCGCACGCGTGACCGCGACGGCATCGCGATCGCCGGCCCTGACCTCCGCCGCCATCGACCGCGCCCTCATACCGGCACCTCCGCGTGTTCGGCGGCGCGCCGCACTGCCAGCCGCACCGCCGCCGGCACCGGCTCGATCAGCGGGACCGGGACCTTCGACGCAATGGCGCGGGCCGCGACCGCGAGCGGTCCGCCACCGATGACGATCGCCTCGGTGCCGAGCTCGGCGACGGCACGCAGGCAGGCGGCGACGAGCGCCGCCGGCAAACCCGCCGCGTCGTTGGTGGTGGCGACGGCGTCGCCCTCGGTCAGCACGACGCCGAGGAACCGGTCCCCATGACCGTAGCGGACAGCGAGAGCCGTGATGGCGTCGGCCAGATAGGGGGTCGTGGTGACGACACAGAAGCGGCGGCCGCCGGCCCCGGCCTCGGCCATGGCGGCCTCGGCGATGCCGGTGAACGGCACGGCATATCGCTCGCGCAGAATGGCGAGGGCCGGATCCGCGAAGGCGGAAATGATCACTCCGGCGACGCCGTATGGCGGGCGGGCGTCGAACATCGCCAGCACCGCCTCCTCGGAGGTTCTCGCCTGCTCGCCGTCGACGATGAGCGGGGCACCGAACGGCGCCGTCGCCGCTTCGATGACGACGCCGGCAGGCGCCGCCTCCCGGGCAATGTCTCGCATCGCAACTGTGGTGGCGGGATTGGTGTTGGGATTGATGAGCAGGAGTTTCATGGGCGGGTCTTGCGGTGTCCCTTGCTGGATCATGCAAAATCGGGTGCAAAGGCGGACTCCGCCGGTCGTGGCTGCCACGCCGGCAGACCTAGACCGGCACGCCAGACGGCGGCGATCTCGTCGCGGCGCGCGAACCACACGCCCGGCCGCGCCGCCATGCGGGCGAGCAGCGCCTCGAGGGCGCCGATGCGGGCCGGCCGCCCGATGATACGCAGGTGCAGCCCGATCGACAGCATGCGCGGCGCCGCCGAACCCTCCACGTACAGGCGCTCGAAAGCGGCGGCGCAGTAGCGCACGAAATCGTCGCCGTGCACGAAGCCGCCGCCGGGCTGGAAGCGCATGTCATTGGTATCGAACGCGTACGGCAGAACGACGAGATCGCGGCCGCCGTGCGTGACCACGTAGGGGCAATCGTCGTTGTAGGCGTTGGAATCGTAGAGAAAGCCGCCATGCTCCATGAGCAGTCGTCTGGTCCGCGGCGAGGTGGCCGAGCGGGTGTGCCAGCCGACCGGCGGCGTGCCGGCCGCCGCCGCGATCGCCGCCACCGTGCGGGAAATGGCCCGGCGTTCCGCCGGCTCGTCCATGTGGACGTGACGCTCCCAGCGCCAGCCATGCGCCGACACCTCGTGACCGTCGGCAACCGCCTCGGCGGCTAGCCAGGGCGAGACCGCGAGAGCGCGGCCACAGGCGTTCAGAGTGGCGCGCACGCCATGAGCGGCGAGAGCCTCGCGGATGCGCTGCCAGCCGCGCCGGGTACCGTATTCGTAATGGCTTTCCATGCACAGGTCGCGCTCGCCGTCGACCCGCTCGATCGCCTCGTAGACGAACTCGTTCGCCTCGTCGCCGGCGGCGAGAGACAGTTCCGCTCCTTCTTCCACGTTGACGACGATCGACACCGCGAGGCGGGCATCATGCGGCCAGCGCACCGCCGGCTCGGCGCCGTGGAAGCCGCGGAAATCGCGATCGGTGACCGCCCCTGTCATCAGAACTCCGCCAGCCGCCGCAGCCCGACCAGGCGATCGCCGACGATCATCGCCAGGACGGCGAGCACGATCAGACAGGCCGAGATGGCGGCGATCATCGGGTCCGGCCGCTCCTCCACGAGCTGCAGCATCTGGATCGGCAGGGTCTTGGTCCAGGCGTCGGTGAAGAAGATCGAGATCGGATAATTGTCCATCGAAGCCAGGAATGCGAACATGCCCGACGTCAGGAACGCCGGCGCCAGGGCCGGCACCAGCACCCTGCGGAGCGCCTGCGCATAGGAGCAGCCGAGCGTGCGCGCCGCTTCCACCAGCGTGAAATCGAACAGGCCGAGGGCGGCGTAGACGGTGCGCACCACATAGGGCATCGTGATCACCACGTGGGCGATCAACAGGCTCGTCCAGGTGTCGCGCAGCCCGAAGGCGCGGTAGCCCTGCAGCATGGCGATGCCGAGCACAAGGCCGGGCAGCATCAGGGGCGAGACCAGGAAGGTCGCGATCGCCTCGCGGCCGCGGAAAGCGCCGCGCACCAGCGCGATGGCGCACAGCGTGCCCAGCACGAGGGCCGCGGCAGTGGACAGCGCCGCGATCTCCAGCGAGGTGGCGAGCGAGGCGGCGAGCCCGCGCGTCGCCGACAGTTGCGCGAACCAGCGCCATGACCAGCCCGGCGGCGGCAGGGTGAAGACCGCCGAATTGCCGAACGACACCGCGACCGTGATGACGAGCGGCGCCATCAGGAAGACGACGGCGGCGACCGCGATCGTCCATACCAGCAGCGAGGCGACGCGCTCGACCAGCGTCATGACGTTCTCCCGAGGCGGTGCGACAGCCAGGTGGACGACACGACGATCGACACTGCCAGCACCAGGAGAACGACTGCGGTCGCCGAGCCGAGCGCCTCGTTGCGCATCAACAGGAACGAGCGGCCGGTCAACGTCGCCAGGGTCTGGAAGCGATCGCCCATCAGCAGGCTGGGGATGACGTACATCGACACCGACAGCGAGAACACGAAAGCCATGCCGCTGACGATGCCCGGCATGGTCAGCGGCAACACGATCTTGCGGAAGCGATACAACGGCGTCGCCCCGAGCGTCGCGCCGGCCTCGGCGAGGCGCGGATCGATCAGGCGCACGACCGAGTAGATCGGCAGGATCATGAAGGGCAGGAACACGTTGGCGGCGCCGATGACGAGCCCCGGCTCGGTGAACAGGAGCCGCTGCGGCTCGTCCCATAGGCCGAGCGTGACCAGGACCTTGGCGATGAGGCCGTCACGGCGCAGGACGATCTGCCAGGCGAAGGCTTTGACCACGACACCGACCGACAGCGGCAGGATGATGGCGGTGAGAAGCAGGGCCTGCATGGCTCCACGCGCACGTGCGAGCGCCAGCGCCACCGGATAGCCGACCAGGAGCGAGACGAGCGTCACCGCCGCGGCGATGCGCAGCGTGTTGGCGATCACGCGCCAGTTGAAGTCGTCGGCAAAGAAGGCAGTGAACAGCTCGAGCGTGACGCCCTGCGGGCCGATGAAGCTGCGCGCCAGAAGAAAGACGAGCGGCAACGCATAGGCGACGGCGAGATAGCCGACCGCCGGCACCGCCAGCCAGAACACCATGTCGGTGGGTAGTTTCGCCTTCATGTGACCGCCGGATAGGCCGTGGCATTGTCGGCTGAAAACGAAATCGGGACGGGATTGCCCGGCGCCAGTCCCGCCGGCAGTGTGGTGGTTTCGATCAGGAACGGCAGGTCGTCCGGGGTCTGGAAGTGCGCCTGGATCCGCGCGCCCTGAAAGACGATGTCGGCCAGAACGGGCGACAGCGTGTTGGCACCGTCCTGGCGCCCGAAGGCGATGCGTTCGGGGCGAACGCCGACGAGGACGCGGCTGCCGGGTGCGAAGCGGCCGCGGGCGCGCACCGGCCCCAGGGCCGTATCGACCGCGACCATGCCGGCGGGGTCATACGCCGTCACGGTGCCGGCGAGGCGGGCCGACAGACCGACGAATTCGAGCGCGAAGACGGTGGCCGGCCGCGCATAGATCGTCTCCGGCGTGTCGAACTGCTCGATGCGGCCGGCGTTCATCACCGCGATGCGGTCAGACATGATCAGGGCCTCGTCCTGGTCGTGGGTGACGAAGATCGCCGTGATGCCGAGCTCGCGCAGGAGTCGCCGCAGCTCGATCTGCATGGTCTCGCGCAGCTTGCGGTCGAGCGCCGAGAACGGTTCGTCGAGGAGCAGGAGCTTGGGCCGCACGGCGAGCGCGCGCGCCACCGCGACACGCTGCTGCTGGCCGCCGGAGAGCGCCTTCACGGACCGGTCCGCATAGGCGCTCATGTGCACGAGATCGAGGAAGCGGGCGACGATCGCGGCGATCTCGTCGCGCCGCATGTTCTTGGCGGCCAGCCCGAAGGCGACGTTTTCGGCGACGCTGAGGTGGGGGAACAAGGCGTAGCTCTGGAAGACGACGCCGACGTCGCGACGATGCGGCGGCAGGCGGGTGATGTCGGCTCCGTCGAGCAGCACCGTGCCGGCGTCCGCGACCGTGAGGCCGGCGATGATGCGCAGGAGCGTGGTCTTGCCGCACCCGGAAGGCCCCAGCAGCGAAACGAATTCCGCACGGCCGACATCGAGATCGACGCCGTCGAGCACGGTCGCCGTGCCGAAGCTCTTGGACGCCTGCCGGACGGACAGGAACTGATCATTGGTCATGTCGTGCCAGATCACCCGGAGAGCAAGTTCTGCCGATGCAGATGGCAAGGCGCAGCCACCGCACTCCCCCGCAACCCGGAGGGAGCCGACCGGAGCTTGAGCAAACTGCGCCGGCGAAGTCGCGTTCGCCGGCGCTCGCTCACACCGCCATTTCGCGGTCCCAGCGCTTGACCCACTCGTTTCGATTCTCGGCTACGAAGGCCCAGTCGATCGGATGCACCTTGACGTCGGTCGGCATGCCGGGCGGCGTCGGCGCCTCGATATTGGTGGGCATCGCGAAAGTGGGCGGAGCGATCTTGGACTGCACTTCGACGCCCAGAAGCTCGTTCACATAGGCGAAGGCGAGATCGGGATTGGGCCCCCCTTTGATGACCGCGATGCCGGACGGTGTCGCGAAGATGCCCTCTTTCGGGGCCGCCATCGTAATCGGGGCGCCGTCGAGGCGGCGCTGCATTCCGAACGACGACAGCGCGCCCACGATCATATGGGCTTCGCCCTGCTCCAGGAGGGAGAAGGCCTGCGGCATCTGGCTGTAGACGGTCAGGAGGTTGGGCTTGAACTCCTGGAGCTTGGCGAATGCCGCGTCGATGTCCTTGTAGGCCTCGGCGACCGGCTTGCCGGTGGCGAGATGGGCGAACATGAAGAGATTGGGCAGACCTTCGGTGTTCTGCAGCGACGGCACGATGATGCGCCCCTTGAACTTGGGATCGAGCGCTTCGGCCCAGGAGACCGGCGGGCTCTTGAGCACATTGGTGTTGTAGGCGATGCCTTGCCAGGGCTGCAGGTAGTTCGCCCACATGCCGTCCATGTGGATGGTGCCGGGCTTGAGCTTGGCCACATTGGGCGCCTTGGCGGGCGTGATCGGATCGAGCAGGCCTTCCTTGACGGCAAGGATCATCACGGGATCGTCCATCTGGACGACCGAGAGATACTGCCGGTCCTTGTTCTTCTGCATCTTCTCGAGATTCACCAGCGACTTGGTGCCCTCGAAGGTGATCTTGGCGTTGTACTTCTTCTCGAAGAACGGCATCACATGGGCTTCGACCCAGGGCTTGTGGCTGGCGGCGCCGCCGATGACCAGCTCACGGACTTGCGCCCGCAGAACCGCCGGCGCGGCGAGTGGGACGAGCATGCCGGCGGCCGTCGCCTTGAGGAGGTGACGGCGCGTCCAGCGAAGGTGGGGGTGATCGGACATGATTGGCTCCCTGTGTGCGCCGGGAAACCTGCAATCGCCATGCCGCGGCCCCGGCGGCGTTCCCCCCGCGCTCGCCGACCATGCCATCGGCGCAGAACGGCCAGCCGCGCATAATTTGCGCCGGAGGCGCCAAAATATTGGGCGGGGATGGCGCAACCTGCGCACGGCCGGCCATGGCCGGGCGCAATCTCGTCGTCGCTGTCGGCGTCACGCCTGGAGCGACGACATTCCCCACATCTTCCCTGGCACCAAGGCGTTGGCATTGCGCTCGTATGGCCGCGTGCGCACGTCGATCCATGTCCAAGCGGAGTATTCGTCGGGGATCGGACCGCGTCGGCGCGATCTGTCGGACAGCGCCTCGAGCCCGTGCTCCCTGTAACGATCGAAGTCTGCTAGCCGATCTTCCGCGAGATGCCGAACTCCCGGCACACGTCCGTCATGGCCTCTCCATCCAGCAGGCGGACAATGAAGCGATGCGTTCTTCCATCACCGAACTCGCTTTCCACGGCATCCACACCTCCCGCCAAAAAGGCGAAAAGTGTTACCCATATGTCCGGTACGATGTGTCACCTATCTCTCGGGCCGCTCAGTCCCGCCAGCGGTCGATAGGCGGACCTTTCCGCCACTGGCCAGCACGCCGGCGACACATGGGCGCGGTCGCCGCCGCCTTCGCGGGGACGCAATTCACTGCCTGTCCGGTTGCAGCGAGGTTGCAGACGCATACAACTTATCCCTGAAACGCCCCGGAGAAGCCTACTTTCGATAGATGCGCCTGTTGTAGACTCGCAACACGAGCGGCTTTCCTTCCGGAAACTTCGCTTTGCACTCTCGTTTTCACCGGCAAGTTCCGCATTATAGAAAACGCGTATTCATTTGTAATTGTACGGATGTGGGGGCAGGGGTGCAGGCGCTTACGAGACTGACGGCCGCTGCGCTTTGCTGCCTCGCGCCATTGGCGCCGAGTTCTGCACAGCAAGCTTTCACCATCACGGATGCGATCCAGCAGGCGGTGCAGACCAATCCGGGTGTCGGCGAGGCGACCGCCAACCGACGGGCAACCGAATCCGAGCTGCGGCAGAGCCAGGGCGTCCTGCTGCCGCAGATCCGGCTCGAGGCCAGCGCCGGGCCCGAAAAGCTCAAGCGTTTCATCAATCCGGCGCCGGTGGACAATGGCGACTGGCAGCGCGGCCGCGAGGGCTCCGTCGTCATCCGCCAGCTCCTGTTCGACGGCTTCGCCTCGCTCAACAAAATCTGGCAGCAGGCGGCGCGGGTGGACGCGGCAGCGGCGCGGGTGCACGAGCGCACCGAGCTGATCGCGCTCGACGCCGCCGAAGCCTATATCGACGTGACGCGCTACACGCGCCTCGTGGCGCTGGCGCAGGAAAACCTGGCGGCGCACCGGCGCATCCTTTCCAATGTCCAGGCGCGCTATTCGGGCGGCCGTTCGGGCGAGGGCGACCTCCAGCAGGCGCAGGAACGGGTGTCGTCGGCGGAGGCGGTCCTGGCCGAGTTCCGCGCCAGCCTCGAGGACGCGCGGGCGAAGTATCGCAAGAGCGTCGGCCTCGAACCCTTCAACCTGCGCTTTCCTGGCCGGCTGCCGGACATGCCGCCGGGCAAGGACGAGGCGCTCACGGTGGCTCTGCAGTACAACCCGACGATCCGCGCCGCCCAGGCCGACGTCGAGGCGGCGCGCTACAATTTCCGCTCCACCTCCGGCGCGTTCGTGCCCAACGTCTCGCTGGAAGGCCGGGTGGGGCGCGGCGCCGATTCGGTCACTTATGACGGCTGGCGCAACGAGGCGAGCGGCAAGGTGGTGGTGTCGTGGGACATTTTCCGCGGCGGCCAGGACAGTTGGAAGCGCGCCGAGGCCGCCGACCGCATGACAGAACAGACCATGCGCCATGCGCGCCTGCAGCGCGAGGCGTTCGAGGCACTCGACAAGGCGTGGGCGGCCCGCACCGTGACGGCCGAGCGCGCCGCTGCGCTGGGACGCGAAGTCGAGCACGCCCGCAGGGTCGTCGCGGCCTACGCCAAGGAATACGAGCTCGGCCAGCGCACGCTGATCGATCTCCTCAATTCCCAGAACCAGTTCTTCAACGCCACGGTGTCGCTGGTGTCGACGCGGGGCGTCACCGTCTTTGCCGACTACCAGTTGCTCGCCGCCATGGGCCAGTTGCTCGTCTATCTCAAGCAGCCGCACCCGATCGAGGCGGAGCCGCTCGAGTCTAGGCCGTTCGGCATTTTTCCCGTCAAACTGCCGCCGGTGCTGCTGCACGATCCCGCGCCCGGCCCCGAGCCCCTGAAGGCCGGCGACGCCACCCCCATGACCGTGCTGGGATACGCGCCCGTCGATCTGCCCGAGGCGCCCGGATTTTCCGATCGCTGGGTTCAACGGGAGGGAAGCCCGCGGACGAGCCTGATCGATATGGTCTTGCCGCTCCACTCCCCGGCTCAGCCCAATGTGGTTACCGACCGGTTCTGGTCCTCGGCGACCCAGCCGTCGTTCGTGCCGACCATGGCCATGGCGTTGCCGGCCGACTGGGCCGGAGCCAAAGAGAAGAGATAGGCCGGCGTTCGATTGCGGGGCGTCGGGCCGCCATCGCGGTGGACGGCGTCGACAGGGTGTGACGCCTGGACGGGCGTGACGTCAACCATCTGCGCCGGTTTCAATTCGTTCGCAGACGACCGCTTGCTAGACTGGCACACACCGAAATCGGACCCGCGATAGACCGGACCGTATTCGGGAAACGAGGCCGTCCAAGGGGCTATCTGATTGAGCATCCAGGCAAGACCATTGGAGCTGGTGCCGCCTCCGGCGGCGCCGGACAGCGCCGAAGGGGTGTCCGCCGCCGATACCCTCACCGAGGCCTTGCTGTACCTCGCCGCCCATCACGGACGCGCACTCAGCCGTGAGGCCCTGCTGGCCGGCCTGCCCATCCCGGACGGTCGTCTCACGGCGGCACTGTTCGGGAGGGCGGCGTTGCGCGCCGGCCTCGAGGCGGAGCCGGTCAAGCGGCGGCTCGCGGACATTCCAGCATTGGTGCTGCCGGTGGTGCTGGCGCTGAAAAATCACACTGCCGTCGTGCTGACCCGGCGTGACGCCGACACCGTCACCATCGTGGATCCGTCGGCTATCCCGGCGACGCCGCAGGTCGTTCCGATCGGCGTATTGGAGGACGACTACACCGGTTATACGTTCCTGGTCCGGCCGGCCGCGCAAACGGACCCGCGGGCGGCGGTTGCCGCCGACATGCCGCGACCGCACTGGTTCTGGTCCATCGTCGGCAAATTCTGGGCGAACTACGGCCATGTCGCCATCGCGGCGTTCGTGGTCAACGTTCTGGCACTCGCCTCGCCACTGTTCGTCATGAGCGTCTACGACCGCGTCATCCCCAACGGCGCCACCGCATCGCTGGTGGCACTCTCGATCGGCCTCGTCATCGCCATGGGGTTCGACTTCCTGCTGCGCCTGGTGCGCAGCCGGATCATCGACATGACCGGCAAGAAGATCGACGTCGTGCTCGCCGCCAACATTTTCGAGCACGTATTGTCGCTCAAGCTGGCGCAGCGGCCGGCGTCCGTCGGCGTCATCGCCAACCAGTTGCGCGACTTCGATTCGGTGCGCGAGTTCTTCACCTCGGGCACAGTCGTCTCGGTCACCGACCTCCTGTTCGCGGTCGTCTTCCTGGCGGTGCTGTTCGTGGTCGCGGGGCCGCTCGCCTATGTGCCGATGGCGATGCTGCCGATCATGATCCTGGTCGGCCTCGCGCTGCAGCGGCCGCTCGATCGCGCCATGCGGCGCCTGCAGGGGGAAGCCGCGGCGCGCCACGGCGTGCTGGTCGAGTCGCTGTCCGGCATCGAGGCGGTGCGCGCCGCCGGCGGCGAGGCGCGCATGCAGACCGCGTGGGAACGCTCGGTCGCCGCGACGGCGCGATCGGGCGAAGACGTGCATTTCTGGTCGTCGCTCGCCCTGACGGCGTCGAGCACGGCGCAGCAATTGACCAGCTTCCTGATCATCGTCATCGGCGTCTACCTCATTCTCGACGGCAAGCTGTCGGTCGGGGCGCTGGTCGCCGCCAACATGCTGGCCGGACGCGTGCTCGCCCCCATCGCCGGCATCGCCGCCGTCATCACCCGCGGCACCCAGACTTTCTCGGCCTTGAAGGCGATCGACCGCGTGATGGCGCTTGAACGCGAGCGTCCGCCGGAGCGCGTCTACGTCTCGCGCAAGATCACCGGCGGCGGCTTCGCGTTCACCAACGTGACGTTCCGCTATCCCGGCGCCCAGGAAAACGCCCTCGAACAGGTTTCGTTCTCGGTCCGCCCGGGCGAGCGCATCGGCATCATCGGCCGGGTCGGCTCGGGCAAGACCACCATCGGCAAGCTCATGGTCGGCTTCTACGAGCCGACCGAGGGCGGCATCCTGGTCGACGACGTCGACATCCGCCAATACGATCCGGCCGATCTGCGCTCCGGCGTCGGCCTCGTGCTGCAGGACACCGATCTGTTCTACGGCAAGCTGCGCGACAACATCACCATCGGCCGGCCGACCGCGACCGACGCCGAGGTGATCGCGGCGGCGCGGTTGTCCGGCCTCGAAAGCTTCATCGCCGGCCATCCACTTGGTTACGAGATGCCCATCGCGGAAGGCGGCCGCAGCCTGTCGGGCGGCCAGAAGCAGGCGATCGGGCTGTCCCGCGTGCTGATCCGCCATCCGAAAATCCTGTTCCTGGACGAGCCGACGGCGCATTTCGACGTCCGCAGCGAGAGCGAGTTCCTCGACCGCCTGAAAACGATCGCCAAGGGCGAGATGACCATCATGGTGGCGACCCATCGGCCGTCGCTGCTCGGCCTCGTCGACCGCCTGCTGGTGTTCGACAAGGGGCGCCTGGTGGCGGACGGCCCACGCGACGAAGTCTTGACCAAGCTGCGCCCGTCGCCCGCCAAGCCCGCCAGCGGCGACAATGTCAGGCGGGCCCATGCGACACTCTGATTTCGCCTTCGCCAACGACATCCGCGCCGCGGTCGAACTGCGCACACCGCGGACCGCGCGCTTGCTGTTGTTCGTCACCCTGGCGCTGATCGTCTCCGGCATCACCTGGGCGAATTACGCCATTCTCGACGAGGTCAAACGCGGCAACGGCCGCGTCGTGCCGTCGCGGCAGATGCAGGTGGTGCAGTCGCTCGAGGGCGGCATCGTCTTGGACCTGTTCGTGCAGGAAGGCGCGGTCGTCGCGGCCGACCAGCCGCTGATTCGCATCGACGACACCGCCTTTTCGGCCCAGCTCGGAGAAATTCGCGAGCGGCGTTCCGCCCTGGCGGCGCGTGTCGCGCGTCTCGAAGCCGAAGCGCAGGGCATGTCGAAGCTCGTGTTTCCCGACGGGCTCGCCGAGGAGAACCCGCGGGCGGTGGCGGCCGAACGCAGCGTGTTCGAGACGCGCACCCGCAAGACCTTCCAGGAGCTGGACGTGCTGGCCCAGCAGGAGACCAAGCTGACCGAGACGCTGGCGTTCGCCAGCCGTGAACTGGAACTGACGCGCAAGCTCTACCAGCAGAAGATCGTGCCCGAGATCGAGCTGTTGCGCATCGAACGCCAGTCCAGCGATCTGCGCGGCCAGCTCGCCGAAGTACAGTCACGCTCCGTCACCGTCAGGACCGGCTTTCGCGCCCAGGCCGACGAAGACCTCGCCAAGTCGCGCGGCGATCTCGCCGTGCTCGACGAGAACATCAAGTCCGCCCAGGACAAGGTGCGACGCACCGAACTCAAATCGCCGGTGCGCGGCATCGTCAACAAGATCAACGTCACCACCATCGGCGCCGTCGTCCAGCCGGGCGCCAGCCTGATGGAGATCGTACCGCTCGATGACTCGCTCCTGGTCGAAGGCCGCATAAGGCCGCAGGACATCGCCTTCATCCGCCCCGACCAGGAGGCGGTGGTGAAGATCACGGCCTATGATTCCTCGGTTTACGGCTCGCTCAAGGGCAAGGTCGAACGCATCAGCGCCGACACCATCGTTGACGAGAAGGGCGACAAGAACGAGCGCGGCGAGACCTACTATCGGGTGATGGTGCGCACCGACCGGAACTATCTCGGCACCAGCGAGCATCCGCTGCCGATCATCCCTGGCATGGTCGCGACGGTCGAAGTCCTGACCGGCTCGAAGTCGGTGCTCGATTACATGATCAAGCCCGCCCGCATGCTGCGCGACGAGGCCTTGCGCGAGCGCTGAGAAGCGGCCGCGCCGGGACGATGTGCCGTTGCATCAGCCCTCGTCGCCCGGATCGATAAAATTCGATCCATTCCGGCGACCTGAAGTTCACCTCGACCGCGACATCAGCTTCCACGATTGACGGTGTTTAACCGAGCGCACAGTGCGCCGGCGTTATGCCTCGCCCGAGCAACAAACGGGACGGGGAACGGCACCAACGCCGACCGACGTCCCGAGCGACAGGGGCGTGTCGATGGTCAGGTGGTCCGGCCTGAGAGCGATCGTGCGCGTTGCGGCGATCGTCGCGGCTGCAGCCGGTGTCCTGGCCGACACCAGTGCGTTCGCCAAGGCCTCTGCCAAGTCGCGCACGCGCCCGATCGACGAAGTCACAGCTTCGCTCCGCTCACCGATCCTCGACATGACCTTCGCGGTCCGCGCGCCGACACGGGCCGGGCCATTCGACCCGATCGCCGGCGCACGCTTTTTCACCATCAACCAGGTTCTCGCCCGGCGCAGCGAGCCGCGGCTCGCCGCGGCCGCGAACGACAACACGGCGAGCGATGCTTCCGTTGCAACGCCGACGCTGGCGGTCGCATCTGACGAGCCGTTCGGTCTGTCCCTCTTCCGCGCCCCTGACGGAATCCTGTGGCGCAAATGGACCGCCCTCTCCTCCCGCTTGTCGGCCGACGCGGAAACACTGGCGCGCTGCCGCGCCGCGGCGGATACCTGTTCGTCCGCCGCGACCCGGTTCCTCGCCATCGCGTCGGCGGCCAAGGCCCAGGACGGCCAGGCGCGCATCGCCACCATCAACCAGCGCATCAATGCCGCCGTGCGCTATGCGGACGATTTCAGCCGGCACGGCACCGCCGACCATTGGAGCGCGCCACTGGAGACCTTCACCGCCGGTCGCGGCGATTGCGAGGACTACGCCGTCGCCAAGCTGGTGGCGTTGCGCGAGGCCGGAATGGATGCCGCCGACCTGCGGCTGCTCCTGGTACGGGATCTGGTGTCACGGCAGGACCACGCCGTGCTTGCCGCCCGCCATGACGGACGCTGGCTCATCCTCGACAACCGCTGGGACGGCCTCGCCGAAGCGGCGGCGCTGCCGCGCCTGTTGCCGTTGTTCGCCATCGACTCGGGCGGCGTCAAGCTGTTCGCCGCCCCCTACGCGAACCGGGCGCCGCACGAGAGCGAGACCGACATCGTCCCCGCCGGCGATGCCGCCTCCATCGGCGGCAGCATGGTGACTCTGGCCCTGTGAGGCCGAACGAACCCGCCGCAGCGGGCTCGCGTCATCCCCGCCCCGACGATCAGACGATACGCAGATCTGCCGCTGTCACGTCGTAGCCGTTCTCCAAATGGGCGAGCGCCACGGCTGCCTGGCCGCCGGCGCCGTCGGCGTTCCAGTAGAGCGTGTCGGTCGTGGCATCGAAGACGAAGGTCTTCGCCGACGCATCGACATTGCCGCTGACCTGTTCGAACGCGGCTGCATCGACCGCCCCAACCGACAGGCCGCCGAAGGCGGAGCCGAGGATCTCGATCAAGTCGCTCTCGCCACTGTTGAAATCGAGGATGCTGTCGAGGCCGTCGGTGGGCGCGTTGAAGCGGAAGTGGTCGGCGCCGGCGCCGCCGAACAAGGCACCCCCATTGGCCGCGAGCAGCGTATCGTCTCCCTCGGTTCCGGACAGGTTCGACGCATGGCCGTATTCGGTCTCCAGCGCGACTTCGACGAAACCGCCGGTGGTGCCGTCGGCCCTCGTGAACGTCCCCTCGCCGACGATCTGCTGACCATCGACGGCAGCGTCAACGCGCGCCGTCGTTGCGACGTCGATCGATACCACACCGTTATCGGCCAGGCTCGTCAACTCATCGGCCTCGGAGACGCCATCCGCATTCGCGTCCTTCCACGCCAGCAGGCTGGCGAATGCCGCGTCCTGGCCATCAAGAATGCCGTCGCCATTGGCATCGAGCGATGCCAATGCTTCGCTGCCGCTGGCGAAGTGCCCGCCGGCGAAGCTGGGCGTGAACAGCTCCTTGCCGTTGGTGATCGCGCCGTCGCCGTCGAGATCGATCGCCAGGATGCCGTCGCCGGACCTGTTCCAGGCGACATGGTCCTTGATTCCATCGCCGTCGATGTCGAAGCGCACGCCCTGGGCAAGGCCGGAGAAGGCGTAGCCGTCGTGGTCGAGATCGAGAATGACCGGGTCGGCGATGCAGGTGATGGCGACGTTGTCGATGAACGTCGTCGCATCGCCCGAGGTGTTCTGGCCCGCGAATTTCAATACATGCGTGCCGGCGGTCGCAACCGTGAACGGGATCGAGACCTGACCGAAGACGCCCACGGCGGGTGTGAACGATCCGATCTCGACATTGTCGAGATAGACCTTGACCGGATTGGCGCCGTTGTACACGCCGCGCCCGGCCGCGCTCACCGTCGCCGTATAGCTGCCCGCCTCGATGGTGAAGGATTGTTGGATCGTCCCTTGGTTCTGCACGAATGCGGCCTGCGTTCCGCCGGGCGCATTCGGCGCCACGAAGGCGCTGCCGTTGCCTTCGAGGCCGCTGCCGCTGCCCGGCGCGCCGGAAAAAGTCCAGGCGGAGCCGGCGGGATTGTAGACATAGCCGGTGCCGACGCCGGGGTTTTCGAAACCTGTATCGGCGATGGTCGGCGCGTCATAGACGCCCGACACCGTGACCGTCACCGTCGCGGTCGAGGTACCGCCGTGGCCGTCGTCGATCGCATAGGTGAAGGTATCGGGGGTGGTCGCGCCATGACCCAATGCCTGTAGCGCGGCCGCGCCGGTTGGATCATAGGTGATCTGACCTGTGGCGGAATTATAGCTGACCGCGGCGCCCTTGCTGCTCGTCGCCGAGACCGACTGGATATGCGCGGAAGCATCGGCGTCGTTGGCCAATAGCCAACTGCCCTCGAAGGTGAAGGCGGCGTCCTCGTTGATCGCCGCATAGGTTGCGCCGGGGGCGCCGGCTTCGGCCGTGTAGCCAATGTCGTCTAGATTGCTGTTGTCGATCTCGCTGAGGTCGTTCCACTGTCCGCCCGGGACTGTCGCCAATGCATTTTCGGCACCGCTGGATCCGGACGAGTTGTTCGGCTCTCCGCCGAGCCAATTGGCGTAACCGACGGCACCCGAGGCGGTCGTATAGAATACGACTCCGGCCTCGGGGCCCGTCACCCAGGTCCAGGTGCCTTCATGGCCGGCGTCCGAGCCGCCCAGATGGGTCCGGTAGTTGGCATTGAGACCGTTGACGAAAGCGTCTTCGCCGGCGCTGGTGATGGTCGCCAGATAGGAATCGGCGCGCTGGGCCGCAGCGGCGGTGACGGCTGCATCCCACAGATAGTTGTGGTCGTAGACCCACTTGTAGATGTGACCATTTGCGGCGTACCAGCTCCAGCCGGCAGGCACCAGCGAGATCACGTCGTCGTGGGCGGCGGCCGGTGCGCTCTCGACCGTCAGGCTCGCCGTGTCGGTGGCCGACGAATAGGCCGTGGTCCCGCCGTAGCTGGCCGGGGCCGAATTGACGCCGGTGAAACTGCCGTTGCTGCGGTCCCAGGCATGGAAGGTGATGGCCTCGGCGACAGTGCCGCTGAAGTCGGCGGCCGGCTTGAAGTAGATCTTGTCCGTCGACAGCAGATACAACGCCTGGCCGGCCTGAAGGTCGACCGCGTTCCAGTTGGCGCCGCTGTCCGACCAATAGTACCAACTGCCGTGGCTGGCATCGAGGGCGGTGATCACCATGCCCGGGGCGAGATAGGTCGTATCGGGGTCCGCGACGTTGCCGAGGCTGCCGCCGGCGGCGTTGATCAGGTCCGAAACCCTGGTGCCGACATTGCCGACCGGTACGCCGTCATTCTCCTGGGCCGACAGGCTCGGGCTCGCCGACGCCGACAGCACCGGCGCGTCGTTCCTGCCGGCGACCACGACATCGAGTCCCGCATAGGAGACTTCCGCGCCGTTACCGTGCAGCGCGTAGCCGATCTGGATCGTGGCGGTCGCGCCGTTGCCGAGCTTGTCCCAGGCGGTCGACACGAGTTCGACCTGGACCCGATTGTCCTGCGTGACCGTGATCTCGAACAGACCGGACTGTGTCGGATCGAGGAGCGTGTTGTAGTCGACCCCATTCAGGCCGGAGACGCGGACCGTGTTGATGGTCACGTTGTTGGCGGCGCCGGGGTCGCTGTCGATGAGGTCGTTGGACAGCACATCGAACGTCCGCGCTCCCTCATCCTCCGTCATGGTGTAGGCTGGGTCGAGCCAAATCGCGCCGTAGTCATTGTGCGCCACCGGCAGTTGATCGGCGACATTGCCGACGTGGACGGCGATCGACTGCACGTCGTTAAGGCTGCCATCGGAGACCTGGACATCGACGTCGTAGACGTTGTCGCCGCCCATATCGGTCGGGTTCTCGTAGTCCGGTGCGGCGACGAAAGACAGCGCGCCGGTCGACGGATTGATGGTGAACTTCGCCGCGTCGACGCCGCCGGCGATCGAATAGGTCAGCGTCGCCGACTCCGGATCCGTCGCCGTGACGGTCGTCACATGCGTGTTGCTCTCGGCGACATTGGCCGTCGCCGTGGCACCGGCGCCGTCGGACGTGATGGTCGGCGCGTCGTTGACCGCTTCGACGGTCACCGGGATGGTGATCGTACGGCTCGCCGAATCCCCGTTCGCCGCCTCGGTCGCCGTCGCCGTGACGGTGAGATCGAAGGTCCCGTTGTAGTTCGCCACCGGCGTGATGGTCAGGTGGGTGAGATCCCATCCCGTCACGTCGACCGACTGATTGCCGGCACTCGCCGCAAAGGAATGGCTGCCGTCGGACAGAACGGCGCCGGCGGGAATGCTGGAGATCACGACCGCCAAGGTCTCCGAGCCATCCGTGTCGGCAAGTAAGGCCGCCAGGGACGGAATTGAGACCGCGGAATCTTCTGCGCTGTTCGGCAGGGCCGGAAGGCTGAACTGGCGTGCATAGATTTCATTGCCAGTCACGGACGGTGCGCCGTGCCAGGACGCGACCAGGCTGCCATCGGCAAGCTGAACGATCTCGGCGCCGCCGATCGTGCCATCGAAATCCTGGTTGTCGACCGTGCTGCCGCTGATGCGGAACTCCGTGCCGACCTTCGATCCGTCCGCAGCGAAGCGTTGGCCATAGATGCCGGTATTGGAGCCGTCCTGACCGGTCGACACCCAGGAGATCAGGAACCCGCCATCCGCAAGACCGATCACCGTGGAGTTGGTCTGCTTGTCTGAAACGTAGGTATTGACCAGGAACTCGCCGCCGACAGTGGTGCCGTCCGAGGCATAGCGCTGGGCATACACGCCGTCGGACGAGCCGTCCTGTCCTGACGACGTCCAGGAAACGACGAATCCGCCGTTCTCGAGCGCGGCGATATCGGGCAGAGTCTTGGCGCCGGTCGGGTTAGTGTTCACCAGGAATTCGCCGCCGACGCGGACGCCCGTCGAACCGAACATCTGGGCGAAGATTCCGTTCGTGGACTGCCAGGCGATGACGAATCCGCCGCCCGCGAGACCGATGACCTCCGGAACCGTCTGGTTGCCGGCCGTCTGCGTGTTGACCGCGAATTCGGAGCCGTGGGCGACTCCGCTCGCATTGTAGATGCGAGCCTGGATTCCGTAATTACCGCCGTCCGCATTCTCGGCTTGCCATGTCACGACGAAGCCACCGCCGGCGAGCTCGGAAACCGAAGTAGAGTGTTGATTGCCAGCGGTCACCAGATTGTTGATCTGGAATTCGCCGCCGACTCTGGCACCGGCCGCATCGTAACGCTGCCCGAAGATGCCGTAATCGCTGCCGTCCAAGGCATTGGCCGAATACGTCGCGACAAAGCCGCCTCCGGCCAACCCGGTGACGGCACCGAACCGCTCATAATTTCCGGTCGTCGCGTTGACCACGAATTCCGACCCAGACGGAGTGCCATCGGCGTTGTAGATCTGGGCGAACATGTCGTCGGCGGAGATCTGGTTACGTGTCACCCAGGTCACCAGGAAACGGCCATCCGAAAGCGCGGTCACCGCCGCGCTGTTCTGCGATACCCCGCCCGTGAATGTGTTCACGCGGAATTCGGCGCCTGCCGGCGTCGGGGTGGGGTCGGACACGGCAACGTTGATGGCCGGTTGGTCCGCCACCGGGGTCACCGTGACATTGACGGTCGCGGTCGAACCGCCATTGAGCGTGTAGGTGAAGCTCGTATCGCCCGAAAAATTCGCCGCCGGCTGGAAGGTCAGGCCGGTGCCGCCGCCGGTGATGAGGACGGTGCCGTGTGCGGACTGGCTGACCGAGGTGATCGTCTTCGGTCCGCCGTCGTTGTCCGTGTCGTTGGCGAAGACGTCGATCGTCACCGGACCGGCGTCCTCGGCGACGCTCACCGTATCTCCCACCGCCACCGGCAGTTCGTCGACGCTGTCGACCTTGACGGTGGCATGGACGGTATTGGAGTTCGCGTCGCCGTCGCCGACCGTGATCTCGAACTGGCGGTCGACGGTCGACGGCTGTTCACTGGTGTTGCGGAAAGTGAGGCTCTCGAGCAGGTACTCCCAGTTCGCCTTGGAGGTGTTGCCGGAGAACGTCACCGTCAAGGCACCGGCGGCGAGCGTCGCCGTCCAGGAGAACATGCCGAACAGCGAGCCGCCGCCGCCGGCCGCGAAGGTCGTTCCGAAGAGGCTCAGTTCGTCGCCCGCCTGGGCATTGGTGAGCACGACCGTGGCCGAGCGGATATTGGCGTCGTCGATGTCGACGATGTCGGCTCCGGCGAGGATCGCGACGGCGGCGCCACCGTCTTCGAAAGTGTTCGGGCCGCTGTAGGCGACGTTGACGTTGTCGATGCGGACCCAATCGAAATCGCCGCCGCCGTAATCGAGGCCGTTCGTGGCCGTGAAGCGGATCGTCGTCGTCGCCGACGCGTACGCGGATATATCGAAGCTCGCGGTCTGGAACGCGGCGTCGTCGAAGGCGCCGCCGCCAATGACGCCGATCTGGGTGAAATTCACCCCGTCGGACGACACCTCGACGATCACCTGGTCGTCGGCCGATTCGAGCTGCACCCGCTGGTAGTCGAAGGTCAGCGTCGCCGACGTCATGCCGGCGAGATCGAGCGTACGGGCGATCGACGAGGAGGCGTCGTCGCTGTCGGTCAACTCGATGTACTGGTTGAAGGCGTAGTCGGTCTGGTGGGTGATGTCGCCGCCATTGGCGGCGCCGTCGTCGCCGGTTTCCGTCCAATTGGTCGTCCAGATGTTGGGCGAACCGGACGCCCCCGAATAGCCGCCGCCGAGATCGTCGCCGATGCGGCCGCCGACCGCGAGCACCGGCGCATCGTTGGTACCGTGGATCGTCACCGTGACGGTGCGGGTGGTGCCGTCGACGGAGGCGACCGTGAAGGAGTCGCTCGCCGTCTCCCCGTTCCCGAGCGCCTGCACCTGGCTCGACGCATTGTCGAGCACGTAGGTCCAGTGGCCGGCCGCGGTCACCGAGAAGTGCCCGTAGCCGTTGCTGCCGGCAGTATCGGTCTGGCCGACGAAGGCGGCTTGGCCGGCATCCGGGTCCACGATCGTCAGGTCGCCGGAGGCGACGATGCCGGATGGCACGGTGGTATGCACCAGGATATTGTTGATACCGAAATTCTCGTCGGCGTGGTCCTGATCGAGCGTATCGCCGAAGCCGAGGGTCACGCTCGATCCGAAGCCCGTGCCGGTGATCGTGACGTGATAGACACGGCCCTCGCTGATGGTGGTCGGGCCGGTGATCGTATAGGCGGCGTTGATCGCGCCGAGCGAGATGATCCCCGAGGTCGGGCTGGCCGGGTTGAGTCCCGCATTGGGGTAGAAACTCAGAGCTTCACTTCCGTTCAGATAAACGCGAATCTTCTCGAGGCCATCCCAGGTTCTGATCGCCAGGAAGTCGAACTCGATGGTGGTCGGCCCACCGGAGGGGACTGCCACGACCTTCGAGATGGACTGGCTGCCCCTGATATCGTTGTTCTCCGTGATGTAGTTGTTGCCGGCGAGCGTTACGGCTACGTAGCCGTTGGTCCAGCCGCCGTCGCTGCCCAGTGTCGACGACTCGAAGTCGCTCGTATAGGTCTGGACGTGGCCCCCGACGGCGTCCTCGGTCACCGAGCCGCTGTCCGTGCCGCCGATGACCGCAGGATCCGCCTCCGGCGTGACGGTGAGCGCCACCGTGTCGGTATCCGCCGAATACGGCGTCGTGCCGCCGAAGGATACCGGCGCCGGCGCGAGGCCCTGGAAGCCGCCGCTGCGGTCGGAAGCGTGGAACGTGATGGCGTCGTCGATGGCACCGCTGAAGTTCGCGGCCGGCTTGATGTAGATGCGGCCGGTCGGCGCGAGATAAAGCGCGTTGGCGCCGAGGCTCGTGACCGCCTGCCAGAAGTTGCCGCCGTCGTTGGACCAGTAGAGCGTGCCGGCGGCGGCGTTGAAGCCGGTGATCACGATGCCGGGCGGGTAGCTCGCCGAAGCGTCGGGATCGACGACGTTGCCGAGACTGCCCGGATCGGCGAGGCTCGACACCGGAACGCCTACGGCGCCGGACGGGAAGCCCGCATCCTCGGCGACGGTCATCACCAGCGCCTTGTCGACGAGAACGGGGGCGTCGTTGACGCCCGTCACCAAGACCTGGAGCTGGTTGTAGGCGGTATCGGCGCCGTTGCCATGCAGGTTGTAGCCGACCGCGATGGTCGCGGAGGCGCCATTGGCCAGCTTGTCCCAGGCACTGGCGACGAGCTCGACCCGGATTTCGTTCTGGGGCGTGACCGTGATGGTGAACAGCCCGGAACCTTCCGCGTTCACCCACATGCTCGAGCCCGGACCGTTGAGATTGTCGACCCGGACCATCCCGAGGGTGACGTTGTCGGCGGAGCCGGCGTCACGATCGAGCTTGTCGTTGCCGAGCACCGCGAAGCTCTTCGCGGTGCTGTCCTCCGACATACTGCCAGTGTCCATCAGCGCCTGCGGCAAGTCGTTGGCGCCGATCAGATTGACCGTATAGACCGCATCGCGGCTGAGCCCGCCGTCGTCCGTCACCCTCATGGTGAAGGTTTCCGACGCCGGCCCGGTCAAGGCCTCGATGGCGCCGTCGATGGGCACGTAGGTGTAGGCACCGCTCGCATGGTCGAGATAGAACGTGCCGTAGGTGCCGACTTTGGCGACGTCATAGGACACGGAGTTGACTACGTAGGTGCCGGCAGTCC
The DNA here is from genome assembly GCA_030848545.1 of Astrobacterium formosum. Lineage (GTDB taxonomy): Bacteria > Pseudomonadota > Alphaproteobacteria > Rhizobiales > Xanthobacteraceae > Astrobacterium > Astrobacterium formosum. The sequence goes on from JAVDCA010000021.1 coordinate 85,369, forward strand.
CGTCGGTGAGACTGTAGGTGGCGGCGTCCACCGTGTCGCGATCGCTCGACGACAGAACGCCGGTGGCGGCCGTGAAGGTGTCGTCGGCGCTCGTGTCGGTGTAGGTCACGCCGGCAGGCGTCGCCGTCAATGTCGGCGTGTCGTTCGCCCCGGTGAGGTCGACCGTGAAGGCCCGGTCGACGGTGGCGTTGGCCGAGTCCGTCACCGTCAGGGTGAAGGTTTCCTGGGCCGTGGACGTCAACCCCTCGATGGCGCCGTCATTTGGAACGAAGATGTAGGCGCCGCTGATGCTGTTGACGTAGAGCGTCCCGTAGGAGCCCGTCGCCGCGACGTCGTAGGAGCCGGCGCCGACCGTGTAGCTGCCCGGAGTGCCGCCCGATACCCCGTAGGTCTTGGTGTCGCCCGCGTCCGCATCGGTCGCGCTCAGCGTTCCGGCCCAGGCGCTGAAAGCGTCGTCCGCCGCCGTGTCCACATAGCTCACGCCATTCAGGGTAGCCGACAGGACCGGGATGTCGTTGGCACCGGTGATGTGGACGCTCAGCGTCGACGCCACGGAGCCGTTGTAGACGTCCTTGACCACGACGTCGAAGGTGTCGGTGACCGAATGCCCGGCCGTCAGGGCGTCGAAAGCGGCGTTGGCGATGTAGGTGTAGCTGCCATTGTCCGCGATCGTGAGCGTGCCGTAGGTGCCGTGGGCAACGACGCCGACCGGCGTCACCGAGAGCGGGCTCACATCGGCGGCGCCCTTCACGGTCGCGACCCCGAATGGATCGGCGTCGATGTCGGCGCCGTTGCCGGCGACCAGCAGATTGCCGGTGGCGACCCCGGTGCCGGCTTCCTTGGCGGCGGTGTCGGCGACTTCCGTGGTCACCGCCGACATGGTCGGCGCGTCGTTGACGCCGCCGACCGAGACCAAGAGCTGGTTGCCGCCGTAGAGATAGTCGTTCGGCTGATCACCGTGCAGCGAATAGAAGACCGTGATGGTGACCGGGTTGGTGTAGGCCCGCAGCTTGTCCCAATCGGATCCGGTCAGGTCGACCTGGATGTCGTTGCCCGACAGGCTGACCTCGACGTCTTCGGCCGTGATCCCGTAGGCGCCGCCGCCGGACACGACGATCGAACCGATGGTGACGTTGTTGGGCGCGCCCGCGTCCGGATCGGTGCGGTCGTTGCCGACGACGTTGAAGGTCTTCGGGGCGTCGTCCTCGCCCATGGTCGCGGTGTCCATGAACGCGGTCGGCACGTCGTTGGCGCCGGTGACGTCGAAGGTCAGCGTCGCCGTTGCGGTAGCGCCACCGGTGTCCTGCGCCGTGTACGTGAACACGTCGCTCCCATGCACGCCGAGGGGCAGCGCCTGCGCGGCGGCTTTGTTGGGCGTGTAGCTGTAGGTGCCGTCGGCCTTGATGCTGAGGTCGCCATAGGTGCCGTGCACGATGGTGGCAGGGCCGGCGGTGACCGCCGTGGCGGTGCCGTTGGTGCCCGCCAAGACGGCACTCACAACCAATGTGGCGGCGTCGCCGTTGTCCCGGTCTCCGTCGTTGCCGAGCACGCCGGCCGTCCGCGTCGCCGCGGCGACGGTCACGTCTTCGGTGACCGAAACAGTTTCACTCGCCGGCGTCGGCGTATCGTTGACGCTCTCCACCGTCACCAGCAGTTGCGCCGGGGCACTGGTCGCGCTGGGCGCCGTTCCGTCCTGCGCCGTCGCCGTCACCGCCAGGGTGACAGCGCCGTTGAAGTCGTGGTCGGGAATGAAAGTCAAGCCGGCGAGCTGAGCGGGCGTGAGAACCCACACGCCGCCGCCCTGGTCGGCGCCCGCCGACAGCGTGCCGTTGACGACACCCGCGATGGTGACGGCGGTGATCGTCTCCGGTGTGCCGACGAGATCGCTCACGGCGGCGGTGATGTCGAGCACGATGCCGGGCGAGTCCTCCGGCCCGGCCGCCGGCGCGACCGTCACCACCGGCGTATCAGTCACCGGTGCGACGTCGAACGTGATCGTGTTCGGCGTCGGGTCGGTATTTGCGCCGCCTCCGGACAGCGAGCCGCTGTCCTGCACCTGGAAGGTGAAGGATGCGTATCCGTCGCCGCTGGCGTCCGCCGCCGGCTCGAACACGAGGCGACCAGCCTGGATATCGGCGAGCGAGACAACGTAGCCGGCGACGACTGCGACACCATTGTTGGTCAGCGTGCCGGCACCGGGAATCGTTGAGATGACGACGCCGGTGAACGAGTCCGGCGGATTGTCGCGGGTATCGGAGAAGCCGAAATCGGCCGCCGTGAAGACGTGGGTGCCGTCCTCCAGGAGCGTGACGGTCTTGTCCGCGCCGGCCGGCGAGTCGGCGACGGGCGCCACCTGGATCGTCAGAGTATTGTCGATGGTGACGTTGGGATCGCTCTCGTCGCCGTCGCCGTCAGTGATGATGTAGGCGAAGCCGGTGGAGCCGGCGAAATCGGCAGCGGCAGTGAAGCTCCAGTTGCCCTGGGCGTCGAAGGTGTAGACGCCGACCCCGGCAAGCGTGAACTGGAAGTCGCCGCCGCCGATGTCCATCCCGTCGGTGGCGATGATCTTCCAGGTCGCGCCGTGGTCGAACGACACCTTGGTGAGCGTGGCGCCATCGGCACCGACGACGTCGTTCGTCATCACGTTGCCGGAATGGACACCGCTGTCCTCGTCGAAGGACACCGGATCGTCCTTGATGGCGGTCGGGCCGTCGTCATCGAAGCGGATGGTCAGTTGCGTCGGCGTGCTCGAACGCACATCTGCGTCTCCGTCCATCGAGGTCGCCGTGACGAAGACGATATTGGCGCCCTGGCCGGCGACCTGGAGGGTGATCGCGTCGTCATTGTCGGTCCCGTCGGGGTGCTTGATGGCGAGATACTGCGCCAGCGACAGGGTGCCGGTGCCCGAGATCGCCAGCGCGAACGCGACGGCGCCGCTCGGATTGGGCTGGTCGGTGCCGCTGATGTCGAAGCCGACACGGCCGACCACGAGGCCGTTTTCGGTATAGAGATGGATGCGGTGGCCGGTGGCAGTGTCGAACAGGTTGGTGGCCTGGCCGGAGAACGACGCACCGGCCGCGGTCGTGAGCGCCAGGGTCGTGCCGCTCGGGGCTTGGCCGTCGGCGCCGTAATCGACGGCGACGCTGACGGCGCCGGCGCGCTCGGCGTAGCCGATGGCCGTGCCCAGGCCGTTGAACACGGCGAGCGGGCCGGTGACGTCCTGTTCGGCGTCGGCATCTGCGGGTGCGTCGGTGTCGGGCCCGCCGGTGCCGGGACCGTCGGGCGGCGCGCCGTCGTTCCAGCCTTGCAGGCCGGTGGATTCGTCGTGAATCAGCGTCGCGGTGTCGCCGACACCGACCGCGTTGACGGTGACGACCGGCACCCGCGGGGCATCGTCGACGATCGTGACCGTGAGCGATGCAGGAACGGACGCGTAGCCGTCCGGATCGACAGCAACCACGGAGAACTGCTGGGCGTCCGCGCCCGCGACCGAGTGGTCGGCATTGTCTTCGAGCGTATAGCGGTAGGTGACCGTGCCGGAGGGCGCATCGTATCCGGTGATCTCCAGCTTGCCGGTCGCGTCGTCGAAGACGAGGCGCGGCGAAGCGCTGCTGGCCGCCATGAGCTGCGCCAGCGTAACCGTCACGGTGGCCGCCGCCGCATTGGAGAACCGGACCTCGGTCAGGCCGTCGGTCGAGGCGATCTTGATGGTGCCGGTGCCGATTTCGGTGCCGTCGCTATTGTTGCCCGGGTTGGCATCGGCGTTCTCGCCCGAGCCGGCTGGTTCAAGACCACGGGCCGGCAGCCCTTTCTCGTCGACGCTCGTTCCGGTGACGGTCAGCACCGGCACGGATTCCAGATGCACCGTCAGGGCGTGGGAATTGGCGTCGCCGTCGCCATCGGTCGCCGTGACCTGGAACTGGAGGTCCTGGTCGTCCGGCGGCAGCGGCATGGTTTTGCCGGTCAAGCCGGTAACCTGCATGGACGGCGTACCACCGCCGCTTGTCGTCGTCGTGACCTCGATACGCGTGAAGGCAGCGGCCGGATCGATGGTCAGCGTGTTGGTGCCGTTGTTCGGGTAAGAGCCCGGGACGCTGGACGAAGCCACGAGGTTGTTATTGGCGTCATAGGCTTTCCAAGACACTGACACGGTGCCGTCACCGAAGACATCGGCATTCACCTGCAAATTGAGGGTGACGACGTCCATCGGATTGGCGAACGTAACTCCGAACTTCTCGTTGTTGGTGATGTAGTCGTTGTTGATGCCGGCGCCGAGACCGGACGCGTTGCCGACGCCGAATCCACCGTCAAAGGCGGTCAGGCTGGTGTTGAACGGATTGATCCCCGTGAAGGTGACTTCACCGAACGTATAGTCGCCGCTGTTGCCGCCCGCGAACTGGCTGGCGGTCACCGTCACCGCGTGGGCCGTGCTCGGCCACGCCTGGTGCAGCACGAAACTGTAGCCGTCCGCGCCCAGCGTCGGGTCGATCGTCAGGGTGTAGAGCGGGCTACCGTTGTAGCTCGCCTCCAGCGTGTGCCCGTCGCCGGACAGAGTCGTGGTGACGCCCGCGATCGTCGGCCAGCCGGTGATCTTGAGAGCGCCGAAACCGTCGTTGCCGTACGACACCGCGATGTCGCCCGTGACAGACACCGCGCTCGGCCAGTTCATGGCGAGGCCCTTGGTGTCGACGGCGGTGACGACGGCGCCGTCGTCTTCGAAACGGATATGGCTGCCGAGGTCGGCTGCGGCCGAAGTGTGGTCGCCGTCGGCGTCGTCCAGCGTCACTTTGAGCGACACCGCCCCGTTGGCGATGGTGGCGGCGGAACTGCCGCTTTCGTCGGCATCGTTGGCATCGTTGTGCTCGATGGTGCGGTACTGCGCCACGGTGACCTCACCCGTGGCGCCATTGACGCCGATGACGAACACGGTCTGGCCCGACGCGTTCTTGCCGACGATGTTGCCGCCGGCCTGCGAAAGCGCGATCGCCTCATTGGTGACCGCGTCGACGAGCCCGGACGCGGTGTTGTTGAGGACGAGCGCATAGGCCTTGCCGCCGCTCACCGGCTGGTCGGCGCCCATCTTCGAAGTGTCGGAGAAGATCGTGCCGGAACTGATCGCCAGCAGGGCGCCGACGCCGAACGGATCGGTCTTGCCGGCCTCGTCGCCGCCGTTGGCATCGACGTCGGACGGACTGCCGTCGCGGGTCTCGTCGAGGTTGAGGTAGCCGGTCACGGAGATGGCGGCGACCGGCGTATCGTCGACCACCCGCACCGTGAAGGTGTTGGCGGTCAGCCCGATGGTGTCGCCATCATTGTCCGAGAAGCGGATGATGGAAGAGAAGTCGAGCGTCGCGACGTTCTCGATGCTTTGGCCCTCGACCGACGAATGATCGATCTGGTCGAGCAGCGTGAAGGTGTAGTCGCCGTCGGCGGTGACCTTGAGGGTGAACACCTGCCGTTCGCCGGCGTCGTATTGCTGGTTCTCGTTGGCGTCCACATAGCCGAGCAGCGTGTCGAGGCGCATATCCGCGTCGGCGCTGTCGGCGACCTGGTAGGAAATCACCGCGCCGTTCGACTTGAGCACCGGCAGGCCGCCGGTGTCGGCGGCAAGCGCGAAGCTGCCGCGCCAGGCAAACGGTACGCCGAGGATCGCATCGGTCGCGGTCTCGTCGGCGCCGACGCTCACCAGCCCGCGCAGGTTGCCGGTCGCCGTCGCGGTGGTGAAGTTCAGGACCGGGAAACCGCCCACCACGAAATCGTCGTCGACGTCCGGGCTGGCGGAATCGTCCTCGACGCCGCCGGCGAGTTCTTCCTCCTCGACCGTCCCGACGACGACGGGGCCCGCCTTCTGGACCGGCGTATCGTCGATCACGTCGACGACGAAGCTGCCGTCGGCGAGATGAACGGTGTCGTCGTCCGCGTCTGTCACCTTGATGGCGGGGGACAGATCGAGCGACAGCGTATCCTCGATCGACGCCCCGGCCGGATCGGCGTGATCGATCTGGTCGAGCTGAACATAGGTGAAGATGTCGTTGACGTTCACGTCGAGCGGGTTCAAGTCGCTGAGCGCGACTCCGAACACCAGCCTCTCGCCGGCGTCGTACTGGTGGTTGCCGTTCGCATCCGCATAGCCGACCAGATACTCGTATCCGAGAAGTTCCTGCAGGTCGTAGCGCACGGTGTGGCCGTGCGAGGTGACGACGTCGCCGCCGACGGTGCGCACCGCGGTGTTCTCGATCGACTGGTCGAACGCGAAGCTGATCTTGTCGTCGGCACCGCCCTTGACCAGCGCGGACAGCGAACCGGACGCGATGGCCGACGTGGTGCCGGGGCCGCTTTCGTCGTGGTCCGCTTCGGGGGCCGCGTCCTCGTTGCCGTGGCCCATGTCGCCGAGCAACGACAGCAGGGAGGCGTTGTTCTCCTCTTCTACCGTGACCGACACCTTCGCGCCGACCACCACTTCGGGCGCATCGTCGACGACGGTGAGGACGAAGTTGCCGCTGCCGAGGTCGATGACGTCGCCGTCGCTGTCCGTATAGATGACGAATTTCGACAGGTCGAGCGCGATGGTGTCGCCATTGGCGCCGGTGTGGTCGATCTGATCGAACAGGCGCAGATCGTAGGCGCCGAGTACACCCAGCGCGCCCGAGTCGGCGACCGACAACGACATCACCAGGCGGCCGTCGTGGGCGAAGAAGCCCATCACGGTGCCCAGCTCGTCGATCTCGAGCACGCGCACGTGGTCGATCTTGTCGCCGTTCGAGAACCAGTTCAGGCCCGCCAGCAACTCGCCGGCGCGTGCGGCAGAGACGACGCCGAAATGGCCGAACTCATCGGCGCCGCCATTGACGGTGTTGTGGCCGATGATCTCGTTCAGGAAACCCTGGTGCGAAGTCGTCTTCAGGATCGGGTCCGTCTCGGAGCCCGGGCTGGTGCCGATCGAACCCTGCCAGGGAATGATCTCGAACAGGTCGTCGATCCATGCCGCGTTGTAGTCGGCGAGATCGTCTTCGTCGAGCGTGATGGCGATGGAGCCGATCACCTGCGGGATGTCGTCGACCACCCCGATGACGAACATGCCGTCGCCGAGACCGACGGTATCGCCGTCGTAATCCGTGTAGGTGACGAAGCCCGACAGATCGATTTCGACCGTATCGGCGACCGCCTCGGGCGCGAGCGTACCGGAATCGTCGCCGGCTGGGTGGTCGATCTGGTCGAACAGGCGGAAATTGTAGATGCCGGTCTCGTTGAGATAGAGGCCGAACACCAGCCGGCCGTCATGGGCGAAGAAGCCGAGCACGTCGCCGATGCCGTTGATCGTGACCATGCGGACGACGTCGATGGCCTTGCCCTTCGAGGTCAGATAGCCATCCGGTCCGAGGCCTTCGAGCAGCGTTCCCGCCTTCTGCTGGGAGACGAGATGGAATTCGCCGCGCTCGTCGGCACCGCCCTTGATGTTGTCGGCCAGCGCCCCCCACACCGGCACGGTGCCGAACAGACCGGTGATGCTGCCGTCGCCGGGACCGTCATAGGGGCTTGTGCCGATCGAACCCTGCCAGAAATCGAACACGGCCGGATAGAGTGGATTGAGATCGGCGAGGTCGTTCTCCGCGACGCTGTGATGCTCGTGGCCGACCACCTTCGGCACATCGTCGACGACCCGGATGACGAAACTGCCATCGTCGAGCACGACCGCATCGCCATCGCCGTCGGTTGCCTGGATGAAGGACGACAAGTCGATGCGGATGCGATCCTGGTACGCCTCCGGGGTGTCGGTTTCGGGGTTGTCCCCCTTCGGATGATCGAGTTGATCGAACAGGACGAAGCGATAGCTGCCGTCGTCATCGAGCTTGAGGGCGAAGACGACACGGTCGCCGGTGCCGGCGATGAGCCAGTCGCCGATGAGGCGGGCGGTGTCGATGTCGTCGCCCTTGGAGTGGAGGCCGAGCGCCGCGACGGCGGCCGTGGCCGTCTCGGTGTCGGCGAACGCGAACGAGAAGCCGCCGCCGCCAGCGGGGCCATCGGCGCCGAAATCGACCAGGGCGGAGAGCGAACCGGAGGTGGCGGTGGCGCCGCTCCAGGTCGTGTCGTCATCCGGCGACGTCCCGTGCGAGCCCTCGATCGGCCAGCCGAAGGCGTGCGCGATCGGGTGATAGTTGTCGAGGTCGTCCTCGTCGAGCCGGCCGCGCGCCTTTTCGGCGTTCTGCACCGGCGCATCGTCGTCGATCGTCACCGTGAAGCTGCCGTCGACGGGATCGCCGTCGGCATCGATGGCGGTGAAGTCGAAGCCGAGCACGATGTCGTCCTCGGCGCCGGCACCGGTTTCCGGCGAATGGTCGAGGGGCTTGAAGAGTTCGAACCGGTACGTCGTGGTGACGTCGTCGAGGCTGACGGTGAACACCCAGTGGGCGCTGTCAGTCGCATCTTCGCCCGTATAGGCGACGAGCATCGGCTGGCCGTCGATGCCGGTGGTCACGTGGTAGTAGACCGCCTGGTGACCGGACGTGATGGCATGGCCGTTGGCGTCGCGGGCGACAACCGGGTCGGGACCGGATTCGTCGATGCCGCGGAACACGAGCGCGCGGTCGGCGAGGCCCGCATTGCCGATATCGGCCTTCCAGTCGATGCCCAGCGCGCCGGAGATCGCGCGCGCATTGCCGGCGTCACTGCCGGGGTCGGACGAAAGATCGCCGCCGTCGCCGTAGCTGTCGCCGGCATTGCCCGAGATACCGGGAATCGTCTCCTCGTCGATGCTGCCGTTCTCGACCGATTGCGGGTCGAACACCGGCGTGGTGTCGTCGACCGTGATCGTGAAGGTCGAGGCGACCGCATCGCCGTCGGCATCGGTGGCCACGAACGAGAAGGTCAGATCGACGGACGTGAAATGGTCCGTGGTCGACGGGAAGTCCGGAATGGAAACCGTCGCCAGATGGTCGAGCTGTTGATAGAGCGTGACCGCGTAGCCGCCGTCGGCGTCGTCGTCGCTGACGGTGGCGACGAAGACGAGGTTTGCGGGCGGGGCCTCACCGAACGGCAACGTCAGCGGCTCATCGCCGGTGTAGCCGATCAAGGTCGTACCGTCCGCCGACAGCACGACGTGAACCTCGGCGCCGTTGGAGTAGAGCGTCGCGAACGCGCGGCCTGCCTCGCTCGACGGCTCGAAGCCGGAGTAGCTCACCGCCGTGAGCACCACCGAGCGGTCGCCGGTGCCGCCGATCGCCGGCGTGCCGGCCGTGTCGACGCCGCCATTGGGATGGCTGTTGGAGCGGTCGGCGCCCCAGGAGATGCCGAGGCTGCCGCCTGTGAACGTCGTCGCCTGTCCGTCGAGGGGCTCCAGGGCGGCCAGCAGGTCGGAGATGGCGTCACCGGCGATCTCCGGCGAGTCGTCGTTGACGATCACCGTGAAGGCGCCGGAGGCGGTGTCGCCGTCCGAGTCCATCACCGTGAACTGGATGCTGAGATTGATGCTGTCCTCGGTGCCGGCGATCGGATGATCGAACGGCTGCAACAACGTGAAGGTGTAGGAGCCGGCACCGCCCGTATCGAGGGTGATGGTGTAGACTTGGTTGGCGGCGACGGCCGGATCGGTGCCGTCGAGATAGCCGACGACGGCCGGCAGGCCGCCGAGCGTCGTGAGAATGTAGGCGACCGGCTGGCCCCCGGAGGTGATGCCGGCGAGCGACGGTTGCGTCGTCGCGAAGATGAGCGTCGCCGGCAGATTGAGGCCGAAGTCGATGTCGAGGGAGCCGGTGACGGAGGCGGCCTCCCCGGGCGCGTCACCGGGGCCGCCGAGGATGCCCTCGCTCAGGCCTTCGTCGTCGATGCCGCCGGTCGCCGGCGAGCCGATGATCGGCTTGGTGTTGCCGGCTTGGGCGGCGTTGTCGGCGCCGCCGGCGCCATCCGTGTTGCCGAGCAGATCGAGCGGCGTGCCGGTCGAGAGCGGGTCGACCGTCGGGTCGTTGAAGTTGGCGCCCGCGGTCGGGCTGCCACCCTCGCCGGCGGCCGGCAGCACCGATTGGTCGGCGGTAATGGGAAACAACGACGCGAATTCGCCGCCGGTGACGACGCGGTCGCCGCCAAGCTCGACGCTGATGGCACCGATGGGAGCGCCGGCGGAATCGAAGAACGGTTCGATCGTCACCGTCGATTGGTTGTCGAACAATACGATCAGGCGGTCGCCGACGCGGACGAACGTGACCTTCTCGTCAGAGACGTCGGACAAGTCGAGCCGGGTAGCGCCGTCGAGACGGACGGTGATCGCCTGACTGCCCTGCGGCTTTGCTATCTTGACGATATGGGGTTGAGAAGAATTAGACGAATTGTCGATCGTTGCCTGCGCAACCTGTACGCGCACGTTCATTCAACAACCCCTACGGACATTTCTGAAAATGCGTCTCGATTGCACTTACGGAAATTAACGTATTCGTAACGCTACTTATTCGTCAAGAACCGTACGGCTGCGGCCACGATTTCGCGTAGCTGTAGTTAAGGCGCCACGCTCGCACGCCATGGACAACCGGCGGACAGCCGCGCTATCAACACCCCAATGGGGCATCGGAGCGCCCGGGCGATTGCCGTGATGAAGGGAGGTCGGAAGATGGTCACGATCCGTACGGTCTTGATCGCAACAACTGCGTCAGCGGCCATGCTCGCCGCGGCACCGGCTGCGGCCTCCGTCGCACCTTCGGCCGTCACTCTTTCGTGCGCGAACGGCAAGTCCTATTCGCTCGTCCCGCGGGCGGTCACCGTGACCGGCGATATCGTCACGGGACGGCTCTATGGTGACGTGCGCCGTGGCGTGCCGGTCCGGCTCGTGCCGATGGGCGCAGGCTACCGCTACGCAGGCCGCGGCATCTGGCTCGACGGAGTTCGCAACGAAGCCGTCCTGAATTTCAGCACCCGGCAGGCGATCACCTGCGAGGTCGAGTGGCCGTCGAGGCTGGTCCGGCCGGATACCGGCCAATAAGGTCGTCGGCGACGAAGTCGCCGCCAGTGTCGCGCACTTCGATCAACCAACCGTCTCCGTCTGCCGCAAAACGGCGCGCTTACGCGAACGAACCTCAACGATTTCAACACCCTCGCCCAGACTACGAATCTGGGGGTCGGGAGTTCGAATCTCTTCGGGCGCGCCACCTAGTACTCATCTGCGAACACTGCATGTCGCCCGACCGGCTGGCCAACACCGCCTGCTCCAGGACGTCCTTGCTGCCCTTGATGCGGGTCAGCCCGTCGTCGACCTCAACGACGTCAATGATCGACTGAATATAGGCTTTCCGAAAGGGAATCGAACCGCTGGTCAGGTTTTCCCGCATCGCGCGGCCGAACCCCTCTATCAGGGCCGGGTCAATGGTGATGGTTCCTCCGGCATGCGCCTTGGCACGTTCCAGGGCAGTCCCTGCCCTTCGCCGGCGCGCTGCCGGCGTGGCGCGACCGTTTCGCTACCTGGGCCCGCCGGCGCGGCCATCCTCGGCGAGGCCGCGCAGGAAGACCCGCATCTCAGCGTTGGTCTCGAGCAGCCGACGGCCTCGTTCGGCGAGGAAGTCGACGTCGTCGCGGGCCAGCGACAGGCGATTGTGCAGTCCGAGGACGCGCCGGCGCACCTGCGGATCGGGCTCGTCCATCAGCGACACGCGGACGATATGGACGTCGAGAGGGGCGCAGTGCATCCCGTCGGCGCAGCGCCGCCGCACCAAGGCATCGCGCCAGCGCGGCAAACGTTCACGCAGGGCATCGAAGCTGTGGCGGCTCGACATGTCGATCATCGCGTCGGCCGCCGCGATCAGCGCCTCCGGTCCGGGCGGCCCCTCGATGCGGCGCGACAAGTCGCCGCCAATCCGGCTCGATGCGTCGACCACGACGACGAGCAGCCGACGCAGATGCCGGGCCCGCTCGGGCGACATAAGCCCGGGCGTACTGCCATCAAGGTGATGCAACAGGCTCTGCGTGCCGAGGCCGTCGACCAGCCCTCCGTCATAGAGCTTGAGGTAGTTGAGATCGACGGCGTCGGCGTAGCGCGCCGCCGTCTCGCGCTGGTGACGCTCGATCAGAGACGCGCGGCGCACCGGCTTCGCCCCCGGCCCGGTCGCAGGCGCGCAGCCGCGGCCGTAATTCGTCATCACCACCGGGGCGAACAAGACCGGCACCGCCGCCGAGGCCGCCACCGCATCGGCGAGCGGATAGGCGTCGTAGTCGCTGCAGATCGCCGCGAAGGTATCGCGATCGAAGTAGAACGGAGTGCGGTTGTACATGTCGGTCGCATGCAGGAGGAGCCGCGGCCTGCCGCCACCGTGAACATGTCCGAGCTTCGTGCCGCGGAAGAGATGCGCATCGAGCCAGGCCGGAAGCCCGGACATGTCGTTGACGCCGGCGCGGTAGGCGCGCCACAGGTTTTCCGGGCTGTAAGCGGTGCGCAGCGCCGCCTCGACGTCGCGGTCCAGGAAGTCGCGGCGGAAGTCCGGCAGCCCCGCTGAACCGTTGACGGCGAAATGCGCCGCCAGAATGGCGCCGCCGGAGACGCCCGCTACGGTCGTGACATCGTCCGCGAGGCTTTTCCCCTGCCGACCCGGGACCCGGCGTTCCGCCAGCGAAGAAAGCACCCCGTAGGCGAAGGCGGCCGAGCGGGTGCCGCCGCCCGACAAGGTCAGCACGACCGCGACGCGCTCGTCGGCCGCGGCATCGTCGGAGGCGACCGGTCTCACCGCCGGCGACGCAGGCATATTGGTCGGCCGCATGTCGATCGACGCGCAGCCGGCAAGCATGAGCAGACCCGACAGCGCGGCGGCGTGACCGAGCCGGCGCCCGGCATCGGACCGGCCGGAACCTTGTGGACGGACTTGCCCCATGAAGATCAGCCGGAGACCAGCCGCAGCGGGCCTCGCCGCGTGATGCGATAGACCGAGGCCGGCGGCACGTTGCGGATCACACGCGCCATCAGGCTGGCCTTGAGGCCGAGCCGGTCGAGCAGCGGCCGCGACACCGGACACACCGGCGCGTAGGTGAACTGATAGAAGACGCCGTTCGGACGCAGCACCGCGAAGGCGCCGGCAAGGATCGCAACCACCTTGCGGGGTGAGAGATTGAGAAGCGGCAGACCGCTCACCACCGCGCCGGCCTTTACGCCATCGCCCAGCGTCTCGCGCGACAACCGGCCCGCGTCCATCCACAAGACCTGCGCCGAGGGAAACGAGTACTGCAGCAGCCGGACGAAATCCGAGCCGTACTCTACCAGCGTCAGGTCGCGCTCGCACAGTCCCCGCGCCAGCAGCGCACGCGTGAACACGCCGGTGCCGGGGCCGAGCTCGATCACCGGCGCCGATGCGGCGCTGATCTCGCCGGTAATCGCCTGGGCGAGCGCCTGCCCGGACGGCGCGATGGCGCCGACCGCCGCCGGATCACTCAACCACGAACGCAGGAAAGAAAAGATCTCACGCGTTCCCATCGCGCGCCTCTCCGATCAGCGGTGCGCACCGCGCCCAATGTGCATGCATGAATGCTCTCCTTCGTCACTATGCCGGCCTCTGTCGCGAACGCGCCGTCGGCACCGCCGTCTCTTTGCCGGCGCCAGATTGCATCAGCATTGCGGTGCGGGCCGATGTCTTCTCGAATACGCCGGCGCGACAGGCGGGCCGAAGCCTGCGCGGCGGCGAAGGCGCGAGTACCTCGGCACAGAGGTTTTGACCGGATGGTCGGAGCAGCCGTCTCGTCGAGCGCTCCGTCATTGCAACGCCGCAATGCGCCGCGGCTGCGATCCGGCGTGACCAGACGATGGCGCTCGTAGATCCGCAGGGCCTTGATGGAGACCCCCTAGCAACGCCGCAGCCTCCCCGGCGGTGCGGAATGCCGTTCTGCTCTTGCCGAGAGGGGCCGTCCATACATGACGATGTGTGATTAACCCGCGCCGAGCAGCGGGATCGCCTCGTCTCGCTCGCCCTGGCCGCAAAGGTGACGTTATCTACCGAAGGCGTGAGCGCGCGCCGAACATGATCGCGACATGGGCTCCCGTCGGGCTATCCTTGATTTCGACGCGGCCTCCGTGCAATCGCGCGATTTCGCGAACCAGGTTGAGACCGAGCCCGGCGCCGCGAGTGCCGGGACTCACACGATAGAACGGCTCGAACACGCGCTCGCGATCCACGCTCGGTACGCCCGGCCCCTCGTCCGTCACGGATAGCTCCGATGCGCTGACGCGAATCACGATGCGGCCACGACGGCCGCCGTATTGGATTGCGTTCTGGATCAGATTGGCAATCGCGCGCTCCAGTGCTCCTTCGTCGCCCGGCATCGTGAGCACGTCGACTGTGTTTTCGAACCCAATCTCGTAGCCGGCAGCGATGGCGAGCGGGGCGAGGTCCGCGGTGGTGCGGCGGGCGATGTCGACAAGGTCGACGGCAACCCAAGGCGCTGCGGTTTGTCCAAGGCGTTCGACGTCCAGGAGCTGGTCGGCAAGGGTCGATAGCCGTTTCATATCCTCCAGCAGCCGCGCCGTTTGCGGCCCGAGATCGAGTGACTCGATCCGGGTCTGCAGGATCGCAATCGGCGTTCGCACTTCATGGGCGGCGTTCGCCAGGAACAGCTCGCGACGTTCCAATCCTTCGTCGAGGCGCCGCAATGCGTCGTTGACGGCGCGCACCAATGGCACGATCTCGCTCGGCACCAGATCGAGCGAAAGCTGCGTGCCACGCCGATCGATGTCGATCGCCTCGGCCTCCGCCGCCGCGGCGGCGAGCCCGGTCAGCGAGCGACGCACGACAATCGGGGTCGCGATCAGAGTCGCCAGCGCCATCACGATGGTGACCGGAAGAATTATGATGGCCAGCAACGCGGCGACAACGCCGGCAAAACGATTCCAGGGCACCGTGCCACCGGCGCCGGTGAGAATCTGGAGCTTGCCGCCAGGCGCGTCGATCCAGCGCATCCGTGCCGCGCCGCGTGGGGCGTCGCCGGCAGTCCAGCCGAGGCGGGCCTGTTCGACCGCGTCGAGGGCGTCGCCAATCCGGGCAAATTCGGCCGGCACCTCGCCGCGCGAGATCGAATGCCCGTATTGGTCCCGGACCAGAAACCAAAACTCCGGCAGCGCTGCGGATTGTCTTGCCAGCATCGGCGTCTGCCTGAGCGTCAGCCCGCCCGACTCGTCGCGAGCGATCGCATCCCTGATCGCATCGATGGTTTGATCTTCAGGCTCGGGCGGCACCACAAAGCCGCCGACCAACAACCCGCCGATCCACGTGAGCGTCAGGATCGCGACCATCAGGGCCTGCAGCGCGACGAGGCGGCGGACCAATAACCATCGCAACGAGGTGCGTGGAGCTGTCGTCATGGCACCCGGTTGATCAGATAGCCGATGCCGCGAATGGTATGGATTTCGACGCCGGCATCGGCGTCGATCAATTTCCGGCGCAGCCGCGAGATATGGGTGTCCAGTGCGTTCGACTGGATTTCGTCGTCGAAGCCGTAGACCGCTTGGACCAGCGCGCCGCGTGCGACGGTTCGATCGGATCGCCGCAGCAGCGCCTCGAGCACCAGCAACTCGCGTCGCGGCAGGTTGAGGTTGACGCCGTCGACGCTGGCTTGGCGATGGGTGCCGTCGAAACAAAGGCGGCCCAGCTTGAGGATCTCCTCCGACAGATCGCTTGGCCTGCGTAGCACCGCGCGCAGCCGGGCCAGTAACTCGGCGATTGCAAATGGCTTGCCCAGATAGTCGTCGGCTCCGCTATCCAGTCCCGCGACGCGCTCGGCGAGCTCGCCGCGCGCCGTCAGCACGATGATGGGGGTCATCAGGCCCTTTTCTCTCAGCGTGGGGATGAGCGAGAGCCCGTCGCCGTCGGGCAGTTGGCGGTCGAGCAGAATCGCACTGTAGCTGTTGTCGATCAGAGCCTCGCGGGCCAGACCAAGCGTTGCAACCCGATCGACCACCATGTCGTGGTTCCGCAGGGCGCCGGCCAGGGCCGCCGCCATTTCGGGTTCGTCCTCCACCAGGAGCACACGCACAGTATGAACCTTCCGACCTCAGGGAGATTCAGTTTATCCGGCGAACATTGCGTCAACGTTGCGCGGCGCCGAAGTGAACGGCTCATCCGGCGCCGGGCAGCGGCAACGCCCCGTCGCGCTCGTACAAATAATGCAGGCAGCGCAACGCTTCACCGCTCTGGCCGGTAAGCTTCGGATTGTCCTTGAGAATCCGCAACACCTCGTCGCGCGCCTGCGTGATCAACTGGCCATGGACTTCGGAGCGCGCGATCCGGTAGCAGGGTAGGCCGTCCTGGCGGGTGCCGAGCACGTCGCCTTCGCCACGCAGATTGAGGTCTTCCTCGGCGAGGCGGACGCCGTCGGTGGTCTCGCGGATCACCCGCAGCCGCGCCGCCGACCTGCCGAGATGGCTCGCCTGGTACAACGAGCAACGCCCCCAGAGCCTTGCCCGGAGAACACCCGCTCAGGCTCTCGCCGGAACAACCTGATCAGAAGCCACAGCTAGTGCGCGTTCGCGAGTAACGGCCGTGAACCCTCGGCCGAGACACCGTGCGCCCGTCTGGTGTTGTCCAGGAACTGCCGCGCGCTCTCGCGCCAAGTGAAGGTCAAGGCGTGCGCCCGGCATTCTTCACGCCGCACTTGGAGCGCAGCCAGTGCCGCCCGGCGCAGATCGGGATCGAGACAGCCGCAGCCCGACTTGCCGAGTACGTCCATTGGTCCCATCACCGGGAAGGCCGCGACCGGCAGACCGCACGCCAGCGCCTCGAGGATCACCATTCCGAACGTATCGGTCAGGCTCGGGAAGACGAAGACGTCTGCTGATGCGTAGACGCCGGCAAGCGCTTTCCCGATCCGCGTGCCGAGAAAGTGGACTTGCGGATATCTCGATTGGAGCCTGGCGCGCGACGGCCCGTCGCCGACCACCACCTTCGAACCCGGCAAGTCGAGATCGAGAAAGGCGTCGAGGTTCTTCTCGACCGCGATGCGGCCGACATACAGGAACACCGGCTCCGGAAAGGCCAGCGACCGCACGCTGTGCGGACGAAACAGCTCGGTATCGACACCGCGCGACCACGGCATCAAATTCTGAAAGCCGTGCGCCTTCAGTGCTCGCTCCAGTGTCGGCGAGCCGACCATGGTGCCGTCACCGCTGTTGTGAAAGCGGCGTAGCGCCGCATAGCCCCACTTCAGCGGCACTGGTAGCCGCGCAGCCAGGTATTCGGGAAAGCGGGTGTGATAGCTGGTCGTGAATGGATAACCGTGCGTCCGGCAAACGTAGCGCGTGGTCCACCCGATCGGCCCTTCGGTCGCAATGTGCACCGAGTCCGGACGCATCCTGTCGATCATGCGCTCGATCCGGCGCGCCGAGGCGAGTGCCAGATGAATCTCCCGGTATCCCGGCAGCGGAAGAGTGCGGAAATCACTCGGCGTAAGAAAGTCGATCTCAGCTCCGAGCGAGGGCGCTTCGCTGGCGAGATATTCGAGCGAGCGAACTACGCCGTTGACCTGCGGACGCCACGCGTCGGTCGCGACAAGTACGCGCATCACGCCACAGCTTTCACGAATGGCACCATGCTCGCGTCGCCCGGCATCTGGTCTGGTCGTGTCTCGGCCCACCTGACGATCTCGAATTGACCGTCATGATGCTCGACGACCCCGGTGCAGGCCTCCACCCAGTCGCCGGTGTTGATGTAACGAACGCCGAAATCGTCATGCATGGCCGCGTGATGGATGTGGCCGCAGATCACACCTTGAGCCTGGTGGCGCGCCGCTTCCGACGACAGCACCTCCTCGAAATGGCCGATGTGGTTGACCGCATTCTTGACCCGCAACTTCGCCCAGGACGAGAACGACCAATAGGCGAGCCCGAACCGGCTCCGGACCTCGTTCAACCAGACGTTGGTTGCCAACGCCGTCCGATAGCCGACATCGCCGAGCAACGCGAGCCAACGGGCGTGACGCACGACGAGGTCGAAATGATCACCATGGACGACGAGATAGTCACGTCCATCGATCCCGCGGTGCATCGCGTAGTCGACCACTTCGAGGCCGCCAAAGGCCGAGCCCACATAGTCTCGCACGAACTCGTCGTGATTGCCGGCGACATAGACGAGGCGCTTGCCCCCGCGCGCGAGGTCGACCAGTTCCTGCACCACCGCATTGTGCGCCGTCGGCCAGTACCAGCTCGACCTCAGACACCAGCCATCAACGATATCGCCGACCAGGTACAGCGTTTCGGCATCGTAGTGGCGGAGAAATTCGATCAGCCGATCAGCCTGGCATCCTTTGGTCCCGAGATGGACGTCGGAAATGAACAGGCTCCTGACCCTGACGACATCCCGCGGCAACGAGCGGCCCATGTCCGGGTGCTCTACCGGCCGATCGCTGTCGCGGCGCTCGCGAAGAAAGGTCATCGCCGCGGCTTCGGCAAGGCCTGCAACGGCCTTCGTCACGTCACGGCTGGCGCGCCGCCTGAAGATCGAGCGATGCCAATAGATGCCAACGGCAATAATGAGCAGCGCGAGTTGGGCGCCACGGTGCCGGCCGTCGGACGCCGCAACGCCGAACTGAAGGCTGGCGAGCAGGGTCAGCACCGCGGCCAAGAGATGCTCGAGTGCATGGGAGCCCGGCCTGAAACGGGAAAACATGGCTCTCATGCGAACTCCTCGGCGTTCCCTGGCGCCGCGAGTGCACGTGGCCGCGCAAGACGCGGCGAGGCGATCGATCGCCTGTGGAGGCGAAGCCCGAGGATGATAGCGGCCTCGACGATGATCAGAGCCGCGGCGACCCAGAAGCCGATCCTGACGGGATCGTAGCCGCTGCCGCGGAGCGCATAGCCCAGGGTGAGAAACGGCGTGTTCCAGATCAAGGTGCCGATCGCGGCGGCGGCGATGAAGATGCGCGGTTCCAATCGCAGGACACCGGCTGGCAGAGCCAGATAGATCCGCACCACCGGCAGCGTCTGGCCGATCACCGTCACCCAGAAATGATTGCCGCGATAAGCGTCGGTGAGCTGGCGATATAGCGAGAGCCGCAGCGACACGTACTTTCCATAGCGTGTCACCAGCCCTTCGATGCGCTGCGAACCGAACGCACGGCCAATGCCGTACCAACCGATTGCCCCGACCGAGGATCCGATGCTTGTCGCCATGATGGTCATGGCGAGCGTCGTGCCGTCGGCAATCGTCAGGCCGAGGAGCATCAGTAAGACATAGGACGGAAACATCGGGATGAACTTCTCGGCGACTGCCAGGCAGCCAACGCCCAGCAGGCCAAGATGGAGAAACAATTCAATTGTGCTCGGCGTGTCCATGGTATTTCAATCACGTTGGGGGAGGCGGCTGATCCGGTACACCCAGGCCGGCGGCAGATTGCGAAAGGTCTGCCCGATGCAGGTTGCTTGCAGGCCGAGACCAGCCATGATCGCGTCAGCAACGGGGCAGTGCGGTCGATAGGTGATCTGATAGAAGGCACCGCCTGAACGGAGATAGAAAAACGCACCCTCGAGGATCGCGCGCACCTTCTCCGGCGACATTGTGAGAAGCCCGAGCCCGCTGACGACAGCACCGACCGGCGCCCCCTCGAACAACTGTGCCCTGTACAGCCATGCCGCGTCCATCCACAGCACGCGAGCTCCGGGGAAGCGGTGCTGCAATAGCGGGATGAAGTCGGAGCCGTATTCGACCAAAGTCAGATCTTGTTGTTTGACGCCGCGCTTGAGCAGCGCGCGCGTGAAAACACCGGTACCCGGGCCGAGCTCGATGATGGGCCCGGTCTTGGCCGTAATCCCTTGCACCATCAGCGATGAGGCCGTAGCCCCCGTCGGGGCAACCGCGGCAACACTCAGCGGATTGCGAATCCACGCGCGAAAAAACGGCAGGATGTCAGCCGTCGACATGCTGGATCTTCCGGACAATAAAGGTACGGACGGTGGTGCGGCGATGATTTGTTAATGACGTCATGTACATCTCTTTCAGTTCTGCTCTTTCGGTTCTGCGGATCTCCGCCGTCGAAAGCGGACGGCTCCCGTCGAGGCTGAGCAGCAGTGTCCGGCGCAGCAGGATGATGAAGCCGGGCCCGACAAGTGGCCTTCAGTCTCACGCAAACCTTGCGAGCGTCTGTCGCCAATATGTGCCACGGAAAAAATCGCCAGTAGACATGAGGTCAGCTAACGGGCGTGAGCGTGGGCGCAAAGAATGGCTGCGAATGCGAATTTCTGTTGGTAGAAGAACCAACTGGAAATGGTCGCTCCGTTGCGGGCAGTGCTCGCGCGCCATGACATGCTTAGAGCCGGATCGTGAAATTCGAGCCTTGAAGACATGACGCCCGATCAAGCCTACTTCACCCCGCTGCCGCTCCCGCACGGCAGCCTAACCCCGGCAGAGGCTCCACTTATCGAAGCGGAAAATCTGTTCAGACAACCGGGACCACCTCAGACCATGGTTGTCGGGATGTTCCCGAACGATACATGGGCTAAAGCCTAATATTTATATAGCAATTTCAATGACATAGATGTTCCCGGTTTTGTTCGGACTGGCGCGCCATTTTGCAATGAATTCCGTTTGTTAGCTGCTCATCGAGGAACTGCCTCATCTATCTAACCTGCCTTTCGGCCCAGGATCGTCTTGAGCTCGAGGTGGTCCTCGATGCCGTATATGCCGTACTCCCGACCGATTCCGGACCGCTTGAATCCGCCGAAGGGGGCGAGCGGCTCGTGCACAAGCGCATTGATTGCAACGCGCCCAGCATCTAGGCGCCCCGCAATGGCGCGGGCGCGGGCAAGATCTTTCCCGATGACATATGCATGGAGACCGAAGGGGGTGTCGTTGGCGATCGCGACCGCATCCTCCTCGTCGTCATAGGCGATGACGCACAGCACCGGCCCGAAGATCTCCTCCCGCGCGATCGTCATGATATTGGTGACTTCGCCGAAGACGGTCGGCTTGACGAACAGCCCCCGCGTCAGGCCCGCCGGACGGCCTTCGCCGCCGGTCACAAGACGGGCGCCTTCGTCCAGTCCCTTTCGAATATAGCTCTGGACGCGGTCGTATTGCTTGCGATTGACGAGCGGCCCCATCGTGGTCGCCGTATCGCTCGGATCGCCGGGCACGATCTTCGCGACCGCCACCTTCACGGCCTCGCAGAAAGCGTCGACGCGCGCGCGCGGGATGAGGATGCGTGTTCCGGCGATGCAGGCCTGACCGTTGTTGGTAAAGCCCATTGCCAGGGCGGCGGCCGCCGCTTCGGCAACATCGGCATCATCCATTACGATCGTCGGCGCCTTGCCGCCCAGTTCAAGCGTCGTGCGAACCATGCGGTCCGCCGCGGCCCGCATAATCGCTGTGCCCACCGGGGTCGATCCGGTAAAGGAGATCTTGCGCACGGCCGGGTGAGAAGTGAGCGCCTCGCCGACCACATCGCCGAGACCGGTCACCAGATTGATGGCGCCGGCGGGGGCACCCGCCGCATGTAGACATTCGGTGAAGAGCTGGGTCTGCCAAGGGCTGTATTCGCTCGGCTTGACGACAACCGGACAGCCGGCGGCGAGCGCTCCCGCCATCTTCACGCTGATCGCGTTGTAGACGCTGTTCCACGGCACAATATGCACCGCGACGCCCACCGCTTGCGCGACGACCTCGGCATTGTTGACCCAGCGCGTGAACGAGTAATCCTTGAGCAGCGTCGCCGTCGCCAGGAAGTTGTCGGCTGCGAGTCCCGCGCGCCAGCGCGCCTGTTCGACGGGACCGCCATATTCGATGACCGTGGCCTCGGTCAACTCGTCGGCACGCGCCCGCACAGAGTCGCTCAGCGCGATCAGCAGGTCAATCCGCTCCTGTTTGCTGGTCATGGAGAACTGCGTGAACGCCTGCGATGCGCTCTCGACGGCCTGGCGTGCATCCTCTTCATCGGCCAGCACCAGAACGCTCGACGGCTCCTCGGTCGTGGGATTGATGAGCGACAACTCGTCACGGCCGTGCACAGTGCGAAAGGCCCCGCTGATATAGGCTTGATCGAACTTGCGCATTGAATCTCTCCTTTCAGAACATAGAGTAAGGAACCGAATGCGGCGGCCCATCACGCACACACCAAGTCCGTATCGCCGAGAACATAGCGGCGATGCAGGACACGGCGTTCGATCCGCCATTGCTCTCCCATTCGCACGAAGTCGAGATCGTATCGGCCGCCCATCGTCGCGTAGTGCACGATGCCGCAAGCATCGGTTCGGGCCATGTCGACGACCAGATCGATCCGGGCTGACGCACGGTCTCCGCTGATCGAGAGGACCGGGTTCAAGAGCTTGTGATGGGTCCAATCCATCGCTGAGACACGCTCGATCGCCGCACTGGCATAGCGCTCCGCATCGCTCGTGTCCTCCGACGCGCCTCGGATCCGAGGCGCAAGGCATTCGGCGTAACCCGCGACGTCACGATCGTCAGCGGCCTGCGCAAGACGGGCCAAGACGGCTAGGATGGACAGGATCTCGGTTGCTTCGTCGGTCATCGCGAATCACGGCGAATAGTGCGTGAAGACAAAGTCCGCGCGGCTCTCGAGCTTCGCGTGACAGGCAAAGCATGTCTGGAGAAGCGCGGGGTCGCGATTCGGTCTACCGCCCTCGAACTGCCCGTAGCCCCAGCCGCCGCTCGCGGCAAAGTGCTTGGAGTCTTTCACGCTCAACTGCACGTTCGTCGGCGGTCCAGCGACGAACGACTGCGGCGCCGAAAAGACAGCATCGTTCCGGGGCGACGACTGATATTGCCACGCCAGCCTGGCGATGACCGTCCCTTCGGGAAACGGCCGTTTGCCGTCGCGGAAGGCCTTCACCGCAATCTCGTTTCCAAGGATGGCGCGGATGTCGTTGTTCTTGCCCGCTTCGTGCGCGACGCTGATCAACTTCCAGTCGCGATAGCCGTCCGGCAACGTCACGGTGTCAATCGGCAAGGAAATGGGCGTATTTGGTTTATCCTGCGCGCCCGCGGTGAGTTGCAGGAGCACGACCACCGTGAACAAGGCACCGCTCAGCCCCAGGACGAGGCGTTGCATGCCGCCCGTTTCAGCACCAAGCTTCATGCGAGCCTCCCGACACCGAATGCCGCAGCGGCAGCGGCTGGACTGGAGGGCTCTCGACGGCGGCGGGTGGCACCATAGCGCGAAGCGTTCGACATAAGGCGGTCCCTTCAGGCGGTTCGCAATGCCGGAGAGATACACAAGGGACCCGCTGGCCGCCCGTTATTCGCTATGAGCTTTTGTGAGCGGGCAGGACGCGGTCGGGCGGCAGAGCAGGTCACTGCCAATCGCGGTCATCAAGACCTCCCACCGGTCGGCGAAGGGCGCTTTCGGATTCTGCGTGTCGCCGTAGCGGCCATCATGTCGACGGACCCGATTGCCGCCCCCTCCCGCAAGTCCACAAGGATCTCGCAGATGAGGGATTGCATTCGCGGATCGAGCGCACCGCCTGGGCTGCCTGATCGTTCGTTCGAGCGGCTCCAAAATAACGTCGGATCAGACCGCAAAGCCGACGGTGCAATTGGGGCGGAAATGGCAGCCGCCGCACTGACGGACAGATCGAAGTCTGCATAGTGACGCGCGGACCCGATCTCACACTAGCGCCATGCCGTCATCTCGATCGCTTCACATGGATCGGTCGCCGCCCCGTCGCAGATGCAGGTGCGCTCAGCCATGGATTCCATCCTTTCTCGCTGGTCGTTGCGCGGCACGGCCCTCGAAGCCGCCGCAAGGGCGCATCAGAGCGATTCCACCTGGGCATCGAACACATAGCCAACACCGCGCTCGGTCCGAATCACACGCGGCGCGTTCGAATCTGGCTCCAGCTTTCGACGCAGACGTAAAATGCGAACGTCGATGGATCGATCAAAAACATCGCCGTGGACACCGGCGACCCGCAGCAAATACTCGCACGTCAGGGGTCGACGTGGCGCTTCCAGGAAAGCCGCAAGCAGAGCGTATTCGCTCCTGGTGAGGCTCACACATTGGCCTGTGGGGTCTGATAGGCGACGGCCTCGACGCTCCAGATGCCATCCGTTAAATCGAAAGCCGCCTCGTTCCGGGCCGCGCGTCCGCGCCAGACGACCCGCTTCTTGTCGTCGCAGAACTGCTTTCACCCGTGCAAGCAGTTCACGTAGACTGAATGGCTTTGTGAGGAAATCGTCGGCGCCGAACTCCAGGCCTATGATGCGATCCGTTTCGTCGTATTGATCCGCGGCGGTGATGATCACCGGCACATCTGAACGCGATCGGATCTGCCTCAGGACGTCGAGACCATTGTCAGCGCCCAACCGCAGGTCAAGAATGATCATGGCCGGATCGCCGGACACAAGATGGCGGTGCAACTCTTCCCGCCCCGATGCTTCGGCAGCTCGGATACTGTGGCACTCAAAATACCGCTTCGCCATCTGCCGCGCCGTCGAATCCGCATCGGCGATCAGCACGTCGGCGGCACGCCCGGCATTGACTTCATGCAGGAATGTCATTTCGCGACTTGACGCGGTCATTCGCCCGACCGCGGCTTGAAGTCCTTGGATCGTCATTGCGCGTCCTTTCGATACGAGCCCCAGAACCCCTCGACAGCCATTTCCAGTCTCACCGCGTCAACGGAAGTGATCGAGTTAAAGGATATGAGGAGATGCAAGTTTTAGGTTGCCGATGCGCCACACACTTGCACCGCTGTCGACAGCACGACCTATTGTGTACTGGCGATGATGCTCGCTGTAGCGCCACTTTGAACCTCTGCTTCGAGGCGATATTCGTCGGAGGGCGCGCAAACTCAATTTCTATAGCGCACGTGCATGTTCGCCGACAAAATTCAGCATTCCAAGCGGCATTCGGCGATGATGTAGTCCAGCCCCACGTCTGTTGACGATCCCGACGCTGGTCTTTTGTGCGCCCGTCGGCGAAGGCTTCGAAGGAGCAAAGTCCGAGCAGGGACGCGGGCGCGGAGTGGCGAGCAAGGCAGTCGAGCGGCCGAACATCGGCAAAAGCGCAAACAAAGCCTGGCGCACATTCAATTCGGATACTGGAATGCATGAAGCCGCCGTCAATGGCGGCGGCGGCTTTCGCACCACACGCCACGAACCAGTTGGTCAGCTCGCTTGGCAAGCGTCGGCGCACAAATTCCGTGAAGACAAAGTCGTGCCGCTTTGCGTGGGTTTCGTGGCAAAAGGAGCACGTCGTGCGTTGTCACGCGTCTTCCGGTTTGCCGTCGGCGAACCGGCCAAATCCCCAGCCGCTAGTTGAAGCACATTTTTCGGAGTCCGGCCGGAATCCTCGTAGCGAAGATCGACGGGGCGGCGTCGCCGGCCGCCCCGTGCACCGCGACGCACGCCGCCATCGCGACAGCAAAGGCTAAGTTGGCGGAAGGCTTGTATTGTTCACCGTGCAGCGACATCGACGATGGCTTCGGCGAACGCCTGCGGCGCCTCTTGGGGCAGATTATGTCCGATGCCGCCGGTGATCAGGCGATGCTCGTATCGACCGGAGAACTTCTTGGCATAGGAGCTCGGCTCCGGATGCGGAGCCCCATTGGCATCGCCCTCCATAGTGATGGTCGGCACTGAAATGACGGGATTTTCGGCGAGCCGCGCCTCCAAACTGCCGTATGCCGCCTCGCCGTCGACAAGACCGAGACGCCAGCGATAGTTATGAACAACGATAGCGACGTGGTCCGGATTTGAGAGGGCGGTTGCGCTGCGGTCAAATGTAGCGTCGTCAAAGTTCCATTTCGGCGACGCAATCTGCCAAATCAGCTTTGCGAAGTCATGACGATATTTTTCATAACCGGCGCGGCCGCGCTCGGTGGCGAAGTAGAATTGGTACCACCATTGCAACTCCGCTTTTGGCGGCAAGGGAATCCGACCAGTTTGCGGGCTGCCGATCAGATAGCCGCTCACGGAGACCATCGCCTCGCAGCGTTCCGGCCACAATGCCGCTATGATATTGGCGGTACGTGCGCCCCAATCGTAGCCGGCGATGATCGCCTTTGGAATCTTGAGCGCGTCCATCAACGCGATGATGTCGACAGCAACCGCCGACGGCTGCCCGTTGCGAAATGACTTTTGCGAACGGAATCGCGTCGTCCCGTAGCCGCGCAGGTAGGGAATGATCACGCGATAGCCCGCCGACGCCAGTCTCGGGGCGACATCGACAAAACTGTGGATGTCGTAAGGCCAGCCGTGCAACAGGATGACGGGCGTACCACCAGCGGGGCCCGCCTCCGCATAGCCGACATTGAGAACACCGGCATCGATCTGCTTGAGCGAACCGAACGAGGTGTTCGGTTCGGCCGCCGACCTCGGCGTCGATGTCGATTTGCTTTGGCTCGACGCGGCATCGGCCGAGCCGCTCAATGCGAGATGGGCGGCGGCAGCGGCAATGGCGGCCTTGCCGATGAAACGACGACGATCTTTGTTGATCATGTCCGACATGATGTCTTCTCCCTTAGAGATTTCAGCACTTTTTCCGACGCGGTGACCGGCGCGAGTTCGGCCCCGCTGCCGGAGCACAATGCGATACAGATCGGCATTCGTTGAATTAGCCGTCGTTTGTTGGTGTTGGGTGTTGAGAGCGGGTGTCAGCTTCGTGCGCGGAACAGAGCCTGCGTCGCTCCAGCATTTTGTTCACTTGGCCCGGGAAATTGTTGATCAGGAGCGGCGACAGTGGGCGGCCTGCCTTTCGGCATCCCCTCGTGTCGCTCGATCACGACCCCATCGGCGAGCACGCCCGCCTCGCGGTAGCGGCGGATCAGCTTCGACACCCTGTCCGCAATCCATCTGGCCAGGCGTCCCACAAGCATGTCGTGTTTGACTCGATCGAAGAACTTCGCGGGGTCGGCGTCCACCACGAAGCGGCGACCGATCGGCAAGGCGATGTCCATACGAGGCGCAGCAAAAAAGCGGGCCGACGGGCCCGCTTTTGATAGTCACCGGCAGGCACTGGGTCAGTTGCTGTCGCAATAGGACCAGCGCCCATAGCCCTCATCGGTCACGCAGCGATTGCCCTGGCCGAAGTTTGGCTCCGAAACGTCGTAGCCAGGCTGTTGGGCATAGGCCTGCGCAGGAATTCGGGCATGCGGCGTCCGTTGCGAATGGCGCGCAGCATCACCGGCGCTTGCGTAACCTCCGTCCAATGTATTGGCAAGGCTGTACGCCGGCTTGGCGTTCGCCGTGGCACCGGCCGCGATCAGGGTCGTAAAGACGATGGCGATGATGGACTTGGCGTTCATAATGCTCTCCTGTGTTGTGGCAGCGTTATTGCTGACCAATGTTTCTTCTCAGGAGCGCGTATCGTTATGATTTCGTATCCGCGCAAGTTAACTACATCCGTAACAGAACGCGACGCGCACGAACGCCGCGCATGTCCACGACCGACCAGGATCGTGAGCGCTGACCGTCGCATCCGAACACGAACGCATAGGACAATGATGTCCACTCTGGATTGGGCTGTCGCGGCAAACTTGTCCCGATCGCGGAAAATCAACGTGACCCGACGTTCTCGAGCCGGCGCTAGCCGAAGGTGAAGACGTCGGCGCTTGGAGGTCGAGCTATTGGTGTTCAGCGAACAGGGAGCGCAAGGGATCGGCGAGCGATACCGGCGGCGATTCTGCAGGTCGCGGAATCTCATCCATGCCGTGTGCGAGCATCGCGTAGAATTCGCCCACGCATATTGTGGGCGGTCGCAACGTCCGCCAACGCCGCGATAGAGGCAAATCCCCAGCGAAGTGACGTCCGCCGCGGCAGGCTCGGCGGAATGGCAAACGATCGAGCATATCGTCCTCTCGTCATCGGTGCAGGTTCATTCCCGCCCCGCCTCGAATTGGGCGACGCCACGAGCCGCGGCGCGTTGATCGGTGTCGATCAACGTTATGTCCCGCGGGCCGCCGCAGCGAAGGCGATGGACACTCCCACCACGTCCCGTCGCGAGCCCGCCGGCTAACACCAGCTAACGCCGAATGACAGCAGATATCGGGCACTTGGCGGACGATCCGTCTAGGTCTTGAGCCAACAGAAACCTCTTGGAGACCGCTCATGCCTATTCCCAACTCGATCCCCTCGGGAAATTCTCACCGCGGCCACAACAGCCGGCGCCATGGGGTGCGGCGTGCCGACGGGAGCCTGGACGTCAATCTCTCTGTGCCCGGCGGAGCGCGTAACGGCACCAATCCGGAACGGTTGCCCGCCGCCGGCTCGTCGGCGTGTTCCGAGGACGCGATGGCTTTCGCGGCGAAAGGGATGCACTTCTCGCTCCCGCCCGAATTGGTGATCGATGCCGAGGTCGACCTCGCGAAGGGCGACGATGGCTGCTTCTTATGCTCCCGACTGACGGTCCATTTGCCGGGCCTCGACTCCGACGGCGCGCGTGTGGTGGTCGACGCCGCAGAGCGCACCTGCCCGTATTCGAAAGACCTGCGCAACAACAGTGACATCGCGATCACTTTGGCGGAAGGAATCTCCCATGAATAAGCTCATCGCATGCATCGCGCTCGCTGCGTCCGTGACCGGAGCGGCATCGGCGAAGGCCGAAGTCACGAAGCCAACCATCGTGCTGGTGCACGGCGCGTTCGCTGACGCATCGAGCTGGAATGACGTCATTCGGATCCTGCGGCGCGATGGCTTTCCAGTGATCGCGGCGGCCAATCCGTTACGCAGCGTGCGTGACGACGCCACCTATGTGGCGGACATACTGGCTAACATGCCGCCTCGCGTCGTGCTCGTCGGGCATTCCTATGGCGGGTCGGTGATCAGCGAGGCCGCGAATAGGCGGCCGAACGTCAAAGCACTTGTCTATGTCGCCGCCTTCGCGCCGCAAGCAGGCGAAAGCGCGGCGCAGCTTAGCGGGAAGTTTCCCGGCAGTACGCTCGTTCCGACACTTGCGCCGCCGGTGCCCCTCGCTGACGGCGGCAAGGATCTCTATATCCAGCAGGATAGGTTCCCATCACAGTTTGCTGCTGACGTTCCGCGTGCCCAAGCCGAGCTAATGGCGGCAGGTCAACGTCCGATTACCGAGGCAGCGCTCAATGAGAAGTCAAATGATGGCGCGTGGACGCGCATTCCATCGTGGTTTGTCTATGGCGATGCCGACCGGAACATTCCGCCCGCGATGCACGCCTTCATGGCGGCTCGCGCGCGCTCGCACCAGACGGTGGTCATCAAGGGCGGGTCGCATGTCGTGATGGTTTCGCATCCGGACGCGGTCGCATCGCTTATCGAAAAGGCGGCTGCGGCGGAGTGATCTCCGCAAACGGTCTGGTGAACGGCATGAACCACCATACGCTTGCCGAGCGTGGTGCGAGGCTCATGGAGCGGCGCAGTCTCCTTCGCCAGCGTCGGTCCTGCGCCGACATGAGCGCCCGCTGTCACATATCATGCCGTCTAACGCCGCCTAACTGGCGCACGAACCGCGGCTGGCACATCGTTCGGCATCACTAACGGACAGACCCTATCGGTGCAGTCCGCCAGACGAATGGTCAACAATGTCGAAGCTTCAGGCCGAAGAAATAGAGTTGGCAGCACGAGTCCGCGCCGCGGAAGATGCCTGGAATACGCGCGAAATCGACGCCGTGGTCCGCAGCAGCACGATCGACTGTCAGTGGCGAATTCGTACCGACTTTCTTTGGGGGCGAGAGCAGATACGCGCTTTTATCGCACGCAAATGGCGCCGCGAGTTGGAGTTGCGCATGGTCCAGGAACTCTGGGCCTGGACTGGACACAAGATAGCGATCCGCATTTCGAGCGAGTTCTGTACCGACAGCGGCACCTGGTTCCGGGCTTATGGCAATGAGAATTGGGAGTGCAACGAAGCCGGACTCGTTCATCGCAGACTGAGCTGCATCAACGAGCATCCGATCGAAGAGCATGAACGCGTGCTCCGCTGGCCCGCCGGTCCGCGACCTGCGGGCTATCCCACGCTTTCTGAACTGGGCTTGTAGCGGTGCGGTCTTTGTCCGCGTTGCTTCTCCCAAGATCTCAAAGGCGAGTGCTGCGGCTCTGGAGCCAACGACCTGCACTATCGGCTTTATTTCCTAGATTCAGTTCACGAAGTGAATTGCGGAACGAAAGTTAGGTGTTGGGATGCCTCAACGAGCCCCTTACATACTGCCCGCGACGCCGGATGGAAGCGGCTTTTCGGAAGGGCAGAACGTGGTGGAACACGAGGCGTCGAGCATCCGCGGCGGACGAATAGCCTTCGGGCCGTTCTGCCTCTCGCCGAGAGAACGGCTGCTGACCTGTAACGGAGCCGCGGTCGATATCGGTGGGCGATCGCTCAGCCTGCTGATGGCTCTTGTCGAGCAGCCAGGTCAGGTGATCGCAAAGCGCGAACTGCTCAGGCGCGTTTGGCCTGACGTGCTCGTCGAGGATGGAAGCCTGCGGTTTCACATGGCAGGCCTCCGCAAGGTTTTGCGCGATGGCATTGATGGTGCGCGCTATATCGATACCCAGGTCGGAGTCGGCTATGCCTTCGTGGCGCCGGTGCGCCATCTCGACGAAGCCAAGTCGGAGACCGTGCTGCAAGATTTGTCGCCGCACCATGAATCGGCGCCATCGATCGTCGGAAGGCTGCCGGAGCGCATTCCACGCCTTTTTGGACGCGAGAGCGATGTGCAGCTCCTCACCGATCGCATCCTTGGGCACAGCCTGTTCACAATTGTCGGCCCTGGCGGTGTAGGCAAGACGACGCTGGCCGTGGAGATCGGGCACAGGTTGCTCGCCGAGTTTGCCGACAAGGTCCACTTCGTCGATCTGGGTGCCCTCGAACAGCCCGAGCTGGTCCCGTCGGCAATTGCCAACGCGCTGGGAATTCCAGTCCAAGGCGAGAATACGATCGCGGTCGTGCTCGGACATATTCGCGACAAGCGACTGCTGCTGCTCCTCGATAATTGCGAGCATCTTGCCGATGCGATCTCGGTCATCGTCGAAGGCATCGGCGATGCTGCACCCGGAGTCACCATTCTTGCAACCAGCCGCGAGCCCTTGCGCGCACGTGAGGAGCATGTCCATTGGCTCGGCTCACTCGCCTATCCTGGCGAAACCACAGGACTGGCGATGGAAGATGTGCTGGCTTATCCCGCCATCCAACTCTTCATCGCGCGCGCTGTCGCGGCCAACAGCACCTTGGCGATTGACCTTGAGGCCGCACGGAAGGTCGCCGAAATCTGTCGCAGGCTTGACGGCATGGCGTTGCCTATCGAGCTGACCTCCGTGCGAGTCGCGACGCATGGTCTGGAGGCGACAGCGCAACTTATCGGCGAGCGCTTCAGCCTAGGCTGGATGGGCCGACGTACTGCGCTTCCTCGACAACAGACTCTGCAGGCGACGCTCGATTGGAGCTACCATCTCCTTTCCGACGCCGAACGCCGAACGCTAGAAAGGCTTTCGGCCTTTCTGGGACCCTTTTCGCACGATGCGGCGCTCGATGTGGTCGCCGACGACACCATCGAGCCGGCCGCGGTCGCCGCAGCGCTGGATGGACTGATCGCCAAGTCGCTGATTGCGCGGGACCGTGGCGCCGGGGTGAATGCCTATCGGTTGCTGGAGATGACCCGCGCCTATGCGCGGGAGAAGTTGCTCGCGCACGATCGCGAAGCGGCGCATGCCGCAGCACTCCGCCATGCCCGATATTTTCTGAACCTGTTGGAGGATGTACTTGCGTCGGACGGCAGCCTGTCGAACGGCATAGAGCGGATAGCAGGACAGATCGGCAATATCCGCAGCGCGCTCGGCGTGGCTTTCGGACCCGATGGCGACACCGCTCTGGCGGTGCGTTTGGCCGCGGCCAGCGCGCCCGTCTTCCTGAATTTGTCGCTGCTGGTCGAGTGCCGCACTTGGTGTGCGCGTGCGCTTGCCGCGCTCGACAGCCATTCCGAAGGAACGGCGGCCGAATTGGAACTGCAGGCGGCGCTGGGACTGAGCCTCATGTTCACGCGCGGGAACAGCGGTGCGGTTGAGACTGCGCTTCGGCGAGCGCTCGAGATCGCGGTCGCGCTGCAGGATCGCTGGAACCAACTTAGGCTGCTCGGTCGGCTGCACATCTTTTTCGAACGGATGGGCAACTATGCGCTCGCGCGCGACTGGGCACATCGGGCATTGCGAGTGGCCGACGAAATCGGCGAAGCAGATGCCATGGCCGTGGCCTCGTCGCTCGCGGGGATTTCCCATCATCTTGCCGGTGATCACTTGCAAGCGAAACCATATCTTGAGCGCTCGGTCCAACTGAGCCCGCCGTCCGAGCGGTGGCGCACCATCCACTATGGATTTGATCACCGCAATCGGTCGATGATCGCATTGTCCCGCTCCCTCTGGATCATGGGATATGCGGAACGTGCGCGACAGGTGGCGGAGGAAGCAGTTCGTGAAGCGGCCAGGCTCGACCATCCGACGACGCACTGCATCGCTTTGATATGGGCATTGCCGACGCATGTCGGCCGAGGAGACATGGTCCGGGCAAAGGAAACTCTCGATAACCTTGCATCTCTCGCGGAAGCAAACGCATTCGGACCTTACATCGCTGCAATCGGCGGCCTGCGCGGCGCCCAGGCATTGATACTGGGGCATTGGGGCGATGCGATAGGCATGATCGAAGAGAGCCTCGCGAGACTGCGTGCTGCACGGTACGACCTCCTCACGACATCCTTGTCGACTTACCTAAGTCTGGCACTTTCGCTCGCTGGACGTGACGAGGAGGCACTCGAGGTGATCAATGCGACTATCGATCGCACTGCCACAAATGGCGACCACATCTTCACGCCCAGTTCGCTGCGCGTGAAGGCCAATATCCTTCTAAAGATCGCGCCACAAAGCCCGGAAGCGGCAGAGTCCCTGTACCAAGAGGCCCTGGGTTTGAGCCGCCGCCAGGGCGCGCGGGCTCTAGAACTCCGGATCGC
Source organism: Astrobacterium formosum (assembly GCA_030848545.1). Classification (GTDB taxonomy): domain Bacteria; phylum Pseudomonadota; class Alphaproteobacteria; order Rhizobiales; family Xanthobacteraceae; genus Astrobacterium; species Astrobacterium formosum. The sequence goes on from JAVDCA010000021.1 coordinate 118,226, forward strand.
GATGGATATCGCCCAGCTTCGAGCGCGACAGGGCAAAATGGATGAGGCCCGCACGCTGCTATACGAGGTTCGTAGCGCGTTCACCGAGGGGTTCCAAACGCTCGACCTGCGCGATGCGGACAGGCTTCTCGAAGCGCTGTCGCGTGGTTCCAACTGGAACGACGTAACACTACAGTTATCTTTTAAGACGCGTTGAGCACTCATTCTCGGCCGCAGCCAATATTTGATGGGATCGTCTCCCGCAACTGTTTCGATCTGAAAGCGATCTGATTCGGCACTGGAACGACGCGAGCGGGCGGAGTTCGTACGTCCAGCCGTCGGGACACTCGTCACTTAAGGACAATTCCGGTCTAGAGGACGTTCGCCGATGTCCTATTTGAGCTTGGGAAGTGGCGCTCGACCCCAATCGGTAAAATCGACGTGCGCTGCTTCGCAGAAGCAATAGAAGCCTCCCCTCAAAGGGCGCTCCCGAGGCATCTGCAATGCCCATATATGGAGAATGAGATGAGCATCGTTTCAGCGGTTGAGGACCTCCGGCGGCTGGCACGTGATACCGCGAGACTGGCTCGCTATCACCCGTGCATCGAGCGCGTACATGCAGACTTGGTCGCATTCAGCAGCAATGGCAGTGAAGTTGCACACGCCGACGAATTCTACGCGGATACGGAACTCATCCTTTCAGATGTGTTGGAACTTCAGCATCTCGCAAGAATTCTGAGTTGACCCGGCAATCGCGCAGCCCGGTCGGAGGAATCGGGCCATTAGGCCGAACCGCTCATTTGTCAGGGCGAGGCTGATGATAGGCCCGACCCGCGATCAGGCTCGGCGCGGCCGGTCAGCGCGTGGATCTTCGTTGTCCGGCCCCCTCGCGAGCGGCCTGACGGAAGCTCCCCCTTTTCCGCCCGCCACACAGCGGTAGGTCTTAATGTGGGCCAAGTCGATCGCGATCGCGCCGATGATCCCGGTCGAGCCAGTCAAAGCCTCGAAATTCTCGAACCAGACACCTGCCGGCTCCATCGATTGAAGCGGTCGTAGACGTCGTGTAAGGCGCTTCGCGCAACCCCGATCGTTTGCTCCGACGAGCGTCGATGTCATCTCGCACCCGCCGATATCCGCGAATCCGGACGGTTTTTGAGATCACCTCGGCGTCTTGCGTGGCGCAAGCGTCTCGTCGAAATCGTCCAGGCGCGGCATCGGCAGGAATGGCCGGTCGTCGATCATCGAAACGGCGGCCTTCAATTCGGCCAGCATCCGTGTCCGTTCGGCTTCGTCCACATACGGCACGTGATAGGCGATGAAAGGCCGGTGGACGGCGAGACCGACATAGCCGAGCGTCCCCTGGAAGAAGTGACGCAGGAGCTGTCCTTCGAGATCGCCGTGAATAGCATCGTCGCCGAACATGTGCCGACGCCCGCCGAGGCTGATCGCCGCGAAAGCCCGCTTGCCGGCGAGACCGCCTTTGCCGTAGATGCGGCGGCCGCCGTAGAACGCTCCGGACAGGAACACCCGGTCGAACCATCCCTTCAGGATCGCCGGCATGCTGAACCAGAAGACCGGAAACGTGAACACGAGCAGGTCGGCGGCGAGCACCTTGTCGACTTCGTCGCGGATGTCCGCCGCGATCGTCCCGGCCGCATGGGCGTGGCGCTGCTCGAGCGCGCAGTTGAGGTAGTCGGCCCGCGCACGGACGGGAAAATCGGCCGCCGACAGCACCGGATTGAAACGCATTTCGTAGAGATCCGAGATCGTCACCGTCGCGCCCTGCTCCACCAGGGTCTCACGGACGACGTCGCGCATGGCCGCCACGAAGGAACACGGCTCGGGGTGCGCGTGGATCAAATGCGCATGCATGAGGGTCTCTCCACCCGTTTTGATTCCGCTTCCCGGCGCTCGCCCCCCGAACAGTCATGCCCCGAGGGCCGTCCAACCGGACGGCCCTCAGAATCGCTGCGTCAGGTCCGGAACGCCGGTTTGCGCTTTTCGACGAAGGCGCTCATCCCTTCCTTCTGGTCCGGACCGGAAAAGCAGGTCGCGAACGTCTCAGCTTCGAACGCATATCCGTCCTCCGAGCCCATCTCGCTGCCGCGCATGATGGCGAGCTTGGCTTGGGCGACCGCGAGCGGGCTCTTGGCCAGGATCCTGCCGACGATCGCTTCCGCCGTCGCCAGCAGTTCCTCCGGCGCCACCACCTTGTCGATCAGCCCGATGCGAAGGGCCTCCTCGGCATCGATGGTATCGCCGGAGAAGACCAAGAGCTTGGACATGCTCTTGCCGATGAGCCGCGTCAGGCGCTGGGTGCCGGCGAAGCCCGGGATGATACCCAGACCGACCTCGGGTTGACCGAACTTCGCCTTGGCCGAGGCGATCCGAATGTCACAGGCCAGAGCCAGCTCGCAACCGCCGCCCAACGCGAACCCGTTGATGGCAGCGATGACCGGGCGCGGGAAGTTCTCGATGCGCGAGAACACCTCCTGGCCGAGCCGCGACCAATTGCGCGCCTCGAGCGCCGACATGTCGACCATCTCCGAGATGTCGGCGCCGGCCACAAAGGCCTTTTCGGCGCCGGTGAGGATCACGGCGCCGACCTCGCGATCGTCCTTCAACGCGGCGAACGTCGCATCCAGTTCCAGGACCGTCGACCGGTTCAGCGCGTTGAGGACTTTTGGACGGTTGACCGTGACGACGGCGTGACCGTTCCGCTTTTCCACAATCAGATTGCTGTCCATGTTCCGTCTCTCATTTCGACGCGTATTCGAAGAATCCGCGACCGGACTTGCGCCCCAGCCAGCCGGCCTGGACGTATTTGCGCAGCAGTGGACAGGGGCGATATTTCGAATCGCCGTAGCCATCGTGCAGGACCTCCATCACGGACAGAATGGTGTCCAGTCCGATCAGATCGGCGAGCGCGAGCGGACCCATGGGATGGTTGAAGCCGAGCTTGGCGACGGTGTCGACGTCGGCCGGGCTGGCGGTCCCTTCCATGAGCGTATAGACGGCTTCGTTGATCATCGGCACCATGATGCGATTGCCGCAGAAGCCCGGATAGTCTTCCACCTTGACGGGCTGCTTCTTCAGGCGTTCGGCCAATTCGCGGGTCACCGCGTAGGTTTCGGGCGATGTCGCCAAGCCAACGATCAGCTCGACGAGCTGCATCATCGGCACAGGGTTGAAGAAATGCATCCCGATGACGTTTTGCGGACGCTTCGTCGTCGCGGCGACCTTAGACACCGGCAGCGACGACGTATTGGTGGCCAGGATCACCTGCGGCGGCGCCGCGGCGTCGAGGCGCGTGAAGATTTCCTTCTTGATCTCGAACTTCTCTGGTGCCGCCTCGATGATGAAGTCGGCCTGCGCGGCCGCCGCCTCGAGATCGAGGGTCCCCTTGATACGGCCGAGCAACGCCGATTTGGCGGCCGCGTCCATCTTGCCCTTCTCGACCAGTTTGGCGAGACCCTTGTCGATGCCCTTCAGTCCACGGTCGACGAATTCCGACTTGATGTCCTGGAGCGTCACGTCGATGCCGATGCCGGCAGCGACCTGAGCGATGCCGGCGCCCATCTGCCCGGCGCCGACGATCAGAAGCTTCTGTATTGCCATGTCTAAACCCCGTGATTGCGTTTGTGGTCCGTCCGTCAGGCCTGCCTGAGAACGGTGGCAATGGCCGGTCCGCCGCCGACGCACAACGAGGCCAGGCCGTACTCGACCTTGCGGCGTGCCATCTCGTAGATCAGCGACACGAGAATCCGCGCCGCCGTACAGCCGACCGGATGACCGAGACCGATGCCGGACCCGTTGGCGTTGATGTCGTCGAACGACAGCTTGAGCTCGCGATTGACCGCCAGGAACTGGGCGGCGAAAGCCTCGTTGATCTCGTAATAGCCGATGTCTTTCGCCTCCAGGCCGGCGACCTTGATCACTTTCGGCACCGCATAGGCCGGGCCGATACCCATGACTTCCGGCGGCACGCCCACGTTGGCGGTGGCGACCAGACGCGCGAGCGGTTCGATTCCGAGTTCGTCGGCCTTCTCGGCCGCCATCAGAACGAGGGCCGCGGCGCCGTCATTGACACCCGAGGCGTTGCCGGCGGTGACGGTGCCGTCCTTTTTGAAGGCCGGTTTCATCGACTTCAGGCGCTCGATGCTGATGTCGGTTCGCGGGTGCTCGTCCTTATCCACCACCGTCGCGCCCTTGCGGGTCTGGATGGTGACCGGGACGATCTCGTCCTTGAATATCCCGGCGGCGATCGCCTTGTTGGCGCGATCGTGGCTCATGACGGCGAGTTCGTCCTGCTCTTCGCGCGGAATCGCGTAGCGCTCGGCCAGGTTCTCGGCGGTCAGGCCCATGTGATAGCCCATCATGGCGCAGATCAGGCCGTCGTGGAGCATCGAATCGAGGACTTCGCCGGTACCCATGCGATAGCCCTCGCGAGCGGCTTTCAGCAGATAGGGCGCCTGCGTCATGCTCTCGATGCCGACGGCGACCGCGATGTCCGTCTTGCCGAGCATGATCGACTGGCTGGCGATTTCGAACGCCCTCATGCCGGAGCCGCACTGCTGGTCGACCGTGCAGGCGTAGCCTTCGGCCGGCATGCCGCATTTGAGCTGGATCTGGCGGCCCGGATTGCCCTTGCAGCCGGCCTTGTAGATCGTGCCGCACGCGAGTTCGCTCACCGCGTCCGGCTTCAGGCCGGCTTGCGCGAGCGCGGCGTTGACTGCCGTAACGCCGAGGTCGACGGCGCTGACGTCCTTGAGCGAGCCGAGGAAATCGCCGATCGGCGTCCTCTTGGCTCCGACGATGACGACTTCACGCATGGACCTTCTCCTGTTCCTGTCCGATGACTTTCTGTTGCCGCAGTTCCGCCACTTCGGCGTCGCTGAGGCCGAGCATGCCCTTGAGCACGACCTCGTTGTGCTCCCCGAGGAGCGGCGGCGGCTCCGAGTTGACGACCGTGGTGGCGGAGAAGCGCATCGGCGTCGCCGGCAACTTCACCTTGCCCTGGAGCGGATCGTCGACCTCGACGATCATGTCGCGCATCAAGAGCTGCGGATCCTGCAGCAGTTGTTCGATATCGAGCACCGGTGCCGAAGGGACGTCGTTCTTCTCGAGCACCGCGAGCGCCTCGCCGAGGTCGTCGAAGGTCTTCAGCCACGCCTCGATGGCGGCGATGACCTCGCCCTGATTGACGGCACGCAGAGTCGGGTTCTTGAACCTCTCGTCCTCGATCATGTCCGGCCGCTGGATGGCCGCGCAAAGCCGCGCCCAGATCGCCGAGTTGAGTGCACCGAGGACGACGTACCGGCCGCGGCCGGCGTCGAACACGCCGTAGGGGCCCATGGTGGCGTGATGGCAGCCGCTGCGCGCCGGCTTGTCCTTGCCGCCCGACATGGTGACGCGTGTGACGGCGGTCTCCAGGATCGCCGTCAGACAGTCGCGCAAGGAGATGTCGATGTGCTGACCCTTGCCGGTGCGCTCCCGATAGAACAGTGCCGCGCCGATGGCGCCGAGCGCGTGGGCGCTGGCATTGACGTCACCGATCGATGTGCCACAGCGATCCGGCGGACGGTCCGGGAAACCGCTCATCCACATCAGGCCGCTCATCGCCTGCGCGACGATGTCGTAGCCGACTCGCTGCGCATATGGTCCCTCCTGGCCGAAGGTCGATATCGAGCACATGATGATGTTCGGTTTGACCTTCCTGAATGCTGCGTAGTCGAGTCCGAGCGATGCCATGACGCCGGGCTTGAAGTTTTCGATCACGAGGTCGGCGCGCTTGGCGAGGCGAAAGACGATTTCCTTGGCGCGCGGATCCTTCAGATTGAGCGTGATCGACTTCTTTCCCCGGTTGAGCATCATGTAGTAGCCGCTCTGGCCGCCGCGGCCGATGGGAGGCAAGGCGCGTTCGTCGGCGCCTTTTCCCGGCTGTTCGATCTTGATGATTTCGGCCCCGAGGTCGCAGAGCATCTGCGTCAGGTAGGGCCCGGCCAAGACACGGGTGAAATCGAGCACCCGGATGCCGTCCAGATTTCGGTCTGTCATTCTTCGCTCCAGATAAATCGAGTCCCCTCCGCATCGCGCGTGCAGGCGCGGCGCGGCTCTTTCGCTGTTTCACTCGTGTTCGGCCTCGGCCCGGAGGACAGCCAGGATTGCCTCCGGCAACTCCGTCGCGGCGACCGGCATCTGGTCGACCGAGGCGTCGGTCGCCTCGATCACCCGGCCGTCGAAATCGGGTCGGGTGGCGCAGTCCCTGCCGCAGCCACTCAGGACGAGCAGGACGTCGTAACGCTCCTCACTCCATGGAACGAATTCGACGTCGCTGCCTTGCGCCTGGAGCTCCTGCAGGACAGCCCCCATGTCGATGAGCGGATTGCAGTTGCCGCAGAATTTTACCCCGACCCGCATCCCTCGGCTCTGTCGGCCCTCAAGCCGGCTTCTTGGGCGTCTCCGCGACGGGTACGCCGGCGATGTCGAGGGCCAGTCGCTTCTTGTGCTCCAAATTGGACAGCTTCGAGTAGAAGACCTTCTGGGCCTGGGGAGAACCCGCGCCGTGCATGCTCTCCACGAGCGCAGTGCCGCCGGTCATGTTCTCGATCAGCCGGCCGATGCGCATGCGGTGCTCGGTCGGGACCGAAACCACGCCTTTGAGGTACTTTTCGACGTACTTGCCGATCACCGGGCTCCTGAGGTCGGCTTCGGACGGCATCGTCGCGGTTAGGCCGCCGCCGATGTCCTGGGCGAGTCGATCGATGTCGTAGATGAGCTTGGTGACGTTGTGCTTGCCGACATTGGCGAGCAGAGGATCGACGAAATAGGCGCCCGAGGCGGTCTTCTTGCCCTCGGCCGAACAGGCGACCGAACAGGCATAGAGAGATTCCGCCATGTGGATCATCTCGTTGAGCTTCTCCTTGATGTGTGCGGCCTTGCCGTAACCGCTCATGTCGGCCATCACGGCCGCCGCGCCGATGACCACGTCGGAGACGCCGCCCTTGCAGCCGCCGTAGTTCTGGCGGTGATAGCAGGCGAAACGCTCGACCAGCAGGCCCGCATAGTCGATCTCACCGCACATGAAGACCTTGTCCCAGGGAACGAAGACGTCTTCCAGAACGGTCAGGCACTCGCCCCCGACAATGCCGTAGCGGGCATTGCCCTGATCCATGTCGCCTTCGCACTTGCGGTCGTCGTTCGTCTGGCGGCCGAAAATGTGGATGACGCCGGGCGCGTCCACCGGCAGGGCGCAGGACACCGCGTAGTCCTTGTCCTCCGGCGCCATGGCCATGGTCGGCATGATCAGCATCTCGTGCGAGTTGACCATGCCGGTCATGTGCGCCTTGGCGCCGCGGATGACGATGCCCTTGTCGTCGCGCTTGACGACATGCACAAACAGGTCCGGATCGGCCTGCTGGCCGGGGCGGAGGCTGCGGTCCCCTTTCGGGTCGGTCATCGCGCCGGCCACCATGATGTCGGTATCCTGGACGTATTCGAGGTAAGCCTGCAGCCGCTTGTGATAATCTGTGCCGAGCTTGGCATCCATCTCGAAGGTCACGGTATAAAGCGCATTCAGCGCATCGAAGCCGACGCAGCGCTGATAGCAGGTGCCCGTCTTCTGCGAGATCATCCGCAGCATCTTCACCTTCTTGAGCAGGTCCTCGGTGCTCTGGTGGATGTGCGTGAAGCGATTGATCGTCCTGCCGTCGATGTGGGACTTGACGGTCATCAGGTCCTCGTATCTCGGGTCGTGAGCGAGATCGTAGGTCATCGCCGCCGAGGCGACGTGGCCGCGGATGAACGGGTGGTCCACCACCGTGCTGCTCTCGAGGAGTTCGCCCTTGAGATAGACCTTGATGTCCCGCTTGCGCAGGCTGTCGATGTATTGCTGACCGGTTCTCATCATATGTCTCCTTGTCTCGTCCCTAGCGCGCAACCCAGCCGCCATCGACCATCAGAGTGTGGCCGGTGACGTAGTTGGACCAATCGCTGGCCAGGAAGACCACCGGACCGGCAAGATCTTCCAAAGTGCCGAGACGTTTCATCGGTGTCATCGACAGGATGTAGTCGAGCCGCTCCTTGTCGGTGAGCCAACCTTCGGTCATCGGCGTGCGGATGTAGGCCGGGCCGATGGCGTTCACGAGAACGTTGTGCTGAGCCCATTCCGTCGCCAGACACTTGGTCAGTTGCACGATGCCGCCCTTGCTGGCGCAATAGAGCGGCAGCATGGGGGTGCCGACCATGCCGAAGATCGACGCGATATTGATGATCTTGCCGCTCTTCTGGCGGATCATTTCGCGGCCGACGCGTTGCGCGACGAGGAAGATGCCCTTGAGATTGGTGTCGACCACCGTGTCCCATTCGGCTTCGCTGAAGTCGACGCTCGCCTTGCGGATGTTCATGCCGGCGTTGTTGACCAGAACGTCGATCTTGCCGTAGGCCTCGAGGCTCTTGACCACCATGGCGTCGATGGACGCCGGCACGGTGACGTCACACGAGACCGCGATCGCCTTGCGGCCGAGGCCTCGGATTTCCTCGGCCGCCTGCTCGCCTTCCTTCAGATTGCGGCTGACGACGACGATGTCCGCTCCCGCATGCGCCAGCGCACAAGCCATCCCGAATCCGATGCCTTTGCTGCTGCCGGTGACGATCGCCGCCCTGCCCGTCAGGTCGGCGCTTGGAAAGTTCATCATGATCATCATTCCCTACTTCTGATCGGCCGCCGGAACCGCAACCGGGCCGGACTTGCTCTTGGGGGCCAGACTCGACACGTCGAGAGGCTTCTCGTTGAGCAACAGACTGACGACGGCACCGCAGGCGCAGCACGCCGCGAACATGAAGAACACGTTGCCGTAGTACGAACCGTCGGCGGTCTTCTGAACGAGGTAGCCGGCGAGGAGCGGCGACAGGAAGGCGCCGAGCTGGCCGATACCGTTGGCGAAACCGAGCGCGGAACCCAGAGCCTCCTTGGGATAACGGAGCTGCGGGTAGCCGTAGATCGTGCCCCAGATCATGTTCACGAAGAAGCCGTTGAGGGCCAGCATGAGAATGAGCGTGCCGGTGCTGCCCTTCTCGACCTGGCCGATGTAGAGCAGGATCGGGATCGAGACGATGAACGAGATCAGCGACACCTGCTTGGTGCGGTGGAACACCTTGTCCATCAGCCAGCCGCCGCACATGGTCGACACGATGGCGATCAGGTAGGGCAGAGCCGCGAGTGCACCCATCGCCTTGAGGCTGAAGCCGTGCTGCTCGTACAAGAACGACGATATCCAGGTGGTGCTGCCCCAGTAGACGGCCAAGAGAAAGAAAAGCTGCAGTGAATACATCCACAGGGACGGATCGCGCAGAACGACCATGGCGCCGAGTTGCTCGATCTTCTCGTCGGTGATCAGGCCGGCCTTGATGTAATCGTATTCGTCCTTGGTCATGCGGCCCTTGGCCAGCATGGTCTCGGGCTTGTTCTCCACGAAGAACCACAGGAGCAGCATGCCGACGACGCCCGGAACGGCGAGGATGTAGAACACCGTGCGCCAATCGCCGCCCATCGCGGAAGCGAGAAACGTGATGATGACCGGGATGATCGCCGGCGCAACCGCCCAGGTGGTCGAGAAGAATGCGGTTGCCCGTCCCTTCTCGCTCCTCGGGAACCAGTCGGCGATACACCTGTTCGCCGGCGAGAAATGATGGCCCTCACCGAGCCCGAGGCCCAGACGAAGCAGAACGAATTGCGTGTAATTCTTCACCATGCCGGTCAGGAAAGTCACCACCGTGAAGACCACGATGGCGATGCCCATGACCTTCTTCGGGCCGAATTTGTCGGCCAGATAGCCGGCGCTGACCTGCGCCACCGCATACGCGAAGAAGAAGATGGAAGCCGCGAAACCGATCTCCTGATGCGTCAGGTTGAGGTCCTGCCGGATGAGAGGCAGGAACGTCAGCACGCTGATGCGGTCGAAATAGTTGATGATGTACAGGAGCCACAGCATGATCACGATGATCCATCGGTAGCCCCAGACCGCCTTCGCGCTCGTTTGAATTGCGTTCATAAACTCCCCCTCGTTCTTGGAAATTCATCACGTTGGCTCGCCCTTCCCCCTGCGCAAAGGCCGTGCCAGGAGCCAACAGCCGCAATTTCAAGTACTTACGGCAACCGCGAAGAAGCCGGGTGGTGACGGCGTTCACCGTCCGGAAAGCAAACGACCGTCTTTATTGAGTCCCCGATTTCACCGACGGTGAATTCATTCACCGATCGCGGCCATTTCCGCGCACGGGCGGCGGCGCGCGCGCGTCGACCCGCGTTTCCGCGTATGCGGCTATTCATCTCGACAGAAGTTGTCGGCCATATCGGCGGTCCGGGGCATCAACTTGATCCCGTAGCGAGCCGCCTTCTTGACCACGGTGGAATGGTCGACGCCGAGCTTCTCGGCGACATGGCGTGAGCTCTTGTATTTCGCCAAGGCTTGCGAAAGGAACGTCTTCTCGAATTCGTCCTTGGCTTCCTTGTAGCTCAGCTCGGCGTTCGCGACGACGGCCGGCGAGGCATACAACTCGCGGCGGACCTCCTCCGGCAGATGATCGGGCGTGATCTCGCCGAGGTCAGAAACCACCACGAGCCGCTCCATGAGGTTCTCGAGCTCGCGAACATTGCCGGTCCAGTGGTGTCGCACGAGCCCCTTGTAGAGGTCGCCTGAAATGCGCTTGTCGACGTGGTGCTTGCGGTTGAACTTGTCGAGCATGTAGTTGAGAAGCAGGATGACGTCCTCGGGCCGCTCGCGCAACGCCGGGACGTGGATCTTGAGAACGTTGAGACGAAAGAAGAGATCGGAGCGAAACTGCTTCTGGTCGACCATCTCCTGGAGATCACGGTTGGTCGCGGCGATCACCCTGACGTCGACCTTGACGACCTTCTTGCCGCCGACGCGATAGAACTCCTTCTCCTGCACGAACCTCAGCAGCTTGACCTGCAGACCGAGCGACAGCTCGCCGATTTCGTCGAGCAGAACAGTGCCTCCGTTGGCCATTTCGAACAAGCCCGTGCGTCCCTCCCGCCTTGCCCCGGTGAACGCCCCGCCCTCGTAGCCGAACAGCTCGGATTCGAGCAGGTTCTCCGGAATGGCACCGCAATTGATCTTCAGATAGGGATGGCCCTTGCGCAGGCTGTTCGCGTGGACGAAGTCGGCGATCACCTCCTTGCCGACGCCGGACTCGCCGGTGATCAGAAGCGGAGCATCGACCTTGGCGAACTTGGCGGCGCAGTCGCGCACGAGACTCATGGCCCGGCTGCGGAAGACCATCTTGTCCCTGAACATCTGCTCGTCGGTGAGCGTCTCGACGATCTTGGAATAGGCGTGCAGCTTCACCTGCGATTCAGCCAGTTCCTCCTTCAGCCGGTTGATCTCGGTCATGTCGCGAACATTGGTCACGACCCGCACGAGCTTGCCTTCCTGGTTGAGCACCGGGCTCGCCGTGATGACGCTCTGCCGGCCGGACCGAAACGTCTGCTGGGACGTGTAGGGTTGGCCCGTCTCGAGCACATGCCGGGTCGCCGAATCCGACACCAAGCCCTTGTCGATGATCGACCATGCCGTCTCGCCGATGATCTTGTCACGCGAGATGCCGGTGATCCGTTCGTAGCTGGCATTGACCTTGAAGAACACACCCTGCCCGTCGGCCACGACTATTCCGTCGTGCGAAAAATCGAATATGGTCTCCAACTCGTCGTTGATGCTCTCGAGCTTCTCGATCGCGGAGTTCTGCGATCCGGCGATACACGTCACGCCGACATAGCCGGAGAAGCACTTCGTCTGGACTCGGCTGAACTGCAGCACGCCTCCCCCAAGCTCGACGGAAAAATGGCCCGTCTTGACCCGCGCGACGTCGGGCAGCACCGTGCCGGCGGCGAGATTGGGTGCCAGAACCATGTCGGCGTGAACGACGTTGCCGTCGTCCGAACAGAGGACAAACGCGGGTCGCAACTGGGTCGCCGCCGTCATTCTTACGCTCCCTGTACCGCCGCAGCTTCGACCGTCATCTTGCCGCCGTGACCAACGTCCGCCACCGGACGCCCACGTCACCAACCCCCATCACGGAAGGCCGGCACTGCTCGCGCATGACGGGCGAAAGACGAGCAAAAGACAGAAATCCCTCAACCGTTCTGCGCTTCGGCAGATGCTGTCCAAGCAACGGTAGCAATCCCCTGTCGGCTTCCGACGTCACCGACGTCCGGGCTTCAATCTCTGGGGACCGAGAAGACTCCTGACCATTCGCCGAATAGTGACTTGGAAGACCTACAATTCACTTTGGGTCTTTTACGTATCGTCGAACCGTCACCGGCTGAACCACAGGATCTTCATCCGCCGGAAAACGCGCTGCAATCGTGTTGACGCAAACGCAACCAGCGAAACGCCTGCGTGGTCGTCCGGACCTTGTGGCACGAGTTGTCTGGATTGGATTTCGTGTTTTTGAGTGTCGGGGATATACTCAACGTGGTGCTGATGACGCGATACGCGAAGGGTTCCGGCACTCAGCGTGCTCGCCCGTTCGACTTGATGCGAACGCCGAGCAACTTCACCGAAGACCGGACGAATGGCAGGCCCCCCCGAAATGCCGACGAAGCTGACCCGCAAACCAATAAAGCCCCGATTGGCGCGACATTTGGATCGCATCTGCGAAACAGCGCAGATCATGCTGATGCTTTCCGCAGTTGCGATATCCGCGATTCATTTGTCGACACTGTTCGCGCCGACGGTAGCGGATGCACTCGTGAACTTTCCGGACGCCATTTCGATGAATGTCGTTCCGTGACAGGGGGCGTTGGCCGACCGAGTCCGGTCAGCCCGTCGCGGCGACCGTCACGAGTTGTGGCATGTGCTCGGCGGGGACGGAGAACCAAGCGTCAAGTGGCTCGCCCCGGGCGTTGCATGTTCCGACCAACGGCTTCAAGCCTTCCGGATTCTCGGTGAACATGCCGGGTTGCGCGCTCAGGGTTGCCAAGCACACGGTCGGAGGGAAGCCTTCCGGCCGAATGACGCAACCGCTGAATGTCTGATACCAATTTTCATTGACCCTTGAGCGTCGTCCTGAGAGCGCGAGCCGAGCCTCGAAGGGCGATGGCACCGGCCGCAGGCCGACCCGGATGGGATGAAACCGTCATCGCGAGGAGGCGAAGCCGACGAAGCGATCCAGCCCTTCCTTCGCGGCCCCTGGATGGCTCCGCGGAGCCTGTCATCGGGCCGGCCGAAGGCCGGACCCGGTGGCTCGCAATGACGGGAGAGCGGGATCGGTCAAGGTCATTTGAAAGTTGGCATAATCGGGGGTGAATGCAGACCTCTCGTCCGAAAGCAAACGCTCGGGAGTGCCGTCGCAGCTTTGGGCGGGAGACGTCGCGGGCAGGTTGGCCTGTGGCTTGAACGCGCCGACGACCGGGATGCTGCTGCGTGTAAAACGCGAGCAAACCGGCGCGGCGGTGCCTGCGGAGGGGGCGGGTGACCCCTTGGAGAAGATGGTGGGCGCGGCTGGGATCGAACCAGCGACCCCTACGATGTCAACGTAGTCATTTTATTACCATAGCTATTATCCTCTTGTTTTTACGATATTTTCCAGCAACCTTTTCGATGAAGATTTCGATTGCACAAATCGTGCACAAATGACACCCCAAAACGTTACACCTGACCACTGTTACTCGCCGGAATCCACGCATTCAGTTATGAATCGGCAGCAGCATCTACGAGTTCGCCATGCGCCTGCGCCAACCTCCAAAGCCCATTGAGCCTGCCATTTCCGACAAACAATGGGAACAACTGTCTCGCGATTCCGGCCTTAGTAGCAAGGGTGACCGAGAATGGCTTGATGAACTGATCGCCATCTATCGGACGAATCGGCCATATGAGTTGACTCCGCGCGCATCTCCTAAGGATGTTCGCCGGGATCTTAAGGCCGTAGCCAAGCAAGCGAAATCGCTCGAAAAGAATCTTCTCAAGCTCGAATCCGACTCAGACTTAGTCGAGGCAATTGCCGCCGACATTGAACCTGGCGGTCTTGGCAACAAGCCAAAAATTGACGCTGACGACCTTTCGCGTATTCGAGAACAGTTGTCATTTCTCCACTGTTCTCTTGAACGTGCGTCCGACGCCGTTCCACGCGGCAAATCCGGCCGGAAAGCAGACGTGCTCCAAGAGTTACTCCACATTTTACATTTGGTTCTGCATGCTCATTCAGGTGAAGGCCTAAGTCAGCGCCAACGCGTTAGGAATTTCGCTGTCCGTCTATTTCAGATCACCGATCCAAAACTGCCCGATTCAACAATTGAAATTGCCGTCAAAGAAAGCAGTCGCGGCGTTCGTAGAGGTCCCGAATATCTCGAAAGCGTTTCGCCGGGATTGACAAGCGTCTACCCATGGGAATGGGACGACGGCAGCAATTGAAATAGTTCGCGGTTTGGCCCAGAGCCATCTGGAGCTATTCCGGAAAAGGTTTGCCGGAATAGCTACGGCGTTGTTGATTGAATTTCCGAGCCTCTGACCGCATAGATATTTTGCTGCGGGAAAAAACCGAAGCATGTGCATATCACAACACGCACAGTTCTGGCTTGGTCAGATCGGAGCGCATCGCCATGATGAACTACTTTTTCTTTGACTTTGACAATTTGTGTCCGCCTCCCGACGATGATCATATCGATCAATAAATCAAACCATATGAATGAAAGGAGATTTGAGATGATCACCGCCAAGTACGGCGCGGAGTTTTTGACTGCGCATAATGCCGACTTTCACAACGAATGTGATCTCAGCACGGACAACGACGACGAGGATTTCACTTCCGCCACGGACGATGATGGTGCGTGTGAGTTTGCGGAACAACTCCGCATTCGAGACGCAGCTGCCGATATCTGGGTCGACGGATTGATGGATATCTTGAAGGCTTACAAGATCGCTCGAGCCGAACTCGAAGAATACATGAGTATGGCGCAGGACGACTTAACGCCCGGCCAATTTGATAACGTGGTTGACGTCCTCAAGAGCCATTTACCGACCAGCCGATTCACGCTGGCTTCGATGTAACAGGCTCGTGCCGGCCGGAATCGGTTGAAAGACGCCGATTCCGCCTCGGCATTCATCCCGCAGCATCTGTCTATTCTCGCCGCTTGGTATTCGCCGGCGCACGACCTCGCTTGTCTTGTCGCAGGATGAAATTTCGGCGTCGTTTAGTTCGCCGCCGGTCCAGCTGAATTTGCACGCCATTCTAGAGTCCGACCATGTTCGCCCAAAGCGATAACGATTCGAAAACCTCGTCACTTCCGTACGTACCGTCACCTCCAATCGTTCCAAAAAATGCTGTTAAGCTCCAGGTATTGGACAACGTCCAACAATTGGACCAGCAGCTCGAAAACCTGCGGGAGTCGGCTTCTGCCAACCGCAAAACCCTTCAGAGGGCCAATCAGGACCTTTGGCATCTGCTTGCCAGGACGCTTCTCTGGTCGCTTGAGGCCGACAAGAGCCCTGGATATAAAGAATCTTTATATCGGGCACACGGCGTCCGCTGGCACAGAACCGCCGACGGTTCTCCAAATTTTAGCCCGCTGATTCGGTTGGTGTGGGGCTTTGCGAGCACCGATCTGAGCCAAGCGGATCGCGTAACGATCTCTCAATGGAACACCGCCCTCAAGGCGATTTACGCGCACTACATTCAGAACCCCGACGACTTTCGATTCAATGCCGAAGGAAAGCTGGTCGATTTCATTGCGGAATCTCGCGGCGTCGCGGGCTTGAACGGCGCGTCACCAGACCACAACGAAAATGACAACGATTTCCGAGACGACGATGCCAACGATAATGACGATCTCGGCGACGGAAATGATCGCAGCGATCCAACGAACGATGGCGATGGTCTAGGCCCGAACCCGAATCCTGATCCCAAGAAAGATCGTTCGAACCTCGATTCGGAGAACCACGAGAAGATCACGCGCGCTGTTCGCTCGTTCATCGTTCAATCGAACGGCATCGGTACTGCCACTTTAAAGACGGGCGTCCGTGTCGCTAGCGACAATCTGGTTGTCCTGCTGGCTCGTCATGAGAATGACGATACCTTGACCGTCCTCGGCAGCACCAGCAATTCCAGGCAGATCAATTTGGCAGTTGAAGCAATCGCTTCCGGCAGCTTGACCGTTCTGCCTTACAGCCTGCGCGCACTCAGCGAGGTGATCAAGTCCCAGGCATTTCCACCTAAGGCGCTTCCGCCCTCGGGCGTAAAGCGAGCCAATTGGTACCGCAATAAGTACAACGAAAAGGTCGAGGCTCCCGAACGCGATCAAAATGGATCAACGCGTAAGAAACGCGGACGCCGGCACACTACTGTTTCTCGGCTGGTGATCCGCGCGGAATCGCGTGACGTTCTGTTGAGCATGAGCGGGACGGACGTTTCGCCGGTAACACGCTGCAAGCTTCACCATCAGCTGGTTGACAATGCTAATACTGTCTATCTGAACGCGGACCACCGCGTCATCATCGAACGATGGCTTGAGACCGGCGAAATCTTCATGTTGGAAGCCGCAACCACGGAGAATCTTGTCCGCGAATGCTCGTCAGAAGAAGCCTCATACAAATTGGACGTCCGAAACCGCAGCACTGAAGAGTCGACCACATTGCGGTTTGAACCTGGCGCAACTTCAGCCACGGATTATCAACCGGACTTCGACGCCGACAAATTCGCGGCTGATTGGACTGTGGAACTGGACTTGAAATGGTTCTTGCAGTTGCGGAAAGTTTGGGCTGATCCTTGGTTTGGTGGTCTTGGGCTTTCCCATCAGATTACGCGAGATCGCAATCGCAAGCTCGAAATCGAAATTGACGGCGCCGAAGTTAGAATCGGCTTCAACCGCGAGGACGGACATTCAGCGTTCGAATCGTTTGCGCTTCCCGACAATCTCTCGGGATTGGTGACACCTGCAAGGTCGACCTACCTGAGCAAAGACCTCGCCCCGATCCTCTTCAACATGGCGGATGCGAATGTTGATGGTGCCGTTACCATGTCCGGCAACCAGCACGCGCTCGTCTTTCAATACGCCAATTCCATCGGTTCCTTTGCGATTGCAGTCCCGTCGCTTCAATTCAACGGCCGGCGCGACGGAACGCTGTTCTACGCGTGGAGCAACCCGTCATGTCCGTAAATTTGACTGCTGAAATCGACAACTACGCGCTGTATCTGCCGGCTTTGTCAAAAGATCTGGGCGAATATGTCGTCCGCGATGAGTCCGGAAGGGACATCGACCTCAAAGCCACACCGCTCGACCTCAACTTCTTGAATGGTGACAGCAAACTGTGGACCTACAAGTGGTGCTTGGCGAGCGCAGGCTATTTCGCTGGCAGCAAACGTAGCAACGCTGTCACGCAACGTGATCCAGCACATAGTTGGGTTCTTGGAGACAGCGGCGGGTATCAGATCGGAACGGGAGCTTTGAGGAAAGCAAAGGCGTGGGGGACCTTCGCGCGAAACCCGGACAGAATTGGCCGACTTTGGCGTGAAAGCGGCGTCCGGGGCGAGTTCGTAAGATGGCTCGACGCGAACTGCGACTACGCCATGACCGTTGACATGCCCTTATGGGCTCGGAATGCGAAATACAGCAGTTCGCCTTTTCATCACTGCAGCGTTGATCTTCTAACCGAATTGACAGTCGAAAACCTTCACTTTATCGACCAGCATCGCGGAATTGTCGGCAACTGCAAGTTTCTCAACGTGTTGCAAGGGGAGACCGCCGACGAAGAGGACTTCTGGTACAGCCGCATCCGCGACTTCGATTTCGAGGGATGGGCCTATGGCAGCACCGTCAAAACGAAGGATGGAGCGATTCGTTTGCTCCGGCGCATGCTGCTGTTGCGCGATGATGGCATGTTGGGAAATTCGAAGCAGTGGTTCCACATTCTTGGGCTGTCACAGTTGATCTGGTCGGTCATCCTCACCGCGATCCAGCGTGGCGTTCAAAAGAGCACGAATTCACCGTTCACGATCTCGTTCGACAGTTGCACGCCATTCTTTTGGGCAGGTAAGACCCAGAAGTATGCGAAGCCGCCGACGCTGACAACCGACATCAAGTCTTGGGCGATCTCGCAGGCAC
Source organism: Astrobacterium formosum (assembly GCA_030848545.1). Classification (GTDB taxonomy): domain Bacteria; phylum Pseudomonadota; class Alphaproteobacteria; order Rhizobiales; family Xanthobacteraceae; genus Astrobacterium; species Astrobacterium formosum. The sequence goes on from JAVDCA010000021.1 coordinate 136,320, forward strand.
CGTTTCCAGTTGGACACACAGCTGCGACGTATCATGCGGCAAAAGCGTTTCCGGCAGGTTCACCGATTTCATCGCGACTGAACATCGGCAATATGAATCCGCGGAAATCGCCTTACGACCATCAAACTTTTGATCGGTTCAGCAGAAACACCCTCGGCAATCACAATGCCTACGTTTGGCTTCGCGCCATCATTGACGCGAACCACGTCGCGTTCCGTGGAGGTCCGATTCCGCAGGTGATTGCCGACGTGATCGGTTTGGTTGGCAATCTATTTGCGGCGGAACATTGGGCGACGCTCTTAGACCAGAACGCGGATCTGCTGAAACGCGCGCTGGGAAGGTCTGCGTCGAACGACAACCGAAATACAAAGCCCAAGAAAATATTGGGCGTGCTTGACCGCGACGCCGCGTGACCCTTTGAAAGGTGAAGTAGAATGGGCAAACGCTTGGAAGGTTTCCTCTATCTGCTCGGTTTCATTGCCTGCATCCCGCTGGCGAATTGGTTCATTGAAAATGTCGGCACCGCGTGCATGGCAGAGGGACCGTGTTTGCTCCCGGTTTGGCCGGGAATGAGCGCTCCAAGTGGCGTTGTCGTCACCGGGCTCGCACTCGTGCTGCGCGACTTGGTGCAACGACGTCTGGGTCGCTCGTGGTCATTGGTGGCTGTTGCTTCCGGCGCTTTGCTTTCTGCGTTGATTGCTCCGCCGGCGCTCGTTGTGGCTTCTGGTGTTGCCTTCTTCCTTTCAGAATCTGCCGACTTCCTCATCTATACGCCGTTGCAGGCCCGCAATTTCGTGGTAGCGGTCATCGTCAGCAGTCTCGGTGGATTGGTTGTCGACAGCGTCATTTTCCTGTGGCTCGCGTTCGGAAGTCTCGATTTTTTACTTGGTCAAGTGGTCGGCAAATCTTGGATGGTCCTCGCATCGATCCCGTTGATCCAATGGCTTCGAGCGCGTGATGCGCGATTCGTTCTTTGAAAGGAGATCAGTCGTCATTGCTTCCAAACAGCACGCCGATTCCGAAAGGAGGCTCTTCGTGAAGAATCAGCGTGTTGCGATTTGCGCCGACGAGAAAGCAACCGGTCGTGTGATGGACGATTCCATACCGCTGGCACCAATTGCGAATCGTCCACCGTGACACGCCGAAATACCGGGCAATGTGCTTCTGCAGAACGCCGCTGGATTCCATGCGCTGAAGCATTTGACGATCAGGACAGCCATAGACCCGACGTGGGATGCCGGACTGTTTACACCACCTGTAGATCGTACCGCGGCTGACGCCGACAGCATTGGCAACGGCAGCGACGGAATCGGACGAGAGGAGTTGGACGAGCGCGAGGCGGTCCATGCTTGCAGGGTGTGGAAGTGTCATATAAGTATTTATCGGCAGAAAAAATTTTTTCGAATCCGGGCATTTCAAAAACACCCCCCGGTCGCGTCATGGGCCACCGCCGCGCGCAATCCCGCAGCGAAGGTCAGCGATGCGTTCTTTCAGCGACACCTGAGGCATCATAGGGGCCGGTAGACCACCGCGTATAACGCCTGCTAATCGCGTTCGGGTGTCGAAGTCGTATGACGGTAGATGCGGTTACACAGCAACCCACCCCCGAAAACATACCCCCCTCTGCAACGCCATGGGGGTGCGAAACCAAACCTAAGACCTCTCTTGATGCGCGCGACGGCATACACATTATAAATTTCAAACTTGGACGGAAGCGATTTGACGTTGAGCCGTTGGGCGCGGTAAGATTACATTCTGGGAAGCGGGGCAACAAAATGCTGACGTCAGGTCTGAGTGACAGGTCGCTTGCCGACTGCATCGTGTCGACCCTTGAAGAGATTCGTCCCCGAAATGTTTCCACAGCGGACAAGGTGGAGGCGATCAACCGACTTATTGCGCAAGCAAGGCCAACTGGCGGGGCGATGACGTCAGTGTATGACGCACAAATCCTAGCCGCTCGGTCATCCACGCATCTTGCTCTGAGCAAGCTGGCCATCGTCGTGAAATACGGTTCTGCTGACGATCAATGGGAAGCGGCTATTAATGCTGCGGCGAAATGGTCTGCATCGTTTAGACAGAGGACGGATGCCGACAAAGAAAGTCAAAAAACTTTCGACGCCGGTGTACATTTGGGAAGATAGGTGCATAATCCTATGTCCTCTGCAGTGCATGGAGGACAACATGGCAATCTTGAAATCGCTGACTTTCACCGCTCTGCCTCAGATCGGCAGCAATCCGACGTTCGACCGTCGCGTTCGAATCATCGAGCGCCTTGAGGAGCAGAAGCGCCTTCTGGCAGATTCCAGCTACAAGCGGATC
>JAVDCA010000022.1 GCA_030848545.1 Astrobacterium formosum
TGTTCCATTGTGGTTGGTCGACCCTATGGCCGGCAGCCGCCGAGCTCCGGCGGATTCCGAAGAGCACCATGCGTACGAGCGCGTAGCGGCCCATAGCCGCGCACCACGCGAACACCTGCGCGAGCACACGCTTTACACAATATCAAATCCGTTGCCGGACAGTGGCGCTGCAACTCGCGCCTGTTCGGGGGTTCGATGGTCTCGTTCAAATTCCGCGTCAGCACCAAACTGGCGCTCGCGTCGGCGGCCGGACTTCTGCTGGTCGCCGCCATGCTGGTCAACGAGCAACTGAACAATGCCGCGGTCGAGGTGGCCTATTCGGCCGCCCTGCGCCAACAGCACGTGGTCGAGAACGCCTCCGCGGGCACCACCGCGATCCGCAACGCCGAAATCGCGCTGCGCGACATTCGTCTCGACAACAGCGCCGACGGCGTCGGTTCGAGCCTCAATCGCCTGCGAGAGGCCGCCAAGGAGGGGCGCACCCACATGGAGGCGGCCCGTCGCCTCTCCGACGACGAAGCCAACAACGAACGCATGGACAAGGTCGCGGCCATTTTCGACAAGTTCGCCGTCCGTTCGGCGACTCTCGCCGCCGCCCGTCTCGCCATCATCGGGCACCAGGCGAAACAGAACGAGGCCGGCCGGCGCTGGAGCAAGGGCTGGGAGCAGATGGAAGTCGCGCTCGCCCTGGCATCGGAGCAGCATCGCGAGGAGATCAATTCCAATTTGCGCGAGGGTGCGCAGCTGTTCATGGACGCACGCAACACATATTGGGTGTTCCTCACCACCGACGACCCGAAGCTCCCGCAGCGCATCCGGCAGCTGGTTTTGACCTCAGGCGCGTCGTTGCGCCAGGCGCGCTCGGCGAGCAGCGACGCCAACATCGACTCCGCCGCCGACGAGCTTCTTGCCGCCGTCGACGCCTTCCGGATCGCGACTGAGGAGAGCGTCAAGTCCTGGATCGAAGCCAATCAGATCTACCGTCTCGGACTGATGCCGCTCGGCCGCGAGATCGACGACATATTGCCGATGATCGCCACCATGGCGGACGCCGCCTCCGACACCGCCATCAAGCATGCCGGGCACCAGATGACGAAAAGCAGCCGTGTCGGGCTTTCGGTCGGCCTGTTCGCCATCATGGTGCTGATCGGCACCGCGGTGGCCGGCGCCACCTCGATCGCGCGGCCGATCCGCCGCATCGGCGGCGTGTTGCTCGACCTCGCCGAAGGCCGCAAGGACATCGACATTCCCTATACGGGCCGCGGCGACGAAGTCGGCGACGCCGCGCGGGCCGCGAACGCGTTCCGCGACAGTCTCGTGCGCATGGAGAAGCTCGAAGCCGAGCAGGCGGCGGTCGAGCATAACCTCACGGTCGAGCGCAAGCGCGCCATGCACGAACTCGCCGGCCAGTTCGAGGCGGCTGCAGGCAAGATCGTCGGCGCGGTCTCGACCGCCTCGCAACAGCTCGAGACCGCCGCCGGCACGCTGACGCACACGGCTGAAACCACGCAGGCGCTGTCGAGCACGGTCGCGGCAGCCTCCGAGGAGGCTTCCGCCAACGTCCAGTCGGTCTCTTCGGCGGCCGAGGAGATGACCTCCTCCATCAACGAGATCAGCCGCCAGGTGCAGGAGGCGAGCCGGATATCCTGTGACGCGGTCCGTCAGGCCCAGGAGACCGACGGACGCATCGGAGAACTCGCACGATCTGCCGCCCGTATCGGCGACGTCGTCAAGCTGATCACCACCATTGCGGAACAGACCAACCTGCTCGCCCTCAATGCCACCATAGAGGCGGCGCGCGCCGGCGAGTCAGGCCGCGGCTTCGCGGTCGTGGCGAGCGAGGTCAAGGCCCTCGCCATCCAGACCGCCAAGGCGACCGGCGACATCGGCGACCAGGTCGCCGCCATGCAGGCGTCGACCTCGGACTCGGTCGGCGCCATCCAGGCGATCGGCGCGACCATCGGCAAGATCGCCGAAATTGCCGCCTCGGTCGCCGCCGCCGTCGAGGAACAGGGCGCGGCGACCGGCGAGATCGCCCGCAACGTCCACGAAGCCGCCAAGGGCACCTCGCAGGTCGCCGTGAGCATCGCCTCCGTCAGCCAGGGCGCCGGCGCCACCGGCTCGGCCTCCGCACAGGTGCTCGACGCTGCCAAATCGCTCGCCGCCGACTCCGGCCGGCTCAAGAGCGAAGTGCAGAATTTCCTGGAGACCATCCGGGCGGCGTGAAGGCGGCAGCGAGGCCGTGCGCGCTCAGGCCGCGGTTCGGTAGACGGACCGATAGGCACCCGGAGTGACGCCCATGGTGTGTCGGAAGCTGCGGGTGAAATGGCCCTGGTCGGCGAAGCCGGACGCGGCAGCGACCTCCCTGCAAGATGCCCGGCCGGAAATTCGCCATCTTGAATCCTGTTGCAGCCGGCCCGCCCGCCCGTCCGCATGGCAGGCATGCCCGGGGCACGGATGGCGCCACCCTCGGCCGGATGTATTATGCACATACACCCATAACGGAGCGGCGATGCCGCGACCGCGCAAGATTCGCTTTGTGCCGCCCGAGACCGCCGCCCGCTACTACAAGCCGCGCGGTATTCCGCTGCGCGAGCTCACGGAGGAGGTTTTGTCCCTGGACGGCCTCGAGGCGTTGCGCCTTGCCGACGTGGAGGGGCTCGAACAGGTGGACGCGGCCGAGACCATGGGGATTTCTCGCTCCACCTTCTCGCGCCTGCTCGCCCAGGCGCGCACCACGGTCGCGACAGCTCTCACCACCGGCCAGGCGCTCAGGATCCAGGGCGGTCCGATCACGACCGCCGAATTTCGCGAATGCGGGCGTAGTCCAAGACATCGCTGCCGGCCCATGCCGGCAGGTGACGAACCGCCTCATTCCGGCGGCGGGGACGGCGACGCGTGATGCCCGCATGCCCTGCCCTCTCGACAATCAATGGAGTGACATGATGAACACGCTGATCGCCGTCCCGTCCCAGCATCCCGGCGGGCTCTCCGCCGCCGTGTCCGACCATTTCGGCCATTGCGACGCTTTCACGATCATCGCCTTGCAGGACGGCAAGGTCACCGACACGCGCATCCTGCCGACGCCGCCGCATGGCGACGGCGGCTGCCTCGTGCCGGTCGGACTGCTGGCGGATTCCGGCGTCACCGCCATCGTGGCCCGCGGCATGGGCGGGCGGCCACTGATGGGATTTCTGCAATCCGGCATTCAGCCGCTGCATGCCGAAGCGTGCGCGACGGTCGAGGCGGTGGTAGCCGCCTATGTGGCTGGCAAGCTCAAGCCGTTCAGTCCCGAACTCGTATGCGGTGGCGGCGGCCACGACCATGATCACGGCGGGGGCTGCTGCTCCGATGACTGATCGTGTGCCTGCCGCGGCGGCACACGCCATGGCAGGCCTCGCCGACAGCCTCCATGGCGGCTGCATGGCTTGCGGTGGTGCCGACCGCAATCCCACCTCTCTGTGCCTCGCCTTCACGTACTGTCCGGACGGCTCGGTCTCGGCCGTCCACACGACCGGCGTCCAGCACCAGGGTTATTCCGGCATCCTTCACGGCGGCATGGTCAGCACGCTGCTGGACGCCGCGATGACGCACTGCCTGTTCGCGCACGGCATCTCGGCGGTGACGGCCGAACTTCTGGTCCGGTTCGTCGCCCCCGTGAAGATCGGGCAGCGGGTGGAACTGACCGCCCGGCTGGTCGAAACGAAGCGCCGCACCTATCGTCTCGAGGCTCGCCTGACTTGCGAGGCACGCCTCATGGCGCGGGCGACGGCAAAATTCCTCGATGCGAGCCGGCTTCTCGCCAGCCAATCGATTCACGCGCTCCCCTCGGACGAGCACGGATGCGCACCGTCCCACCACCTTGCATGATCGCCGCAAGGCGACGAAACCGCCGTTCCAAAACCCCACGCCTTTCGAGAAAGCCGTCCAGCGCCATGGCCAAGCCGAAGCCCGACGTCATCACCTGTTCCGAATGCACGCAGTATAATTGCCACCGGCACGACAAGATCTATCCCAATGTCTGTGCCACCACCGATCTCGCCGCCGACGAGCGCGCCGAGATCGCCGCCCTCTATGCCGGCGACAGTCTCGACGGCCTGATCAACCGCGTCGCGGCGGAAGTTGAGGGCACGTATTATTGCAAGATCAACCGCATCGAGGAGACGATCGCGTTTGCGCGGCGCATCGGCGCCAAACTCCTCGGCATCGCCACCTGCGTTGGGCTCGCCGCCGAGACCAAGATCCTGGTCGACATCCTGCGCACCGCCGGCTTCTCGACCCGCACCGCCATCTGCAAGGTCGGATCCATCGACAAGAGCGAAGTCGGCCTCGCCGAGGAGCTCAAGATTCGCCCCGGCTTCGAGGCGAGCTGCAACCCGGTCCTGCAGGCCCGCGTCCTCAACCGCCACAAGACCGATCTCAACATCGTCATGGGACTATGCGTCGGCCACGACAGCCTGTTCTACCGCCACTCGCAGGCGCCGGTGACCACCCTCGTGGTCAAGGACCGCGTCCTCGGCCACAATCCGGTCGCCGGGCTCTACACGGCGAAGTCCTACAACCGCCGCCTGCTCGACCCGGACGCGATGGCGAAGCTTTAGGGGAGCGCACGCCCTCGCTCATCGAGCCCGGGGCAATGCTCCTTTTGCGAACTTTACGCGGCGCTCTTCTGGCGGTCAGCGATGAAAGCCGAGACCGTGTCGAGCACCTCCCGGGACACTTCGGGACAGAACGGAGGCGGCGTCGCATGCGCGAGGAGACGTTTTCCGGCCGGGGCGGATACCGGATCTTCATGCGGTCATGGCGGCCCGCGCCGGCGCCGCGCGGCGTGGTCGTCATCTGCCACGGCGTCAACTCGCACGGCGGCCAGTATCTGTGGGCGGCCGAGCAGTTCGTGGCCGGCGGCCTTGCGGTCTATGCCCTCGACCTGCGCGGCCGCGGCAAGTCCGAGGGGCCGCGCTTCTATGTCGACGACATCGCCGACTACACCCAGGATCTCGGCAGGCTCGTTCAGATCGCCAGGCAACGGGAGCCGCACCTGCCGGTGTTCCTGCTCGGCCACAGTGCGGGGGGTGTCGTGTCCTGCACCTTTGCGCTCGATCACCAGGACGAACTCGCCGGGCTGATCTGCGAAAGTTTCGCCTTCAAGGTGCCGGCACCGGATTTCGTGCTCGCGATCATCAAAGGACTGAGCCGGATCGCACCGAAATTGCCGATTCTCAAGCTCAAGAACGAAGATTTCTCACGCGACCCCGAGTCGGTGCGCGCGCTCAATGCCGACCCGCTCATCGCCGGCGAGGTCCAGCCCGCCATGACGGTGGCGGCGCTGGTGCGTGCCGACGAGCGGCTGAAACGGGAATTCCCACGCATCACGCTGCCGGTCTTCATCATGCACGGCACGGCCGATAAGGCGGCGGTGCCGAGCGGAAGCCAGTTCTTCTTCGACACGGCGGGCTCAAAGGACAAGACGCTGAAGATGTACGAGACCCATGCCCACGATCTCCTCAATGACGTCGGCAAGGAGCAGGTGATGGCCGACATGCGGGCCTGGATCGACGAAAGGATTCAGAGCCCGGTTCGCTGACGCCCGCCGCCACCTGCCGATCGCATTCCTCGACGGCCGGCGGCCGGTTGCGGCTTCGCTTCGGCAGAAGGAACCAGCCCTTACCCGATGCGTCGGTGACGCAGTCCATCGAGGCCGAAGCGGCCGGCGCCGACTGCGGCCACGTATAGAAGGCCGCCGATGATGGACAGGTTCTTGGAGAACTGGATCTGCTGGCCCCGATAGGCGGCGCCGTCCAGCTCCCAGAACCGATGGGCGATCAGGGTTGCGGCGATCGTGAAGACGACGAGGCAGAGGGCGCCGAGCCGCGCCTGGAAGCCGAGCACGACCAAAAGCCCGCCAGTGAACTCCAGCGCGCCGGCAAGGACGGCCATGACCGAAGCAAACGGCACGCCCTGGCTCTGCAGCGAGGCCGTAAAGCCTTCGAGTCCGGTGAGCTTGCCATAGCCCGACATGACGAAGATCGCGCCGAGGAGGATGCGGCCGAGCAGCAGAGCGGCGTCGACGCCGGGCGAATCGGCACGGCGGTCGGCCTGCGGCACGGCGAGCGGTAGCGAACCGACGGTTTCGGCGCGATTGGCAGTCATATAACCTCCGCATATGGATGTTCGGGCTGACAGAGCGACTGGCGCAACCGCCCTGGTTCGGAACGTGGGCTATAGCCGCGAGTTCACGTCTTGGCGCTTCACGTCGTCTCACGAATGCGCGACGGAACACCAGCCGTCATGGCGCCGCGCAAGCGCCGGACCGGAACCCACCAGGTCTGCACCCTGTCGCGGAAAAGCCGGCACTTGCGCCGGCAGCCTCCGGCTTGCTTCGCTGGAACCCCAACCGCAGGAGTGACATGAGCGACGTCGATATTGTGGTGATCGGCGCCGGCGCGGCCGGCATCGCGGCGGCGCGCCGCCTCTCGGGTTGCGGCCTGAGGGTGCGCGTCCTCGAAGCCCGCCAGCGTGTCGGCGGACGGGCTTGGACATTGCCCGATCCCGCGGGGATCGGCCTCGACCTGGGCTGCGGCTGGCTGCATTCGGCGGTCGACAACGAATGGACCGCACTCGCCGACGAACTCGGGTTTGCGATCGACACCTCGCAGCCGGCCTGGAGCAAGCCGGCGCTCGAACAGGGCTTTCCGGCAGCCCGGCAGAACGAATTCCGCACCGCCCTCGACGCCCTGTTCGAGCGCCTTGATCGCGCAGGCCACGCCCGCGACGACCGCCCGGCCGCCGACCTGCTGCCGAAGGACCCGCGCTGGCGCGATCTCCTCGACGCCGTTTCGACCTGGATCAACGGCGTCGAACTGGCTCAGCTGTCCGTGCATGACCTATGCCGCTATGTGGACACCGATGTGAACTGGCGCGTGCGCGCCGGCTATGGATCGCTGATCGCGACGGCAGCCGAAGGCCTCGACGTCATGCTTGGTTCACCCGTCACCGCAATCGACCACGCCGACAGAGCGCTGAAGATCGAAACGACCCGCGGCACATTCGCGGCACGGGCGGCGATCCTGACGTTGCCGACGGACGTCCTCGCCCGCGAGGCGATACGTTTCGCCCCTGCCCTTCCCGACAAGATCGATGCCGCCGCCGCACTGCCCCTCGGCCTCGCCGACAAGGTATTCATGCGGATCGCCGGGGCACACGAACTCCCCATCGAGCGCCGGCTCTATGGGGCGACCGAAGGCGAGATCGCGAGCTTTCACCTGCGGCCATTCGGGTCGGACCTGATCGAGGTCTATCTCGGCGGCGCGCTGGCGCGGCGGCTGGAGGACGATGACGGTCGCGCCATGTTCGCCTTCGCGGTCGACCAGTTCGCCGACCGCATGGGCAACGACATGCGGGGGCGGATTTCATTCGTCGCCGCCTCGGCCTGGGCGCGCGACCCGTTGTCCCGCGGTTCCTATTCGCACGCTCGCATCGGCATGAGCGACCGGCGCGCCGTCCTCGCAGCCCCGGTCGACGATCGCCTGTTCTTCGCCGGCGAAGCGACCTCGCGGGAGGATTTCTCGACCGCCCATGGCGCCTATCGCAGCGGCACACGGGCGGCCGAAGAAGCCATCGCGGCGTTGACCGCGTCCAGACAGTCTACTTGATCAGAGAACGTCATCGGTTTCCGCGTCGACACCAGTCGGCCCGGAGGCCGTGGGGCTTCGGGGTCGATCGGGTCAAGGCCGGGCTTCGAGGACGAGATTGAACGGCGTCTCGAGCGCGCGGCGAAAGCGGGAGAAGCCCGCCGCCGCGAAGATGTCGGCGAGGCGCGCCTCCCCGGCCTGCGCACCGAGGACATGGGTGCCGCGCTCGGAAATCGCATGGGCGCAGCACATGGTCGTGGAGGCCGAGTAGTAGAGCCGACCCACGGGCGTGAAGTTGTCCTCGACGCGGTCATGGGCAAACGGCTCGACCAGCAGCACGGTGCCGTCTTCCGCCAGCGCATGGGCGGCGTGCTCGGCTGCCGCGGTCGGGTGACCCATGTCGTGCAGGCAGTCGAAGAAGCAGATCAGTCCGTAATCCTCGGCCGGATAGTCGTCGGCTCGCGCGACCTCGAAGCGCACCCGGTCGGCGACCCCCGCCGCTTGCGCGTTCGCCCGCGCCGCCGCCACCGAGCCGGCATGAACGTCGAAGCCAACGAAACGTGAGTTCGGGTAGGCCTCGGCCATCAGGATGGTGGAATGGCCGTGACCGCAGCCCACATCGGCGACCCGGATGCCGCGCTCGAGATTCGTCGTCACGCCATCGAGGGCCGGCAGCCATTGCGGCACGAGACTGCCCTTGTAGGCGTTGCGGTAGAAGCCGGCGACGCCGCAATGGAGGCGCTGGTCGTGATCTCCCCAGGCCACTCCCTTGCCGGTGCGGAATGCCTCGATGGCCTTGACCTCGTCGGCCCACATGGACGCAACCACCTGCCACGCGGGCAGGAAATAGGCCGGGCTCGAGGCATCGCCGAACACGAGTGCCTGCTCGGCGGTAAGCTCGTAAGTGACGTTTTCGGGGTCATAGTCGACATAGCCGGCGGCCGCCTGGGCATTGAGCCATTCGCGCACATAACGTTCGGCACAGCCTGCGCGCCTGGCGACCTCGGCGGAACTGAGCGGACCGGCGCCGGCCATGGCACGGAAGAGGCCGAGCTTGTCGCCCAGGCTGATCATGACGCCGCCATATCCGGCGGCGAGATCGGCAACGACCTTGCCCAGCAGGGCATCGAACTTGGTTTGATCGAGAGACATCGGGGGTTCTCCGTTCCGTCGGCGGCGCGACGAGCCGGCCGCCATTTGTCGGCAGGTTTGTGCCCGACCATGGCGGTCAGGTTCAGAGGCGGACGCGACAGAACCGGGCGTTTCGTGCCATAGGAAACGCAATCGGGATGGAACACCGCTTTCAGGGAGGCTGCCGATGACCGCCTCGCCGGACACGCTCGATGTCTCTTTGGTCGCAATCCCCGAGGCGATGCCTTCGACGCTGAGCGGGCTTTACGACGTCCTTGCCTCGGTGCACGCGCTGGGCGGGCCCGCCGAAGCGGCGGGCGGCAAACCACCCTTCCGGGTCTCGATCGTGGGCGAGCGCGCTGGCGCGCTCGAACTCGCCACCGGCCTGCCGCTGCCGGTCCAGCGCGCCGTCGCCGACATAGAGCGCACCGACATCGTCATCGTGCCCTCGCTGCATGTGCCCGGCGGCGCCTGGGCGACAGGGCGCTTCCCGGCGCTGGTCGACTGGCTCGGCGCCATGTACCGCGGCGGCGCGACCCTGTGCTCGGCCTGCTCGGGCATCTTCCTGATCGCCGAGACCGGCGTGTTCGACGGCCGCGATGCCACCGTGCACTGGGACTATGCGGTCGGATTCCGCCGCGCTTACCCGGCCGTGCGCGTGCATCCCGACAAGGTGCTGATCAGCGCCGGGGCGCGCGGAGAACTGCTCTCCTGCGGGACCTCCACATCGTGGTACGACCTCGTGCTCTATCTCGTCGCCCGCCACTGCGGCGCCGCGACCGCCCAGGCCCTCACGCGTTACCTCGCCCTGCAGGCGCACCAGGAGGGCCTCGCTCCCTACATGGTCTTCGAGGCGCCGCGCGACCACGGTGACGCCCTCGTGGCCGAGGCACAGGATTGGCTCTCCGCAAACTATCCGGTGGCAAATCCGATCAGCGAGATCGTGCGCCGCTCCGGCCTCGCGGAGCGCAGCTTCAAGCGCCGCTTCACGGCGGCGACCGGGCTCGCCCCGATCGCCTATGTGCAGCGACTGCGTATCGAGGAAGCCAAGCGCCGATTGGAACGCAGCCGTGCCTCGGTCGACGAGATATCCTGGCAGGTTGGCTACGAGGACGCGGCCTTCTTCCGCCGCCTGTTCCGCCGCGTGACGCAGCTCTCCCCCGGCGACTATCGGCGAAGATTCGCCATTCCAAAGGCAAATGCGGGGAAATGACCGTCCCGTAACGGCCCGATAACGCGCAGGTTACGGTCGTCCGGATGCCTTCGTGAGCGGCTTCGGTCACTGTTGAGAAATCGCAACCGGCGATTCACCACAGGATCCGCCGGCGGCCTGCCTGATGAAGGTTGTCACGATGAAATCGCTGGTGATGAAACGTTCGATCGTCATTGCGGGTCACAAGACCAGCATCAGTCTCGAATACGACTTCTGGACCGGGCTGAAGGAGATCGCCCGAAGCCGCGGAATGACGCTCTCGGAGATGGCGGCTTTCATCGACGCCGAACGCCAGACCGGAAACCTGTCGTCCGCCGTGCGCCTGTTCGTGCTCGACCACTTCCGCAGCCGCTCCGCACCGGCAGCCGGGCCGACCCGCCGGGTGCCGGCCGACACGAGCATCCATCTCCTCCGCCCCGGCGCATGATGTGAACCGGTTTCAGGACTACGCATGATCGCGTAGCGCCGCGACCGTCCACACCTGCGTCCATCACCTCCCGAGACCGCCGGTCAGGACGCTCCCTGTAGCGCCCCGACGCCGTGGCTTTCGAGTTCGTGCCTGATCTCGTCCAGCGCCATCGGATCGTCGATGGTCGCCGGCATGGTCCAGGCCTCGCCATCGGCGATCTTCTTCATGGTGCCGCGCAGGATCTTGCCCGAGCGCGTCTTGGGCAGCCGCGCCACCGTGATGGCGAGCTTGAAGGCGGCGACCGGGCCGATCTTGTCACGCACCAGGGCGACGATCTCCTTCTCGATCTCCGCCGGCGAGCGCTCGACCCCCGACTTCAGGACGATGAAGCCGCACGGCACCTCGCCCTTGAGGTCGTCATGGATGCCGATGACGGCGCATTCGGCGACGTCCCGGTGGGACGCCAGCACCTCCTCCATGCCGCCGGTCGAAAGCCGATGGCCGGCGACGTTGATGATGTCGTCGGTGCGCCCCATGACGTAGACATAGCCGTCGTCGTCGATGAAGCCCGCATCGGCGGTCTTGTAGAAGCCGGGGAATTCGGTGAGGTAACTTTCGCGCATGCGCGCGTCCTGGCGCCACAGGGTCGGCAGGCAGGCGGGCGGCAGCGGCAGCTTGATGACGATCGAACCCATCCGGTTTGGCGCCACGTCCTTGCCGGCCTCGTCGACGATGCGCACGTCGTAGCCCGGCATGGGTACGGTGGGCGAGCCGTGCTTGACCGGCAGCATGCCGATGCCGACCGGATTGCCGGCGATGGCCCAGCCGGTTTCGGTCTGCCACCAATGGTCGATCACCGGCACGTTCAGGAGCCGTTCCGCCCACTGGATCGTGTCCGGATCGGCGCGTTCGCCGGCGAGGAAGAGCGTGCGGAAGTTCTTCAGGTCGTATTGCGCCATCAGCTTGCCGTCCGGATCCTCCTTCTTGATGGCCCGGAAGGCGGTCGGGGCCGTGAACAGCGCCACGGCGCCGTGCTCGGAAATGACCCGCCAGAAGGCGCCGGCGTCGGGCGTGCCGATCGGCTTGCCCTCGTAGAGGATCGTGGTCGCGCCGAGAAGCAGCGGCGCATAGACGATGTAGGAATGACCGACCACCCAGCCGATGTCGGAGGCGGTCCACCACACCTCGCCGGGCGCGATGCCGTAGAGGTTCCGCATCGACCAGATGAGCGCCACCATGTGGCCGCCATTGTCGCGCACCACGCCCTTCGGCCTGCCGGTCGTTCCCGACGTGTAGAGGATGTAGAGCGGGTCGGTCGCGGCGACGCGCACGCAATCGGCGGTCTTGCCGCCGGCGCGGGCGGCCTCGCGCATGGACGCCCAGTCGTAGTCGCGGCCCGGCATCAGATCGGCGCGCTTCTGCGGACGCTGCAGGACGATGCAACTGTCGGGCTTGAAGCGCGCGAGCGCGAGCGCCTCGTCGAGCAGCGGCTTGTATGCGACGATGCGGCTCGCCTCGATGCCGCAGCTCGCCGTCAGGATCAGCTTCGGCTCCGCATCATCGATGCGGGTGGCAAGCTCCTTGGCGGCAAAGCCGCCGAAGACCACCGAATGCACGGCGCCGAGCCTGGCGCAGGCGAGCATGGCCACCACCGCCTCCGGCACCATGGGCATGTAGAGGATGACGCGGTCGCCCTTCTCGACGCCGAATTCGGCCAGCACGGCCGCGAAGGTCTTCACCTCGGCGAGCAGCTCCGCATACGTGAAGGTCTTCTTGGTGGCGGTGACGGGCGAATCGTAGATCATCGCCGCCTGGCCGCCGCGGCCGCCGACGACGTGGCGGTCCAGCGCGTTGTAGCAGGTGTTGCACACACCGCCGACGAACCAGCGGCCATAGACGCCGAGATCGGGATCGAAGGCCTTGGCGGGCTTTTGATACCAGTCGACCGCCTCGGCGGCCTCACTCCAGAATCCCTGCGGATCGGCAAGCGAACGCCGATGCATGTCGTGGTAGCGGCTCGGCTCTCCGGACGGGCGGCGGAACGCGCTCGCGGTCATAGGCTTCCTCCCTGGCCGCGGGCCGGATGGCTCGGCGTCTTCCGCGGCCTTTGTGGTGCGATCGGACCGATTTTTCTCTCGGCCGTGGTGTGATTAAAGCGCGTCCTTGTCCAGTTCACAATTCGGCTATGCCGGCGCAAGGCTGGCGCTCGCGCCGCCGATGGGCTTTGATCGGGGGGTGTTCGGCGGAAAACATGCCGCCTTTATTGAACTTCGCAAGGCGCCGCCCCCTCCCGTGATCACCGATCTGTACTTCTATGCGCTGGCCGTCCCGGCCGTGATCTGCCTCGGCCTGTCGAAGGGCGGCTTTGCGGCCTTCGGCAGCATCTCGACGCCTTTGCTCGCCCTCTATCTGCCGCCCCTGGAGGCGGCCGCGATCGTGCTGCCGCTCCTGATCACCCAGGACATGATCTCGGTGTGGAACTACCGCAAGGATTGGAGCCGCTGGAATTTCCGGGTGCTGCTCACGGGAGCGGTGGTCGGCATCGGGGCGGCCTGGCTGGTGGCGGCGCACGTGTCCGACAATGCGGTGCGCATCACCGTCGGGCTGATCGGCGTCGCCTTCGTGGCCAATGCGTGGTGGGGGAAAAAGCCCGCCACCATCAAGCCCCCGACCGCCGCCAAGGGTGTGTTCTGGGGAGCATTGTCGGGCTTCACCTCGACCATGTCGCAGGCAGGCGGGCCGCCCTTCCAGGTGTTCGTGCTGCCGCAGCAGTTGCCGAAAATGACCCTGGTGGGCACCAGCACGGTCTTCTTCGCTGCCGTCAACGCCCTCAAGGTGATCCCCTATTTCGCCCTCGGCCAGTTCTCTCCAAAAGGGCTCGCGACCTCGGTGGTGTTGCTACCGGTTGCGGTCGCGGCCAACATGCTCGGCATCTGGCTGGTGAGGATCACCCCCACCGAGCTCTTCTACCGGATCGCCTACTGGATGGTCCTTTTCATCTCGTGCGGTCTCCTGTGGCAGGGGATCAGCCACGCCCTGGCGGGATGAACGCGGCATCGAGGAGAACCCCAAATGGCGGCTGAACCCACCATGCCGGCACTGGACTTCGACCTGCAGGGCCATCGCGGCGCCCGTGGCCTCTATCCGGAAAACACCATTTCGGGCTTCAAACGCGCGCTTGGTATCGGGGTGACGACGTTCGAAATCGATCTCGGCATGACCCGCGACGACGTCCTGGTGATCAGCCACGACAGCGCCCTCAATCCCGACATCACGCGCGGTCCGGACGGCGCATTCCTGACCGCCCGCGGGCCCGTGATCCGCACCCTGACGTTCTCAGAACTCGCCCGCTACGACGTCGGCCGCATCAAGCCGGGCACCGATTATGCGCGCCGCTATCCGGACCAACAGCCGATCGACGGCGCCCGCATTCCGGCGCTCTCCGAACTGTTCGAACTGCTGCAAAAGCCGGCCGCCGCGCATGTCCGCCTGCTCATCGAATTGAAGCTCAAGCCCGGCAACCATGATGCCCCCGACCCGCCGACCTTCGCGGCCGCGGTCGCGAAGGCGATCCGCGCCGCCGGCATGACGAACCGGGTGACCGTGCAGTCGTTCCACTGGCAGGTCGTGGTGGAGATCGCGAAGATCGCGCCGGAGATTCCCCGCGCCGTCCTGTCGGTGGAGAGCGCCGAGGAGGACACGATCCAGCGTGGCCGACCGGGCCCATCGCCGTGGACGGCGGGGCTCGCCGTCGACGATTTCGGCGGCTCGGTGCCGCGCATGGTGGTCGCCGCCGGCGCCGGACAGTGGACGCCGTACTTCCGCAATGTGGACGCCGAGGTGATGCGCGAGGCCCGCGCGGCCGGCGTCAGGGTCGTGCCGTGGACCGTCAACGAACCCGCCGAAATGGCGCGCCTGATCGCGCTCGGCGTCGACGGCATGATCTCCGATCACCCCGACCGCCTTCGCGCCGTGATGGCCGACAAGGGCCTGCGGCTGCCCCCGCAGGTGCAGATCGGGTGACGGCCACCGCTCGCCGCCGTCGCCGGCGGATGGGCATCGCGTCTTGCTTCGACTTGCACTTCAACCCCGCGAGATCATGCCGTAGTCTGGCGGCAGCCAGAACACGCGGGGGAAGCGCACATGACGTCGCCTTACGACGCAGGACTCGACAAGAATCCGGCCAACCATCAGCCGCTGACACCGTTGACGCTGCTCGAACGCGCCGCCGCGGTGTTTCCGGATCACACGGCGATCATCCACGGGCGGCTCGCCCGCAGCTATCGCGATTTCTACACCCGCAGCCGCCGGCTCGCCTCGGCGCTCGCGAAGGCGGGCGTCCGCCGCGGCGACACCGTGTCGGTCATGCTCGCCAACACGCCGGCCATGCTGGAGGCGCACTACGGCGTGCCCATGGCGGGCGCCGTGCTCAACACCCTCAACACCAGGCTCGATGCGGCGATCCTCGCCTTCACGTTCGATCACGCCGAGACCAGGCTTTTGATCACCGATCGTGAGTTCTCCAAGGTCATCAAAGAGGCGCTGGCGCTCGCCCGGACGAAGCCGATCGTCGTCGACTACGACGACCCGGAGTTTTCGGGGACCGGCGAACGGCTCGGCGATATCGAATACGAGGATTTTCTCGCCTCCGGCGACCCTGACTACAGGTGGGATATGCCCGCCGACGAGTGGGATGCCATCACGCTCAACTACACGTCGGGCACGACCGGCGACCCCAAGGGCGTCGTCTATCACCACCGCGGCGCCTATCTCCTCGCCGTCGCCAACATCATCACCTGCGCCATGGGCCGGCACCCGGTCTATCTGTGGACCCTGCCCATGTTCCACTGCAACGGCTGGTGTTTCCCCTGGTCGCTGTCGGTGGTCGCCGGCACCCATGTGTGCCTGCGCGCCGTGCGGACCGCCGCCATGTACGACGCCATCGCGACCCATCGGGTGACCCATCTGTGCGGCGCCCCCATCGTCATGGCGACGCTCCTCAATGCCGCCGACACAGACAGGAAACCCCTGCCCCACACCGTGCAGTTCGTCACCGCGGCGGCGCCGCCGCCGGAAGCCGTGCTCGCCGCCATGAAGGCGGCGGGCTTCAACGTCACCCATGTGTATGGCCTGACCGAGTGCTACGGCCCCGCCGTCGTCAACGACTGGCACGCCGAATGGGACGCGCTTCCGGCGGCCGAACAGGCGGCCCGCAAGGCCCGCCAGGGTGTGCGCTATCCCTGCCTGGAGCGCCTCGACGTTCTCGACCCCGAGACTCTGCAACCCGTACCCCGCGACGGCGAGACCCTGGGCGAAGTGATGATGCGCGGCAACGTGGTCATGAAGGGCTATCTCAAGAACAAGAGCGCCACCGACAAGGCCTTCGCGGGCGGCTGGTTTCACACCGGCGACCTCGGCGTCATGCATCCCGACGGCTATATCCAGCTGAAAGACCGCTCCAAGGACATCATCATTTCGGGCGGCGAGAACATTTCGTCCATCGAGGTCGAAGACGCCCTCTACAAGCACCCAGCCGTCGCGGTGGTCGCCGTGGTGGCGCGCCCGGACGACAAATGGGGCGAGACGCCCTGCGCCTTCGTGGAATTGCGCGACGGCAAGGAGGCGAGCGCCGAGGACCTCATCGCCTGGTGCCGGGAGCATCTCGCGGCGTACAAATGCCCGCGCGCGATCGTGTTCACCGAGGTGCCGAAGACGAGCACGGGGAAGATCCAGAAGTATAAGCTGAGGGAGATGGCGAAGGGGATGTGAAGGAGGGTCTAGAAATCTCATGCCACGAAAACGCTCCACGTGGTCGATCCGGGACGCCAAGAACAGCTTCAGCGCCGTGGTCGAGGCCGCGCAGCACACACCGCAGGTCGTCACCAAGCACGGCAAGGCGACGGTGGTGATCGTGGCGGCCGACGAATACGCGCGCCTGCAGACGCACGAGCGCCTCAATGCCCCGCGGTTCGTCGATCATCTTCTCGCCATGCCTACCGACGATGGCGGCTTCGAGCGCCTGCGCGCACGCCTCCGGGACATCGACTCCTGATGTATCTCATCGACACCGTCGTGCTTTCGGAACCACGCAAGCGACGCCACAATCCGCGCGTGGTGGCCTGGCTCGAATCCGTCGATGACGGCGACCTGTTCTCAGCGTCGTAACGATCGCGGAGATCGAATGCGGCATCGAACGGCAGCATTGCATCGATCCGCCCTTCACAGAATGATACTCTTAAATCGTTGATATTACGATATAAATTCAATTTCAGATGCATCTAAGATATATCTTGCTCTGCGTCCGCATTTGATCTATCTAAAGATATATCTTCTCTCGCATCGAGAGAACGATCCATTCCAACCAAGGAGCGACAAATGTTCGGACAGCGACATGGCGGGCGCGACGGCGAGGGGCGGCAGGACTGGGGAGGCCCACACCTCCGCGGCGGTGACGACGACGGCAAGTGGGCGGCCGGGCGTGGCGGCGGACGCCACGGCGGATTCGGCTGGGGCGGGCGCCATGGCTTCGGCGGCGGCCGTCACGGCGACGACACGATGCGGCCGGGCCGCATGCTCGGACAGGGCGACCTGCGGCTGATCGTGCTGGCGCTGATCGCCGAGCAGCCCCGCCACGGCTACGACATCATCAAGGTCCTGGAGGAGAAGACCGCCGGCTGGTACGCACCCAGTCCCGGCATCGTCTATCCCACCCTCACCTATCTGGAAGAGGCCGGACACGCGGTCGGCGAAATGGAGGGCGCCAAGAAGCGCTACGCCATCACCGACGACGGGCGCGCCTATCTTGCGGAAAACCGCACCCTCGCGGATGCCGTCATGGCCAAGTTGGCGGCGGTCGGCGCCAAGATGGAGCGCATGAACCGCGAGCGCGGCCCGCGCGAGGGCGATCGCGACGACGGGCACGGCCTGCCGCCCCTGGTCCATGCCGCGCTGCGCAACATTCGCGAGGCCGCCGTCGCCAAGCTCGCCGCCGACGTCGAGGCCGAGACCCACATCGTCGAGGTGCTGGCGCGGGCGGCCGCCGACATCCGCCGCGGTTAGGAGCGGGTCGATGTCGGCAACTCCCGATGGCACGGTCGGTCACCGCCTCAAGGCCTACGGCCTGCGGTCGACCCGGCCGCGCCGCATCCTCGTGCGCGTGCTCGCCGAATTGGCGCCCTGCACCGACCCGATCGCGTTGTTCGAACTGGCGCGGCAATACGATCACCGGATTGCGCGCTCGACGGTCTACCGGTTCCTGGCGCGGCTTCGCCGCAAGGGCATCACGGCGCCGTCACAGGGCACGCTACTTCACACGCATTGACGCTCGCGCGTCCCCGCGGCCCGAAACCGGCACGCCTCCTGCATCGCCCGCGCACGCAATCGCGTGCGCGTTAATCCTGGCTTCGCCGCGATTGCATTTTGAGTAGTCTCGTACGCGAATCGCCTGAGGTCATGTGTCGACGCGTCCGGGCCTGCCATCGCGGCGGAGTGCGACATGACCATCGGGCCGACCTACTGCCGATATTGCGAGGAGCAGATCGAGAGCTGTCTGTCGGCAGCCCGCGAGCAGGACGAGGAGAGCGCCTATTTCCTCTCCCTCGCGTGGCGCTGGGCGCGCCTTGCCCGCGACCTCGACAACCGGCACGCCTGCGGACCCGCCTGCCCGTTGCGCAAGACCTGCGCGGCGACGCTGCCGGCGATCGTCGAGCCCGCGGTCGACGGCACCGGCAACAAGCCGGCCGGCAATTCGCGCACCACCAACCCTCCGGCTATTCCAATGGCGTGACCGGCGGGAATTCGATCGGCCCCGGAGCCGGCGTGGTCGCTTTGGCCGGTTCCGGGGTCGGCGCCGGAGGCGCCACCGTTTCAGCGGGCTGCGCGACCGGAGCGGCCGCGACCGCCTCGCCCGGCCGGGGCCGCGGCAAAGGTGGCGTGGCGGCCTTGCGGGCATTCAGATGCGTGGCACCCCCCGGCACGCCGCGCGGCGGTACCGGCAAGGCGCCCGTCATGTCCTCGAATCCCGCCGACCGATCGTAATACACACGCGGAGATGCCAGCCGGTACCCACCCGGAAACGGCGCTCTCGCATAACCCATGGGATGGACTTCCAGGATGCGCCCGGTCCGGGCTTCGACGGTCACGCGGACATCTTCGTCGTCGGGGGCCAGCGCGCGCACGAAAAACACGCCGGCGCCACGCACGGGCCGCACCACCGGTTCGAAGCCCGCCGCGCGCAGGATGGCGACAATCTCGTAGGGCGGCAGGCCTGCCACCACGGGGCGCAGCGGTTCGGCAACGGCCGACACGGCCGTCCCGATGAAGGCGGCGGCAAAAAAAGATGCAACGAGGACAGGTCTCACCGTTTCTTCCCTCCTGAACCGCCGGCGAAACGGCCGGCGGCGCGGATTGGATGACGTCATTGGGGCGTCGGCACGGCGCTTCCCGGCCAAATTCAAGCCGGCCAGCCTCCTGTCCTGAGACGCCGAGGCAGCGACTTACCGTCCGACTTTCGGATGATGGCATAAGCCATGCAAGCAATGTGATTGCGCGGCGCGGCCCGCTTTCTGTTTGTTATTGCGCCGCGATCGCACTAGACGGAAGAAGGTGTCGAGAGTCATGATAAATTGTGTGCCGAACCCTTGTTTCCGTGGCAGAATTTTGGCATCCTCAGTTAGGACAGCAGTACTGTCCCAGTTAACTGCCCAACCGAGCGGAGAAAAAGGTTAAAACCGATCCGCGGTCGGGCCGGCGCGTGATGAAGCCACTGGCGTGAAGCCACTGGCATCGTCCGACGCCTGAACGAGCGTCCCCGTGCGGCGGCCGCGTCGCCACGGGATGCCCGTCACGACAAACGGGTACCGTCCCGGCAACGCCTGAGGCGTTGCGCGGGAGAGCCGCGCCGGAATTGCCGCGGCCATTGCTGACGAGACGACGCGAGGACGAGATGAGCGCGACAACGGGTGGAATGAAGGACGGGGGCATGGCAGTGGCATTCGAGACGACCACGGCCAAAACGCTCACCGACACCGCCGACCCGGGCGTTCCTGCGGCGCAGGGGCTCTACGATCCGGCGCTCGACAAGGATTCCTGCGGCGTCGGCTTCATCGCCGACATCAAGGGCAGGAAGTCGCACAAGATCGTCGAGGACGCGATCACCATCCTGCTCAATCTCGAGCACCGCGGCGCCGTCGGCGCCGACCCGCGCATGGGCGACGGCGCCGGCATCCTGGTGCAGATTCCGCACAAGTTCTTCGCCAAGAAGACCGCCTCGCTCGGCTTCACCTTGCCTGAGCCGGGCGACTATGCGGTCGCCGTCCTGTTCATGCCCCACGACGCGCCGTGGCGCGAAGAGGTCATGGACGTGTGGGCACAGGAGATCGCGCGGGCCGGCTTCCGCCTGCTCGGCTGGCGCACCGTGCCGACCGACAGTTCCTCGCTCGGCCCGTCGGTGATCCCCACCGAACCGGTGCACATGCAGCTCTTCATCGCCCAGGGCGACGACAAGCTCTCGGGCGACGACTTCGAGCGCCGCCTCTACATCCTGCGCAAGACGGTGTCCGGCATCCTCTACGGCCGTCGCGAGCGGCGCGTGTCCGGCTATTATCCGGTGACGATCTCGTGCCGGACGACGATCTACAAGGGCATGTTCCTGGCCGACCAGCTCGACGCCTACTATCCCGACCTGCACGATCCGGACTTCGAGAGCGCGCTGGCGCTGGTGCACCAGCGCTTCTCCACCAACACCTTCCCGACCTGGTCGCTGGCGCATCCCTATCGCTACATCGCCCACAACGGCGAGATCAACACGCTGCGCGGCAACCTCAACTGGATGGCGGCCCGGCAGGCGTCGGCGCGCTCGCCACTCTACGGCGATGACATCCACAAGCTGTGGCCGATCTCCTACGAGGGCCAGTCGGACACCGCCTGCTTCGACAACGCGCTCGAGTTCCTGGTGCAGGGCGGCTACAAGCTCGCCCATGCGGTCATGATGATGATCCCGGAGGCGTGGGCCGGCAATCCGCTCATGGACGAGCAGCGGCGCTCCTTCTACGAATACAACGCCGCCCTGATGGAGCCGTGGGACGGCCCCGCCGCCATCGCGTTCACGGACGGGCGCCAGATCGGCGCCACCCTCGACCGCAACGGCCTCCGCCCCGCGCGCTATTTCGTCACCAAGGACGGCCGCCTCATCATGGCGTCGGAAATGGGCGTGCTGCCCATCCCCGAGGAGGAGATCGTCACCAAGTGGCGTCTTCAGCCGGGCAAGATGCTGCTCGCCGACCTCGAACAGGGCCGCCTCATCCCCGACGAAGAGATCAAGGCCGAACTCGCCGCGAGCCATCCCTACAAGGAGTGGCTCGCGCGCACCCAGCTCGTGCTCGAGGACCTGCCGAGCGCCGGCCCACGACCATGGCTCACCAACCTGTCGCTGCTCGATCGCCAGCAGGCCTTCGGCTACACCCAGGAGGACATCAAGATCCTGATGTCGCCGATGGCGGCCACCGGCGAGGAGGCGATCGGCTCCATGGGCAACGACGTGCCGATCTCGGCGCTGTCGCAAAAGCCGAAGCTCCTGTTCACCTACTTCAAACAGAACTTCGCCCAGGTGACCAACCCGCCCATCGACCCGATCCGCGAGGAGCTGGTCATGAGCCTCGTTTCCATCATCGGGCCGCGGCCGAACCTGTTCGATCTCGAGGGTCTCTCGCACCACGCGCGTCTCGAAGTGCGCCAGCCGATCCTCACCAATGCCGACCTGGAGAAAATCCGCTCCATCTCGGAAGTGTCGGATTCGCACTTTCGGTCGCTGACGCTGCACGCCACCTGGCCGGCCGACCGCGGCGCCGGCGGCATGCGCCAGGCGGTCGACGAGATGTGCCGGCTCGCCGAGAAGGCGGTGCGCGACGGCATCAACATCATCATCCTGTCGGATCGCGACTCCGGTCCCGACAACATTCCGATCCCGTCGCTTCTGGCCTGCGCGGCCGTGCACCACCACCTGATCCGGCGCGGGCTTCGCACCTCCGTCGGCCTCGTGGTCGAATCCGGCGAACCGCGCGAGGTGCATCACTTCGCGTGTCTGGCCGGCTACGGCGCCGAAGCGATCAATCCCTATCTGGCTTTCGATACGCTGATCGCCCACAAGGGCGACCTGCCGCAGCGCCTCGAAGACAAGGAAGTCGTCAAGCGCTACATCAAGTCGATCGACAAGGGCCTCTTGAAGGTGATGTCCAAGATGGGCATCTCCACCTACCAGTCCTATTGCGGCGCCCAGATCTTCGACGCCGTCGGCCTGCACACCGACTTCGTCTCCCGCTACTTCACCGGCACGGCGACCCGCATCGAGGGCGTCACGCTGGAATCGATCGCCGAAGAATCCGTGCGGCGCCACCGCGACGCCTTCGGCGATGCGCCGATTTACCGGAGTTCCCTCGACGTCGGCGGCGAATACGCCTACCGGGTGCGCGGCGAGGACCATGTCTGGACGGCGGCGACCGTCGCCCAACTCCAGCATGCGGTGCGCGGCAATTCCAAGGAGAAGTACCGGCTGTTCTCCCGGATGGTGAACGATCAGTCGGAGCGGCTGACCACCATCCGCGGCCTGTTCCGCATCAGGAGCGCCGAGGAGGTCGGCGGCACGCCCGTGCCGCTGTCGCAGGTCCAGCCCGCCAAAGAGATCGTCAAGCGCTTCGCGACCGGCGCCATGTCGTTCGGCTCCATCTCGCGCGAAGCCCACACCACCATGGCGGTCGCCATGAACCGGATCGGCGGCAAGTCGAACACCGGCGAGGGCGGCGAGGAGGCGGAGCGCTTCAAGCAGCTGCCCAACGGCGACTCGATCCGCTCGGCCATCAAGCAGGTGGCCTCGGGCCGCTTCGGCGTCACCGCCGAATACCTGGTCAACTCCGACGTCATGCAGATCAAGATGGCGCAGGGCGCCAAGCCCGGCGAGGGCGGGCAGTTGCCCGGCCACAAGGTCGACAAGGTGATCGCCAAGGTGCGCCACTCGACGCCCGGCGTCGGCCTGATCTCGCCGCCGCCGCACCACGACATCTATTCGATCGAGGACCTGGCGCAGCTCATCTTCGACCTGAAGAACGTCAATCCGAAGGGCGACGTGTCGGTCAAGCTCGTCTCCGAAGTGGGCGTCGGCACCGTCGCGGCCGGCGTCGCCAAGGCGCGCGCCGACCACGTCACCATCTCGGGCTTCGAGGGCGGCACCGGCGCCTCGCCGCTGACCTCCATCAAGCACGCCGGCTCTCCGTGGGAGATCGGGCTCGCCGAGACCCACCAAACGCTGGTCGCCAACCGGTTGCGCGGCCGCATCGCCGTGCAGGTCGACGGTGGCATCAGGACCGGCCGCGACGTGGTCGTGGGCGCGCTCCTCGGCGCCGACGAGTTCGGTTTCGCCACCGCGCCCTTGATTGCCGCCGGCTGCATCATGATGCGCAAGTGCCATCTCAACACCTGCCCGGTCGGCGTCGCGACCCAGGACCCGGTGCTGCGCAAGCGCTTCAACGGCCAGCCGGAGCACGTCATCAACTACTTCTTCTTCGTCGCCGAGGAAGTGCGTGAGCTGATGGCGTCGATGGGCTTCCGGACCTTCGACGAGATGATCGGCCAGATCGAGATGCTCGACCAACGCCGTGTCGTCGAGCATTGGAAAGCCAAGGGGCTCGACTTCTCCAAGCTGTTCTTCAAGCCGCACGCGCCGACCGGCGTGCACGTCTTCAAGAGCGAACAGCAGGACCATCAGATCGAAGACGTCCTCGATCGCAAGCTGATCGCGCAGTCGCAATCCGCGCTCGACCGCGGCGCGCCGGTGAAGATCAGGACGGCCATCAGAAACGTCAACCGTAGCGCCGGCGCCATGCTGTCGGGCGAGATCGCGCGCCGCTACGGCCATGCCGGCCTGCCGGACGACACCATCCACGTGGACTTCACCGGCACCGCCGGCCAGAGCTTCGGGGCGTTCCTGGCCAAGGGGGTCACCTTCGAGCTCGAAGGCGAGTGTAACGACTATGTCGGCAAGGGGCTCTCGGGTGGCCGCCTCATCGTGCGTCCGTCGCCCTTGGCGGCGATCGTGCCCGAGGAGTCCATCATCGTCGGCAACACGGTGCTTTACGGCGCCATCGCGGGCGAATGCTATTTCCGCGGCGTCGCCGGCGAGCGCTTCGCGGTACGCAATTCCGGCGCCATCGCGGTGATCGAAGGCACCGGCGACCATGGCTGCGAATACATGACCGGCGGCATCGTCGTGGTGCTCGGCAAGACCGGCCGCAACTTCGCCGCCGGCATGTCGGGCGGCGTCGCCTACGTGCTCGACGAGGAC
This sequence comes from Astrobacterium formosum, assembly GCA_030848545.1. GTDB lineage: Bacteria > Pseudomonadota > Alphaproteobacteria > Rhizobiales > Xanthobacteraceae > Astrobacterium > Astrobacterium formosum. The sequence continues at coordinate 23,718 of JAVDCA010000022.1, forward strand.
GGCTCGTTCGCCAAGCTGTGCAACATGGCGATGGTCGAGCTCGAGCCGGTGCCGGAGGAGGACGCCGCCAAGGCCGGCACCTACGGTTGGCCGGGCGAGATGGAGACCTCCGGCCGCGTCGACATCATGAACGACTTGAGCCACTATGATGGTGAGCGCCTCAAACTCCTGATTTCACGTCATGCGCGCTTCACCGGCTCCAAACGCGCGGAGATGATCCTGGCGAATTGGGCCGACTACCTGCCCAAATTCCGCAAGGTGATGCCGGTCGAATATCGGCGCGCGCTTGCCGAACTCGCCCGGGAGGCAGCCACCATGCAGGCGGCGGAGTGACGGTTTGCCCGCGGCGCGGGGATTTTTCCGTGCCGCGATCCAGCTTCAGCGATTTTCGTCCAAGAACCGCCATCGTGAGTGTGAGACGCCGTGGGTAAGGTCACAGGTTTTCTGGAATTCGAGCGCAACGACCGCGACTACGCACCGGTCGAGGAGCGCGTGCGCCATTATCGTGAATTCGTCATCCCGCTGCCGGACGACGAAGTCAAAAAGCAGGCTGCGCGCTGCATGAGCTGCGGCATCCCGTATTGTCACAACGGCTGCCCGGTCAACAACCAGATCCCGGACTGGAATGACCTCGTCTATCTGTCCGACTGGCGGGGGGCGGCGCGCAACCTGCACTCCACCAACAATTTCCCCGAGGTCACCGGCCGCATCTGTCCGGCGCCGTGCGAGGCCTCCTGCACGCTCAACCTCGACGACAATCCGGTGACGATCAAGACGATCGAATGCGCCATCGTCGACCGCGCCTATGCGGAGGGCTGGATCGTACCCGAGCCGCCGGCGATCAAGACCGGCAAGAAGGTCGCGATCATCGGCTCGGGCCCGGCTGGACTGGCCTGCGCACAGCAACTCGCGCGCGCCGGCCACGACGCCCACGTGTTCGAGAAGAGCGCCAAGGCGGGTGGCCTGCTGCGCTACGGCATCCCCGACTTCAAGCTGGAGAAGGGGGTCATCGACACCCGCGTCACCCAGATGGAGGCTGAAGGCGTCACCTTCCACTACAAGGCCCATGTGGGCGTCAACGTCCCGGCCGACCGGCTGGTCGCCGAGTACGACGCCGTCGTGCTCGCCGGCGGCGCCGAGAAGCCGCGCGACCTCCCGATCCCCGGCCGCGAGCTCAAGGGCATCCACTTCGCCATGGACTTCCTGCCGCAGCAGAACCGGCGCATCTCCGGCGAAGCGCTCGGCAAAGCCGAACCGATCCTGGCGACGGGCAAGAAGGTGGTGGTGATCGGCGGCGGCGATACCGGATCCGACTGCATCGGCACGTCGATCCGCCAGGGCGCGGTCTCGGTCACCAATTTCGAGATCATGCCGCAGCCGCCCGAGCACGAGGACAAGCTCCTGACCTGGCCGGACTGGCCGCTCAAGCTGCGCACCTCGTCGAGCCACGAGGAGGGGGCGAAGCGCGACTTCTCGGTGATGACGGTGGAATTCGTCGGCGAGGGCGGAAAGGTCAAGAAGATCCGTTGCGCCAGATGCGACGACAAGTTCAAGCCGATCGCCGGCACCGAGTTCGACATCGAGGCCGACCTCGTCCTGCTCGCCATGGGTTTCGTGCATCCGGTGCACGAGGGCCTCGTCAAGGCGCTCGGGCCCGATCTCGACGCCCGTGGCAACGTCAAGGCCGACACCGACGCCTATCGGACATCGCTCCCGAAGGTGTTCGTCGCCGGCGACATGCGCCGCGGCCAGTCCCTGGTCGTATGGGCGATCCGCGAGGGCCGCCAGTGCGCCCACGCGGTCGACAAATACCTGATGGGGACGACGCTGCTGCCGCGGTAAAGGCCGTCATTCCGGGGCGCCGCGTGGCGGCGAGCCCGGAATCCAGACGAACACGCCGCGTTCGTGGCTGGATTTCGGGTTCGCACCTCCGGTGCGCCCCGAAATGACAGCAATCACCACCGGCTGAAGAACGGGAAGAAGAACGGCCGAGACTGAGCGCGCTGCTCCCGCTGCTCGCGTTCGCGTTGCTGCGCCTGTTGCTGAGCGCTCGGACGCGGGCGCGCCGCAGCGGCGTGCGACGGAGCCGCCGCCGTGCGCGCCTTGGCGGGCTCGCTCGCCGGCGTGGCCGCGACCACAACCGGCTTTTCGGGCAGCATGGGCGTCATCGGCAGGGTCGTGGTCGCCACCACCGGATCGCTTCCGACCGGAGCAATGTCGCGGCGCGGCCAGGCGAAGTCGTCGGAACGGCCCGCCGGTGCCGCCACGGCTTCGCCCTTGACCAGGACCTTGCTGGCGGTGGCGTCGGTGATCGACTGACGCGGCGTTCCGGCGCCCAGGAGTTCGTCGCTGTCGCGCGACGTGGTCAGTGGCATCACCGGCCCGGCCAGCGGCCGCACCGTCACACCGGGGGCGCCGCGAGCGGGCGTCTGCGGGGTAGTGGGCTCGTCGGGAAGCGGCAAGGCCACCGGTGTCGCCTGTGTCACCATGGCGCGCTGGATCTCACGCTCCACGTAGTGGGCGAGCTTGCGGGCGCCGGCCTTGGTGAAATACACGCCGTCGTCACTGCGCAAGCGGCGGCGCTGGCCTTCGAAATCGGGGCCGAAATTGACATAGCGGCCGGCCTCGTCGACGAAGCCGTCCCACACGTCGATATAGGTGATACCGGCCTTTTCGGCGCGGCTGCGATAAAGCTCGTTGAGGAAGCCGGCGTCCGACGATGATCGCGTGCCGCGAATCGGCGGCAGGCCGATCCAGAACACCGGCACGTTCTTCGACTTGAGGGCCGCAATCGTGTCGTCGACCCGTTTGGTATAAAGTTCGACCCAGCGATCTGACCGGAACTCGTGGCTGGTGGTCGTACCGGGACGGGCAGGCTCGGGTTCGGCGATCGCCGCGGGTGCGTCGGCGGACGTCTGTTCGGCATCGTCCTGCGTGTCGTCACCGGGCTTGGCAGGCGCCGCCGGCTTGGCGGCCGTCTTGGACGCATCCTTCGCCGGCTCGGCCGGCTTTTTGGCGGCGACCGCTTCGCGGATCGACTTGCGGTCGTTGAGCCCGGCCATGAAGACGACGAAATTGGCCGGCTCGGCCGCCAGTATATCGCGCGCCGCCTGCGGCCAGTCGGGATGATCGCCGCGCGGATCCTTCTTCACCTCGGTGCGGATCAGGCCCGAGATGGTCTTGTGCTTACGGGTGATGCCGATATCGGGCGATTCGGCGGCGGCAAGTTCGAGGCCGTAGGCGAGCCAGTCCGCCATGGCGTCGCCCATGACCACCACGTGGGTCTGCGGCACGACGTCGCTCTTTTTGGGTGCCGGTGCGCGCGAATAGTCGACCGGCTTGGGCGGTTCGGCGGGCTGCGCCGGCTGGCCCCAGGGGGCAAACCAGCTGCGCTGCCGCTGCCCGGGAAATCGGTCGTCGAACCATTGCGCCGAAGCCGGGCCGGCGAGCATCGCCGCCGCCCCCACCGCTGCGGCGAGCAGGCCCAGGACCGTGATTCGCATGCCGGTGCCGCGTGTCATGCCTTAAGGTTCCGAACCGTCTCCGGAACGCCCTCTCTGCCGATCGATTGGGTTCATAGCATGGCAGGGAAACGGCCGGAAGGAAGGGGCGGACCCGAATGGGCTCCCCCTCACCTACCGGCGCGGCGTCGCGCTGGCGGCGGTGGCGCGCAGGCTGTCCAGCGCCGAACCGCCGGCGAAGCCGTCGGGGATGAGACCATTGGCGCTCTGGAAGGCACGCAACGCTTTGCGGGTCTTGGCATTGATGCGCCCGTTGGGCTCGCCGCCGATATCGTAGCCACGGGCCACCAAAAGCGTCTGCAACTCATGGCGCTCGGCCGAGGTCAGCACACGCTCGTCACGGGGCCAGGGCTGAACGAACGGCGCGCCACCGCGCAGCCGGTCGGCAAGATGACCGATCGCCAGCGCATAGGCCTCGGCGGGGTTGTATCTCAGGATGGCGCGGAAATTGTCGAGCATCAGGAAGGCCGGCCCACGGGCTCCGCCGGGCAGGACCAGGGAGGCGCGGGCGGTGGGATGCGGGAAAGCCTGGCGGTTGGCGCGGACGATGCCGAGGCGCTCCCAATCGCGCAGCGGCATCATGCGGGCGCCGTCGGCGAGCAGGTAGTCGAAGCCCCGCGGCAGCACCACTTCATAGCCCCACGACTGGCCGATCCCCCATTTGTCCCGCTTGAGGTTGTTGGCCGTCGAGGCGACCAGGTCGGGGACCGAGGACACCACGTCGCGGCGGCCGTCGCCGTCGAAGTCGACGGCGAAGCGCTTGAACGAAGTGGGCATGAATTGGGTGGGGCCGAATGCGCCGGCCCAGGACCCCTTCAACTGGTCGGGGGTGAGGTCGCCGCGATGGAGGATTTCCAGGGCGGCCAGGAATTCGTCGCGAAAATAGTTCTGGCGACGCCCCACGCAGGCGAGCGTCGCGGTCGAGCGCAGCACCGAGCGGGCCCCGATCGCGGTGCTGTAGTTGGATTCGATCCCCCAGATGGCGGCGACGACGTGGCGGTCGACCCCGTAGGCGCGCTCGACGGCGTCGAACACCGGCTTGTACTGGGCGAGGACTTCGCGGCCGCGGGAGATGCGGGAATCGGTCACGAGAAGATCCACATAGTCCCACGGCGCCTTGGTGAACTCCGGCTGGGCGTCCATGAAATCCATGATCTTGAGATCGGGCGTCAGGCCGGCCGTGTAGGTGTCGAAGCTCGCTCGGCTGACGCCGCGGCGCGCCGCCAATGGCCACATTCGTTGGAGGCAGGAGCCGAAATTCGCCGCGGCGGCGCGGATCATGTCCGCCTGCATATCGGGATGTCCGGAGGAACCCGAGGTGCCGCTCCAGTCACCCGGGCCGCTCGGCGCATAGGCGCTCACCCGGCTTGCCGCCGGCCCGGCCGACGCCGAGGGACCAGGCGACAGCCCACCCCCGCAGCCCGCCAGCACCGGCGCCACCAAAACCATCGCGGTGAAAATGCGCAACGTTCCCGTCATCGTCCATCCATGCCGCCAGGCGCCCCTCTGCCAGTGGAGGCCGGCCAGGGTTTCGAATTGATTAACGCTGTTACTTCCCGCAAGTGGCGTGCCGGATGGAACCAAATGGCCGATCCGGTGGTAATAATATCCGGCGGTAACGACGTCCGGCCATCGCCATGGACTTCAATGCGCCGCCGTGGTTCTTGCACCCGACAACGCCCCCATCTCCAGCGACCATGACATCATGAAGCCCATCCGCAAAGCCATCCTGCCCGTCGCCGGTCTCGGCACCCGGTTCCTGCCCGCCACCAAGGCGATGCCCAAGGAAATGCTCCCCGTGGTCGACCGCCCGTTGATCCAGCACGTGGTCGACGAGGCGCGCGAAGCCGGCATCGAACATTTCATCTTCGTCACCGGCCGCAACAAGGGGGTCATCGAAGATCACTTCGACCGCCAGTTCGAGCTCGAACTGACGCTGCGGGAAAAGAACCGCCGCACCGAACTCGAACTGCTCGCCGCCGATCTGCCCTCCGCCGGGCAGACGAGCTTCACCCGCCAGCAGGCGCCGCTCGGCCTCGGACATGCGGTGTGGTGCGCGCGCGAACTGGTCGGCGACGAACCGTTCGCCCTGCTGCTGCCGGACGTGCTGGTGCAGGCACGCCATTCCTGCCTGCGCCAGATGATGGAAGTCTACGAGTCGGTGGGAAAGGCCAGCAACGTCATCGCGGTCGAGAAGGTGCCGATCGAACGCGTGCACATGTACGGCATCGTCGGCGTCGGCCCTGCCAACGGCAAGGCGTTCGAGATCACCGAAATGGTCGAAAAGCCGTCGCGGGACGACGCGCCGTCCAACCTCAGCATCACCGGGCGCTACATCCTGCAGCCGGAAATCTTCCGCATCCTCGCCGACCAGGGCCGCGGTGCCGGCGGCGAGATCCAGTTGACCGACGCCATGATCCGCCTCGCCCAGGAACAGCCCTTCTACGGCCTCGAATTCGAGGGCAAGAGCTTCGATTGCGGCTCCAAGATCGGCTTCCTGGCCGCCAACGTGGCCTATGCACTCGCCCGCAACGATATCGGCCCGGCCTTCCGGGCCGAGCTCAAGATGCTGTTGAGCGAACGGTAGAAGTCGGCCTCTCAGTGATCGTGGCCATTCCGGGGCGGCCCTTCAGCGCGTTCACGCGCGTCTTCGACGCGCTGCGGGCCGAACCCGGAATCCATATCCGGGTTCAGTGCATGTGGCTGAATTCCGGGTTCGCGCTTTCGCGCGCCCCGGAATGACGAAGCCGATACCCCGAACTCGGTATCACTGCTGCAGCCGCACACCCAGCATGATCGCATCGGCGGTGAAATTGTTGCCGGACCGGCTCGACGTCTGCCAGTCGCGCCGCAGTTCGCCCTTGAGGTGCGCATAACGGTTGAGCTTGTAGAGGAGGCCGAGCGACGCGAAGTAGCGCTCGTCCTCGCGCGACAGGCCCACATAATCGTCCTGCCCGTAGCCGACCCGCAACGTGCCGGTGAGCCAGCGCCGGAAGGCGTGGTCGGCCTGCACCGCGACGTCGCGCTTGAGAACACCGGAGCCGCCCGGCACGATCACCTCGTCGACGGTCGATCGCGCGGTCAGCGTCACGGTCGTCAGCGGCGTCGCGGACCACAGAAGCGAGGAATCGAAGACCGGCGCATCGATGCCCGGCAGGCTCGGATCCTTGTAGGTGCGCGTGAGATAGCCGACCGAGAGTTCGCCGGTGAGCTTGCGCGACAACTCGAACGTGGTACCGGCCCGCACCGTGACGCCGTCGGAATCGCGCATAAGGTCGTAGCGGCCTTTTTCCTGGTCGTGCACGCGGGTGTCGACCATGACTTCGGCGAACGGCTTGACGCCCGGCAGGAGTTCGTAGGAACCGCGCAACGTGCCGGAGAACTGATTGTACTGGCGGTCGTCGTTGTCCGCCGTCGTGCCGTCGATCAGTTTGGAGTTTCCGAAGACGCGGCGATCGGCGCCGCCCTTGGCGGAGAGTTCGAAGCGGTTGAACGTGTGCGCATATCCCAACGAGGCGCCGAACTGGGTGAACACCGGCAGGCGGTCGAGATCCGTCTGGATGTTCACATTGGGGCTGCCGGGATTGTCGGTCCCGACCACCAGGCGTCCTTCCATTTCGATACGGTCGTCCTTCGACACGTCGAGCCGGCCGACCGCCTTGCCGTCGAGGCTCGGCCGGTCGAGCGAGCGCGGCGAACTCTCGAACGTCTCCCCGTAGGTCGTGTAGGAGCCCTTGAGGTCCGCCGAGACCGCATGGCGCGACCAGTCGGAACGCAGCTTGAGTTCCGGCGCCACCACGAACACGGATGACCCCTTCCGGGTTTCGCTGCGCTCGGGGTTGCTGTCGTAGCCGCCCGAAAGCTCCAGGGCCGGCCACAGGGTCAGGCCACCGGCGCGGATGCCCAACGGCGCATAGGGATCGGCCTCAGGCACCGGGCGCCGGCGCGGCCGTCCCGACGCATCCACATAGGTGGTGCGCCGCAGCGTGGCACTCGCGGTCGGATTCACCGGAGTGCCGGCCGGCGGCGTGGTCCGCGCCGCGGCGCGCCGCGGGACTGAACCGGTGCCGCCACGCGGGCGAGCTTTGGCAGAATTGGCGGCATTGAAGCCGGTCGCGCCCATGCCGGGGGGCGGCAGTTCGTCGGCCAGCGTCCGAGTCGACACCTTGACGGGTTGGGCCGGGATGTCGCCGAAGCGCGAACGTCCGTCGCGACGCCCCGTGGACCGGCCGGCCTCGAACGAAGTGGCGCCGCTGTCCGCAGTGGCATCGAAGAGGCTTTCGTCCCCCACCGTCTGGGCCGGAAGGACCGAGGGCCACGCACCCAACAGCATGCCGGCGCCGATCATCGCGGCCCGCAAGGGGGCGGCGAGGCGGCGGCGGGTGGTCCTGGTCGTAGCCGTGCGGTCGGCGCTCATTGGTTAACGGGAATAAAATGCTCATGGTTAACAGGCGGTTGAAACTTCGGGCCGGGGTCGCCGGAAGCCACCTTTCATGCTATGCCGCCGGCCTGCGGACCGCCCCGATGGTATTCGGCACCGGCGTGACCGCCTCTTGAGAAGCGGCCTGGCACGAAACGTCGGGCCGCCACCGGGAATGGATCGATGTTGGAGCGAACTGAGCGGAGCGGCAGCGTGCAGGACGAGGACGACGCGCCCATCCAGTCCGCCCTGCGCACTTTCGAGGCGGAGGCGAGCGGCATCGCGGCGCTCGCCCAAGCCATGCAGGACGGGCTCGGCCGTCCGTTCCGGGAAGCCGTGGCGATGATCCTCGCGGCCCGGGGACGGGCCGTCGTGACCGGCATGGGCAAATCCGGCCATGTGGGGCGCAAGCTCGCCGCCACCCTATCGTCGACCGGCACGCCGGCCATGTTCGTCCACCCGGCCGAGGCGAGCCATGGCGACCTGGGCATGATCACCGCCGAGGACGTGATCCTGGCGCTGTCGTGGTCGGGCGAGACGGTGGAGCTCAAGAACCTGATCGACTATTCGCGCCGCTTCCGCATCCCGCTCATCGCCATCACGGCCGAAGCCACTTCGACGCTGGGCCGGGCCGCCGACGTCGTGCTCGCACTGCCGGCGGCGCGCGAGGCCTGCCCGCACAATCTCGCGCCGACCACCTCGGCGCTGATACAGCTCGCGCTCGGCGACGCGCTGTCGATCGCGCTCCTGGAAAGCCGTGGTTTCACACCGCGCGACTTCCGCGTCTTCCATCCCGGCGGCAAGCTCGGCGCGGCCCTGAAACTGGTGCGCCAGATCATGCATGGGGGCGACCAGCTGCCGCTCGTGCGCTTGGGCACGCACATGAACGATGCCATCGTCGAGATGTCCGCCAAGGGCTTCGGCTGCGTCGGCATCGTCGACGGCGACGGCGTGATGACCGGCATCATCACCGACGGCGACCTGCGCCGTCACATGGGACCGCGTCTCCTGGAGACGATCGTCGACGACGTGATGACCCGCCGGCCCAAGTCCGTGCGGCCGGACCAGTTCGTCAGCGAAGTCCTCGAACTCCTGAACTCCTCGAAGATCACTGCCCTGTTCGTGATCGAGAACGGCCGTCCGGTCGGCCTCGTGCACATGCACGACCTTCTGCGTGCCGGCGTGGCGTAGTCCAACCACACACGTCTTGCCAAGTTCGCGGCTGAGTAGTTCCGCTTCCGTGCCCCGGGCGCGGCGCAGCACGCAGCGGAGCGAAGCGCAGCGGAGTGGTGCGACGCCGAACCGGGGCCTTGCGCCAGTGCTTGTCTGGGTGAGTGCTGCGGCAAGGCCTTAGGCTCTGCGATGCAGCAGACCGCGAAGTGCGGTCCGCCGCATCGCGTCCGGGGCACGAAGGAAGTGATCACCCGAGTTCGGTATCATGCCCGCGCGCGTCGCGGGTGCCCACGCCTTGCCGAAATCGCGGGCCAGAAACGTCGATGGCCGGGACAAGCCCGGCCATGACGCACGTTGAATCACGCAGCTCTGCAGAAGTCGAGCCTTACGCCTTCTGGCCGATCTCGAAGTTGGCCAACATCTCCAGCGCCTTGACCATGGCGGAGTGATCCCACTTGGAGCCGCCGTGCGACGCGCAGGCGTTGAACAGTTCCTGAGCGGTCGCCGTGTTGGGCAGAGCCAGCCCGATCTTGCGGGCGGTGGAGAGCGCCAGGTTCAGGTCCTTCTGGTGCAATTCGATGCGGAAGCCTGGATCGAAGGTGCGCTTGACCATGCGGTCGCCATGCAGCTCGAGGATACGCGACGACGCGAAGCCGCCCATCAGGGCCTGACGCACCTTGGCCGGGTCGGCGCCCGCCTTGGCGGCGAGCAGGAGCGCCTCGCCGACCGCCTCGATGGTCAGCGCGACGATGATCTGGTTCGCCACCTTGGTGGTCTGGCCGTCGCCGTTGCCACCCACGAGCGTGATGTTCTTGCCCATGAGCTCGAACAGCGGCTTGACTTTGTCGAACGCGCCCTGCGGCCCGCCGATCATGATGGTGAGCGAAGCGGCCTTCGCCCCGACCTCGCCGCCGGACACCGGCGCGTCCAGGTAGTCGCAGCCGAGCGCGTTGATCTTCTTGGCGAACTCCTTCGTCTCGATGGGCGAGATGGAGCTCATGTCGACGACGATCTTGCCCTTGGAGAGGCCTTCGGCGACGCCGTTCTTGCCGAACAGCACCGCGTCCACGTCGGGCGTATCCGGCACCATCACGATGACGATGTCGGCCTTCTGGGCGACCTCCTTGGCGGAGGCGCACGCCTTGCCGCCCTTGTCGATCAACTCGGCCTTGGGAGGATGAATATCGTACAGGAAGAGTTCATACCCACCCGCGATCAGATTGGCCGCCATCGGCGTGCCCATGATTCCGAGTCCGATGAATCCGACTTTGCTCATAGGGTTCTCCTTCGAATACTTCGTGCCGGCTCGATCGAATGCGGCACGCAAGGGTGGGTACCGAACGCTCCACCGGGCGCACGGGCGGCGTAGCTCCTACTTCCCATCCCGGAACTTGTCGCGCAAGCCCTGGGTGGCGGCCCGGAACAGACCGAGATCGGCGCCGACGGCGACGAAAGTGGCGCCCCAGTCGAGATAACGGCGGGCATCCGCTTCCACCGGTGCGAGAATGCCGATGGCCTTGCCGGCGGCATGGCTCCGTTCGAAAATGTATTTGATGGCCTCTTGTACCTCGGGATGGCCGGGATTGCCGAGGTGCCCCAAGGCGGCCGAGAGATCACCCGGGCCGACGAACAATCCGTCGATACCGTCGACGGCCGCAATGGCGTCGACCGCGTCCATGCCCTTGCGGGTCTCGATCTGGACGGTGACGCAGATCTCTTCATTGACGCCCTGGAAGTACCCCGGCACGGTGCCATAACGGTTGCCGCGTTGCGACACCGACACGCCACGGAAGCCTTCCGGCGGATAGCGCGTCGAGGCGACGGCGCGCTGGGCTTCCTCCTCGGATTCCACATACGGCATCAGGAAGTTGTAGAAGCCGGCATCGAGCAGGCGCTTGATGACCACCGGTTCGTTCCAGGGCGGCCGGACCATCGGGGCGCTCGCACTGTCTTTCAGCGCCATGAGCTGCGGAATGAGGCTGAGCACGTCGTTGGGGGCATGCTCGCCATCGAGCAGAATCCAGTCGAACCCGGCGAGGCCGAGCACCTCGGCGGTGATCGGGCTGCCGAGCGAGGCCCAACAGCCGATCAGGCGCTTGCCGGCACGCAGGTCGGCGCGGAACTGGTTGGGAAAGCCCGAATAGGGAAGCGAAGACATCGACGTTACCTCTGTGGACGGCGGACCCGGAACGATCCGGGTCAGCGCACTAGGCAAGGCTTCTTGTTGTCGAAGCGCCAGCCGGGGATGAGGAACTGCATGGCGACCGCGTCATCGCGGGCGCCGAGGCCGTGGGACTTGTAGAGTTCGTGCGCCGCTTCCAGCGCCGCCATGTCGATCTCGACCCCGAGGCCGGGGCGCTCCGGCACCGCCACATGGCCGCCGCGGATGACGAACGGCTCCTTTGTGAGCCGCTGGCCGTCCTGCCAGATCCAGTGGGTGTCGATGGCGGTGATCTTGCCGGGCGCGGCCGCCGCCACGTGGGTGAACATGGCGAGCGAAATGTCGAAGTGATTGTTGGAGTGCGAGCCCCAGGTGAGCCCGAACTCGTTGCACATCTGGGCGACCCGCACCGAGCCCTGCAGGGTCCAGAAATGCGGGTCGGCGAGCGGGATGTCGACGGAGTGCAGGCGGATGGCGTGGCTCATCTGCCGCCAGTCGGTGGCGATCATGTTGGTCGCCGTCGGCAGGCCGGTGGCGCGGCGGAACTCGGCCATGATCTCGCGGCCCGAAAAGCCATCCTCGGCGCCGCACGGGTCTTCCGCGTAAGCCAGCACATGGTGCTGGCCCGCGCACAGGCGGATAGCCTCTTCGAGCGACCAGGCGCCGTTGGGATCGAGGGTGATGCGCGCCCGCGGGAAGCGTTCGTGGAGCGCGGTGACGGCGGCGATCTCCTCGTCGCCGGCGAGCACGCCGCCCTTGAGCTTGAAATCGTTGAAGCCGTAGCGTGCCTGCGCGGCCTCGGCGAGGCGCACGACGGCTTGCGGGGTCAACGCCTCTTCGTGGCGCAGCCGCGCCCAGTCGTCCTTGGCGTTCGGCTCTTCGCGATAGGCAAGATCGGTCTTGCGGCGGTTGCCGACATAGAAAAGATAGCCGAGCATCTCGACGCGCTCGCGCTGCTGGCCTTCGCCGAGCAGGGCGGCGACCGGCACGCCGAGGAACTGGCCGAGCAGGTCGAGCATCGCGGCTTCGACGGCGGTGACCACGTGGATGGTGGTGCGCAGGTCGAAGGTCTGCAGGCCGCGGCCGCCGGCGTCGCGATCGGCGAACTGGCGCCGGACGGCGTTGAGCACCGCCTGCCATGCTCCGATGGGCCTGCCGACGACGAGCTCTCGCGCATCCTCGAGCGTCTGGCGGATCTTCTCGCCGCCCGGCACTTCGCCGACGCCGACATGGCCGGCATTGTCCTTGAGGACGAGGACGTTGCGGGTGAAGAACGGCCCGTGCGCGCCCGACAGGTTGAGCAGCATGGAGTCGTGCCCGGCGACCGGAACGACCCGCATCTCCGTGATCACGGGCGTTCCGGGGACGGAGGGCGTGACGGCATCTCGGACCATGAAGTCACTCCGGTGAGAACGTCGCATCGGGGGATGTCGCGGCGTGTGGTGCATCGGACGATCCACGCCGCGGCCGCGCCGGCAGAACGTACAGCCGCGACGCGCAGACGGCTTTTTTCTACGCCGGCGATCGTTTCGCGTCCAAGCCAATCCTTGTATCGATCAATGCGCCGTCAGCATGGGTTGGCGCACTCCGCTCCGGCCGCCAGATCGCGGGCAATCGCCAGAAAAGCCTGAAGCTGCGGGCTGGCGTGGGCACGACGCCAGACCAGATGCAGTTCGACCGGCTTGCTCGGGCGGATCCGCACCGGCCGCAGAACGACGTCCTTGAGACGGAGATTCTCGGCCGATGCCGGCACCAACGCGACTCCGAGGCCGGCACGAACCAGGCTCAGGATGGAGTGAACCTGGCTCAGATGCTGCACGTAGCGGGGGAGTATCTTGGCTTTGGCGAACTGGGCCACCAGGAGGTCATAGAAGTACCGCGACTCGAACGGCGAATACATGATGAAGGCTTCGCCGTCGAAGTCCTTCATGGAGACCGTGCCGTTGCGTGCCAGGGGGTGGCTGCGCGGCAGCGCCGCCACCAGGGATTCACACGAGACCCGCATGGAATCCAGGTTGGCATCGGTCACCGGCGGACGGACGAGACCGACGTCCATCTGACCGGTTTCGATGGCCTCGACCTGCTCGCGCGTCACCAGTTCGCGCAGGAACAGTTCGATGCCGGGCAGGCGCGTCCGGCAGGCGGTGATCAGGGCAGGCAGGAAGCTGTGTGCCGACGCCGCCGTGAAGCCGACCTTGAGGGAGCCGGAGCGGCCCGAGGCGGTGCGCTTGGCGACCGCCGCCGCTTCTTCGGCGAAGCGCAGGAGCCGCTTGGCCTCGGGCAAGAAACTCGCCCCCGCCGGCGTCAGTCGCACGGAGCGGCTGGTGCGCTCGAACAAGGCGACTTCGAGAATATGCTCCAGCACCTGGATCTGGCGCGACAGTGGCGGCTGGGTCATGTGCAGCCGCGCCGCCGCGCGGCCGAAATGCAGCTCTTCGGCGACGGTGACGAAACACCGCAATTGGGCGAGATCGAACATGCGACGACGGTCGGTGGCATCCAAGGTGATACACGACGATACTACAGATACCGCCGCCCGTCGTTGCGATTGCGCGTGACCCGGTCGCGTCCGGACCGGATATCTCGCGTCGGCGTCGATTTATTTACGGATCTTAGCGAGCACAGCACGGATCTTCTCGATGGCATCCTTACCGATCTTGTCCGAGTGCGCATCATAGACTGCGCTTACTTTGTCGCGCAGCCGTCCGCTCTGCGCCGGTTCGAGCTTGTTGACTGCCATGCCTTGGGACACGAGCTTATCGAGCGTTTGCGCATTGCGCGCCCGCATGTCTGTACGTTCCGCCTTCTGCCCGACGAGCACGCACGCCTGGATGGCTCCCTGCTCTTCCTTCGAAAGCTGGTCCCAAAGGCGCTTGGAGTAGCTGACCATGAAGGGTGAATAAACGTGGTTGGTGAGAGACATGAATTTCTGCACTTCGAAGAACTTCGCCGCCTGAATGATGGCAATGGGATTCTCCTGGGCATCGACTGCTTTGGTCTCGAGTGCAGCAAAGAGTTCGCCCCAGGCCATCGGGACCGGATTGGCACCAAGCGCCTTGAAGGTGTCGAGGAAGACGTTGTTCTGCATCACCCTGATGCGCAGGCCTTTCATGTCCTCCGCCTTTTCGATCGGCTGGCGCGAGTTGGTGACCTGGCGGAAGCCGCTCTCCCAGAAGCCGAGAACCTGAAAACCCAAAGGCTTCATCTTCTCGGCGATGAAATCGCCGAACTCACCGTCGAGAACCGCGTCGGCTTCGGCTTCGTTGGCGAAAAGGAACGGCAGGTCGAAGACACCGAGCGCCTTTTGCAGTCCGACCAGCGGCGACGGTGGCTCGATCATCATTTCCTGCAGGCCGGCCCGCAAAGACTGAGCCGCCTGTTGTTCGTTGCCCAAGGCATCGGACCAGAAGGCCGTGACTTTGATCTTGCCGCCGGAGCGATCGGCGAGACAGGTGCCCATCGCCTTGACGCCGGTGCCGATCGGATGCTCGGCATTGAGCCCATTGGTAACCCGAATTTCGAGCGGTTTGAACTCGGCCCCGGCGGGGATCGAGAGGACGGCCAGAACCGCCAGTGTGATTGCACCCCGTTTGACGACCTTCATCTTGCACTCCTCCGTTTAAATCCACGTCCATCGCATTCGAATTGGCGGACGGATTATCTCAGCACCGCCAGCGGCACGAGCACCAGTTGCGGAAAGGCAACAAGCAGGAACAGCACGCAAACGAGGGCGATCAGGAACGGCGAGATCCCGCGAATGACTTGACCGAGAGGCACCCGGGCGACACTCGAGACGACGTTGAGGACGATGCCGACCGGCGGCGTGATCATCCCGATGCTCGCGTTCATGATGAAGAGAACGCCGAAATAGATCGGATCAATTCCCGCCTGCTTGATGATCGGCATCAGCACCGGCGTCAGGATCAGGACGCTGGCCGAAAGGTCGAGCGCGGTTCCGACGAACAGGACCAGGATCATGATGAGCGTCAGCAACAGACGCGGGTAGGCGACGAACGGTTCGATGTACTGATGGAGGGTCACCGGAATATTCGCTAGCGTGATCAGATAGGCCGACAGCATGGCCGAGGCGATCAGGAACATGACCACCGACGTGGTCTTGGCGGCGTCGCGAAAGACAATCCACAACCTCCGCACACTCATCTCGCGATAGATCGCAAGGCCGACGAACAGCGCGTAGGCGGCAGCGGCAATGGCGGCTTCGGTCGGGGTGAAGACGCCGAAGCGGATGCCCCCGATGACGATGACGGGCATGAACAGCGCCCAGCCGGCAGAACGGAATGCCAGCCAGCGCTCTCTGGCCGAACGCCGGGGCAGAAGCTCGACCGTTTCGCGTCGGGATACGAAATACCAGGCAATCAGCAGGCTGATAGCCATGAGCAGGCCGGGCACGATTCCGCCCATGAACAGGCCTGTGATCGACACGTTAGCAACCACGCCGAAGATGATGAAGGCGATGGAAGGAGGAATGATCGGCGCGATGATCCCGCCCGCCGCCATCAGTCCGGTGGAACGTGCGACGTCGTAGCCGGCCTCGCGCATCATCGGAATGAGGATCGCGGCGAGCGCCGCGGTGTCGGCCGAGGGCGATCCCGACAACGACGCCATGATCACCGCGGCGAGGATCGTTACGACGCCGAGGCCGCCGCGCAGGTGGCCCACGCAGGTGACGGAGAAGTTGACGATGCGGCGCGACAGGCCGCCAGCATTCATGAGTTCGCCCGCCAGCAAGAAGAACGGCACGGCCAGCAAAGTGAACTGATCCACCCCTCCGACCATGGTGCTGGCGACGATCTGCGGATCGTCGAGGCCCATCCAGGCCATGAGAACGAGCCCGCAAAAGATCAGCGCAAACGCCACCGGCACCCCGATTGCCATGGCGGCTACGAGGCTGCAGAGGAAAATGACGATCGTCATTGCGTTTTCTCCTCTGCGTGCTCGCCCGCGAATGCCGCCAGTTCCGCGTCGGAGACGCGGCCGGAGACGACGCGCACCAGCCGCACCAGTGCAATCAGGAAGAACCCCGTCGCCGCGACGAATCCGGCATTGGATACCCAGCTCATGGGAATTTCAGTGACCGACGAGTTGAGAGTGGCGTTGAAGGGGCGCAGCTTCTCGGTTCCTAGGAACATCGCCACTGCACACAGCATGATGATGATCTGCGTGGCGCCCATGCACACGCGACGCCCGTGGCGCGGCAGCCAGGCGACCACGGTCTCGATGTTGACGTGGGAGTTGTCACCCAGAGTCAGAATGGCCCCGAGGAACGTCAGCCAGACGAAGGCGTAACGCGACAGTTCGTCGGACACGTCGATGCCCAGATTGAACCCGTAGCGCAAGACGACATTGCCGAACACCATGGCGGACATCGCCACGAGCAGCAGCGTGACGGCGATTTCGATGGCTCTGCAGATCGCCTGTACGAGTCGGGTCATACGAATTGATCCTATTTCTCGGTGATCTTGCGCAGCATGTCCTCTCGGCCCTCGGCGATCAGCCGCAGCATGGCCGCCCGGGCAGCGACGGGGTCTCGCGCGGCGATCGCATCGACCACGTCGCGGTGCCGAGGCAGCGTGGCCCGCATGTTCTGTTCGATGAGAATGTCAGGCGACAGCAGCGCGCCGAACAATCCCTGAAGCACAGGGACGAAATGCAAGATGAACTGGTTGCCCGTGCTGGTCAGCAGCAGTTGATGGAATGAAAGGTCCGCTTCGAACCAGTCGCCGTCGCCGTTCAGCGCCGCCTCCATCCGCTGGCAGCAGGCAGCCAGTGGTGCGGAGTCGAGGTCGGCCTTGGCGGCGCAGAGCTCGGCCGCGAAGGTTTCAATTCCGGCCCGGAAGCTGAAAAGATCGTTGATGAATTCAGCGTCGAGGCCGAAGCGGAACCGCCACGCCAGCACGTCGCGATCGAACACGCTCCAGTTCGACTTCGGCTGCACGACGGTGCCCGTCTTGCGGCGCACCTTCAGCATGCCTTTGGCGACCAACGTGCGTTCGGCTTCCCGCACGACCGTACGGCTCACTCCCAGCTCGTCGGCGATTTCGATCTCGTTGGGCAATATCGCGCCCTCGGCAAACCGCCCGGAGAAGATCCAGTTGCTGATTGCTTCCACCACGTCGTGGTGGAGGGTTCGCACCGCCCTTCCCGTCCTGGCGGCGGGCGCTGTGTTGTGCCCGATCTTTCCGGTCATGACGGTGTCAATCCCTGAACCTGTGCTCGGGCAGCCCCACCGCTTCGGTTGGAACCGTCAGAATTCCTCCCGACCACGGAGCAGCCGCAATGTCTTCCGACGACATGCCGACCCGGTGACTGGCAACGAAGAGCGTTCGGTATTCGCTCCCGCCGAAACACGGCATGGTCGGATGCGGCACCGGCAAAGGGATGCGGTCGATCATTCTTCCCGAGGGGCCGTAGCAGTTCAACACACCGGCCGAGACGCCGGCGCTCCAGTAGTTGCCGTCTCGATCAACGGTCGCTCCGTCCGGACGGCCCTGCGCCTCATCAGGAGAGCAAAACCGCTTGGCCGGGCCGACAGCGCCGGAGACCGCATCGAAATCGTGGCTGTTGACCCACTTCTGGACCGAATCGCTGTGAAAAAGCGTGCTGCCGTTCCGCGAAAAGGCCAACCCGTTGGAGACCTTCAGCCCCCCGAAGACCTCGCGCACGCGGCCGTCGGACGTGACGCGGTACAACGACGCGACCGGTCGCATATCCTCGAACGCAACGGCATGGATCGAGCCGACCCAGAAGGCACCATCGGGGCCGACGCGACCGTCGTTCAGGCGGCCGCGAAAGGACGGCGGCGAAATACGGGCCAAGATATCGGTTGCGCCCGTCTCGGGATCGACGAGCAGAATGTCCCAACCATTGGCAACAATCAGCCGACCGCTGCGGCAGAGCCCCAAACTGCCGACGGGTGGGGACAATTGCATTCCCCAGGTGGCACCGGTCGAGGGACAGAAGCTGTGCAGGCGGCCTGCGGGGATGTCGCACCAGAAAAGGCGGCTCCGCCGTTCGTCCCAGACCAGAGACTCGGCAATCACCGAAATCACGTCGCACAAAAGGCGCGGCACGCCCCTCGTAGGACATTGAATTCCTGCGGTATTCATCCGTGTCATGCGCCCCTAACCGCAATTTACATTTTACACATTATACGTATGATGTAAACGACCGACCAAATTTCCACTGGGACATGCGGTTTGAAACTGACGTCGTGAAAAGAGATGACTTTGAGAGACACAACCCAGATCGGAGCTTGCGCCGAATGATCGCGTAGTCACTTCCGGGCTCGACAGGCATCCAATCTCGTATTGGTCAAGCAGCGACACTCGCGCCCGCACCCGGCACGATGGCTAACTCCAGCGCGCGCGCCGTCAGTCTTTCTCGACCTTGAGGATGCTGCCGTCGACGTCGACCACCTTCACGCGGGTGCCGGCCGGACAGTCGGCCCCACCAATACGCCACACCGTGTCGTCGATCCCCACCGTGCCGCGGCCATCGATGATCGGCCGATCGAGGGTGAAGACGCGGCCCACGAAGGCGTAGGCGCGGCGATTGAGGAAGGGCTGATCATCGGGCCTCTCGCCGCTGCGCGCCAGCCGCCGCCACACCGGAATGAGCGCGATGGCGACGACCGCGAAGGCGATCACCTGCGCCTGCCATGACCAGTCGATCAGGAGCGACAGCGTGCCCACCACCAGAGCCGCGAGGCCGAGCCAGAACATGAAAACGCCGGGAGCGATCACTTCGACGACCAGCAACAGCCCGCCGGCGATGAACCAGTTCCAGGCGCCGAGCGAGGACAGCAACGGCCACATGGCGCGTCACCCCTGCCCGGTCGGCCGCGGCGGCGGGCTGAACGGGCTCGGCGAACCGGCCGGCCCGGCGCCACCGGCCGACCCGGCGGGTCCCGTCGGACGCGACGACGGCCGCGGCGACGATGGCGGCCGCGATTCACTGAACGTCTCCTTGGCGATCTCGGCGATGCCGGCGAGCGAACCGAGCACGCCCATGGACTCGATCGGCAGCATCAGGATCTTCTGGTTGGGCGAGCGCGCGAGCTCCGTGAACGCTTTGAGATATTTCTCGGCGATGAAGTAGTTGAGCGCGGCGACATCGCCGCTGGCCACCGCCTGGCTGACCATTTCGGTCGCCCGCGCCTCCGCCTGGGCGAGGCGCTCGCGGCCCTCGGCGTCGCGGAAGGCGGCCTCGCGTCGGCCCTCGGCCTCGAGGATCTGCGACTGCTTGGCGCCTTCGGCGCGCAGGATCGCCGACTGCCGCTGGCCTTCGGCCTGGAGGATCTCGGCGCGCTTCTCGCGCTCGGCCTGCATCTGCCGCCCCATCGACTGGACGAGATTGGCCGGCGGCACGATGTCCTTGATCTCGATGCGATTGACCTTGACGCCCCAGGGCGACACGGCGGCGTCGACGACGCGCAGGAGCCGCTCGTTGATCTCGTCGCGGTGGGAGAGGACCTGGTCGAGATCCATCGAGCCCATCACCGAGCGGATATTGGTCATGGTGATGGTGATGATCGCGTTTTCGAGGCTGGAGACCTCGTAGCTCGCCTTGGCGGCGTCGAACACCTGGAAGAAGGCGACGCCGTCGACCGACACGGTGGCGTTGTCCTTGGTGATGACCTCCTGCTGGGGAATGTCGATCACCTGCTCCATGATGTTCATCTTGCGGCCGACCTGATCGATATACGGCACGATCAGATTGAGGCCGGGATGGAGCATGCGGGTATAGCGGCCGAACCGTTCGACGGTCCAGTTGAACCCCTGCGGCACGGTCTTGACGCCGAGGAAGAGCGTCAGGATCACGAGCAGGACGACGATGAGGAGAAAGATGCTGAAACCGTCAATCATGATGAAACCCCGTGCAACGGCGAAGAAACTGCGGACGGCCTGCGGGTGTTTCGCGATCGCGACCGTCGTCGCCGTCGACTACACCAGCCGCTTGAAGCCATGATGATAAAGAGGCCGTGCGCGAGCGTCGCGCCGGTGAAGACTGCCGAGTACCGACGCGACGCACTTATTGTAGCCTGCCGGGGCGACGCCGGCCAAGCCGGCGACCAGACGAGGCCAGAAAAACATTCACACCCAGCCCTTGAGCTCGCGCAGCACCACCGCCCAGATCACCCGCATGCCGGCCTCGCTGTCGTTGAGGCACGGGATGGCGGCGAAATTCTCGCCGCCGGCGTGCTTGAAGTACTCGGCGTTCTCGCCGGCGATCTCCTCCAGGGTCTCCAGGCAGTCGGCGGCGAAGCCGGGCGTGATCACGGCGAGGTTCTTGACGCCCTCCTTGGCGAGGCGCTTGACCGTCATGTCGGTATAGGGTTGCAGCCATTCGGCGCGCCCGAAGCGCGACTGGAAGGTCAGCATCAGCTTCCTGTCGTCGAGGCCGAGCCGATCGCGCAACAGCCGCACGGTCTTGGAGCAGTGGCAAAAATACGGATCGCCCTTGAGGAAGTAGTGCTTCGGGATGCCGTGGAACGAGGCCAGGACGACGTCCGGCTTGAACGGCAGCCGCGCCAGTTCGGCTTCGAGCGACGACGCGACCGCATCGATATAGACCGGATCGTCGTGCCAGGGCGGCGCCACCCGGATGGCCGGCTGCCAGCGCATCTTCATCAAGGCCCGGAATACCTCGTCGCACACGGTCGCCGAGGTCGCGGCGGCGTATTGGGGATAGAGCGGCACGATCAGGATACGCTCGCAGCCACGCGCCACGAGATCGTCGAGCCGCGAGGCGATCGACGGATTGCCGTAGCGCATGGCCCAGTCAACCACGACGCGCTTGCCCAGGGGCTCGACCACGGCGGCGAGTTTTTCCGCCTGCGAGCGGGTGATGGTCTTGAGCGGCGACTCGTTCTTGTCCCGATTCCAGATCTTTTCGTAATCCTGCCCTTTCCGCTTGGGCCGGAACGGCAGGACGATGCAGTTGAGGACGAACTTCCAGACCAGGGTGTCTTCCTCGATGACGCGCTTGTCGGACAGGAATTCGCGCAGATAGGTCCGAACCGACGTTGCGTCAGTGGCATCGGGGGTGCCGAGATTGACCAGGAGAACACCGATATTTCCGCTCATGACCGGCGGATGGTCGGCGGGACGATGGGCGGGGTTTGGGGCGGGAGTTGCGATTTCGGACGTGGCGGACATGGGACCTCTGACCTGGGCGACGACCAACATATGGGATCGTTACGGGTCGGAACAATCGTTCCCGTATGGCGGCGGCGCAGCCGGGGCGACTTTACACCACTTGGTTGCATGCGGCTTGTGAGGCGTCCGGGCCGGCTCCAGCGGGCCAAAGCCGGATTGGCCGCGCATGGCAGGCGTCGCCTCAACCCAGCGGGCGCTCGTCGGCGATCACCTTGCCGTCATTGGCGAGGCTGCCCGGGGCGACCAGCGACACCGTGCCGCGCAGCTTGGTGACGGCTTGCAGGCTGTCGGCGACGGCGGCCGCGAGGGCGGCGTCGTGTGAGGCGCTCTCCGCCAGGAGGGTCATCAGGTCCTGCTCGTTCTCGCGTGACACGACGAGGCGCAGCCGGCCGAGGCCGGGATGCCGGCTCGCGATCTCGGCGACCTGGGCCGGATGCACGAACATGCCCTTGACCTTGGTGGTCTGGTCGGCGCGCCCCATCCAGCCCTTGAGCCGCCGGTTGGTGCGCCCGCAGGCCGACAGGCCGGGCATCACCGCCGACAGGTCGCCGGTCGCCAGCCGGATCATGGGGTAGTCGTCGCGGAACGTGGTCACGACCACTTCGCCGACCTCGCCATCGGGAACCGGATCGCCGGTGCCGGGACGGACGATCTCGACGATCAGATGCTCGTTGATGATCAGGCCGTCGCGCGCTTCGCTCTCATAGGCGATGACGCCGGCCTCGGCGAGCGCATAGCACTGCGTCACCGCGATGCCGCGCGCGCCGAGTTCGGCGCGCAGCGACGCCGGCAGCGCCGCGCCGGAGACGAGCGCGCGCTTGAGCGACGACACGTCCCTGCCGGCCTTGTCGGCGCCGTCGACGAGGATCTTGAGGAAGTCCGGCGTGCCCGCATAGCCCGCCGGCCGCAGATGCGCGATCGCCTCCACCTGGCTGTCGGTATTGCCGACACCGGCCGAGATAACCGCGCAACCGAGCGCCTCGAGCCCGGATTCGAAGATGAAGGCGCCGGGGGTGAGATGATACGAGAAGGCGTTGTGGACGATGTCGCCGGCGCGGAAGCCGGCGGCGAACAGGGCGCGCGCGGTACCGTAGATGTCGCCGCCCTTCCCGTCCCCATCGGCCTCCGGCTCGAAGATCGGGCCCGGCGACATGAACATGCGGGCGAATTTCCTCTCCGCAAGCAGATCGAAGCCCCCGAACGGCGGCGTCGCCTTCTGCAAGGCGATGAGATCGGATTTGCGCAGCAGCGGCAGCCTGGCGAGGGCGGCGCGGCTGGTGACACTTTGTGCATCGAAGCCCGCGAGATGTCTCGCCCAGCCGAGCGCCTTCAGGGCATGGGCGAACAAGGCGGGAAGACGGGTCATCAGGGCCTGTTCCCGCTCGGCCGGCAGACGCGTTTCCAGGTCGTCGTAGAACTCCGGCATTTCCACTCCCCGGGCTTGTTGTTCTTGGTGCTATTCTCGTCTCTCCCAGACGATCCGTCGAGACCGACCATGGCCGAACCTCAGTTGCGACCCATGACCGTGGACGAGTTCTTCGCCTGGCAGGCAGAGCAGGACAAGCTCTACGAACTGGTCGACGGCATCCCGGTTCTGCCCTTGAAGATGATGACCGGCGCCACGCAGGCGCACGACCGAGTCGTGATCAACATCATTGCGGAGTTGGCAAGCCAACTCCGCCGCAGCCCTTGCCGGCCGACCACCGACAACCTGGTGGTCCGTATTTCCGCCAAGACCCTCCGACGTCCCGACGTGACCATCGAATGCGGCAAGGGTGACCGGCGCGACATGGCGGTGGCCGAACCGCGCGCCGTCATTGAAGTCTTGTCTCCGAGCACGATGAATTTCGATCGTGTCAGCAAGCTGGCGGAATATCAGTCCGTGCCGAGCATGACCCACATCCTGCTCGCCGACACGGAACAGCCCCGCATCGACGTGTGGTCGCGCGAACCGGATGGATCCTGGCGGACGCTCAGGCATGACGGGCTCGACGCAAAGCTGGAGCTGCCCGCCGTCGGCGCCTCCCTTGCCCTTGCCGACGTCTACGAAGGGCTGACCTTCGAACCCCGCCCGCCTGACCGTCGCCGCCAGGCCACCGATCCGTCGTCAGCGCCGATCGAGCGCAAGCCGCACCGCCAGGGCGCCGAGGACGACGCCCATCACGTAGCGCTGCACCAGGAGCCACAGGGGGTGGCGGGCGAGGAAGCGCGACATGGCGCCGGCCGAGAGGATGAACAGGAAATTCACCGCGGCGCTGATCGAAATCTGTACGAAGCCGAGCACCACGTACTGGGCGAACAGGTTGCCGTGCGCCGGGTCGACGAATTGCGGCAGGAGCGCGATGTAGAACAGCGCCACCTTGGGATTGAGGAGGTTGGTGAACAGCCCCATGGCGACCAGCTTGCGGGCGCCGGCCGGCGTCAGCGTGCCGGTCGTGAACACCGACGCGCCGCCTGGCTTGAGCGACTGCCAGGCGAGCCACATCAGATAGGCGGCGCCGGCGAACTTGATGGCGTCGTAGGCGAGCGGCACCGCGAAGGCGACCGCAGTCAAACCCAGTGCCGCGCACAGCACGAACACCATGAAGCCCATGACGGTGCCGATGAGCGACACCGCACCGGCGCGCCAGCCCTGGGAGAGCGAACGCGACATCAGGTAGATCATGTTCGGTCCGGGCGTGAGCACCAGGCCGAGACAGAGGGCCGCGAAGGGCAGAAGGGTTTCGAGGGGCACGAACATTTCAGGTCAACCAGCGCTTGCGTCGTTTGTAGTGCTTGCCGTCGCGAAACGACTTTCGCCCGCCTTCGGCAAGGCCGAGATAGAACTCCTTGACGTCCTCGTTGGCGGTGAGTTCGGCGGCGGCGCCGTCGAGCACCACCCGGCCGTTCTCCAGGACGTAGCCATAACCGGCATACTTCAATGCCATGTGGGTGTTCTGTTCGGCAAGCAGGAACGAGACCTGTTCCCTGACATTCAGGTCCTGCACGATGGCAAAAATCTCCTCGACGATCTGCGGCGCCAGCCCCATGGAGGGCTCGTCGAGCAGGATCAGCTTGGGGCGCGACATCAGCGCCCGGCCGATGGCGCACATCTGCTGTTCGCCGCCCGACGTATAGCCCGCCATGGCGGCGCGGCGCTCCTTCAAGCGCGGGAAATAGCCGTAGACCCGTTCGAGGTCGGCGCGGATCGCCGCCGCCCCGTCGCGGCGCGTGAAGGCGCCGGTGAGGAGGTTTTCCTCGATGCTCAGATGGCCGAAGCAGTGGCGGCCCTCCATGACCTGGATGCAGCCGCGCTTGACCAGGGCATCGGGCGACAGCGCCTGCACGGCTGAGCCCTCGAACACGACCGAGCCCTTGGTAACGTCGCCGCGCTCGGCGCGGAGCAGGTTCGAGATCGCCTTCAAGGTGGTGGTCTTGCCGGCACCGTTGGCGCCCAGAATGGCGACGATGCCGCCCCGCGGCACATGGAGGGAGACGCCTTTGAGGACCAGGATCACGTGGTCATAGACGACCTCGATATTGTTGAGGGCGAGGATGGCATCCGGCGCGACGGCGGGCGCCGCCGTGGGTTTCGCGAGGGCGGGCTGGGTCATGGGGAAGCCTTCATGGATGCCACGACGCAGGGCAGCCGTTCTCCCTCCCCCGCTTGCGGGAGAGGGTTGGGGAGGGGGAAGGCAGCGGGAACGGGGCTGGAGAGCCCCCCTCCCTGCCCCTCCCCCGCAAGCGGGGGAGGGAATGCGGGCTCCGCGATCCGCTCACGACGACTTGTCGCAAGCCTCGGTGCGCTTGGGCCAGCCGGTGTTCTTCTCCACGTATTCCTTGGCGGCATCGGCGAGCAGCGGTCCGACCTTGTCCATCATCGGCTTGATCGGGTCGGAGATCTTGACCCACTTGGCGCCGTCCCACTCCTGCATGAAAGCCGGCAGGTGGCCGTTGTGGTCGGAGCAGGTGAGCTTGAGCGGATCGGTGAAGCCCGCCATGCCGATCTCCTTCAGGCGTGCCGGCGACACGTCGAGGGATTCGAGCCCGCGCCGCACATCCTCGCCGCTGACCGCCTTCTTGCCGGTGAGCCCCTGCGCGGTGCGGATCGCTTCCGCGATCAGCATCGAATTGTAGACGCCGCGATTGTAGAGAAGCGCACCGATATGCGTCTTGTCGGTCTGGGTGAGGTTCTTGTCGGTGACGTGCTTCTTGATGTCCTGGATGAAGGGAAAGTCGGCGCCGACGGCATGCCAGTTGAGCATCTTGAAGCCCTTGGCGGCAGCGCCCGCCGAGCGCGCGTCGTCCTCGCCCGGCCACCAGATGGAGACGAACTTGTCCATCGGGAAGTTGACGCGCGCCGCCTCCTTGATGGCGGTCGGGTTGAGCGCCCCCCAGCCGTACAGCACCATGTAGTCGGGGCGGTCGCGCCTCACATTGAGCCACTGCGCCGACTGGTTCTGCATCTCGGTCGCGGCGACCGGATAGAGCTTGAGGTTGAAGCCGTAGTCCTTGGCGAACTGCTGGAACAGCGGGATCGGCTCCTTGCCGAAGCCGGCGTCGAGATAGATGTAACCGAGCGTCTTGCCCTTGAGTTTCTCGAGCCCGCCCTCCTTGCCGCCGATATAGCTCAGGATCATGGACAGGCCGTCCCAGTAGGTCGCCGGCGGATTGAACACCCACGGGAAGACGTCACCGACCGCCGAGGCCGACAACCCATAGGCCATCGACAGCACCGGCACCTTGTCGACCGAAGCGCGCGCAATGAGCGGCAGCGTGATGCCGGTCGACCACGGATTGACGACCACCGGCTTCTTGTTCTTGACGGACTCGTAGCACTCGATGCCCTTCTTGGTGTCGTAGCCGGTCTCGCATTCCTCGATCGCGAGCTTGACGCCGCCGATGCCGCCGTCGCGCTGATTGAGCATTTCGAGGTAGTCGTGCATGCCCTCAGCGATGGGAATCCCCGAGCCGGAGAACGGACCCGTCCGGTAGGTGAACAGGGGCACGTAGATCTGTTCCTGTGCCGAGGCCGGCACGACCGGCATCGCCGTCGTGGCGGCGATCGCGGCGCACAGCGCGACCGCGACGATGGACGTTTTCTTCATGATCAGTCTCCTCCCTCTTGTGTAGCGCGCCGTGATGGCGCGGCCCCGTTTCACGGAGCTTTGTCGATGAGTGTGCCCCCTCAATAGGGGAATGGCCAGACCCTCAGTTTCTGCTTGCCGATCTGCCACAGGCGGGCGAGGCCGTGCGGCTCGATGATCAGGAACAAAACGATCAGTCCCCCCACCGTCATGAGGGTGAGGTGTTCGACCGTGGCGGCGGGGATCTGCAGCCCGAGTGCGCCGAGGCCGTTGCGCAGTGCGATCGGCAGCCCGTAGATCAGCGCGGCGCCGAAGAACGAGCCGACGAGGCTGCCGAGGCATCCGATGATCACCATGAACAGGATCAGGAACGACTGGTCGATGCCGAACACCGCCGGTTCGGCGCTGCCGTACCACAAAAACACCATCAGGGCGCCGGCGACGCCGCAGTAGTAGGACGAGACCGCGAAGGCCAGGAGCTTGGTCTGGTAGAGCTTGATGCCGATCAGTTCGGCGGCGATGTCCATGTCGCGCACCGCCATGAAGCTGCGCCCGACGCGGCCGTGTAAGAGGTTCGAGGCGATCCAGGTCAGGAAGGTGACGATCGCCAGGATGACCAGGTAGCGCACCTGCGGGCTCGCGTTCGGACCGGTCACGGCGACGCCGAACAACGTCCGGATCGGCACTTCGATGGCGCCGGAGACGTTGTGGTTGACCAGCCACGGGATGCGCACGAAACACCAGTCGAGGAAGAACTGCGCCGACAGTGTCGCGACCGCGAGATAGAAGCCCTTGATGCGCAGCGACGGCAGTCCGAACACGGCCCCGACCGCGCTGGCCACCACGCCGGATGTCAGGATGCAGACCACGATGTTGAGATCGGGAAAGGCGGTGGTGAGCTTGTAGCACGCGAAGGCGCCGACCCCCATGAAGCCGCCGGTGCCGAGCGAGAGGAGGCCCGTATAACCGGTCAGGATATTGAGCCCGATTGCGGCGAGCGCGAAGATCAGGAGCGGCACCATGACGACGGCGAGAACGAAATCGGAGGCCGCGAGCGGCACGCCCACGAAGGCGGCGACGAGGATGATCGCGAGGCCGATGCGGTCCTGGCGGATCGGAAAGATCGCCATGTCGGCGGCGTAGCTTTCCTTGAACTGGCCGGCTTCGCGATAGAGCATTGGTCAACCTATTCTCAACAAGCATTCGGAGAATCGCCGCCCGGCTTCCGACCGCCCTCGTCCTGAGGAGGGCGCTCTTCGCGCCCGTCTCGAAGGGCGGGGGCGGCCCCATCCTTCGAGACGCGCTCGAAGACGAGCGCTCCTCAGGATGAGGCCGATCGACGCTGAGCAAGCGCGCGTCATTCCTCAAATCCTCTCGATGATCTTCTCGCCGAACAGGCCCTGCGGCCGGAACAGGAGGAACACGAGGGCGATGAAATAGGCGAGCCAGCTCTCGATTCCGGAGCCGAGCAGCGGACCCCAGTAGAATTCGCCGATCTTCTCGCCGATGCCGATGATGAGGCCGCCCACGATGGCGCCCGGGATCGACGTGAAGCCGCCGAGGATCAGGACCGGCAGCGCCTTGAGCGAGACGATCTGCAGCGAGAACGACACCTCCGAGCGCGCCCCCCACATGATGCCGGTGGTGAGCGCGACGACGCCGGCGGCGAACCAGACGATCACCCAGATCTGTTCGAGCGAGATGCCGACCGACAGCGCCGCCTTGTGGCTGTCGGCGACGGCGCGCAGCGCCCGGCCGATGCGGGTCACCTGAAAGAAGGTGGCGAGGGCGACGACCATGATCGAGGCGATCACCGCCGCCGCGATGTCGATCTTCTGCAGCGACACGAATCCGCCGGCGAACTTGAACTCGATCGCGCCCTTGGGAAGGAAGAGCGCATCGGCGATCATCACCTTGGGATTGCCGCCGAACACCAGTTCGCCGAGGCCGATGAGGAAGTAGGTCAGCCCGAACGTCGCCATGAACAGGATGATGTCGGGCTGGTTGACCAGCGGTCGCAACATCAATCGTTCGACCGCGAAGGCGAGGCCGTACATGACCGCTATCGTCATCGCCAGGGCGAGGAAGGCCGGCACGCCCTTCTCGTGCAGGCCGACCAGGGTGAGAGCCGCGAACACCACCATGATGCCTTGGGCGAAATTGAACACGCCCGAGGCCTTGAAAATGAGGACGAAGCCGAGCGCGATCAGGGCGTAGAGCACGCCGGCGACGAGCCCCTCCCACAGGGTCTGCACCAGCAGATCGGGTGCCCCGCCCATCTGGACGAACGGGTCGATGAAGATGGCGTAGAGGAGGTTCATGGCACAGCGCCCCTTCTCCCTCTCCCCGGAGGGGAGAGGGTTGGGGTGAGGGGGTGACGAAGCCCGTTGGGTGCGCGGACCCCACGCCGGATCAAAGTAGTATGGGACGAGATGGCCCACGATCGCCGCGCCGGAGCCCCCTCACCCCAGCCCTCTCCCCGCCGGGGAGAGGGAGCAGGCTGCGGCAAGCGATAAAGTTCGTCCATACTCATCCCCCCTCAATGCGCCACGCCCAGATAGGCATCGATCACCTTCTGGTCGCCCTTGACCTCGTCGGGAGTGCCGTCGGCGATCTTGTGGCCGTATTCGAGCACGACGACCCGGTCGGAGAGGTCCATCACCACCCCCATGTCGTGCTCGATCAGCGCGATCGAGGTGCCGAACTGGTCGTTCAGGTCGACGATGAAGCGCGACATGTCCTCTTTCTCTTCCAGGTTCATGCCCGCCATGGGTTCGTCGAGGAGCAGGAGTTCCGGCTCCATGGCGAGCGCGCGGCCAAGCTCGACGCGCTTCTGCAGGCCGTAGGGCAGCCGGCCCACCGGCACCTTGCGGATATGGGCGATCTCGAGGAAGTCGATGATGTCCTCGACCTTGCGGCGGTGCTCGACCTCCTCCGCCATGGCGGGGCCGTGGCGCAGGAGCTGCCAGAAGAAGCCGCGATGCATCTTCAGCGTCCGCCCCGCCATGATGTTGTCGAGCGCCGTCATGCCGCGGAACAAGGCGACGTTCTGGAACGTGCGGGCGATGCCGCCGCGCGCCGCCTCGTGCGGCCGCATCTTCGGCCGCGTCGTCCCCTTGAAGGTGATGCGGCCCGTGTTGGGATGATAGAAGCCGTTGACGACGTTGAGCATCGAGGTCTTGCCGGCACCGTTCGGCCCGATGATGGCGCGAATCTCGCCGCGGCGGATATCGAACGAGACGTCGGTGAGCGCC
This sequence comes from Astrobacterium formosum, assembly GCA_030848545.1. Taxonomy (GTDB): domain Bacteria; phylum Pseudomonadota; class Alphaproteobacteria; order Rhizobiales; family Xanthobacteraceae; genus Astrobacterium; species Astrobacterium formosum. The sequence continues at coordinate 53,491 of JAVDCA010000022.1, forward strand.
TTGACGCCGCCGAACGACAGCGACACGGCCTCGACCGCGAGCAGCGTTTCGCCGGCGGCGGTTTCGGAGGGGGCTCTCATGGGGAGGCTCCGCCTCTTCTCCCTCTCCCCGCTGGCGGGGAGAGGGTCGGGGTGAGGGGCTCTGGCCGCGGGCGAGGAGCTTGGGGAAGCGCCCCCTCACCCGCCGCACTTCGTGCAGCGACTTCTCCCCGCAAGCGGGGAGAGGTGAAAGCGGCGATATGTCGTGCGAACAACCTCATGCCGCCTTCTCCTCGTCGCGCGTCACCGCCCCGACGACCTCGGCCTCGGCAATCGCTACCCGCGCCGACAGCATTCCCTTGCGGCCGTCCTCGAAGCTCACCTCGGTCGAAATGTCCGCCGCCGTCGAACCATCGTAGAGCGCCGTGAGCAGCGGCGCGTAGCGCTCGGCGATGAAGGAGCGGCGCACCTTCTGGGTGCGGGTCAATTCGCCGTCGTCGGCGTCGAGCTCCTTGTGCAGGATCAGGAAGCGGCGGATCTGGGCGCCCGCCATGGCGGGCTCTTCGGCCAGCGCGCCGTTGACCGCGGCGACGTGCCGGCCGAGCCGTTCGTAGACTTGCGGGTGCCCGGCGAGCTCCTGGTAGGACGCATAGGCGATGTTGTGCCGCTCCGCCCAGTCGCCGACCGCGACGAGGTCGATGTTGAGCATCACGGTGACGAAGCCGCGCCCATCGCCGAAAGCGACTGCCTCGCGGATGTCGGGAAAGAACTTCAGCTTGTTCTCGATGTACTTTGGCGCGAACAGCGTGCCGTCATTCAGCCGGCCCACGTCCTTGGCGCGGTCGACGATCTTCAGGTGCCCGGTCGCAGAATCGATGAAGCCGGCATCGCCGGTCTTGACGAAACCGTCCGGCGTCAGCGCTTCGGCGGTCTTGGCCTCGTCCTTGAAATAGCCGACGAACATGCCCGGCGACTTGAATTGCACTTCGCCATTGTCGGCGATGCGCAGCGCCACATTGGGCGCCGCCGGCCCGACCGTGTCGGAGCGGATTTCGCCGTCCGGCTGGCAGGTCACATACAGGAACGCTTCGGTCTGGCCGTACAGCTGCTTCAGGTTCATGCCGAGCGAGCGATAGAACGCGAACAGGTCCGGCCCGATCGCTTCGCCGGCCGTGTAGGCGGTGCGGATATTCGAGAAGCCGAGCACGTTCTTCAGCGGTTCGTACAGGAGCACGCGGCCGAGGGCGTAAAGGAACCGGCCATGAAGCGGCACCGGCCGGCCGGTGAGGATCGCCTCGCCGTGGCGGCGCGCAACGCCGATGAAGTAGTGGAACATGTGCCGCTTGATGGCGCCGGCGTCTTCGATCCTGATCCACACGCGCGTGAGCATCTGCTCGAACACGCGCGGCGGGGCGAAATAGAAGGTCGGCCCGATCTCCTGCAGGTCCTGTTGCGCCGTGTCGGGCGTTTCCGGACACGCCATGCAGAAACCAGAGACCATCCCCTGGGCGTAGTTGAGATAGTGGTCGCCCACCCAGGCGAGCGGCAGATAGGCGAGCACGACGTCGTTCTCGTCGAGGCGGTCGAACCCGACCGTATCGGCGGCAGCATCGATGCAGCCCTTGGCGGCGAGGACGACGCCCTTGGAGGTGCCGGTCGTCCCCGACGTATAGAGGATGATGGACGGGTCGCTGCCTTGGCCCGAGGCGATCTCGTCGTCGAGCCAGCGCGCCGTCGCGTTGTCCGCAAGGGCGGCGCGTCCCTCCTCGATCATCGTCGCGATGGCGTGCAGGCGCTGGTGGTCGTAGTCGCGCAGGCCGCGCGGCTCGTCGTAGACCATCCGCTCGAGTTTCGGCAGCCGCTCGGCGACCGAGAGGATCTTGTCGACCTGCTCCTGGTCCTCGGCGACGGCGAAGCGCGCCTCGGTATGGGCGAGCACGAAGGCGAGTTCGTCGGCGACCGCGTCGGCATAGACCGGCACCGGGACGGCGCGCAGCATCTGCGCCGCCATGATCGACCAGTAGAGCAGCGGCCGGTTGCCGCCCACGATCGCGATGGCGTCGCCACGGCGGACGCCGTGCCGATGCAGTCCCACCGCCATGGCGCGGACGATGTCGTGGACCTGGTCCCAGGTCCAGCTCTGCCAGATGCCGAGATCCTTATGGCGAAAGGCTGTCCGGCCGCGGAATCGCGCGGCGTTGCGGGCCAGCAGCTTTGGGAATGTGTCCGCCTGCACGGCGGGCGCATCGACCACGGCGTTTCCCCTCTTTCGTGCGCCTCGAGGGCGCTTTGCGGTGCCGGCACTGTTGATCAGCGCATTTCGTGCACGCGAACGTGATCTTGCCGTTTGCGCCGGTGCCCGGTCAAGCGCCTCCGCCTACTTAGTTCGACCAATCGCACCGCGCAGCGAGGTACCGGTCGATCGCCGATAGAGCCAACCGGTCACTCGACCGCATTCAACATGCGCGTGGCGGGGTTACGGAAACGGTCCAGCGGCACGACCCGTTCGGCCTGCACCCGCTTCGATGCTTCTCATCTTGATCGGTCCATGAAGATGCCGGTCGCCATAGAAACGGCGAGATATCCTCTCCGCGAAGGAAAGACCCGCCGATCAATCAGCCGGCGGATTCGCTCGGGAACGTGATCGTGAAGGCGGTGCCGGGTTCGCGTGGCGTGTATTCGAAGCGGCCGCGAAGCTGGAGCGCCAGGGCGCGCACGAGGCGCTGGCCGGTGCCGGGATTGCCGTCGGCGTCGGGCGCCTTACGCATGCCGATGCCGTCGTCCTCGACACGCAGGCAGAACTCGTCGTCGTGGCGCTCGAACGCCACCCGGATGGTGCCGTCGCGGTCGTCCGGAAAGGCGTATTTCACCGCGTTGGTGATCAGTTCGTTGGCGATGAGGCCGAGCGCCACCGATTGTGCGTGCGATATGGAATGACTTCCGATGTCGCACAGGAGGGCGACCGGGCGCGAGCCCACGATGGCGCTGCGCAGCTCGTCGCACAGCCCGCAGAGAAAGTCGCGCACGTCGACCACCACCGACCCGGCGCGGCGCGTCAGACGATCATGGACGCGGCCGATCACATGGATGCGCTCGCGCGCCGAGGCCAGGATGGCGCGAGCTCCCTCGTCGGCGACGGTGCGGGACTGCATCTGCACCAGCGCCGAGACCATCATCAGGTCGTTCTTGGTGCGATGGGACAGGTCCTGCATCAGGATGTCCTTCTGGTGCTCGGAATTGCGGACGACCTCGTGCGCCTTCGTGAGTTCATCATGGGCCGCCTGCAGCCGGTGATGCACGAGGGACAGTTCGCTATAGACGCGATGGAAACTCTCGATCAGCGTCGCGGTCGCCAGCCCCGACGCCACGAAGATCACGAAGGCGAGCCAGTCCGACGGCCGCTCGATGGCAAAGCTGGCGACCGGTTCGAGGATGAAATAGTCGGCCAGGACGGACGACATGACGACCGCAAGGATGCCACTGCCGCGGTCGAACAGCATGGCGGCGAGGATGATGGCCGGGAAGAACAGCAGGAACGGATAGCCGCCGAAGGGAACCGTCTGGGCGAGCAGGTGCCGGGCACCGAAAGCCAACAGCACCAACACCGTCGTCATGGCGTATCGGGCCCACGGGGGAATATTGGCGAGCCGCAAGGATTCGTCGAAGAACCGCATCGAAGGGACAACACATGCGGGCGCGGTTGGTTTCGATTCGGCGCGGACGAGGCCTCCTGGATGAACAGGAGCAGGGAATTCGGCAAATGCGGAGGTGATCGATCGACCGAAGCTAGGCTTCACTCATGTCGGCCAGCCGACGTTTGAGCGCCCGACTGCCGAGTTCGACGTCACGCATGCGGCGCACGATTTCCAGATCGATGGGGCACGTCGAGGTCGCGACCGTCGCTTCCAGGCCCACCTGATGGCCGTCCCGCCATCGGGCGCGCATCCTCAATTCGAGCTTCTTCCACGGTATGCGTAGCGAAAACTCTTCGGGGACCAGCATGTCCCGGGTCAGATCGATCCGCGCACCGGACGGCGAGAGGTTGCGCACGATACAACTCGTCGTCCAATCGCGATGAGGATGAACGATACGCCCGCCCATGAGGGCCGGCCATCGTGGCTCCTTGCGTCGTTCGATCATCGGCGCCTCCCATTACCGGCCACAACCCTGCACGCGTCACCACCTGGCCGCAAGTATAACGTTACGGAAGGCTTAAGGAGCAGGGTTAACGCCCATGGTCAGCCGGCCGCAGCGCCGGACTTGCGGTTCTGGAGACGATCGGCGCGCCGTTCTGGCCCTTTGTAATTCGGGTCGTCGCGCCGGCGCCGGTCGGCGGGACCGGTGCGGACCGTGACCAGGAACTTGTCGACTTCCATCTTGAGCTGGTCGTTCTCCCGCGCCAGCGAGCGCGCCGCCGCCAGCAATTGCCCGGAAGCGGCACCGGTTTCCCCGGCCCCGCGGTCGACGGCATCGATGTCGGCGGCAATCTTTGCGGTGCCCTGGGCGGCCCGCTGTACGTTGCGGGCGATCTCCCGCGTCGCCGCCGACTGCCCGTCGACAGTGGCCGATGTGGCGGCGGCGATCTCGGCGATCCGGCCGATGATTTCGCCGACCGCCTTGATGTCCGCGACCGAGTCGCGGGTGATGTTCTGGATGCTCGCGACCTGCTGCCCGATCTCCTCGGTCGCCTTGGCGGTCTGCCCCGCCAGGGCCTTGACCTCGCTGGCGACGACCGCGAAGCCCTTGCCGGCAGCGCCGGCGCGGGCGGCCTCGATGGTGGCGTTGAGGGCGAGCAGGTTGGTCTGCTCCGCAATGGCGGTGATCAGGTTGACGACGGCACCGATACGCGCCGCCGCGTCCGCCAATGTGGAGATCCTCACGTCCGTCTTGTCCGCCTGCTCGACGGCGCGCGCGGCGATTCCGGCGGACTCGTGCAGCTGGCGGCTGATGTCGGCGACCGAGGCCGCCATCTCTTCGGTCGCCGCCGCGACGCTCTGCATGTCGGTCGAGGCGTCGGCGGAGGCGGCGGCGACGGCACCCGTGAGGTCATGGGTGACGCCGGCATTGTGTGTCAGAGAATCCGCGGTGGCCTCGAGTTCGTTGGAAGCCGACGACACCGTGTTCACGATCTCTCCGACCACGCTTTCGAACTGGTCGGCGAGCTTGTGCATCGCCGCGGTGCGTTCCTGCATGGCCTTCTCCTCGATCGCTGCCTGGCGCGCCAGTTCCTGGACCTCGGCCACGCGTTGCTCTTCGGCAGCGCGCATTTCGGCCGCACGCTGTTCCTCCTGCAGGCGCAGGCGATCGAGGGCGTGGATTCGCAACACCTCCACGGCGCGGGCCATGTCGCCGATTTCATCGCGGCAGGTTCGTCCCGGCACGTCGATGTCGAGACGTCCATCGGCCAGACCCGTCATGGTGTTCGAGAGTTCGCGGATCGGATTGGTGATGCTGCGTCCCAAGGCCAGAACCACCGTTATGCTGGCGGCGAACACCAGGATCGCCGCCAATCCGGCCAGCAGCAGCTCGTTCGTCGCCGCCGTCCGGATCGCCCCCGTCATGGCGGAGAGATCGGTCGCCAGCAGGTCCTCGACCCGCTTGAGGATATCGATGCGCGCCGTGGTGGCGGCGAACCAGGCGGTCGCCGCGATGCCCGGGACGGCGACCGCAGGCCCGGCGGCACGGATCGCCTGACGCATGCGCTCGACATCGGCATTGACGGGCTCCGACATGGCCTGCGCGAATGCCCGGCGCTGCGCCGGCGCCGCAGCCTTCTCGAAAACTCCCAGCAGTTGCCCCTGCGCCGCCGCAAGGCCGACGAACCGCGCATACGAGGCCTGATCGAAACCACCCGCGGCGAGCCCGCCGGCGCCGGTCGCACGTTCCTGGCCCGCCTGCTCCTTGCCGCGCATGAAGACCACGTAATTCTGCAAGGCCGCCGTCACGTCGCCACGGCTGCTCAGCTTGCTGACGGCGACGGCGCCGTCCAACAGGCTGCCGATCAGGTCGGTGTAGAAGGCGAACGACTCGGGCGGCGTCAGCATCAACGCATCGACGGCTTGCCGCCTGACGGCGAGCATGTCCGCAAATCGCCAGGCCTCGGTCATCGCAGCGGCGAATTCGCCGGTAGAACTGGCGACAGCGGCGAACGAAGCTCTGGCCTTCGACAGGTTGGCGTCGCTGGCTCGGCGTATCGTCGCGAGCTGGTCGCGCATCTGCGCGCCCTTGCTGTTGAGATAGGTGGAAGAGGTGCCGCGCTCCTGCTGCAGCGTGTGGATCAGGTGGCTGGCGGCGGCGACGCTCGTCGACAGGTCTTCCAGATGCGCCATTTCGGTTCGCACCGCCCATTTGGCCGACAGGATGTGCCAGCCGAAGCCGAGCAGGCTCGTGAGCATCAACGCGAAGGCAAACATCAGACGCGCCTTGACGCGGAAACGACGGATCATGTGAAGCCCCACGCTTCTAGGCTGCAGAATCTGCCGCGGATCCAAAAACGACATCGCCTCGGCGGTCGGCGATGTCGCCCTTTCGACGAACGCATTCTCGTTCGTCAGATCCCGAGCAAGTTAAGTCGAATGTGTATAAAAGACGCAAACGTAAGCGCGAGCGGCGCCGGCCATTCGCGCAATAGATGGTACGAATTTGCTGTTCGGCGCCCGCGATACCCATCCCGGCACCGCGCGCGGGAACGCCGCCGACACATCGCCCAAAAACTTTCGTCGCTGTCTTTAGGTCAGGCGCTCTCGCCCGAACCCCAGCCCCAGAAGTCGCGCCCCTCGTCGCGCAGAAACCGCGCCAGCACCATTTTGTGGACTTCCGAAGCCCCGTCGACGAGGCGGGCCGAACGGGCGTAGCGATAGATCCACTCCAGCACCGTATCCTTGGAATAACCGCGCGCCCCATTGAGCTGGATGGCGACGTCGGCGGCCTGGTGCAGCGTGTCGGCGACCTGGATCTTGGCCATGGAGATTTCCTTGCGGGCGCGGGCGCCCTGGTCGAGCTGCCACGCCGCATGCATGGTGAGCAGCCGTCCGATCTGGATCTGGTGGGCGAGTTCGCCCAGCTTGATCTGCACGCTCTCGCGATCGGCAAGGCGGATGCCGAAGCCTTCGCGCCGGTTCACGTAGTCCTGCGCGATCTCCATGCAGCGCTTGGACCAGCCGAGCCAGCGCATGCAATGGGTCAGCCGCGCCGGCCCGAGTCTGATCTGCGTCGCCTTGAGGCCGTCGCCCACCTGCATCAGCACGTCCTCGTCGGCTATTTCCAGGCCGTCATACTCGATCTCGCAATGGCCGCCGTGCTCCTCCGGCCCCATGATCGGGATGCGGCGCAGGATCTTCCAGCCGGGCTGGCCCTTGTGATGCAGGAATGCGGTCAGGCCGCGGCGGGGATCGTCCGAGGTGCGCGCGATCAGGATGAAATGGGCGGCGCCCTCGGCGCCGGTGATGAACCATTTGCGTCCCGTGACCACCCATTTGCCGCCGCGCCGCTCGGCCCGCGTCCTGATCATGCCGGGATCGGAGCCGCCGCCCGGATGGGGCTCGGTCATGGCGAAGGATGAACGCACCTTGCCGGCGACGATGGGTGCAAGCCACTTGTCCTGCTGTGCTGGTGTGCCGACGCGGGCAAGGAGGTTCATGTTGCCGTCGTCGGGCGCCATACAGTGGATGGCGAGCGGGCCGAACAAAGAGCGCGCCGCCTCCTCGTAAATCCCCGCCCAGGCGACGACCGGCAGCGCCATGCCGCCGTACTGCTTCGGCGCCTGCGGGGCCCACAGGCCGGCGGCGCGCGCCTTGGCGCGCACGCCGGCGAGGACGTCGGTGCGGATGTTCTCGTGCGCGTCCCAATTGGCGCGGTCGTCTTCGAGCGGCAGAACGTGTTCGGCCACGAAGGCGCGGACATTTCGGCGCAACGCTTCGACCTCGGGAGACAGCGTGAAGTCCATGAGGCGTTTTCCCTGCTGTACCAGCCGCGGCTTGGCCGCGTTCTGTTCGTGGCTACCCCGGCAGCGCCACCACCTGGCCGCCGTCGACCACGATGGTGGTGCCGGTCATGAAGCGGCCGGCCTCGGAGGCGAGCAGAAGCAGCGCGCCGTCGAGATCGCCATCCTGGCCGAAGCGGCCGACCGGGATCGCACGCTTGATCTTGTCGCCGGCGCTGCTGGCGAGATAGTCGCGATTGGCATCGGTCACGAACCAGCCCGGCGCGATGGCGTTGACGCGCACGCCCTTGAAGGCGAGTTCGAGCGCCAGCGCCCGCGTCAATTGGATGACGCCGGCCTTGGCGGCCGCATAGGCGGCGACGCCCTTGCCGGCGCCGAGCCCGAGGATCGAGGCGATATTGATGATCGAACCCGCGGTCTTGGCGGCCGTCATGCGGCGGGCCCCCTCCTGGGCCCAGAAGAACACCGCGTCGAGATTGGTCGCGAGCACCTGCCGCCAGCCCTCCTCGGACAGGTCGAGGGCGCGGTCGCTGTGGACAATGCCGGCATTGTTGACCAGAACCGTGACGGGGCCGAACGCCCGTTCGGCGGCATCGTATGCGGCCCGCATGGCGGCGCGGTCGAGAACGTCGGCCGAGACCGTGAGCACACGCCCGTCACCAGCCTCGATCTCCGCCCGCATGGCGTCGAGCCGGCCGGCGCGCCGGGCCACCAGCACGACGGCGGCACCATTTGCTGCCAGCACCCTGGCGAAGCGTGCGCCCAGGCCGCTGGAGGCGCCGGTGACCAGCGCGACGCGGCCGGTGAGGTCGAACAATTGTGCGGCCCGCATGTTCCTCCCCGGGTCGTTGCCCGCCTGTTCTACCCTCCGTAGAGCGACTGGGGCAACCATGTCGCGAGCGCCGGCACGAACCACAGCACCGCCAGCATGGCGAGCTGGATGACGATGAACGGGATGACCCCCACATAGATGTGCGCCGTAGTGATCTCCGGCGGCGCGACGCCGCGCAGGAAGAACAGGGTCGGGCCGAGCGGCGGGTGCATGTAGGAGGTCTGCAGGTTCATGGCCAGCATGACGGCGAGCCAGACCGGGTCGACGCCGGGCATCTGCAGGAGCGCCGGGGCGACGATCGGCACCACCACGAAGATGATCTCGAAGGCGTCCATCACGAAGCCGAGGAAGAACACGGCGAGCATCACGGCGAGAACCGCCCCGGCGGTGCCGCCCGGCAGGTCGGACAGCGCATGGTGCACCATGTCGTCGCCGCCGAGCCCGCGAAACACGAGGCTGAACAGCGTCGCGCCGATCAGGATCAAAAAGATCATGCTGGTGACCTGGGTGGTCCGGTGCAGCACCGGGACCAGCACGGTCCTGATCCAGCCGCCATCGCCGTCGAAGCGCCGCAGTGCCAAGAGGATCGCCCCGAAGGCCCCGATCGCCGCCGACTCGGTCGGAGTCGCGAGCCCTCCGAGGATCGAGCCGAGCACGGCGACGATGAGCCCGATCGGCGCCACCAGGGCGGCCAGGAGCCGGCGCGCCATGGCGAAGCCGCGCGGCGCCTGCGGGTCGGGCGGCATGGCGGGCGAGGTTTTGGGAAAGAAGAACGCCACAGCGATCAGGAACAGGAGATAGAGGGCAACCAGTGTCCCAGCCGGCACGATGGCGCCGGCGAACAGGTCCGAGACCGTGACCGAGCGCGGCGCGAAATTGCCCTGGGCGAGCTGGGCGGCCTGATAGGCGTTGCCCATCTGGTCGCCGAGCAGCACCAAGACGGTCGCGGGCGGAAAGATCTGCGCCAGAGTGGCGGTCGCCGCCACCGTGCCGGCGGCAAGGCGCTTGTCGTAGCCATAGCGTAGCATGGTGGGCAGCACGATCAGCCCCATGGTGACCGTGGTGGCGCCGACGATACCCTTGGCGGCGGCGAGCAGCACGCCGACGATGGTGACCGCGATGGCGAGCCCGCCGGTGAGCGAGCCGAACAGGCGCCCCATGGTCTCCAAAAGATCCTCGGCGACGCGGGAGCGCTCCAGCATCACGCCCATGAACACGAACAGCGGGATCGCCAGCAGCACGTCGTTGGTCATGATGCCGAAGATGCGCTGCGGCAAAGCGCCGAGGAGCGACAGGCTCATCACCCCGAAGGCATCGCCCGCGAAGCCGAACATCAGCGACACGCCGGCGAGCGTCAGCGCCACCGGATAGCCGGCCAGGAGCAGCCCGCACATGGCCCCCACCATGGCGACCGCGAGGACTTCGGGGAGGATCATGGGAAGACTCGGCGCGGGTGATGCGCGCCCAGGGCACGGCGCCGCTTCTCCCTCTCCCCTTTTGGGGAGAGGGCCGGGGTGAGGGGGTAGCGAAGCGAGTTGGGTGCACAGTCTTCTCGCCAAGTCTGGCAAGAGTGGGACGATGCCGTGCGCGATCGAATCGCCGGAGCCCCCTCACCCCAACCCTCTCCCCGCAGGGGAGAGGGAGCCGGCTGCGGCGAGCGGCGCCGCATCAGGTCGATGGCTCCGGCCAGTTCACGACACGACATCATCGCCCGTGCTCCTCGGCGGACGCGATCAGCACCAGCCCTGCCCGGATCGCCTGCGCGACGCCCTGCAGGCCGAGCGAGATGGCGAACAGCGGGATCAGGGTCTTGAGCGCGTAGACGAGCGGCAGGCCGCTCGCCTCGCGCGAGCGCTCCAGGATGACCCAGGAGCGGCCCACATAGGGCAGCGACAGCCAGGCCAGCATGGCGGCGAAGGGCAGGAGGAAGGCCAGCGCGCCGAGGAGATCGATCCAGGCCTTGGTGCGCGGGCGGGCGCGTGCATAGACGATGTCGACCCGCACATGACCGCCGGCCTGGAGCGTCCAGGCTGCCGCCATCAGGAACAGGGTGGCGTGGGCATAGATGATGGCCTCGGTGAGCCAGAGGGATCCGAGACCGAGGACATAGCGCATGCCCACCACCGCGACCTGGACCAGCACCATGACGAGCGCACACCAAGCTACCGTGCGGCCGAGGGCGGAATTGGCGCGATCGATGAGGCTGGCGAGAACGGCGAGGCGATTGAGAGGGGACATCGGACCCGGAGGCGGCAAGGACGAACCCGCAGGTTAGGCCCGTTCGGCGGCCGGCGACAGGGGATGGGACGAAAGGCGCCATGCCGGCGGCGAAGACCGGACATGGCGATGCATTGGGCTGCGGCCCTTTCCGTTCCGCCTCCGCCTCACCTATATAGAGACGCCAACGGAGCTTCCCATGACCGATAAAATTCCCGTCACGGTTCTGACCGGCTATCTCGGCGCCGGCAAGACGACCCTTCTCAATCGCATCCTGTCGGAACCGCACGGGCAGAAATACGCGGTCATCGTCAATGAGTTCGGCGAAATCGGCATCGACAATGACCTGATCGTCAATGCCGACGAGGAAGTCTTCGAGATGAACAATGGTTGCATCTGCTGCACCATTCGCGGCGACCTGATCCGCATCATCGAGGGCCTGATGCGTCGCAAGGGCAAGTTCGACGCCATCATCATCGAGACCACCGGGCTCGCCGATCCTGCTCCGGTCGCCCAGACCTTCTTGGTCGACGAGGATGTGGGCCGCCGGACCAAACTCGACGCCGTCGTCACCGTCGCCGACGCCAAATGGCTGCGCGACCGCCTCGGCGACGCCCCCGAGGCCAAGAACCAGATCGCCTTCGCGGACGTCATCCTGATCAACAAGACCGATCTGGTCGAAGCCGGCGACTTGCGCGAGACCGAAGCGCGCATCCGCGCCATCAACCCCTACGCCAAAATCCACCGCACCCAGCGCTGCGCCGTGCCGCTGCCGGAGGTGCTCGGCCGCAATGCCTTCGAGCTCTCCCGCATTCTCGACCTCGAGCCGCATTTCCTCGAGACCGAGGACGACCACGATCACCATCATGGTCATGACGGGCACGACCATCATGGACACGACCATGGCCACGATCATGATCACGGCCACCACGGGCACGACCACGGCCACCACCACGGGCTCCAGCACTTCCACGACGAGGACATGCAGTCCCTGTCGCTCAAGACCGACAAGCCGCTCGATCCCGACAAGTTCTTCCCCTGGATCCAGCAACTGGTGGCGCAGGAGGGCCAGAAGATCTTGCGCTGCAAGGGCATCCTGTCGTTCAAGGACGATCCCGACCGCTTCGTCATGCAGGGCGTGCACATGATCCTGGACGGCGACCATCAGCGGCCGTGGAATGCCGACGAGCCGCGCCTCAGCCGCATGATCTTCATCGGCCGCGAATTGCCCCTGGACCTGATCCAGTCGGGCTTCGACGGCTGCGTCGCCTGAAGGAGACTTTCGGCACGTGAGTGACACGAGAAGCGAGGTCGCCTCGATCGTCGAGCGCATCCGTCCGGTCGCGGTCGAAGCGGCCGTGACGGCGGTCCATTTCCTCGGCACGGAGGCCGCCTTCGTGCTCGGCGAGGAAGCCGTCCTGATCGCCGGCGAAGCCGGCGAGCGGCGCGTCAACGCCCACCAGGGCGCCATCCTGTGTTCGGCCGGGGACGGCGCCCGCATCGTCACCGGCGGCGACGACGGCTCGATCGGCGTCGTCGACGGCGCCGGCGAGGCGCGAACGATCGCCGCGGATGCCAAGAAACGCTGGATCGATCGCGTCGCCACCGCCCGCGACGGCACGGTCGCCTGGGCGGCCGGCAAACAGGCCTTCGTCAGGACCCCGAAAGGCGCCGAGAAGAGCCTCGACCTGCCGTCGAGCGCCGGCGGCCTCGCCTTCGCCCCCAAGGGTTTTCGGCTCGCCGTCGCCCACTACAACGGCGTCACGCTCTGGTTTCCCAACGCCTCCGCGAAGGCCGAGACGCTCGCCTGGAAGGGCTCCCATCTCGACGTCTCCTTCAGCCCGGACGGGCGCTTTCTCATCACCGCCATGCAGGAGCCGGCCCTGCACGGCTGGCGCCTCACCGACGCCAAGGACATGCGCATGTCCGGCTATGCCGGCAAGGTGCAGTCCATATCCTGGAGCGGCACCGGCGGGTGGCTCGCGACATCCGGGGCGCCACAGCTCATCCTGTGGCCATTCCAGGGCAAGGACGGCCCCATGGGCAAGGCCCCGAAAATGCTCGCCCCGGCCGACAACAGGGTGTCGGCAGTTGCCTGCCATCCCCAGCAGGACATCGTCGCGGTCGGCTACGAGAACGGCATGATGCTCCTGGTGCGTATCGACGACGGCGCCGAGATCATCGCCCGCCATCCCGGCAAGGCGCCCATTTCGGCACTGACCTGGAGCGCCTCCGGGGACCGCCTCGCCTTCGGGACCGAGGAGGCGGAGGCCGGTATCATCACGCTGTGAGGCTTAGCCGGCGTGCCGGTGCGAACGGACGGCCCGACAGCCGCCCGCCGTCACGTGGCCGGCGAAATGGCCTAAGCGGCCCCTGCTCGAATTGTGGCCTCCCATATCTTGTCCTCGCCCGCAGAGGAGCGAATCCGGAGCTCGTGGGCGAAGCCCGGTGTCTCCTCGTGGAAACGAACCGAGAAATGGGAGGCGTCTCCATCGCGACGAACCCGCGTTCTACTTGGCGGCGCCGATGTATTTGGCCGCGTTCTCGCCGGCGATGCGGCCGGAATTGACGGCGAAGCCCATCGTGCTGCCGGACATCAGCAGGTCGTAAGTGTCGCCATACATGCCGCCGGCGTCATTGCCGACCACGTAAAGACCCGGAATCGGCATGCCGTTCTCGCCGACTGCCTGCAGCTTCTCGTTGACGCGCACGCCGCCGAGGGTGCCGAGCATGGTCGGATGCAACTTGACGGCGTAGAAGGGCGGCGTCTTCACCGGGCGCAGGAACTTGGGGCTCTTGAAGAACTGGCCGTCGGCACGCTGTTCCGCGAACGTATTGTTCTGCGTGATCGTCTCTTCGAGCACGGCGGGATTGACCCCGATCTTCTGCGCCAGCTCTGCGAGCGAATTGGCAACGAAGGCCTTGTTGTTGCCGGTTGCGATCTCCTTCTGCAGCTCCTCTTCGAACTTCATCAGCTTCGAGCCGGAGTGCAGATATTCTCCCATCGGCTGTTCGATCCCGTTGGTTTCCAGGAACTTCCTGGTGTCGGCGTCGAAGATGGAAATCGCGGTGCCGCCGGACTTGACCAGCGCGTTGCCGGCGAACGGCCAGTTGGACTGGATCGTCTCGTCGGTGAAGCGGAAGCCGTTGTGGTCGATCCACAGATAGGGCTGACGCGCGGCGGCCATGAGATGGGAGTTGGCGAGGTACTTGGGCAGACCCGGGCGATAGGTCTGCAGCACGCCCATGCCCTCCTTGGCGGCACCGGCTGCCCATGCCATCTTGATGCCGTCGCCGTCCTTGCCGATATTGCCGATCGGAATCGTGTCGGGATAGTCGGTGTATTTGGTCATCAGCTCCTTGCTGTTGGCGTAGCCGCCGGTGGCGATGATGACCGCCTTGGCGCGAATCTCGAGCGGCGCACCGTCCTGCTCGGCCGTCACGCCGAGCACCGTGCCCTTCTCATTGATCAGCGACTTGCCGGGCGTCTTGGTGAGAATCTTGCCTCCGTTCTCTGTGAACCTGGCCGCAAGCGTGTTGACCGCTTTCTTGCACAGCCCGTCGAAGACGTGCCACGTCATCGGTGCACCGGGGGTGGTGGCAGCGACGTACTTGAATGCGACGCCGTTCTGCTTCATCCACTCGATGCTCTCTGCCGATTTGTCGATGAACGCCCGCACCAGCCGCGGATTGGCTTTCCAGTGGCTGTACTCCATGATTGTACGGAAGGCATGTTCACGCGTGACGACGATGCCGACCTGCGACTGCAGGCTGCTTTCGGCAGCGAACATGCCCTCGCAGAAGTTGGCCGTGCCGCCGATCGCCGGCTGCTTTTCGATCAAGACGACGTTCTTCACGCCGGACATCTGCGCCTGCCGCGCGGCAGAGACGCCGGAGCCGCCGGCGCCGACCACGACGAGATCGACACTCATCGATTTCTGGGCCGATGCCGGTGTGAAAGGAGCTGCAGCGAACAGTGCTAACCCGCTCGCCAGTAGAATCCGTCCGACCTGAATGTTCATCTTGCACCTCAAGGTATCTGGGCTTTCGCCGGCGAAACAGCTTCGGGGGTGCTTTGACTACCAGACGAATGGTCGGGAAAAAGTCGCTCCGCCTGCACGCATGAACTTATTCCGGCGAGAGTCGCTGACAAGACGTAGTTTGTTCTACGGCAGCTTGTCGCAGCGTGGTCGAAGCGGAATGTGCGCGCGCTCCGGAAAGCGCGGCTGAACTCGGAGAGACAGCGATGGAAGTCCGGCGCGTCCACATCGGCGCCGAGCGCGCACCGGCACGGCTGGCGGCCGCCGACTTGCGCACGACGACTTGCGGACGACGACTTGCGCACGACGACTTGCGCACGTGCCGCGATACCAGCGGGCTGCCGATCCGCCCCTGCCCCGGCGGGAGGCGGCGTAATCCCGGGCCTGATGGTTCGCCGGCCCCGCATTAGAACTATGCAAACCACGGCCATGCTAGGCTTCGCGCGCATGATTCCCCGGCGCGGATGCTGACCACCATGACGACGACCCCCAACTGGCGGACGATGGCCGCAGTCGCGCTGCTCGCCGGCACCGCGAGTTATTTCTTCCTCGACCGGCCGATCGCCTATTTCGCCCACGAGCATCTGCGCCAGGCGGTTTTCGTACAGATGCAGAGATTGTCCGAACCGCTGTTGCCCGCGGCCGTGACGGTCGCCCTCGTGACGGGCGGCCTCCAACTGTTCGGCCGAACGCTCGCCCGCTGGCAGAAAATCCTGTTCTTCTGCAGTGTCGCGATCCTCCTCACCACGGTGATCACGGACGAGCTCAAGAGTGTCTTCGGGCGGACCTGGCCCGAGACCTGGTCGAACGACAATCCGTCGCTGATCCGCGACGGTATCTTCGGCTTCAATCCGGGGCGGAGCGGGCGGGCCTATTCGGCGTTTCCGTCCGGCCACACGGCCGACATCGCCACCGCGGCGACGCTGCTGTGGGCATTGTGGCGGCGCCTGTGGCCGATCTCGGTCCTCGCCGTCGCGGTCGTGGTGGTCGGCCTGGTGGGCGCCAACTATCATTTCCTCAGCGACATGATCGGCGGCGGCTTCCTGGGCGCGAGCGTCGCACTGGCGACGCTGCGCATGTCGGGCCTGCTGCCGGCCGTGACGCCCGGCCGGTCGACGCCCGCCGCCGCGCCGCTCAACCCACCAGCACGTTCCTGAACTGCCAGGGAAGCCTGCGCCGTTGCGAGCCCGGCGGGTCCGACCTTCGGCCAGCTCCCTATCGGTCTCCGGCGAGGCAATTCAGGGACGACACGGCCAAGAGGCCGGATAACATCATTTGCCTACGCCTGTAACAATGACGAGTCATACCCGGGTGCCGCTGCTATATGGCCGCGAGCAGGATGAAAGAATCGTCTGCGGACAGGGCAAGGAGACGCTTCATGAGCGCGCAAGGACGGTGGTGGGTGGCCTTCGTGGTCGCGGTCGCAGCAACGGCCTTGTGCTACGTCGCGTTTGACCGCCCGGTGTCCTATTTTGCCCATGATCAGCTTCGCCAGCCGATCTTCGTCCACATGCAGCGCATTCCGGAATTCTTCGTTCCGATCGCCGTCCTGATCGTGATGGTGGGCGTGGTGATGGTCCTGACCGGCCGCACGCTGGTGCGCTGGCAGCTCGTGGCACTGACCTTCAGCGCCAGCCTAGCGGTCACTTCGGGGACCAAGGATTTCCTCAAACTCGTGTTCGGCCGCACCTGGCCCGAGACCTGGACGGAGAACAATCCGTCGTTGATCCGCGACGGTGTGTCCGGCTTCAATTTCTTCCATGGCGGCTCCGGCTACGCCTCCTTTCCGTCCGGACACACGGCCGCCATCTGCGCGGCCATGACGGTGCTGTGGATGTGCTATCCGCGTTTCCGCCCGATCTATGCCCTGCTGGTCACCGCCACGGTGGTCGGACTCGTGGGCGCCAACTATCACTTCCTCAGCGATGTCGTGTTCGGCGGCTTTCTCGGCGCGAGCGTCGCGCTCGCTGCCGTACGCCTCACCGGGCTCGCGTCGGCCTCTCCGTCATCGCGAGCCGGCGAGGCCGACAAAGCGATCCGGGGACCACGAACGAGACCCCGGACTGCGTCGCCGCTTCGTTCGTCGAAATGACGAGCCCTATTCTCAACCCACCAGCACGTTCCTGAACTGCCAGGGATCGCTCGGGTCGATGTTCTCGGGGAACAGGCCCGGGCGGCCGGAAAGCGGCGTCCAGTCGGTGTACTGGCCGATCACCGGCCCCAGATAGGGAAGCTGGATATCGAGGCAGCGGCGGAAGTCCATCTCGTCCGTTTCGACGATGCCGGCGGTGGGATTTTCCAGCGCCCACACCATGCCGGCAAGCACCGCCGAGGTGACCTGCAGGCCGGTGGCGTTCTGATAGGGCGCCAGCATCCTGGCCTCGTCGATGGAGAGCTGCGAGCCGTACCAGTAGGCGTTCCGGGCATGGCCGTAGATGAGCACGCCCAGTTCGTCGGCGCCGTCGACGATGTCGTCCTCGTCGAGGATGTAGAACTCTTCCTGGGCCTTGCCGGCGCGTCCGAACATCTCGTGCAGCGACAGCACGGCGTCGTCGGCGGGATGGTAGGCGTAATGGCAGGTCGGCCGGTACACCGCCTTGTCGCCGTCACGCACCGTCAGGTAGTCGGCGATCGAAATGGCCTCGTTGTGGGTGACCAGGAAGCCGTATTGGGGGCCCGGCGTCGGCGTCCAGCTGCGCACGCGCGTATTGGCGCCCGGCTGCAGGAGATAGATGGCCGACCCGCAGCCCTCCTTGTGGGTGCGGGCATTGTCCGGCATCCAGGTTTCATGGGTGCCCCAGCCGAGCTCGGCCGGCTGCAGGCCCTCCGACACGAAGCCCTCCACCGACCAGGTATTGACGAACACGTCCGGCGTCTTGGGGCTCTTGGCCCGTTGCGTATCGCGCTCGGCGACGTGGATGCCCTTGACGCCGAGCGTCATGGCGAGCTGCGCCCACTCCTCGCGCGCCGTCGGCACGTCGACGGCCACGCCGGTGTCGGCGGCGATATTGATGAGCGCCTGCTTGACGAACCACGACACCATGCCGGGATTGGCGCCGCAGCACGACACCGACGTGGTCGCGCCCGGCTTGCGGGCGCGCTTGGCCTTGAGCGTCGTTTCGCGCAGGGCGTAGTTGGAGCGCGCGTCCGGCCCGAGCTTGGGGTCGAAGTAGAAGCCGGCCCACGGCTCGTTGACGGTGTCGATGTAGAGCGCGCCGATCTTGCTGCACAACTCCATGATGTCGACCGAAGAGGTGTCCACCGACAGGTTGACGCAGAAGCCCTGGCCGCCGCCGGCGGTCAGGAGCGGGGTCAGGAGGTGCCGGTAGTTGTCCTTCGTGACCGCCTGGTGGATGAAGCGGATGCCGCGCTCGTCGAGGATCCTGCGGTCCTTGTCTTCCGGGTCGATGACCACGAAACGGGACTTGTCGAAGGCGAAATGCCGTTCGATCAGCGGCAGCGCGCCTTTGCCGATCGAGCCGAAACCGATCATGACGATGGGCCCGTCGATACGGGCGTGCACAGGCCAATGGGTCATCGATCGCTACTCCTAACGGGGGTCGATATCCCGGGGGTGGGACACGGCGGACAAAGACGCCTCCGGCGTCATGCCCATGACGAAAACAAAGGCGGATTTCAAGCCGCCTGTGCGAGGGGCCCGGCGGCCGCCGGACCCTCGCCGGCCCGTCGCGGACCGGCGGCCAGGATGGCGCCGGCAGCCCCGTCGAGGGCGCCGGGCACGAGCTCACTCGCCAGCAGCCGGTGGCGCTCGAACGGTCCCGGCATGGCAAGCGCGCCGGTGGTCGCGGCCGAAAAACCGAAGCGGCCGTAATAGGGCGCGTCACCCACCAGGAGCACGGCGGCGTGGCCGGCACGCGCCGCCGCCCGCAGCCCCCGTCGCATCAGCGCGGCGCCGATTCCACGGCCCCGGCAAGCCGGGTCGACGGCGAGCGGCCCGAGCAGCAATGCGGGCCGGCCGCCAGCGTCCACATGCCACAGCCGCATGGTGCCGACGACGCGGCCGTGGTCGACGGCCACGAAGGCGAGCCCGGCCGCAGGCCGGCGGCCTTCGCGCAGGCGCTCGGACGACTTCAGAAAGCGCGCCTCGCCGAAACAGAGGTCGAGCAGGTTCTCGCGGGCGGCGATGTCGCCGGGGCGTTCGGGGCGGATCGAGACCATGGCGAAAGTCCTCCACGGCCGCAGCGGCAAGTCGCGCGGCGCGGACAAGGGAAATATGGAAGCGGCCCCGGGGGGCGGCGCCTGCTCCTCCCCGCTTGCGGGGAGAAGGTCGGGGTGAGGGACGGTTTCGGTGCGCTCCGGCCCGCGGAGGCGCCCCCTCACCCGCCCGTCACACGCTTCCACGCGCGACAGGCGGCCTTTCCCCGCCTGAACCCGGGCTTGCCCGCGTTCAGTGTTTGGGTGCGCAAGTCGGGCAAGCCCGACTTGCGGCGGGGAGAGGCGGCAGAAAAGCGGACGATTTCAAATGTGATACGTCCGCAACGGCGGAAAGCCGTTGAAGGCGCAGGCCGAGTAGGTGGCCGTATAGGCGCCCGTGCCCTCGATCAGAACCTTGTCGCCGATCTCCAGGCTGACCGGCAGCAGGTAGGGCTCGCGCTCGTAGAGCACGTCGGCCGAGTCGCAGGTCGGCCCGGCGACGACGCACGGTGCCATCTGGTCGCGGTCGCGCTCGGTCCTGATCGGGTAGCGGATCGCCTCGTCCATGGTCTCGGCGAGGCCGCCGAACTTGCCGATGTCGAGATAGACCCAGCGCACCTCGTCGTCCTCGCTCTTCCTGGAGACGAGCACGACTTCCGCCTCGATCAGCCCGGCATTGCCGACCATGCCGCGGCCCGGCTCGATGATGGTCTCCGGGATGCGGTTGCCGAAATGCTTGCGCAGCGAGCGGAAAATCGCCGAACCGTAGGACCTCACCGCCGGCACGTTCTTGAGGTACTTGGTCGGGAAGCCGCCGCCGAGATTGACCATGGCGAGGTTGATGCCGCGCTCGCCACATTCGCGGAACACGGCCGCCGCAGAGGCCAGCGCCCGGTCCCAGGCATGCGGATTGCGCTGCTGGGAGCCGACGTGGAACGAAACGCCGTGCGCCTCGAGCCCCTGCCGGTGGGCGTGCTCGAGCACGTCCGCGGCCATGTCGGGCTCGCAGCCGAACTTGCGCGACAGCGGCCAGTCGGCGCCGACGCAGTCCGACAGGATGCGGCAGAACACCCGTGAGCCCGGCGCCACGCGGGCGATCTTCTCGACCTCGGCCTTGCAGTCGACCGCAAACAGGCGAACCCCCAGCGCGTAGGCGCGGGCGATGTCCCGCTCTTTCTTGATGGTGTTGCCGTACGAAATGCGCTCGGGCGCGGCGCCGGCGGCGAGCACCATCTCGATCTCGGCGACCGAGGCGGTGTCGAAGCAGGAGCCGAGCGACGCCAGAAGGCTCAGGACTTCCGGGGCCGGGTTCGCCTTGACGGCGTAGAACACACGGGTGTCCGGCAACGCCTTGGCGAAGGCGCCGTAGTTGTCACGCACGACGTCGAGATCGACGACGAGGCAGGGACCGTCCTCGGCACGATGGCGGAGGAATTCGCGAATGCGCGCGGTCATGGGTTTGACTCCCCATGTCAAAGGGGGCGCGAACGCCCGATGTGATGCGGGGGTTGAGGCCGCTGTCGTCGCGCGATGGGGACGCGACGTCAGTCGAACACTCTCGACCCGACCGTGCTGCCTTGGATTGGATGCAGGGGAGGCCCTGATCCGCACGCCCGGCAATGAAAAACAAGCCTCTTCGGTAGCCCGAGCCGGTGGATGGAACACCGGCAGAGACCAAAAAAGCCCGTCCGTCGTTGCTTTAAGCCGCGTCCCCCGTCGAGCACGAGGTGCGCCGGTTTCGCCTCCGGCTGCCGGTTAAGTGTTCGGAGCTGCAAACGACCGCAGACTTGACGTCTTGGCGGTCTCACTCCGGGCGGCTGTCCGGCCTCTTGTCCGGATGCCCACCAACCGACACACGGCCACAGGCACGTGCGAAATTGGGCAGGGCGATACATAGTCGCGCGCGGCGGGAATGCAAGAAAAAATCGCGCCACCCCGGAAAATTTCTGGGGTGTTCGAGCCGTTCGGTTTTGAACGCGTTAACGAAGAGTGGATTTCAAATAAACAGCACGCCGAGCCATCGTTCAGCACCGTCGCGCAGCGCCGTCGTTCAGCGCCACAACTCGGCGCCGCAACAGCGCCGGAAAGCGCTGTCGCTCAGCGGCTGGTGACGAACGGCTCGATGCGCATGCCGTTGCGCACGAAGGCCGCCATCACCATCAGGCCGGCGACGAAGAAGATGATCTGCAGGGCGTAGGCCCCATATTCGCCGAGGCCGAACAGATTGGCGAACGCCCAGCCGCCCGCGAAGGCGGCGCCGAACACTTCCGCCGCGATGAGGACCGCGGCGCTCACGACCGTCGATACGTTCTGCCAATGAATGCGCCGTCCGGACTTGGCCTGCGACATGATCGACATCCTTGTTTGCGGGCCGGCAATCTCCCCGAAATGCCGCCGCGAATCAAGCCCATCAATACGGCAGAAAGACCAGGCGGGCGAATCGGGCGCGCGAATCGGCCAGGCGGCGGGCAGGCCGCGGCCGGCGGGAAGCGCTTGCCGCCGCCGCCTCGCTACTTCTATGTGGCGGTGATCCCCGCCGATAATCGTCAACCCCGGGACCCCATAAGCCCATGGCCGCTCTCCCCGACGCCGACAATCCCCTCCTGCGCGACTGGACGGCCCCCTTCGGGGCACCTCCGTTCGCCGAGATCCGGCCGGAGCACTTCGCGCCCGCCTTCGAGCGCGCCTTCGCGGACCACGAGGCCGAAATCGAGGAGATCGCCGTCTTGGCGGCGGCGCCCTCCTTCGACAACACGATCCTGGCCCTGGAGCGCAGCGGCGCCCTCCTGGAGCGGGTTGCCGACGTCTTCTCCGTGCTGGTCGGCGCCGACAGCAACGACGCCCTGTTGGAGATCGAGCGCGTCATCAGCCCGCGGCTCGCCACCCACTGGAGCAACATCCACATGAACCAGGGCCTGTTCCGGCGCGTCGAGGAGCTGCGCCGGAACGCCGCGTCGCTCGCGCTCACGGCCGAGCAGGCCCGCGTCCTCACGCGCTACCATCTCGACTTCCGGCGCGCCGGCGCCGGCCTCGAGGAGACCGACCGCCGACGGCTGTCCGACATGGTCGAGCGGCTGGCCGAGCTCGGGACGCAATTCAGCCAGAACGTCCTTGCCGACGAGCAGAGTACCGTCCTGGAACTTTTGCCCGACGACCTCGCCGGCCTGCCCGCCCATGTGGTCGCCTCAGCCCGCGCGGCCGCCAAGGAGCGCGGCCGCGACGGCCATCTGGTCACCATGTCGCGCTCGAGCGTCGAGCCGTTCCTCTCCCTCTCCAGCCGCCGCGACCTGCGCGAGAAGGCATGGCGGGCCTTCGTCGCCCGCGGCGACCACGACGGCGAGCACGACAACAAGCCGCTCATCGCCGAGACGGTGCGGCTGCGCGCCGAGGCGGCCCGCCTCCTCGGCTACGACACCTATGCGCGCTTCCAGCTCGACGACAATATGGCCAAGACCCCGGACGCCGCCCGCGACCTCCTGGAGAAGGTGTGGCGCCCCGCCGTCGCCCGCGCCAATGCGGACCGCGCCGCCATGCAGGAGATGATCCGTGCCGAGGGCGGCAATTTCGACCTCGCGCCGTGGGACTGGCGCTATTACGCCGAAAAGCTGCGCAAGGTGCGCTGCGACCTCGCCGAGGGCGAGATCGAGCCCTATCTGCCGCTCGAACGCATGATCGAGGCCGCCTTCGACACCGCGCACCGGCTGTTCGGCCTCTCCTTCAAGCCGCGCACCGACGTGCCGACCTGGCATCCGGACGTGCGCGTCTTCGAAGTCACCGGCCGCGACGGCCGCCATGTGGGCCTGTTCTTCGGCGACTATTTTGGCCGCACCTCCAAGCGCAGCGGCGCCTGGATGACCTCGCTGCGCGACCAGGACCGGCTCGCCGGCGACCGGCTCGACGGCGAGACCCGGCCGCTGATCGTCAATGTGATGAACTTCAACAAGGGCGAGGCCGGCGCGCCGACACTCCTGTCCTTCGACGACGCCCGCACCCTCTTCCACGAATTCGGCCACGCGTTGCACGGCCTCCTCTCCGACGTCACCTATCCGCGCATTTCCGGCACCTCGGTCGAGACCGATTTCGTCGAACTGCCCTCGCAGCTCTACGAGCACTGGCTGGAGCGCCCCGAGGTCCTGTCCCGCTTCGCCCGCCACCACGCGACCGGCGAAGCGATGCCCGACGCCCTGATCAAGAAGCTGGTCGCCGCCCGCACCTTCAACCAGGGTTTCACGACCGTCGAGTTCGTCGCCTCGGCGCTGGTCGACCTCGACTTCCATTCGCTCGCCTGGGTCGAGGACCTCGACCCGGCCGCCTTCGAGGAGGAGGCCCTGGAGCGCATCGGCATGCCGGCCGAGATCGCCATGCGGCACCGCCCGCCGCATTTCCAGCACGTCTTCGCCGACGACGACTATGCGGCCGCCTACTACAGCTACATGTGGTCCGAAGTCCTCGACGCCGACGCTTTTCAGGCCTTCGAGGAGACCGGCGACGTGTTCGACCCGGGCGTCGCCGAGCGGCTGTTGAAATACATCTTCTCCGCCGGCGGCTCACGCGCGCCCGACGAGGCCTACACGGCGTTCCGTGGCCGGCTGCCGAGCGAGGAGGCGTTGTTGCGAAGGCGGGGGTTGGTGGACGCGGCGTAGCGACGTGGGCCGGCGAGAAAGCAAAGTGCAAAGGCTTCGCGTCGTCGCTCTCCTGATGCGTCGCCGCTCGCCGCAGCCGGCTCCCTCTCCCCAGCGGGGAGAGGGCTGGGGTGAGGGGGCTCCGGCATATCGATCGAGCACGACATCATTCCGGACTTGCCCAAAGCCAGCTCAAATACGGCGCATCCAACTCGCTTCGCTACCCCCTCACCCCGCCCCTCTCCCCAAATGGGGAGAGGGAGAAGCAGCGCCGTGCCATAAGCGACAGCACTGCCGCTTGCGAGGGAGGTGAGCAGGCCGAAGGCGCCGCCATGTTGATCCAAGACCGAAAGTCCGCGCGCAGCTACCGCTCGATCTTGACCGAACCTTCGCCGCGCAGATCGACCCGCACCCTGGTCTGGCCCGGACGGCCCGTCCGGCCGTCGTCATAGAGCGTATACGGCACCGTCAAGAGCAGCCCGCGCTGGGGATCGTACGACGCCTTGATCTTGTCGAAGCCGACGTTGTTGAAGCCGCGCGCACTCCTCTCCTTGCCGCCCGCCTTGTCGCTCACCGCAAAGCACTGCGAGCCGATCTCCGGGACCGGAATGATGACCAGGAGATGGGCGCTGCAGCACACCGGCTCGCCGTCGGTGTCCACATAAGCAGTGGTGATCTTGCCGCCCGAATAGGACTTGGTCTGCCCGACCAGGAAGCTGACCCGGTCGAGATTGTCGCAGGGGCCGACCTCGGCCGCGACGGCAGGCGTCGAGAGAAGAAACAAGGCAATCCACAAATGGCGCATGAGACATCCTCGTCGGAGCGAACGATGAAACAACCCGTAGCCCGCACTGAACGCGAGCGAAATGCGGGGTGGCGTGTCGGAGAGGCGGACTCCTGGATTTCGCTGCCGCTCAATCCAGGCTACGCTTGCTTGTCAGTAATTAGCCGTCCGACTGAATTTTAGCACATGATCATCATCAGGGCTGCGAACGATCAGGATACGTCCTTGCTGCCAGGGATCGAGCGCAGTTCCGGCGAGATATTCCGGCAGTCGCCGGGATTGGAGTGGATCGCGGACGACACGGTTCAATCGCAAGAACAGCATCGCGCCCTGATTGCGGATGGTATTGCCCTCGTCGCCGAGGTTCAAGGCGCCGGCATCGCCGCCTTCCTGAACGGCGAGGTGGCGCCCGACGCCCTGCATATCTGGCAAATCGCCGTCCATCGGGACCAGCAAAGGCACGGCATCGGACGAAAACTGATCGAAGCCGCGCAGCAATCTGCAGTCGACCGCGGGACCAGAGCCCTGACCTTGACCACGTTCAGAAACGTGCCCTGGAACGAACCCTATTATCGAAGACTCGGGTTCGTCACCTTGGACAGCACGGAGCTCAACCCCCGGCTCAATGCCATTCTGCGTTCCGAAGGACAAGCCGGAATGCCGGTCGCGCAACGCTGCGCCATGAGGAAATCCCTTTGACGGGGCTTCGGCCAGGCCGGTAGCCCGCATTGAGCGCGCGAAATGCGGGACGGCGCATCGAAGAGGCGGGGGCGGAGTGCTGGACCTCGCGGCCGCCCGATTCAGGTTACACCTGCTACGATCGAAGCTCGATCGGAAATGGCGTCGGCTCCCAGACGTGCTCGATCTTGAGATTCTTGATCGTCGTCGCCTCCCATTCGTGTAGCAACCGGATGAGTCCTTTGCGGTCGCCTGCCATGAGGCGCCCACAGAGTTCGCTTAGCCGCGCATAAGTCGCGCGACCATCTTCATCGTACGCCGAATCGGGCACCGACCAGCGTGCAAAGTGCTTGTTCGAGATCGCCAGCGCATGGTCCAGATCGCCGAGCGCGACATCGAGGATGATCCGGGACGTCGGCCATTCATAAAGATGATGCCTGAAGGTGTTCTGTGCCACGTAGGCAAGAAAATCCTCGAACGTCGAAATTTTCCGCAATGCTGGAAGAGCCTGTGTCTCGATAGCTTCCTGAAGAGCCAGTTCTATATCGGGATCGCTCATTCGCCATAACCCGCGTCGGGATGAGCGCTCATTGGCGAGACATTCACCCCAACTCAGGGGAAGATCGTCCAGCTCTTCAAACAGATGATGCACGATCCACTGCGCGTTGAACCTATCCGCATAGGCCGTGCGATCAATCAGCACCGCTCTGACAAAGTGGTGCACGGGCTTCACGATGATCCACCGCCTGATCGGCACGAGATCGGGATGCCGATCGAGGACCGGCGTCACCATTCTCCTGACTTGCGCCGCTGTGGTCACCGTCTTGGCCTCGTCTCCGTCACGACTATTTTCTGCGTGCCCGGGTAGAAGTTTTGGACATTGCTCGCTATTTCCAGAGCGCGCAACGGCGCAAGGCCCTTGTCTCCGGTCTTGATGTCATAGACGCAGACCGTCCCGGTGCCGGGATTTTCATAGACATCGATACGGATCGAACCGAGTTTGCCATATGTCTCCAGGCGGGACTTGATCAGCGACACTTCTGCTCGAAAGTTTGGATCTCGAGGGGGCCTGGCGGGCATTGTTGGCGGTCCGTTGATTTCGTCCTGAATCCACTTGTGCACGGCCGTCCCGTAAGTGGCGGCGGACGTGTATGAGCCCCGCTTAATAACTGTAACAGATTGATCAGCGAGGCTTTGGACGTCCGCGAAGCGCGGGCATGCGTCAGTCACTTCTTTGTGGGTCAGCTTTCCCACCCAGATCGCGGGCTGCTTCGGATCAGCACCTGGAACGAAGGCACTCGCGTTGAAGGCGAACACCGCCTTTTCATCGGCCGTGTTGCGGCTGGACATCCAGGTGTAGAGCGTCGTCGCGGCGAAGATGAGCGCGGCTACACGCGGGTCGGGCGATGGCGCGAAGGCCGGTTGGACGAACGCCTCTGGGGTGACGCCGGCGCTGGTCCAGGCGCTGGCAGCGAGCGTCTGCCCATTTGCATCCTTCACGGTCTGGATATTGCCCGCGGTTTCGAACCTGAGCGTCGGGCCGTCGGGCAACACCACCGTATGGCGCTCGTCCCAAGGCGTCGATTCGTCCGCATCCGCAAAGGTCGAACGAATGTAGGAACCGTCGCGCATGCTGACGGCCTCCTGAGAGATCGCGCCGTCATCGTCATACGCAGTCGCGACCGACTTCCATGGCTCCATCCCGGTGGTGTCGGTCGTGAAGGTTGGTTCACCCGTAGGGATAGGCAGGCTTACCGAACCGCTCCAGCCGCCCCCATTTGCACCGCTCGTCCATTGACCACCGTCAGGGCTTCCGGCCGGAACGCGCGGTTGGTGAGGGTCGTATTTGCGCAGGGCAACACCGTGCCTGATGGCCGCCAATTGGAGGCGGCAAAAGGCGATATTTCGCTTGAGCCTGCATGTATCCACGGCAGACAGGTGAAACGATCGCTGGTTCAGCAGCGCTTCGTCCGCGCCGATCAGGCGCTTCAGTGAGCGGAGTTCGGCAGCGGGAAGAGACGATTGGGTCATGGGCGCGCTCCTTGTTTTCTTGCTTTTATTCCTACTGGGCCTAGCCCTCTTTGTAAAGATTATATTCCCATCATCATAGCTATGTCTATTTTTTGAAATTCTGACTGCCGTCACGGAAATTGAGCGGCTCTCACTTGACAACATTCCCATACATGTTCACTCTCCGTTCCATCCTGTTCACCGAGGGGCGTTATCCGGATGACGTTCGGCGACGGAATGGGATGCGGCCCTGTCAGGAGACCTCGTCACTCTCCGCGCAGGCGTCCGGGGCTCCGCCCGGGGATGACAGCCCCCTGCCAGGAGCTGGCTGACGGGGAAACCGAAAAGGCGTTTTCGACAAAAAAGTGGTTTTCCCGAAAAGCGCGGCCCGGAAAGACAAAAGCCGCGATGGAGCGCCGGAAGGCGCAGGGCGGCGCGCCAAGCCGCCCGGTCCGTGCCGCAAGGCATGGGCCTCGAACTCAAAGAAGCGCCGACCGGCGCTCCATCCCCCTCGGACCTGCCGAGGGACACCGCAACCCACAAGGCTCGCGCGCTCGCCGCCGCGGCCTCGCCATGGCGCGTGCGCGGCAGGCCATCTCGCACCAAGCTCGGATGCCCAATTCCGCTCGCGTGCCCCGGGCGCGGCGCAGCACGAAGCGGAGCGAAGCGCAGCGGAGTGGTGCGACGCATCGCGTCCGGGGCACGCGGGAATTGCTCGGCCGAATCCGGGATCAAAACCTGAAGTCCGCCGCCGTCGACGATTTGCAGGCCGCCGTCACCAATGGCATGACAGTCCCGGACCCGCTCTTGCCGAAAAGCCTCGCCCGAGAAGCCCCCATGGACCTTTACACCTCCGGACATCGCCGCGGCGTCGCCGCCGCGCCCCATGCCGCCGCGGCGGAGGCCGGGCGGCTGATCCTGGCCGAGGGCGGCAACGCCATCGAGGCCATGGTCGCCATGGCGGCGGTGATCGCCGCCGTCTATCCGCACATGAACCATGTGGGCGGCGACGGGTTCTGGCTCGTACGCGAACGCTCCGGCAAGGTGCGGGCCGTGATGGCTCCCGGCCGCGCCGGCGCAAATGCGCGCCGCGAACTCTATCGCGATCATGAAGCGATTCCGGCACGCGGGCCGCTCGCCGCCCTCACGGTGCCGGGTGCGGTCTCGGGCTGGGCCTTGGCGCTCGAAGCCGCCAAGGCGCAAGGCGGGCGGCTGCCGCTTTCGACCCTGCTCGAACCGGCGATCCGCCACGCCCGCGACGGCTATGTGGTCACCCGCAGCCAGGCGGCGCTCACCGCCGCCAAGCTCGCCGAGCTCAAAGACGTGCCGGGCTTCGCGGCCGCCTTCCTCGCCGACGGCAAGGCGCCGGAGGCGGGCGCGACGCTCAAGCAGCCGGCATTCGCCGCAACTCTCGACCAGCTCGCCCATGCGGGGCTTACGGATTTCTATCGCGGCGATGTCGCCCGCGAGATCGCCGCCGACCTGGAGCGCGTCGGCTCGCCGGTGACACGGGCCGACCTGGAAAAGCACAAAGCCTATGTGGCCGAGCCGCTCACGGTCGCGATCGGCACCGGCACGCTCTACAACGCGCCGCCGCCGACCCAAGGGATCGCCTCGCTGATCATCCTCGGCCTGTTCGACCGCCTCGGCGTGCGCGAAGCGGAAGGCTTCGACCACGTCCACGGCCTGGTCGAGGCGACCAAGCGGGCCTTCCTGTTGCGCGACCGCCTCGTCACCGATCCGGACCGCCTGCCCGCCCCGCCCGAGCGTTTTCTCGATCCCGCCTGGCTCGACGCCGAAGTCACCAGGATCGACCGCCGCAAGGCGGCCAAGTGGCCCGCGCCCTATGGGGAGGGCGACACCGTCTGGATGGGCGCCGCCGACCACGACGGCAATGTGGTCTCCTACATCCAGTCGATCTACTGGGAGTTCGGCTCCGCCGTCGTGCTGCCGTCCACCGGCGTCCTGATGCAGAATCGCGGCGCGAGCTTTTCCCTCGATCCAAAAGCCCTCAACGCGCTGGCGCCCGGGCGGCTGCCATTCCACACCCTCAATCCGGCGTTGGCCGTGCTCCGCGACGGCCGCGTCATGGCCTACGGCACCATGGGGGGCGACGGCCAGCCGCAGACGCAAGCCGCGGTGTTCACCCGCCACGTCCATTTCCGCCAGCCGCTCGCGGAGGCCCTCGACGCGCCGCGCTGGCTCCTGGGCCGCACCTGGGGCTCGACCCACACCAATCTGAGGCTCGAATCCCGCTTCTCGGCCGGCGTGGTCGACCGGCTGTTGTCGGCCGGTCATGATGTCGAGATACTGGACGAGAGCTATTCCGACACGATGGGGCATGCCGGCGCGGTGGTGCTGCATCAAAACGGCACGCTCGAAGCTGGCCACGATCCGCGCGCCGACGGCGGCGCCGCCGGGGTATGACCGAAAGGCGGCGGGCCGGGCGCCTCCATTCCGCCCCACTCAGTGCTAAGGTATTCGCGAGCCAGGGGAACTCAGAGACCAGCATGACCGCACGATTGCTTCGCCTCGTCGCGACCGCGCTCGCATGGGGGCTCGCCGCCGGCTCTGCGCAGGCCCATCCCCACGTCTGGGTCACGATGACGAGCGAACTCGTCTATGCGCCCGACGGCGCCGTCACCGGCGTGCGCCAGATCTGGACCTTCGACGACATGTATTCGGCCTTCGCGACCCAGGGGCTCGAATCCAAGGAGAAGGGCAAGTTCACCCGCGAGGAGCTCGCCGACCTCGCCGAGGTCAACATCACCTCGCTCAAGGACTTCGACTATTTCACCTTCGCCAAGGCCAACGGCAAGAAGACGCTGTTCGCCGACCCGAAGGACTACTGGCTCGAATACAAGGACGCGGTCCTCGTCCTGCGTTTCACCCTGCCGTTCAAGGCGCCCGTGAAAGCCAAGGCCCTCGACATCGAGGTCTACGATCCGAGCTACTTCGTCGATTTCAGCTTTGCCGAACAGGCGGCGGTGACGCTCGCCGGCGCGCCGCCCCAATGCCGTTTCACGGTGCACAAGCCGACCGATCCCAATACGAGCGCCAATGCCCAGCCCCTCAGCGAGTCCTTCTTCACGGACCAGTCGAACTACGGCGCGGCCTTTGCCAACAAGGTGTCGGTGACCTGCCCGTGACGGCGCGCGGATCGTGGCGACATCATCTCATCCCAGGACGTGAAGTGTCATGACCCAGTCGTGGTCGCAGCGCGATATCCGCCGCTTCATTATCATCGCCGCGCTCGGCATTGCGCTCGTGCCCTTCCTGTTCGACGCCGCCGCGTGGGCGCAGGCCAATCCGTTCGGCGGTCCGCGGCCGCCGGCGGCCGAGACCGGCATGGTCGGCTGGCTCCTGGCCCGGCAGGGCGACTTCTTTCGCCGCCTGTCCGGCCTGGTGCGCGCCGCCAAGGCGGACGGCACGGCGGTGTGGACGCTCGTCGGCATCTCGTTCCTCTACGGCATCTTGCACGCCGCCGGTCCCGGCCACGGCAAGGCGGTGATCTCCTCCTACATGGTCGCCAACGAGGAGACGTGGCGGCGCGGTGTCGTGTTGTCGTTCGCCTCCGCGTTCCTGCAGGCCGCCGTCGCGGTCGCCGTGGTGGGCATCGCGGCCGGCCTCCTGCAGGCGACGGCGCGCACCATGAACGCCGCCGTGTGGTGGATCGAAGTCGTGAGCTACGGCCTCATTGCGCTCATGGGGGCGCGGCTCACTTTCGTGAAGGGACGCGGCTTCCTGCACGCGCTGCGGCAGAGGCGCCAAGGCGCCGCTGAAGGCGCAGGCGCAGGCGCAGGCGAAGCGGCGCACGTCCACGATCATTCGTGCGCGCATCACCATGACCACGGCAGCCATTCCCATGGCGCCCCGAGCCACGCGCACCATGACGATCATCATCACGACGGGCATTGCGGCCACAGCCACGGCCCCGAGCCGGCCGATCTCGCCGGCCCGGGCGGCTGGCGGCGCGGCCTCACGGCGATCATCGCCGTCGGCTTGCGGCCCTGCTCGGGGGCCATTCTGGTGCTGGTGTTCGCCCTCGCCCAGGGGCTGTTCTGGGCCGGTGTCGCCTCCACCTTCGCGATGGGGTTCGGCACCGCCATCACGGTGGCGCTGATCGCCATGCTGGCGGTCGGTGCCCGCAGCATCGCGGCGCGCTTTGCGACCAACCGCGACGGCTCCGGCACGCTGATCCTGCGCGCCATCGAGACCGGCGCCGCCGTCCTGGTGCTGGCCTTCGGCCTCGCACTCATCACCGGCTACATGGTCGCCGAACGCATGGCAGGGTTCTGAGCGGGCTTTCGTTTCGTCATTGCGGCAACGGGTCCGGCCTTCGGCGGCCCGTTGGCCCCCCGCAATGACGAGGAGGAAGCATGCAACCGCTACGCGTAGATCTTCTTGACCACCTCGGGAAGGCTCATGCCCTTGTCGAGATTGGCGATCCAGTCGTCCTCCTTGTTGTCGGCCGCCTCGCAGCGGTCGATGACCTCAAGGACGAGGTGCTGGGGCACGAAGCAGATCCCGGTCTCGTCGGCGACCACCAGATCTCCGGCCTGAATGGTGATGCCGTGCACCGATACGGTACCATTCACCTCCTCGGTGACGGCACGCCATTTGCCGGTGATCGGTGAAATATCCTTCGACCAGATCGGAAAATTGAGCGAGCGCGAGTGGCCGACGTCGCGCACGCCGCCGTCGACGACAGCGCCGGCGAGGCCCTGGCGCGAGGCGATCGTCGCCATGACGCCGCCCATGTTGGAAATGTCGCGCAGGCCCTGGACCACCAGCACGTCGCCGGCCTCAGCCTGGTTGATGCCTTCGATCTCGGCCATGGTGACCTTCTTCTCGCTCGCCGCCACATAGGCATCGGTTCGCCGCGGTACGTTGCGCACCGTGACGGCCGTGCCGGCGACGCGGGCGGCGGCGATGGTCGGGCGCAACCGCGAGGCCGGAATGGTACCGACGATGCCGAGATCGTCGAGGACATCCGACACTGTGCCGGCCATGTCGGTGAGTTTGAGATAGCGCGTGATCACGTCCTTGCCGATGCGTTTCGGCTGCGGCCCGATCCGCTCGTCGGGAAGCCGGCCGACGGACGGCTTGTGTGATTGTTTGACTTGCATCGGTGTCACTCCATCGCCCAATTCGATCGACCGGATCCGGGCGCGATCATGGCGGCAAATTGAAGCGCCGCAGTGGTGTTGTCCAATATCGGCTGCGTAGTTCGGTGATCCTCGATCGCTATCAAAGCAGAGGCCTCACGGCCGCGCGTTGCGCAGCGCCCCGGGGTCGAGGATACGGATCGGCCGGCCGTCGAGCCAGGCCTCGATGTCCTCGACGATATCGCGGTAGTAGTAGGTGAAGACGTCGTCGACGACGTAGCCGAGATGGGGCGTCAGGACGACGTTCGGCATCTTACGCAACGGATGGTCCGGCGGCAGCGGCTCGACGTCGTAGACGTCGAGGCCGGTCATGATCCGCCCCTCCTTGAGGACGTCCATGAGCGCATCGCTGTCGACGAGCCCCGCCCGCGCGGCGTTGATCAGAATGGCGCCAGGCTTCATCGACATCAGCTCCTTGCGGCCGACGGTGTGCCACGAGCGCGGCTTCGACAGGACGAGGTGGAGCGTGATGATGTCGGAGGTGGCGAACAGCTCCGCCTTGTCGACCATGCGGACATTGTGGGCGGCCGCTGCCTCCGGCGTCATGTCGTCGCTCCAAGCGACCACGTCCATCTTGAAGGCGAGGCCGAAGCGGGCGACCTCGCCGCCGAGCTGGCCGAGGCCGAGGATGCCGAGCCGCTTGCCGACCAGCGGCATGCCCATCGGCACGTCCTCCTCCCAGCGTCCGGATGCCATGTTGGCGAAGGCCCGCGGCAGGCCGCGCGCGCAGGCGAGAATGAGCGCGAAGGCGAGCTCGGCCGCGCCCGTCGACGGATTGATGGTCGTATGTGTCACCGGGATGCCGCGCGCCGCGCAGGCGGCAACGTCGAGCGTGTTGGTGCGCGCGCCGGTGAGCGCGATCAGGCGCAGATTGGGCAGCCGCGCGATCACCGAAGCAGGGAACGGCGTACGCTCGCGCATCAGCACGAGGACGTCGAACGGCGCGAGTGCCGCCACGAGCGCGTCCTCGCTCGGCCACGGCTCATGGAAGACTTCGATGCGCGCGCGCGCCTCGAGACGACTCCAATCGGCGGCGCCGAGCGCGACCTTCTGGTAGTCGTCGAGAATGGCGATGGCCGGGCAGATCATGAGGTTGTCTCCCTGGGATGGATTTCGAGCGGAAACACTCGCGGCGATCACAGGAAGCACAGCGAGATCCACGGCACTGCCGCGATGAGGATGACGCACAGGAGCAGGACGAACAGGTATCTCCAGACCTTGATCACGGCCTGATCCGGCTCGACCCGGGCCATCGCGCAGGCGATGTAGAAGCCGATGCCGAACGGCGGCGCGAACAGGCCGATGCTCATGGCAAGAATGACCACCATGGCGTAGTGGACGTCGTGAATCCCTAGGGCGCGGGCGACCGGGAACATGAGCGGCCCGAACAAGACGATGGCGGGCACGCCCTCGAGCACGCTGCCCAGCACGGCGAACAGGACGACCGACAGAGCCAGAAACGTGGCAATGCCACCCGGCAGGCCGGTGATGGTCGTCACCAGGTCGTGGGCGAATCCGGCCTGTGCCAAGGCCCACGACATCGCAGTCGCGGTGCCGATGATGATCAGGATCGCGCCCGACATGGAGGCGGTCTCGACCAGGACCGGGTAAAAGCGGCGCCAGTCGAAGCGGCGATAGATCACGATGCCGACCACGAGGCTGTACACGACGCCGATGGTGGAGACCTCCGTCGCGGTGGCGACGCCTTCGACGACGGCGCCGCGGATGACGAAGGGCAGGATCAACGCCGGAAGCGCGATCACGAACTCCTTGGCCATCACCGTATAGGCGGCACGCGCCTCGGCACCCGGCTTGTGGGAATTGTCGCGAATGATCGCCAGCACCAGAAGTGCCACGGCGGCGACGGCCGCCGGCAGGAGGCCGCCGGTGAACAGCGCCGCGATCGAGACCCCGGCGACCGACCCGAGGGTGATGAGGAACAGGCTCGGCGGAATGGTGTCCGACATGCCGGCGGCAGCCGCCATCAGGGCCGCCATCTCGGCGCGGTCGGATCCTCGCCGTTCCATCTCCGGCAACAGCGCCGGCGCGATCGCCGCCATGTCGGCCGCCTTCGACCCGGACACGCCGGAAATGAGATACATGGCGCCGAGGAGCACGCAGGCGAGGCCGCCGCGGATGTGGCCGACGAGGATGAACAGGAAGCGCACCAGCACCGCCGCGACGCCCGTCATCTCGATCATGTAGCCGAGGAAAACGAACATCGGGATGGCGAGCAAGAGCAGGCTCGACATGCCGTGCTCCATCTGGGTGACAATGACGCTGATGGGCACCGGCGTCATGGCCATGAGATAGAACAGGGTTGGAATCCCGAACGCGAAGGCGATCGGCAGGCCGACGAAGACGAAGACCGAGATGAGCAGGACGAAGAAGACCAGGAGATTGTAGTTGCCCATGGCGGTCAGGACGGGCCGCAGCAGCCAGATCCCGCCGAACACGCACAGGACGACGACGACGGCGATCGCCAGATGGATGCGCGAGTGCTCGGTGAACAGTCGCGCCAGCGCGAGCAGCACCAACAGGCTGAAGCCGAGCAGCACCGCCGAAACGCGGTAGCTGTCGGGGATGTCGAGCGCCGGCGACAGAAAATCGATCTGTGCCTCGACATATTCCAGCGCCGGCACGATGAGCATGCCGGCGAATATCGTAACCAGCAACAGGTTGACCGTGTTGGCGAGGTCACGCAGGTTCGGCGGCAGGAGCTGGACGATAGTCTTGAGGCGCATGTGCTCGCGCCGCTGCAGCGCTGTCACGGCGCCGAGCATGCCGAGCCACAGGAAAAGGGTCGCCGCCAGTTCGTCCGCCCAATAGAGCGGACGATGGAAGCCGTAGCGGGACACGACACTGGCAGACAACACCACCAGTTCGACGAAGACCAAGCAGGCGGCAATCGCCTCGATCGTCTTGGCGAACGCAGTCTCGATACGGGCCAGCCGTCCTGGCTGTCCCGCCACTCCCGACACGACGCTGTTCATCATTCACTCGCAGTCGCCTTGGCGCTCACGCCAATTTCAGATCGGAGGACGACTTCAGGACGCCCCAGGCTTCCGGACCGAACTCCTTTGCCCAGCGATCGTAGAAGCCCGATGCCTGCAGGACCTTCTGGAACGGGACGGAATCAACGTCGTTGAAAGCGAGGCCGGCGCGCTTCATCTCGCCGACGACCGATTCGTTCTGCTTCGCCGTCATGGACCGCTGCCCTGTGCCGGCGTCGTTTATGCATGCGTCGACGATTTTGCGCAGGTCCTCCGGCAGGCCGGCGAAGGCCGCGCCGTTGGCCAGAACCCAGCAGCCGTCCCACATGTGGTTGGTCATCGAGACGTATTTTTGCACCTCGTAGAAGCGCGCCGTCAGGGCGAGGTTGAGCGGGTTCTCCTGGCCTTCGACGATTTTGGTCTGCAGAGCCGAATAGACTTCCGGGAAGTTGATCGCAGTCGGGGCCGCTTTGAGGCCTTCGAACAGCGACGTCATCATCGGGCTCACCGGCACGCGGATCTTGAAACCGCGGATGTCCTCCGGGGTGACGATCGGGCGCGTGCTCGAGGTGATCTGGCGGAAGCCGCTGTCCCAGCATTTTTCGAAGGCGTGCAGTTTGGCGTCGGCGAAGCCCTTGCGGATCATGGCGCCGATCTTGCCGTCCATCGCCTTCCACACGGAATCGTAGGAGCTGAACGCGAAGCCGACGCCGTTGATCGAGGCGACGCGTACCAGCGACGACAGGAACATGCCGCCGGTGGAGAAGAGCTGGATCGCCCCCGAGCGCACCTGCGACAGCATCTGGGTGTCGCCGCCCAAGAGTGCGTTGCCGAACACCTTGATCTCGACCCGCCCCTTGGTGGCGTCGAGAACAGCCTTGGCGGCCTCCTCCGCATACACGTTGACGGGATGCACGGTCGGGTAGCCGTGGGCGAACTTGAACGAGAACTCCGCCGCTTGCGACGGCCTGCGCATGCCGATGACGGTGGCAGCGGACACCGCGGCACCGGCCCCACGCAACAACGTACGTCTGCTGATTCTCATCTTCATCCCCCTGGCGCGATGCGAACGCAGGTCGCGCGTTCGATCCTGTACGGAATCGCGGGGTCATCTGATGGACGGCGCCGGAATTTGTCCAATATCGTTTGAGTTGCAGAGTGATACGAGCCGCCTATCGAGACCGCGCCAGCGTGCGCTTTTAATCGCCGGCGCGCGCGCGGGCGGGAAAACAGAGCTTCCTGGTTGCCGGAATACGGCCGAGACGTCTTGGATTTTATGAAGAATCCCAAGTATTCGGCGGTCCATGCACTGATGCGTCGGCTTGCCCCAGAGCCGCGGTTGGGCCAAAATTCATTTCCTACGACGACATCGTGTCGCCCAGAGGAGAAGCAACGGCGAGACGTACGCCCCGACGGAGACACCCGCCGGGATACGTCGTCTCTCGGAGGCGGTTGACGTGTCGGCGAAATGACCCATTCCGACGACGAACAGCTCAGATCGACCGCGGGCTCGCTTAGCCCGACCAGCCTCAACCTGACCCGTCTGCGATACTTCGTCGCCGTGGCGCAAGAGTTGCATTTCGGACGTGCGGCCGCGCGGCTCGGCATCTCCCAGCCGCCGCTGACGACGCACATCCAGGCGCTCGAGCACCAAGTCGGTGCGCAACTGTTCACGCGCAACAAACGCAATGTGTCGTTGACGGTCCACGGCCGCACCCTGCTCCTGCAGGCGACGCAACTGCTCGATCATGCTGAGCGGGTCGTGCACGTCATGCAGGGATTGCAGACCGGTGAACAGGGCAACCTGTTTCTCGGCTGCGTGCCGTTCGGCCTGTTCAAGGTCCTGCCGGCGATCACGCGGCGGCTGCGCCAGCAGTATCCCGGGATCAACCTGGTGGTGACCGAAGCCCACACCATGGACGTCCTGCGCGGCGTTTCGGAAGACCGGCTCGACGTCGGCTTGGTGTGGAAGAATCTCGACGTATCCGGATTCGGGACACACACCGTGCTGCAAGGCCGCTTTGTGGCGGCGTTGCCAGAAGGCCATCATTTACTCGACCGTGACGTGCTGACGGTCAAGGATTTGGCGCCCGAGCCGCTGATCCTGCCATCGCGCAAGATCTCGCCGTTCCATTACGACGAGATCCTCGCGCTGTTCTCCCGGCGCGGCGTGATCCCACGCATCGATTACGAAATCCCGCTGCTTCTATCGCAACTCGGCTACGTGGCGAGCGGTTTCGGCGTCGCCATCACCCCGGACATCGTCAAGACGTTCGTGGGGCTGGGCGTCGTGTATCGCGACATCGGCGAGCCGATGGCGCCGGTGCAATTGTCGCTGGTATGGAAGGACCATCCGCAACCGAGGTCTGTCGTTCAGTTCATCGACATCGTCAAGTCGCTCCATCAGGAGCTCGATCCGGGAGCCCCCTTGCCGGCCGGCACGTAAGCCGACGCGGACTCAATCCTGGCGGCTCCGGCGGTGGCGGCGCGACTTTTTGGGTGTTTGGGCCCGCGGCGCGTACATCATGAAGGGGTTTTCCCGGCACGTACCGCCGACGCCGCTGATGGTCGCGAGGCACTGCGCGAGCGTGTCGAAGCCGCAATTGGTCCCGTCCTCGCCCATGAATCCGTAGTAGGCGCACCACGGATAGTCGCGTGCGGCGGCGGGAGCCGTCCATGTCAGGGCGCATGCCAGCGTAGCCGCGCCGGCAAGCCCGATGACGATCGTCCGCATGGCTAGATCCTCCTTCGAGGCGGTGTCGCGGGTCAACCCGTCGGCACCTGCCCGGTTCCAACAATGAACGCTCGGGCGAGCCCGCGCCAGTGGGGCAAACCTCACGCCTCCAGATGGCGGGAGCGCCGGAACAGTGGGCGCAGCAGGCCGCCGACGGGTCCGAACAGGAGAGAGACGAAATAGAATCCGCCCGCCGTCAGGATCACGGCCGGTCCGGCCGGCAGGCCGGCATGGAACGAGGCCAAAAGGCCGCAGTAACCCGACAGGACAGCGGTCGCGACCGCGACGCCGATCATGGCCGTGACGTCGCGGGCCCAGAACCGCGCCACCACGGCCGGCACCATCATGAGGCCGACGGCGAGCAGCGTTCCGAGCGCATGGAACCCGCCGACCAGGTTCATGACCACCAGGGCCAGAAAGGCCATATGGGCAGGCGCGCCGGCGCGGCTGACCGAACGCAGGAAGGCCGGGTCGACGCATTCGAGCATCAGTGGCCGCCAGGCGAGCGCCAGGACGGCGAGCGAGATGCTGGTGATGCCGGCGATCAGGAGCAGGATCTGGTCGTCGAGGGCGAGCACGCTGCCGAACAGGAAATGCAGCAGATCCACATTGGTGCCGCCCATGGACACGATGGTGACGCCGAGCGCGAGCGAGATCAGGAAGAAGGCGGCGAGCGAAGCGTCTTCCTTGAGTTCGGTGGTGCGCGCGACGACGCCGGCGAGAACCGCCACAGCGAAGCCGGCCACGAGGCCGCCCACCGTCATGGCGAAGATGTTGAGGCCCGAGAACAGGAAGCCGACGGCGGCGCCGGGCAGGATCGAGTGCGCCATGGCGTCGCCCATCAGGCTCATGCGCCGCAGCATCAGGATCACGCCCACCGGGCCGGTACCGAGCGCGAGCGCCAGCGTGCCGACCAGACCGCGGCGCATGAACTCGAATTCGATGAAGGGGGAGACGAGGAAGTCGTAGGGGTTCGTCATCGGCTATGCGGCTTTCCGGCACGATGCCGCGCTTCGGTTCGATCGTTCCCTCCCCCGCTTGCGGGGGAGGGAGTCGCTTGGCTGTGCCCTAGGCCGCGCATTCATGCGCCTCGTCGTCGAAGGCCTCGCACATGTGCCGTGCCTTGAGGAGATTTTCAGCGGTCAGGACATCGCCGGTCGCTCCCCATGCCACCGGCTCGCGGGCGAGCAGCAGGGCGTCGGGGAAATGCGCCTTGACCATTTCCAGGTCGTGCAGGGCGGCGAGCACGGTGCGTCGCTCCGCATGCCAGCGCTGTACCAGATCAAGGAGATCGTTGGCGGTCCTGGCGTCGATGGCGTTGAACGGTTCGTCGAGGACGATGAGATGGGCGTCCTGGAGCAGAAGACGCGCGAACAGCACGCGCTGCATCTGGCCTCCGGACAGCGTGCCGATCGAACGGTTCTCGAAGCCGGTCAGGCCCACCGCGGCGATGGCTTCGTGGATGCGGTCGCGTTCGCGCCGGCCGATGCCACCGAACAGCCCCGTGCATTTCCACAACCCCATGGACACCATGTCGTAGACATTGATCGGGAACGTGCGGTCGACGTCGGCCACCTGGGGCAGATAGGCGATGTCGCGGGGCGCGAGCCCGCACAGATCGACGGATCCGCCGATGGGCTTGAGGATGCCGACGATGCCCTTGAACAGGGTCGACTTGCCGGCCCCGTTGGGACCCACCACAGCCGTCAGGGCGCCGCGCGTCACCACGCCGTCGAGATGATGCACGGCCGGATGGCGCTCGTATCCGAGCGTGAGATTACGGAACTGCAACTGCGCCGTCATGAAATCCACCGTCGCCGAGGAGCCCGCATCACCACAAAGCCCAGGCGACCGCGACCCACAGGACGGCCAGAACGACCGTCACCAGGGCGAGCCGCTGCAGGGCCGACAGTCGCAACAGCGACGGTGCCATGACCGGCGAAGGATGGCTGTGCCCGGCGGGGTGATGATGATGGGTCAAGGGGTGCTCCAAACGCCGGTGTTATATTGTAACACTCGGCTCCGTGTCCAGCCCCAGGAGCCTTGCCCCAGGAGCCTTGCCCTGGGAGCCTTGCCCTGGGAGCCTTGCCCCGGGAGCCTTGGTGGTCAGGGCGCATGGTCCAGCGGACCGTCCCTGAGGCGGCCGAGATCGAACCGATGCACCTCGAGCAGCAGTTCGACGAAGGCGCGGGCCCCGAATTCCAGCGCGGCCGCGCCCTTTTCGGCCGTCGCCGAGCGGGGATCGCCGATGGCACCGCTCGGGTCCAGGTCCTGGCTCATCCAGCCGAAGCCGGCGGGACGATGGGCATTGAGATACCTGAACTCCTGCTGCATGGCGACGGTGGCAGGCTCGCCCGAGGCGATCCGGTCCATGCGCACGGTATCTGCCGAAGCCGTATCGGCCGAAGCCGTATCGGCCACATGGGCGAGCACCAGCG
The DNA here is from genome assembly GCA_030848545.1 of Astrobacterium formosum. Lineage (GTDB taxonomy): Bacteria > Pseudomonadota > Alphaproteobacteria > Rhizobiales > Xanthobacteraceae > Astrobacterium > Astrobacterium formosum. The sequence continues at coordinate 94,082 of JAVDCA010000022.1, forward strand.
AGGTCTCGATGTCGCCGGCATGGATGCCGTGGCGGCGCTCGTCGGCGGAAAACAGCCCGTCGGGATAGCCGAAGCGGTGCCACGCCGCAGTGATCGCCAGCATGCCGAGGCGCGCCCGCAGGTCACGGGCGACGATGCCCATGGCTTCCACATTGCCGCCGTGGCTCGTCACCATGACGAGCTTGCGGATACCGGCACGGCGGACGCATTCGCAGATTTCAGTCCAGGCCCGGATGACGGTGGTCGAGGAGAACGTCAGCGTGCCCGGAAAGGAGAGATGTTCGTCCGACTGGCCGATTCTCTGCACGGGCAGGATCGTGACCGGCAGATCCGCCGGCATGTGGGCGATCACGCGCCCCAGATAGGCGTCGGCGATGAAGGTATCGACACCGACCGGCAGGTGCGGACCGTGCTGCTCGGTGGCGGCGAGTGGCAGCACGGCAATCCAACCGCTGGTGTCTCCGGCGGAAAAGTCCGGCCAGCCCATGTCTGACCAATTGCGTTTCGGCAGCATTTTTTAACCTCGGCTTGCGCTTGCTATTATCACGCAATCGTCGACGCGGTAGGCATCATCGGCCGGCAGGGGAGAGCATTGGAATGCGGTTCGCACGTTTGGCGCGCATTGCCGCCGTCCTGACCGGCACGCTGGCCGGCGCCGCCGCCGCCGCCCAGACACCGCCGCCGGTGCTCGACAAGGTCAGCTTCGGCACCAACTGGGTGGCGGAGGCCGAACACGGCGGCTTCTATCAGGCGATCGCCGACGGCACCTATGCGAAATACGGTCTCGACGTCACCATCGTGCCGGGCGGCCCGAACGTGAACAACCGCATGCTGCTGGGGGTCGGCAAGCTCGACTTTTTCCTCAGCGCCAACTCCCTGCAGGCCTTCGACGCCGTCGCCAACGACGTCCCGACCGTGGTCGTCGCCGCCATGTTCCAGAAGGACCCCCAGGTGCTGCTGGCCCATCCCGGAACCGGCATTCAGTCTTTCGAGGACCTCAAGCGGCTCACCTTGTTCGTCTCCAAGGAGGGCCTGGGGGGCTATTTCCAATGGCTCAAGGCCGAATTCGGCTTCCAGGAAGCCCAGGTCAAACCCTACAGTTTCGACCGGCAGGCCTTCCTGGCCGACAAGCGCTCCGCCATGCAGGGCTATGTCACGTCCGAACCCTACGTGATCGAGACGACCGCGCGCATCAAGCCGATCGTCTTCCTGCTCGCCGACCAGGGCTTCAACGGCTATTCGACGCTGATCGAGACCCGGCGCGCCCTCACCGACGACAAACCCGGCCTGGTGCAGCGCTTCGTCGATGCCTCGATCATCGGCTGGTACAACTATCTCTACGGCGGCCCCGGTCCCGGCAACGCCCTGATCAAGAAGAGCAATCCGGAGATGTCGGACGAGTTGATCGCCTATTCGGTCGCCAAGATGAAGGAGCACGGCATCGTCGATTCGGGCGACGCCCTGAGCCTTGGCATCGGCGCCATGACGGACGCGCGGATGATCGGCTTTTTCGACAAAATGGTCCGCGCCGGGGTGGTCAACCCCACCGTCGATTTTCGCCGCTCCTACACACTGCGATTCGTCAACAAGAAGGTCGGGATCGAGCTGCGCCCGAACAAATGAGGCATCGGTGGGGATTTCCTCCAACGTCTCCATACATGGGTCCCATGCGGCGGAGGGCTCACGCCGGACGCGAAGGCGGGCTATACCGGCGCGTCCAATGATGTTTCCACCAGTCTGCACAATCCCCATGCCGCCCCCCCACCGATCACGGCACAGCGCGCGCCGCCGGCCTCGGCTTTCGACCGGGCCCCGATGAGTGCCGCACCCCCCTCGCCGCCAGCGCCCGGCACGCCTGCCCACAAGGCGCAACACATGCGGCTCGTCGGCATCGGCCTGATGTGCCTCGCCTGCGTGGTGTTCGCGCTTCTCGACGTGACCGCAAAGTATCTCGGCCGTCAGGTCGACATGCTGGAGGTCATCTGGGCACGATACGCCAGCGCCTTCGTGTTCGCTCTTTTCGTCTACAATCCCATCAACCGTCCCGGCATCCTGCGCAGCGAACGCCCATGGCTGCAGATCGTCCGCTCCGGACTGCTGCTCGGCTCGACGCTCTTCAATTTCGTCAGCTTCAAATACCTGCAACTCGATCAGGCGATGGCGATCCTGTTCTCGACGCCGCTGATTGTCGCCGCGCTGGCCGGCCCCATGCTGGGGGAATGGATCGGCGCCAAGCGCTGGGCCGCAATCAGCGTCGGTCTTCTCGGTGTGATGTTGGTCGCTCAGCCGGGTTTCGGCTCGATTCACCCCGCCGCGATGCTCACCGTCATCGCCGCCTTTTTTCTCTCGTTCTACAACATCACCACCCGCATCCTGGCGCGCCACGACCCCAGTGAAACGACGCTGTTCTACTCCAACCTGATCGGTGCGCTCGCCATGTTGCCGGTCATGCCGTTCGTGTGGACGACGCCGAGCAACCCCCTGCACATCTTCCTCATCACGACGTTCGGGGCGCTGGCGAGCCTCGGCCATTTCCTGCTGATCGTCGCCTACCGGCACACGCCGGCCTCGGTGTTGTCGCCGTTCATGTACAGCCAGCTCCTGTGGGCGGTGATGCTCGGATATCTGGTGTTCGGCGACGTGCCGAACCGGTGGACGATCATCGGCGCCGCGATCGTCATCGCGTCGGGACTCTACCTCGTTCATCGGGAGCGGCTGCGCGCCCATCGGTGACCGTGACGGAAACGGCTTTCCGTCTCGCCAATGAAACTCGATCCCTCAAGGGGACCCATGAGCACCGAAACGCCGCCCCCGCCGTCACCCGAGGCGCTCAAGGCGCAACGCATGCGGCTCGTCGGCATCGGCCTGATGTGCTGCGCCTGCATCTGTTTCGCCTGTCTGGACGCCACCGCCAAGAATCTCGGCCGCCATCTGGACATGCTCGAAGTGGTGTGGGCGCGCTATGCCAGCGCCTTCGCGATCGCATTCCTGATCTACAATCCCTGGACCCGCCCTGGCCTTGTGCGCACCCAGCGCCCGTTCCTGCAGATCGGCCGTTCGGCCCTTCTGCTCGGCGGCACCATGTTCAATTTCATGTCGTTCCGCTGGCTGCAGCTCGACCAATCGCTCGCCATCGCGTTTTCGACCCCGCTGATGGTCGCCGCCGCGGCGGGCCCCATCCTGGGCGAATGGATCGGCATCAGGCGCTGGATCGCCATCTGCGTCGGGCTGGCGGGCGTACTGGTGGTGATCCAGCCGGGCTTGGGCTCGTTCCACCCGGCCATGATCCTGTCGGTCTGCAGCGCCGCCTGCACGTGCTTCTACGTGATCACGACGCGCATCCTGGCGCGTCACGATTCCACCGAGACGACCCTGTTCTATTCCAACCTGGTCGGGGTCGTGGCGTTGCTGCCCGTGATGCCGGCGGTATGGACGACGCCGAGCGATCCCGTTCACATCTTCCTGATGGTGACGTTCGGCGCCTTCGGCAGTCTCGGCCATTATCTGCTGATCGTCGCCCACCGGCACACGCCGGCCTCGGTGCTGTCGCCGTTCACCTACAGCCAGCTCATCTGGGCGGTCACGCTCGGATATCTCGTCTTCGGCGACGTGCCGAACCGATGGACCCTCGTCGGCGCCGCGATCGTCATCGCCTCCGGGCTCTATCTGGTGCACCGCGAACGCATGCGCGGACGGCGGCTGTGACGGGCGGAACGCCGCCGCTCAGGGAAGTCTCAGCAGCACCGGAACGACACCCAGCTCTTGCAGCCATTCGAACAATTCAGCGAGCGGGATTGCGGCAAGAAAAAAGCAGGCGTCCATGAAGGTGCGCACCACCCGGGAGGGCCGAACCTCGAGGAACTCGGCGTTGCGCCACAACGATGGGCGCGGCAGGAACCGCGGCACCCGGGAGACGTAGTCGCGATAGGGCTCGCCGAGCCCGTTGAGCAGATGTTTTTCTTCGCGCGCGACGACGATCCGGAAAACCAGCCAGACGATGGCCGACACCACCAGCATCAGGACGAAAGAGCCCGTTTGAGCCCCGACGCCGGCGGCACCGAGGAGGGAGAACATGTAGAGCGGATTGCGGATGACCGAATAGGGACCTTCATCGACCACCATGGCGCTCTTGCGTCCGCCGATGTAGAGGGTGCACCAGGTGCGGCCGACGATGCAGACGGCGATGAGGCCGATTCCGAGCCATTCGAGGCTTTCGTGGATCTTTTGACCCTCCGGCCACGGTGACTGGACGAGCACGAAGGCTGCGACCAACGGGAGGGCGGCGGCGAGAAGCACGCCCTTGCGGATCGTCTGGACCCGGCCGATGTCGATCGATGCCTGCGCCATGTTTCCCATATGAGTTCCGTCGTGGCCCACCCCAGCCTCCGGTCGGGGAGGACATCAGGGAGCGTCGAAAGGTCTGGAGACTACGATTTTTTCCACCGGACTTTGTTCAGATCGTGTCTCTTGCGGCCCCCGAAAGTCGGACGAGAGTGATTGACCTGCCGCCGCGGTCCAGCAAGGATCGGGTATCCGGAGGGGCGATCAATCAAAAATGACTCTTCCGTGAGGAACGTCCAAAGGCCACGATCCGGGGTATAAAATGGTGAAAGATACCGGCAGCGCGATCCAGGAGGTCACGCGGTCCGTTCACAATGACGACATCGGCGAGGCGACGCGCCTCGAATTGTACCGGAGCCAGGTGATCATCCGCGAGGCCGAACAGCGCGCCTACGATCTTTTCCTGCAAAATCTGGTCAAGGGCACGAGCCACCTCTCGCTCGGCCAGGAGGCGATTGCGGCCGGGTTCGCCACCGCCATGAAGCCGGGCGACTTGTCCTTCTGCACCTATCGGGGTCACGCCCACACGCTCGCCCGCGGCGTACCGGTAGAAAAAGTGCTCGGCGAACTCATGCAACGCGACAACGGCCTGATGCGCGGCAAGGGCGGCTCCATGCACCTGACCTCGGAAGAACACGGCGTCATGGGCTCCTACGCCATCATCGGCGCCCACCTGCCGATCGCCTGCGGGGCGGCGCTGCGGGCACAATACAAGGGTCACGACGACGTCTCGGTGTGCTTCTTCGGCGACGGCACCACCAATATCGGCGCCTTTCACGAAGCCCTGAACTTCGCGGTCATCTGGAAGCTCCCCGTCGTGTTCGTGTGCGAGAACAATCACTACATGGAATACACGGCGATCCACGAGGTCACCGCCGTCAAACACCCGGCCGCCGACCGCGCCCCGGCCTACGGCCTCGACGGCATCGTCGTCGACGGCAACGACGCCGACATCGTCTATCGCACCGCGCAAACAGCCTATGCCAAGGCCCGCGCCGGCGGCGGCCCGTCGCTGATCGAGTGCCTGACTTATCGCCACTCAGGTCACTCGCGCGCCGATCCCGGCAAGTACCGGCCCGAAGGCGAGCTCGAACGCTGGAAGGAGCGGGATCCCGTCAAGATCTACCGTGAGCGTCTGGCCCAGTTCGGCATATCCGAGGCGGCGGTGACGGCGATCGACACCGAGGTGCGAAAAATGGTCGACGATGCAACGCAAGCCTGCATCAAGGCGCCGCCGCCGCCCGAGGACATCCTGTTCACCGACGTCTACGCCGATGGAGGCTGGGCATGGCGGAATTGACCTATCGCGAGGCGGTCGCACGCGGCATCGCCCAGGAGATGGCGCGCGATCCGGACGTCATCTTCTTCGGCGAGGACGTCGCCAAAGCGGGCGGCGTGTTCAAGGCGACCGTCGGCCTCTACGAACAGTTCGGACCGAAGCGCGTGCGCGACACGCCGATCTCCGAACAGGCCATCATGGGCGCCGCCATGGGGGCGGCGATGACGGGCCTCAAGCCCATCGCCGAGATCATGTTCTCGGATTTCTTCGCGGTGTGCTTCGACTATATCGCCAACGAATTCCCCAAGGGCCGCTACATGTCCAACGGGCAGACCAAGTGCCCGCTCGTCGTGCGCACCGGCAACGGCGCCGGCTCGCGCTTCGGTGCCCAGCATTCCCAGTCGGTCGAGAACTGGTGCATGATGGTCCCCGGACTGAAGGTGGTGGCGCCGTCGACGCCACGGGACGTCATCGGCCTGATGGCGGCCGCCGTGCGCGATCCCGACCCGGTGATCTTCTTCGAGCACAAGTCGCTCTATGCCGTGAAGGGCGAGGTGCCGGACGGCGAGATCGTCGACACCCTCGGCAGCGCAAAGGTCGTGCGGCCGGGCACCGACGCGACCGTGCTCGCCCTCGCCCTGATGGTGCCGCGCGCGCTGGCGGCGGCGGAAAAGCTTGCCGCCGCGCACGGCATCCAGGTCGAGGTGGTGGACGTGCGCTCGCTGGTGCCGCTGGACATGCAGACAATCCTGGGTTCGGTCGGCCGCACCCACCGGCTGTTCACCGTCGAGGAGAACCCACGCCTGTGCGGCTGGGGCGCCGAGATCGTCTCCATCGTGGCCGACGAGGCGTTCTACGATCTCGACGGACCGCCGGTGCGCATCACCACGCCGCACATCCCGCTGCCGGCCGCCGACAATCTCGAAGACATCGCGCTGCCGACGGTGGAGCGCATCGCGCAGACGATCAGGAGGGCGCTGGAGGCGTGAATATTTTGTGCAGCCTCTGCGGTTGGTCATTCCGGAACGGCCCGCAGGGCCGTGTCCGGAATTCATAACCCCGGACAGTGGTTATGGATTCCGGGCTCGCGCCTTCGGCACGCCCCGGAATGACGAGACGGAGAGGCAGGAAAGGAAAGCAAAGCTCATGTACGAGAACCTGCTCGCCAAAGTGCCGACCGACCTGTGGATCGGCGGCGAATGGCAAAAATCCTCCGATCAATCCCGCTTCGACGTCATCGATCCGGCGACCGAGAACGTCATCACGTCGGTCGCCAGCGCGACCGTCGACGACGCCATGGCGGCGGTCGATGCGGCGGCGGCCGCAGCGGCCGGATGGGCCGCGAAGACGCCGCGCCAGCGCGGCGAAATCCTGCGCAAGGCGTTCGAACTGATGCTCGCCCAAAGCGAGCGCCTCGCCAAGCTGATCACGCTGGAGAACGGCAAGACGCTCGCGGATTCGCGCGGCGAGGTCGCCTACGCGGCCGAATTCTTCCGCTGGTTCGCCGAGGAGGGGGTGCGCAATCTCGGCCGGATGTACCATGCGCCCGCATCCGGCGCCCGCGTCCTCGTCCAGCACAAGCCGGCCGGCGTCGCCGTGCTGGTGACGCCGTGGAATTTCCCCGCCGCCATGGCGACCCGCAAGATCGGCCCGGCACTCGCCGCCGGCTGCACCGTGGTGCTCAAACCGGCGTCCGAGACGCCGCTCACCATGCTGGCCCTGATGCCGATCCTCGAAGAGGCCGGTGTGCCCAAGGGCGTCGTCAACGTGGTGCCGTCGCGCCGTTCCGGCGCCGTCGTCTCTGCCATGCTGCACGACATGCGGGTGCGCGTGGTCTCGTTCACCGGCTCGACCGAAGTGGGAGTGAAGCTCCTGCACGAGGCGGCCGACAACGTCGTTCGTCCCGCCATGGAACTGGGCGGCAATGCCCCATTCCTGGTGTTCGACGACGCCGACATGGACGCGGCGATCGAGGGTGCCATGATCGCCAAGATGCGCAACCAGGGCGAGGCCTGCACGGCGGCGAACCGGTTCTATGTGCACGAGAAGGTGCACGACGCGTTCGCGGACAAACTCAGCGCCCGCATGGCGGCGCTCAAGATGGGCAACGGCCTCGACGAGAGCGTGGGGCTCGGACCGCTCGTCAATGCCGATACCCGCGACAAGGTGCAGGTGCTCGTCGACGACGCCGTCGCCAAGGGCGCGAAGGTGATCACCGGCGGGCAGCGTCCGAACGGACGCGGATTCTTCTATCCGGCGACCGTCCTCACCCACGTGCCGGACTCTGCGCGGCTGCTGCGCGAGGAGATCTTCGGGCCCGTTGCGGCACTGCAGAGTTTCGCGACCGAAGACGAGGCGATCGCGCGCGCCAACGACACCGAATTCGGGCTCGCGGCCTATCTCTACACAGGCGACATGGGCCGCGGCCTGCGGGTGTCGGAAAAGCTCGAATACGGCATGGTCGGCCTCAATCGCGGCCTGATCTCCGATCCAGCCGCCCCGTTCGGCGGCGTCAAGCAGTCGGGGCTGGGACGCGAGGGGGCGCACGAGGGCCTGATGGAGTTTCTGGAGACGCAGTACATTTCGACCAACTGGTGACGACTTCCACACGGGCGTCATGCCCGCGCTTGTCGCGGGCATCCACGTCTTTCTTCGAGGCCGCCGAAGGCGTGGATGGCCGGGACAAGCCCGGCCATGACGCGGGGTGAAATACGGGGCAGAACTCCATGAACGTCCTGATGCCGCAGCTCGGCGAGACCGTCGCCGAAGGCACGATCACCAGGTGGTTCAAGGCGGAAGGCGACAAGGTCGCGCCGGGCGACAATCTGTTCGAGATCGAGACCGACAAGACCTCCATGGAGGTGCCGTCGACCACGACGGGCGTGATTTCCGAGATCCGCACGCCCGTGGGCGCGGTCGTGCCGGTGGGTGCGATCGTCGCCGTGATCGCCGGCGATGGCGCCGCCGCTCCGTCGCTCGCCAAGGCATCGGCGGCAACGGCTGCCCCTGCTCCGTCGCGACCGGAGGGGCTTGATCCGTTCCGGGCGGTGCGTACGCCGGAGCGCAATTACGGACCCGCGCGCCTGCCTTCCGGCGCCGTCGCGAGCCCCCTCGCCCGCCGGCTCGCCGTCGAGAATGGCATCGATCTCACCGGCGTGCGTGCGTCCGGCGCGCACGGCCGTATCCTCGCCCGCGACGTCGAGAATGCCCGCACCGCCGCTGCGCCAATGCCGCCCGCGGCCGTGTCGGCCGACAGGGTCAAAGCGCTCTATGAAGGGCGCCCTTACGAAGAGGTGCCGCTCGACCCCATGCGGCGCACCATCGCGACGCGCCTCGTCGAGGCCATGCAGACGGTGCCGCATTTCCATCTTGGCGCCGATGTCGACTTCGACCGGCTCGAGGAAATCCGCGCCGGCGCCAACGGGGGCGCCTTCACGGACGCCGAGGGTAAGCCCTCGTTCCGGCTCACCGTCAACGACTTCATCGTCAAGGCGCTGGCGGTGGCGCTCCAGCGCGTGCCGGACGCCAATGCGGTCTGGGCCGGCGATCGCATCATCAAATTCGCGGCGAGCGATATCGCCGTCGCGGTGGCGGTCGAAGGCGGCCTGATCACGCCGGTCGTCCGCTCCGCCGAGACGAAATCGGTGATCGCCATCTCGGCCGAGCTCAAGAACCTCGCGGCCCGCGACCGCGACCGGACGCTCGATCCACGGGAAACCCAAGGGGGCACCACCACGGTCTCGAACCTCGGCATGTACGGAGTGCGCGAATTCACGGCGATCATCAACCCACCGCAGTCGACGATCCTCGCGGTCGGCGCCGCCGGCCGACGCCCGGTCGAGACCCCGGACGGCGGCTTGCGCTTCGTGTCCCGGGCGACGGTGACGTTCACCTGCGACCACCGCGTGGTCGACGGCGCGCTGGGGGCCCGATTGCTCGCCGCCTTCAAGCATGCGATCGAACATCCGATCGCCCTCATGCTTTAGGCGATCAGGCGATTGAAAGACCCCGTCCTGACGCCTTAAAGTGAGCCCGGGCCGCGATGGTATTTCCGGGCCAGCTCCGGCACTCCGGCGCCTCCGGCGCTGCGGCGCCTCATCGATTGCGAAGGAACTGACAGACATGGCGAACGAAAAGCCCGATATCCTCATCGTCGGGGCGGCCAAGCCGGTGATCGTCGAGGGCCTCACGCCCCACGGCACGATCCACCACCTCGCCGACCAGCAGGACGGGACGGCCTTCGTGGCGCCGCTCGCCGAGCGCATCCGCGGCATCGCCCTCGTGCAATCGGGCCGGCGCCTGACGGCCGAGTTCATGTCGCTCCTGCCGCGCCTGGAGATCGTCTCCAATTTCGGCGTCGGCTACGACACGGTCGACGCGGCCTGGGCCGGCCAGCACGGCATCATGGTGACCAACACCCCCGACGTTCTCAACGAGGAGGTCGCCGACACCGCGCTCGGGCTCCTGTTGTGCACGGTGCGCGAACTGCCGCAGGCCGAGCGCTATGTGCGCGCCGGCAAGTGGGTGGAGAAGAACTATCCGCTCAGCCAGTCGCTGCGCGACCGCACTGTCGGCGTGGTCGGTATGGGCCGCATCGGCAAGGCGATCGGCCGCCGCCTGGAAGCCTTCGGGGTCCCGGTGGTCTACCACTCGCGCCACCCGCAGGCCGGCGTCGCCTACAAGTACTATCCCGACCTCGTCGGCATGGCCCGCGACGTCGATGTCCTGATGGTGATCGTGCCCGGTGGCGCCGCCACCAAGCATCTCATCAATGCCGAAGTGCTCGCGGCGCTGGGCCCGAACGGCATCCTGATCAACATGGCGCGCGGCTCGGTGGTCGACGAGGAGGCGCTGATCAAGGCACTGCAGGACAAGACCATCCTGACGGCCGGGCTCGACGTGTTCGCCAAGGAGCCGCAGGTGCCGCAAGAACTCCTTGCCATGGACCACGTCGTGCTGTTCCCCCATCTGGGCTCGGGATCGATCCATACCCGCAAGGCCATGGACCAGCTCACGGCCGACAATCTGGTGTCGTGGTTCGCCGGCAAGGGCCCGATCACGCCGGTGCCCGAGACGCCCTGGCCGCGGAAAGGCTGACCGCCATGAGGAGCCCGGTGCCCGCGCAAGCCCTGCTGATCGCCGTGCTGGCGATCGTCGTTCTGGCGGCGCTGGCACCGGTCACGCCCGCCCATGCGGCCGTAAGCGAGGCCGCCCAGGCCATGGTCGGCAGCTGGGAATTCTCCAACGCCGACCGCGACAAGCGCTGCACGCTGACGTTCCGCACTGACGCCGGGCCGGCCGGCATGCGGCTCGACTTCGACAAGGACTGCGTCAACGTCTTTCCGTTCGTGAAGGAGATCGCCGCCTGGTCGATCGGCGAGCACGACTTCCTGCGGCTGCTCGACCCCAAGGGCAAGACGGTGCTGGAGTTCAGCGAGGTCGAGAGCGCCTTGTTCGAGGCGCCGCGCCCGGAGGAAGGCATCCTGTTCATCCAGAGCGCCGCCGCCGCCGGGGCGCCGCCCAAGACCGCCGAACAGATGGCCGGCGAATGGAACGTGGTGCGCGGCGGCCGCACCCTGTGCACCCTGTCGCTGATGAATGCGTCCGCCGGCCTGGATCTCGCCCTGCGGGTGCGGCCCGGCTGCGATGCGGCCGTCGCCCGCTTCGCGCCTTCGTCCTGGACCATGGACCGCAGCGAACTGGTGCTCAACGGCGCCCGCGATGCCACCTGGCGATTCGCCGAGGGCGACGAGGCCTCGACCTGGCACCGGGTGCCGGAGAGCGCCGACCCGATATTTCTGGTGCGGCGATAGAGTCGTGCGGACAGCAATCGTGCGCTCGGCCCGCTCCCTGCCTCGGAAGCGCAGGACTATTGCATACGGCACGGCTTCTCCCTCTCCCCATTTGGGGAGAGGGCCGGGGTGAGGGGGCAGCGAAGCCAGTTGGATGCGCGGTCTTCACGCCGGGTCCTGAGAGGTCGGGACGATGTCGTGCACATTTCGCAGCGCCGGAGCCCCCTCACCCCAACCCTCTCCCCAAAGGGGAGAGGGAGCAGGCTGCGGCGAGTGGCGCCGCAGCAGCGCCGCTTCCACCGAGTGCGCAGGCTCTATTGCGGTCGCGCGGGAGAGACCATAGGCTCCGTCCCACCAGTGCCGCACCGTTTCATCAGGAGATCGAACTCGTGTTGATACGTCAGCTTGCGACCATCGCTGCCATCTTCGCCCTTCTGGGTTCCGTCGGCCTCGCGCAAGACCAGAACAGCGAGCGCCAGGAGATGCTGCGCGGCGGCGCGACCCCGAAGGGCATCTATAACGTCTTCGGCCTGGACGGCACCGGCCTCGGCCGCACCACCGTGAAATTCGACGGCAAGTATGCGCCCGGCACCATCGTGATCAGCACGTCGGAGCGGCGGCTCTATCTCGTCCAGGGCGGCGGCTCGGCGCTGCGCTGGGGCATCGGTGTCGGCCGGACGGGCTTCCAGTGGAAGGGCACGCATAAGATCACCGCGAAAAAAGTCAATCCGGATTGGACGGCGCCGGCGGAGATGATCGCGCGGCAGAAGGACGTGCCGCGGCACATGAAGGGCGGCGACCCGGCCAATCCGCTCGGCACCCACGCGATGTATCTCGGCAGCACGCTCTACCGCATCCACGGCTCGCCCGATGCGGAATCCGTCGGCGAGGCGGAATCGTCCGGCTGTTTCCGCATGAGAAACACCGACGTGGCCGATCTCTACGCCCGGGTGCCGGTCGGGACGACCGTGGTGGTGAAGTAGCGGGGCCGCCGCGGCGAGGACGCGATCGAGGAGAGCTGCAGATTGCCGTAGCGACTAAATCCGCTCCCGGAACTGCGCAAAGAACGCACACTTGTCATGGTCGTTCGATCACATACAGGCCGACGTCGATACGGCCGGTGCGGAAACCTGCCTCACAATAGGCGAGATAGTAGTCCCACAGCCGCTTGAAACGGGCATCGAAGCCGAGCGCTGAAATGGCAGGCCAGGCGCGCAGGAAACGGTTGCGCCAGTGCGCCACCGTGCGAGCGTAGGAAGACCCGAACATTTCCGAGGAAGACATCCGCAATCCGGCGGCGGCGATTTCGTTGCGCATTGCCGACACGGTCGGCAGCATGCCGCCAGGAAAGACATAGCGCTGGATAAAATCTGGCCGCGTCCGGTAGTGGGGAAATTGATCTTCGGCGATGGAGATGACCTGCACGACCGCGCGACCGCCCGGACGCAGTCGGTCACGGAGGGTGGCGAAATAGACCGGCCAGTACGCCTCGCCCACCGCTTCCAGCATTTCGATGGAGACGATGCGGTCGAAGGTGCCGGCGACGTCGCGGTAGTCCTGCAGGCGCAGATCGGCGCGGCCGCCCAGGCCGGCGCTCGCCAGGCGGGCCGTCGCATAGTCGAGCTGCTGGCGCGACAGCGTCAGGCCGGTGACGGAGGCTTCGGTGCGCGCGACGATATGTTCGGCGAGGCCACCCCAACCGCAGCCGATCTCGAGGACACGTTCACCACCCGTGAGGGCGAGGAGATCGAGGACGCGATCGAGCTTCGCCGCCTGCGCGGATTCCAGACTCTGGTCGGCGCTGGTGTAGATCGCCGACGAATAGGACATGCCGTCGTCGAGCCATTGCCGATAGAAGTCGTTGCCGAGGTCGTAATGGGCGGCGATGTTGCGGCGGCTGCCGCGACGGGTGTTGCGGTTGAGCGCGTGGCGCAGCCGCCGCACCAGCCCCAGCGAGGGCAAGGGCGAACCCGCGACGTGCTCGTTGGCGCAGGCGAATTCCATCAGGTCCGGCAGGTCGGGGGAAGACCAGTCGCCGGCCATGTGGGATTCGGCAAAGCCGATGTCGCCGCCGGAGATCAGGCCCCACAGGGCTCGCCACGAATGCAGAACGAGCCGGGCCTGCGGCCCCGGCCGGCCGCTGTCGTGGACGACAGCGCGGCCGTCGGGGAGATCGATCGCCAGCCGTCCGTATTCGATCCGCCGCAGCAGCGCGGCGAGCACGGCTTCGCCCAGCCATGAGACTGGCCGCAACCGACGCTGCGACGCGGGCGTTCCGGGGATGTCGTTGGAGATCGGCAGCGATGTCATTCGGCGTTCCGCGGGATATGGGGCGAGGCGATCGAGAGGGGGCGCTCGGGCGGGGCCGGTCTTCGCTGCAGCCGCACCCCTTTGAGAACGAGCCGCAGAGCCTCCCAATGAATGGCGGCGATCACCTTGGCGGTAAGCGCCGGATAGGAGAAAAAGGCGCGCATGAGCGTGCCGTCGTCGAGATCGCGACGATCGGCGGCGAGCGACGCGGTGATCATGGTCGCCGGTCCGGTGCGAGCGCGAATTCCGACCACGACGCGCTCGCCCGGCGGCACGACGCGGAAGTCGTAGCGCAGGTCCATGTCCATGAACGGAGAGACGAAGAAGCGCTTGTCGCAGCTCTGCCGCACCACCTTGGCCGCGGCCTCGACCGGGATGAGATAGCTGTGCCGCTCGCCGAAGGTGTTGTGGACCTCGTAGAGGATCGCCGCCAGGGCGCCGTCACGGCGATGGCAGAAATAGACGCTCAGCGGATTGAACGCGTAGCCGAGCGTGCGCGGCATGCACAGGAGCCGGATCTGGCCGCCGTCGATGTCGATGCCGGCGGCGAGATGACGTTCGACCTGGGTCCGCAGCGGCGTCGCGCTGCCGTCGCCGTGGTCGCGGTCGTGGAGGCTGAACAGGTTGGCGCCGTTGTGGGAGAACAGCCTGAGACGCGCCGATAACGCCGGCAGTTCGTCGAGATCGAGGACGAGCCAGAAGCAGCGGTAGCGCAACGCATGGACGCGGGGCGTGGTGCGCCGATGCACGACGGCGCCGGCGTAGAGTGCCGATGTTTCCGTCATGCCACGGTCTCCAGGACGGTGTTCGGTAGCAGCGCACTGACGTTGATGCGGCCGGACGGCTCGGCGACCATCCACGGACGCGACAGTCCGCCGAGCTGTTCGGCGACCGCAAGCCCCGCCTGCAACCCGTCTTCGTGAAAACCGGCACCGAAATAGGCGCCGCAGAACCAGGTATGGCGCTGCCCCTGCAGCGACCACAGCCGCGCCTGGGCGGAAAGTGCGGCGGCGTCGAACAACGGATGCTCGTAGACCTCGCTGCGAATGAGCGTGCCGGCACGCGGTGGCCGCGGCGGGTTGAGGGTGACGAACAGGGGCCGGCCGTCGATGCCCTGCAGGAGGTTCATCCAATAGGTGACGCAGACCTGATCGGGGGTGCGATCGCCGTGTCCGAGATAATTCCAGCTCGCCCAGGCGGAGCGGCGACGCGGCATGAAATCCGTGTCGGAATGTAGAACGGCGAGATTGCGGCTGTAGGGGATCGAGCCGAGCAGGGAGGTTTCGGCAATAGAAGGGTCGGACAGCAGCGCCAGCGCCTGGTCGGCGTGGGTGGCGACCACCACGTGATCGTAGCGCGTCGTATGGCCACCCGAGTCGGTAACGTGAACGCCATCGTGGCTGCGGCGGATGGCGCACACCGCGGTGTCGCGCCGGATCCGGTTGGCGAACGGCGCGGTCAGCCGTTCCACATAGGCGCGGCTGCCGCCGGCGACGGTACGCCATTGCGGCCGGTCGCGCAGCTTCAACAGACCGTGATTGTGATGGAAGCGCAGGAAGGCGGCGGCGGGAAAGGCCTCCATCCGCGTCGGGGAGGATGACCAGATGGCGCCCGCCATGGGCAGCAAATGGTCTTCGCGGAAGGCGTGGCCGAACCCGCCGCCATCGAGATAGTCGCGCAGCGACAGATCGGGCGCGGTCGTGCCGGCGGCGGCATCGCGGCTCGCCAGCCGGTAGAACCGCACGATATCCGCGAGCATCGACCAGAAGCGCGGTCGCAGCAGGTTTTGTGGCTGGGCCAGGAGGCCCGCCAGGCCGCTGCCGGAATATTCCAGCCGACCGTCGTCGAGCGAGACCGCAAACGACATGTCGGACGGCTTGGTGGCGACACCGAGATGGTCGAACAGCGCCACCAGGTTGGGATAGGTGGCTTCGTTGTAGACAATGAAGCCGGTATCGACTGGAATGGCGCCGGCCGCATCGGGAACGGTCACGGTATTTGAATGGCCGCCGACCCGCTCGGCCTGTTCGTAGACGGTCACCGCATGTCGCTGGCTGAGGAGCCAGGCGGCGGACAGGCCGGAGATGCCGGTACCGATAATCGCAATGTTCAACGGCTTGTCGCTTTGCATGTCCAAAAGGTCCCATCTCGACATCCGCCTTCGGGTCCGCGGATGTCAGAGCCCGAAACGACGCGGAGGCCGCTTTGGATCACCCGGTGATCCAAACAGCCTCGGCCGGCGTTCAGGGGGGCATGAACGTACAGGTGTCCCATGGCGGTGGATGCGCGGTCCGGGTGCCGGTCTTCGGCGGCCGCGTGGCTGCATCGGGGGCCGGGAGATGGAGGCTCATGTCCGCCATGGCCGTTGAGCCGCCGTCCGCCACCGACGCCGAGAGCCTGAGCCGCCTTATCGCGGCGGTGGCGCGCCAGGACCGGGATGCCTTCGCGGCGCTGTTCGGATATTTCGCGCCGCGGGTGAAGACCTTCTTGATCCGCTCGGGGGTGAACGAATCCGGCGCCGACGAACTGGCGCAGGAGACCTTGCTCGTCGTGTGGCGTAAGGCGGCCCAGTTCGATCCCGTCACCACCGGCGCGACGGCATGGATCTTCACCATTGCCCGCAACCTGCGCATCGACGCCCTGCGGCGCGAACGGCGCGCCGGCACCCTCGACGCCAGCTTCGACCTGGAGGCGTTTGCCGACGAACGCCCGCCGCCGGACAACGCCATCGATGCGGCGCAGTCGCAGGAACGACTGAGCGCGGCCCTGGCGCAGCTCAACGAGGACCAGGCGCGGGTGATCGAACTGTCGTTCTTCGAGGACAAGGCGCACGGTGAGATCGCCCGCCTGCTGCAGATTCCGCTCGGCACCGTGAAATCACGCGTGCGTCTCGCCATGTCGCGCCTGCGCTCACTGCTGGATGAAGCCCGATGACGATCCGCCACCATCCCAGCGACGACATGTTGCAGGCCTATGCGGCCGGCACCCTCGACGAGGGCCAGCGCATCGCCGTCGCCACCCACATGCGCACCTGTGCCCGCTGCAGCGGCTGGGTGAGTGCGCTCGAACAGGTCGGCGCTTGCATGCTGGAGCGTCTGCCGCCGACGGCCATGTCCATGGATGCGCTCGACCGCGTGCTCGGCCGACTCTCTGCGTTGCCGCCGCCGCCCGCCGGCGCGATCTTCGATGACGTGCCCGGCCTGCCGGCCTTCGTGCGGCGCTACCGGTTTGGTCAGTGGACCTGGGTCGGCCCCGGCGTGCATCTGCGGCCGATCGAGCTGCCGGTCGACAGCCCGACCCGCGTTTTCCTGCTCAAGGCGGTGCCGGGCACCCGGATGCTGCAGCATTCGCACACCGATCTGGAGCTGACCTGCGTGCTGTCCGGCGCCTTCCGCCATCAGGGCGGCTATTTCGGTCCGGGCGATTTCGACCTCGGCGACGAGGATGTCGAGCATCAGCCCCTCGTCGAGCCGGGCGAGGACTGTATCTGTCTGGTGGCGATGCAGGGGAAGTTGCGGCTGAGCGGCCTGCTCGGGCGGCTGATGCAGCCCTTCGTGCGGCTGTGACGGCGATGAATGCCGGACCGACGGCGGCGTGGTGTCGATGGCGATCCTGACGCTTCTCGCCTTTGTGGGCCTCTCCGGCGCGGCGCTGTCCGCCATCATGGCGACGGCGTGGCGCCTGCAGCAACGCACGGGCAATTCCGGCTGGGTCGATACCATCTGGTCGTTCGGAACCGGTGCCGTCGCGGTTGGTGCGGCGCTCGTACCGGTCACGGGCGCGGTCGGTTGGCGACAGGCCATGGTCGCCGCGCTCGCCGCCGCGTGGTCGCTGCGGCTGGGGTTCCACATCGCGCGACGCAGTCACGGCGCCGACGATGATCCGCGCTATCGCCAAATGGCAGAGACCTGGGGCGCGGAAGCGCCGCGGCGCATGTTCTGGTTCCTGCAGGCGCAGGCAGTGGCCGGCGTGCCACTGGTCGTGGCGGTGGCGTTGGCGGCTCATCACCCCGCAGCGGGCGTGCGCCTCCAGGACGTAATCGGGACGATCCTCTTCTTGGTCGCGCTCGCCGGAGAGGCGACGGCGGACGTGCAACTGCGCCGATTCAAGGCGTCGCCGGCAGCCGATCGGCTGTGTCGCACCGGCCTGTGGGGCTGGTCGCGCCATCCCAACTACTTCTTCGAATGGCTGGCGTGGATCTCCTATCCGGTGATCGCCATCGGCGACGGCCACGGGCTCGGTTGGCTGTCGCTGGCGGCACCGATCGTCATGTACTGGCTGCTGGTGCACGTCTCCGGCATTCCGCCGCTGGAAGCGCAAATGGAGCGTACGCGCGGCGCCGCGTTTCGAGACTACCGGCGCACGACTTCGCCATTCTTTCCCCTGCCGCCGGCTGCTCGGTCATCCCGAAGCAACCGACCATGAATGGATCGGCCGATAGGGTCAGGCGATCGCACCGACACGGCTCGCCACCGCATGGCCGGCCGCAGCGGCGATGGCGCCGAGCAGCGTGCCCCACGCAATGTCGAGCACGGTCACCTGCCACGGCCAGTTGCGCAGCGTTGCGTGATTGGTCAGGTCGTAGGTGGCGTAAGTGAAGAAGCCGAACAGGGCGCCATAGACCACGGCGACCAGGATACTGCCCGATTTCAGCCCCGGCTGGATGGCGAACAGCATCAGACCGATCGGATAGACGAGATAAAACGCAGCCGCCGGGACGAAACTGACACCCTTTGCCAGGAGATCGCCAAGGAGCGGACGATAGACGCGGGGCACCATGGTCGATAGCCACATGGCATCGCAGGCGATGAAGACGATGAGAGTCGAAACATAGGTGGCGACGTGCGTCATTGATGTCGGGTCCGGGTGAGTATGGGCTTCATCATGCCGGCTTGGTGGCGGCGTGCGAACGAGCTTCGTTCAGTCCGTCGCGTGGGAGGCATTGACCATCGCCAGGAACTCCTGCCGGCTCATGGGGTTGTCGCGGAAACATCCGAGCATGCGGCTGGTGACGAGGTCAGCGCCCTGCTTCTTGACGCCGCGGGCCATCATGCAGTGATGTGTTGCCTTGATGACGACGGCGACGCCGTGTGGCTTGAGCACGTCCTGGATGGTATTGGCAATCTGCGCCGTCAGTCGCTCCTGGATCTGCAGCCGACGGGCGAAGGCATCGACGACACGGGCAAGCTTGGAAATGCCGACGACGCGTTCGTTCGGCACGTAGGCGACCCAGGCGCGGCCGATGATGGGCGCAACATGGTGCTCGCAATGGGACAGGAAGGGAACGGCGCGTAGTACCACCATCTCGTCGTAGCCGTCGGTCTCCTCGAACGTCTTCTGCAGCATGGCTGCCGGATCCAGTTCGTACCCGGAAAAATACTCGCGGAAGGCGCGCACAACTCGCGCCGGCGTGTCGCGCAGGCCGTCGCGGCCGAGATCCTCGCCGACGAAGCGCAGCATCATTGCAAACGCCGCCTCGGCATCCGCTTGGCTCGGCCTCGCCACCGGAGAAGGTGAAGGAGGGACGTCGCAGCAGTTCGAAAGATGGAGGATGGTGTTCATGCGTTCCTCGCCATGGGCCCGGTCCGTTCACCGACCGCGTCACAGGCGAAGAACGACTCCCTGGGGCGTTTGGATCACTGCAATCTGGCGGCGAAGGACATCACACAGGACTGGCATTGATCTGCCGGAAGGGCAGGCGTGATCGGAGGCGGCGTATGGCACCCCGTTCTTGCGCTGTTTGGGACGAGCAACCCTTTAGGCATCACCGTTCCCCGATATCGGCGATGGTCACCTCCACCAGGCGTGTCGAACCGGCGCGATTGATCGCCATCCGACGGATGCGGTCGGCGCCGGATCCGCTCAGATGCGGGTTCCTCGGCCATTCCGGCGAGCGCCTCTCCCATCCACGCGGGGAGATCGCCTGGCTCGGCGAATTTCGGCTGGTGGCGGGCGTGCCGGTGGAGGCGCTCATCCGGACCGAGCACAGCACCGGTCCTGTCCCATGACAAAACCGTTGCATGACCAGGTGATGAAGGCCCTCGCAGAGAGATAAGTGTTCCGGCTGCGCCGACGCGGACGCCCGGCTGTGGCACGCCCTTGCCGAGAGCCTGAGCGCCGGGCGCGTCCGAACTCTGCGACGGTCGGAGCGCGCTCATTCGCGGAGATTCGCCACCGGATGCTCGGCACCGCCGACCGGCCGTTCAGAAGACGCTGCACCTGGAACGACGAGGCTGTCGAACAGCGTCAATTTCAATGCGGATGGCGCCTTTCGGAGCAACCCGGTCGTGGCGGCAGACGGCGTCTGAGCGGCTTCGGCGAATCTTGACCCATGACGGACGTCCCCGCGCGGGGACACCGGCTACAACTTTCTCTCGCTCAATTGAATGACGTGTCTTGGGGCATCGGTAACCAATCTGGCGAAGGGTCATTCTCGTTTTTTCGCATCATGTGTCTGTCTATGAGCGAGCAATCCAGAGCCCAGGCCGTCTTGAAAAAGATCGGACGGGATGTCGGGCTCAGCGTCGTCGGCGTTGTTGGTGGCGCGCTGTTGGGCGCCCTCATCGGCATAACGGTCCTGCCGTCGTTTCTACATCGTTTCGACGCCAGAAGGGACAGATCACCGACCGCGATCGCGTGCCGGAAGGAAGCACAGACACGATTTCCCGTTCAGATGGTCGAGGTTACTTACGGAGGATGGCGAGACGCCAAAGGCATCGAGCGGCCCGCTGAATCCAGGATGAATATACGGGATAGCGTCGGAGAAGGCAGGGCGTTTCGGGAGTGCATGGAGCGGCCGAGATTCGAACCGCTGCTCGGCGCGCAGCCGAAGGGGCTCTCATGCGCGCTGGAAGCCGAAAAGGCGTATCCGGTCGAACGGCAGGAGGTCTTGGAAGGCAAGACAGTCGATCAATACGGTATTGAACGCCGGACCGTCTCGACCCACTACTTTTGGAACGAGCCGGGGCGACAAGCCAGCTTTCGTTCGTGCATGGAGCGTGAAGCCTCGCAATGAGGTGGCTCCTGATATCGCTTATTGTGCACGTCTTGGACATCGCCGATCTCTGCCCTCATGGCCACTTCTCCTTCGGCCGCAGCCCCTCAATTCAACTGCGTTCACGCGAGCGGCCGTTCTGCTCCCCGAACGCCCCGACCTCAAATCAACTTCAGCCCCTTCAAGCTCGCATGCCCGTCCTTGCCGACGATGATGTGGTCGTGCACCGCGATGCCGAGCGTGCGTGACACCTCCATGATCTCCTTCGTCATCTCGATGTCGGCGCGCGAGGGGGTCGGGTCGCCGGACGGGTGGTTGTGGACCAGGATGATGGCGGTCGCCGAGAGTTCGAGCGCCCGCTTGACAACCTCGCGGGGATAGACCGGCGTGTGGTCGACCGTGCCCTTCTGCTGCAGTTCGTCGCCGATGAGCTGGTTGCGCTTGTCCAGGAACAGGATGCGGAACTGCTCGGTGTCGGAAAACGCCATGGCGGCGCGGCAATAGTCGATCACGGCCGACCACGACGACAGCACCGGGCGGCGCCTGATCTCGCCGCGCAGGATGCGCTGCGCCGCTGCCGCCACGATCTTCATCTCGGTGATCGCCGCCTCGCCCAGGCCGTCCACCTCGGCCAACAGCGGACGCGGCGCCGCGATCGCCTCGGCGAAGGAGCCGAAGCGGGAGATCAGCTGCTTGGCGAGCGGCTTGACGTCGCGCCGCGGCAGCGCCCGGAACAGCACCAGTTCCATGAGCTCGTAGTCGGTGACGGCATCGCTGCCGGCCTCGTTGAAGCGGGAACGCAGGCGCTCGCGGTGGCCGTGATAGTGCGGGGCGGCCTCTTCAAGACCCGCCCGGCTCGAAAGCTGCGACGATTTGCCGGACATATCCCCCGCGCCGCCTGTTGGGTGGCCCGTAGGATGACGGCATTCCGGCCGATTTTGCAATCGGCAAGAGAGGGCTAGACGGCCTGCAATCCATAGGGCGGTTTGTGCAGCCCGGCGGGCGAGATGGTGAAGATCTCGACCCCGTCGGCGGTGACGCCGACCGCGTGCTCGAACTGGGCCGACAAGGAGCGGTCCCGGGTCACCGCCGTCCAGCCGTCGGACAGGACCTTCACGTGCGGCCGGCCGAGATTGATCATGGGCTCGACCGTGAACAGCATGCCGGGTTTCAGGACGATGCCCTCGCCGGGGCGGCCCACATGGACGATGTTGGGCTCGTCGTGGAACAGGCGGCCGAGCCCATGGCCGCAGAAGTCGCGCACCACGCTCATGTGCTGGGCTTCCACATAGGTCTGGATGGCGTGGCCGATGTCGCCCGTGGTGGCGCCCGGGCGAATGACCTCGATGCCGCGCATCATGGATTCGTAGGTGACCTCGATCAGCCGCTCGGCCCGCCGCGGGATCTCGCCCACCGGGTACATGCGGCTCGAATCCCCGTGCCAGCCGTCGAGGATCAGCGTCACGTCGATATTGACGATGTCGCCTTCCCGCATCGGCTTGTCGTTGGGGATGCCATGGCAGACCACGTGGTTGATCGACGTGCAGGTGGATTTGGTGTAGCCGCGATACATCAGCGTCGCCGGCAGGGCGCCGTGATCCATGCCGAATTCGAACACGAAGCGGTCGATATGGTCGGTCGGCACCCCCGGACGTACCTCCGCGGCCAGGAGATCGAGGCATTCGGCCGCCAGGCGGCCCGCTTTCCTCATGCCTTCGAAGGCGTCGGCGCCATGGAGCTTGATCTGCCCGGTCTTGCGCATGGGCGCGGTGGTGGCATCCACATAGGTCATCATTGCGGCTGGTCTCTGCTGCGTCCCGGCGCGGTGATGCCCGGACACCCTCTAACTAATAGGACGGGGCGGATTTCTCAACTCGCCCGGAAATCCCGCCAAGGCGGGCCAGATGGCCGGCCGGTCAGCCGGTCAGGCGAACGGGACCCGCCGGGCGAGGCGGATTTCCCCCGCCCCGACCGCGCACACATAGGCCAGCGCCTCGACCCCGGCGGCACGGGCGCGAACGAAGGTCCGCGCGTAGACCGGATCGATGTCGGCCGCGAAGGCGAAGCGATCGGCCGAGCCGATCTGGATGAGGTAGAACATGACGGCCCGCGCGCCCGCCGCCACCATGGCGGCGAGTTCGTCCAGGTGCTTGGTGCCGCGCGCCGTCACGGCATCCGGGAATTCGGCAAGACCCGGGCGGCGCATCAGGTGCACGTTCTTGACCTCCACGTAGCAGGGCACACGAACCGGGTCTTCGAGGAGGAGATCGACGCGCGAATTCTTGCCGTAGCGGACTTCGCGGCGAAGCGTCGCGTAGCCGGCGAGTTCGGGAATCTCACCGGCCGCCACCGCCTCGGCGACGATGAGGTTCGGGTGGCCGGTATGGACGCCCACCAGTTCGGGCCCGCCGCCGAAATCGCACTCCACCAGTTCCCAGGAGTGGGCGAGCTTGCGCTTCTCGTTGGCGGATTTCGACAGCCACACCCGCGCCCCCGGAGCGGCGAGGCCGATCATGCCGCCCGAATTGGCCACGTGCACGGTGATCTCCTCGCCCGAGGGCAGGCGCACATCGGCGAGGAAGCGCTTGTAGCGGCGGACCAGGGTCGCCGGGATGAGTGGGGCGGAAAAGCGCATGCGGGAAACGTCGGTCAGGAGATCGCCTCGCCCCCTTTGGGGCACGACAAGCTCTCCTTCTGCCGGCCGTCGGGACCGAAATTGGCGGGATCGAGCCAGCGTTCGAACGCGGCGCGGCGCGACGGCCATTCGGTGTCCAGCATGGAAAACCAGGCGGTGTCGCGATTGCGCCCGCGGGCGATCATGTGCTGGCGGAAGATGCCTTCCAGCGTGAACCCGTAGCGCAACGCCGCCCGCCGCGAGGCGGCGTTGAGGGCGTTGCATTTCCATTCGTAGCGGCGCACCCGCAGCGTCTCGAAGGCATAGCGGGCGAGGAGATACTGCGCCTCGGTGCCGAGCGGCGTCTTCTGCATGGCCGGCGAGTAGACGACGTGGCCGACTTCCATCACCCGATTGGCGGGCCGGATCTCCATCAGGGCGAAGAGGCCGACCGCACGGCCGGAAGGCTCGACGACCGCGTAGGCGTAAGGATCGGCCTGGCCGGCCCGGTCGGCCACCCAGGCGGCGAACTCGGAAGCGTCGGCGAACGGGCCGTAGCCGCCCATATAGGTCCACAGATGATCGTGCCCCTCCACCGCCGCCCACAGGTCATCGGCGTGGGCGGGGGCGAGCTTTTCCACCCGTCCGTAACGGCCGGCGAGCACCACCGGACCGGGCCGCGGAGACGGCGTCGTGTCCACTTCGGGGCCCACGGGCAGATCAGGGTGACCGACAGGCGCAGGCATGGACATGGCGGGCTGGAACATGGCGGGTGGGCTCTTCGCGTGAGGACTTGGACAGACAGGAGCGGCCGCACTCTAGCGGGCGGCCGCCAGCCTGTAATCCTCCGGTGGCGGGATGAACAGGAGCTTGTCGACACGCTTATCGTCCATGTCGATCACTTCCACGGTCCAGCCTTCGAATTCGAACCGGTCGCCTTCGGTGGGAATGCGGGCCAGGCGTTCGAGGGCGAGCCCGGCGGCGGTGTGGAATTCGCCGTCCATGCGCGGCAGGCCGAGCCGTTCGCTCAGTTCGACGATGGCGGCACGGCCGTCCACCAGCCAGGTGCCGTCCTCGCGGCGCATGATCTCTTCCACGGCAGGCTGGTTCTCTTCCGGGAGTTCGCCAGCGATCGCCGTCAAGACGTCGTTCAAGGTCACCATGCCGAGGAAGTCGCCGTATTCGTCGACCACGAAGGCGACGTGGATCGGCACCTTGCGGAACATCTCCAGGAGCCGGAGCACCGACACGTTCTCCGGCACGTAGAGCGGCTCGAGCACATGGGCCTCGACGTCCAGGCTCTTGCCGGCGAGGAGGTCATCGGCGAGGTCCTTCTTCTGCACCACGCCGAGGGGGTGGCCGAGGTCACCGCTCCTGGCGATCACCAGGCGCGAAAACGGGCAATCGGCGATCTCGCGCGCGATCGCCTTGGCGTCGTCGTCGAGATCGATCCAGAAGACGTCCGGCCGCGGCGTCATGATGGTGGCGACCGAGCGGTCGGCGAGCGCGAGGACGCCGTGGATCATCTCCTGTTCGGCCGAGTCGATGACGCCCGCCTGGGTGCCTTCGGCGATGGCGAAGCGCACTTCCTCTTCGGTGACGCTGTGGGCCGGCCGGTCGGGGATGCGCAGGATCGCCAGGAGCCCCGCCGACGAGCGCTCCAACAGCCAGATGAACGGCCGGAACACGAAGGCGATGAAGTAGAGCCAGCGGCCGGCCGAGATGGCGATGCGCTCCGGCGCGGCCAGCGCGATGCGCTTGGGGACGAGCTCGCCCACCACGACCGACAAGGCCGTGATGGCGATCACCACCACCACCACGGCGATTTCGTCTCCGTGCGGCGCAACACCCGGGATATCGTCCAGCACGGGTCCGAGCCGCGCCCCCAGGGTGGCGCCCCCGAACGCACCCGAAAGGATGCCGATCAGGGTGATTCCCACCTGGACGGCGGACAGGAACCGGCCCGGATGGTCGGCGAGCGCCAGGACCTGCGCGGCGCCCGGATGCCCTTCTTCCGCCATCTGCTGCAGCCGGATGCGGCGGGATGACACCACCGCCATCTCGGCCATGGCGAAAAAGCCGTTGAGCAGAAACAGGCCGAACAGGACGGCCAATTCCAGAAAGACACTCATTCGCCGTCACGCTCGCGCATGGGACGAAAGGAAATTCGGTTCGTCGCAATCATCATTTCGCCAGTATAGACCACAATTGCTCGCATCGGGGCGCCTTCGTGGCCCGCCCGGTAAACCGTCGGGCGCAACATCGCCCATATGCCCGCCTTGGCTGCAAAGCCTGCCTGCGTCGGCCATCCGACGCTCAGATCCGTGTGCAGACCGGATTTTTTAACGGATTCCCCGGCGGATTCGCGGCATAAATGCCCAGCAGCAGCCAGGCGGGATGCGAACATGTTGAGAACGATTGCGGCCTTCGATCGGATCGGCGAGGAAAACGCCTTCGCGGTGCTCGCCCGCGCCACCGACCTTGCGGCAAAAGGGCGCGACATCATCAATCTCGGCATCGGCCAGCCCGACTTCCGCACCCCCGACCACATCGTCGAGGCGGCCATCAAGGCCCTGCGCGACGGCCATCATGGCTACACGCCGGCGACCGGCATCCTGCCGCTGCGCGAGGCCGTCGCCGCCGATCTCGGCAATCGCCTCAAGGTCGAGGTGTCGCCCTCCGAGGTGATGATCATGCCGGGCGGCAAGCCCACCATGTTCATGTCGATCCTGATGTTCGGCGAGCCGGGTGTCGACATCCTCTATCCGGACCCCGGTTTTCCGATCTACCGCTCCATGATCGAGTTTACCGGCGCCCGTCCGGTGCCGGTGCCGATCCGCGAGGAGAACGGATTCGCGTTCTCGGCCGAGGAAACCCTGAAGCTGATCACGCCGCAGACGCGGCTCCTGATCGTCAACTCGCCCGCCAATCCGACCGGCGGCGTCACGCCCAAGAGCGAAGTCGACAAACTCGTGGCCGGGCTGGCGCGCTTTCCCGACGTGGCGGTAATGTCCGACGAGATCTACGACCACATGGTCTATGACGGCGAGGCCCATGTGTGCCTGCTCTCCTACCCGGAGATCCGCGACCGGGTGATCCTGCTCAACGGCTGGTCGAAGACCTATGCGATGACCGGCTGGCGGCTCGGCTACGCCATCTGGCCCGGCAAGCTCTACGATTGTGCGCGCAAGCTCGCCGTCAACCTGCATTCCTGCGTCAATGCCGCGTCCCAGTATGCCGGCATCGCGGCGCTCACCGGTCCGCAGGACGATGTCGACCGGATGGTCGCGGCCTTCGATGCGCGGCGCAAGGTGGTCACCGAGGGCTTGAACAAGCTGCCGGGGGTCTTCTGTGCGACGCCCAAGGGCGCGTTCTACGCCTTCCCGAACATTTCCAAGACCGGCTGGAAGGCCAAGGCGCTCGCCTCGGCGCTCCTGGAAGAAGCCGGTGTCGCGGTGATCGGCGGCCCGGACTTCGGCGTCCTCGGCGAGGGCTATATCCGGTTGAGCTACGCCAATTCGACCGAGAACATCCTCAAGGCCCTCGACCGCATGGGCGAGTTCTTGGCCAGCCGCAAGGCAGGGTGACTTCTCCTCCGTCATGGCCGGGCTTGTCCCGGCCATCCACGTCTTTGACGCGGCAAGGCCTGCAAGACGTGGATGCCCGCGACGAGCGCGGGCATGACGAATCGATATTCACTGCCGTGTTGTCAGACCGCCCGCTCCCGCACGCTGGCGCTCCTCAGTCTCTGGTCGAGCAGCACGGCGAGCAGGATCACGCCGCCTTTGGCGACGAGCTGGAAGTAGGGATCGACCGACAGCAGGTTGAAGCCGTTGTTGAGGATGCCGATCACCAGGGCGCCGACGAGGGTGCCCCAGATCGAGCCGCGTCCGCCCATCAGGCTGGTGCCGCCGAGGACCACGGCCGCGATGGCGTCGAGCTCGAAGCCCTGCCCCATGTTGGGCTGGGCCGACGACAGCCGGCCCATCAGGATGACGGCGGCGAAACCGGTCAGGACGCCGCCGATGACGTAGACCAGGAACTTGACCCGGCGGACATTGATGCCCGACAGGCGCGCCGCCTCCTCGTTGCCGCCGACCGCGTAGACGGAAGCCCCGAAGGCGGTGCGCGCCAGCACGGTCTGCATGAACAGCGCCACCACCCCCATGAAGATCACCGGCACCGGCACGCCGGCGACGAAGCCCTGGCCGAGCCACTGGAAATTGCCGGTGAAGCGGATGATGGGCGAACCGCCGGTGGAAATGAGCGCGATGCCGGAAAAGATGGTCAGGGTCGCCAGCGTCATGATGAAGGGCGGCACGCGCAGCCAGGCGATGAATGCGCCGTTGAAGGCGCCGCCGGCGGCACCGGCGAGGATGCCGACCAGGATGCCGGCGAGGTCGGAATCCGTGCGGCCGATCGCCAGCATGGCGAAGCAGCTCGACATGGCGACCAGCGAGCCGACCGACAGGTCGATACCCGCCGTGATGATCACATAGGTCATGCCGCAGGAGATGATGGCGTTGATGGACACCTGCCGCAGGACGTTGAGCAGATTGTTGGCGGTGAGAAAATGCGGGGTGGCAAGGCTCATGGCCACCACCAAAGCCAGGAGGACGATCAGCACGCCGTATTCGGCGGCGAAATCACCCACCCGCATCGCGATGGTGCGTTCGCTCATGCGGCGTTCCGTTCCAGGCCAGAGGCATGCAGAAGAATGTCGCGCTGGGTCGCCTCCCGCGCTGCGAATTCGGCGACGAGGCGGCCTTTCGCCATCACGTAGATGCGGTCGCTCATGGCGATCAGTTCCGGCATGTCGGAGGACACCAAGAGGATCGCCTTGCCGGCGGCGCACAGCTCGTTGATAAGCGTGTACATCTCGTGCTTGGCACCGACATCGATGCCGCGCGTCGGCTCGTCGAGCAGCAGCACCGAACATTCACGCGCCAGCCATTTGGCGAGCACGACCTTCTGCTGGTTGCCGCCGCTCAAGCCGTCGACGGCGGCGAACGCGTCGCGGCAGCGCACCCGCAGCCGCTTCACGAATTGGTCCGCGGTCTCGATCTGCCGGCGGCGGTCGAGCAGGCCGCCGAGCCCGCGCAACCGTTCCAGGATCGTGATGGTGGCGTTGTCGGTGATCGAGCGGCCGAACACGAGCCCGTGTTCCTTGCGGCTCTCCGGCACCATGCCGATACCCAGCGCCCGCGCACGCGCCGGCGAATCGATGGTGACGGGCGCGCCGTCGAGGAGCACGCGCTCGCCCAGCCCGGGTGATGCACCGAAGAGGCGCCACAGCCATTCGGTACGGCCGGCGCCCACCAGTCCGGCGATGCCGACCACTTCGCCGGCGCGAACGACGACCGGTTTGCTTTCCGTCGCCATGGCGGGCGCGGGCTCGACGCGCAGCACTTCGGCGCCCGGATTGGGCACGCGGCTCGGATAGTGGTCGCCGATCGGCCGGCCGACCATCAGTTCGACGATCTCCGGGATCGACTTGTCGCCGACCGGTCCGGTATGCACGAGGGCGCCGTCGCGCAGCACGCCGATGCGGTCGGCGATGCGATGGATCTCCTCGAGGCGGTGCGAGATGTAGACGACGCCGACGCCCTGGCTCTTGAGGGCGGCGATGCGCTCGAACAGCACGTCGGTCTCGTGGGCGGCGAGCGAGGCGGTCGGCTCGTCCATCAGGATGAAGCGGGCATTCTTGGACAGCGCGCGGGCGATCTCGACCATCTGCTGGGCCGCGACCCCGAGCGTCGCCACCGGCCGGCCGGGGTCGATGTCGGTGTCGAGGCGGGACAGGATCGCGCGCGCCTTCTCGCGCAGGCGCCGCTGCGGCAATACGAAACGGCCGATCTCGCGTTCGCGGCCGAGGAACAGGTTTTGGGCGACGCTCAGCCATGGGATGAGGCTGAGCTCCTGGTAGATCACCGCGATGCCGAGGCGCGCGGCCCGGGCCGGCGAGGCGATCGTGACCGCCTCGCCGTCGATCAGGATGCGCCCGGAATCGGGGGCGTGGACGCCGCTGAGCATCTTCAGGAGCGTCGACTTGCCGGCGCCGTTCTCGCCCACGAGCGCGATCACCTCGCCGGTGCGCACCTCGAAGGTGACGTCACTCACGGCCCGCACGGGACCGAAGGATTTCGACACGTGGTCGAGAGAGAGGACGCCGGCCGTCATGGCTACGCCAATTCCACGTGTCAAGGCTTGTAGGTCGCGGCGTTGTCCTTGGTGATGAACAGGATCTGCTCCGACAGGATGCTTTCGGGAACGGCTTCACCCTTGAGCTTCTTGGCGGCAAGTTCGGTCCCGAGCGCACCGAAGCGGGCGGGCGCGAGCGCGATCGTCATGGTGAGCGCCCCCTGCGCCACCGCCTGCACGGCATCCGGATTGGCGTCGATGCCGACGATCTTGATCGCCTTGCCCTTGGCGGCGGCGAGTACCCCCATGGCCATGTTGTCGTTGAGGCACAGGATCGCCTCGGCGTCCGGATGCGCCTGCAGCATGTTCTCGGCCACCGGCAGCGCGCGGGCGCGGTCATAGTAGCCCGTCTGCATGGCCAGGACCTTCAGATTAGGATGTTTCGGCAGCGTGTTCTTGATGCCGACGATGCGATCCTCGGACGAGGCCGCGCCGGGCGTGCCGGTCATGATCAGGATCTTGGATTCCTTGCCGCCGACGCTCTTCGCCCACCAGGCGATCAGCTGTTCGCCGATCAGGACGTTGTTGGCACCCACATGGGAGGCGACCTTCAGGTCGGGCAGGTTGCGCTGCACGGTGAAGACCGGGATGCCCGCCTTGATGACGTTGGCGACCACCGGGGCGACGCTGGCGTTGACCGGATTGATGAGCAGCGCCTTGATGCCGCGCGTGCGCGCATCCTCGATGTCGCTCGCCTGCTTTTCGGCCTTGTCCTGGGCGTCCAGGATCAGGGCTTCGAGGCCTTGCTTGGCGGCCTCCTCGCGCACGCCCTGCGCCATCGAGGCATAGAAGGGATTGGTGGTGCCCGAGACGCTGAACGCAATGAGTGGCTTGGTCTGAGCCTGCGCGGTCGGCAGCGCGAACAGGCTGGCAGTGATCGCAATAGCACAGCCGACGAAGCCCATTTTCACCATGTCGCTCTCCCCAAAAGCGGCATCGGCACTACGGCGATAATCGATGCCGCGTTGGTGGCGGAGTATGCGGACGCACCTGTTCCTTCGCAATACGATAAGCTACCACCACTATGGGAAAATTATTTTCACCACTTCGAATAACGGAGGCTCGCGGGCACGGCGCACGTGCCCGCGACTTGCATCGCAACTGGCGTGAGATCGAAGTTTTCAGGGGACGAATGTCGCCTCGAGGGGCACCACTCACTGGCGCTGCGTCAGCCGGAATCCCACGAGGACGATCAGCATGCCGATGAACTGCGTCACGCTCGGCACCTCTCCGATCAGAATGTAGCCGATGGCGAGCGTGAACGCCGGCACCAGCGCGGTGAAGACCGCCGCACGCGACGGGCCGACGAGAACGACGGCGCGTGCGAAAAGATAGATCGCCGCCGGTCCGGCGAGCGCGCCCTGCACGAACAGCTGCAGGAGATTTTCCGCAAGACCGAACGAGAGCATGCGTTCGAAGCCGAACAGCGCCGCATGGATGGGGAAATCGACGAGCGAGATCACGCTCACGACCGCGAGCGCCGGCAGGGGCGAGATGCGCCAGCGACGCAGCAGGACCGCGAAGATAGCGAAACACAGACCGGCGGCCACGAAGGCGAGATCGCCCAGGATGCCGTGATGGCCGATGGTCGCCAGCGCCTCGATGCCGATCAGGCAGACCCCGAGGACGATCACGCCGGCGCCGACGAGACGCGACGCCGGCAGCCATTCCTTGAGGATAACGGCGGAGAACAAGAGCCCGAACAGGGTCGCGCTCGACGGCTGGATGACACCGCCATGGCCGAGCGGAACCAGGATGAATCCCGCATAACTGATGAGGGCGAGCGGAGGCCCGCCGAACAGCGTCAGCGCGATGGCCTTGCGCCAGCCGATGCCGCCGAGATCCGCAAATCCCATCCGCGCCACATAGGGGAGGAAAAGGAACCCGGCCCAGGCAAAGCGGTGCAAGGCGAGATCGGCGGGCGAGAAGCCGATCAGGATGCCGTGGCGCGCAGTCGCGAATCCGGCGGCCCAGAACAGGGCTGCGCCGGCGCCACACGCCAATCCCAAGGTCGAATCCGGGAGCCCGACTGGGAAACGCCGGGTCAAGGGGTCACCCGTTTTGATGTCATCGCGCTTTTCATACGATGCCGGCGCCGCCGTGACCATGGGGTCGCGATCCGATGTTCCGCAGGACTTCGAAATCGAGGCTTCGAACTTGAGGCTTCGAACTTGGGACTTCGAACTTGGGACCTCGCCCATTTGCCAAGCCGCGGGCCAGGGTCCATCTTGCCGGCGATGCGGCGATGGCGCCGGAAGTCCGGGCAGAAATTCCAATGAGCGACAGCAAGCCACCGGTGGTGTGCGTCGGCGAGGCGGCGATCGAATTGACCCGCGCGGCGGACGGCCGTTTCGCCACCGGGTGTGGCGGCGACGCCTTCAACACCGCGATCTATCTCGCCCGCGCCGGACTGCCGGTGTCGTTCGCCACCGCGCTGGGCGACGATCCCTATTCGGATGGCATCGTCGCCATGGCGGCGGCGGAAAACGTCGCCACCGATCTCGTGCTGCGGGTTCCCGGCCGGCTGCCGGGCCTGCACCTGATCGATCCGGGCGCCGATGCGGGACGCCGTCTGCTGCGCTGGGACGCCGGCGCACCGGCCGGCGAACTGTTCGAGACCGAACATTGGGATCGCGTCGCCGCCGGCCTGTTGACGGCGCGGCTCGTCTATTTTTCCGGCATCACCCTGTCGCTGTTCTCCAATGTGGGCATCGGCCGGTTCCTGGCGGTGCTCGAAGTCGCCCGCAAGGCGGGCTCCGTCATCGCCTTCGACTGCAACTTCCGCCCGCACGGCTGGAAGGGCGATCTCGGCCGCGCCCGCACGGTGTTCATCGAGACCCTGAAACGGGTGGACATCGCGCTCCCCGCCTTCGACGACGAGGCAGTGCTGTGGGGCGATCCGAGCCCGGAGACGACCGTCGAGCGCATGCAGGCGTTCGGCATCACCGAGGTCGCCGTCAAGAACGGGCCGGCGAGCGCCTTGGTGGCGGCGAGCGGCGAGCGTCTCCATGTTCCGGTTCCGGAAGCAATCGAGCCCACCGACATGCTGGCGGCGGGCGACGCCTTCAATGCGGGCTATCTCGCCGCCCGCCTGCAGGGCGAAAAGCCCCCCGAAGCGGCGCTCGCCGCCCATCGCCTCGCCGGCGAAGTGATCCGCCACAAGGGCAGCATCCTGCCGCGCGCCGGCGGCGCGATACATTGAAGCGCAGCGCCAGCGCAAGCGTATAATACGGTTTCCGGGTGATTAGCTCGGAATGCTCGGCTTTGGCCACCAATGGAAGTTGGTCAGGCTGGCGATGGTGCTGCGGACC
>JAVDCA010000023.1 GCA_030848545.1 Astrobacterium formosum
GCGCCGCTTCGACGAGGCCTGGGACAAGTTCTGGGACAAGTTCGGCAAGAACATCAAGAGTGCGACGGTGTCCGCCGGCGACCGGCTGGACGACCTCAGCGACAAGGTGAACCGCCTTGTCATGCGGTTCGACCTCGCGACCGGCGGCTCGGGGCGGTCTGCCCTCAGTCTCATCTACGGCACCGCCGTCCAGCAAGGAGAGGCCTCGCGGCTCACCCAGGGCGATGCCCAAAAGTACTATGAAGCGACGGGTCGCGGCAAAGCTCCGTTCGAAGCCAGCGAGCCTGCTCCCACTGGTAGGCTTCGAATTACGGTCAATCGCCCGACCGTCGATGTTGATCCAGCCAAGCAAAAGGCTGACGCGTCTCGCTACCAGCAGATGATCGGCCTGCTCGGTCAAACCGCGACCGCCACCGAGCAGGTGACGTCGTTCGAAAAGCAGTTGCAGCTCGCGTGGCTGACCACCGGCGTGTCGATCCCGAAAGAACGAACCGCGGTCATCAAGAAGATGATCGAGGAGCAGGCGCTCGGCATCACCCAGATCAAGGCCAGTGCCGATGCCCAGCGCCTGGAGGCTGACGCGATCGGCATGTCGGTCGGGCAGTCGACCGCCTACCTCGCGGTCCAGAACGCGATCCTCGACGCCAGGCGGCGCGGCCAGACGCTCACCCAGGACAACATCGCGGCGATCGAGCGCGAGGCCGCCGCGCTCGGGGCCGCCGCCCAGCGCACCGACAATTTGAAGTCCAGATACGACATCGCCAAAGGCGCCTTCACGACGTTCCGCCAGGAGATCGCCCAGGGGGCCGGCGTCTGGGATGCGCTCGCCAAGGCCGGCATCAGCGCCCTCGACAAGATCGGCGCCAAGCTCGGGGATCTCGCGTTCGACCAGGCATGGCAAATGTTCTTCGGCAGTTCGGGCGCCGCATCCGGCGGCGCCAGCGGCGGCGGCATTTTCGCGTCGCTCGGAAAGCTGCTCGGCTTCGCCCGGGGCGGTTACACCGGCGACGTCGGCCGCCAGGCCGTCGCGGGCGTCGTGCACGGCGAAGAGTTCGTCGTCAACGCGCAGGCGACGGCGCGCCACCGGCCGCTCCTGGAGGCCCTCAACGACAACCGCCTGCCGGGCTACGAGGACGGCGGCTATGTGGGCCCGCCGCCGTCGAACGTGGTTGCGTTTCCGGGCACGGCCAGCGGCGGCACGGTGCCGATCCAGGTCACCTACGCGCCCGTCTACAACGTCCAGGGGCGCGGAGCGGAGATCGACGAGCTGCGCGCCCAGATCGCCCGTGACCGCGCCGAGGCGCCGGCCGTCATCGTGCAGACCATCAAGGAAGCTCAATCCCGGAGAATGATCTGATGGCCCTGATCACCTTCCCGCGGGCCATGCCGGACGAACTGCCGATCGTCGGCCTGTCGTTCACACCGTCGCCCATGATCGAGCTGTCGGCCCTGCGATCCGGCAGGCAGATTGCCAAGGAACTCGGACCGACCCTGTGGCGCGCGACCTGGCGCACCGCAAAGATGACCGATACCGAGGCCGGGATCGTCAGGTCCTGGTACGACACCCTTTTGAGCCTGGAGGCATTTCTCGGGTACGACAAGCTGCGGGAATACCCGCTCGCCTATAAGCGCGGCTTCGCCGGCCTGACCGTCGGCAGCAATCCCTTCGCCGGGACTTGCACGCTCGCCGGCGTCGCGAGCGACAACCTGCAGGTCTCGCTCTCCGCGCTGCCGATCGGCCTCGTGCTGTCGCGCGGGGACTATCTCGCCTTCGATTATGGGACGGACTCGCGCGCCCTGCACCGGTGTTCGGCCGCCGCGACGGCAAACGGCAGCGGCACCCTCACCATCGAGGTGCGGCCGCACGTGCGGACAGGCTGGACAGCAGGCGCGACCGTCGCCCTGCGCCGGGCCGCCGCGCACATGAAGGTTGTCCCCGACACCTGGTCCGAACAGACCGATGCGCCGTTCGGGACGACGGTGTCGTTCGAAGCGATCCAGACGCTCTGAGGTCCGAGATGAGAAGCCTGACGACCGCACAGATGCAAGCATTGGCCGACCGGGTGGTCGTGCGGCGCATGTTCATCTGGTGCGATGCCCTCGATCTCTATGGCAATCCAGACTCGGCTGGGTTCTGGGATGACGTCGGCATAATCGAGTACGACGACCGTACCTACCACGGATCCGGCACGGTGATCTCCACCGAGACATTGTCGGCTGGTTCCGACTTTACGATCCCGCGCCTCAGGATCTCCACCTCCGGACTCGAGCTTGCCACCAACGAACTGGTGCGCGCTCACAAGCTGGCGCAGCGGCCGATCTCGGTCTCGATCGGCCTGTTTGCTCCCGCCAATCGCGCCCTGATCCCACCCCTGATCCCGTACTTCGAAGGCGTCATCGACGATCCCGACATTCCAACCGCGGCGGGCGGCAAGTCGCAGATCGTCCTGACCTGCGAGTCGGCGTCTCGCGCTCTCACCATCAAACGCACGGAAACGCGCTCGAAATCGTCCCTGTCCCAGCGCACCGCCGGGGACCGGTTCTACGACTACACCGCCGGACAGCGCGAAAAGACGATCTATTTCGGACGGTCGGGCGCATGAACGCGCGCCGCACCATCGTCGAGGCCTACCGCGAGTGGTCGACGCGGCCGTTCGACTGGAACGGAGCGTGTTGCTTGGCCTGGTGCGGCGACGCCGCACGCCGCATCACCGGAGCCGACCCGACCGTCGCGTTGAGGGCCCGCTATGACAGCGAGTTTTCGTGCCGACGCGGCATGGTCGAGGAAGGCTGGAAATCGATCGGCGACGCCGCCGCCTCGCTCTATGTCGAGATCCCGGTGGCGATGGCGAAGTCGGGCGACTGGGCCTTGTGCGTCGACGAACGCGGCGAGGAGGGACTCGGGGTCGTGGTCGCCGCGGTGGTGGCGATCCGCGGCCCGTCCGGCATGGGTCAGGTTCCGCTCTTGTGGGCCCGGCGGGCATTCAGGGTCGAATAGATGCTCCTCCTGCTGACTATCGCTGTGGTTCTCTCGCTCGTCGCGCCGGCGGAAGCGGGCTTCCTGGTCCCGCTGATCGGCGGCGCCGTCTTTGCGGCGACCGCCGCCGGCGCAGCGTTGAGCTTCGCGCTCAACGTCGTCGGTGCTTTCGCAGTGAGCTACGTGGCCGGCAAGCTCCTCGCCAAGAGCAAGACGCAGGACAGCGGCGTCCAGGCCGGCGGCACCCAGCTCGACATCCGGGTCGACGCCGATGTCCCGATGTCGCTCCTCGTCGGTTATGCGGTCACGGCCGGCTCGCTCGTCGATGCCCGCACCTACGGCAAACGCGGCGACGACGACAATTCGGACCTGATCGAGATCGTCTCGCTCGGCGACTGCGAATGCGACGGGCTGGAGGCTGCGATCGTCGAGGGCCAGCAACGCGCTCTCGGAGCCGATGACGGCTATCGCGGTCAGGTGGTCGACGGCTACGACGGCAAGCTGGCGCTCAAGTTCTACAATGGCCGCCAGACGGCCGCTGACGCGTTTTCGGTGGCGGCGTTCGGCAGCGCCGCCCAGCCGTGGGACGGCGCCGCGATCGGCACCAGCGTCACCTATGTGCGGCTGCATTCGATCTACAACCGCGAGAAGGTGCCGGGCCGGCTGTCGTGGAAGTTCGTGGTGCGTGGCAAGCCCATGTACGACCCGCGCAAGGACTCGACGGTTTCTGGCGGATCGGGAACACACCGCTTTGCCGATCTCGCCACCCACGAGTGGACCCGCAACCTGGCGGTCATCGCCTACAACATCCTTCGCGGCATCTACATCCTGGACGGGAACGGCGACCGCCAGTTCTTCTACGGCCTGGAGAACACCCGGGCAGCCCAGCTGCCGCTCGACGTCTGGTTCGCCGCCATGAACGAGTGCGACGTCGCCATCGCGCTCGCCGGCGGCGGCACTGAGCCGCAGTATACGGCCGGCGGCGAGATCACCCTCGACACCGAACCGCTCGAAGCCATCAAGGAGCTGATCAAGGCATGCGGCGGCCGGTTCGTCGAGATCGGCGGCATCTACAAGCTCTATGTGGGCGCGCCTGGCCTCCCCGTAATGGCGATCGACGACGGGTCGCTGATCGCCGCTGTTGAAGACCGCTTCAAGCCGTTCTTGCCGCTCGAAAGCCGCATCAACCATATCACCGGCAAGTACACCTCGCCGGCGGACGGATGGATCGACGCGGTCGCCCCGGCGCGCAGCCGCGAAGACTGGCGGGCAGAGGACGGGCGTCGCAAGTCGGCCGACCTCGACGCCCCGATGGTGCAGTCCGGCACCCAGATGCAGCGGCTGATGGAGCAGTTCCTCAATCGGTCCCGACGGGAGCGCAAGCATATCTTGCCGCTCCCACCGCCGGCCTTCGTGCTGGAACCCGGCGACGTGATCCAGTGGACCTCGCTCCGCAACGGCTACACCGCGAAGGAATTCGAGGTCGACAGCGCCGACTACGCGACCAACCTGGACACGACCATCTCGGCGACCGAAGTCGACGGCACGGATTTCGACTGGGACATCGGCCAGGAACTGCCGTTGCCAGACGGCCTTATCGTCACCACTCGGCCCGCCGGAAAGGTCGTCACCGACTTCGACGTGGCGGCTTTCGTCTTTCTCGGCGACCGTGGCACCAAGCGGCCGGCCATCCGGCTGACCTGGGAAGACCCGGAGGACGGCGACGCGATCGGTGTGTCATATGAGATCAGGTCGTTTGCGGACATTTCCAATGCGACGACCTATTCGACCACCGACGCCGACGTCGTCGCCAGCGGCATGTTGACGATCCTTGCCGGGTTGCAGCCGCTGACGATCTATCAGGTCCGCGCCCGCTTCATCTCCTTCAATGGGTATTCGTGCGACTGGAGCCTGTGGCAGCCGGTCACGACGCCGGACACCCGCATCGACCGTGACGAGCTTTCGAGGTCGATGGATGCCCGTCTCCGGCAGCTCGAAGAGCAGCTCCCCGACATTCTCACCGTCCGGAAGGAACTGGACGCGCTCTCCGGCGCCGTCAACACCCAGGTCACGACGTTGGTCGAGCGCTTGGGTCGCGTCAACATCGGCGCTGGGGCGCGATATCAAGAAAACAAAGCATCAGTTGAGATCGCGCTCGCTGCGACGGCGGGGATCGACAGTGCGCTGGCGGAACTGGAGATAGAGCTCGGCGCCCAGATCGAGGACATGGGAACGACCATCACAGCAGGTGGTCGCATCCGGTTCGTGACCTCAACGACGGTGTCCGGTGCAATTGCGAGCGTAGCGATCGAGGTGAACACCGGAACGCCTGAGACACCGACCTGGAGCAAGGCTGGCATTTATTTGGATGCGATCTCATGACCGGTCGCATCAGGATGGTGGCTGACCAGATCAGGCTGTCGACGGCGGAAGGGAACGCCGGCGATCTTGTTTTCGAGCCCGGATTGGTTGGAGGCGTGAGCGGAACTGTGCTGCGTTCCGCGCTGATCGGAGACCTCACCGTCGATACGCTGCAGCTGCAGAACGAATCCGTCACGATGCCGAACATCACCACGTACGCCGGGCCGACGGGCATCGTCGCGATCCCATCGTACACGTGGACGACGAAGATGGAGGATACGTTTCTGGTCACATCGCCTGCCGGATCGACGATCTACCTGCAAATTCAAGCCGACATCTACGCCGGCGGGCAGGGCAACACCGATCCGGTCATCTTGCTATATCAGCGCCTGACGGTGAATGGGAGCGAGATCCGATCATGGGCCGAGCAGTACTACACCAGGAGGGTTGAATTCTTCATCACCGCCTTGGCGGCGACGGGCAGCCCTCAGGCGGTCAGTCTGAAATGGGAGGTGTACGGTGACTGGCCGGCCGGCGGCTATACAAACGTAAACATCGGCGGGGCGCAGATGCTGCGCGTCGCGATGAAGCGGTGATGCAGTGACCTCTCGCATCAGGTTGATTTCGAATCGGCTGGTCGTCGCGACGAGTGAAACCGACCCAGGACAAGCCGTATTCGAGACCGGGACTGTTCAAGGCGTGTCCGGGATCGTGCTCCGCAAAGCGCGCATTCGCGACCTCTCCGTAAATACTATCCACCTTAAGGAGGGCGCGGTCACTGTGCCGGCGCTTGGTTATCTGGCCTCCAACTTCGGGCCAATCAGCTCATTCGCCACGTTCCTGAGCAGCACCATCACGCTCAAGGGGGTCGCCGGGCAGCCGATCTACGTCATGCTTCTGTACTCGGGTCCGGGGACTTTGTCGTCAGAGTTTGGCGTGATCGGTGGACGAATTCTGGTCAATGGTGTCGCCGTCCCGGGCGGATGGACTATCGAGTCGTACTCCGGAGCCACGCCGGTTCGGGTCAGGCAACCTGAGCGCATCTCCATGGCTGTGGTGACGGCAACGGGTTCGCCACAAACGATCACCGTCGAATATCAGATGTTCGGTAGCGGCTACATCAACGCCGGGGCCATGGCCTTGTCCGTAGCTATGAAGAGGTGAAACGTGTTTATCCACTACGATCCAGAAACACGACTCGTTATGCAGCGATCACACGGGCAACAGCCGTTCCGCCGCGACGGGCTGGAGGTCGCGATCATCGATACGCCGCCCGCAGATCAAGGTGGCGGTTACGCGGTCGACCCGGCGTCGCTACGGCCTGCCGTCATCGATCCTGTATGCGACGCCATCTTCGACCCGCGGCGTGATCATCGGACCTTCGTCTACGGCGGCGAAACCTATCACTTCTGCTGCGACAACTGTTTCGTCAGGTTCGTCCTCGACGAGGCCGGCGCCATCGCGGCGCGGGCGCAGCGCATCGCCGACGGCGCCGTCAAAGAGGGGCCGTGGCAGTGCTGCGAGGTCGTGGCGCTGCCGGCGCCGCCGCCGACGGTCATTGAGGTCAAGATCGCACGCAACCAGGACCTGGCGGCGACGGACGTGATGATGGTCACCGATCGGCCGATGTCGGACGATCTCCGCACTGCGTGGCGGACCTATCGCCAGACGCTGCGAGACCTCGGCGCGATCGATACCGCGAGCGAAATGATCTCTGCATGGCCGCTGCGTCCGGACGGACGCGACGCCATCATCGCACTGAGGGCGCGCAATGGTTGAGCGATTCATCTATCCGCCGACTGCGAGCCATCCGGCCCGCGTCTCGATCGATACCGATGCATCGACCGCCGTCTTCACGGATGCCGCGCTCGCCAATCACGACTGGGCGGGGGCGCAGCTGTGGATCACACCCGACGACGCTGCGCCCTACCGGGTCGGCACCATCGCCGAGGTGACGCCCCAAGGGCAGTACGAAAATCTCGAACTGCCGCTCTTCCGGCCGTGGCCCGGCGCGACGATCACGGACGCCAAGTTCGAGTTGATCGACGGCCTCGCCATCGCCGGCGGGGCGACCCAGGCGGGCATCTACGCGCGTTTCGCATCGTTCCTGCAGCAGAACATGGGCCTCGTCGGCAACAGCGCCGATACGATCGACTTCGCGCTCGTCCCGAACAACTCGCTGTTCATCGACGACGTCACGCGCGTCATCTACCAGTGGCGCGATGGTGTCCTCGAAGCAGCCCATGTGATCGGGCTGCTGTTCACCCCGAAGGGGGCCTACGCAGGCGGGACTCCATACGCCAAGAATGACCTGGTGACCAACGCCGCCGGCACGGGCGCCTTCATCTCGAACCACGACACCAATACCGGCAATGCGCCGCCTTCTGTCGGCAGTTCCAACACGCACTGGACCTATCTTCCGTTGCCGGCCGGGCCGGCTGGCGCTGATGGGGAAGACGGACAGAACGGGGCACCCGGCGCCGCCGTCGTCACCGGGGCGTCGGCATCGTCGCTTGCGATCGGAGCTGGGCCGAAGGCCTTCACGATCGCCGATGCGACAGCCCGGGGCTGGGGCCTCGGGACGCGCCTGCGGTCGACCTCGACGGCATCGCCGACGCACTGGATGGAGGGCGTGGTCGCCTCCTACGCCCATCCGAACCTGTCGCTCACGATCGACAAGATCAACAGCTCCGGGACACACGCCGACTGGGTGCTGACGCTCGTCGGGCAGCCCGGCGCCGATGGCGCGGCCGGCGTATCGGGGACGTCCGGGCTGACGCGGGTTCGCGTCGTCGCCACTGGCAATGTTGCCATTGCGACGGGCCTCGAAAGTGGCGACACGATCGACGGCGTAACGCTGGCGACTGGTGACCTCGTGCTGCTCACGGCTCAGTCGACGATGGCCCAAAATGGCGTCTACGTCGTCGCCGCATCCGGCGTCGCGTCGCGCCACGCCGATTTCAACACATACGATGCGCTGGCCGGGAGCTACTTCTCGGTGATGGAAGGTGCGGCAAACCCAGATACGCTTTGGCGATGCACGTCAAATCGCGGCGGGACGATCGACGTCACAGCAGTCGCGGTTTCCAAATTCTCGGCTGGTCGCGAGTTGCTGACGGCGGATCGCAATTATTACGTCAACTC
Organism: Astrobacterium formosum; assembly: GCA_030848545.1. Lineage (GTDB taxonomy): Bacteria > Pseudomonadota > Alphaproteobacteria > Rhizobiales > Xanthobacteraceae > Astrobacterium > Astrobacterium formosum. The sequence goes on from JAVDCA010000023.1 coordinate 8,483, forward strand.
GGGGACCGGCAATGATTCCTCCGATGGGCGAACGACCGGGGCACCGTTCGCGACCATCCAGAAGGCCATCGACACCGCGGCTACGTTGGACCTATCCATCTACAACGTCACCATTCAGCTCGCTGCCGGCACCTATTCGACGCCGACCGGGAACGTCCTCAAGTCGGCGGTGGGCGCCGGCAAGATCATCATCGTCGGCGACGAGACGACGCCCAGCAATGTGGTCGTCACTACGTCGGGAGCGATGGTGTCGACCAACCATGCCAATTTCTTCGCCCGCGGCGTGCGCACGACCTATTCGATCCGGGGCGTGCGGCTTAAGTCGACGGCGTCGGGCAGTACGGTCGGCCTCGGCGTGCAAGGCGGCTCCCAAGTCGAGTATCAGAACGTCGATTTCAACACCGGTTTTGCACAGCAGGTCAGAACCGTCGATCCAGGCTCGGTCGCATATGGCACGGGCGCCGGCTACACGATCTCGGGCCCCGCAGGCATCCACATGAACGGATCGAACCTCTCATCGATCCAAGCCAATTCCGAGTCCAATGGCAGTTATACGGTCACCCTCATCGGAACGCCTGCCTTCACGACATTCGCGAACGCTTCGAACTTGGGCTATGTGTCCGCGATCGGCGTGACGTATTCCGGATCGGCGACCGGCTCGCGATACAGCGCTGCGAACAACAGTGTCATTAACACGGGCGGTGGCGGGGAGAACTACTTCCCCGGCAACACGGCGGGCACGAAGTCGAGCGGCGGCATCTACAACTAGCAACGGAGGCTCGGGCCATGGATTACGACGTCAGGGATTGGTACTGGGCCGTCGGTGGCGACGAGACGCGGGCTTGGTCGAGTGCGCGAAGCTCCTACGTCGCGGTCGACGACGCGACCTATCTGGCCTGGCGCGCAGGCGCCGGCCTGCCGACTCGGATCGACAGCGAGCGGTCGTTGTCGGACGTTCTCGCACCGCACGGCCTGCGTGGCCCCTATGTCGACCTCGTCGCTTATGCCGCGGCGACACGGTGGCGCCGGGAGACAGGCGGCGTCACCATCGCCGGAGTGACGGTAGCGACGGACCGCGAGAGCCAGGCGATGCTGTCCGGCGCCCACGCCTATGTTCAAGCCAATCCGGCGGCGGCGACGATCCGGTGGAAGTCGGAGGATGGCTTCGTCGCCCTCGACGCCCCTCAGATCACGGCGCTGGCGCTTGCCGTCGGGGCTCATGTCCAGGCGTGCTTCACCGCCGAGGCAGACATCGCCGCCGGCATCGAGTCCGGGACGATTACCACCAGGGCAGAGATCGACGCCGCCTTCGCGGCGATCTGACGAAGTGAGAGGAGGCCCGGCCCCTGATTGCCTTACCGGGAGAAGCCGGCGCGGAGGCCTTCAAGACCGATTGAACGGGGATGCTGTTGGGGTGACAAGTGAACTTGCGCGCGGTGCCATTTGATTTTGCGCGCTACACGAGGGTGGGCGAGCTGTCAGGTACAAGCCTGGGTTACGCACATATGAAAAGGGGACGGCCGATGGCGACACGCGTCACGCACCAAGCCGTCCCGAGGTAGGAGGATTCGATGAACCCATGCAGGCGTCAGTTAACACCGCTTCAGTCGCCCCGACATTGATCAAAGTCACAGGCGGCGGGAAAATGCCTATATAGTATTACCTTTTTACACGTCATATGTGTATTTTTCTTCCGTGACGTGCAGACCAGCCCGTCCACGCCCTCAGTTCAGTTCGACGACCCGGCCATCCCTTAACGTGACCCGCCGGTCCATGCGGGCCGCGATATCCATGTTGTGGGTAGCGATGACGGCGGCGAGGCCTGAGGCCCGCACCAGCTGGGTCAGGGCGGAGAAGACGTGTTCGGAGGTGCGCGGGTCGAGGTTTCCGGTCGGCTCGTCCGCAAGCAGGATGCGCGGCGCGTTGGCGACCGCGCGGGCGATCGCCACCCGTTGCTGCTCGCCGCCTGAGAGCTCCGCCGGCCGGTGCGTCAGGCGATCCTTGAGGCCGAGATAGGACAGGAGTTCGGACGCCCGCTGCCGCGCGTCACGTTTTTTGAGGCCGCGAATCATCTGCGGCATCATGACGTTTTCCAGCGCCGAGAATTCCGGCAGCAGGTGGTGGGCCTGGTAGATGAAACCGATGTCGTTGCGCCTGATGCCGGTGCGCTCGGCATCGCTGAGATCGGACGTCGCCTTGTCGTTGATGTAGACCTCGCCCGCGTCCTGGTGCTCCAGGAGGCCGGCGATGTGCAGGAGTGTCGACTTGCCCGCGCCCGAGGGGGCGATCAAGGCCACCGACTGGCCGGCCCAGACGGCGAGGTCGGCGCCCTTGAGGATGTCGAGCGCCGTATCGCCCTGGCGATAGATGCGCTCCACGGCGTGCACGAAAATGGCGGGTGTCTCGCGCTCGGCCATCGTTCACTCGTAGCGTAGCGCTTCGACGGGATCGGTGCGGGCCGCCCGCCAGGATGGGTACAGGGTCGCCAGGAACGACAGAGCGAGCGCCATCGCCACCACAGCGATGGTCTCGCGCGCGTCCATGATCGCCGGCAGGCGCGACAGGAAGTAGAGCTCCTGCGGGAATAGTTCGGTGTTGGTCATCCAGGACAGGAACTGGCGGATCGATTCGATGTTGAGGCACACCAGCGTGCCGACCCCGAAGCCGGCGAGCGCGCCGACGACCCCGATGGCCGCGCCTGTGATCATGAAGATGCGCATCACCGCCCCTTGGGTCGCCCCCATGGTGCGCATGACCGCGATGTCCGGCATCTTGTCCTTCACCAGCATGTGCAGGCTCGACACGATGTTGAGCGCCGCCACCAGGACGATCAGGGTCAGGATCAGGAACATGACGTTGCGCTCGACCTGGAGCGCGTTGAAGAACGTGGCGTTCCTCTGCCGCCAGTCGATCATGTAGATCGGCCGCTGCGCCGCATCGGCGACCAGCTTGCGCAACAGGTCGATGCGATCGGGATTGTCGGAATAGACCTCGACGGCAGTGACGTCGCCGGCGCGATTGAAATAGGCCTGCGCTTCCTTGAGTGGCATGAACACGAAGGCGGCGTCGTATTCGGACATGCCGATCTCGAACACGGCCGCGATCTTGTAGGGTTTTATGCGCGGCGTGGTGCCCATGGGCGTCACGGCGCCGCGCGGCGCCACCAGGGTGACGGAGTCACCGGCGGTGAGCGAGAGCTGATCGGCGAGGCGCTTTCCGATCGCCACCCCCTGCCCTGCGTCGAAGCCCTCCAGGGTTCCGGCACGCAGGTTGTTGGCGATCGAGCCCACCTGCTTGAGATCCTCGGCGCGTACCCCGCGCACCAACACCCCGGAGGCGTTGAAGGGCGAAGACGCCAGCGCCTGTCCCTCCACGATCGGCGCCGCCAACCGCACACCCGGCACCCCGGCAATGCGGGCGGCCAGCGCCTCGTAGTCGGTCAGCGGCGATTCCAGAGGCTGGATCAGGAGATGGCCGTTGAGGCCGAGAATCTTGTCGAGGAGTTCGTGACGAAACCCGTTCATCACTGCCATGACGATGATGAGGGTGGCGACGCCGAGCATGATCCCTAAGAACGAGATCGCGGCGATGACGGAGATGAATCCTTCCTTGCGCCGCGCCCGGAGGTAACGCAGCGACACCAACCTCTCGAAGGCGGTAAAGGGACGGGTTCCGTTCGGCTCGCTCATGACAGTCCTTCCCGCCCCCGGATTGCACCCGATTCTGGCGGGGTCATGCCAGGAGGAATAGCGTCGGCGAGCCGGTCGCGCACAGAATCATGCCTTTAGCCGTGCCAGCGCGTCGTCCATGCTCAAGAGCTCGCGGCTGCCGTCAATGCGACGCTTCAGCTCGACCTTGCCGTCAGCGAGCCCCTTGGGGCCGACCACGATCTGCCACGGAATGCCGATCAGATCGGTGGTGGCGAACTTGGAACCGGGCCGCTCTTCCAGGTCATGGTAGAGCACATCCTCGCCGCGGTTCACGAGCGCCTTGTAGAGATTTTCGCAGGCCGCGTCGGTCGCCGCGTCGCCCTGCTTGAGATTGAGGATGGCGACGCGGAAGGGCGCCACTTGCTCCGGCCACTTGATGCCGGCGTCGTCGTGGAAGGCCTCGATCAGGGCCGCCACCAGCCGCGACGGCCCAATGCCGTAGGAACCCATATGGACCGGCTTTTCGGAACCGTCCGGATGGGCCACGACCGCCCGCATGGGCTCCGAATACTTGGTGCCGAAATAGAAGATGTGGCCGACCTCGATGCCGCGCGCCGACACCTTGGCGTCGGCCGGCAGGGCCTCGAAGGCTTCGGCATCGTGCTTCTCGGAGGTCGCCGCATAGAGCGACGTCCAGCGGTCGAAGATCTTCTGCAGGCCGTCGACATCGTCGAAATCGACGTCCTGGCCGGGCACGTCGTAGTCCAGATAGTCGCGGTGGCAGAACACTTCGCTCTCGCCGGTCTGCGCCAGGATGATGAACTCGTGGCTGAGATTGCCGCCGATCGGTCCGGTGTCGGCGACCATCGGGATGGCCTTGAGGCCGAGGCGGGCGAACGTGCGCAGATAGGCGACGAACATGCGGTTATAGGCGTGTTTGGCCCCCGCATAGTCGAGGTCGAACGAATAGGCGTCCTTCATGAGGAACTCGCGGCCGCGCATCAGGCCGAAGCGCGGGCGCACCTCGTCGCGGAATTTCCACTGGATGTGATAGAGGTTGAGGGGCAGATCCTTGTAGGAGCGCACGTAGGAGCGGAAGATCTCGGTGACCATCTCCTCGTTGGTGGGGCCGTAGAGCATGTCGCGCTCGTGGCGGTCCTTGATGCGCAGCATCTCCTTGCCATAGGCCTCGTAGCGGCCGCTTTCGCGCCACAGGTCGGCGGACTGAAGGGTCGGCATCAGGAGTTCGATGGCGCCGGAGCGGTTCTGCTCCTCGCGGATGATGGCGCAGACCTTGTTGAGGACGCGCAGCCCGAGAGGCAGGAAGGCATAGATGCCCGCGGCCTCCTGGCGGATCATGCCGGCGCGCAGCATCAGCCGATGGGAAACGATGTCGGCTTCCTTCGGCGTCTCGCGCAGAATCGGCAGGAAAAAACGGGACAAACGCATTGTGAAACGTTCCGATTCGACGGTTTCGTGAACAGTGAGGCGAGTGAAACCGGATCGGGGGGAAAAACACAAGGGTCGCCATGGCATTCATGGCTTATCCGTGGGTTTGGCCGGGTATTGTGTCGATCGTTGGGTCACGCAGGCGCGAACCGCGCCGACCAGCGTTCGGCTCCCTCCGGCCGCATCGCGGGACAGCCCCAGCGGCGCTCCGATCCGATCGATTATTTCGCAGCCACCCATGATTGTTGAAACATTTTTTGCAAACCCCATGACAAGTGGCAATCGTTCGGATATACAATTTGATCAAACGCAAACGGCAGTCGACGTAAGTCGCGCCGTGCGCGGTCCAAGTCTTGGGAGGATAGCTCCGCGGTGCCACGACGTGCCGGTACCCCGAAGACCAAAATGCGGGGAATGGGGCGAAAAAAATCAACCGAGCTGTTTCGAGCAGGGCGTTGGCCCTGCTCTTTTTTTGGCTGCCAGCTACTTCCGCGGCCCCCACATCGTAGCGAGTTCGTCGAGCCCGATCAGGCGCTGGGCGTAGAGCCAGTAAACGAGCCCGAAGACGATCGCAGAAACGACGGTGGTCCAAACGAGCTTCGAGCCGAGCGCCGCGACAGCCGGCGCCCCTGGATCGGAGCCGGGATGAACGTCACCGGTTTCGGCCTGAGACCTGACGCCCCACGGCAGGACGGCAAAAAGCACGACCCACCACAGGACGAAATAGATGGCCAGCGCACTGGTCCAGGACACAGGGACCTCACAATCGGCCCCCGAACCCTGGCGGCAGTGCCGCCCGTCGGCCAGCCTCGAAGCCGGCCGTGACGGTAATTGGGGGCTCGCGCTTGTCTATCAGGCCTGTTCGAGCTCGACCAGCGTGCCGCAGAAATCCTTCGGGTGCAGGAACAGGACCGGCTTGCCATGGGCGCCGATCTTGGGCTCGCCGTTGCCGATCACCCGCGCACCTTGCTTCTTGAGCTGGTCACGGGCCGCAATGATGTCGGGAACTTCATAGCAAATGTGGTGGATGCCGCCGTTCGGGTTGTTTTCCAGGAACTTGGCGACGGGCGAATTGTCGCCCAGCAGACCGAGCAGTTCGACCTTAGAATTCGGCAGATTGACGAACACCACCGTGACGCCGTGGGCCGGTTGATCGAGCGGCGCAGAAACGCTGGCCCCCAGGGTGTCCTTGTAGACCCTCGTCGCGGCGGCCAGATCCGGAACCGCAATGGCGACGTGATTCAGGCGTCCGATCATATCTCTACCTCTCTTTGCCAAGTTGGCGCGGTTATAGGAGAGCGCCGGACCTATCGCACTCCGAAAAGTGCCGTATCTCGGCGTTTGCGCATGGCAGCAACCCGTCGGCCGGGGGCCGCCTCACGACGTCAGGGCGGCCTGCCTCACACCACCAGGACGTGGGTGCGGCACACCGGCTTCTTGCCCCAGGCATTGGAAATGGCGGCGCGGACCGCACGGGTGACGGCGTCGGCGATCGCCTGCGGGTCGCGCCGGCGTGCCTTGGGCATGCTCTCGAGGGTCGACTCAGCGGCTTCAAACGCGAGCCGGAGCATCGATTCGCCGCTGGCGTCCATCTCCGGAATGCCGATCAGGTCGACGGTCGGGTCCGCCGCCAGGTTGCCCTTGTCGTCGACCGCGAGCGCCACCGACACGACGCCGACGAAGGAGAGCTTGCGGCGGTCGGCGACCGTGCGTTGGTCGGCCCGGACCAGCAGGCGTCCGTCCTTGTAGAAGCGGCCTTCCGGCACCTCGTCGACGATCTCGGCCGGCCCCGGCGCCAGGCGCACCACGTCGCCGTTGCGCAGGGTCACGACCTCCTTGACGCCGAGCCGGCGCGCGAGCGCGGCATGCTCGAACAGGTGCAGCGCCTCCCCGTGCACCGGCACGACGATTTTCGGCTTCACCCAGCCATACATCTCCTCCATCTCGCCGCGCCGCGGATGGCCGGAGACATGAACCAGGTGGTCGCGGTCGGTGATCACCTCGATGCCCTGGGTGACCAGGCCGTTGATGACGCGATTGACCGCCTTTTCGTTGCCCGGAATGGTGCGCGAGGAAAAGATCACACGGTCGCCCCGGTTCAGGGTCACGTCGGGGTGCTCGTCCTCGGCGATGCGGGCGAGCGCCGCCCGCGGTTCGCCCTGGCTGCCGGTGCACAGCGCCAACACCTTGTCGGGCGGCATGTAGCCGTACATGTCCGGACCGTGGAAGACATGGCTGTCGTCGAGCCAGCCGGTCTCGCGCGCCACCTGGGTGACCCGCTCCATGGCGCGGCCCACCAGGATGACCTCGCGCCCGCAGGCACGCGCGGCCTCGGCGACGGCGCGGATCCGTCCCACATGGGACGCGAAGGTGGTGACGGCTACGCGCCCCCGTGCCGAGGCGATCAGTTCGGCGAGGACGGAAGCGACTTGCTTTTCCGAGGGCGAGCGGCCGTCGCGCACCGCATTGGTGGAATCGCCGACCAGCGCCAGGCACCCCTCCTCCCCCAGCGCCTTGAGCTTGGCGGCGTCGGTGGGAGCGCCGAGCGTCGGTGTCGGGTCGAGCTTCCAGTCGCCGGTATGAAGCACCGCCCCGAGGGGAGTGCGGATGATCAGGGCGTTGGATTCGGGGATCGAATGGCAGACCGACACCAGTTCGACGTCGAACGGGCCGACCTTGAAACGGCCGCCGAGCGGCACGACGGTGATCGGGATTTCGGGCGCGCCGGGCTCGGACAGGCGCTTGGCCTCGAACAGCGCTGCCGTGAAGGGCGTCGCGAAGATCGGCACCTTGAGCTGCGGCCACAACTCGATGATGGCGCCGTAATGGTCTTCATGGGCATGGGTAAGGACGATGCCGGCGAGATTCTTGCGCTCCTCCAGGAGGAAGCGGATGTCCGGCATGATGAGGTCGACCCCCGGCAGGTCGTCGCCCCCGAAGGCGACGCCGAGGTCGACGGCCATGTAGGTGAAGGCGCCGCCGGCGCCATAGCCGTAGACCGACAGATTCATGCCGATCTCGCCGACTCCGCCGAGCGGGGCAAATACGAGTTCGTCGCGTGCCTTCGCCATGACCTACCGGCACCCCTGTCGGCAGCTGGTCGGCCGGCCGGCCTTCTCGGGCGTCTTCAAGCGCAATCGACTCCGGTTGGTCCCATTAGATGACGCTCATACAACGCCGTTCACGCCGACCCTAGCGGAAAGACATCACCGGCCGCGACGGTCTCGCGTATTCCGTCGTCCTTGGTCACAATCAGATGGCCGTCGGCGTCGAGGGTCTCGAAAAGGCCAGAGAACTCGCGGGTTTCGAGCCTCACCCTGACCCGGCCGCCGATCCCGGCCGCATCGGCAAGCCAATCCGACCGGATAGCCGCAAAGCCGTCGCCCCGTTTCCACATATCGAGCCGGAACAGCATGGTTCCTGACAGATGGCGGAACAAGGCGCCCGGATCGAGGTCGATGCCGCTCGCCGCAAGGTCGGTGGCGGGGAATTCCGTACCCTCGGGATGGTGGCGGCAATTGACGCCGATGCCGATCGCGACCGTGAAAAACCTGCCCATCTCGCCTTCGAGCAGCAGGCCGGCGATCTTCTTTCCGTCGCACAGAACGTCGTTCGGCCATTTGAGCCGCAGCCGCGCAGCGTGCTCGGGCGCGCCGGCCACGACGGCATCCCGGACCGCGAGCGCGGTCACGAAGGACAGTTGCGCCGCACAGCCCGGCGGCGCCGGGTCGGGCAGGAAAAGGCTCGTATAGAGATTGCCGGGTTCGGAGGTCCATGAACGGCCGCGCCGCGCCCGCCCGCCGGTCTGGGTACGCGCCACCACCCAGGTCGGACGGGATACTCCCGCATGGACGAGCGCCAGCGCCTCGGCATTGGTCGAGGCGCAGGTATCGAGGATTTTCGCGCCCCAGCCGGCGGCTTGCGCGGACGGCGCCAGTTGCATCGATCAGAACAGCGATTTGGCGGCCGCTGCGGCGGCCTCCACCAGCGGCGCCGGATAGACGAAGAACAACAGCACGAACAGGCCGGAAACCGCCAGCACGGTCTTGAGCTCGCCGCGCATGGGCTCGAACGGCGTCGCCGGCTCGTCGAAATACATGATCTTGACGATGGCGAGATAGTAGTACGCCGCAACCACGCTCGCGAGCACGCCCAGGATGGCCAGCGTATAGAGGCCCGCCTTCATGGCGGCGAGGAAGACGTAGAACTTGCCGAAGAAGCCGGCCAGCGGCGGCACGCCCGCGAGCGAGAACAAAAGCATGGCCAGAAAGAACGCCATGGCGGGCTTGGTGCGGGCGAGACCCGCAAGGTCGGCGATCTTCTCCACCGGTCCGTCGGCGCGCCGCATGGCGATGATGCAGGCGAACATGCCGAGCGTCATGGCGACGTAGAGCGACACGTAGATCAGCACCGACTGCACGCCGTCGGGCGAACCGGCGGCAAGCCCGATCAGCGCATAACCCATGTTGCCGATGGACGAATAGGCCATCAGCCGTTTGATGTTGGTCTGCCCGATACCGGCGAAGCCGCCCAGCACCATGGAGGCGATGGAGACGAAGACGATGATCTGTTGCCACTGCTCGGCAATGCCCGGGAACGCCGTCATGGAGGCGCGCACGAACACCGACATGGCGGCGACTTTTGGGGCCGAGGCGAAGAAAGCCGTCACCGGCGTCGGGGCGCCCTCGTAGACGTCCGGCGTCCACATGTGGAACGGCACCGCCGAGACCTTGAAGCACAGGCCGGCGAACAAGAAGACGAGGCCGAAGGTCAGGCCGAGGCCGCCGTTCTGCGCCGCCTTGGCGATGCCGGCGAACTCGACCGTGCCGGTGAAACCGTAGACCAGCGAGGAACCGTAGAGCAGCATGCCCGACGACAGCGCGCCGAGGACGAAGTATTTCAGCCCCGCCTCGGTCGAACGCAGGCTGTCACGGTCCAGCGCCGCGATGACGTAGAGCGACAGGCTCATCAGCTCGAGGCCGAGATAAAGCGCGATGAGATCGGTCGCCGAGATCAGCACCATCATGCCGGCGGTGGCGAGCATGATCAGGATCGCGAATTCGTAACGCTGCCGGTGCGGCGCCGACAGAAACTCGGTCGCCAGCACGATGGTGACGGCCGAGCCGATCAGCGCCACCACTTTGAGGAAGCGCGCGAACGGGTCCGACACGAAGCTGCCGTGGAAGGCACTCGCGGTGCCGTCCTGGAGGCAGACCAGGATGCCGGCGGCGACGAGAAGGAGGACCGCGAAGCCGTTGACGGCGCCGGTCGATCGGTCGCCGCGGAAGACCCCGAGCATCAGCAGCGCCATGGCGCCGACGACGAGGAGGATTTCCGGATAGAGCGCCTGCAGGGCCGGAAACTGGAGCGCCTGGTTCATCGTTCAATCCGCCTCAAAAGCCCAGCGCGGCCGCTTTGGCGCCGCCGATCGCGTGGTGATAGTTCTCAATCAAGGCCGTCACCGACGCCGCCGACATGTCGAGGACCGGCTTCGGATAGACGCCGAAGAAGATCGTCATGATGATCAGCGGCGCGAGGATCAGGATCTCGCGGGCGCCGATGTCGTTGATCGCAGCGAGAGACGGCTTGGTGAGCGCGCCGTAGACCACCTTGCGGTAGAGCCAGAACGCGTAGGCGGCCGACAAGATGATCCCGAAGGTGGCCACGAATGCCACCCAGGTATTGACCCGGAAGGTGCCGACCAGGGTCAGGAACTCGCCGACGAAGCCGGACGTGCCCGGCAGGCCCACATTGGCCAGCGTGAAGATCATGAACGCGAAGGCGTAGAGCGGCATGCGATTGACGAGGCCGCCATAGGCGGCGATCTCGCGGGTATGCATGCGGTCGTAGACGACGCCTACGCACAGGAACAAGGCCCCCGACACGATGCCGTGCGACACCATCTGGAAGATGCCGCCGGCAACCCCTTGCGTGGTCACCGCGAAGATCCCCATGGTGACGAAACCCATGTGGGCGACCGACGAGTAGGCGATGAGCTTCTTCATGTCCTCCTGCATCAGCGCCACCAGCGAGGTGTAGACGATGGCGACGACCGAGAGGGCGAAGACGAGCGGCGCGAAATCGGCGGAAGCCGCCGGGAACATGGGCAGCGAGAAGCGCAGGAAACCGTATCCGCCCATCTTCAGCAGGATCGCGGCGAGGATGACCGAGCCGGCGGTGGGCGCTTCCACGTGAGCGTCGGGCAACCAGGTGTGCACCGGCCACATGGGCATCTTGACCGCGAACGAGGCGAAGAAGGCGAGCCACGCCCAGGTCTGCATCTCGCGCGAGAAGCCGTAGCGCATCAGCGACGGGATGTCGGTCGTGCCCGCCTGCGCGTACATGGCCGCGATGGCGAGCAGCATCAGCACCGAGCCGAGCAGCGTGTAGAGGAAGAACTTGAACGAGGCGTAGACCCGCCGCGGCCCCCCCCACACGCCGATGATCAGGAACATGGGGATCAGCCCGCCCTCGAAGAACAGATAGAAGAGGACGAGATCGAGGGCCGAGAAGGTGCCGATCATCAAGGTCTCGAGCGCCAGGAAGGCGATCATGTATTCCTTGACGCGGAACTGGATCACCTGCCAGGACGCGATGATGCACAGGGGCATCAGCGCCGTGGTCAGGATCACGAACGGCAGCGAGATGCCGTCGACGCCCATGTGGTAGAAGATCGTCCCGGCGAGCCAGGGCTTCTTCTCGACGAACTGGAATTCGGCCGAGCTGGGGTCGAAACGCCAGACCATAATGAGCGACACCGCGAAGGTGATCAGCGTCGCCCACAGGGCGATCCAGCGGGCATTGCGCTTGACCGCCTCGTCGTCGCCGCGCATCGCCAAGATGAACAGCGCACCGACCAGCGGCAGGAAGGTGGTGACGGAGAGGATGGGCCAGCTCGCCATCTCAGTGGCCTCCGCTCGCGAACATGAACCAGGTGATGAATGCGGCGACGCCGATCAGCATCGCGAAGGCGTAGTGGTAGAGATAACCGGTCTGCAGCCGCACGACGTTGCGGGTCACGTCGAGCACCCGCGCCGAGACGCCGTCGGGACCGAAGCCGTCGATCAGCCAGCCGTCGCCGCGCTTCCACAGGGTGCGGCCGATCCACATGGCCGGCTTGACGAACAGGAAATCGTAGAGTTCGTCGAAGTACCACTTGTTGAGCAGGAACGTGTACAGCGGCTTGTACTGGCGGGCGAGCGCGGCCGGAATGTCGGGCCGGCGGATGTAGAACTGCCAGGCGACCAGGAGGCCGAGCGCCATCATCACGGTCGGGGTGAGCGCCACCCACACCGGAACGTGGTGCATCTCTTCGAGTACCTTGTTGCCGGCCGCGAAGGTGAGCGAGCCGCGGAAGAATTCGGCGACGCCGTGGCCGGCGAACAGCTCCTTGAACGGCATGCCGGCGAGGATCGCGCCGGTGGCGAGGGCGCCGAGCGGCACCAGCATGGTGATGTGCGGCTCGTGCGCGGCCTCGTGATGGTGATGGTCGTGCGGCTCGCCGTGGAAGGTCTTGAACATCAGCCGCCACGAATAGAACGAGGTCAGGCCGGCGGCGATGACGGTGCAGACGAAGCCGTAGATCGCCATGGGGTTGTGGCCCACGAACGCGGCCTCGATGATGGCGTCCTTGGAGAAGTAGCCGGCGGTGAACGGAAAACCGGTCAGCGCCAGGGTGCCGATGAACATCATCCAGTAGGTGAACGGGATCCTGCTCTTCAAGCCTCCCATGCGGCGGATGTCCTGTTCGTGGTGCATGGCGATGATGACGGCGCCGCAGCCGAGGAACAGGAGCGCCTTGAAGAAGGCGTGGGTGAACAGGTGGAACATGCCGACCGAATAGGCCCCCACCCCCATGGCGACGAACATGTAGCCGAGCTGCGAGCAGGTCGAATAGGCGACGATGCGCTTGATGTCGTTCTGCACCAGGCCGACGGTGGCGGCGAACAGCGCCGTGGAGGCGCCGATGAAGATCACGACGGACTGGGCGATCGGGGCGAGCTCGAACAGAGGCGACAGCCGCGCCACCATGAACACGCCGGCCGTCACCATGGTGGCGGCGTGGATCAGCGCCGACACCGGCGTCGGGCCCTCCATGGCGTCGGGCAGCCAGGTGTGCAGCAGGAACTGGGCCGACTTGCCCATGGCGCCCATGAACAGGAGCAGGCAGACGACCGTGAGCGCATCGAGGTCCCAGGACAGGAAGTGGAATGTTTTGCCGGACAAAGCCGGAGCCTGGGCGAAGATGGTGTCGAAGTCGACCGCGCCGGTGAGATAGAAGACCGCGAAGATGCCGAGCGAGAAGCCGAAGTCGCCGACCCGGTTGACCAGGAACGCCTTGATGGCGGCGGCGTTGGCTTCAGGCTTGTGGTACCAGAAGCCGATCAAGAGATAGCTCATCAAGCCGACGCCCTCCCAGCCGAAGAACAGCTGGACGAGGCTGTCGGCGGTCACCAGCATGAGCATCGAGAAGGTGAACAGCGACAGATAGGAGAAGAAGCGCGGCCGGTAGGGATCCTCTTCCATGTAGCCTATGGAATAGAGGTGCACGAAAGCCGAGATGCTCGTCACCACCACGAGCATGACCGTCGTCAGCGTGTCGACGCGCAGCCCCCAGTCGACCTTGAGGTCGCCGACGGTGATGAACTGCAGGATCGGGGCGCGGAACTCCTCCTGGCCGAGACCAACCTTCACGAAGGCGAGCCACGACAACAACATGGAAATGAACAGAAGCGCCGTCGTCGCCAGTTCGGCGAAGCGCGAGCCGGCGGCGGCCGGCTCGTGGGCGCCGTGGTCGTCGTGGCCGTGAGCATCATGCGCGGCCGCGTGGGATTCGTGACCGCCATGGCCGTGGTCGAATTCGCTCGGCTCGCCGCCCGGGAAACGGGCCCGCGCGCCGGCGAGCGAGATCAAGCCGGCGAGGATGCAGCCGAGCAGAGGCAGGAAGACGATTGCCTGATACATCGGCTCAACCCTTCATCAAATTGACGTCTTCGACCGCGATGGAGCCGCGGTTGCGGAAGAAGACCACGAGGATGGCGAGCCCGATCGCCGCTTCGGCGGCGGCGACGGTCAGGATCAGGAGCGCGAACACCTGGCCGACCAGATCGCCCAGATGGGTCGAGAACGCCACCATGTTGATGTTGACGGCGAGCAGGATCAGCTCGATCGACATCAGGATGACGATGACGTTCTTGCGGTTGAGGAAGATGCCGAAGATGCCGAGCGTGAACAGGATCGCGGCAACGGAGAGATAGTGGCCTAGGCCGATCGTCATGGGTGTCCCCTATTGCAGGCCCTGGCTCAGACCTTCGCCCGAACGCACCTGCTTGACCGAGAGCTGCGACGCCTTGGAGCGCGCGTTCTGCTCGGCGATGGACTGGCGGCGGACATAAGGCTTGTGGCGCAGCGTGAGCACGATGGCGCCGATCATGGCAACCAGGAGCACGACGCCGGCAGCCTGGAAGAAATAGACGTAGCGGGTGTAGAGGAGCGCACCGAGTGCGGCGGTATTGCTGACGTCCGCCGCCGGCGGGATCGGCGCCGTGATGGCCGCGGTGACGTTCTCTCCGATCGCCCAGCCGCCCAGAACCAGCAGCAATTCGACCAGGACGACGAGCCCGACCAAGGCGCCGATCGGGAGATAGTTGAGGACGCCCTGGCGCAGCTCGACGAAGTCGACATCGAGCATCATCACCACGAACAGGAACAGGACCGCGACGGCGCCCACATAGACCACCACCAGGATCATCGCCAGGAACTCGGCGCCCATGAGCACGAACAGGCCGGCGGCGTTGACGAAGGTGAGGATCAGGAACAGGACCGAATGCACCGGATTGCGGGCGGCGATGACCATGAAGGCCGACGCCACGCAGATCGAGGCGAAGAGATAGAAGAACACTGCGGCGATCATGATGCTCCCCCGGCCACACCCTTCGTCATGCCCGCGCCGCAGCCAAGCGTGCGCAGGCTGCGTAGACTTGCCTGCGCGGGCATCCACGTCTTTCTTGCCGACGGCGCGGCAAGGCGTGGATGGCCGGGACAAGCCCGGCCATGACGCCGTTGGGTATTGACGCTGTTGCCCATTCCACTCACCGGTACGGCGCGTCGAGCGCGATGTTCTTGCCGATCTCACGTTCCCAGCGGTCGCCGTTCGCGAGCAATCGGTCCTTGTCGTAATAGAGTTCTTCGCGGGTCTCGGTGGCGAACTCGAAGTTCGGTCCCTCGACAATGGCATCGACCGGGCAGGCCTCCTGGCACAGGCCGCAGTAGATGCACTTGACCATGTCGATGTCGTAGCGGGTCGTGCGCCGCGTACCGTCGTTGCGACGCGGCCCCGCTTCGATGGTGATCGCCTGCGCGGGGCAGATCGCCTCGCACAGCTTGCAGGCGATGCAGCGCTCCTCGCCGTTGGGATAGCGGCGCAGTGCGTGTTCGCCGCGGAAGCGCGGCGACACCCGCCCCTTCTCGAACGGGTAGTTGATGGTGGGCTTGGGCTTGAAGAAATAGCGCATCGACAGGAAGAACGCCTGGACGAACTCCCACAGGAAGATGGCGCGCGCTGTTTGGTCGAGTCTCATCCGGGGATCCTCACTTCACCGCCCAGCCCGTATACTGCAAAATGCCGGCCACGATCACGACCATTGCCAACGACAACGGCAGAAACACCTTCCAGCCCAATCGCATGAGCTGGTCGTAGCGATAGCGCGGCACGAACGCCTTCACCATGGCGAACATGAAGAACAAGGCCAGTGCCTTGAGGGAGAACCAGATCACGCCCGGCACCCAGGTGAAGGGCGGGAACGGGATCGGCGACAACCAGCCTCCCAGGAACAGGATCGTGCCCATGGAACACATGGTCATGATGGCCACGTATTCCGACAGCATGAACAGCATGTACGGGGTCGAGCCGTATTCGACCATGAAGCCGGCGACCAGTTCGGATTCCGCTTCGACCAGGTCGAAGGGCGGGCGGTTCGTCTCGGCGAGCGCCGACACGAAGAACACCACGAACATGGGCAGGAGCGGCAGCCAGTACCAGCCGAGCAGGCCGAACTGGGTATCCTGGGCGGCGACGATGTCGCCGAGATTGAGCGAGCCGACGCACAACAGAACGGTGATGATGACGAAGCCGATGGAGACTTCGTAGGAGACCATCTGCGCCGCCGAGCGCAGCGCGCCCAGGAAGGCGTATTTCGAGTTCGATGCCCACCCCGCCATGATGATGCCGTAGACGCCGAGCGACGAGATGGCGAAGATGTAGAGGACGCCCACATTGATGTCGGCGACCGCCCAACCCTCGGCAACCGGGATCACCGCCCAGGCGGCGAGCGCGAGCACGCAGCTCACCAGCGGCGCCAGCAGATAGACGCCCTTGTTGGCGCCCGACGGGATGACCGGCTCCTTGAGGGCGAACTTCAGGAGATCGGCGAAGGACTGCAAGAGGCCCCACGGCCCGACCACGTTGGGGCCGCGGCGAATCTGCACCGCCGCCCAGATCTTGCGATCGGCATAGAGCACATAGGCGATCACGGTCATGAGGATGACCAGGATGGCGGCGCTGTGAATGATGATCAGCGCCAGCGGCCAGACCCAGGTCCAGAAGAAATCGACGAGATTGAAATCGCTCATCGGGTCCTCACTCCGCCGCCGTCGCCGTCGCGGCGCCGGCCGCGAGCGCCGAGCACTCCGCCATCACGGCCGACGCACGGGCGATCGGGTTGGTCAGGTAGAAATCGTGCACTGCCGCGTAGAACGGTCCCTTTTCGGGGGTGCCGCCCGTCTTCGCCAGACGGGCGATCGCGGCCGCGTCGGCCGGTTCCACCTCGCCCAGCCGCTGCAGGTGCGGATGCGCCTTGAACACGGCCGTCCGCAGCGCGGCAAGCGAGTCATAGGGAAGCTTCGTCCCGACCGCCTCCGACAGCGCCCGCAGGATCGCCCAGTCCTCGCGGGCGTCTCCGGGCGGGAAGGTCGCCCGCCGGCCCATCTGGACGCGACCCTCGGTATTAACGTAGAGGCCGGACTTCTCGGTGTAGGCCGCACCCGGCAGGATGACGTCGGCGCGATGGGCGCCGCGGTCCCCATGGGTGCCGATATAGACCACGCAGGTTCCCTTGCCGACGTCGACCTCGTCAGCGCCGAGCGAAAACAGGATATCGAGGGTGCCGGCGGCGGCCATCTCGGCAGCTTTCAGGCCCCCCTGCCCCGGCACGAAACCGATATCGAGGCCGCCGACGCGCGAGGCGGCGGTGTGCAGGACGCAGTAGCCGTTCCAGCCGTCGGCAACGGCGCCGAAGGTCTGGGCGGCTTTTGCCGCGAGCGCCGCGATGGCGGCGCCGTCGTGGCGGGCGAGCGCGCCTGAACCGACGATGATCAGCGGCGCCTTGGCGTCCTGGAGGATTTTGGAGAAGTCGAGCTTGCCGGCGACCAGATCGGCGAGCGTCTCCGGTCCAGCGCCGAGATGTCGGGCCGGATAGGTGAGATCGACCTTCTCGCCGATCAGCCCGATGGCAATCGGGCTTGCACGCCAGCGCTTGCGGATGCGGGCGTTGAGCACCGCCGCTTCCTTGCGCGGATTGGCGCCGATGATCAGGATGGCGTCGGCCTTCTCGATGCCGGCGATGGTGGCGTTGAAGAGGTACGAGGCGCGGCCTTGGGCCGGGTCGACCGCCATGCCGTCCTGCCGGCAGTCGAAATTGACCGAGCCCAGCTTCGCCATCAGTTCCTTGAGGGCGAACATCTCCTCGACAGAGGCGAGGTCGCCCGCGATGGCGCCGATGCGGCCCTTGCTGGACGCCTTGAGCCTGGCGGCGACGGCCGCGAAAGCCTCGCCCCAGGAGGCCGGCTTGAGCTTGCCGTCCACACGCACATAGGGCTGGTCGAGCCGCTGCACGCGCAGGCCGTCGACCACGTGGCGGGTCTTGTCGGAGATCCACTCCTCGTTCACGGCCTCGTTGACCCGCGGCAGGATGCGCAGGACTTCGCGACCGCGGCTGTCGACCCGAATGGCCGAGCCGACCGCGTCCATGACGTCGACCGTTTCGGTCTTGGCGAGTTCCCACGGCCGCGCCGTGAACTGGTAGGGCTTCGAGGTCAGGGCGCCGACCGGGCAGAGGTCGACGACGTTGCCCTGCAGCTCGGAGGTCAGCGCACCCTCCAGATAGGTGGTGATCTCCATGTCCTCGCCGCGGCCGATGGCGCCCAGTTCCGGCACGCCGGCGACCTCGGTGCAGAAGCGCACGCAGCGGGTGCACTGGATGCACCGGTTCATGGAGGTGCGCACGAGGGCGCCGAGATACTTGTCCTCGACGGCGCGCTTGTTCTCCTTGAAGCGCGACGTATCGACCCCGTAGGCCATGGCTTGGTCCTGCAGGTCGCACTCGCCACCCTGATCGCAAATCGGGCAATCGAGCGGGTGATTGATGAGCAGGAACTCCATCACCCCTTCGCGTGCCTTCTTGACCATGGGCGACTTGGTATTGATCACCGGCGGCTCGCCGTTCGGCCCCGGGCGGCAGTCGCGCACGCCCCAGGCGCAACTCGCGACCGGCTTGGGCGACCCCTTGAGCTCGACGAGACACATGCGGCAATTGCCGGCGATGGACAGCCGTTCGTGGAAGCAGAAGCGCGGGATTTCCACGCCGGCGGCTTCGCACGCTTGCAACAGCGTGTATTCGGGCGGAACGTCGATCTCGGTGCCGTCGACGATGAGCTTGGTCATCCCAGGGCCTTCAATGTTGCACGTCGACCAGATCGAGACGGCGCTCGATCCGTTCGACACGTTGATCCAGGCGGTCGATCCGACGGTTGACGCCGTCGAGGCCTTCCTCGACCGCCGTCATCGAGACCTTCAGGTCCCGAAGGTCCTCTGCCATGCTTTCGGTGCGCTGGTCGGTCCGGCGCAGCATGACCAGGACGTTGTTGTCGGGTTCATCCGCCATCCGTGCCCCCCTACTCCGCCGCCACTGCGACCGGCTCGGAATGCGGGTTGGCCGCGTACTCGTCGATGCGGCGTTCGATCTCGCCGCGGAAATGGGTGATCAGCCCCTGGATCGGCCACGCCGCGGCATCGCCGAGCGCGCAGATCGTGTGGCCTTCGACCTGTTGCGACACTTCCAGCAGCATGTCGATCTCGCGCTTCTGCGCCCTGCCCTCGGCCATGCGCGAGACGACGCGCCACATCCAGCCCGTGCCCTCGCGGCACGGCGTGCACTGGCCGCAGCTTTCGTGCCGGTAGAAATAGGCAATGCGGGCGATGGCACGCACGATGTCGGTCGACTTGTCCATGACGATCACGGCCGCCGTGCCGAGACCCGACTTGAGCTTGACGAGGCTGTCGAAATCCATCGGCAGGTCGTTGCACAGAGGCGCCGGCAGGCAGCGCACCGACGAGCCGCCCGGGATGACCGCGAGGAGATTGTCCCAGCCGCCGCGCACGCCGCCGGCATGCTTTTCGACCAGCTCACGCAGCGGGATCGACATGGCCTCTTCGACGTTACACGGCTTGTTGACGTGCCCGGAGATGCAGAAGAGTTTGGTGCCGGTATTGTTGGGCCGGCCGATGGAGGAAAACCACGCGGCGCCGCGGCGCATGATGTCGGGCGCGACCGCGATGGATTCCACATTGTTGACCGTCGACGGGCAGCCGTAGAGACCCACATTGGCCGGGAACGGCGGCTTCAGGCGCGGCATTCCCTTCTTGCCTTCCAGGCTTTCCAGAAGCGCCGTTTCCTCGCCGCAGATATAGGCGCCGGCGCCGTGGTGGACGTAGAGGTCGAAGTCCCAGCCGTGGATGTTGTCCTTGCCGATCAGCTTGGCCTCGTAGGCCTCGTCGATGGCCGCCTGCAGGCGCTCGCGCTCGCGGACGAATTCCCCGCGCACATAGATGTAGCCGGCATTGGCCCCCATGGCGAAGCCGGCGATCAGGCAGCCCTCGATCAGGAGATGCGGATCGTGCCGCATGATCTCCCGATCCTTGCAGGTACCGGGTTCGGATTCGTCGGCATTGACGATGAGGTAGTGCGGGCGCGGGCCGACCTGCTTGGGCATGAACGACCACTTGAGCCCGGTCGGGAAGCCGGCGCCGCCGCGGCCGCGCAGCCCCGAGGCCTTGATCTCGTTGATGATGCCGTCGCGCCCCTTGGCGAGGATCGCCTTGGTGCCGTCCCAGGAGCCGCGCGAACGGGCGCCCTTGAGGCCCGAGTCGTGCAGGCCATAGAGGTTGGTGAAGATGCGGTCCTTGTCCTGGAGCATCAGCGGCCTCGCGGAGCGGTTTTGTCGGCGACCGGCGCCTGCGGCGTACCCGCATCGCGCACATTGGCGGCCTCGCCGGGCCGCTTCGCCTTGTCGTCGGTCAAGGCCGCGCCGACCGGCTCGGCGTCCTGACCGTTTTTCTTTTTATAAATGGACGGATCGGTCAGCGTCGTCGGCCCGCCGACCGGCGCCGAGAACTGGCGGTCGATCTGCGTGCCCGGCTTGGGCATGCGACCGGCCTGGAGTTCGTCGAGGACCTTCTCGAAGTTCTCCGGCGTCAGGTCTTCGAAGAAATCGTAGTTGACCTGGACCATCGGGGCGTTGACACAGGCGCCCAGGCACTCGACCTCGACCCAGGAGAGCTTTCCGTCGGCACTGACGTGGTGCTCGTCGCCGATGCGACGCTTGCAGATCTTCTTGATCTCATCGGCGCCGCGCAGCACGCACGGCGTCGTGCCGCACACCTGGACGTTGAACTTGCCCACCGGTTCGAGGTTGAACATGGTGTAGAAGGTCGCGACCTCGAGGACCCGGATGTCGGCCATGCCGAGCATGCCGGCGACGTGCTCGATCGCCTTCTGGGGCAGCCAGCCGCCCGCCTGCTCCTGTGCCTTCCACAGGAGCGGGATCACGGCCGAGGCCTGGCGGCCGTCCGGATATTTGGCGATCTGGGTCTTCGCCCAGGCGAGGTTCTCCGCCGTGAAGGCGAATTCCTTCGGCTGGACTTCCGGCGGTGCGAGGCGGCGTGTGGCCATTGTTCGAATTCCGGTCAACAGAAGCGGAGAAGTCGGTTGCTGATCATCGATCAACCTCGCCGAAGACGACGTCGAGCGTGCCGATGATCGCCGTCATGTCGGCGAGCATGTGCCCACGCGAGACGAACTCGGTTGCCGACAGGTGCACGAAGGCCGGTGGACGGATCTTGCACTTGTAGGGCTTGTTGGTGCCGTCGGAGATCAGATAGACGCCGAACTCTCCTTTGGGAGTTTCGGTGGCGCAGTAGACCTCTCCGGCGGGCACGTGGAAGCCTTCGGAAAAAAGCTTGAAGTGATGGATGAGCGCCTCCATCGAGCGCTTCATCTCGGCGCGCTTGGGCGGCACCACCTTCTGGTTCGCCGCCGAGACCGGACCCTGGCCTTCGGGCGAACGCAGCTTCTCCAGGCACTGGCGGATGATCCTGATCGACTGGCGCATCTCCTCGAAACGCACCAGATAGCGGTCGTAGCAGTCGCCGTTCTTGCCGACCGGAATGTCGAAGTCGAGCTCGGCGTAGCACTCGTAGGGCTGCGCCTTGCGCAGGTCCCACGGCACGCCCGAACCGCGGATCATCGGACCGGAGAAGCCCCAGCCCCAGGCGTCCTCGATCTTGACGACCGCGATGTCGACGGTGCGCTGTTTGAAGATGCGGTTGCCGGTCAGCAGCGCGTCGATGTCGTCGAGCACTTTGGGCAGTTCGTCGCAGTACGCCCACATGTCGTCGATGAGCTGCGGCGGCAGGTCCTGGTGGACGCCGCCGATGCGGAAATAGTTGGCGTGGAAACGCGCACCCGATGCCCGTTCGTAGAAGGACAGGATCTTTTCGCGTTCCTCGAAGCCCCACAGCGGCGGGGTGAGCGCGCCGATGTCGAGGGCCTGCGTGGTGACGTTGAGGATATGGTTGAGGATGCGGCCCCATTCGCACATCAGCACGCGGATGAGCTGGCCGCGCTTGGGCACCGTCAGGCCGAGCAGTTTCTCGGCGGCGAGGCAGAACGGGTGCTCCTGGTTGATCGGGGCGACGTAATCGAGACGATCGAAATAGGGAATTGCCTGCTGGTAGGTCTTGTATTCGATCAGCTTCTCGGTGCCGCGGTGGAGCAGGCCGATGTGGGGATCGGCGCGTTCGACGACTTCGCCGTCGAGATCGAGCACCAAGCGCAGCACGCCGTGCGCGGACGGATGCTGGGGCCCGAAATTGATGGTGAAGCTGCGGATCGACGATTCGCTCATCGGTGTCCTCTACGACCTCGCCGCCGCGGCGGCTTTCGCCTTGTCGGCGACCTTGGCATTGAAGCGGTCCCAAGCCACGACGAAACGCTCGTGACGCCCTTCGCCGATCAGGTCGACGCCGTCATGCGCCCGCACCTTGAACGACACCTTGCGGCCATCGACCGCGATCAGTTCCGCATCGACCGTGACGGTCAATCCGGGCGGCGTCGCCGCCGTGTGACCGACGTCGACGTGGATGCCGAGACTGCCCTCGCCGGCATCGAGATGGGGAGCGAGGAGCTGGATGCAGGTCCATTCCAGCAGGCCGACGAAGAAACCGGTCGCGAGCACCTGCGGCATGGCGGTGAACTCGGCCGCTTCGGGGAAGAGATGCGGCACCGTCTTGTTCGCCGGCACCGTATAGGAGAAGCGGTGCGTCAGGCCGGGCTGAAGGGTCGGCTTCATGCCTTCCCTCCATCGTCGTGGCTTGCAGCCGCTCCCACGGCGGCGAACACTTCCGCCCCGGTCATGTCGTTCGTCCGGTTGGCGAACGCGTAGTAGCCGGGCTTTTCGTCGATGAAGACCTGGGTCGTGAAGACGAACCCCTCACGATCGTCGAACGCCTCGGCCGACACCGCGTAATACGGCTTGTCGACCAGCCGGTAGAAAAGGGACGTACCGCAACGGGTGCAGAATCCCCGTTCGGCCCATTCCGACGAGCGATACACGCCGAGCGCGCTCGTGTCGGCAAAGACGACCTCGCCTTCGCATTCCACGCACATGAACGGGCCGGCCGACCACCGCCGGCAGGTGCCGCAATGGCAGGCGCCGAGCGTGTCGAGGCGCGGCACGGCGGAAAAACGCACGGCTCCACACAGGCATCCGCCCGTGCGCCTTCCTTGCGTAGATGTCTGCCCGTCAGCCATGCCAGTTCACTTCGCCTTCTCGGCCTTCTCGTCCCCCGGCAACGCGTAATCCGGCCCTTCCCACGGCGACAGGAAATCGAAATTGCGGAACTCCTGCGCCAACCGCACCGGCTCGTAGACCACCCGCTTCAATTCGTCGTCGTAGCGGACCTCGACATAGCCGGTGAGCGGAAAGTCCTTGCGCAGCGGATGGCCTTCGAAACCGTAGTCGGTGAGGATGCGGCGCAGATCCGGATGGCCCGCGAAGGTGATGCCGTAGAGATCGTAGGCTTCACGCTCGAACCAGTTGGCGCCCGGGAAGACCCCGACGATCGACGGCACCGGCGTCGCCTCGTCGGTCTCGACCTTGATGCGCACGCGCAGGTTCTTGAATGGCGACAGGAAGTGATAGACGACGTCGAAGCGCCTGTCGCGCTGCGGCCAATCGACCGCCGTGAGATCGACGAAGGCGACGAACCGGCAGCGCGGGTCGTCGCGCAGGAAGGTCACCAGTTCAACGATGCCGGCGGCGTTGGCCGATATCGTCAACTCGCCGCGCTCGACCGAATAGCCGGTGACCGATCGGGCGAGTGCGCCGACGATGGTCCGTCCAAGCTCGTTGAGGATCTCGTCCATCATTCAGTCCACGATAAACAGCCGCGCCCCGGTCTCGGTGCGCGAGCGATGTTGGCCGTCGTCGTCGGCGACCTGGTAGCTCATGCCGGCAGTCAGCGTGAACGTCCGGCCGTCGTCGAGTTCCGTCGTCAGTTCGCCGTCGAGGCAGAAAAGGATGTGACCCTTTCGGCACCAGTGGTCGGCGACGTAGCCGGGCGAATAGTCGACCATGCGCACGCGGATATCGCCGAACTGCCGCGTTCGCCAGGTCGCGACCCCGTTGTCGCCCTTGTGCGAAGTCGGCGCGATCGTCGCCCAGTCGGTGGTCGCGAACGGAATGTTCTCGATACGCATCGTCTACCGCTCGATGGTGCCGGTGCGGCGGATCTTGCGCTGCAGCAGCATCACGCCATAGAGCAGCGCCTCGGCGGTCGGCGGACAGCCGGGGACGTAGATGTCGACCGGGATGATGCGGTCGACCCCGCGCACCACCGAGTAGGAATAGTAGTAATAGCCGCCGCCGTTGGCACACGATCCCATCGAGATGACGTAGCGCGGTTCCGGCATCTGGTCGTAGAGCTTGCGCACCGCCGGCGCCATCTTGTTGGTCACCGTGCCGGCGATGATCATCACGTCGGACTGGCGTGGGGAGTTGCGTGGCGCGAAGCCAAAGCGCTCGCAATCGTAGCGCGGCATCGCCATCTGGATCATCTCGATGGCGCAGCACGCAAGGCCGAAGGTCATCCACATCAACGAGCCGGTGCGGGCCCAGGTGATGAGCTCGTCAGTCGCCGTGACGATGAACCCCTTGTCGGCCAGTTCGTCGTTGATGCCACGGAAGAAAGGATCATCGGCGCCGACCGGCCTGCCGGTCGACGGATCGATGATGCCTTTGGGTGCCGGGGCGACGAGGGTCGGAGCCCGCTCAGTCAATCCCATTCGAGCGCTCCTTTTTTCCACTCGTAGATAAACCCGATCGTCAATACCGCAAGGAAAACCATCATCGACCAGAAGCCGAACACGCCGACGTCCCCGAACGCCACTGCCCACGGGAACAAGAACGAGACTTCGAGGTCGAAGATGATGAACAGGATGGCGACCAAGTAGAAGCGCACGTCGAACTTCATGCGTGCGTCGTCAAAGGCGTTGAAGCCGCACTCGTAGGCTGAGAGCTTCTCCGGATCGGGCTTCTTGTAGGCGATGACGAAGGGCGCGATCATCAGCGGCAGTGCGATCACCACCGCCACGGCGATGAAGACGACCAGAGGGAAATAGTCCTTCACGATGTCATTCATAGGCGGTCTGGTCCTTGCTCACGCCCCCGACGCAAGACATGGCGTCCGTGACTCCGATCGACCGAAATCGTCTGAGGTTCCCCACGATTTCGCAAGCTGGATTCGTTCCACGGACGGGTTCGGCGAGCCTTAGCGCAGCGCACCCGAGGTGGCAAGCCATCCACGGCCGCGACCACAGCTGCGACCCATGCATCGGTCGAACGGAGGTGTCGGCATGCAGCGGCCGCACTGGTCAGGCATCTTGATCCGGCTTTCTGGACGCCTGACGGCCGCAACTCTGGCGTCGACAGCCCTGTCGTCCGGCGCCCGCCCGCCAGGAGCGGCGCCACACCCCGAATCGGTCTCAGGTGTGTCCGGCGGACCCCAGACGGCGATGCCTCGACCACCCTGGGTCCCGGCGCAGGGGCGAGCGCCGTCCTGCGAACGGTGAGCATCATTTCCGCCGCGGTCGATTGCTCTTTGGCTGGATATGGCACCTCGCGCGCCAGGGCCCCTACTCTTTATCGCCATCGGTCGCAAACAGCCGGCCAACTCGGGAACTGCGATTCGGCGCTGCTCAAGCACTAAAAAAAGGCCTCCCCCACGGGTCAGAGCCGTCATGATCGAAGCAGCAAACGAATGCCCGGCATTCTGGTATTCTAATGCCGCTCATTGAGATGGCATGCGGACTTGTGGCCGGGGGCGACCGTCCGCAGTTCCGGGCGTTCGATCTTGCAGCGGGCGAACGCATAGGGACAGCGCGGATGGAAATGGCATCCGGATGGTGGGTGCAGGGGACTGGGGAGTTCTCCCTTCAAAGATGAAAAGGCGCGCTTCCCGATTTCGATGCGCGGCACCTCGGCCAACAACGCGCGCGCGTAAGGATGGTTCGGCCGCGAGAAGATTTCGACCGCCGGCGCCTCTTCGACAATTCGCCCGAGATACATGATGGCGACGCGGTCGGACAGGTGTTCGACGACGCCGAGATCGTGCGAGATGAACAGGTAGGTCAGGCCCAACTCTTCGCGCAGATCCATGAACAGGTTGAGAATCTGCGCCTGGATCGAAACGTCGAGTGCGGCCACGGCCTCGTCGCAGACGAGCACTTCGGGCTGGACCGCGAGTGCCCGCGCAATGCCGATCCGTTGACGCTGGCCGCCCGAGAACTGATGCGCATAGCGGCCCTTGAGGGACGGATCGAGACCGGCGCGAACGAGCTGCTCGTCCACATAGGCGGCCTCCGCCCCCCGGCCCCCTTCGATCAAGCCGTGAACCCGTGGTGCTTCGCCAACCACCTCTGCGACCGGCAGGCGTGGGTTGATGGCGGCAAAAGGATTCTGGAACACCATCTGGATACGCAACGACTCCGCGCGCCGCTCAACCGCCGGCATCGTTGCGATGTCTTGCCCTTGCCAAAAGACCTGCCCTTCGGAGGGAGGCAGGATACCGGCGACGATGCGCCCGAGCGTCGACTTGCCGCACCCGGATTCGCCGACCAGTCCGACCACTTCACCCTTGGCTATCGTGAGATCAATCCGATCGAGCGCTCGCACGACCGCAGGGGGCTTAACGAGGCCGAGCGCGATCGAAGCGCGACCGAGCAAGTCCGGCTTGCGGCCGAAACGACGCGACACGTCGCGAATTTCCACCATCGGGACGGCCCCGCAATGCGGTGCGGCAGCGTCCAACGAATAGGCGATCGCGCTCATGCCGTCACCTCGCGGGGATGAAAGCAGCGGCAGACGTGATCTGCAGCGCCGGCGGACGGCGGCGGCGTGGCACATGCCTCATCCGCCCGACCGCATCGGGTTCGAAATGCGCATCCGGCGGGCAGATCGAGCGGCGACGGCGTCATGCCGGGGATCTGCGCGAGGCGAGCACCCTTCCTGTTTCGACTCGGCACCGACTGGACGAGGCCGAACGTGTACGGATGCATCGGCCGATCAATGACATCGCCGACGGCCCCCCTCTCGACGATCTTGCCTGCGTACATGACCGCCACATCGTCCGCCAGACGTGAGACGACCGACAAGTCATGGGTGATCCAGATCAGCGCCGTTCCATGCTCCGCCGTGAGCTTCTGAATCTCCGACAGGATCTGCGACTGGATCGTCACGTCGAGCGCGGTCGTCGGCTCGTCGGCGATAATGAGGTCAGGCCGGTTGATCAGCGCAATGGCGATGGCGACGCGTTGGCGCATGCCGCCTGAAAACTGGTGCGGATAGGCGTCGAGACGTTCCTCCGGGCTCGGAATGCCGACCTGCGCAAGGGCATCACGCGCGCAAGCCCGCGCCTCCCCCCTCGGCACCTTCCGATGCGCTTCGATCGCCTCGATCATTTGCGTGTCGATGCGCAGCACCGGATTGAGCGTCATCATCGGATCCTGGAAGATCATGGCGATGCGCCGTCCGCGCAGCGAGCGCATGTCCTCTTGGTGCAGCTTGGCCAGATCGACTCCGTCGAAGAGAATCTCGCCGCCGGTGATCCGGCCGGGCGGCTCCAGCAGACCCATGATCGAAAAGCCGGTGACCGACTTGCCCGAACCCGACTCACCTACGAGGCCGAGCACCTGTCCGGACTGAAGCGTGAACGATACGTCGTCGACCGCCTTGACCTCCCCGGCCCGGGTCGGAAAGGCGGTCTTGAGACCGCGAACGTCGAGTAACGGTGCGTTCACGAACGGCCCCTCGGATTGAGGACGTCGCGCAGCTGGTCTCCGACCAGATTGATGGCCACGATGGTGACGAGCAGCGCGATGCCCGGGTAGAAGCTGATCCAGAACTTGCCCGAGAGCATGTATTGATAGCCGTTGGCGATCAGGAGACCGAGCGACGGTTCGGTGACCGGCACGCCGAGGCCAAGGAACGATAATGTAGCTTCCAGCGCGATGGCGCGGGCGACCTGTACAGTCGAAATGACGATCAGCGGCGGCAGGCAGTTGGGCAACAGATGTCTGAACAGGATGCGCCAGCGCGGCAACACCAGACATTCGGCCGCCTCGATGTACTCCTTGTTCCGCTCGACCAGCGCGGTCGAGCGGGTCGTGCGCGCATAGGTCGCCCATTCGACCATGATGAGGGCAAGGACGACGTTCATCACTCCCTTGCCGAGCACCGCCAGGATCATGAGCGCGACCAGGATCGCCGGGAATGACAGTTGCAAGTCGACAACCCGCATGATCACGGTCTCGGCGCGCCCGCCCGCATAGGCCGCGACGAGGCCGAGCGAGGCGCCGACGACGGCCGCGACGAAGGCCGACGCGACACCAACCCCGAGCGAAATTCGCAGGCCGTAGAGAATGCCGGAGAGGATGTCACGTCCCTGGTCGTCGGTACCCAGCCAATAGGTCATGCCGGCCATCGACTGCGACCCAGGCGGCAGGCGTCCATCGACGATGTCGAGCTGCATCAAGTCATAGGGATTCTGCGGCGCGATTGCCGGCGCGAAGATCGCGACCATGATGACGAGCACGAGGACGAACAGTCCGAACAGGGCCAACGATGATGCGGAGAATTCGCGCACTATTCGCCGCAGCGGCGTTTCAATCGTCCGCGTCTTCGTCGACGACGCCGCACCTAGCGCCGATCCATCGGCAATCATCGATCACTCCTTCTGGTCAAGACGCACGCGCGGATCGAGGATGGTGTAGAGGGTGTCGACGACAAGGTTTATCGCAACGAACAGGAAGACGATCATCACGAGGTATGCGACGATCATGGGCCGATCGAGCATGTTGATGCTGTCGATGATGAGCTTGCCCATTCCGGGCCAGGAGAAGATCGACTCGGTAACCACCGAGAACGCGATGGTCGAACCGAACTCGATGCCGACGACGGTCACCACCGGGATCATGATGTTCTTCAGCACGTGCACCAGGATGATCCGTCGCTCGGTCAGTCCCTTGGCTCGGGCGAACTTCACGTATTCCTGCGGCAGAACCTCGCGCACTCCTGCTCGCACCAGGCGAATGACGAGCGAAATCTTGAACAGGGCGAGATTGAATGCCGGCAGGATCATGTGCGTCAACCCATCGAGAGTCAGAAACGACCATTCGACGCCGAACAGTTGGCGCGTGTCGCCTCGCCCTGACGACGGCAACCAGCCGAGCTGGACGCTGAAGACCATGATGAAGAGCAATCCGACCCAGAAGGTCGGCAGCGAGAACCCCAACACCGAACCTGCCATGATGGTCTTGGCGACCGGAGAATCGGCCCTCAGTCCGGCATAGAGTCCGAGCGGAATGCCGATCACGACGGCAAGGATCAGCGCGCTGACGGCGAGTTCCATCGTCGCCGGCATGCGTTGCAGGATGACCTTCAGGGCGGGCTCGGAAAACACGAAGCTCTTGCCGAAGTCACCATGCACGGCGCCGGACAGGAAGGACAGGTATTGGTGCCAGAGTGGCTTGTCCAAGCCGAACTGGACTATTGCGCGCGCCCGCTCGATCTGATCCGCATCCGGCGCGATCAACGTCTCGACCGGATCGCCGATCACGTTGACGCCGATGAAGACGATGATCGTCATCGCCAGGATGACGAACAAGGACTGCAACAGGCGACGAACCAACCACATGATCGTCTCTAGTCCATAACCCGCCGCAAGCGTCCGACGGAAATCCTCGGGGTGCCGGGGCCCGCTACTTTGGTCTATCGCCGGCGGTGCAGGAGCATGCGGCCGGCCAAGGCTTGACGGCGGGCTGGATATCGTCGGGAATCGGACAATCGTATCGGCCGCCGGTCGATGCCAGGTGATCCTTCTTGGCGGCGAGACGGAGATCCGCATCGGTCAAGACGTCGATCGCCGTCGCGGCCATCACTTTGGCGGCGTAGACAAGTCCCTTGTGGGCGGCACCGGCTTTGCCCTGCGCGACGATCTGCCAAGTGTGCGCCGGCGTTCCGATCGCATGAGTCGCGACGCGTGCCTGAACCGTCGGGACTTTCCAGCTGACGTCGCCGACGTCGGTCGAGCCCATGACCGGCTCGCCGCGTGCCTCGTTGGGCACGATGAAGTCGCACAGAGGTGTATTGGGCTTCACCTTCATGCCGACGCGGGCGTAGTCGGTCCAGATGTCTTTCGGATCCAGCGTTCTTTGCATCTCGGCGGCGAATGCGCGATCCGCGTCATCGAACGGCACGGGACCGAGGTGTTGGTAGTGGCGCGCCATCGCCTTCTGCAGCGGCTCGTTGCTGAGCAGGTTCGAGCAGCCGCTGATCACCTTCCAGCTCACTTCGGTTTCCGACATCATCGCCGCCGCTTCGGCGATCTTGCGCACGCGCGCCGAAAGCTCGGCCACTTCCGGATTGTCGCGCCCGCGGACGACGTAGCGCACCGCGGCTCTCGCCTGCACGACGTTGGCGGCCGGACCGCCGCCATCGAGAATGGCATAGTGGATGCGTGCATGCGACGGCATATGCTCGCGCATGTAATTCACCCCGACGCTCATCAGTTCGACGGCATCAAGCGCGCTACGACCAAGATGCGCCGACGAAGAGGCGTGCGCCGCACGGCCGACGAAATGGAAATCCATGGTGCTGTTGGCGAGATAAGGCAGGGTGTCCACGCGCGTGGTCCCGCCGGGGTGCCATGTGACCGCAGCGTCGACGTCATCGAAGACACCTGCGCGCACCATGTAGGTCTTGGCGCTGCCGCCCTCTTCGGCGGGACATCCATAGTATCGGACGCGGCCGGGCGTTCCGCTGCGCTGCAGCCAATCCTTGACGGCCGTCGCCGCCAAAAGAGCCGCGCTGCCCAGCATGTTGTGACCGCAGCCGTGACCGCTTCCCCCCGGCTCGATCGGCCGGCGCTCTGCCAAGCCGGCCTCCTGGCTCAACCCCGCCAAGGCGTCGAATTCGCCCAGAATGGCGACGACCGGCCCGCCGAAACCGGCCTCGCCCATCACCGCCGTGGGAAGCCCTGCGACATCCCTCGTCAGCCGGAAGCCCTCGTGGTCGAGGGCGGCGATGTGCTCACTCACCGACCGGAACTCGGCGTAGAGCAGTTCCGGAGTGCCCCATACGTGATCACTGAGGGCGATGAAGTAGTCTTTCTTGGCCTCGACCAGGGGCCAGACCTGCTCTGAGTTCGTCATTTCTCCGTCCGCCGAGTGAGCACGCGCCAACCGAGGCCTCAGCCTTTGACCATTCGAACCCCGGACGACACGGTCAACTCGTCCATCCGCGCATCGATTTCGATGTCCTTCTTCGAAGCCCATGCGTTCTTGAGCATGAACAGGGAGATTATGCCGACATCGTCGGCCGCCATCTTCACCGCCGCCCGCAGCAAGGTTTCCCGTTTGACGTCGTCGACCGTCCGGATCGTTTCCGCGATGGCGGCATCAAGCGCCTTGTTGCTGTAGCGCATCGGATTGTTCGTGCCTTGGCTGGCACTCGCATCAAAAGTCGTCAGGATTTCTCGCAGCACGAACGACGCCTCACCCGAGCCGCTGCCCCAACCGCGCAGACCGGCCGCGAACTCCTGACGCGCAACGCGGGTCGAGAAGACGGAAAACGGAATGGCCTCGACGGCAGTCTGCACGCCGACGCGCGTCCACATCTGAGCGACCGCCTGGGCCACCATGGCGTCGTTGGGGTAGCGATCGTTCGACGTGTGCAGAGTGAGGCGGAAGCCGTTGGGATAACCCGCTTCCGCCAACAGCTTTTTGGCCATCTCCGGATCATAGGCAGGCACGGCGACATCCGGATTGTGCCCGAACAATCCTGCCGGCAGCCACTGGCCGGTGGGGACCGCCATCCCTTCCATGATCCGATCGACCAGCGCCTGCCGGTTGATCGAGATATTCAAGGCGCGACGGACACGTACGTCGTTGAACGGATTGGTCGGCAGCGGTTTGCCGTCACGATCGGACACGAACGGCACGTTCGAATCCCGCGAGCGATCCAATGTGAGATAGATGACCCGCAGGCTCGGCGTTTCGCTGACGCGCACGCGCGCGTCCTGCCGAAGCTTCTGGAGATCGGGCGTCGGCACCGCATCGATCAAGTCAACGTCGCCGGACAACAGCGCAGCCGTTCGCGCCGCTCCATTGGAAATGATGCGGAAGTCGACTTTCGACCAAGCCGGTTTCGGGCCCCAGTAACTTTCGTTGCGCACCATCTCGATGCGACTGCCGGGCTGATAGGACTTGAACACGAAGGGACCGGTGCCGATCGCGGCCTTGCCGCTGTTGTAGTCCGCGGTGGAGGCGCCCTCGCCCACATGACGCGACACGATGCCGATATTGGTCAAGTCGGTGGGCAGCAAGGGATAAGGATTGGGAGTATGGAACCGGATGGTCAGCGGATCCACGACTTCGATCTTCCGGATCACACGGACCAGCCCGGCGAACCCGCCAGGGCTGTTGGGCACGTTCGGTATGCGCTTGATGGTGAACTCGACATCGTCCGCGGTGAAGTCCTTGCCGTCGTGCCACTTGATCCCGGGACGAAGCTTGAATTCCCACACAGTGTCCGACACGGCCTGCCATGACAGGGCAAGTTCAGGCACGAGCGTCGCCTTGGCGGTACGACCGACGAGACGCTCGAAGAAGTGGCGGGCCACGGAGTTGTTGGGGCCATTGGAATAGAAATGGGGATCGATCGTCGTGACCGCGCCTCCGATCGCGAGGCTCAGCGTCCGCTCTGAAACCCCGTCGGCCGCCGCCCACACATCGGTGGCGCCGGCCCCAAGCAGAGCACCGGCGGCTAACGGCGGCGCCAACACGCATGAGGTCAACGCCTTGAGAGCGTCGCGCCGATTGGCTAAAAAGCGCGGTTTCATGTCGTTTCCTTCGATTTCGTGATCATCCGCTTTGGCGACAGTTCGAATGAGTTTTGCTTCGGCGGACATTTCCGGAGGCAGCGAACCAATTCCATCCGTCGATAACGTGGTCAAGCATCGTTATCGCCGAGCAGACGTGAACTTCCGTCATCGATCGCGAGTTGCAGATTTAGGAACAATGACGCCGTCCGTTCACGTCCGGACTTCACGTCGGGCGTGAAACGACGAGTGGCCTCGGACTTATCCGAGGTGACGCCACTTGAATTCCCGGAGGGATGATGACGGACGTTGCAGTATGACCTACCGCAATACGCTGGCACGTTGCCGCCCAAACACAGAAGCGCAATCGATGCGCTTCATCGCCGAGCCGCACGTCGACCGTATCGTAAAAGACCCGCCTTCCGATGGCGCGTAACCAGCGTGGTTACGACCACACGTCGGCCAAGTCTGCACACTGGACTAATCTGACCACGAGATTCAGGATCGGAAAGTACGGGGAGCATTCTTGCCCGGGATTACGAGAAGGCTGATGGTTCGACGCTCCGCGGGCGGCTTGAAAGGCCCTAACCACCGAGATCGTTTCAGGGCGCCCTCGGCGCCAATATTGGCCAGCACCGCCGACCCGAGCAGGAAGCAGCAATGCCGCCTCTGCCCAGTCCGCGACCATGCAGATTTCCTGGGAGCGCGCGCTTAAGCGGCCGCGCCAAGTTGCACGACGGAATTGAGACAGGAGTTGATATCGGGAAGAATTAAAGTGCCTTTTAGAATCACAACACCGACACCCTAAGAAGGGCTAAGTGCTTGATTCTAAAATGGCGGGAGCGACGGGGCTCGAACCCGCGACCTTCGGCGTGACAGGCCGACGCTCTAACCAACTGAGCTACGCCCCCTTTGAGAGGTCGCAAGTGGCGGCCCGCTCGGGAGCGGGTCAGATACGATCCCCTCCGGGGGAAGTCAAGCACAACGCTGATGCGTGGTCCGAAGGAGCGTAAATCGGATCGGGGCGATGTCACAAATGCCCTTGGGAGCGGGGTTGCCGGGCTTGTCCACGCGGAAATGCCATAAAATCCGGGCATTTTTGAAAATGCGCATGGCCAAGAGGCGCGAGAATCGCGTATTGACGGGCAGTTCTTGCGTTCTTCGACTGGTCAAATAAGGAGGGACTCCATGGCCAAGACAGCAAACCCGACCGTCACCCTGAAGCATCTCGCCGCCAATCTCGCCGCCGACTACGAGATGCCCAAGAAGCAGTCGGAGGCCATTTTGGGCGACCTCGTCGCGCTGATGGTCAAGCACCTCAAGAAGGGCGACCGCATCCGCATCGGCGGCCTGGGCATCCTCCAGGTCCGCAAGCGCGCCGCCCGCATGGGCCGCAATCCCGCGACCGGCGAGCCGATCAAGATCAAGGCCTCCAAGAAAGTGGCCTTCCGGGCCGCCAAGGAGCTCAAGGAAGCGATCTGATCGCGTCCCCCTTCCTGGTTCGATCCACCACAATTCGGCTCCCTGCGCGCCCGCGCAGGGAGCCGCTTCGTTTCCGGTCGGACCGCGACGGGGCACGCCGAGGCAACCCGGGCAGCGGCCCGGCCAACGGCATGTTATACCGGCCGACGGTAAGCGACCGCGGTCGCGCCGACGTCATCCAGCCGGGAGTACCGATGCTCGTGAACGACCTGCCCGCCTTCGACCACACGGTGACCGAACGTTTC
Source organism: Astrobacterium formosum (assembly GCA_030848545.1). GTDB lineage: Bacteria > Pseudomonadota > Alphaproteobacteria > Rhizobiales > Xanthobacteraceae > Astrobacterium > Astrobacterium formosum. Next base: position 43,078 of record JAVDCA010000023.1, read on the forward strand.
CTGCGCTATGTCGCCGTCGACACGCAATCGGACCCGGACTCGATGGCGACGCCGTCCACCGCCGGGCAGAAGGACCTCGGGCGGCTCCTCGTGGCCGAACTCCAGGACCTCGGGCTGACGGACGTGGAGCTCGATGGCAACGGTTATCTCTACGCCACCATCCCGTCGACCAGCCCCAAGACCGTTCCGGTGATATGTTTCTGCTCGCACATGGACACCTCGCCGGACTGTCCGGGCGCGAACGTCAAGCCGCAGATCGTCCGCGGCTACAGAGGTGGCGACATCCCCCTGCCCGGCGATCCCAACGAGGTCATCCGCGCCGACGAGCATCCCGACCTCCGCGACCAGATCGGCAACGATATCATCACGTCAGACGGCACAACGCTGCTGGGCGCCGACAACAAGGCCGGGCTGGCGGAGATCGTCGACGCCGCCCGCTATCTCGTCGCGCATCCGCAGATCCCGCACGGCACGATCAAGATCCTGTTCACGCCCGACGAGGAAATCGGGCGCGGCGTCGACAAGGTCGACCTAGCGCGTCTCGGGGCCGATGTCGCCTACACGGTGGACGGCGAGGTCCGCGGCAGCATCGAGGACGAGACGTTCTCCGCCGATGCCGTCACGGTCACGATCCACGGCATCAGTGCCCATCCGGGCTTCGCCAAGGGCAAGATGGAAAACGCCATCAAGATCGCGGCCCGCATCATCGATGCGCTGCCGAAAGATGGCTTTTCCCCCGAGACGACCGCCGGCCGCGAAGGATTCCTCCACCCCAGGCACGTCGAAGCCAACCTCGAGCGCGCCACGCTCGCTTTCCTGTTGCGGGACTTCTCCGAAGAAGGGCTTCGCCAGCAGGAGGCGATGCTGCGCGCCATCGTCGGCGAGGCCATGCGCGGCTTCCCGCGCTCGTCCTGCGAAATCGAAGTGCAGCAGCAGTACCGCAACATGAAAGCGGTGCTCGACCGTCACCCCGTGGTGGTCGAAAACGCCATGGAGGCCATCCGCCGTGCCGGCATCGAGCCTGTCCGGGGCAGCATCCGGGGTGGCACAGACGGCGCCCGCCTGTCTTTCATGGGCCTGCCCTGCCCCAATATTTTCGCCGGCGAGCACGCGTTTCACTCCCGGCGGGAATGGGTGAGCGTGCAGGACATGCAGAAGGCGGTCGCGACCATCGTCCATCTGGCGATGATTTTCGAGGAACGGGCCTGAAAGCGGCAGCTCGGGGCCGGCGAAGCAATCAGCGCTTCCTCGTCCCGGCGGGACTTCGGCGCGGCAGCCTTCGCTCGCTTCGTCCCGATAGGCTGTGGCTGGCTTGCCAAACCGTAGCCCGCAAAGCGGGCGAAGGCTGGTGGGCGGTGACGGGCTCGAACCGCCGACATCCTGCGTGTAAAGCAGGCGCTCTACCAACTGAGCTAACCGCCCTTAAGCACAGCCGGCCGAAGGAGCGGGCCGCGCTCTCGTTTCTCAATTCGACGCGCTTTCTTCGGCGGCCGGGGACACGCTGCGCCGGAAAACGCCCTGACGATCCCTTTATCCCTGGAGCCGCCGGAAGGGCAAGACACAACCCGAAGCAGCCAGCAAAAACGGCGCCCGAGGGCGCCGTTCCGTCGTTACGTTGAGGCAACGTTACCGTCAGTGGGCAGTCAGGATCGTCGCGTCCTCGTCGCCGGCATCCTCCGCCGGAGTGGCCGCGGCGGTCACCTCCGGGGCTTCCCACTCGATCGGCTCCGGCGTCCGCACCAGGGCGCGCGCCAGCACCTCGTCCATGCGCGACACCGGCACGATCTCGAGCGCGCTCTTGACGCTGTCCGGGATGTCGACCAGGTCCTTGGCGTTCTCCTCCGGAATCACCACCGTCTTGATGCCGCCACGCAGCGCCGCGAGCAGCTTCTCCTTGAGGCCGCCGATCGGCAGTACCCGGCCGCGCAACGTGATCTCGCCGGTCATGGCGACGTCGCGGCGCACCGGAATGCCGGTCATCACCGAGACGATGCCGGTCACCATGGCGACGCCCGCCGACGGACCGTCCTTCGGGGTCGCCCCCTCCGGCACGTGCACGTGGATGTCTCGCTTGTCGAACAGCGGCGGCTCGATGCCGAACGCCACCGCCCGCGAGCGCACATAGGATGCCGCCGCCGAGATCGACTCTTTCATGACGTCGCGCAGGTTTCCTGTGACCGTCATGCGGCCCTTGCCCGGCATCATGACGCCCTCGATCGTCAGAAGCTCACCGCCGACGTCGGTCCAGGCGAGCCCGGTGACGACGCCGATCTGGTCCTCCTCCTCGATCTCGCCGTAACGGTGCTTGGGTACGCCAAGATAGTCGGACAGGTTCTCGGCCGTGACCTTGATGGACTTCTTCTTCGACATCATCAGCTCTTTGACCGCCTTGCGGGCGAGCGTCGAGAGCTCACGTTCGAGATTGCGCACGCCCGCCTCGCGGGTGTAGCGGCGCAGCATGAGCTGCAATGCCTCGGCGTCGATCGACCATTCCTTGGGGTCGAGGCCGTGCTTGGAAATCGCGTTCGGAATCAGGTGCCGGCGCGCGATCTCGATCTTCTCGTCGTCGGTGTAGCCGGCGATGCGGATGATCTCCATGCGGTCCATCAGGGGCGGCGGGATATTGAGCGTGTTCGCCGTGGTGATGAACATCACGTTGGAAAGATCGTAGTCGACCTCGAGGTAGTGGTCGTTGAAGGCGTGGTTCTGCTCGGGGTCGAGCACTTCCAGCAGCGCCGACGACGGGTCGCCACGGAAGTCGGCGCCCATCTTGTCGATCTCGTCGAGAAGGAACAGCGGGTTTGCCGACTTCGCCTTGCGCATCGACTGGATGATCTTGCCGGGCATCGAGCCGATATAGGTGCGTCGGTGGCCGCGGATCTCGGCCTCGTCGCGCACGCCGCCGAGCGACACGCGCACGAAGTCGCGGCCGGTCGCCTTGGCGATCGACTTGCCGAGCGAGGTCTTGCCGACGCCGGGCGGGCCGACCAGGCACAGGATCGGGCCGGTCAGCTTGTTGGCGCGGCTCTGCACGGCGAGATACTCGACGATGCGTTCCTTGACCTTGTCGAGGCCGTAGTGATCGGTGTCGAGGGTCTCCTGGGCGTGGGCGAGATCCTTCTTGATCTTCGTCTTCTTGCCCCACGGGATCGACAGCAGCCAATCGAGATAGTTGCGCACGACGGTGGCTTCCGCCGACATGGGCGACATCTGCCTGAGCTTCTTGAGCTCGTGCGTCGCCTTTTCGCGCGCCTCCTTCGACAGCTTGGTCTTCTTGATCTTGTCTTCCAGCTCGGCGAGCTCGTCGCGACCGTCCTCGTCGCCGAGCTCCTTCTGGATCGCCTTCATTTGCTCGTTGAGGTAGTACTCGCGCTGCGTCTTCTCCATCTGCCGCTTGACGCGGGTACGGATGCGCTTTTCAACCTGCAGGACCGAAATCTCGCTCTCCATCAGGCCGAGCACCTTCTCGAGCCGCTCGGTGACGGTCCCGGTTTCGAGGATGCCCTGCTTGTCCGGGATCTTGACGGCGAGATGGGAGGCGACGGTATCGGCGAGCTTGGCGTAGTCGTCGATCTGCTGAACGACGCCAACGACTTCCGGCGACACCTTCTTGTTGAGTTTCACATAGCTCTCGAACTCGGTGACGACCGAGCGGGCCAGCGCCTCCGCTTCCACCTTCTCACCGGCGTCGTCTGCGAGCACGACGGCGTCGGCCTCGTAGTACTCGGCCTTCTCGTTGTACTTGACCACGCGGGCGCGCTCGGCGCCCTCCACCAGCACCTTGACGGTACCATCCGGCAGCTTCAGGAGCTGCAGCACGCTGGCGAGTGTACCGACCTCGAAAATGGCATCGGTCGCCGGGTCGTCGTCGGACGCGTTCTTCTGGGTCGCGAGCAGGATGAACGTGTCGGAGCGCATCACCTCTTCGAGGGCACGGATCGATTTCTCTCGGCCGACGAACAGCGGCACGATCATGTGCGGAAACACCACGATGTCGCGCAGCGGCAGGACGGGATAGGCGCGGGTCTCGCCGGCGGGCGGCAAAGGTCGCGGCTTCGAGGAACTTGTCATGGCCCGATAGTCCTTGTCTGGTTTGCCCCTCCGCGGGATCCGTTCAGAACGCAATCACTGCGGAGTGCGGTGGGCCGGGAAAGAAACGTGGCGAAGCATTCCTCCCCGCGGAGCCCGCATCCACGTGCAGGGAGACTCCCCGCACGGGACTGGATGGTGAACGCCTGTACTCGTTTTGAGCACCTGCCGACATTAGGTGGCGACGCCCGCCGGCCCTGTCAAGCAAGCCCTTGGTTGCAAACCTAATGCCGAATCACGGCCGATGATAGGCGCCCGTGCACACGCGGCCGCCGTGACGGCGGCCGCCCGCATCGGCGTCACGCGGTGGCGTTGCCGGCATCGCCGGCGCGGTCGGCGTAGATGTACAGCGGCCTGGCGGTCCCCTCGACCACTTCCCGGGAGATCACGACCTCCTCGACGCCTTCCAGGCCAGGCAGGTCGAACATGGTCTCCAACAGGATCGCTTCCATGATCGAGCGCAGCCCGCGGGCGCCGGTCTTGCGGTCAATGGCCTTGCGCGAGATGGCGCTGAGCGCCTCGTCGGCGAAGGTCAGGTCGATGTTCTCCATCTCGAAAAGCCGGTGGTATTGCTTCACCAGGGCGTTCTTGGGCTCGGTGAGGATGCGCTTGAGCGCTGGCTCGTCGAGATCCTCAAGCGTGGCGACGACAGGCAGACGGCCGACGAATTCGGGGATCAGGCCGTATTTGAGCAGATCCTCCGGCTCGACCTCGCGGAAGATTTCGCCCTGCTTGCGGTCCTCGGGCGCGCGAACCTTGGCCGAGAACCCGATCGAGGAGGTGCGGCCGCGCGAGGAGATGATCTTGTCCAGGCCCGAGAAGGCGCCGCCGCACACGAACAGGATGTTGGTCGTGTCCACCTGCAGGAACTCCTGCTGGGGATGCTTGCGGCCACCCTGCGGCGGCACGGAGGCGACGGTGCCCTCCATGATCTTCAACAGCGCCTGCTGGACACCCTCGCCCGAGACGTCGCGGGTGATCGAGGGATTGTCCGACTTGCGCGAAATCTTGTCGATCTCGTCGATGTAGACGATGCCGCGCTGGGCGCGCTCGACGTTGTAGTCGGCGGCCTGCAGGAGCTTGAGGATGATGTTCTCGACGTCCTCGCCCACATAGCCGGCTTCGGTCAGAGTCGTCGCGTCCGCCATGGTGAACGGCACGTCGAGGATGCGGGCGAGCGTCTGCGCGAGCAGCGTCTTGCCCGAACCGGTCGGCCCGATCAGGAGGATGTTGGACTTGGCGAGTTCGACGTCGTTGTGCTTGGTCTGGTGGTTGAGCCGCTTGTAGTGATTGTGCACGGCCACCGAGAGCACACGCTTGGCATGCTGTTGACCGATCACGTAGTCGTCGAGAACCTTGCAGATTTCCTTCGGCGTCGGGATGCCGTCGCGCGACTTCACCAGCGAGGACTTGGATTCCTCACGGATGATGTCCATGCACAGTTCGACGCATTCGTCGCAGATGAAGACAGTCGGTCCCGCGATCAGCTTGCGGACCTCGTGCTGGCTCTTCCCGCAGAACGAACAGTAAAGAGTGTTCTTGGAATCGCCGCCGCCGACTTTGCTCATTCCTCGTCTCCGTCGGTTCGCCACCAGCGCGCCGGCAAACCTACCGCGTGGGCGCGAACACTATCAGTCTCGAACCTAAGAACCCGTAACGCCTGAACTCGGCCGGACTCCCAGGATCCTCGTACTCGACACCCTCTGTAGCCTATCGAAACACGCTACTGCCAAGATAATCAAGTTTTCATTAACGATGAGAAACCGGGCAGAGGGCTACTTTGGTCGCGCGCCACTCCGGCTTCGCGGTTCTTTATGGCGAAAATAGCAGCAGGCGGATTGTCGAGGATCAACTGTCTCGGTCCGTTTATCCCCGCTGCGCCCGCCCAGTCATTATCCCGTGACCACCGAGCGCCGGTTCCCTGATCACCGGCGCGTGAACGGAAGCGGCGATACGGCTCCGTGCAGCATCGCCACCCTCGCGTCACGGCTTGTCGGCTTCTTCGGGACGCTTGCTGATGACACTGTCCACGACGCCGAATTCCTTCGCGCCCTCGGCGGTCAGGAACATGTCGCGTTCGAGGGCCTCCTCGATCTTCTTGAGCGGCTGGCCGGTGTGGTGGACATAAATCTCGTTGAGGCGCCGCTTCAGGTTCAAGATCTCCTGGGCGTGCAGCATGATGTCGGTCACCTGGCCCTGGAACCCGCCGGAGGGCTGATGCAGCATGATCCGCGCATTGGGCAGCGCGAAGCGCATGTCCTTGTGGCCGGCGGCCAGCAGCAGCGAGCCCATGGAGGCGGCCTGTCCGGTGCACAGCGTCGATACCGGCGGACGGATGAACTGCATGGTGTCGTAGATCGCCAGGCCCGACGTCACCACGCCGCCCGGCGAGTTGATGTACATCGAGATTTCCTTCTTCGGGTTCTCGGCTTCGAGGAACAGGAGCTGGGCGACCACCAGCGTCGACATGTTGTCCTCGACCGGACCCGTAATGAAGATGATGCGCTCCTTCAAGAGGCGCGAATAGATATCGTAGGCGCGCTCGCCGCGGTTGGTCTGCTCGACCACCATCGGCACCAGGTAGTTCATGTGGGTCTCGACCGGATCGCGCATGTTCGAACCTTGTTGGTTGGCTCCCGTCCCCCTGGGCGGAAGCTTTCGTCGGCGAACGGCCAGATCTCACCGCCCGTGCGTGCCATGAGATAGGAACAAACCGCCGCTCGGCAAGTCGGGCGGGTGATTCGTCCGCCGGACCTTTGTCGGACGGTCGCCATGGCGATGCAACGGGGTTGAGCCGGCGCCCCACCGCAGCCTGGGCCTATGGTTACCGGGGCGAAAGGACCCGCCGCCCCGGGCGCGTTCCGCAGCGCACGATGGCGCAAGCCCGCGATCGCTGACCGGCAAGGCAAACTAGCGTCGCCCTAAAGCATTCTGGGCCCGTACGCTTCGCGCACAGGCCCGGCAATGATCGACTACGCGGGGGAGGTCACTCCGCCTTTTCTTCCTCGTCCTCGCGCAACAGCTCCTCGCGCGAGACCTTCTTTTCGGTGGGCCTGGCGAGTTCGAGGATGAAGTCGACCACCTTCTCTTCGAAGATGGGCGCCCGCAGCGACGCCAGCGCATTCGGGTTGGTGCGGAAATAATCCCACAACTCTTTCTCGCGGCCCGGGAACTGGCGCGCCCGCTCGACGATCGCCCGCGTGATCTCTTCCTCGGTGACCTTGATGTTGTTCTTGTCGCCGATTTCCGCCAGCACCAGACCGAGGCGCACGCGCCGATCCGCGATGACGCGGTACTCGGCCTTGGCCTTCTCCTCGTCGGTGCCTTCGTCGCTGAAGGAGCGGTTCTGGGACTTGAGATCGTTGAGGACAGTCGTCCAGACGCCGTTGAATTCCTCCTCGGCCATGCTGGGCGGCACTTCGAACTTGTGCAACTCGTCCAGCTTGTCGAGCAGAGCCCGCTTGAGCTTCATGCGGCTGGCGCCGGCGTATTCGCGCTCCAGCCGATCCTTGACGGCCTCGCGCAGCTTGTCGAGTGATTCGAGGCCGAGCGTCTTGGCGAATTCGTCGTCGATGGTGAGCGTCCCGGGTGCATCGACCGACTTGGCGGTCACCTCGAAGGACGCCGCCTTGCCGGCGAGTTGCTCGGCCAGATAGTTCTCCGGGAAGGTAACGTTGACGGTGCGGGTCTCGCCCGCCGCAATGCCGATCAGCTGGTCCTCGAAGCCCGGAATGAAGGTGCCGGAGCCGAGATTGACGCCGACATCCTCGCCGGCGCCGCCCTCGAAGGGCTTGCCGTCTATCGAGCCCGTGAAGTTGATCATGACACGGTCGCCGGTCTCGGCCTTGGCGCCCTCGCCCTTCGGGCTATAGGGCTTGTTCTGTTCGGCGATCTTGCTGAGCGCGTCGGCGATTTCCGCCTCACCCACCTCGGCCACGAGCTTTTCCAGCGCGATGCCGGAGAAGTCCGCCAATTCGATATGGGGCACCACTTCCAGGGCGACCGAGTAGGCAAGGTCGGCCTGGCCCGCGATGATGTTTTCGATCTCGCCCTTGTCCTCCGGCAGGCTCACCTTCGGTTCGAGGGCGAGCTTGAAGCCGTTGTCGGAGACGATCTTGGTGTTGGTATCGCGCACCAGTTCCTCGATGGCTTCCGCCATCACGCTGCGGCCGTACACCTTCTTGAGGTGCGCCACCGGCACCTTGCCGGGGCGGAAGCCATTCAGGCGCACGCGGTCCTTGAGTTGCGCGAGCCGATCGTTGAGCTTCGCTTCCAGATCGGAGGCCGGCACGACGACGCGGAACTCGTGCTTCAATCCTTCGCTGGAGGTCTCGGTCACCTGCATGGCTGTTTACTCGAATCCTGAGGGGTCGTTGGCGGTTGTTCTAGCGACGTTCGGTCGAACTCGGCAGCAGGTCGCGGCGGCGGTCGTGCCGCCGTCTCCGCGAGCCCCGGCTTGGTGCGGGCGGAGGGATTTGAACCCCCACGACTTTCGTCACTGGAACCTAAATCCAGCGCGTCTACCAGTTCCGCCACGCCCGCCTGGGGGCCGCGCTCGGCAAAGACCGGTTCGCCGCGCGGCGCGGCTTATAACAGGGCCAAGGGGCGGGCGCACCTGAAAAATCGCCGCGCCGAGGGCCGCGACCCGCCACATCCGCACCAAGCCGACGGTAGCCTGCAGCCATCCCCTCTCAGGGTGATCGCCCCGATCGCGGGCCGTCGAGGCAGAATCCCCCTGCATTCCCCCTGCCGCGTCGACCTCTCCCCCGGACGATCGGATCCCGCGCGCTTTGCCGCATGTGCCGATACAGATGCCACTGAGACGCAACTGCGCCAGTATTCGGAAGCACTTGCAATAAGTATATCGCGGCACCATCGGCAACACTTACGCGGCAAGAAAGTGGTTCCCCGACGTAAACGTCGTTAATGTCGCATTGAATTTAAGTTCATCCCGGACAACGCTCGCATTTCTTGGCTATTCTCACTGTAACCGACCCGACAGCCTTAATTAAAGCCTCCGTATGCTGTAGCTACGAGCCGATATCAGCGCGATATTGCATCATTTTACACTTACATACTTCTAATTTATACGCATATTTACATAGCCTGCACTTTACAATACATACAAATTTGTCGCATTTTCTTTGACCCGCCATCTCCCAAGGGGTACCGGAACCTCGTTCCGTTCCGCACCGCAGCGTCAGAGCGGCCCCGGGAAATCGGGCCAAGCTCCAGTTGTCGACTGCGGCAGAATCCAGTGATGAGCAGAAGGCCGACGACATGAATATTCCATCCGGAGACCGCGAACCCCATCACGGCGAGGCGACCGTTGAACGCCCGGTTTTGGAACGTTCCGCACGCCGGATTGCGCGTCTTTCGACGACGGCAGGCGTGACGATCCGACTGGCATGTGTGCTGGCGGCCGGAACCGCATTGGGATTTTCGCCGGCGTACGCCGCCGATCTCAAATCCAAGATCGTCAAGGCCGTGGAGGCGAAGGACGCAGCGGCGACCGGCATTCCCGAAGAGTCGATCGCCACTTGGCTACCGGAAGGCATGGCGACCGCCGGCGGTCTGCGCCCGGCCCTCGCCCGCCATGGCGTCACCTTCCAGCTCAACTATACCGGCGAGGCGTTTTCGAACGCCTCCGGCGGCATCAAGCGCGGCAGCGCCTATGACGGCCGGCTCGAAGCCGTGCTCGACGCCGATCTGGAAAAGCTCATGGGCTGGACCGGCGGCACCTTCCACATGAACGCCTTCCAGATTCACGGCCGCGGCATCTCGGGCGATTATGTCGGCAGTTCGCTCGCGGTTTCCAACATCGAGGCGACCCCGGCGACGCGGCTGTTCGAACTGTGGTTCGAGCAGAAGTTGCCGGGCGACATCGGCTCCGTGCGCGCGGGTCAGCTCGCCGCCGATTCGGAGTTCATCACCAGCGAATATGCCGGCCTGTTCCTCAACGGCACCTTCGGATGGCCGGGCATCGCCGCCGATAATCTGATCAACGGCGGCCCGGCCTATCCGCTGGCGACGCCGGGCGTGCGGCTCATGCTGCAGCCCAACGAGTCGACGGCGCTCTTGCTCGCCGTCTTCAACGGTGATCCCGCCGGCAGGTCCGCCGACGAGGAGGACCCACAGAAGCTCAACCGCCACGGCGTGAACTTCCGCACCCACGACGATCCGTTCATCATCGGCGAGGCGCAGTTCAAGTATGCCGGCTTTTCCGGGCTGCCCGGCATGGTCAAGGTCGGCGGCTGGATCCATACGGGAGACTTCGACGATCGGCGCTGGGGAAGCGACGGGCTGGCACTGGGCATCACCGGCAGCAACGGAGAGCCCGTCGTGCACAAGAACAACTACGCCGGCTACGCTGTCATCGACCAGCAGATCTGGCATCTGCCCGGCGGCGAGCCCGACAAGGGCATCGGCGTGTTCGCGCGTATCGGCGGCAGTCCGTCCGACCGTAACCGCGTCGATTTCTACGCCGATGCCGGCATGAACTTCAAAGGGTTGATCGCGGCGCGGCCGGACGACTCCTTCGGCGTCGCCTTCGGTTATGCCAACATCTCGTCGTCCGCCCGCGACCTCGCCCGCGACCTGGTCAATGACGGACAGGCGCAGCCGATCCCGGATTACGAGGCGGTGATCGAATTGACCTATCAGGCCCAGATCGCCCCGGGTTGGACCATCCAGCCGAACTTCCAATACATCTTCCATCCCGGCGGCAACGTCTCCGACCCTAACGACGAGGCCGTGCCGATCCGTAACGCCGCCGTGTTCGGAGTGCGAAACCAGATCAAGTACTGAAACGCCGCACTCGCCGCGCCCGGCGCCCTGTTCGCGCCGGGCTCTTCGACTTCCGCGCCTTCACGGTCCGCCGCGCTTCCGCCCGGCGGTGGAGGGCGGCTGACTGAACAGACACTGCCAACTACGAGGTCCATCATGAACAAACTGCTCCGCCACGGCGCCATGCTCGTCGGACTGGCGTTCGGTCTCGCGACCAGCGCCGCGCAGGCCCACACAGCGCTATGCTCCTGCTACGACAACAACGACGGCACCATCCTGTGCGAAGGCGGATTCTCCGACGGCGCCTCCGCCTCCGGCGTCAAGATGGTGGTGTCCGACAAGCAGGGCAAAGCGCTGGTCGAAGGCGCCATGAACAAGAACAGCGAGTTCTCGTTCAAGAAGCCCGACGGCGACTTCACCGTGCTGTTCGACGGCGGCGAAGGCCATCAGATCCAGATAAAGGCCGGTGACATCCATTGACGCCGCGTCCGTGACGCGACGTCGCGGCCCGCCGCGCCGACACGAACGACCACTGTTTGCAGATCGAGGAACATCCCGATGAAGAGAACTTTGCTTGCCGCCGCGCTCGTTACCCTGGCGATCCCGCCGGCATGGGCGCACTTCCAGCTCGCCTACACGCCCGAGGTCAACATCGAGAAGCCCGGTCAGGTGCCCATGAAATTCATTTTCTGGCACCCGATGGAGAACGGTCACGCCATGGACATGGGCGCACCGGAATCCGTGCAGCTGTTCTTCAAGAAGGAGAAGATCGACCTCACCTCCAAGCTCACGCCTTTCACCTTCAAGGGCGCCGCCAATTCGTCCAAGGCCTTCGAGGTCATGCTCGACGTCAAGCGCAACGGCGACTACATCGTCGCGCTCACGCCCAAGCCCTATTATGAAAAGAGCGAAGACAAGTACATCCAGCAGATCACCAAGTCGTTCCTCAACAAAGGGGGCGTACCGTCGGGCTGGAACGAGCCGCTCGGCCTGCCGACCGAGATCGTGCCGCTCAACAAGCCGACCAACGTGCTCGCCGGATCGACCTTCTCGGGCGTGGTGATGTCGGAAGGCAAGCCGGTGGCCGGTGCCGAGATCGAGATCGAATATATGAGCGCGCCGCCGGACATGAAGGCGAACAAGGCCGGCAAAACCACCGTCAAGCCGGCCGAAGGCGGCGCGCTGGTCGCGGTCACGGACACCAACGGCGTCTTCACCTTCGGCATTCCCAAGGCCGGCTTCTGGGGCTTCGCCGCCCTCGGTGCCGGTCCGACCAAGAAGTACGAAGGCAAGGAGCTCAGCCAGGACGCCGTGATCTGGGTCAGGGCATTCGATTTGAAGTGAATTCCTGTTGAAGTGAATTCTTGTCCACCGCCGCGCCTGCGACGGAGATGAACATTCCCGGTCGTCGCCATCCGGTGCGGCGATCGGGATCATGCGTAACGACCGTATGAAAGCGCAAAGCGATGACGATCACCAACGAAGATGGCATCGCGGCCTCGTTCGATGCCTGCACCGGTGCCGACCGGAGAGGTCACGGCGCAGGCGGGCACAGATGGCGACACCGATGGGGACGCCGCGGCCCGGCCGACCTGCCGGACACACCCGTGGTCCCGAGCCTGGACGACTTGCGGCCCGGCGAAACCGGCCGGGTCGTCACCTTGCATGGCGGCGGTGCCGTGCGACGACGGCTGCTCGACATGGGCATCGTACCCGGAGCCGAAGTCGAGGTCGTGCGCAATGCCCCTCTGCGTGACCCGATCGAGATCCGCGTCGGCAATTCCTTCATCGTCCTGCGTCGCGGCGAGGCCGCCCGCATCGAGATTTCTCGCCGCCCCGCCGACGCCGACTGACGCGCCGCCTGCCCCCGAAGATCGGACGACCCCATGCCCCAGAGAACGACATCGACACGATCCTCCATGTTGGCGGCATTGGCGGGCCAGCAGAACGCCGGCAAGTCGACGCTGTTCAATGCCCTGACGGGCGTGCGTCAGCACATCGCCAACTATCCGGGCGTGACGGTCGAGAAGAAGTCCGGCGCCTATGCGGATCATGGCCTCCATGTCGAGGTCGTCGATCTGCCGGGCACCTACAGTCTGACTTCGTTCTCGCTCGAGGAGCGGGTCGCTCGCGACTTTCTCCTGCACGACGGCCCCGACGTGGTCATCGACGTCCTCGACGCCTCGGCGCTCGAACGGGGCCTGCCCTTGACCTTCCATCTGATCGAACTCGGTCGCCGGGTGGTGGTCGCCCTCAACATGATGGACGTCGCCGAAGGTCTCGGGCTCGACGTCGACGTCGATGCCCTGCGAGCGGCGCTCGGCGTGCCGGTGGTCGGCCTGATCGGCCGCCGTGGCGTCGGCGTCGATCGACTGCGCGAGACCATCCGCACCATGGCGCAGCCGGATACGCCCTCCCCGGCCGTCGCCGTGGTCGACTACGGAACGCTGGAAGCGTCGATCGCCACCGTCGAGCAGGCTATCGCCGAAATCGCGGCGCAACGATCCAGAACGGCGTCGCGCGGCGTGGCGCTGATGTTGCTCGAAGGGGCGGCCGCCGCCGAATTGCTGCCCGGCATTCCGACCCCCGACCTGCGTCGCCTCCAGCAAGTGGTGAAACGCGAAATCGAAGGATTTGCGGCCAGCGCCGCCCAGGTCGCCGACCACATCGTCGAACGGCGCGTGCGACGCGCCCGGGAGATCGTGTCCGCATGCGTACGGACCCGGCGGATGGGCGCGCCGTTGTCGGAAAAGATCGATCGCATCGTCCTCAATCGCTGGATCGCGTCGCCGTTCCTGTTGGCGATCGTGTGGACGGTCTACGAGCTCTCCATCGTCCAGGGCTACGAACTGACCAAGATCACCTGGCCGTTCCTCGCCTCGTTCCGCAATTGGGCGTCGTCGGTCCTGCCCGCCGGCGGATTTCTCCACGATCCCCTCACCCGTGCGCTCGGCCTGTGGATGGTGGATTCGGTCAACACGCTGCTGAACTACGTGCCGATCTTCCTCATCCTGTTCGCACTGATCGCCATCCTGGAAGACACCGGTTACATGGCGCGCATCGCCTTCATCCTCGATCGCGTCCTCAAGCGGTTCGGCCTGCACGGGCAGTCAACGCTGCCCCTGATCCTGGCCGGCGTGTTCGCCGGCGGCTGCGCGGTGCCAGGCGTGATGGCGACGCGGGCGATACCCGATCCGCGCGCCCGCCTCGCCACCATCCTGACGGTGCCGTTCATGAACTGCCTCGCCAAGGTGCCGCTCTACGCCCTCCTGATCGCACTCTACTTTCCCGACCACAAAGGCCTGATCCTGTTCTACCTGTCGACCATCACGGTCGTGTTCGCCCTGTTGATCGCCAAACTCCTGACCACCACCGTCCTCGGACACATGCCGACGGCACCTTTCGTCATGGAGTTGCCCTATTACCATTTGCCGACCGTCGGCGGGGTACTGCGCCGCGCCATCGAACGCACCTGGCTCTACGTCAAGAAGGTCGGCACCATCGTGGTCGCGGTCGCCGCGGTCATTTTCGTGCTGTTGCAATTTCCGGGTCTTTCTCCCGAGCGTGCCGCCCACTACGAAACCCGGTCCGCGAGCGCCATCTCCGCCTTCCGCCAGCAGATGGCCGGCAGTCCCTATTCGCCCGCGATCGCGACCCAGGAGCGGCTGGTCGACCTCGTCAATGTCTACACGGCCTATCGCGCCGAAAAGCTCAACGCCGGCAGCAAGTCATCGAGCGACGCCATCGACGCCGCTTACACCCGCGACCATTCCGACTTCGTGCCGTTCCTGATCCGCAGCCGCGACGCTAAGGCACGCGCGGCGGCCAACGCCTTGAAGACCCTCGTCGATACGCGCAAGGACCTGCGCCGCGAAATGAAGGATGAACGCTTGGTCGGCAGCGTCCTCGGCATGGTCGGGCGGGCGCTGGAACCGGTGACGCGGTTCGCCGGCTTCGACTGGCGGATCAACGTCGCGCTCCTGAGTTCCTTCGCGGCCCGCGAGAGCAGCGTCGCCACCCTCGGCGCCCTGTTCGGGTCCGAGGACGGCGACGTCAAGCGGCTCGAGGAACGCATCGGCGAGCACGGAAGCGGAATGCAGTACACCACCGTCACGGCGGTCGCCGTCATGCTGTTCTTCGCCCTCTACCCGCCTTGCCTCGCCACCATGATCATGGTGCGGCTGCAGACCGGTTCAACCCGCTGGATGCTGTTCTCGATGGCGTTTCCGACCCTCCTCGGCCTCGGCGTGGCGACGGGCATCCAGGCGATCGCGCCGCTGTTCGGCGCCGACGGGCTGATCACGGTGTCGATCGTCTACGGTGCCACCGTGCTGCTCGCCCTGGTGGTCGGCCTAATTCCCAATCCGTTCGTGCGCCGGCCTGTCGTGCCGGCGACGACGGCGTCCAACCCACAGGCATCTCCATGATCGACAACTTCAAGGGACTGGCGGCTGAGATCGCCTCCGCGCTCGGCGCCGAAGGTAGCACCAGCGTTTGGGACATCGTTGTCGTGGCGGTGGTCTTCTTGGGCGCGTTGGCCTTTCTCGTACGCCTCCACGGCGGTGGCCGCAAACGCCGTGACGCGCCGGCATGCTCATGCTGCGCCGGCGGCTGCGCGAGCCGCGCGCCCGTCCACGGCTGCAGCGGCGTGAACGAGAAGAGGACAAAACTGCCGCTCCACGGCGCCCGTCCGCCGGCCTGAGCCGGCAGTGGGCAATCCCTGGGATTTCAGTTCGGGTAGCCCTTCATTTTGTCCGCGATGAGGGCCACCAGCTTCGCGCCGAGCGCCGAAAGCGGGCGATTGCGGTTCCAGCCCGCAAAGGCCTTGACGCCGGGGACATCCGCCATGCGCCGGTAGCGCAGCACGCCGGGGTGGGAATCCGCCGCGGTGATATTGTCCACGAAGGCGATACCGGCGCCGTTGGCGACCAGCGCGCAAGCGACCTGACCCGAGTGGACTTCGATGGATTTCCTCGCTGTCGCCTTGCCGCTGGCGAACCACTCGTCCGTGAGGCGTCGCTGCAGGGTGCCGCGCTCGAACATCACCAGCGGATAAGTCTCGATGTCCCGGGGCGAAATGCCGGCGCGCTTGGCCAGCGGATGATCGGCCGGAAAGACGCAGGTCATGTGCCAATAGCCGATGAAGCGGTTTTCGAGCAGCGGATGCTCGAGCGGCAAGGCGGAGATCGCCACATCCACCTGCTCGGATATCAGGCTGTCGATCATCTGCGCGGCGCGCTGATAGACCTCCAGCGAGAAACCCGCCCCGCCGTTCTGCGCCGCCAACATCGCGACGGCGGCGGGTACGAGCTGCAGCCCGGTGTTGGGGCTCGTGACCACGCGCAGCATGGTGCCGGTGCCGAACCTCAGGCCCGAGGCGCAATCCTGCACCGACTGCACGCCACGGTAGCAGCGCTCGATTTCGGCGCCCAGCACCAGGGCTTCGGGAGTCGGACGGATCTGCCCCTTGCGACGTTCGAACAGGCGAACCCCGATCGCCTCTTCGACATGGCGGACCATGCGGCTGATCCCGGGCTGCGAGACATGCAGCATCTCGGCGGCGCCGGTGAACGAGCCGGCTTTCATGACCGCCCGGAACACCTCGATCTGACGCAAGTTCATCGCCGACTCCTAGAGCATAACACAATGTTATGAGACTACCATAGATCGGTATTTGGAAGTCATGGTCCAGCGGAATAATCAAATCTGGTCCGCCGCATGGGCACATGCCCGTCAGCGTCGAGGCATGCCATGCAGGACAGCATCAGGTTTGCCATGATCCCCTCAGCAACAACCCAGCCGATCCTGGCCGACGTCGATGTCCTGGTCTGTGGCGGCGGCATGGCCGGCGTCGTCGCCGCCATCGCGGCCGCACGGGCAGGCGCGTCGACACTCCTTCTCGAACGGTGGGGCTTTCTCGGCGGCAGCGCCACGGCCGCGGCCATCGGACAGTTCGTCGGATGGGAAACATCCGCTGGCCGGCGCGTCATCGGCGGCATTGCCGAGGAGATCGTGGATCGCCTCGTCGCGCGCGGCGGCTCGGACGGACATGGCCAGTTCGTCATGTCGACCGGGCACCACATGGACCGCGTGCCCTACGATCCCGAAGTCCTCAAGCTGGTGCTCGACGAACTGGCCGTCGAGGCCGGCGTGCGCATTCTCTTCCATGCCGCCGTTCTCGACGTCTCGACCGCGGCTCGGACCGTGTCGCGGGTCGGGGTCCTCACCAAGGCGGGCTCCGCCGGGATACGGGCCAAGGTCGTGGTCGACGCTTCCGGAGATCTCGATCTGCTGGCGCACGCCGGCGCGGCATTCCTGCCGCTCACCGCCGACGAGGCTCGCCAGCCGGCGACCTTGATGTTTCGTTTCGGCCCCATCGACCGCTCCGTCTTCGACGGCCTGACAACAGGCGAGCTCCGGGAACTGGCCGATCGTGGCTTCGCCGGGGGTATGCTGGCGCGAGCCGCGTTGCACATGAGCCCGATCGCGGGCACCGAAGACGGCTGGTTCAATATCGGCCGCATCGCGGTCGATGCGACCGACCCGTTCGCCCTGAGTGTCGCCGAGATGGAGGGCCGCCGGCAGGCCTTTGCGGCGGCCGGGTTTCTCGCCACGCACGTGCCGGGATGCGGGTGCGGACGGCTGGTGGCGTTGGCGGCCCAGCTCGGCATCCGCGAAACCCGCCGCGTCCACGGCGCCCATGTGCTGACCGGCGCCGATCTTCGGGCGCCGGCTCGATTCGAAGACACAATTGCGTTGGCGGCCTATCCGATCGACCTGCACCCGGAGACCGGCGCCGACCTTCACTTCGAGTCCCTCGGGCGCGATCACGCCTACGAAATTCCGTTCCGCTGCCTGCGACCGGTGTCGCTCGACAACGTGCTGGTCGCCGGCCGCGGGATTTCGGCGACCCACGAGGCCCACGCCGCGCTTCGGGTCATGCCGACCACGATGGCGATCGGCCAGGCGGCCGGAACCGCGGCCGCGATAGTGGCGGCCGGCAATGCCGTCACGCCTCAGATCGACATCGCAACCCTGCAAGCAAAGCTGCGCGCCGCCGGCGCCTGTCTGCCGTGAGCGCGCAATTTCCACGACGAGGACACAGGACATGACCCGACGAGATCATCAAACCGACGCACGCATGGCGGCGCATCGCATGGACGTCGACCGCCGAGTCTTTCTCGGCGGGCTGAGCGCGCTCGCGGCGACCGCGTTCGCTGGAGGGGCCGAGGCTGCCGAAGCGTGGCCGACGACGAATGTGCGCATCGTCGTTCCCTTCGCCCCCGGTGGGCCGGCAGACGGCTCCGCGCGCATCCTGGCCGACATCATGGCGCCGCAACTCGGCCACCCGATCGTCGTCGACAATCGCGCCGGCGCCGGCGGCGTCATCGGCATCACGTCGGCGGCGCAGAGCAAGGACCGCCACACCCTGCTGATGGGTTCGACCAGCATGACGATCACGCCGACGCTACGGCCGAAGGCGGTGACCTACGATGTGCTCAGGGACTTCGATCCGATCGGCATGGTGTCGTCACAGCCGCTGGTGGTCGTGGTGCCGTCGTCGTCGCCCATCAAGAGCATTGACGACCTGGTCGCCGCGGCGCGCGCCAAGCCCGACGCGCTCACGGCAGCCAACAGCGGCAACGGCTCGCTCGCCCACCTGACCACCGAACTGTTCTGCGCCAAGGTCGGCGTCTCCATCATCAGCGTGCCCTATCGCGGCGAAAGCGCCATCACGCCCGATCTCCTGTCCGACCGTGTCTCGCTCGGATTCCTCAATCTTCCGGTGATGCTGCCGCTGATCCGCGACGGCAAGCTGCGGGCACTCGCCGTCACCACGCCCCAGCCGTCGCCGGATCTGCCCGGGGTCAAGTCCCTGCGGGAGCTCGGCATCGAAGGCGTCGAGGCCGAGGGCTGGGCGGCGTTGTTCGCCGCCAAGGGAATTCCTGAAGAGGGGTTGGCGCGGCTGGAGCAACTGCTCGATCAGGCCTTGCGCTCACAGCAAGTCCGTGACCGCTTCAAGGCCTTCGGTGTCGCACCGGTGATTTCCGGCCGCGCCAAGCTCAAGGAATTCATCGCCGCCGAGACCGAGCGTTGGTCGCAGGTGATCAAGACCCGCGGGATCAAGGCCGATTAGGCGAGGTCGCCGGAGACACGTATCCGATACACGTCGATCGATCCGTGTCACGTTCCGTCAGCATCACATCTCGTGTCGGTGTCAGAGACCTTTATTCAATGAAACAACCTGTGGCTTCTCACGCCATAGGTTGTTTCAGCACGGCCGCTGCTCCGGGCAGCATCTCACCCGCCCTCTTCACCCCGCCAGGAGCGATCTGATCGTATCCGCGATCACCGATGGCCGGTACGGCTTCGTCACGAAAACGCTGCCGGCGAGTTGCATGGAGCGCTCGACTGTGTAGCCGGTGGCGTAGACGACCCGCAGCTCCGGGCTCAAGGCGCGGCCCGCCTGGGCGAGATGCCAGCCGTCGAGACTGCCGGGCAGGCGGATGTCGGTGAACAGGACGTCGATCGCGGCTTCGCGGTTGAGGATTTCCAGCCCGGCCTCGCCGGTCTCGGCCTCGATGACGTGGAAACCCAAGTCGCTGAGTTCCTCCACGATCATTTCGCGGACCATGGGTTCGTCCTCGACCACCAGCACCACCGGGGTGCGGCCGTCCTTGCTGGTGCGGATGGCGGTCTGCGGGGTCATGCGGGCACCGCCGGCGAAAACAAGGTGACGGGCATCCCGTGCGCCATGGCGGCGGCGTCTTCGGTGCCGGCGCGCGGCAGGATGATGCGGATCGTGGTGCCGCTCCCGGGCGCCGAGTCGATGATCGCCGTGCCGCCGGACTGGACCGCAAAGCCGTAGACCTGGCTGAGCCCCAGGCCCGACCCCTCCCCCACCGGCTTGGTCGTGAAGAACGGCTCGAACGCCCGGGCGACCACCTCCGGAGTCATGCCGGTGCCCGAGTCCGTGACGGCGATTTCCACATAGTCTCCCGGCGCGAGGCCGACGAGACGGAGATGCGCCGACGGCAGGTTGCGGGTCAGGATGACGAGATCGCCGCCTTCCGGCATGGCGTCGCGGGCATTGACGGCGAGGTTGAGGACGGCATTCTCGAAGGCGTCGGCATCGACCTTGGTGGTCCACAGCTCGCCCGCGAGATCGACGGACACCCGCATTTTCTCGCCCAGCGTCCGGCGCAGCGTATCGGCGAGATGGGACAGGATCACATTGGCGTCGCTCACATGCGGGGACAGCGCTTGGCGACGCCCGAAGGCAAGCAGGCGATGAGTCAAGACCGCCGCCCGTTCGGCACCACGCTGGACGCCGTCCAGCGCCTTGGCGAGCTGGGCCCCCTCGCCGTCCGGCATCAGCCTGCGGGCGCGTTCCACATTGCCGATCACCACGGTCATGAGATTGTTGAAGTCGTGGGCGATGCCGGCCGTGAGCTGACCTATCGCCTCCATCTTCTGGGCCTGGCGCAGCATCTCCTCGGTTTTGGCCCGCTCCTCCTTCTCGCGTTCGAGGGCGGCGAGCGCGGCGTCCCGCTCGGCGATCTGCACCGAGAGGGCGTCATTGGCGGCCCGCAATTGCGACGGCGACGGCAGCGTCAGCGCCTTGGGCAGCAATGGCCACAGCCCTATGGCGGTCGCCAGGGAAGCGAGCGCGGTAAGCGCCTTTATTCCCCCCT
This sequence comes from Astrobacterium formosum, assembly GCA_030848545.1. Lineage (GTDB taxonomy): Bacteria > Pseudomonadota > Alphaproteobacteria > Rhizobiales > Xanthobacteraceae > Astrobacterium > Astrobacterium formosum. The sequence continues at coordinate 63,648 of JAVDCA010000023.1, forward strand.
CGGCGACGTAGTCGGGAAACCACAGCGTCCACATGCCGAACACGTGGGTGGTGCCGCAGGCGAGGATGAACACCGCGAATGCCCAGAACACCCAGCCGAAGCCGACGTCGGGCCGCTTCCATACAAACACCGCGATGACGATCGGGATCGAGTAATAGGCGAGCGCGATGATTGCGTCGGACCCCATGTGCAGCCAGATAAGCTCCGGCCGCCACAACAGACACACCCCGTGGGGACTGAGATTATCCACGTTCAGGAGCGATTGCAGAAACGACGATTGCAGATACGACATGGCACCGCCTTCCGATCGAATCGGACCTGCCGCAACGCTGACCCCTGCCGCAACGCTGGCCTGCAGCAGCACTCGCCCCGCGGCAGCACTCGCAAGGAAGACCGGACTTTTAACGGCCCCTACAATCAGTCGTTCCGGAAGCGAACAAAAAGAACCGAAAGTTGTTGGTATGTCAATGCCATATCGCGACATATCCAGACGTTGCATGATGCTGGGAGGAGCGGCGGCCGCCATTGCGACGACGATTCCGGCGCCGGTGCGCAGCCAGCCGACACGCATGGAGGATGTCCGCGTTCTGAGGGCGGCAGCTCTCGAGGGTCGTTCGCCGCCGGCGCTCGCCTATGGGGGGACCGTGCCGGGCCCGATCCTGCGGTTGCGGCGCGGCGACGAACTGGCGGTTCGCCTCATCAACAGCCTCGACGAGGCGACGGCCCTCGACTGGCATGGGTTGCGCGGCGCCGGCATGCTGGCGTCGCCGCCACAACGGCCACCCCTGGCGCCGGGCACGAGTGTCGACATGCGCCTGGCCTGTCCCGATGCCGGCACGTTCTGGTACCACGCCGAACGTCACGACCAGGCGAGGCGCGGTCTCCATGGCCTCCTGGTGGTGGAGGAGAGCGAGCCGGTCGCGGTCGATCGCGATCTGCCGCTCATCATCGCGGACGCACCCGTGTCCGATGCCGGCGCGCCGGCGCTGATGGCCAACGGCGCCCCCACGCTCCAATGGCCGGTCCGGACCAACGAGCGTCTACGGCTTCGCCTGGTCAACGCCGCCAGCCGGGTATTGGCGGTGCGCATCGAGGCCCATCGTCCCATGGTGATGGCCTTGGATGGTCAGCCCTGCGAGCCGTTCGTTGCCCGCGACGCCGAGGTGTTTCTCGGCCCCGGCAATCGCGCCGACCTGTTCGTCGACATGGTGCTGACCCCGGGCGCCGCGGCCGCGATCGTGGCGCAGACCGAATCCGGCACCGCCACAGTGGCGACCCTGTCATACGGCGAGACGCCGCTGCGCGCCGCCCCCCTCGCGCCGCCCCAGCCCCTGCCCGCCAACGACCTGCCGGCGCGCATGGATTTTGCCGGCGCCTTCAAGTCAGATCTCGTCCTTACTGGCACCCTTACGGGCGCCGAGCCTTCCTCCCGGCCGGCCTTCTCGATCCGGCGCGGGCGCACCGTGATGCTGGGGTTGTCTAACCGCACTGCCGCCGTCCAGGTGGTGCGCGTCCATGGCCATGCGTTCCGGCTGCTCGATCGGCTCGATGACGGCTGGAAGCCATTTTGGCTCGATACGCTCGTGGTGCCGTCCGGCGGCACCCACCGCGTCGCTTTCGTACCCGACCGGGCGGGCGCGTTCCTGATCACGGCCGCCGGTATCGCCGGCGCGCCGAGCCTGACCACATGGTTCGAAGTAACGTGAGGCCAGCCGAGGCCTCAGGCCTCAACTGAGTTGTCCGCCACAAGGTCGCGCCAGACCTCTGGCAGCGCCTCGGGCAGGTCCTCAGCGATGAGACCGGCGCCGGCGACACGACCTGCGTCGCCGTGCATCCACACCCCGGCGCAGGCGGCATCAAATGCCGGCATGCCTTGCGCGCCCAGTCCCAGGACGATGCCGGTGAGCACATCGCCGGATCCGGCCGTCGCCAGCCAGGGCGGCGCATGGGCATTGATGACAGCGCGACCATCGGGCGCCGCCACCATGGTGTCTGGCCCTTTGAGGACGCAGATGGCCCCGCTGCGGATAGCCGCTTGCCGGGCTTTTTCAAGCTTCGACTCCGAGCTTGCGGCAATGTCGCTGAACAGGCGCGCGAATTCGCCATCATGGGGCGTCAGCACGACGCCTGCCTCGCGGCCCTTGATCATGCCCCACAGATCTTCGGCGTGATCCGCGAAACTGGTCAGCGCGTCGGCGTCCAGGACGACCATTCGCGGACCCGCGAGAGCCGCCGCCACCAGGTCACATGTCTTCGTCCCGACGCCCAGGCCGGGCCCCAACGCCACCGCATTGAAGCGTTTGTCGGACAGGAAGCGGGCGAGTTCGTCATGGCCATCCACCGGCCGGACCATCACGGCCAGGTTGGCGGCGGCATGCACCGCCATGGCGTCGCGAGGCGCCGCGATGGTGACGAGGCCGGCGCCGCCCCGCAGGGCACCGCGGGCGGCGAGCCGCGCCGCACCGGTGGTCACCGGGCCACCGGACACGACCACGGCATGGCCGCGGCTGTATTTGTGCCCGCCCGCCTGCGGAACCGGCAGCCGCGCCCGCCACAGTGAGGGATGGTTCTCCGCAACGCGGGGGCCGATCACGGCCAGCGTATCGGCCTTGATGCCGATATCGACGACCTGCACCTCGCCGCAACATATGCGGCCGGGCAGAAGCACATGGCCGATCTTCTTGCGAAAGAAGGTCACCGACATGTCGGCCCGGACCGCAAGCCCCATGACGGCGCCGGTGGTGCCGTTGACGCCGCTGGCGAGATCGACGGCGACAACCGGCACCCCACTGGCGTTGACAGCCTCGATCATGGTGCGGGCGAGCCCCTCGACGGCACGGTCGAGGCCGGCCCCGAACAGGGCATCGACGATCAGCTGGGCGCCCGCGAGGCCTTCCGGCGTCGCCGGTTCGGTCCGGCCCGCCCAGGCGGCGGCGGCCGTGGCGGCGTCGCCCTTGAGGCGGGCGCGGTCGCCTACCATCAGGATGGTGACGTGGCGTCGGCGCGCCGCCAGATGCCGGGCGGCGACGAACCCGTCACCGCCATTGTTGCCCGGCCCGGCCACAATGACGATGCGGCTGCCGGGCGGTTGACGGCGGCAGACCGCATCGGCCACCGCCCGGCCGGCATTCTCCATCAGCACGATGCCGGGCGTGCCGGACGCAATGGTGAGGCGGTCCGCCTCCCCCATCTGCGTATTGGTGACGAGTTCCCACATTACCTTGACCTTAATTCATGGCGAGGCCGCCGAGGACTCGGGATTAGCCCCGTGGGTACCAGCCAGCCAGCCCCATCCCCGCACGGATGCGAGGCAGCGAACGCACGTCCCGTGGGCGCCTGCAAAAAAAAGCGACATGGTTGCGGGCGGAAGGCTGTCCATTTTATGTGCAGCGTGCACACTTTTTCATCCAACTCACTCCGGAGGCTTGGCCAATGGCCCACACAGACAAGTCCAACGAATTGAATTCCTTATATTTTCCGCCCTCCTGCGGGGTTGGCACGGACCCTGCTAACGTTGGCGCGGCTTGGCCGTCTGCCCCCGTCGGCCGGTCTGGAGACGAGGAGCGATGAAGAAAATCGAGGCGATCATCAAGCCATTCAAACTGGATGAGGTGAAGGAGGCGCTGCAGGAGGTAGGGCTCCAGGGAATCACCGTCACTGAAGCCAAAGGGTTCGGCCGTCAAAAAGGCCATACCGAACTGTATCGCGGGGCCGAGTACGTGGTTGATTTTCTCCCCAAGGTGAAGATCGAGATCGTGCTGGGTGACGACATGGTCGAGAAGGCCGTCGACGCAATCCGTCGCGCCGCCCAGACGGGCCGCATCGGCGACGGCAAGATCTTCGTGTCCAATATCGAGGAAGCCATCCGGATCCGGACCGGGGAGTCCGGTTTGGACGCCATCTAGAACACTGGTCTGGCCGACCAACCCAACTGTTTCGTTTTCAAGAAAGGAAATGCAATCCATGACGACGGCCAAAGAAGTCATGAAGATGATCAAGGACAACGACGTGAAATACGTCGATTTCCGGTTCACTGATCCGCGTGGCAAGTGGCAGCACGTCACCTTCGACGTGTCGATGATCGAAGAGGACACCTTCGCCGAAGGCCAGATGTTCGACGGCTCCTCGATCGCCGGCTGGAAGGCGATCCACGAGTCCGACATGCTGCTGATGCCCGACCCGTCCACCGCAACCATCGATCCGTTCTTCGCCGACACCACCCTGGTGCTGGTCTGCGACGTGCTCGAGCCGACCACCGGCGAGCCCTATAATCGCGATCCGCGCGGCATGGCCAAGAAGGCCGAGGCCTATGCGAAGTCGCTCGGCGTCGGCGACACCATCTATTTCGGCCCCGAGGCCGAGTTCTTCGTGTTCGACGACGTCAAATATTCGGCCGAGCCCTACAAGGTCGGCTTCAAGGTCGACCATGTGGAGCTGCCGATCAACTCCGACACCGACTACGAAGGCGGCAATCTCGGCCACCACATCGGCTTCAAGAAAGGCTACTTCCCGGTCCCGCCGCAGGACTCTTGCCAGGACATGCGCTCGGAAATGCTCGCCGCCATGGCGAAGATGGGCTGCAAGGTCGAAAAGCACCACCACGAAGTGGCGTCGGCGCAGCACGAGCTGGGTCTCAAGTTCGCGCCCATGACCTTCATGGCCGACCAGCTGATGATCTACAAGTACTGCATCCACATGGTCGCCAACATCTACGGCAAGACCGCGACCTTCATGCCGAAGCCGATCTACGGCGACAACGGCTCGGGCATGCACTGCCACCAGTCGATCTGGAAGGACGGCAAGCCGGTGTTCGCCGGCAACAAGTACGCCGACCTCTCCGAGACCTGCCTGTCCTACATCGCCGGCGTCATCAAGCACGCCAAGGCCATCAACGCCTTCACCAACCCGACGACGAACTCCTACAAGCGTCTCGTCCCGGGCTTCGAGGCCCCCGTGCTGCTCGCCTACTCGGCCCGCAACCGTTCGGCCTCGTGCCGTATTCCGTGGACCAACAACCCGAAGGCCAAGCGCGTCGAAGTCCGTTTCCCCGATCCGCTCGCCAATCCGTATCTCGGCTTCGCCGCGATGCTCATGGCCGGCCTCGACGGCGTCAAGAACAAGCTCGATCCCGGCCCGGCGATGGACAAGGACCTCTACGACCTGCCCAAGGCCGAGCTCAAGCAGATCCCGACCGTGTGCGGCTCATTGCGCCAGGCGCTCGAGGAGCTCGACAAGGACCGCGGCTTCCTGAAGGCCGGCGGCGTGTTCGATGACGAATTCATCGACGCCTACATCGAACTCAAGATGACCGAGGTGATCAAGTTCGAGCACACCCCGCATCCGGTCGAGTACGAGATGTACTATTCGGGCTGACGTCTCCTCCCCAAGATCGCGGACAAGCGGTCTCACCTTTCGGGCGCCCTCGCGGGCGCCCGTTTTTTGTGCCGTGCAAGGCCGCGCTGCCGGCGTCCTTCAATCCCGGCCTTGCGGCGCTCCTTCGCCGGTCCGTGCAGAGCGTGCATACTCCCCCGGCGTCGCCCCGACGATGCGGCGAAACAGGGCGATGAAGGCGCTGATGCTCTCGTAGCCGAGATCGAGCGCCACCGTGGTCACCGCCGAACCGTCGGCCAGCATTTCCAGAGCCCGTGCGATCCGCGCGCGCTGCCGCCAGGCCATGAAGGTAAATCCGGTCTCGGCGGCGAAGCGCCGGCTTGCCGTGCGTTCCGAAACCCCGGCCCAGGCAGCCCAGGCATCGAGGCCGCGATCATCCGCGGGTTCCTCTATCAAGGCGCGGGCAATCCGGGCCAGACGCCCATCGCGCGGCATGGGCAGGTTCAAGCCGGCGGCCGGCAGGTTCGCGATCTCGTCCAGGATGACATGGGCGAGATGCCGGCGGCGGTCGTCGAACTCGCCCGGCGGCCAGGCGACCGCCCGCGCCACCGCCTCGCGCAACAGGCCCGATACCGATATGACCTTCGGCTGCGCCGGCAGCGAGCCGCATAGGCTCGGCGCCACATAGACGCTCCAGCCGTCGAAGGGGCCATGCGAGCGCCCGCAATGATGCTCGTGGGGCGGCACCCAGACGGCGTGGACCGACGGCACGACCCAGTGTCCGGCCTCGGTCCCGATGGTGAGCAGTCCGCTCCACGCGCCGAGCAACTGGCCGCGCGCGTGGCGGTGGCCCGTCATGTCGAGAACACCGTCCTGCCGGGACGACCCGGCGACCAGGGGCGGACCGGAATCGGAGTTGGCATAGAAGGGGTCGATGAGAGGACGGATCATGTAGAGGGCGGATCTTGCGGAAAACAGACTTGGCGGCTGTGCGTCATCTAATGGCCCGGACAGCTTAGCCAAGCCACGCCGCCTCCACTAGCTTCGTCGGCAACAACTGGAGGCACCGCATGGACACGACACTCCCGCCCGCCCTTTCAGACGCCGCCGAACTCGACCGGCTCTATTCGCCGCCTTCGGCCCTCATCCAGAACGCGGTCAGGGATCACCTCACCGAGTTCCACCTCGCCTATCTGCGCGTCGCCACCTTCTTCTGTCTGGCGAGCGGGAGCGGCGACGGTCTCGATGCCTCGCCCCGCGGCGGTCCGCCCGGCTTCGTCCACGCGCTCGACGCGCACACCATCGCTTTCGCGGATTGGCCGGGCAATAACCGTATCGAGTCGATGCGCAATCTCCTCCGCGACGACCGCGTCGGCCTCGTGTTCCTGTTTCCGGGCCTCGATGTGTTCCTGCGCATCAACGGCCGTGGCCGCGTTTCGACCGTGCCCGACCTGCTCGAACGCGTGGCCGAGGGACAGCGCAGGCCGGTCAGCGCCATCGTGGTCGCGGTCGAACAGGTGCTCTTCCATTGCGGCAAGGCGATCCGCCGCGCCCGCCTGTGGGATCCGGACGCACGGGTCGACCGCAGCACATTGCCGAGCGTCGGCAAGATGGTGGCGGAGCTCGGACAGGTAAAGGAAATCTCCGCCGATCAGCTGGACACGCTCTACGAGCGTGGATTGAAGGACGATCTTTATGGCGGACAGAAATGAGGTCACCTGCGAACATATTCACCGGCGGTGGTTCATCGACATCTGTCTTCCACCGCCGGCATCATCAAGCTAAGCGGTGACAGCCGGGGCCCGGCGCCGACGGAGCCAGCCGACCGTCCACTGCACGACCACGAACAGGAGCGGCACGAAGAACACGCCGATCACGGTTGCGGCAATCATGCCGCCCATGACGCCGATGCCGATCGAGTTCTGGCTGCCGGAACCGGCGCCGGTTGCCGTCGCCAGCGGCACCACGCCGAGGATGAAGGCGAGCGACGTCATCAGGATCGGTCGCAGGCGCTGGCGGGCGGCGTCGAGCGCGGCGCCGACCACGTCCTGGCCGTCCTTCAGCCGTGCGAGTGCAAACTCGACGATCAAAATGGCGTTCTTGGCCGACAACCCGATGGTGGTGAGCAGACCGACCTTGAAATAGACGTCGTTGGTCTGCCCGAACGCGGTCGCGGCGATGACGGCACCAAGGATGCCGACCGGAACCGATAGCATCACGGCGAGCGGCGTCGACCAGCTTTCGTAGAGCGCGGCCAGCGCCAGGAACACGACCAGCAACGAGATCAGGTAGAGCGCTGTCGCCTGGCTGCCCGCGAGCCGTTCTTGGTTCGAGATGCCGGCCCATTCATGACGGAAGCCGGTCGGCAGCTCGTTCATGATCCGCTCGATTTCGTTCATGGCGTCGCCGGAACTCATCCCCGGAGCGGCCTGGCCGACGATCTCGATCGCCGACGAGCCGTTGTAGCGTTCGAGCTTGGGAGACCCGAACGTCCAGCGGGTCGAGGAAATGCCGGACAACGGCACCATCGCGTCGGCCGAATTGCGGACATACCAGGAATCGATGTCCTCGGGACTGGTCCGGAACTTGGCATCGGCCTGCACATAGACCGATTTGACCCGGCCGCGGTCGATGAAGTCGTTGACGTAGGTGCCACCCCACGCAGTCGATATGGTCGAGTCGACCTCGGACAGGGACAGGCTGTAGGCCCTCGCCTTCTCGCGGTCGACGTCGATGGCGAACTGGGGCGTGTCGTCCTGGCCGTTGGGGCGCGTCGCCGTCAGCTTGCGGCTCTGGGCGGCCGCGCCGAGCACGCGATTGCGCATCTCCATCAGTTTCTCGTGGCCGGCACCGCCGATGTCCTGGAGATAGATGTCGAAGCCACTCGAATTGCCCAGTCCGGGCACCGCCGGCGGCGCGATCGCGAACACGCGTGCATCGGCGATTTTCGAAAACGCTCCCATGGCCCGCATGCCGATCGCCTGGGCCTTGAGCCGCGGGTTGATGCGCTCCTCGAACGGCTTGAGCTTGACGAACGCCATGCCGACATTCTGCCCCTCACCACTGAAGCTGAAGCCGTTGACCGACAAAACACCGTCGACGGCCTCCTTCTCGGCGGTCAGGAAATGGTTCGTCACCTGCTCCAGGACTTTGGCGGTTCGCTCCGACGGCGCCCCGACCGGCAACTGCACGATGGCGAACAGCACACCCTGGTCCTCGTCGGGCAGGAACGAGCTCGGCAGTCGCACGAACAGGATGCCCATCACCACCACCATGGCGACGAACGCCGCCAGGAAGCGGGCCGGCCGCGCTACGACACTGCCGGCACCGACACGATACCCGTTGGTGGTGCGCTCGAAGACGCGGTTGAACCAGCCGAACAACCCGCGCGAGGCGCCGTGGTCGTGCGGCCGACGCAGGATGGAGGCGCACAGCGCCGGCGTCAGAATCATCGCCACCAACACCGACAGCACCATGGCCGACACGATGGTGACCGAGAATTGGCGGTAGATGACGCCGACCGAACCGCCGAAGAAGGCCATCGGCACGAACACCGCCGACAGAACGGTGGCGATGCCGATCAGCGCACCGGTGATCTCGCGCATCGACTTCTCGGTCGCTTCCTTGGGCGAGAGCCCCTCCTCCTGCATCACGCGTTCGACGTTCTCGACCACCACGATGGCGTCGTCGACCAGCAGACCGATCGCCAGCACCATGGCGAACATGGTCAGCATGTTGATCGAGTAGCCGAGGGCCGCCAGCACCCCGAAAGTGCCGAGCAGCACCACCGGAACCGCCAGGGTCGGGATCAGAGTTGCCCGGATGTTCTGCAGGAATAGGAGCATCACCAGGAAGACCAGCACGATGGCCTCCGCCAGCGTCTTGATCACCTCCTTGATCGACAGCCGCACGAACGGCGTGGTGTCGTAGGGATAAGTCACCTCGACGCCCTGCGGCAGAGTCGAACTCAGACTGTCGATGGCCGCGTGCACGCGCTCCGCTGTCGAGATGGCGTTTGCCCCCGCCGCCAGCATGACGGCAAGGCCGGTCGCCGGCATGTTGTTGTAGCTGCTGCTGGCGCTGTAGTTCTGGGCGCCCAACTCGACCCGCGCGACGTCACCGACGCGCACGATCGAGCCGTCGGCGGCGCTCTTGAGAATGATGTTGCGAAATTCCTCCGGCGTCTGCATCCGGCTGCGCGCCGTCACGGTGGCATTGAGCTGCACGCCAGGCCGGGCCGGCAGGCCGCCGAGCTGACCGGCGGACACCTGGGCGTTCTGGGCCTTGATCGCCGCCGTGACGTCGCCGGGCATCAGCGAGAACTTTGCCAGCTTGTCGGCGTCGATCCAGATGCGCATGGCATAGGCGGAGCCGAACAACCGTGTCTGGCCGACACCTTCGATACGCTTGACGGTGTCGTTATAGGTCGACTCGATGTAGTCGGCGAGATCGACCGAACTCAGGCGTCCGTCGGAGGAGACGAACGCCGCCACCATCAGAAAACTGTCCGTCGACTTGGTGACACTGATGCCGGTCTCCTGGACCACGGACGGCAGTTGCGAGGTGACGAGTTGCAGTTTGTTCTGCACCTGCATCTGCGCGACGTCGGGATTGGCGGCGTTGGTGAAGGTGAGCGTGATCGATACGCGGCCGGTGGAGGTCGACGACGACGTCATGTAGTCGAGATGATCGAGGCCGGACATGCCCTGCTCGATCACCTTGGTGACCGAGTTCTCGACCGTCTGGGCGTCCGCGCCCGAATAGGTCGCGGTGATGTTCACCGACGGCGGCGCAATCTGGGGATACTGCGAAATCGCCAGGCTGTTGAGCGCCAAGAGACCCGCCAGCATGATCGCGATGGCGATCACCCAGGCGAAGATGGGCCGATTGATGAAGAATTGCGGCATGTCCTCACTCCGCCTTGGTGGACGGCGGAGCCTTGGCGGCCGGCGTGCCGCCGCCATCAGGGGCGGCTCGGCGCACCTGGCCGGTGGCATCGTCGACGGTCACTTCGACCGGCCTCACTTTGCCGCCGACCCTGGTCTTCATCGAGCCTTCGACGATCACCCGATCGCCGGCGGCGACGCCACTGTCGACCAGCCAGTTCGAGCCCACCTGACGGCGGACTGCGAGCACGCGTTCCTCCACGGTCTGACCCTTGCCGACCACGAGCGCCGTCGCCTCCCCCTTGGTGTTGCGGCCGACGGCACGCTGGGGCACGAGGAAGCTGGTCGAGGTGATGCCCTCTTCGATGATGGCGCGCACATACATGCCGGGCAGGAGCAGCCGCTCGGGGTTGGGGAACTCGGCACGCAGCGTGAACGTGCCGGTGCTCTCGTCGACCTTGACCTCGGCGAATGCGAGACGACCGGCATGGGCATAGGTCGAACCGTCTTCGAGCAGCAGACGGACGGGCACGGACGTCCCGCTGGTCGACAGCCGGCCCTCGGCGAGGTCGCGGCGAAACTTGAGGTGGTTCACGCTCGATTGTGTCAGATCGACATAGATCGGGTCGATCTGGCGGATGGTGGTGAGCGCGGTGGTCTGGCTCGCGGTGACCAGTGCGCCGACCGAGATCGATGACTTGCCGATGATGCCGGCGATGGGCGCCTTGATCTGAGTGTAGGCGACATTGATCCGCGCCGTGTCGAGATCCGCCTTCGCGGCCGCGACCGCGGCCTTGGCCTGGGCGAGCGTGGAGACGGCGTCGTCGAAGTCCTGCTGGCTCACCGCCTTCTCGCGGATGAGGCCCTGGTAGCGCTCGACCTTCGCCTGGGCGCTCGGGACCGCGGCTTCGGCCTTCTGCAGCGCCGCGGCGGCGCTGTCGAAGGTCGCCTGATAGCTGGCGGGATCAATCTGGTAGAGGACATCGCCACTGGCGATTTCGCCCCCTTCCTTGAAGCCGCGTTGCTTGATGATGCCGGCGACCTGTGGGCGCACTTCGGCGGTAAGAAAGGCGGTGGTGCGACCGGGCAGCTCGGAACTGATCGTCACCGCCCGCGGTCGAAGGACCACGATGCCGACTTCCGGCGCGTCCTGTCCGGGCGCGCCGGCGGCGGGGGACGGCCCGGATTGCTGGCCGCAACCCGCCAGCAGCAGACTGCCAGCCAGCAGCCCGAAGACGCCAGTGCGTCGCAAACAAATCCAATTGATCATCAGTAGGCCTTTATTCGGACGCCGGCGCGACGACCGGTCGTTCGCGGACATTCATCGCCTGCCAATCGGCTGGGTGGGGGTATGTGCCGGAGTCGACGACCTCCGGCTTGGCTACGTCGAGCGCACCGGACCAGCCGCCGCCGAGTGCCTTGGCGAGTGCGACATAGTCGGTGGTGATCGCGACACGACTCGCGATCAGCGAATCCTCGGCGGAATAGAGCGAGCGTTCGGCATCGAGGACGTCGAGGAAACTGGCGGTCCCCGCCTGATAGAGCGTGCGCGACAGTCGCGCCGCCTCGCGATAGCCGCGGACCGACTCGCCGAGACGGGACGCCTTGCGCCGCTCGTTGGCGAGCGCCACCAGGGCGTTCTCGACGTCCTCCAGCGCCGTCAAGACGGCGGAACGGAAGGCGACGTGGTACTGGTCACGCTCGGCTTCGGCGACGTCGACGGCGGCGCGCAGCTTGCCGGCGTTGAAGACGGGTACGCTCAGCGACGGTCCGTACGACCAACCGATGGTCGAATTCTTGCCGAGATCACCGCTCTTCTGCGCCGTCGTCGAGATGCTGCCGGTCACCGATACGCTGGGATAGAGCGCCGCCTCGGCAGCGCCGATCTTGGCGGTGGATTGGGCAAGCTGGCGCTCGGCCCTGCGCACGTCGGGACGGGCGACAAGGACGTCGGCCGGAATACCGGCGCGTAGCGGCAGCCGCGGTGACGGGACCGCCGCTTCGCCACGCAGGCGAGCGGCGAGCGCACCCGGCTCGCGGCCGGTGAGAATGCCGAGACGATGCACGGCCTCGGCGTACGCGGTCTCCAAAGTCGGGATGTTGGCCTCGGTCGTCGCCGCCTGGGCCGTCGCCTTGGAGATGTCGACCGCCGATGCCGAGCCGGCCTCGAACTTGGTGCGAGTCAGCGCAGCGGTATCACGTTGCGACTTCGCGGTACGGCGGGCGAGCGCGGCGCGGGCTTGATAGCCACGCGCCTCGACGTAATACGAGGCAACGTCGCCGATCAGCGTCAGCAAGGTCGAATCGAGGTCTTCCTCGGCGGCTTCGACCCCACGCGAGGCCGCTTCGACGTCGCGGCGGTTGGCACCGAACAGATCGAGTTCGAACGAGGCGTCGAAGCCGGCCTTGTAGAGATTATAGGGAGAAGCCGATGAGGCCGCGGTGGGGTCGGCGGCTTTGCTGCGTGTCACCGAGCCGTCCCCGTCGACCGACGGGAACAGGGATCCGATCGCCTGCTTTCGGGACGCACGTGCGGCGCGAATTCTCGCTTTCGCCGCCGCGACGTCGAGATTGCCGGCGACCGCCTCCTCGATCAACGCATCGAGCGCACGATCGCCGAGACCGCGCCACCAACGCGTGAGATTGGGCGCGGCGGTTGGCTTCGCCCTGCTCCAATGCGCTGGCAGTGCGATCTCCGGTGCCTGATAGTCAGGCCCGACCGCGCAGGCCGACACCGCAAGTGTCGCCGCGAGCAGCAGGCCTAAAGGAAAATGCGTCCGAATCTGCCGCGAGGGCGACGATTGCGTCATGAGCCTGTCCGTCAGTGCCGTCAGCAAGCGATCTGCCGACGGTCTCTCGGCCGAGAGGGGCTGCGGGATTGCGATCTGCCGATACGCGCTGCGCGCAAGATGAGGCCTGTGCCGCCGACGAACATGGGAGCGTGCGAAGTCATGGCGAACCGCATTAATGCGGCTCGATTTCCGCAACGTCTCCCGCGCGTAAAGAAACGTAAAGCGATGGGCCAGCGGCGGTCTGGACACACGATGTCGGAAGACCGGCATCCATGCGTGGCGATCGGTCGTTGAGCGGCATGCGGCCGGCGAAAACGACGCCCAGCCGGAACGACATGGCGTCCCGCACGGCGGCGGGCTCGGGATTGAACCCATCGTGCGAGCGGCCAGGACGGATTGATAGGTTCCCGCCGGCGGCACCAAGAGTCAGCTTCCGCTCGGTCAAGTTGAATTACAAAACCCATGGGTTTACATATTAGAAAAGTTCCCCGGCCGTCAAGCTTTTGGGCTTCCGGCCAAGCCGCGATATGGATGATCGATGGCGGACGTTGCACCCACGACACAGGACGTTTCCCGCGGCCGCGGTCGGCCGAAGATCGTCGACGATTTCGTCGTCGCCGGCCGAATCGTCGAATCCGCCCGCGACATCTTCCTGCGGGCCGGCTACGACGACACCACCATGGATATGGTGGCGCGGCAGGCCGGCGTATCGAAGCGAACCGTCTACCGGCTTTTCGCGGGCAAGCAGGCGCTGTTCGGCGCGGTCGTCGCCAGCCATCGCCAGACCATGCTCGATTTGCCTCACGCCGACGACGAGGCGCCGTTGTTCGAGACGCTGACGACCATCTTCCGGGCCGACCTCGATCCCGACTCGATCAGCCGGCGCGATGCCTTGACGCGGCTGTTCATCACCGAGACGCAGCGCCACCCCGAACTGTCACCGCTCCTGAACCGGCATGGCCCGCGCCAGGCGCTCGATCTCCTCACCGAGTGGCTGGAACGCCAGGCGGCGCGCGGACGTCTCGCCGTGACCGCGCCGCGCTCGGCCGCCCATCTCCTTTTGAGCATGGCGTTGGGCCCCACCGGCTTCGGCGACGACGGCCAGCCGCGATGGCCGGCCCCGGCCGAGCGCAGGTCCCACGTCGTGCGCGCCGTCGACATCTTCCTCCATGGCGTCGTACCGCGCGATCGCCCCGAAGCGGCGGCGAAAGACGAGAATCGATAGACGTGACGAGAGCGCGAAGCCGCCTCGCCGGGGTTGCCGGACTCATTCTTCGTAAGACGAGGACCGCCGGCAGATCCCCGAAGCCGGGAGGTCCGGCTTCGGGGGCGTAGCTTGCTCAGGCGTTCAGGAATTCCAGGAGATCCGCATTGAGCCGATCCTTGTGGGTGTCGGCGAGTCCGTGCGGGGCGCCCGCATAGACCTTCAGGATTGCGTGCGGAACGAGCTTCTTGGAGGCCCGGCCGGCGGCATCGATGGGAACGATCTGGTCGTCGTCACCATGGACGATCAGCGTCGGCCGGTCGAACTTCTTGAGGTCTTCGGTGAAATCGGTCTCCGAGAACGCCTTGATGCAGTCATAGGTGTTCTTGTGACCCGCCTGCATGCCTTGCAGCCAGAAGGAGTCGATCATGCCCTGCGAGACCTTGGCGCCGGGACGGTTGAAGCCGAAGAACGGCCCCGAAGCGATGTCGCGATAGAGCTTGGAACGGTCGGCCAGGCTGGCGGCGCGCAGGCCGTCGAACACGTCCTTCGGCAGGCCGCCGGGATTTGCCGCCGTCTTCAGCATCAAGGGGGGCACCGCCGAGATGAGGCCGAGCTTAGCGATCCGGCCGGTGCCGTGGCGGCCGATATAGCGGGCGACCTCCCCGCCTCCGGTCGAGAATCCGAACAGGGACACGTCGCGCAGATCGAGCGCTTCGATGACCTGCGCGAGATCGTCCGCATAGTGGTCCATGTCGTTGCCGTGCCACGGCTGGCTCGAGCGGCCGTGGCCGCGGCGATCATGCGTGACGACCCGGAAACCGTTGGATGCGAGATGAAGGGCCTGAGCCTCCCAGCTGTCCGAACTCAACGGCCAGCCATGGCTGAGGACGACCGGGCGTCCTTGGCCCCAATCCTTGAAATAGATGTCGACGCCGTCACGGGTGGTGATGCTGTTCACGGTCTTTACTCCAGGGATTTTGGGTGTGTCGGAACGTGCGGGGGTCGCGGCACCGGCACCATCCGTGCCGATTGCCAACAGCGGCAGAACGGCAGCTGTGCCGACCAGGACACCGCGTCGGGATGGCGCAGTGTCGGCAGAAGGTTCTTCAGTCGTCATCGGGGGTCTCCGTGTAGAGCTTGATTTTGTGTGCGATTAAATCGCTCGCGATATATCCGTCACCAGGCACCACTTGTCAAGCGCTTGCGATATAATCGCACACGATATATATTCACACCGAAGCGGCGAGGAATTCACCATGCCGAAACGCGATCATTCTGAAAAAAGCGACGTCGCCGGCGAGTGCGCGGCGGGCCGGGTCGGCGACTTTCTCTGCTTTGCCGTCTATGCGGCGAGCCACGCCTTCACGCGCGTCTACAAGCCCCTGCTCGACGGGCTCGGCGTCACCTATCCGCAGTACCTCGTCATGGTGAGGCTGTGGGAGCAGGACGATCAGACCGTGGGCAGTCTGGGGGACAAGCTGTTTCTCGAGTCGAGCACGTTGACTCCTCTGCTCAAGCGGCTCGAGGCGCTGGGCTTGGTCAAGAGAAGCAGGGACCCCGCCGACGAACGCCAGGTCCGCATTCGGCTCACGCCGGCGGGCGACCGGCTGCGCGCACAGGCCGCGCACGTACCGAACTGCATTGCCGAGGCCTCCGGACTGACGAGCGACGAAGCGCGGCGGCTTCTCGCCGAGGTGACGGCCCTGCGCAGCGCCCTCGAAGGCGCGGCCTCAGGCGTGCATGGCAAAAATACGCGCAGCGACCGCCGCAAACCGACACAAGATTCGTAGCGAGCACGTCGGTCAGGACAGCTGGGCGAACGACCCGGAGGCGCGATCTGACCCCGTCGAGCCGTAAATTCTGGGACGTGCCCCATATCGTGAGCGCGACGCAGTGCTTGCGGGGGCTGAAGGCTTGGCTCTAGGCAGGGGGTCTATCCGAGCTGCCGAAAACGAAAACTCCAGACCGAGATCCGACGCGACCGTCGGCATCATCCGCTGCGTTCATCTGATACTGCCGCGCGTGCAGTCGAGTTCGCGCCGGAACACGGCGTACATGTGAGACCGTTGACGCGCGCAAACCAGCTCGACCTGTGCGGCGCCGTCGATCGATAGACGGCCCCTGGCCGAACCCGATCTTCCTCTATTCCTCGGGTCTCGAAACGAACTCCATGAGCGGCACTCCGGGCGGCGCCACGGGATCGCTTTTGTCACGGCCCACGGACCAGATCGCCCATGGCCATTTTGATGGATTGCATCACCACGACTTCACACCCGACGCCCTCCACTTTCCCCCTGTCATCCTGATGTCATCTGGGTTACCGACACGGGTGCGGGAGAGTTCAACATCATGCCGACCATCGATATCCGCGCCGTGACCAAACGTTTCGGGACCACCATGGCTCTCGACGACGTTTCATTGACGATCCCCCAGGGCGCCTTCGTCGCCCTCCTCGGTCCGTCCGGTTGCGGCAAGACCACCCTGCTGCGTTTGATTGCGGGATTCGAGGAACCGACCGCCGGAGCAATCGCGTTCGGCGATCGCGTCGTCGCCGATGGACGCCGCCTGGTGCCGCCGGAACATCGCGGCGTCGGCATGGTGTTCCAGTCCTACGCCCTGTGGCCGCACATGAACGTGGCCGACAATGTCGCCTACCCGCTGCGGTCCGCCCGCCGCCCCGGCGCCGAAATCGCTGAAAAGGTGAACGCGACCCTGGACCGGGTCGGCCTCGCAGGCCTCGGCGAGCGCATGCCCGATGCTCTGTCCGGCGGCCAGCGCCAGCGCGTCGCGCTCGCCCGCGCCTTGGTGCAGGATTCCGACATCATCCTGTGCGACGAGCCGCTCGCCAATCTCGACGCGCATCTGCGCGCCACCATGATATCCACCTTCGCGGATCTGCATCGTGATACCGGCCGCACCTTCGTGTATGTGACCCATGACCATGCCGAGGCCCTGGCCCTGGCGACCCAGGTCGCCGTTCTCGACCATGGCCGCATCGTTCAGGTGGGCGACCCGGAGGACATCTATCGCGCCCCGGCCACCCGCGCCGTCGCCCGCTTCATCGGCCGCGGAGCCCTGATCGAGGCGGAGGTCACGGGCGAATTCGCGGACGGCCGCCTGCCGGTGAAGATCGGCGGCGCCGACGTGGCGGTGCGGGCCGTGCGGGCGCCCGCCAACGGCCGCGCCATGCTGCTGGTGCGTCCGGAAGCGATCCATCCCGGCGGATCGGTGCCGATCACGGTCGAGAGCGCCCTCTACCGCGGTGCCGCCGTCGAAGTGGCCGGCACCCTGCCCTGCGGCCAGCGCCTGGTGTTCGACTGGCCGGAGCGCGTCGCACCCGGCGCCGCCCTCGCCTGCTCGGTGACCGACGCCTGGCTGCTGCCGGAGCCGTGACACGCCGATGCCCGGCACCAAGGCCGGGCATCGCGTTTGGATCAGTCGTGCCGGCGGACGCTAATCCTCCTGGAACACGGTGTCGCGGGTCTTGCGGACCGCCGGCAGGACCGTGACCACCAGAAGGACGGCGGCGATCGCCAGCATCACCACCGAGATCGGCCGCGTGACGAACACCGAATAGTCGCCGCGCGACAACACCAGAGCCCGGCGCAGATTTTCTTCGAGCATGGGTCCCAGGATATAGCCGAGCAGGAACGGCGCCGGTTCGCAGCCGAGCTTGACGAACACGTAGCCGGCGATGCCGAACGCGATCGCGACGCCGACGTCGAACATGTTGTTGTTGGCGCTGTACGCCCCGATGGTGCAGCACAAAACGATCATCGGATACAGCAGGCGATACGGCACGCTCAGCAGTTTGACCCACAGGCCGATCAGCGGCAGGTTGAGGATCACCAGCATGACATTGCCGATCCACATGGACGCGATCAGGCCCCAGAATAATTCCGGGGTCTTGGTCATGATCTGGGGACCGGGCTGGATGTCGTGGATGATCAGCGCGCCGACCATCAGGGCCATCACGGCGTTGGACGGAATGCCGAGCGTGAGCATCGGGATGAACGAGGTCTGGGCACCGGCATTGTTGGCCGCCTCCGGACCGGCGACACCTTCGATCGCGCCCTTGCCGAAGCGGGACGGATCGGAGGAGATCTTCTTCTCCACCGTATAGGACGCGAAGGACGACAGCGTCGCGCCGCCGCCCGGAAGGATACCGAGCAGCGAGCCGATGGCCGAACCGCGCAGGATCGCTCCGAACGACTGCTTGAACTCCTTCCAGGTGATCCACAGGCTGTCGATCTTCGCCGTCATGACGTGACGGCCCTCGGTCTTCTCGAGGTTGGTGGCGATTTCCGCGAAGGCGAACAGGCCCATGGTCATGGCCACGAAACCGATGCCGTCGATCAGTTCCGGGATGTTGAAGGCGAAGCGCGACGTGCCGGTGTTGACGTCGGTGCCGATGATGCCGAACAGGAGGCCCAGGATCGCCATCAGCACGGCCTTGAGCACCGAGCCCTGCGCAAGCGCGATCGCCGAGACGAGGCCGAGCACCATCAAGGCGAAATACTCGGCGGCATCGAATTTCAAGGCGACCTCGGCGAGCGGCGGCGCGAAGGCGGCGATCACCGTGGTGGCGACGGTGCCAGCGAAGAACGAGCCGAGCGCGGCGATGCACAGCGCGGCGCCCGCCCGCCCCTGCCGGGCCATCTGGTGGCCGTCGATCACCGTGATGACCGACGACATCTCGCCCGGCAGATTGACCAGGATCGCCGTGGTCGAGCCGCCGTAGGACGCGCCGTAATAGATGCCGGCGAGCATGATCAGCGCCGTCACGGTCGGCAGGCCGTAGGTGATCGGCAGCAGCATCGCGATGGTCGCCACCGGGCCGATGCCCGGCAGGACACCGATGAGCGTGCCGACCAGCGAGCCCAGGAAAGCGTAGCCGAGATTGATCGGCGTGAATGCGACGCCGAACCCGAGCGCCAGGTTTGCGAGGATATCCATTATTGGCCACCACCGATGAAAATAGGCCAAACCGGCAGGGGCATTCCCAGCCCGTAGATGAACACGAGCACCGCCGCGACGCCCTGGACGGCGCCGCTGATCAGCGCCTCCTTCCAGCGGAACTCGGCGCTCGCGAACGAAGCGATGAACACCAGTACAAAGCCGGCGAGGATCACCCCCAGATGCGGTGCGAGCCCCATGAAGGCAGCGACGCCCACGAGCACGATGAGCAGCGGCCGCCAATGCCACGCTGGCCGCTCCACTTCGGCATTGACACGCAGGCTGAGCAACACCTGCAGGGCGCCGCCGGCCACCAGGAGGATGCCCAGCAGACGCGGAAAATAGCCCGGCCCCATGCGGGCCGCGGTGCCCAACGTATAATCTTGAGAGATCACCAGCGATGCCATGCCGAAGGCGATGAACATCAGCCCGGCGAGCATGTCTTTCGGGTTTCGCATCAATTGCATTTCGCCTCCTTCTGCGATCTCGCTTCGCACGGATCGCCGGTCGGACCACGGCGGCACCGAAGTATGCACAACCGGACGCCCGCATCCACGGGGGCGATGGATGCGTGCGGTCCAGTTTCCGGACGGGCCGCCGTCTTGGAAACGGCTGGCCCGCACGACGCCGATCCGGCTCTCCGGATCAGACGCGAGCCAACGCCGCGACGACGGCGTCGCCCATCTCTTCCGTGCCGACCTTGCGTGTGCCGGGCTGGAAGATGTCGGCGGTGCGGTAACCGTCGGCGAGTACCCGCGCGGCGGCCTTTTCGACCTTGTCGGCGAGCACCGGCAGGTCGAACGAGTAGCGCAGCATCATCGCCATCGACAGGATGGCGGCGAACGGATTGGCAATGCCCTTGCCGGCGATGTCGGGCGCCGAGCCATGCACCGGTTCGTAGAGGCCCTTCTTGTCGCCGGCGAGCGAAGCGGACGGCAGCATGCCGATCGAACCGGTCAACATGGCGGCACAGTCGGACAGGATGTCGCCGAAGATGTTGCCGGTCACCATGACGTCGAACTGCTTGGGGGCGCGCATCAGCATCATCGAGGCGGCGTCGACGAACAGGTGGCTCAGTTCGACTTCCGGGTAGTCTTTGCCGACGCGCACGACGACGTCACGCCACACCTGCGAAGTCTCGAGAACGTTCGCTTTCTCGACCGAACAGACCTTGCGGCGGCGGCCCATGGCAGTCTCGAAGGCGACGCGGGCGATGCGCTCGACCTCGGACTCGGAGTAGCGCATGGTGTTGAAGCCCTCGCGCTCTCCGTTCGGCAGCGTGCGGATGCCCCGCGGCTCGCCGAAATAGACGTCACCAGTGAGTTCGCGCAGGATGATCAGGTCCAATCCATCGACGATCTCGGGCTTGAGCGTCGAGGCGCCGATCAGTTCCTTGAACATGAACACCGGACGGAAGTTCGCAAACAGGTCGAGATCCTTGCGCAGGCGCAGCAGGCTGGCGCCGGGGCGCTTGTTGAACTCGATCTTCTCGTCGCCGGGAACGCCGGCGGCGCCGAACAGGATCGCCTCGGCCTTGCGGCACAGTTCGAGCGTCTTCATCGGCAGCGGGTCGCCGGCGGCGTCGACGCCGGCCTGCCCGATCGGAGCCTCGGTGAGTTCAAGCGCGGCGGACTTGCCCACCACGGCCTTGAGCACCTTGACGGCCTGCTGGGTCACCTCTTTGCCCACCCCGTCGCCGGGCAGCACTGCGATCTTCATACGTTTCTCCAGTTGATCGGTCGGCGTCGGGGGTGGCCGCCGTGGTCGAGATTTTCACAGTCGAAGTGTCTTGTCGGGCGAGCCCGTGTCCGCCTCGTCGAAAGATCCTACGGCATCGCCGGCATGACGACGTCGTAGAGGCGTTCGAAACGGATGATCCGGTCCATCTGGCTCAGCGTGTAGTCGAGTTCGTCGAGCCCTTCGAGCAGGCAGTGCTTGGGGAACGGATCGATGTGAAAGGCGTGCCGCGTCCCGTCCGGCGCCGTGACGACCTGCTGCGCGAGGTCGACGCCGATGCGGCTTCCGGGCGCCGCCACCAGGACCTTCAGGAGGTCCGCGACCACGTCTTCGGGCAGCACGATGGGCAGAAGACCGTTCTTGAGCGAATTGGCGAAGAAGATGTCGCCGAAGCTCGGCGCGATCACGGCGCGCACCCCGTAGTCGTAGAGCGCCCATACGGCGTGCTCGCGCGAGGAGCCGCAGCCGAAATTGCGGGCGGCGACGACGACGCGCGACGCCCGGTAGGGCTCGCGGTTGAGGATGAAGGACGGCTCTTCCGATCCATCCTTGAGAAAGCGCAGGTCGCGGAACAGAAACTGGCCGAAGTCGTTGGCGCGCGGCTTCTGCAGGTAGCGCGCCGGCAGGACCTGGTCGGTATCCACATTGGCCTGTTCGATCGGCAGCGCCACCGCGTCGAGGAGCTCGAAGGGTTTCATCAGCGGGCTCCGTCCAGTATCTGGCGCACGTCGGTCAACCGGCCGGTAACCGCGGCGGCGGCGGCCATGACGGGGCTCAGGAGATGGGTGCGCGAGCCCGGCCCCTGGCGGCCGACGAAGTTGCGATTGGTGGTCGAGGCGCAGCGCTTGCCGGCCGGCACCTGATCCCCGTTGGTGCCGAGGCACATGGAGCAGCCGGCATAGCGCCACTGGAAACCGGCGGCCTGGAAGATGCGGTCGAGGCCCTCGGCCTCCGCCTGCGCCTTGACGAGGCCCGAGCCGGGCACCACCCAGGCATCGACGGTTTCAGCGATCTTGCGTCCTTCGACGATGGCGGCGGCGGCACGCAGGTCCTCGATGCGGCCGTTGGTGCAGGAGCCGATGAACACCTGGTCGATGGTGACCTCGGTCATCGGCATGCCGGGTACGAGGCCCATATAGTCGAGGGTTCTCTCCATGGCGGCGCGCTGCTCGGCGCCGCTCGCCTGCGCCGGATCGGGCACGCGACCGGTGATCGGCACGGCGTTCTCGGGGCTGTTTCCCCAGGTCACCATGGGGGCGATGTCGCGGGCGTCGAGAAAGACCTCGCGGTCGAATTCGGCGCCGGCATCGGTGGGCAGTTCGCGCCAGCGCGCCAGTGCCTTGTCCCATTCTGCGCCTTTCGGCGCGTAGGGGCGGCCGGCAAGATATTCGAAGGTGACGTCGTCGGGCGCCACCATGCCGGCGCGCGCGCCGGCCTCGATGGACATGTTGCAGACGGTCAGGCGCCCTTCCATGGACAAGGCCCTGATGGCCGAACCCGCATATTCGATCACGTGGCCGTTGGCGCCAGCGGCACTGATCTTGGCGATGACGGCCAGGATGATGTCCTTGGCGGTGACGCCGGCGCCGAGCGCGCCGTCGACCGTGATCCGCATGGTCTTGGGCTTGCGCTGCCACAGGGCCTGCGCCGCCAGGACCTGGCTCACCTCGGTTGCTCCGATGCCGAAGGCGAGCGCGCCGAGGGCGCCATGAGTGGAGGTGTGGCTGTCGCCGCAGACCAGGACAGTGCCGGGCCAGGTCAGCCCTTGCTCGGGACCGGTCACGTGCAGGATGCCCTGGCGCGGATCGTCGATGCCGAAGCAGGTGATGCCGGCGCGAGCCGAGTCGTTCACCAGCGCGTCGGCCATGGCGCGCTTTTCCGGATCGGTGATCGAAGCCATGTCGCGGCTGTCGGTCGGTACGTAATGGTCCGGCGTCGAGAAAGTGCGGTGCGGCGCGCGCGGCGCAATGCCGCGCCGACGCAGCATCTCGAAGGCGGGCGCCGACCCGTCCTGGACCATGTGCTTGTCGATGAAGAGCAGCACCTGGCCGTCATCGCGCTCCATGATGCAGTGCTGGTTCCATATCTTCTCCAGCAGGGTCTGCGGTACGTTCTTGATGATCATCGTCCTGTCCACATTCGTTCCTGGCATCGAGCCACGGAACGGACCGGCAGCGGTTCTGGGCGGATGTTTTTTTTAAGGTCACGGCCCCGCAAACGGGGACCCGGTGGGCTCACGCGAGCCCACCGGGAGCGCGTGTAGGTGTCAGTCGACCTTGTCGGCGCCGGAGAGCTTCACGATCTCGCCGTAGCGCTTCATCTCCGACATGACGTAGGCCTTGAACTCTTCCGGCGTGCCCTTGCCGGGGTCGGCGGCGAGCTTGGCCAGCCGGCTCTTCATGTCGCTCGTCTGCAGGATGGCGTTGATCTCCTTGTTGAGGCGATCGGTGACGTCCTTGGGCATGCCGGGCGGGCCCATGATGCCGTAGAAGGTCGAGGTGTAGACGCCCTTGATGCCCTGCTCGTCGAGGGTCGGCACGTCCGGCAGGGCCGAGTTGCGCACGTTCGAGGCGACGCCGAGGATCCGGAGCTTGCCGGCCTGCACGAACGGCAGGCAGGTGGGCGGATCGAGCATGAAGTCGACCTGGCCGGCGACGAGCGCGGTTTCCGACGGGCTCGTCCCCTTGTAGGCGACGTGGACGACGTCGATGTTGGTCGCCGCCTTGAACATGACGGCGAACAGGTGCTGCGACGAGCCGACGCCGCCGGAGCCGAAATTGAGCTTGCCGGGATTGGCCTTGGCGTAGGCGACGAGTTCCTGGGCGGTCTTGAAGGGCGAACTGGCCGGCACCACCAGGAAGCTCGGCACCGTGTAGACGCTGGCGATGAAGGTGAAGTCCTTCTCGGGATCGAATCCGAGGCGCTTGAACAGGTGCGGATTGACGGCGTTGGGCGACAAGGATCCCTGCAGCAGGGTGTAGCCGTCAGGCTTTTCCTGGACCGCGATCGCGGTGCCGATATTGCCCGAGGCGCCCGGCTTATTCTCGACCACGATGGGCTGGCCGAGGCGTTCCTGCAATGGCTGCGAGATCAGCCGGGCCGAGGTGTCGACGCCGCCGCCGGGTGGCCACGGCACGATCAGCCGGATCGGCTTGTTGGGATAGTTCTGCGCCGAAACAACGGCGCTCGGGAGCATCAATGCGGTGACGCAGGCGGCCGCGAGGGCCGCCCGCTTTGTCCAGGTCGGCAGGGCCGCTGCCGATGACTGCAAGCTCGTCCAGCTGATCATTTGGCTACTCCTCCGTAGGCACGGTGCCGTCGATAGGGCTCGACAGCCAACTTCGCGAGACCCCACTTTTTCGCATGGGAAAATTGAAGCGACGGAGTTTGTCCGCCCCCAGCCTCCCTTGCGAGGTCGAGCCTCGATTGCCATCACCCCCGGGGATTTGGGGTAATTTTTATCGAATTCCTGTCTTTTCTCTCCGCCGAACGGCACAGACTGGAACCGATTGAATCTGAATGAGCTACTTCTGATTGACGCGCAACGACAATTAGCTCATGTTTTCCATGACTAAATTGGATAGCAATGCATGCACAGAGACCTACCTCCCCTCAATGCGGTGCGTGCCTTCGAGGCTTCCGCCCGCAACGAGAGTTTCACCCGTGCGGCCGGCGAACTGCTGGTGTCGCAGGGCGCCGTCAGCCGCCATATCGCCACGCTGGAGCAGTGGCTGCAGGTGCGCCTGTTCACCCGCGTTCACCGCGGCATCGAATTGACGCCGCAGGGCCGGGCATTTTTCCAGATCGTCAAGAGCGCGCTCGATTTGATCGAGTCCGGCGCCGGTCAGCTCAAGCACAGTCCCGACGAGCGCCGCCTGCGCCTGAAGCTGCCGCCCACCTTCGCGATCCGCTGGCTGATCCCGCGTCTGGTGCGCTTCCACGCCATGCATCCTCGCGTCGACGTGCAGATCACCACGTCGCACGAGCGCTGCGATTTCGACCGCGAAGACATCGACGTCAGCATCTATTCGTGGCCCGAACCGCCGACCGGGCCCGGCCATCGCTGCGTGTTCGGCGAGGTGCTGCTGCCGGTCTGTGCCCCCGGTCTCCTCGAGCGGGCGGCGCCGCTGCGGGAGCCGGCCGACCTTGCCAACCACGTGCTGTTGTGTTCGCTCAACCGGCCGCAGGACTGGCCGACCTGGCTCGCCGCGGCGCAAGTCAGCAATGTCGACGGCAATCGCGGCCTGAAATTCGAGAATGCGGCGCTGGCCATACAGGCGGCCGCCGACGGCCTCGGCGTCGTCATCACCCAGTGGGCATTCGTCGAGGACGATCTCGCGTCCGGACGGCTGGTGGCGCCGCTGTCTTTGCGGGCGCCGACCCGGCGCGCCTATGTGATGTCGACCGACCCCAATCGGGTCAAGCCGGCGCGCGTCGAGGCGTTCGAGGAATGGATTGACAGCGAGGCTGGCGAGGTCGTGCGCCGTCTGGGCCTGCCGGCGGCCGAGCGGCCACCGGCAGTGCGCCTTGCGGGGCTCACATCTTGAACAGCACCTTGATGGCGCTCGAGCCCTTGACGAGATCCTGGAACACGCCCGGCGCCTGGTCGGGTGAGAACTCGTCGAGGAACAGATCGAAATCGATCCGTCCGGATTCCATCATCGCGATGGCAATGTCGTAATCCTTCGTCTCGTAGACGCGGATGCCGATCATGGTCAGTTCCTTGAACTCGATCTTCAGGAGATCGACTTCGGCCGGCTTCTTGTAGGAGCCGACGACGACCGCGGTGCCCTGCACGCGCAGAACCTCGAGCAGGTTGGTCTGGACGCTCGGATGGGCGGCGCAATCGAAGGCCAGGTCGGCGTTGAGGTCGCGGGTATACTCCTTCACCTTGGCGCGGATGTCCTCTTTGGTGAGGTCGATCGTCGTCAGGCCGAGCTTCTGAGCGACCTCGAGGCGGCGCGGACTGGCTTCCACCACGATCACCCGCGAAGCCCCGAAATACTTCAGGCAGGACGCCACCGAGAGCCCGATCGGGCCGGCGCCGAACACCACCGCGGTGTCGCCCGGCTTGTAGCCCGAGCGGCGCACCGCATGCACACCGACCGCCAGCGGTTCGATGAAAGCCCCGTGCTTGAGCGACAGCGTCTTGGGGATTTCAACGATCTTTTCCACCGGTGCCTTGACGAATTCCGCCATACCGCCGTCGCAGTCGATGCCGATCAGCTTGAGCGTGTTGCACACATGGGCGTAGCCGTTGCGGCATGGCTCGCAATGACCGCAGGACAGAAGCGGATAGATCGTCACGTGCGTGCCCGGGCGAAGCGTCGGGTGGCCCTTCTCGATGGTGCCGGAGAACTCGTGGCCCATGATCAGCGGCGCCTTGGCGCGCGGATGGGCGCCCTGATAGATGTTCATGTCGCTGCCGCAGATGCCCGCATAGGCGACCTTGATCAGCGCCTCGCCCTCCTTGATTTCGGGGACCGGCCGCTGCTCGACCGTGACTTCGCGAACGTCTTTCCAGATGATGCTTTTCATGATTGCGGTCCGGTGGGTTCAGAACTTGTTGACCTGGTAGAGCGGCGCTTCCCCGCGCATGACGCGGCGGACTTCCTCGGCGGCCTTGCGTTTGAGATCCTTCACGGAGGAATTCGAATGCCACGCCATGTGGGGGGAGACGATGAAGTTGTCGTGCCGGAAGAGCTTGTTGTCGGCCGCCGGCGGCTCCTTCATCAGGACGTCCATGCCGGCGCCGGCGAGCTTGCCCGCACCGAGCATCTTGTCGAGCACGGCCTCGTCGACGATCGACCCGCGCGCGGTATTGACCAGATAGGCGGTCGGCTTCATGAGGCCGAGCTTCTCTTCGCCGAGCATCATGCGCGTCTCGTCCGTCAGCGGGCAATGCACGGAGACGACGTCCGACGTCCGCATGAGCTCGTCGAGCGAGACCAGGGTGACGTAATCGGGCACCCGCTCGCGCGCCACGTAAGGGTCGCAGGCGATCACTTTCATGCCGATGCCGTGGGCCCGGCGCGCCATGGCGCTGCCGATGCGACCGATGCCGAGGACGCCGAGCGTCTGCTCCTGCAGCCGGTGGACCGGTTGCATCAGGCGGAAATCCCACCGGCCGGATTTTACGGTCGCGGTCGCCTGGAGGACCTTGCGGGTCAACGCCATCATCATGGCCAGGGCATGGTCCGCGACTTCATTGGTGCCGTAGTCCGGGACGTTGCTGACGATGATGCCGTGCTCGGCCGCAGCCTTGAGGTCGATGGTGTCGACGCCAACGCCGTAGCGGGCGATGATCTTGCAGTGCTTGAGATGAGAGATCACCCGCCGCGTGATCGGCGCGTACATGATGATCAAACCCTCGGCCGCGGAGCATTGCTCGATGACCTCGTCTTCGGTCCGGCATGCCAGCATCGGAATGTTCTTGCAGATGTCGGCGAGAACGCCCTGCTCGATTTCGATCGTCTTATGGTCGCAGTCCGCGACGATCACCACATGCTCGCTGGCCAACTCTCAATACCTCCATCTCATGGTTCGATCCCGGGACAAGCGCCGCCGGCGTCGCTGCAGCTCACGATCGGATTGATCCGATCCGGGAGGCAGGTAGCGTGGCACCGATTGCCCCAGGCTATGTCACCGAACCAGTGGGGCAGATCGGCACTGGCCGCAACGCCAATTTACTCATCTTCAGCATGAGTTAATTAAATGGCCGTCGTGGCGCAATTCCCGCGAGAGGCGACGACCATATGCGCAGGGCTGCACCGGTTCGATCCGTTCGAACACGCAGCCACCCGCATCGCAAGTGCAGGCGAGCAGCGACCGTTCGCCACCACCCGCCCGACCCCTCTACCGCCATGGCACCACCCCGCGCGGTAGATGTCGGCCGAATGCATCAAGCGCCAGCATGACCGTGGTGATGACCGCGATGGCCACGACCGCGACGGCGGCGGCAAGTGTCGCGTAACCGCCCTCCTCCAGGTTGAAAAGGACGACGCCGAAGGTTTCGGTGCCCGCCGACCACAGCAGGGCCGACACGGTCAGTTCGTTGAAAGCGGTCAGGAAGACGAGCAGGCCGCCTGCCGCCGCCGCCGGTGCCGCAATGGGCGTCACCACCGTGAGGAGCCGCCGCGCATAGCCGGCGCCGCAGGAGCGTGCCGCCTCTTCGAGATCCTTCGGCATCTGGCGGATCGCCGCGACCGGCGCTTTGAGCGCCATGGTGGCGAAACGCGACAAATAGGCGACGATGATGATCGCCGGTGTCGCGTAGAGGCTGAAACCGAGAATGGGCAACGGTTTCAGGAACAAGAGGATCATCGCGATGGCGAGAACGACGCCGGGCAGCGCGAAGGGCAGTTCGAACGCCGATTCGACGAAACGGCCGAGCGGGCCGCCGCGGCGATCGAGGGCATGGGCGCACGGCACCGACGACACCGCCAGCACGAAGGCGGCAGTCGCCGCAAAGATCGCCGAATTGCGCAACGCACGCGCCGTCACCTGCTGGCGGAACACGACCTCGATGAAATTGTCGAACGTGATGGTCGACGGCGACAGCGCCACCCCATAGGTCGGCACCAACGCGGCGGCGAGGAGCGACATCAACGGCAAGGCGAGGACGACGGTCACCAGCGCCCACATTCCCAATTCGACCGGCAGCCGCCAACGCCCGAGCCGGAACACCCGTTCGCCCGGCGCCAGGGCGGCGAGACGGGCCTGGCGCTTGCGGCCGCTCGCGAACGACATGGCGAGGCCCACCAGCGTGAACATGGCGACCAGCATGGACAATGCCGCCACCTCCACGAGCACGCTCGGGCCGGACGACGACAGCTCCAGATAGATGAGGGTCGGCAGCGTGTAGTAGTTGACCGGCATGCCGAGCAGCGCCGGGATACCGAAATTGCCGACGCCGGCCACGACCGCCAGTGCGGCGGCGGCGACCAGGTACGGCGTCAGGAGCGGCAGGACGACGAGACGCAACACCCGCATCGGCGGATCGCCGGAGACGCGCGCCGCCTCGATGACGTCGCGCGGGATGTTGCGCAGGCCGGCGCGCACGGTGACGAAGACGAGTGGGGCATGATGCAGGGACAGGAGCGCGATGATCCCGGCGGCTCCCATGAGAGGATTGGCGCTGCCGGGCGGCGGTGCGAGGCCGAACGCGTTGAGGATCGGGCTCGCCGGCCCCGTCAAGGTGAGGAATGCGAGGGCCGTCACCTGCGGCGCCACCAGGGCGGACAGGACGAACAGGAACGCGACCGGTCGGACCGCACGCATGTCGGTCAAAGCCGCCGCCAGCGCCACCGCAGTGCCGATCACCAGCGCGCCCACTCCGCCCACGAGGCTGGTCTCAACACTGCGACCGAGGGCCCGCATGGCCGAACGGGTGCCCACCTCCGACAGGAACGGCTCGAGATCGAAAGTACCGGCCGGCCAGAAAGCCGTGACGGCCAGGCGCACCAGCGGCAACAGCGCCAACACCGCCGCCGCAACAGCAATGAGGACGAGCACGACATGCTCGCCCTCGACGCGCTTCAGAACCAATCTGGTCACGACAGGCGGCGCTCAGTCGGAAAAGATGTCGCGAAAGCGCTTGCGGTTGGCGGCCTCGGCGGTGACGGCCTTGGCGGGATCGAATGGCATGACCTTGATCTTGTCGCGAGACGGGTAGCCGGGCGGCAACGGCGCCGACGGCAGCGCCGGGATATACCCTTGGGCTGCCGCGAGAGCCTGGCCCTCAGGTGACAGCAGGAAGTCGATGAATGCCTTGGCGGCGTCGGGATTCTTGCTCGATTTCAGGATCGCCACCGGCTCGGTCACCGCCGACACGCCCTCGGCCGGGAACACGAACTCCACCGGCGCGCCCTTGGCTTTTTCGCGGATGGCCATGAAGTCGACCAGGAAGCCATAGAGCTTTTCACCGCCCGCAACCGCCCTCAGGACGTCGCCATTGGCACCGGTGGCGGCGGCATTGACCGCCTTGAGGGCCTCATAATACTTCCAGCCCTCCGGCAGATTGCTGGTCAGCGAGACGGCGTGAATGAGCGCCGCGCCCGAGCTCAGCGGCGTCGGCAGCTGCACCAGTCCCTTGACCTCAGGCTTGACCAGATCGCGCCAGGAGGTCGGCTTCATGGGAGCCTTGGTGTTGTAGGCGATGCCCGTCGTGATGAGCTTGGTGTCGAACCAAAAAGCGTCGGGGTCGTGCAGCCCGGCCGGATAGGCGGCCGCCGCCGGCGACTTGTGGGCGAGCAGCAGCCCTTCCTTCTTGAGGCCTTCCATTGTGACGTTGTCGGCGATCAGGAGCAGGTCGGCCTGGGGCTGGCCAGCGGCGATTTCGGCGCGCAGCTTGGCGAGCACGCGCGGCGTGCCGTCGCGCACGAACGAGACTTCGACCTTGGGATTTTTTGCCTTGAAGGCATCGATGGTCTGTTGGGCGTCGGCATTGGGCTGGCTGGTATAGAGTACCAACTTACCTTCCGCCGCGGCAGCGATGGTCGGAACGGCGAATGCGAAGGCAACTGCGAGCGCAGCGCGTCGGGTCAGCATGGCGGATCTCCGGATGATGTCAGCCGTCCGGCTAGCCCGACGGCATGACGGCCGGATGACAGCCGGTTCGGCGCCGAAATGCAATACGCACGCGTCCGCGTCTATGGATGATTTTTCCGCGTCGCACGGGCAGGTGGCCGCCGGTGCGGCCTCCTTGCAGGCGGGGCAGCTAGGCCACGAGGACGAACAGAGCCGCAAGGGCCGCCGTCGCCGTGAGCGCCAGGGCTCCCCGCAACTGGGCGATGTGGCGGCTGCCGATCAGGCGCGCTTCGCGGCGCACGCGGATGCGGTCAGCCTCAAACTCATCGGACGAGGAAAAGGCGCAGGCCAGTGCCAGCCCAGCGCGGTCGGCGCTCGCCTCAAGTTCCCTGAGGTCGGCTTCAAGGCGGGCGATGGTTCGCGCGTGCTTCATGCTGAATAGACTAGGCCGACTAGGTAAACGACTGGTTGCGCGGCCCTGCCCCGCCCGACCTATGCAATTGCGCGGACGGACGACGGGACATCCACATGCGTGCCGGACTGGGACGGGGCGGCAGGGCGCAAAGCGATGACCGGGCGACGATAGGCGGTCCAATGGACGGCATCGCCACTTTCGGATTGCGGCTCGGATTTGGCATCCACCCACACGATATCGATCGCCGTGGCGACCCGGTTTCGGCCGGCGCTTTTGGCGTCGTAGAGGGCTTGGTCGGCGCGATCCAGCAGGGTCTCGACGCCTTCTTCGGGATTGCCGCAGGCGACGCCGACGCTCACCGTCGCGCCCACATAGCGGCCGCCGACCGCCCGCGCCGCCGTCTCGAAGGCGACGCGGATGCGTTCGGCCGCAGCGACGCCGTCTTCGAGCGAACCGACGATCAAGGCGGCGAACTCCTCGCCGCCGAGGCGGGCGATGAGGTCGTCGGCGCGCATGCCGGACGAGATCACCGAGGCAAACAGCTTGAGCGTGGTATCGCCGGTCGCATGGCCGAAGCGGTCGTTGATGCGCTTGAAATGGTCGAGATCGAACAACAGCGCCGTCACCGTCTGGCGGCGCCGCGTGCGCGCCGCGATCACCCGGCACGCGCCTTCGTCGAAGCCGCGGCGGTTGCAGAGGCCTGTCATCGGATCCGTCAGGGCCGCGGTCTTGTGCAGGGTGAGGGTCCTCTCGCGGGTGAGCGTGAGCATGATGAAGGCGGTGCCGACGACATAAAGGATGACTTCGAGCACGAAGACCGCGATCCAGCCACTGGCGAGGGTGAGCATTCCGCGCTCGGACGGCAGCAGGCTCGCGAGCGGAAGCGGGAACAGGAACACGAGACCGTGCAGCACGGGCACGAACAGTGCCGGCCAGCGCCGGATCAGGTTGCGGCGACGTTCGCACCACAGTTCGGCGGCGGTCAGGACCACATAGGCGAAGATGATCAGCGAAGCCGCGATGGCGCGCAGCGTCCCGCCGGACACGAAGGTCGGAAACGAGCAGGCGGCGATCCAGCCGAGCGCGCCGGCCGACATCGCGACCCACATCACGGATCGGCCGTGGAACAGGCGCGCCGCGCTCCAGATCATGCCGCAGGCGAGGAACAGAAGCGCGCTCGGTAACGCCGGCGGCACGATCTCGTCGGCGAGGCTCCACAGCGCCACCGAAAAGCCGCCCACCAGATAGGCGGCGCCCCACCAGGCCAGGGCCCGCACGCGTTCCTGCTGTCCCGCGTAGAGAAGAAAAAGACCGAGCAGCGCGGCGACGCACATCGCGACCACGAACAAGGTCGAGAGATCGAGAGGCACTGCGGCGTCGATAAACTGCGTGAACATGGGCGACCCCCAACGTTGACGACGCCCAATCGTTACAAAGTGCTTGCCGGAAAGCGAGCCGAGACTGCCGGAAGCCTTTAATTGTGGTTTCACCAAACCAAGCGGTTTTCGACGATAATGTGCGCAAACAAGCGCAGCGTTTTCGTGAAAACACGCGACAGTTTGTCCGCGGTTCCCGTCATCGCGCCCCGACGGCGCGGCCATCCAGGAGTCACGCCGCGAAGAAGCGGATCGCTTCGTCGCTTCGCACGTCGCAACGGCGTGGTGGGCGCGCCGCACGTCCCATAAACAAAATCGGCGGCCGTGAGGCCGCCGATTGTAACTCTGAGCGAGTATCGCGACTTCGCGATCAGCGCTTGGAGAACTGGAACGAGCGTCGTGCCTTGCGACGTCCGTACTTCTTGCGCTCGACCACGCGCGAGTCGCGGGTAAGGAAACCGCCGCGCTTGAGGACGCCGCGCAGTTCCGGTTCGAAGTAGGTGAGCGCCTTGGAAATGCCGTGGCGGACCGCACCGGCCTGGCCGGACAGGCCGCCGCCGGAGACGGTGCAGACGATGTCGTACTGGCCGTTGCGGCTCGCGGTCAGGAGCGGCTGGTTGATCAGCATACGCAGCACCGGACGGGCGAAATAGACCTCGATGGTGCGGTCGTTGATGGTGATCTTGCCGGGGCCGGGCTTGAGCCAGACACGGGCAACGGCGTCCTTGCGCTTGCCAGTCGCATAGGCGCGACCGCGATCGTCGAGCTTCTGGACGTGCTTGGGGGCTTCGGGTGCGGCGGGCTTGAGCGCCGCCAGATCCTCGAGGGACTGCATGGTCTCGGCCATGATCAGGCGCTCCTCACGTTCTTGCGATTCATGGCGGCGACGTCGACAGCCTGGGGGTTCTGCGCCGTGTGCGGATGTTCGGCGCCCTTGTAGACGCGCAGGTTACCGAGCTGCTTGCGGCCGAGCGGACCGCGCGGCAGCATGCGTTCCACCGCCTTCTCGACGATCCGTTCGGGGAAACGCCCCTCCATGATCGTCTTGGCGTACCGGTACTTGATGCCGCCGATAAAGCCGGTGTGATAGTTGTAGACCTTCTGCTGCAGCTTGCGACCGGTGAACACCACCTTGTCGGCATTGACGACGATGACGTTGTCGCCGCAGTCCACATGCGGGGTGAAGGTCGGCTTGTGCTTGCCGCGCAGCCGCATGGCGATGATGGAGGCCAGTCGACCAACGATGAGGCCGGTGCCGTCGATCACCAGCCACTTCTTGTCGACCTCGGCGGGCTTGGCCGAATAGCTCTTCATGGGCGTGTCCGTGCAAAAAAGCGCGGACCTGAATGTCCGCGCCGTTGGGTCGACTTTCTATACATGCGCGTGTTGACAGTCAACGCCATCGAGACATCAAAATAAAAGCGTTTTCAACGGCTTATGAAAATGGTATTTTAGAACCTCTACGCAACTCCATTGGTGAGCCCATTGTTTGGCGGCGGGATCGAATAGGTCGAGGTCGCATGGGCGACCATGCCCGAGACGCCTTGCGACCACAACTCCACGTCGCCCACCGCCAGTCTTCGGCCGGTCTTGATAAGCCGGCAGGCCGCTTCGAGGGGGGCCGGAGGAGGCTTGAGCAGGAAATTGATGTTGAGGCTCGTCGTCACGGCGAGCGGCACCCAACCATAGGTCGCGAGCACGGCCACGTACATCGCGACATCGGCAAGCATCATCAGCGTTGGGCCGGAGAGCGTACCGCCCGGACGGATGGATCCCGCGGTGGGGGCAAAGCGCACGCGGGCGCCACCATGACGGACTTCCGTAATGGCGAGGCCGCTGACCTCCTGGAATGCTTCCGGGAATTCGGCGCGCAGGCGCCGTTCCATCTCCTCCGCGGTCATCGCCGCCGGCTGCATCACCGCCCTCCCTCGCTCGTTTCGCGCTTGTCGGCCGATCGGATACACTGGCGGCAAGCAACTGAGAAGAGCGGCCCATGACCAGCCCTGGCGGGAGGAACCCCATCGCCGCGACGCCCGTTCATCGCAGCGACCACGATGGCGTCGCCATCCTGGTGCTGGACGCCCCGACGACTCGAAATGCCCTCGGCGAAGCCATGATGTCGGCGCTCTCGGGGCACATCGGCGCCATCGCGGTCGACCCGGCCGTGCGCGTGGTCCTCCTCGCCGCAGAAGGCCCGGCCTTCTGCGCCGGCCATGACCTCAAGGAGATCACCTCCCACCGAAACGACGAAGATCGCGGCCGCGGCTATTTCGAGCGCGTCATGGACGAATGCTGCGCCCTGATGCAGGCGATCGTCGACCTGCCGCAACCGGTCGTCGCGGCGGTCCAGGGCGTCGCCACGGCGGCCGGCTGCCAATTGGTCGCGAGTTGCGATCTCGCCCTTGCATCCACCGATGTCCGCTTCCAGACCCCCGGCGTCGACATCGGTCTGTTCTGCTCCACCCCGATGGTGGCGCTGACGCGCAACGTGGCGCGCAAGCACGCGCTGGAAATGCTGTTCACCGGCGAGGCCATCACCGCCGATCACGCCGCCCGCATCGGCCTCGTCAACCGCGTCGTCGCGCCCGATGCCCTGCGTGCCGAGGCCCTCGGCCTCACCCGCCTCATCGCCTCGAAGCCGGCCCGGACCGTGCGCCTCGGCAAAGCCGCCTTCCGCCGGCAGGCCGCGCTGCCGCTCGCCGACGCCTACCGACTGGCAGCGGCTGTCATGGTGGAGAACCTGCTGGATGCCGATGCCGTCGAAGGCATCTCGGCCTTCATCGGCAAGCGGACACCACAATGGAACAGCGAGTGAGGCAAGGCCGACGCCGCGCCTTTGCCCCGCCGCAGGATTCGCAAGGCTGATTCGCGCCGCGCCGTGAATTGTGGCGGGACGCCGCGCTGGAGTTCCGGCGTGTCCACACGGCCACAAACGCGCCACTCTCGCGCCACATCGACCGCCGGCGCGAGCGGAAAGTGCGCCCGGAATGCCACGCCGCCCCGCAACCTGAAAGCCTTGGGCACGAAACCGCTTGCAAGGCCGCGCACGGATCGGCCAAACAATCCCACACAGCACTTTCGCTCAACAGTCTGCGCGCGGTGCACGCATGCGTTCGGGCGAGTCACGACCTTTGTGTTCCCCTGGCCCACGAACAGCTCGTGGCGAGCGGAAACGCCGGGTCAAGCGCTCGACCGGGCCTCATGGACCGTGAGCGTCCGTTTGCGTCCTCCGGGGAGGTAGATGATGTCGAAGAAACTCTTGTTGGCCGCCGCAGCGACGGCGTTCCTGTGGGTGACGCCGGGCGTGGCGCAGAGCCCGGCCAATCAGCAGGAATCGGAAGCGGACCGCCAAGCCTGTACAGACGACGCGTTCCAGCATTGTGGCGAGGCGATTCCGGATCGCGATCGCGTCTACCAATGTCTGGTCAAGAAAGTGAAGACGATCAGCCCGGCCTGCCGCAAGGTGATTTCCCGGCCGGCGTCGAACAAGCGCTGAGGCGCCAAAGCACCGCCATTGCGAGTGCCGATGAAGCAATCCGGTCTTCTGTCTGTGACCCGGATTGCTTCATCGGCCCACCTTCTCGCAATGGCGACTTACCGCATCATTGCCGCATTATTGCCGGTCCGACGGACCGGCCGGCTTGCGTGGCGCCGCCCTGCCCTTATGTTGGCCCGACAGCCACAAGACAGCGCGCGCCATGAACCACGACGGCTACGACGACACCTATATCCGTGGCATCCTCAACTCCGTGAAGACCATCGCCGTGGTAGGGGTATCGGCGAAGGACAATCGGCCGAGCTATTTCGTCTTCAAGTATCTCCTCGAACGCGACTACCGGGTCATCCCGGTCAATCCTGGCCTTGCCGGCCAGACGCTGCTCGGCCAACGGGTCCATGGGCGTCTCGCCGACATTCCCGAGCCGGTCGACATGGTGGACGTCTTCCGGGCCGCCGAGCACGCACCAAAAGTCCTCGATGAAACACTCGCCCTCGAACCGCGACCGCGGGTGTTCTGGATGCAGCTTGGCGTACGCAACGAGGAAGTGGCGCGTCGCGCCGAACAGGCGGGCATCAAGGTCGTGATGGACCGTTGCCCCAAGATCGAATACGGCCGGCTGTCCTCGGAAATCTCCTGGCTCGGAGTCAATTCGCGCACGCTGACCTCCAAGAAGGCGCCCCTCTCCGGCCGCGGCATCCAGCGCCTGTCGCTCGACCGCCAGACGACCGCGGGCGGCGCAATCGGCGCGTCCACCCGCCCCGACGCACGCGAAAAGAGCGACGGCTGACTACGCCTCGCCGCCGGCGAACAGGCTCTTCTTGATCACGGCGTGGACGCCCCAGTTGCCGTCGACCACCTGGGTGACGCCGAAGTCGACCGCGACCGACATCAGCGAGATCGCCTCGTCTTCGGTGAGCCCCTTGGTTCCCATCAGGAAGGCACGCATCTTCTTGAAGGCGTCCGTGACGGCGAGGTCCACCGACGACTTCGAATAGATGTCCTGCTGCGCCTTGTCGCCCAATTCGGCGAGGTAATTGGCGTAGGAAAATCCGTGCAGCACCCACTCGTCCTGGGTTTCGAGCAGCGGGAAGTTCAGATCGGCGAGTGACGTTCCGGCGAGCGTCGCCTTCTTGTGCAGCACCACCTGGAAAGTGCCGGTGAGCGAGCATTCGATGGCGGTGCCGCACATTTCCGAGTCGCCCTGCGAGGCATGCGGGTCGCCGGCGGAGAGTAGCGCACCCGGCACCGCGACCGGATAATACATGGTCGCGCCCTTGCCGATGCGCCAGTTATCGATATTGCCGCCGAAATATCCGGGCGGAATGGAGTCGACCACGTCGGCCTCCTTGGGGGCGACGCCGAGCACGCCGAAATGCGGCCGGATCGGGATGCGCACGTTCTTGAGGATGCCGTGGTTCTCCTTGACGGTCGCGTGGTCGACCGGAACGCCCGGATAGTCGATGGTCTTATGCACAACGCCGTACGGATCGGTCTGCGGCGTCCATTGGAAATTATAGACCGCCTTGGCCCAGTTGCGCTGTCCGGTAGCGTCGATCTCGTAGATGGTGATGACCTCGCGCGGCTTCGGCTCGGTCAGGAGCTCCTTGTAGTGGAAGCCCCACCAGGCGGCCGCATTGGAGCCGAATGCCTTGCCGGTGTGCTGCGGATTGGCGCTCGGGCGCGGCTTGACGTCAATGATGCGCACCTCGAGGACGTCGCCGGGCTCGGCACCGTGCACGAACACCGGGCCGGTGCAGATGTGGACCCCAAAGCCTTCGCCGGCGCCGCGGCCCAGGAGCTTGCCATCCGCCGGGCCGGCGCCGCGGCGGTCGACGCCCTTCTTGTCCTTGGTCCATAGATAGACGCTCTCGGCACCGGGATCGCCCTTGACCATGCGCTCGGCGTCGTCGTTGGCGTGGTGCGTCAAGGTTTCGATGGTGACGTAGTCGCCGGACTGGATTTCGATCTGCGGCTTCAGGAGCTTGCTGAAGTAGCCCCAATGGACGGTGTCGGCGGTCGCCGGCAGATAGTGGTGGTTGGGACGGCCCTGGCGGGCTGCGGCGGTCTGGGCGTGGGCAGGCGTGAGAACTGCGCCGCCGGCCGTCAAGGTCGCAGCCGCACCGGTGGCCACGAAAGCGCTTTTGAGAAAACTGCGTCGCTCACGGTCGAGGTCGGCCAGCAATTGTTGACGGTGCAGATCGAATTGCGGACAGGTGTGGTCGTCACCGAGACACATGGGGGTCCTCCGCGAGTTGTGCAGCCACGTGGCCGCCACCGAAAAGCAAGCAAAGACCGGGCCATGGCCCAATTTCCGGCATCTGATCTCACGGCGGACCGCCGGCGGCCTCCCTGGCCGCCCGGCACCCTAGTGTTCAGCTAAAATATTGTTTTCCGGACAGCGCCATGGGCGGGACATCAGTGTCGCGGTGCGTCCTCCGGCAAGGCTCCTGTTCTCCGCCTTGACGGCTGTCGGGGGTTCGATAAACCCCTTGGCGGGTACTGGAAAAACGCCTTGGTCATTCCGGAAGCCACGAAGCGGCTTTTTTTGGAATCCATAAGCCCGATCAAACCGGCACGGATGCGCAGGAGCCGTGGATTTCCCGGCTCCAGCCTTCGCACCGGCCCCGGAATGGCGAACGGCGTTTTTCAGGATCCATCGATCCGCTCGCGCAGCGGTGCCCGCGCGTCTATTTCTGGAAGGACGGCCATGACCGAACAAACTCCCGGCTTTTCCACCCTCGCCATCCACGCGGGCGCCCAGCCCGATCCGACCACCGGCGCGCGGGCGACACCCATCTATCAGACCACTTCGTTCGTGTTCGAGGACGTCGACCACGCCGCTTCGCTGTTCGGCCTGCAGGCCTTCGGCAACATCTATACGCGCATCGGCAATCCCACCAACGCCGTGCTCGAAGAGCGCGTCGCCGCCCTCGAAGGCGGCACGGCGGGACTTGCGGTCGCATCCGGCCACGCCGCGCAGGTCCTCATCATGCACGCGCTCATGACGCCCGGCGACGAGTTCGTGGCGTCGAAAAAGCTCTATGGCGGCACGATCAACCAGTTCACACACACGTTCAAGAATTTCGACTGGAACGTGGTGTGGGCGGACCCGGATGACATCGCCTCGTTCGAGCGCGCGGTATCGCCGAAGACCAAGGCGATCTTCATCGAGAGTATCGCCAATCCGGGCGGCGTCATCACCGACATCGAGGCGGTCGCGCAGGTGGCGCGTCGCGCCGGCGTGCCGTTGATCGTCGACAACACGCTGGCGACGCCCTATCTGTGCCAGCCGATCAAGTTCGGCGCCGACATCGTCGTGCACTCGCTGACCAAGTTCTTAGGGGGCCACGGCAACTCCCTCGGCGGCATGATCGTCGACGCCGGCACCTTCAACTGGTCGCGCGAGAACCGCTATCCCATGCTGTGCGAGCCACGGCCGGAGTACAACGGCATCGTGCTGCACGAGACGTTCGGCAACTTCGCTTTCGCGATCGCCTGCCGGGTCCTCGGCCTGCGCGATCTTGGACCGGCGCTGTCTCCGTTCAACGCCTTCATGATCCTGACCGGCATCGAGACACTGCCGCTGCGCATGCAGCGCCACTGCGACAACGCCCAGGCGGTGGCCGAATGGCTGTCGCAGAGGAGCGAGGTCGCGTGGGTCTCCTATCCGGGCCTCGGCGGCGACCGCTACCACAACCTCGCCAAGAAATACTGCCCCAAGGGCGCCGGCGCGGTGTTCACCTTCGGGCTCAAGGGCGGCTACGACGCCGGCACCAAGCTGGTCGGCAACGTGAAACTCTTCTCGCACCTCGCCAATATCGGCGACACCCGCTCGCTGATCATCCATCCGGCCTCGACCACCCACAAGCAATTGACGGACGCCCAGAAGGTGCAGGCCGGCGCCGGCCCCGACGTTGTGCGCCTGTCCATCGGCATCGAGGACAAGGACGACATCATCGCCGATCTCGAGCAGGCCATGACGGCGTGACATCCCGCTGCGAGCGGAGGTTGGTCATTCCGGGACCGAGCGAAGCGAGGAGCCCGGAATGACGACGTAGATACGAGCATCGGAGCGACATGAAACCCGCAGTCCTGTTCGTTTGTCTAGGCAATATCTGTCGTTCACCTCTCGCGGAGGCGGCGTTTCGGCATGCCGCGAAAGAAGTCGGTCTCGACGTCGGAATCGACTCCGCCGGTATCGGTGATTGGCACATCGGCCAGCCGCCGGACCTGCGCGCCCAGGCGGTCGCCCGTCGGCACGGCATCGAAATCTCCGGCTATCGCGGCCGCCAGGTGTCAGCCGCCGATTTCCGTCTCTTCACCCATATCGTCGCCCTCGACCACGACAACCTTGCCGCATTGAAACGTCTGCGGCCGAAGGACGCCACCGCCGAGCTGAGCCTCCTCCTCGACCATGTGGCCGGCCGCGCCGGCGCGGCCGTCGCCGATCCGTATTACGGCGGAGAGCAGGAGTTCGCCCTCACCTGGGCCGAGGTCGCCATGGGCGCCGCCGCGCTCGCGGAGCGGATCGCCAAGACGGCGTGAGACGGAGGGCGCCGGAGCGCCGCAGTCGACCAGTGGCGTCAAGGCGCTGCTGCTGCAGTCCGCGTCAGGCGCTCGCGAGACC
Source organism: Astrobacterium formosum (assembly GCA_030848545.1). Classification (GTDB taxonomy): domain Bacteria; phylum Pseudomonadota; class Alphaproteobacteria; order Rhizobiales; family Xanthobacteraceae; genus Astrobacterium; species Astrobacterium formosum. Next base: position 104,002 of record JAVDCA010000023.1, read on the forward strand.
GCGAAAATCCCACGCCGGTTCTCGCGACGTGGATCGTCGCCAGGGCGAGCACCACCATGGCCATGGCCTGATGGGCGAGCGCGAGACCGATGGGCATCACGTAGACGAGCGTCAGAATGCCCAGCACGGCCTGGACCACGATGGCGGCGAACAGCATGGCCGCGCGGCCAGCGTCCGCCGAGCCCGGCGCGGCGCGGCGCGTATCGACTGCATGCCAGGCAGCGGCAGCGAGCAGGAGATAGGCCATCATGCGGTGCATGAACTGCACCATGAGGGTGCTGTCGAACAGGTTCCGCCACCACGGAGACTCGAACCACAGCCGTGCGGCATCCGGAATGAGCGCGCCGTCGATCAGCGGCCAAGTGTTGTAGACGTAGCCGGCGCGCAGCCCGGCGACCAGGGCGCCGAGATAGATCTGCACGAGGATGAGGACGAGCAGCGCGAGGGTGGCGGGGCGGCTCCCCATGCCGTCATTGCGAGCCACCGGGTCCGCGCGAAGCGCGGCCGGATGGGCTCCTCGCAATGACGGGGAAAGGCCCTGTCCCATCCGGTCGGCAACCCAGATCAGCGCCGCGTAGATCACCGCGGCAAGTGTCAGGTGGAAGGCGAGCCGCAGGGGCGCGACATTGATGCGATCGGTGAGCCCCGAGGCGACCATCCACCAGCCGACGGCGCCCTGCAGGGCGCCGAGACCGAAAATCCCCCACAGGCGCAGCCGCCACTCGGGTGCCACCCATCCGCGCCAGAGGAAGAACAGGAACGGCAGCAGATAGGCCAAGCCGACGAAGCGGCCGAGAAAACGGTGCGTCCACTCCCACCAGAAGATGGTCTTGAACTCGGCCAGCGTCATGCCGGCGTTCATCTGGGCGTATTGCGGGATGAGCTTGTACTTTTCGAACTCGACCTGCCAGGCGGCCTCGCCCAAAGGTGGCAGCGCCCCGGTCAGAGGCTTCCATTCGGTAATGGAGAGGCCGGACTCGGTGAGCCGCGTCGCCCCGCCCACCATCACCATGGCGAAGACCAGCGCCGCGACCGCATAGAGCCACACACGCACGGCCGGGCTTGCGGTTGGAATGGACGTCTCCCGGGACATGGTTTCGGTTTACCTCGTTGCCCCCCGCCCCTATAGAAAGGCTTCCGCCGCCGGGATCAAGGGCCAGCGCTGCCATGTTGCCAATGCGCGTGCGAAAGCTGATCGGCACTGTCGCGCTTCTGCTGCTGGTGATCGTCTGGGCGCTCCTCGCCATGGCGTTCGCGCCGGCGGCGCTGACGTCGAGCGGGATCGTGCAGGGGCTATATTATGTCGTCGCCGGGCTCGGCTGGGTGCTGCCCGCCATGCCGCTGATCGCCTGGATGGCGCGCCCGGACCGGTAGTCGTCACGTCGCATCGATGCGCGGGAAGCGCTCCCACAGGACCGAGGCGACCCCGGAAGTCAGAACGCGCAGGTGGCGGCGAGCCGTGAAACCGCCGAGGACAGTAAGGCGCGGCAGCGCGGTGAGGCGCTCGGCGTCGGCTGCCTTGACGACGCCCTGACGGGCCGTCACGGCGGTCGCAAACCCGAGATCGCGGGCGATGTCGAACTCGCGCGTTCCGACTTGGGTCCGGCCGCCATACGGATAGGCGAGATGGCGGGGCCGCACACCCAGCGCCGTCTCCAGTACGGTCCTCCCCATGGCGAGTTCGGAACGCACCGTCGTCTCGCCGGCGATGGAAAGGAACGGGTGGTTGACCGTGTGGGCCCCGATCGTGACCAGCGGGTCGGCGGCCAGTTCGGCGATCTCCCGCCAGCCCAGGCATGTCGAGGCGCACAGCCCTTTCAAGTCGACGCCGTGCCGGACCGCAAGGTCGGTGACCTTTTCGAGCATTTCGGCTTCGGTCTTGTGGTGCAGGATCCAATCATAGAGTGCGGCGTAGAGCTCGTATTTTTCCGACGGCGTGGCGCATTCGAAGCGACGGTTGTCGCCGTCCACCACGATCCCGACACTGGAATTGCCGGCGACGACCTTTTCCAGGGCGAGCCACCACAGGCGTCCGAGTCCATCCGGAAAGCTTGTCGGCACGTAGATGGCAAGCGGAACGCCCTGCTTCTCCAGGACCGGAAAGGCCCATTCGAGGGTGTCGCGATAGCCGTCGTCGAAAGTAAAGACCGCGAAACGGCGGGAAAAATCGCGCTCCACCAAGCGGCGCTGCATCTCGTCGAGGGAGACCAGATCGTAGTTCCAGCGCCGCAGCCGCCGGACGATCCGATCGAGTACGACCGGCGATATTTCCAGGTGGCGGTTGGGCTGGAAATCCGTCCAGCGCATGGGGCGGACGTGGCGGAACTGGAGAATGACGCCGACCCCGGCGAAGAACGGGCGCGCCAGGAGATGGATGCCGCCCGCATAGAGGCATTCCAGACCGGAGCGGATGACTGCTGGCCTCACCGGCGCCCCTCGCCCGTCGACTTCAACAGCCGACGGCGCTGTCGGCCGCCGCGACGTTAGCATCCACACCGCGCGGACGCATCTACCGGTTGGCGGGCGTGATGGGTGTCGGCGGTGGCACGGCGCCGAGCCACTCGAGTTTCATGAGCTCGAGCCATTTCAGCGGCACGGCGAACAACAGGAGCGTGGTCGCGGCTCCCGCCCAGGCCCGCCATTCGAGCCATTCGAAATAAGCGAATTGGATGCGCAGCCGGTCATAGAGCTGGCGGCGGCGCTTGGTGACCGAGACGCTGGTCGTCACGATACGGTAGTCGAGCAGGTAATCGGGCAGATTGGCGAGCCCCACATGGGGCGCGATACGGCGTAGATATTCGTAGTCCTCGGCGGCCGGATACTCGGCCGAATAGAAACCGTAGGTCTTCGGCACCTCGGCGCGCAGCATCCAGGTGGAATGCACGAAGGCGTTGTTGAAGAACAGCCGCCGGCGCACGGCCTCATGGTCGAGGGGCGCCTCGTGATAGCGGATCGCGCCGGTTTCCTCGTTGACGAAGCGTACCGACGTGCCGACGGCGCCGACCTGCGGGTTCGCCTCCAGGAAGGCGAGTTGCTTGGCGAGCCGGTCCGGATAGGAGAAGTCGTCGGCGTCCATGCGGGCGATGTACCGATAGCCGCGCTCAAGGATGTGGGCGAGGCCGATATTGAGGGCGCCGGAGAGGCCGCGGTTCTTGTCCAGCCGGACGATCTCCACGCGTTCGTGCACACCGATCACCTCGGCGACCGGAACGCGGCTGCAATCGTCGATGATGAAGAGGTCGCATGTTTGCGTGTTGGCCAGCACGCTGTCGACCGCCTCGCGGATTGTGCGCTCCGCGTTGTAGGCCGGCATCAAGACGGCGATTTGCGTCGACATCAAACGAGCTCGCAGACGGACCGTATCGGTCCGGGGTTGAACGGTTCAGCGCCTTTGCGGCCGACGATCGATGAGCTCCGAAGCGGGGCCGCACCGCTTTCACAGGCCGGGCGGAGACACACTCTGCATCCGCATTCGCGGCCGTTTCGTTGCACACGATCGTCGAGACACAGCTTCAACGCGCTGCCCTGCGTCTACCTGTCATAGCAAATGCACTTTTATCAAACCTTTTGTTTATTATTGCTTGCGATGCTCGCGTAACCTTAACAGCATCCGGCCGCTGATGACCCCCTCACCTGCTGCAGTTTCGCCCATTCCTGCGCATCCAGCGAGCCCGGCAGGCGCCCTCGCCCGTCCGGTCGCGGCCGTTCACATCGACGTGTTCACGGAATTCGACGATGCCCTGCCGGACTGGCGTCGGCTGGCCGACGATCAGGCGGTGGCGACACCGTTCAGCCATCCAGGCTGGATCGAGGCATTCCACCGCCATGCCGGCAGACCGATGGGCGAAATTCCGGCGATCATCGTCGGTCGCGACGACAATGCCGTGCCGGCTTTCGTGCTGCCGTTCGCGATCCGCCGCGTGCGCGGGCTCGCCATGGCGAGCTTCTTCGGCGGAAGTCATGCGAGCCTCAATCTCGGTCTGTGGCGCCGCAATACCATTACGGGATTCTCCGCCGAGCGACTTCGAGACGCGCTCATGCGCGCCGCCGCGATCGCCCACATCGACCTTTATACGTTGCACAACATGCCTTTATTTTGGGAGGGAGACGACAATCCGTTCGCCCGCCTGCCCCACCAGCGCTGTGCCGACGACGTCTACCGGCTCGACATCGGCGGCCGCAGCGGCGACGAGACCCTGAAGGGCTGCATGAGCGGCGCCACCCGCTCGACGCTGCGCTCCAAGGAGAAGAAGCTCGCCGTCCTCGACGGCTATCGCTATTTCCGTGCCGCCACCACCGCGGAGGCGGATCGCATCCTCGACGCCTTCCTGGTCCAGAAGGCGGCCCGGCTCGCCGAACAGGGCATCGACAACGTCTTCGCCGAGCCCGGCGTCGAGGACTTCTTGCGCGCAACGGCGCACGCGGGTCTCGCCGACGGGCGGCCGATCATGGAGCTGCATGCGCTCGAGGGCGGCGGCGAAGTCCTGGCGATGGTGGGTGGGCTGTCGGACGGATCACGGTTCACCACCATGATCAACTCCTACACCCTGGGGGAATACGGCCGTTGGAGTCCGGGCCTGATCATCATCAACCACGTGGTCCGTCATTTCGCCGACCAGGGGCTGAAGATCTTCGATCTCGGCATGGGCTACGCGCCCTACAAGCAGTTCTTCTGCAAGGAAATCGAGCCGCTCGTCGATGCTGTCGTGCCGGTGACCGCGAAGGGGCACGCCGCCGCCATCGGCCTGCGGGCGATGGTGACCGCCAAGCGTTTCATCAAGACGACGCCGGTGCTGTGGCACGCCGTGCAGAAGCTCCGCCGCCTGCGGGCGTGAGCCCAGTCCGGTTTTTCCCGTCATTACGAGCCACCGAGTCCGCGCGAAGCGCGGCCCGATGACAGGCTCCGCGAAGCAACCCAGTTCTTTGCCGTGTGGCCGCTGGATTGCTTCGCTCGCGATGACGTTACGTGAGACGGACGCGACTCAGTCCCTCACGCCGCCACGGCGGTGACGGTTGCGGCAGGCGCCTTCGCGAACACGGTGACGTCGACGAATCCCGCCGTCGCGAGCTCGGCGCGGGCCGCGACGACCGCCTCGTCGTCCGGGTCGGCGACCACCAGAGCGGCCCGCGGCGCGAACCTCGCCAGCCGGCCGAGTTCGGCGTCGCTCACGCTGCCTGCGTCGATGACGAGATGATCGTAGGTCTGGGCGAGCGCATCGATCGCCATGGCGATGCGCGGCGAGACGAGCGGCGCCGGCCGGTCGCCGGCGGCGACGAGGTGCAGGCCCGACAGGCGGTCGCGGGTGATGACGTCTCCGAACGAAGCGGCACCACGGGCCAGTTCCGCCACACCCGGCGCAGTTGGATCGACCGAAACGGCCGACAGACCCGGCGGCACGAAGGTGAGATCGACCAGCACCGTGCGGGCATCCCTGGACAGCGCGCGGGCGAGCGTCATTGCGGTCAAGGCGGTATAAATGCCGTCCTCGGCGCCGAACACGGCGACCCGCCGGCCCTCCTCGCCGGCCTCACGCAGGCTTCGGGCAAACCCATCGATCGCAGCGAAAGCGACGCCGTGATCGCGCGCGCCCACGGCCGCCGTTCGCGCCATGGGTGCGCGCCGCGGCTCCGGTGCCGGGGCCGTCATGCGCAGGAGTTCTCCGGTCGCCAGGAAGCCCGACGAGACGAAGAAGCTTGCCAGAAAGGCCATTACGATCATGGGGAATTTTTTCGGGAAGTACGGCGTATTGGAGACGACCGCGGGGGATATGATGCGAGCGTCGCCCGGCGCGCTGCCGATGCTGCCGCGGGCCGACGCCTCGCGGTATTTCACCAGATAGGATTCGAGCAGGTCGCGCTGGGTCTTCGCCTCGCGTTCGAGGGCGCGCAGTTGCACGTCCTGCTCGCTCGTGGAGGCCGTCTGGGTCTTGAGCGTATCCAGGTTGGAGATCGTGCTCTTGAGCCGCGCATCGGCGAGCTTGGAGTCGTTCTCGAGCATGCGCGCGAGCTTTTCGACCTCCATGCGCATCTGGCGTTCGAGATCGGCGATCTGCGCCTTGAGCTCCTTGATGCGCGGGTGGCCGTCGAGCAGCGTCGAGGATTGCTCGGCGAGCTGGGCGGAGAGGAGCACACGCTGCTCGGACAGCCGGCGGATCAGTTCGGAATTGACGATGTCGGAGGCCTCGATGGGCTCGTTCCGCCGCAGCATGTCGCGGATCAGGCGGGCGCGCGTCTCCGCATTGGTCTTCTGGGCGCTGGCGGCGGCGAGTTGGGAATTGAATTCCCCGAGTTGCTGGTTCGCCAGCATGGTGTTGTTGGTGCCCACATAGAGGTTGGTGCGGGCGCGGAACGTCTCCGCCTTGCCCTCCGCTTCCCTGACCTTGCCGCGCAGGTTTTCGATTTCGTTGGCAAGCCAGCGGCTTGCGGCCTGGGTCTGGTCCTGCCGGGCCTGCTGCTGCAGCACCAGGTAGCTCTCCGTGATGGCGTTGGTGACGCGGGCGGCGAGTTCGGCGTCGGCCGATTGGAATTCGACCGCGATCACCCGCGACTTCTCGATGGCATAGACGGTGATGCGGTCATAATAGGATTCGAGCACGCGCTCTTCCCGCGTCAGCTTGAGGGTGTCGCGCGAGATGCCGGCCATTACCAGGATCTGCTTGAGCGGCGAGACGCCGTTGAGGACGGGGTCGAATTCCGGCAGCTTGTCGAGATTGAGTTTGGCGATGACGTCGAGGGCGAGCGTGCGCGACATTACGACCTGCACCTGGCTCGCCAGAGCCTCGGCGTCGGCGCTCGGACGCTCCCCTTGCGCCTTCTCCACGTCCGGCCGCAGGAAGATGTTTTCGCGGCCCTCATAGAGGATGCGGGCTTCCGACTTGTAGCGAGGCGTGATCACGTTGACGGCGACCGCCGCCAGGATGGTGGCGATCAGCGTCGGCCAGATGATCCATTTCTTGCGCCGCCACAGCGCCTGTCCGAGGAGCCTGACGTCGATATCGCTGTCGACGCGTCCACCTGCGCCCTTCGGCTTGACTGACATCGGGACACTCCGCACTCGCTACGCCACATTTCTCACGTCCGACCGGGACGCCTGCCGCCGATGACAAACCATTAAGGTTGAGTTCGCGTTAACGGTCGCCCGGTATGGCGGTCTGGGGGCATTTCTTAACCGCCCGGAGGACTAACTAGGCTGAGATTTCCGACGCCCGCGGCACGAAGAGCGATAGCAGCGATCGACAGGCCATGGCCGCAGAAAGCCGAAAGAAAGTCATCCATATCTTCCGGGCGCCGGTCGGTGGCGTATTCCGGCATGTCGCCGATCTGGCGGCCGCACAGGCCACAGCCGGACACTCGGTCGGCATCGTCTGCGACTCCATGACGGGCGGCGCCTTCGAGGAAGCCGCGATCGCGACCCTCATGCCATCGCTCCGCCTCGGTGCCATCCGTCTGCCCATGCGCCGCAGCGTCTCGCCCTCGGATCTCGGGGCACTCGCGAAGGCCTTGAAACACATCGGCTCTCTCGAACCGGACGTGATTCACTGCCACGGCGCCAAGGGCGGCGTGTATGGACGACTGATCGGCACTGTGCTGCGCCGCCGACGCCGGATCGTGCGCATCTACGCACCGCATGGCGGCAGCCTGCACTACGACCCGCGATCGCCCGCCGGGCGGTTCTATTTCGCGGTCGAGCGGCTGTTCGAACGTTTCACGGACGCGCTCGTGCATGTCAGCGCCTACGAAGCGGAAACCTATCGGCACAAGATCGGAACACCGCGTTGCCGAGCAGCCGTCATCCGCAACGGCCTGCGCCCTGACGAATTCGTGACGGTCGAACCGGCCGCGGAAGCCCGCGACATCCTCTTCATCGGCACCTTCCGGGAGCTCAAGGGCATCGACGTGCTGCTCGATGCCATCGCCCGCCTCGCCACCCGTCACGGCCGGCTCGCCACGGCCCATCTCGTCGGCCAGCCCGACGAGTTGCCCCGCTACCAGGCGCTCGCCCGCGACCTCGGCATCGCCGGGCGCGTCCAGTTCCATGATCCCATGCCGGCACGTGAGGCTTTTGCGCTCGGCCGTATGGTCGTGGTGCCGTCACGGGCGGAATCCATGCCCTATGTGGTCCTCGAGGCCATCGCGGCCGGCATGCCCATCGTGGCGACGCAAGTCGGCGGCATTCCGGAAATTTTCGGGCCCCGTGCCGGCGAACTCGTGCCCGCGGGCGACGCCGACGCCCTCGCCGACGCGCTCGAGCGCACCCTCGCCGACCCGGCCGCCGCCGCCCGCGACGCCCAGGCCCGCCGCGACTGGCTCGCCCCACGCTTCAACATCGCCACCATGCAGGCCGACATCGAGCACCTTTACGACGAGTGCCTGCGCGGCGAAGCCGCACCAGCCGGCGCCCACGCATGGCACGGCGCGTAGAGATACCTCGTATTAACGTCGAACAAGTTCGCAAGACCTGATCCTGAGAAGCGCCTGTCTTCGAGCGCGTCTCGAAGGATGAGGCCGCCTGGGCCGCCCCCTATGTCGGATTTACCCGACATAGGAACTCAACGAAGGGCGGATCGGGTTGCTCACACGCGGCTATGCCGCCGACTGAGCGAAGCCGCCCGCGACCCGACGTCATTTACTTCGGGTTTACCTTTTCGAGAGGAATTGGCGCTAGGTGTAAAGCCCGACATGTAGTCGAGTTCGCATTCCTTTTTGTCCCATGCGTTCCAGGCCCCCATGACGCAGCTCACCGAACCGCCAGCCGTTTTTGCGCACGGCGCGCATACGGTGGCGGCGACTGCCGTCGCCGCGGCACGCCGGCGCGCGCAGGTGCGTGAGCTCGGGCCGCTCGCGCGCGCCATCGCGGCCGAGCCGGTGCCGCATCCGATCTCGCCCGTCGTTCTGGTCGGCACCGTGCGGGCACTGGAATGCCTGATGGTGGCGATGATCGGCGCCGCCATCTACAGCCTTTACGTGTATCCACAGAACGGATTCGACGAACGCTATGTCTATGCCGACATCGCGGTCTCGCTCTCGGCCCTCGTCGCTTTCCAGGCCTTCGAGATCTATTCGACCACGGCATTTCGCACCCATGTGCACCAGTTGGGCCGTCTCGCCGCCGCCTGGACCATCGTCTTTTTGGTGGCGCTCGCGCTGGCCTTCTTCATCAAATTCGAAAGCTCGATGTCGAGGAGCTGGGCGGCGAGCTGGTATCTCGTCGGCCTTGCCGCGCTGCTCGCCGACCGGCTGGTCCTGACCGCGCTGGTACGGCGCTGGGCGCGCCAGGGCCGTCTGGTGCGCCGCGTCGTCATCGTCGGCGGCGGTCGCGAAGGCGAAGCGCTGGTGCGCGCACTCCATGCCGAGGCGGATTCCGACCTGCGCATCTGCGGCGTGTTCGACGATCGCGGCAACGACCGCTCGCCCGAAGTGGTTGCCGGCGCGCCGAAGCTCGGCACCGTCGACGACCTGGTCGAGTTCACGCGGCTCACCCGCGTCGACCTGATCCTGGTGTCGCTGCCGCTCACCGCCGAAGAGCGGGTGCTGGCGATGGTGCGCAAGCTGTGGGTGCTGCCGGTGGACGTGCGGCTCGCCGCCCACATGAACCGGCTGCGCTTCCGCCCGCGCGCCTACTCGTATATCGGCAACGTCCCCGTCCTCGACATCTTCGACAAGCCGCTGGCCGACTGGAACCTGGTGCTCAAGTCGGTGTTCGACCGCATCGTCGGCGCGCTGGCGCTCGTCGCGCTGGCGCCGGTCCTGGCCGCCGTCGCGGTCGCGGTGAAGCTCGACAGCCGCGGTCCGGTGCTGTTTCGCCAGCGTCGCTACGGCTTCAACAACGAACTCGTCGAAGTCTTCAAGTTCCGCTCCATGTATGTGGACAAGGCCGACGCAACCGCGGCCCGCCTGGTCACCAAGGACGATCCTCGCGTGACGAGGGTCGGACGCTTCATCCGGAAAACCTCGCTCGACGAGCTGCCGCAGCTCTTCAACGTGGTCTTCACCGGCAATCTGTCTCTGGTCGGGCCGCGCCCGCACGCCCTGCAAGCCAAGGCCGAGCACCGCCTCTACGAAGAGGCGGTCGACGGCTATTTCGCCCGCCACCGGGTCAAGCCGGGCATCACCGGCTGGGCGCAGATCAACGGCTGGCGCGGCGAAACCGACACGCAGGAGAAGATCCAGCGCCGCGTCGAGCACGACCTCTACTACATCGAGAACTGGTCGCTCCTGTTCGACATTTACATCCTCATCCGCACGCCGTTCGCGCTTCTCAAGTCGGAGAACGCCTATTGAGTGCGCTCGAGGCTGCCGCGCCCCGCTCCTATGACGCGCCGCTCGTGCGCACGAGCGGCGAGCGGCTGATCAACACGGTGCTGTTCGTCCTCATCTGCTCGAGTTCGTTCATCATCGTCGAGCCGGCTCCCTACGAGGCGATCTTCATCTTCCTGTGCGTCGCCGGCGCCATCGGCCGCATGCGGGTGGAACCGACCGTCATCCCGCTGATGCTGCTGCTCTTGTTCTGGAACCTGAGCGGCGCCGTCGCGCTCCTCCAACTCATCGAGGACATCGTCCTCGTCAAGTTCATCATCATTTCCATCTATCTATCGATGACGGCCGTGGTTTTCGCCTGCCTGTTCGCCCATGACTGCGTCCGCCGGGTCGAGCTCATGCGGGCCGGCTACATCTTCGCCGGCGTGGTCGTCACCATCGCGGGCATCATCGGCTACTTCAAGATCGGCGGCGAGGCGCTCGCCGCCAAGTTGACCTGGGCCGAACGCGCCACCGGCACATTCAAGGACCCGAACCTGCTCGGCAACTGGCTGATCCTGCCCATCGTGTACCTGTTCCAGCGCCTGCTCATGGAGGGCATCAGGGTGAGGACGACCGCCCTTGCCATGTTCCTCTTGTTCGGCTTGCTGCTGTCGTTCTCCCGCGCTGCCTGGGGCGTGCTGGTCTTCGCGAGCCTCGCCACCATGGCGATGATGTGGCTGACCGCGACGACGACCAAGTTCCGCATGCGCATCGTCACCTTCACGATCGTCGCCGCCCTCGTCATCGCCGCTGGCGTCGCCGTGATGCTGTCGTTCGAATCCATCCGCGACCTGATGATGACGCGCCTCAAGGTGGTGCAGTCCTACGACGCCGGCCCCATGGGTCGGTTCGGGCGCCACATCATCGGATTCCTGATCACCTTCGACCATCCGGCCGGGCTCGGCGCCTTCGAATTCGCCCGCATCTACGGCGAGGCGGCCCACAATACCTTCCTGAAAAGCTTCGTGACCTATGGCTGGCTCGGCGGCCTGTCCTATCTGAGCGTGGTGCTGGTGACGCTGTGGCTCGCCGTGCGCAACATGTTCGTCAGAACGCCGTGGCAGCAGCTCTTCATCCCCATCAGCATCACCTATGTGGGCCTGATCGGCGAGAGCTTCATCATCGACATCGACCACTGGCGACACTTCCACCTGCTCACCGGCCTCGTCTGGGGGCTTTCCATCGCCACGACCCGCTACAAGCGCCACCGTGCACAGGAACGGGCCGCCATGCCGGAACCGGACGTCCTTTCTGTTGCGCCGGTGGGGGTTGGACCCTATAGTCCGCGCCCGTTCGGAGCGTAGCGCAGCCCGGTTAGCGCACCAGTCTGGGGGACTGGGGGTCCCGAGTTCAAATCTCGGCGCTCCGACCATCAACCCTCTGAAATCATTGTCTGATTTCCGTCGGTTCCGCGACCGCCATCTGTGCCGGAACGGAACAAAACGGCACAAAAGTCCCGAAGTCGTCGCAAAAAGTCCCGAAGAAGTCCCGTGACTGTTCCCGACTCGTTCCAGGGCATATGACTCGCCCGCAATGGCCGATCCCCTCCCCGAGTCCACCACCCTCTTAGAGCTCGCCCGCGCGGGCTCTACCCACCTGACGATTCGGTGCCGGTGCGGCTCGGTGGACAAACCCTTGCGATTGATCCCGGGCGACCATCGAGAGGTCACCCTGGCAAGCCTGTATGGCCGGCTGCGGTGCCGGAAATGCCTGCAGCATCCCGAGCCTGGATCGCTCGTCGGCTGGCGGCAGCCCGGTAAGGGCTTCAATTCGGAGGAGTGAGAAGGCGGAAACGCAAAAAAGCCCCGCGCCCGGCCGGGGCCGAGACGCGGGGCCGAGTCACCGAGTCGTTCAACAGAGTGGACAGGAGCCACTCGGTGTCCATCGCTATGGACCTCGGATCCGGCCGGAGGCGGCCGGTGAAACCCTCTAGCCGGCGCCGAGGGCGGCGAGATCGTTCTCGTCGCCCGGATTGGCGCGCAGCATCACGCCGGTGTTGATGGCGCCGAAGGTCTCCTTCGCGCCGTCGGGCCGACGTCCGAACACCGAGAGCGCCGAGACGTTGCAGTAGTCCTCGGTCGGAAAAAGGTCGTTGATCGTCGCGGGAATCAGGACCGTGTCACCCGCTTTCAATTCCCGTCCTCTCGCGTCGTGCATTGCCGTCTCCTTCGTGCGTCATTGCCCGGTGCCGCCGGGCGCGGATTCAATGGCCGCGCGTCATCAGCTGCTGCAGGCCGAGCCACAGGGCGCCGAGGGCGGCCGTGACAATCAGGCCGACCGCCACCCGCACGCTGGTCTTGCGCAACGATTGCGTCGAGAGCCGCCATTCGCGCACGAATTCGAGATCCTTGCGGAAGTCCGAATCGAGCGCCAGGCGGGCAAGTTCGTGGATGACGACAAAATCGCGCTGCGTCTCGACGATCGCCTGCGGGTCGGAGACGTTGACCCCGATGACGATCAACACCTCCTGCACCGCCTCCTTCGCAGCCGCCTTGGCGATTGCCTTCATCTCGTCGTGGGATAAATCGATCGACATCTTCCCCTCGCCCGCGCGTGCCACATCCCCGATGACGACGCGCGCAATCCACGCGTCCGGCCCGGCCGTCCGGGTTCGGCGGTCCGGCCGGGCCGCAGCGTCACTGCCGCGTGCTACCGCCGGTGACGTTGCCGTCCTTGGCGAAGATGAGCGCCATGCCGCCGGTGATCAGGCCGATGGCGACCTGCGGGTCGACCGGCGCCTGGCCGGCGATCTTGACGCCCAACAACGACGCGACGCCGAGCCCGACGGTGAGCGCGCCGCCGGCGGTCGTCTTCCAGTTCGACAGAAAGGATTTCATGGCTTTCCTCTGTTAAGGCGGGAATCCCGGCGGGCCCGGCCGGGCGCGGGTCATGTCGCGCCGATCAGTCGTCGCCGGGCGCAGCGGGCAGCGCGATGCGGCGCTTCTTGAGGTCGGCGATCAGCAGCCGGTGCATCTCGGTATTCTGCTCGGCCGTGCCGGTGTAGCCCTCGATGCCGTAGAGCCGGGCCAGGCGGGCGCGCGACTTGAAGTCCGACTCCTTGCCGATCGCCTTGAGGAGATCGACGACGGACGAATCCTCGTCGAGGTCGACCGGCGCCGCGGCAGCGAGTCTGTCGAGGCGGGCGTCGAGCGTCTCCGGCGGGATGTCGGGGACGAGCAGATCCTGGACGAGATCGAACAGGCGCTTGAGCAACATGGGTGCGGTCCTTCTTTTGCGGGCGGGTGATGATCAGCGAAGGCAGGCCCGCGCCTGCCGCCGCTGCTTGGGTGTGAGGGCGACGCCGCGATCGCGGCCGAGCTGCTCGAGCTCGGCCGTCGTCTTGCCGGCGGCGTAGAGCCGGATGGTCCAGCACGGCCACGGCAGGTCGGGCCCGTCGTCGCGTCGCGCCTTGGGCTTCGGCCTGGCCGGCATCCTGGGTTTCGTGGCCGGTGGCGCCGCCGGCGCGGCCAGTGCCGGCGGGCTTGCGGCGATCGGAGCCGTCGGCGCAGGCGCGCTAAGTGCTGACGCGCTGTGTGCTGGCGCGATCGGTGCCGGCGAGGCGGCCGGCGGCGGCACAGGCCGGCAACGCGACGCATAGAGACGGCAGTATTCCCGCCCCGCCCACGCCTTGAGCGACGACCAGCTGTCCGCCTGCGCGCCCGCCGTCGCCAACAACAGCGCCAGGCCCGCGAGGGCGAGCCGGGTCATGACTTCGACGCCTTGGTGGCGGTCATCGCCTGCGCCAGGGCGCCGAGGAAGCGCACCCCGAACGTTACGACCGGCGAGGCGAGGCCGGTGCCGCCGGCGACCGCCGTGATCAGCGGCGCCACTACGGCGGCGACGCTCGCCGCCGTCGCCTCGTCGCCGATCGGCGGCGCGATGGTGCCGGTGGCGACGCCGAGGCCGGACAGGATCAGGGCGATCAGCGAGGCGCCGGTGACCATCTTGTCCGACGAGGCGGACGGCGCCGCGGGAGTGGCCGCCGCCGGCGCTACGGACGCCGCCGGCGCGGCGGGGGTGGCGGAGAGCGTAATCGTCCGCCCCGACCCCAGCACCCGCGCCAGCATCGCCTGGCGGGCGCTGGCGCGCTCCTCCGCCGTCAGGTCGTCCTTGATGAGGGCGAACAGCATCATGGCCTCCATGCGGGCGAGCACGGTGCCGACGTCGGCGGGCACGCCGGCGGCCGCGGCGGCGGCCGGCGCGATGACGTCGGGCAATGTCGGCGCCGGCGCATCGGCGGCGAGGATCTCGACGTCGACCTTGCCTTTGCCGGCAAGACCGATCGCCGCGGCCGTGGCCGGCGTCAGGTCGATGCCAGCGTCGTTCCTGGGGATGCGGCCATAGTCGTCCGGCGTCTTGGCGAGATACTGGGCCTCGACCCTCGGACGGGCGCCGGTCAGATACCAGTCGTCGGTCTTGTTCCACGGACCGACGTCGATCACCGGCGCGGTCACGCTGCGGCCGGTGGCCGGATTGGTGATCGTGAGCGTCGGGCGCGGACCGGATATCCGGCAAGGCAGCGCGACGCCGGGCCGATCCGCCCAGCCGGGCGCCACCTGGCCCCAGCCATAGGCGGGTTCGTTATCGGCCAGGCCGTCCTGGGGCGTGCCATAGATGGTGGCGGTGACGCCGTCGACTTTCATGATGGACCTCGTGGGTGAAGAAGACGGGGAAGACGGGGCGGCTTGCACCACCGGCGCCGGCGGCCAGCGCATCGCCAGCACCTCGTCGCGGCGGCGGCGCGCACGTGTGACGGCGCCGCCTTGCGGACTCGACTGGTTGCCTCCGATGACGATCAGGGCGCCGTCGGCGGCGATCTCGTCGAGCGTCGCGACGTGGTGGTCGAAGATCAGGATGGCGCCGGGGCGCGGCTCGGCAAGCGCGGTACCCCAGCTGGTCCAGGCCGCGGCCCACAGGAAGCGTGACGTGTCGGTTCGTCCGTAGGGCGGCCGGATGCCGGCCTTCATCACCGCCCACGCCTGCGCCAGACCGCACCATGCCGTTGCGTCGCTCTTGTAGGCGCGGCAATAGGCCAACATGTCCGGAAAGGCCGCGGCGATGTCGCTGGCGAGCGCGAGCACGGCCGGGTTGTCGCCGACCTTGAATTCCTCGAGGCCGACGATCGAGCGCATGGCGGCGAGGTGCGCCGGCACGCCGGCGACCGTGAGATCGATCGGCATGGTGGTCTCCTCGAAGGAGATGGTTCAGCTCAAGGACCGTTCGTTGCGGCGGTCACGTCGATGCCGGAATTGATGACCTTATTGGTCCCGTAACCCGACACATTGTTGATCGCCACATACCCGTTCGTGGTGTGGTTTCCGATCGCGATGCCGTACCCCGTCTGGGTGCCGACGCCCGCAATCGTGTTGCCCACTACGTTGATGGCCGTGGCGCCGTCGATCTGTATCCCGTTGGTCGAGTTCGTGTTTCTGATCACGTTCGATGAGACGTTGATGATCTGCGCCCATTCCCGCGTGTCGGTGACCATAATGGCGATGCCGGCCTGACCGCCGTTCTTCGTGCCGATCTGGTTGCCCATGATCGAGATGTGCTGCATGTACCCCGACGAACTGCTCTGGTTTTGCATCAGGACGCACCACGTGCACCCCTCGATCGAATTGCCGTGCAGGAGTAGCGATGACGAGGTGGCGCCGCCGAGCGAAGCGAAGAGATGAAAGCCGACGTTGAACGCCAGGATCTTGTTCTCGTAGTATTTCCAACCGCCGCCGGAGATCTGATAGATGCCAGCCCCGACGTCGTTGAGCGGGCCGGTGTTGATGAAGTGACAGCCGATGACGACGCTGTCGCCGGCATCGACGCCGAGCGGGGCTGACACGCTGATGCCCGCAAAGCCGCAGTCGAGGAAGTCGCAACCGAGGATCCGCGTCGCCGTCGCGTTGGCACAGGCGATCCCGACCGATGAGGTGAAGAACTTGCAGTCTGAAACGAGGCTGTTCGAATTGACGTGCGACGCATCGCCGAGCATCAATGCCGTGGCCGCCGGCGCCGAGATTGCCAGATGTTCGAGCGTGACGCTCTGGTAGCCGCCGGAGAATGTGAGGCCGTTGACGCCGCTGTCGAACAAGATGAAAGAGGCATTCTTGCCGGCACCGATCAGGCGCAGGTTGCCGGTCACGATCAGCTGAGCGCTGGTGCGGAAATTTCCCGCCGGCACACGCAGCGGCACCCCGAGGGCGATCGCCGCCGCGACGCCGGCGCTGAGGGCCGCGGCGCAGTCCGTCGACCCGTTTCCGACGGCACCGAACATGCGCACGTCGAGATCCGGCGACGCGATCTCCCACCACCCGCCATTGCTGGAGTCCGTGCTTCCGTCGGGCAGGAAGCGATCCGTCGATCGGAATCGGCCGCCGTGACTCGGCTGCGCCGAAACACGCTTGTAGGCTGCACCACCTAGGTCGCCGGCCGCGGCGTAGCCGGAGGTCCAGATCGCCTTGACGGCGGCCGGGATGGTCGCGGCCACGGCGCTGGTGCGGCTAAGGTAGATCGGCATATTGGCTTGGAAGGCGGCGTCTGCGGCGTAGCCCTGCGCCGCCGACGCCGCCGCTTCCGCTGCTGTCTTGGCGGCCTGTGCGGCCGTTGCCGCAGCTTCCGCGGCCGCCACAACCGCGGCCGAGGCCTGGTCGGACAGCATCACGAAGGTCGTGCCGCTCTGGTAGCCGGCGACACGACCGCCGGCGACGAGCCCGCCGATCGCCGGATCGTTGCCCGACGACGTCTTGATGGTCAGGGCAGCCGTATCGTTGAATACGACCGTGACCGGTGACGCCGTGTTGGTGGCGACAATCGGCAACGAGATCAGCTGCGCCGACGAGACCGGCAAGAGCGTCGTCGCCACGATGGCGTTGGCTGTGCCCGCGCCGGCGTTGACGGCGACCTGGAACGAGTAGCCGGGAATGTCGGCGATCCGCGTCCACGATCCGGTACCGGAGGCGCCGTTCTTGCGGTAGACGCCGTTGTTGGCCACGGTCGCATCACCGATCACCGTGGCGGCAGCGTTGGCGGCGTGGGCGAGGTCCGCATCCAAAGATGCCTTGCTTGTATATAAATTTCCCGACTGCATGGCCAATTCAACCATGCGCTCAAGTTCGGTGCCCCAGAGCTGAGTTTCGCCCATGTCGGCGCCACGCAGAGCGCCGCCGGCCGTCACAGGCGAAAAGATGTCGCGCGCTGAGCGCGTGAGCGGGAGCGTCATCGTTGTATCCTTCGGTATATGGCGTTTAGGTTGTCACGATCGCCGAACCGAGGCCGGCCCCGTTGAAAGCCTGCGCGGTCCAGGTATCGTCCGCGCCATAGTGGGTGATGTCGACCATCTGGCCGGGCTCGACCACATAGGGTGTCTCCGGCGCGCCCGGCCCGGTCGCGACGATCGTGTGGACGTTGAGACCGGTCGGCGCCGTGATGTCGATGCGAAAGCCGGTGATGCCTTCGGTGACGATGGGAGTCTTTGAGATCGCCGGCGCCGCCGGGGCAACCGGATCGGGAGCGGCAAACAGCACATCGAGATAGGGCGAGAAATTGGATCCGTTGCCGTCGTCGTCGAAGCCGCGCACACGAAATTCCAGATGGGCGCCTGCGAACGTCCCGGCGGCCGTCGCATGGGTGCCGATGGCCGCAGAGGAGGTCTCGGACATGGACGTCCACGACCCCGGCGTCGCACCCGAATAGACGCGGAATTGTGCCTCCGCGATGGTGGCGCCGGCGGGAAGCACATAGGCGAGCCGCACCTTCCCCGGCACCACGCCGGCGCCCCACGGCACGGCCGGCTGAGGCAGGCCGCCGAAGAGGGCGAGGTCCGGGGTCGGGGTCGGCGCCGCCGCCTCGTCCACGGCCGGGTTCCAGGCCGTCAGACCTGGAAAGACCGCGAACGGGATCTCGACCGCGCCGGCGCCGTCGTCGATGCGCGGCGGCGAGATGGCGCAGGTCGCCGTCATGTCGAGATCCGGGAACTCGATGGCGGCGGTGCGGCACCCCCATGCGGAGACGCCGACCCAGTTGGTGACGACGACGCCCTGGTCGCTCCGCGCCAAGGCAAAGATGCGCCGCGCGATGCGCTGCGCCTGCGCGGCCGACGGGCACATCTTGAGTTCGACGGTCTTGGTCTTGGTGCCGAAGCGGTCGACCTCGTCGTCGATCTTCGCCCAGCCGATGCCGGTCATGTCGATCTCGGTGATCGAATACTCGCGTTCCGGGCTGTAGTATTTGACGATGCAGACATTGGGGCGCTCGACCGCTTCCGGCCCGGAGCGGGTCTTGATGTCGATGATGTGGCGCAGCGGCAGCGTGATCTCGGGGTCCGGATCGTCGTCCACCAGGCGAATGCCGAGCTTGTCGCCAGGGCGCGGCACGATCTCGGCGCCGGCCGACATCAGCGCCTCGGCGAGCACGGTCGCCCGTGGCGTCTCGCTCGACCAGATTCCCCACAGCCGCGATCGCTTTTCCGTCCCGGTCAGTGTCGCGACCAGCTCATCGGCCTTGGTGGCTTCCGCTGCGACGAACGGCATGTCGAAATCGGCGAGGCTCAACTCATCGAAGGTGAGCGCGATGTGCAGGCATGCCAGGATACCGTTGTCCGACCACGCGGTCGCGCCAATGCGCGGATCGTACAGCGGCTCGCCGGCCTGCACGCGCTCGTATTCAGGCGGCCCGCTCTGATAGAGCTTGAGGAACAGGTCGTTCTGCAGGCCCGGGCTGATGTAGAGTAGGAGCGTCTGGGCGATGCCGCGCACGCGGTGATCGGCAGTCCAGATGCTGGGGAACTCAGAGATCAGCTGCGGCCACGCGGTTTCGCTGCCGTCGCCCGGCTTCGAATGCACCTGCACCCAGGACACGCCGGCATGCACCCAGGGCGGCGACTGGACGGTGCCGTCCGGATCGACCAGCACTTCACGCCCGCCGAGATAGTGGGTGATATCGCCGCTGATCGGACCGCGGCTGTTGGCGATCACCCGCCAGCGGTTGTCGCCATTGGTGGCTCCAAATATTTTCAGGCCGCCAATCCGCACGCGGCCGATGGCGCGCAGCTCCGGCGCTTCGGCCGATTCGAAGGTCGACTTGGCGTCGGTCGGATTGACAGACGACGCATTCTGCCCCGACGGCGAAAGGATCGAGCTCAGAGCGATCGAGCCGCCGACCACCACAGCGGTGGCGATTGCCTGGGCAATGGTGATCGTCGTTGCTCCGATGGTGAAGAGCGTCGCACCCGTCGCCGGAAGGAGCGCCGTCACAACTGCGGCGGTGATGCTGATCGGATCGGCGGCGGCCGCAGCGGTGGACGCCGACAACATCACCATGGCGATCAGGAACGTCGTCACGGTACCCTCCAGGCGCCGACGATCGTAGAGATGCGGGGGCTCATGAACGAGACGCCGGTGTCGGTGCGCACGCAACAGATTCCCGCGGTCGCGAAGATCACGCCGGCGGGGCCGAAGCTCATCTCGACGAGGCCGACATCGCCGAGCGTCGGGGCCCCGGTCGGCGCCAGGCCGTGGCGGACGGCGAGATCGTTCCACAGCGCCGGCAGGCCGCCGGCGCCCACGATGATCGCCTGCGCGTCCCGGCGCGACGCGTAGGCGGGCACCGCGACGTCCATATGAGCCGCGCGCGTGATCCAGACGCGAACCCATGCGCAACAGTCGTCGACGCCCCACGTGACCGGCTTGTCGCGCAGGCTCGCCACGAATTCGGCAAGCTGTTCGGACCGGCTCACGACCAGCTCTCCGAGACCTTGACGCCGACGAACTCCAGCCCGCGGTCGCCCGGATATCGCCGCTTCTGGTCAGCGTCGTTCCAGCGC
>JAVDCA010000024.1 GCA_030848545.1 Astrobacterium formosum
CCGCTGGAACGATGCCGACCAGAAGCGGCGCTATCCGGGCGACCGTGGGCTGGAGTTCGTCGGCGTCAAGGTCTCGGAGAGCTGGTCGTGAGCAGGTCCGAACAGCTGGCCGAATTCGTGGCGAGCCTGCGCGACAAGCCGGTCACGTGGGGCGTCGACGATTGTTGCTCATGGGTGCGGGCGTGGATCGCGCGCGCGGCTCATATGGACGTCGCGGTGCCCGCCTACGCGTCGCGCCGGGACGCGCAGGCGATCATCGTGGGCGCCGGCGGCCTGCCGGCGCTGTGGAGCGATCTCGCTTTTCGTCACGGCCTGGCGCCGACCGGCGCCCCGGCGCTCGGCGATGTCGGCCTGGTCGAGATGAGCTTCGGCCCCGCCGGCGTGATCTTCGCGGCCGGCGGAACCTGCTGTGTCCGTACGGATACCGGCGTCTCTTTCATGCAACCCCGTACATCCACGATCGTTGCCGCATGGGCCGTCCCGTGAAGACCGTCGCCATCGCTATGTTGCTGTTGGCGGCGTTCACGGCCGCTGCCGCCGCTGATCCGATCTCGATCACTGCCGCCGTCGTGACGGCGCTCCTTCCAGCCACGAGCGCGACGCTCCTGACTATCGGGGCAACAACGATCACCATCGCCCAGGCGATCGCCACGGCCGTGGTTGTCGGCGGCTCGATCGCTCTGAGCTCGATCCTTTCGCCGTCGGGGCAGAACGCGCCGTCGGTCAACCCGACCGACGCCAAGTCGACCTTCGAATCGGCCGAAGCGCCGGAGCTGCGCGCCGTCGGCCGCGTGCGCATCGGCGGCCTGAAAATCTTCGGCGCCACCAATGGCGACAACCGTTGGCGGGTGATCGCCAATAGCCGCGGCCCCATCAGCGGCGACATCACCCACTATCTCGGCGGGCGTGAAGTGCTGGTCGATCCGGACGGCACCGTGCAGTCGCCCCCCTGGGTGCATGCCGGCGTGTCCTGGGTGCAGATACACTCGAAGCCGGGCGACGGCAGCGAGACCGCGTGGCCGCAGCTGATGTCTCAGTTCGCGAGCGTCTGGACTGCCGATCACCGCGTGCGCGGCATCGCCCAGACGCTCCTGCTCTACATCAGCCCGGGCCTGCAGAATGACCTGTTCCTCAAGCTCTATCAGAGCGGGCCGCCGGAATACGAGCGCGTGCAGAACGGCGAGCCGCTCTATGATCCGCGCACTACCGCGACCGTGTGGTCCGACAACGGCATCCTGGCCTGCCTGCACATCGCGCTCACCTTCGACGAGTTGAGCCTCGCCGATTTCGACATGCCGTTCGTCGCAGCCGAAGCCACCAAGGCCGATGCCCTGGTCGCCACACGGACCGGGACGGAAAAGCGGTCGCGGTTGTGGGGCATCTGGTCGAGCGAGACGCCGCGGGCGACCGTGCTCGCCGAGGCGCTGATGTCGGCCGGCGCCGAAATCGTGCCGCGCCCGGGAGACAAGCTCGGCATCCGCTTGGTGGACGACGATCCGGACCCCGAGATCACGCTGCCGCTGAGACACATCATCGACATCAAGACCCGCTCCGGGCCGGAAGCGGTCGAGCGCCCCAATGTCTGCATCGTCAAGTACTACAGCCCGGAACGCGAATTTTCGGTCACCGAGATCGACATGGCCGGCATCGGCTGGGCGAAGATCGACGACGAGGTCGATCGCTTCGGCACTAAGACCAAGACCATCGAACTCAAGATGTGCCCGTCGGCCGCGCAGGCGCAGCGCATCGCGCGGCGCATCTTCGCTTTGGCGAGGAGCGACCAGGGTGTCGTCGTCACCAACTGGGTCGGCGTCGCCGCCTGGGGGTGCCGCACCGCCGCCATCGAATTCCCAGATCTCGACCTGACGGCAACTTGTGCGATCTCGCCGCCGCGCATCGACGACGGCGCCGGCACGGTCGAGATCCCGTTCGCGGTATTTCCAGGTCTGACGGCCTGGAACCCGGCCGTGGACGAGGCGGCGGCGCCGACCCCGACCCCGGACCTCGCCCTGTTCGGCGGCCTGCCTCAGCCGGCCGTGCCGTGGGGCGCCGGCGTGGTGCCGGGCAAGGTGCGGCTCGCCTATGTGCTGCCGACCGGTGCCACCATCGCCGAGGCGCAATACCGGGTCTATTCGGGTGCGACGCCGGGGTCGTGGACGTCCATGTCCGAGACCTCCTCTGCGGCCATCGGCACCCATGCGACGGCCGCCGGAACATTCGCCGGCGCCCATCTGGAATTCCGCGTGCGCGGCTTCGACGACGACGGCAACGGGTCAAATTTCTCGCCCTATCTCGATGTGCTGTTTGCCGCCCCCGATCCGGTTGCCCCGGCGGCGCCGGCGATCTCAAAGACTCCCATCGTCACCGAAGGCATCACCGGCTTTCGGATCGACATCATGGCGCCGGCCGACCTCAACGTCCACACGATCGTCGCGACCGGCCCGGGCGCGCCGGAGACACCCTATGTGGTCGAGCCCGGCCAGATGGTCGACATCACCCATTATGGCACCGACGAATACGGCTGGACCGCGCAGGCCTTCAATGGCGCCGGCCTCGGCTCGGCGATCGTGACAACCTAAAACGCCACCCACCGAAGGATACGACGATGACGCTCCCGCTCACGCGCCTGGCGCGCGACGTCTATTCGCCCGTGACGGCCGGCGGTGCCGATCGCGGCGCCGATATGGGCGAGGCGCAGGCCTATCACACGGAGATCGAGCGCATCATCGAACTCGCCATCGC
Organism: Astrobacterium formosum; assembly: GCA_030848545.1. GTDB lineage: Bacteria > Pseudomonadota > Alphaproteobacteria > Rhizobiales > Xanthobacteraceae > Astrobacterium > Astrobacterium formosum. The sequence continues at coordinate 2,743 of JAVDCA010000024.1, forward strand.
TTCCGATCTTCTGGTCTACACAAGCAAGGCATCGCTCGACGCCGACCTGGCGCATGCGGCCCATACCGGCGCCGTGGTGATCGGGGACGCGACCTCCGCCAACAATGGCCTCTACATGAAGTCCGGCGCATCCGGCTCCGGATCCTGGACGCGGATCGCCGACGTTCCCGGTTATCCATTCCAGGTCGCCGTCAATGCCGGTGGCGGCACCGCCAACGCGATCGTCGCCACGACGCCGTTGCCGGTCACGAGCGAGCAGCTCATCGCGCTTCCGATCGCCGTCACGACGACGTCGGCGTTCGTATCGGTCGCGTTGAACGGCGGAGCGGCACTGTCGATCAAGACCGCGAGCGGCAACAACCCCGTGTCGGGCGGCCTGATCGCCGGAATGGTGGTGGTCGGCTTCAAATCGGGCTCGACGTTCCGCCTCCTCACCGATCAGGCGACGGCGGCGATCCAGGCCGAGATCGAGAACATCATCGCCAGCGCGACCGGCAGCACGACGCTCGTCGACGACGGCGAGATCACGCTGCCGGCGACGTCGGCGAACATCATCCTCAAGCCAGCGACGCCCTCGGCGCGCTTCGTCAACTTGCCACCTGACGCAATGACGCCGATCAGGGTCTGGGACGGGCTCGGCGACAGCGCCGGCGGTTGGGGCACTTACGCGCAAACCTTCAGGGTCTCCGGCGGGACGATCAACGGGCGATCGACATGGCCTGGGGAGACGGACTTCGGCTCCATCGTCTTTCAGCCCACAGGCGACGGCAACTATCTCGCCGGCTGACGCAAACCAGAGGGAAGCATCATGCGACGTTTGAACAACGCGGCCTTGGCCGCGCTCGCTCTTGTCCTGTCAGCCGCGCCGGCGGCGCCGCAGTCCGGCGGCGTCGCGCCTGCGAACCGCGTCTATGCGTCGCCGCCTTCCGGCGGCGCCGGAAAGCCGTCATTCCGCGACCTCGTCGGCGCTGATCTGCCGTTGCCGTTCAAGAGTGGCACGCGCTCCGGCAACACGTCGAAGTTCGTGACGACGACAGGCACGCTGACGTCATCCAATTGTGTCCGAATCGATGCCGACGGAAACTTCGTTGATGCCGGCGCCGGATGTGGCGGCGGCGACGGATCGTGGGGCAATGCGCGTGTTGCCATCACGTCGGCCTATACGGCCGGCTCGGGCGACTGCGGGTCGACCATCGCACTCGGCGGCGGCGCCTTCTACGCTTTGACGGTGAGCGCCGCGAGCGGCTACGAGTCGACCTGCGTTATGGTCGTCGCCAATGAGGATGCGGCGCGCGGCAAGAAGATTTCCGTCAACGGGCACGGCGACTTCATCCTGTGGCCGAAGCAGACACTCACGATTTTCGCCAGCAACAATGCGTGGCTCGTGACGCCCCCGCAGCGATGGAAGCTGCCGGCGAACACCACCATCTACTTCGACAAAACCAACGGGGCCGACACCAACGATTGCTTGGCGGCCGGCGCCGGCAACGCCTGCGAGACTCCACAGCGCGCCTGGGACATCGCGTCGAACGAAATCGATCTCAATGGCCGCAGCATATTGCTGCAGTCGGCTTCCGGCCAGACCTATACGACGACCGGCTACTACCTGGTGCAGCTGAGTTCGGTGGTCGGCACAGGCCCGACCATTTCGGGCGGCGGAGGCGGCGCCGCGGAAATGATCGTATTCGACGGCGCCGGCTCGACGTTCAAAGGGAGCACTGGCGGTGATGCATTCGTCAGCCTGACGGGCGTCCTCAACGTCCCGGTCAAGCTGCAGAACATGACGATCTCGCAAGGTCCGTCGTCTGCGCTCGGTGGCTGTGTCGGCGCCAATGTCCCTGGCTACATCCAGATCGGCACCGGCGTCATATTCCATGACTGCGTCATCTCCATCTTCGCCGCGACGGGCGGGATCGTGCAGATCCTTGGTGATTTCACCAATCTGGCCGGAACGACGGTCAGCCAGCAGATGCTGTTCGATCAGCAGATCGGCGGCAATATTCAGGCCGCCGGCTATCCCATCACGGTGACGTTGACGGGCTCGCCGAACTGGTCGATCGCCTCGACGGTGAGTTCGAACTTTGGGCTGATCTGGCTGCAGAACGTCACATTCTCCGGCGCCTCGACGGGTACGCGATATCTCGCCACCGACTTCGGCGTGATCATCACCGGCGGTGCCTGCGCCTCTCTGCCCGGCAATGCGCCCGGGTCCGCGCCGTCTCCCGGCTACTGCAACTGAGGAAGGAAAGAACCCATGAACCGAGTCCTGATCGCCGCACTTCTCGCCACGGCGGCATTGCAGGCGAGCGCCCAGCCGGCGCCGCCGTGCCCACCGCATATATGCGGCCGCTCCGCCAATTATGCGACGAAGGCGGAGCCGATGGCTGTTCTGGTCAATGCCGCCCCGGGTGTCGTGGTTTATCTCGAGTCGATCAACGCGTCGTCGTCGCCGGCCTATCTCAAGATCTTCGACAGCGTCCAGGTGCCGTCCTGCGCGGGCCAGCCGGCGGCGATAATCCCCATCCTGGCCGCAGCCGGCGGCGCGCCGGCATGGGCCAAGCGGCAAACGAGCATTGATCTCAAGGCCGGGGTGGCGTTCTGCATCGTGGGCGCCGTCGACGACGGAGACGTGTCCGCGCCTCCACCTGGCGTGGTGATCAACCTGCGCTACAAATGAAACCCGATCACCTGCAGCTTGAGCGGAGTGTGATCGTCCCACTCGGGGCCGAGAAAAGCTCCGCGTGGGATGCGCCAGCGGTCGCCGAAATGCAGGAAGCCGGCGCAGTGCCAATCGCACCCGCATTGCCAGCAGTGGGGTATCGGCTCGTCGTCGAAGTAGGGCGCCGGCTGCCGCCAGCGCATGAAACTCGCCGTCAGGAAAAGCGTGTCACCCACATGGGCGGTCACGGCCATGTCGCAGATGGGGTGCCCGTCCTCGCAGGTGATCGTCTCGCCGCGGGTGGCATAGACGTCGGGATGATGGTCGAAAAACGTGCGTTGCCCAATGGTCAGGCCGCGCGATCGATGAAACACGGCAGCCCCCTCAACCGTGAAATTCAGCATCCGATGGTACCGGCCGTACTCGTGCGTGTAAATCGGCCGAAAACACGCAATGCGGATGTTGAAATGCGCCGCGCTTCAGCGGCGCTCGACGATCGTTGCCGGGCCTAGCCCATCCAAACCAGACCCCTCACCAGACCTGACCCCGGAGCTCTCGACATGTCTTTCGAGCCGGTCGCCGGCGTGCCGGCGCACCTTGCCGCCATACGCTCGATCGTCGGCCTCGAGGAATTCAAGGTCGGTGACAATCCGGCCGTGCTCGCGCTCGCCAGCGACATCGCCGCGGCCTTCCCGGACATGCAGGCCTATTGCCGCTCCTACAAGAGCGACGCGACGGCGTGGTGCGGCCTGGCGGAGGCCTGGGCGGTGATGAAGGCCGGCATCCGTCCGCCCTACGGACGAACCGACACTTCACGCTTTCTGTGGGCTGCGGCCTGGACCACCTGGGGCAGCGCGCTCGCCGAGCCGCGCCCCGGCGCCATCCTGATCTTCGACCACCACGTCGCGACGCTCGACGAGATCGCCGCCGACGGCACCCTGATCGTCATCGGCGGCAATCAGTCGAGCCCGCAAGGCGGCGCCGTCACGCGCTCGCGCCGCCGCCGCAGCGAGGTGCTGGCGATGCGCTGGCCGCCGGCACCGGTGGTGCAAACCTCCCCGTCTTCTCCGTCTCCCGCACCCACGAGGTCCATCATGAAAGTCGATGGCGTCACCGCCACCATCTACGGCACGCCCCAGGACGGCCTGGCCGACAACGAACCCGCCTATGGTTGGGGCCAGGTGGCGCCCGGCTGGGCGGACCGGCCCGGCGTCGCGCTGCCGTGCCGGATCTCCGGCCCGCGCCCGACGCTCACGATCACCAATCCGGCCACCGGTCGCAGCGTGACCGCGCCGGTGATCGATGTCGGCCCGTGGAACAAGACCGACGACTGGTATCTGACCGGCGCCCGCCCGCGGGTCGAGGCCCAATTCCTCGCCAAGACAACGGACGATTACGGCCGCATCCCCAAGAACGATGCCGGCATCGACTTGACGCCGGCCACGGCCGCGGCAATCGGGCTCGCCGGCAAAGGCAAGGTCGACGTCGAGATCCTCGCCGCCGATGCGCCGGCGCCGACATTGCCCGACGTCATCGCGCCGGCCGCCGCCGCGGCCGCCGACGTCGCCACCGTGCTCGCCCGCATGGAGGCCATGATGCTGTTCGCCCTCATCAAGGACGACCTGACGGCGGAGGAGCGCGCCAGCGCCCGCCAGGCGATGCTGGCGCGGGTGCTGGGGGCGGGGCGGACGATCACGCTCTCCGCCACCCCCGCCGCGCCGGCGGCGTCCGCAGCGCCGGCGGCGGCCACTCCCGCGGCGCCGGCCGCCTCGTCGGACAAGATGGTCACCGGCGCCTCGCTGATCGCCCTGATCCTGTCCGGTCTCGGCGTCGCCACCGGCACCATCGCGCCGCCGATCGGCGACGAGGCGACGGCGGCGAGCGTCGCCGCCGTGGTGGCGCCGCTGATCACGGCGGTCGCCGGCGGCACCGGCCTCGCCTCGCCGGTCGTCTCGTTCGGGGTGCGCTTCCTCGGCGCCCTGGCGCAGGCGATGACCGCCACCAAGGCGTCGAAGTCATGACCCGGCTCGGCCTCGCGGGCCTGGCGCTGTTGGCGGCGACGGCGGGCGCGCAGGCGGACACCTGGTCGTCGCTCAAGGCGTGGGCCGGGCGGGAATACTGCCGCCTCTATGCGTCGCGTTGCCGGCCCGTGCCGGCGCAGGCCGCCGCGCCGGCACCGAGCGCACCGGCGCCCAGCGCGCCGGCGCCGATGGCTCCGATCGCCGCAAGCCCGCCGGCGGTGGCCACGCCGCCGGTGCGGCCGGCCGCGAAACCCCGGCTGCCGGCCAAGCCGAAGCCCAAGGCGCGGCGCGACGACGGGCCCGACCTGCCGTGGCCGTGCTGGACCATCCGGCTCTACGCCGCCGGCAAGACGACGGCCGAGCTCGAGCATCTCGGCCACGATCGCGGCGTCACCCTCACACCCAAGCAGCGGCGGCAGGCGCGGGCCTGCCTTCGCTGATCATCACCCGCCCGCAAAAGAAGGACCGCACCCATGTTGCTCAAGCGCCTGTTCGATCTCGTCCAGGATCTGCTCGTTCCCGACATCCCGGCGGAAACGCTCGACGCCCGGCTGGACAAACTCGCCGCCGCGGCGCCGGTCGACCTCGACGAGGATTCGTCCGTCGTCGATCTCCTCAAGGCGATCGGCAAGGAGTCGGACTTCAAGTCGCGCGCCCGCCTGGCCGGGCTCTACGGCATCGAGGGCTACACCGGCACGGCCGAGCAGAACATCGAGATGCACCGGCTGCTGATCGCCGACCTCAAGAAGCGCCGCATCGCGCTGCCCGCCGCGCCCGGCGACGACTGATCGACGCGACACGACCCGCGCCCGGCCGGGCCCGCCGGGATTTCCGACCAAACAGAGGACAGCCATGAAATCCTTCATGTCGAACTGGAAGACGACCGCCGGCGGCGCGCTCACCGTCGGGCTCGGCGTCGCGTCGTTGTTGGGCGTCAAGATCGCCGGCCAGGCGCCGGTCGACCCGCAGGTCGCCATCGGCCTGATCACCGGCGGCATGGCGCTCATCTTCGCGAAAGACGGCAACGTCACCGGCGGCAGCACGCGGCAGTGACGCTGCGGCCCGGCCGGACCGCCGAACCCGGCCGGGCCGGACGCGAGGATGGCGCGCGTCGCGATCGGGGATGCGTCATCGGGGATGCGGCACGCACGGGCGAGGGGAAGATGTCGATCGATTTATCCCACGACGAGATGAAGGCGATCGCCAAGGCGGCGGCGAAGGAGGCGGTGCAGGAGGTGCTGATCGTGATCGGCGTCAACGTCTCGGACCCGCAGGCGATCGTCGAGACGCAGCGCGATTTCGTCGTCATCCACGAACTCGCCCGCTTGGCGCTCGACAGTGACTTCCGCAAGGATCTCGAATTCGTGCGCGAATGGCGGCTGTCGACGCAGTCGCTGCGCAAGACCAGCGTGCGGGTGGCGGTCGGCCTGATCGTCACGGCCGCTCTCGGCGCCCTGTGGCTCGGCCTGCAGCAACTGATGACGCGGGGCCATTGAATCCGCGCCCGGCGGCACCGGGCAATAACGCAGGAAGGAGACGGCGATGCACGACGCCAAGGGGCGGGAACTGAAAGCGGGCGATACAGTCCTGATTCCCGCGACGATCAAGGACCTCTACCCGACTGACGAATATTGCAACGTCTCGGCGGTGTCGTTGCTCGGCCGCCGGCCGGACGGCGCCAAGGAGACCTTCGGCGCCATCAACACCGGCGTGATGCTGCGCGCCAATCCGGGCGACGAGAACGACCTCACCGCCCTCGGCGCCGGCTAGACGGCTTCGCCGGCCGTTTCGGTCGGCCTCCGAGGTCCATGTCGATGGACACCGAGTGGCTCCTGTCCACTCTGTTGAACGACTCGGTGACTCGGCCCCGCGTCTCGGCTCCGGCCGGCGCGGGGCTTTTTTGCGTTTCAGCGCGAGAACAAGAACGGGGCCAAGGTCTGCGCCCACAGGGCCGCGGACGTGACCGCGAGGACGATGCCGACGACAATCCGGCGCGTCCGGGTCACCGGGTTGGCGCGGGCGTTCTGTTCGGCCATGGCGCGATGCGAGGGCATGAGACGGGATTGTAGCCGGCGCGGCCGCTCGTACAATGCCGGCATGGACCCCGACCCCGACCACGATCCCAAATGTCTCGAAGGCATCGCGATCGTGCTTGGCGCGATCGTCCGTCGCGGCGGCGACGATCTGGCGCGCCACATCCTCGACGAGCTGGAGATCCGTTACGAGGACTTCGTCGCGGCCGGCCTCGACGCCGTGGACCTCGACGAGCTTCGGCGTGCCTTCGCGGCCGAGCCGCCGGAGAGGTCGAGCCGGTAGGAGACGAACAAGGCGCGTTCGAGCTGGCGGGCAAAGGCTCCGACCTTGACCGGGTCGCCGGTCTCGGCCGCCTCCATCAGGAGCCGGGCAGCGGTCTGCCAGGCGCTCTGCGCCGCCACCTCCGCCGGCAGCGCCAGCATATAGGCTCGCGCCTTGGCAAGGGTGCTAATCGGCTCGCTGTCCTTCGGGGTGATGGAGTTCGGAAGTCGCGCGCTGTACGCCATGGGCGATTCAACGGCCGGCCGACCACCAGGTTCCGCTTACTCACACTTCCGAGTTGAAGCCATTGCCAGGCTGCCGCCAGCCGACGAGTGATCCAGGCTCGGGATGCTGCAGGCATTTCCGGCACCGCAGCCGGCCATAGAGGTTCGCCAGGGTGATCTTCCGATGGTCGCCCGGGATCAATCGCAAAGGCTTGTCCACCGAACCGCACCGGCACCGGATGGTGACGTGAGTGAAGCCCGCCCGGGCGAGGTCGGCGATGGTGGTGGACGGAGGGGTCGAGTCGGGCATGAAGGAAACTTAGGCCATGAACGGGAAGAGAACAATTCCGGGACTTTTTCCGGGACTTTGGGTCCCGTAAAAGTCCCGTAGGGGTCGCTCGATCCCGTTACGTTCCGAACGATCCGGCGGTGCCTGCGTCTCGGGCGAACGTGAAATTTGCGTTATTTCAGAGCGTTCTGGCTGGCGTTGAAGTGGCGACCCCGCTTGGATTCGAACCAAGGACCTTCAGCTTAGAAGGCTGCTGCTCTATCCCCTGAGCTACGGGGCCGGCCGGCGGGTGGCTTCGCCCGCACCGGCAGTGTTACCGCGGAAGTGGACGGAAATTAAGTCCCCCCGTGGCGGTAGTCGCGAACGGCATGGCTGCGCCCGCCGGTCCGCAGGTTCGGAGGCGGTGACGGGGTGGTGTCCGATCGCCTATATAAGGGCGATCCCTTTGGACCCCATCCCATCAGGCCAGGACATGACCATTCATCAGAATTTCATCGCCGGCGAGTGGACTTCAGGCGGCGATGCCGCCAAGGACATCAACCCGTCCGACCTCGCCGACACGGTCGGCGAATACGCCCGCGCCTCCGTGAAGGATGCCGAGGCGGCCATCGCGGCCGCCAAGGCCGCCGGCCCGGCATGGGCGCGCTCGACCCCGCAGGCCCGCTACGACGTCCTGATGAAGATCGGCACCGAGATTCTCGCCCGCAAGGACGAACTCGGCCGGCTCTTGTCGCGCGAGGAGGGCAAGCCGCTCGCCGACGGCATCGGCGAGGTCACCCGCGCCGGCCAGATCTTCACCTTCTTCGCCGGCGAGGCGGTGCGGCTTTCCGGCGAGAAGCTGGCCTCGACCCGGCCCGGCATCGACGTGGAGATCACCCGCGAGCCCATGGGTGTCGTCGCCATGATCACGCCGTGGAACTTTCCCATGGCGATTCCGGCCTGGAAGGTCGCTCCCGCGCTCGCCTACGGCAATACGGTGGTGATCAAGCCCGCCGATCTCGTGCCAGGCTGCGCCTGGGCGCTCGCCGACATCATTTCGCGCGCCGGTCTGCCGGCCGGGGTCTTCAACCTGGTCATGGGCCGCGGCTCGGTGGTCGGCGACACGCTGCTCACCCATCGCGACGTCGCCGCGATCTCATTCACGGGCTCGGTCGCGACCGGCCGCAAGGTCGCCGCTGCCGCCGTCGGCGCCGCGGTGATGAAGAAGGTGCAACTCGAAATGGGCGGCAAGAACCCGCTCGTCGTCCTCGACGATGCCGACCTCGCCATCGCGGTCGAGTGCGCCGCCAATGGCGCCTTCTACCAGACCGGCCAACGCTGCACCGCGTCGTCGCGCCTGATCGTCACTAACGGCATCCACGACCGCTTCGTCGATGCCTTGACCGAGAAGATGAAGACCCTGGTGGTCGACGACGCCCTCAAGGCCGGCACCACCGTCGGCCCGGTGGTCGACCAGAGCCAGCTCGACCAGGACATGAAGTACATTGCTATCGGCAAGGACGAGGGCGCGAAGCTCCATTGGGGCGGCGAACGGCTCAACCGCGACAAGCAGGGCTTCTATCTGCAGCCGGCCCTGTTCACCGAGGTCACCAACCAGATGCGCATCGCCCGCGAGGAGATCTTCGGCCCGGTCGCGACCGTGATTCGTGTCAAGGACTACGAGGAAGCCAAGGCGGTGGCGAACGACACCGAATTCGGCCTCTCCGCCGGCATCTGCACCACGAGCCTGAAATACGCCTCCGACTTCAAGCGCAATGCCGAGGCCGGCATGGTGATGGTCAACCTGCCCATCGCCGGCGTCGACTATCACGTGCCGTTCGGTGGCCGCAAAGGCTCGAGCTACGGCTCGCGCGAGCAGGGCCGCTACGCCGTCGAGTTCTACACCACCGTGAAGACGGCCTACACGCTGCCCTGAGGCGCGCGATCCCGTCTCAGTTGGCGCCGGCCGTGTCGTGGCCGGCGCCGGACTGGGCTGCGGCGGGCGGCGCCTCGGCGTCCGCTTCGCTGCATGCGAAGAGCCGCTCCATCTCGTCGGCGAGGGACGCCCAGCCCTGCGCCAGGATCAACAGGATCGCCTTGTCGCGCTGGGCCGGCGCCTGCTCGGCCTGCTGCAGGCATTCCCACGCGTCGTTGCGAAGTTCGACCGGAGTACGCATCGACATTCGACCTCCACCCGTCAACCCGCCGGCGGCGGACCCGTCCCCCAGGCCTCGGAACACTGGCGGGTAAAATTGACGACAATCGGTCGCAGCTGTGATGGAATGCGGCCGTGGCGGGGCGCGGGTCGTCACGCAGAATGTCGCCAGCGTCGCCGTATGGGGAGGGTTCGCCGTGACGAATTTGCGCATCGGTTGCGCCGAGAACCGTCATGATGCGTGAGGACGGCGCCACCGCACCGGCCGCAGCGGGCCGCAAGGTTTTTTACGAAGACCTGCAGGTCGGACGGCGTTTCACTAGCGGATCGCGCCCGCTCGACGCCGACGCCGTCAAGGCGTTTGCGCGCGACTTTGACCCGCAGCCATTCCACACCGACGAAGACACGGCACGAGGCACGTTCTTCGACGGTCTTGCGGCCTCGGGCTGGCACACCGCCGCGCTCACCATGCGGCTCCTCGTCGAGTCGGTGCCTGTCGCCGCAGGGCTCATCGGTGCCGGCGTCGAACTCGTCTGGCCGCGACCGGCGCGTCCCGGTGACGTGTTGACGGTCGAGAGCGAGGTGATCGAGCGGCGGGAACTCAAGTCGAAGCCCGGCTACGGCATCGTCAGGCTGCGCAGCATCACCCGCAATCAGCGCGGCGAAGTCCTGCAGGACATGACCTCGAGCGTGCTCGCACCGCGTCGAGGCTGATCGTCGCCGCGACGCGGCGCAACCGCCTATTTCCAAGTCGATCGCGGCCGGTTCCGCCCAACCCGCGTGCACAAGGTTAATAAAGCCCGAACAACGCCGAAGAGCTGCTCCGCTGCATACCAGTGCTGGTGGTTGCGAGGGGCAGGGGCTGTTGTTTGATACTAAATCTGTCATGGGAATCAGCTATAGTCACTCCCCATGAACGCTTGTAGACGGCCAAGTCGATGAGCACGCGGGCGCATCCGAAATCACGGAAGCGCCGGTCGTGCATCCTGCCTGTCTCACGTCATGTTCCCGCCTTCAGGTCCGTCGTGGTCGGTGTGTCGTGCGCCGACGGCGGCCTGTCTGTGTCTCCTCCCCCACAATCAAGGAGTACGAACTTGGGCAAGCAATCAGCCAAGAAAAAGCGCCGCAACCTGTCTTTCGGGACCGCGGAGATCATCGAATTGCAGCCCAAGTTCATTGCCGAGCGTGCGCTGCCGCCCATCAAGGCGTTGAACCCGACCCAGGCCGAATACCTCGCGGCACTGCGCCGCCATGCCCAGGTGGTGGTGGTCGGCCCCGCCGGCACCGGCAAGACCTGGATCGCGGCGACTTACGCGGCCGACCTCTACCGCAATGGCCGTATCGACAAGATCATTTTGACGCGGCCCAACGTGCCGTGCGGCCGGCCGCTCGGATTCTTCCCCGGCACGCTGGAAGCCAAGTTCGCCCCGTGGGCGACGCCGGTCACCGACGCCATCAAGGACCGCATCGGCAAGGCCGCCTTCGAGATCGCCATGAAGCGCGGCGACATCGAAATGGTGCCGTTCGAGGTCATGCGCGGCCGCTCGTGGCGCGACGCCTTCGTGCTGCTCGACGAGGCGCAGAACACCACGCCGGCCGAGATGAAGATGTTTTTGACCCGGCTGGGCGACAATTGCACGACGGTGATCAACGGCGACGTCAGCCAGTGCGACCTCGACACATCTTCCGGGCTGCGCACCGCCCTCGACCTCATCGCCGCCAACGGCCTGCCGGTGCCGGTGATCGAATTCACCGCCGCCGACATCGTGCGCTCGGACCTGTGCGCCATGTGGGTGAAGGCTTTTGACGAGGCGCGGCTGTAGGGGAGGACATCGCGATCTGCCATTGCGAGCGCAGCGAAGCAATCCAGTCCTTGCTTTCCACCCCTGGATTGCTTCGCTGCAAGAGCTCCTCGCAACGATGGCGCCGGTTCCCTGCCGCGGCAGCGATGCCGCGGCACTTTTGTTCGTCCGCCTGCGTTGATATGATCGCGACGAGGTGACGGCCCATGAACGTACCGCAGATGCGCATGGACAAGGTTGTGTTCCTCGACTGGGCGGAGAACCAGGAGGGGCGCTGCGAACTCGTGGGGGGACGAGTCGTCATGATGATGCGGCCGGTGATGGGGCACGCGATCATAACCAGGAACCTGCTGGTCGGGCTCGACCGGCGCCTTGACCGCGCCCAATGGACCGTCGTTCCGGACTTCGCCACTGACGTCGGCCCGGCCACCCTGCGGGCGCCGGATGTCGTCGTTGTTCCCGCAGGCGCGGACCCCAAGAGCCGGACAACCACGTCACCCGTTCTGCTCGCCGAAATTCTGTCGCCGTCGACGGCCACGGTCGATCTGGGAGACAAGTCGTCGGAGTATTTGGCTCTGCCAAGTCTCGCCGCCTATCTGGTGCTGTCGCAGGACGAGGCCAAGGCGTGGCTGTGGTTGCGCGGCGGCGACGGCTTTCCGCCCGGCCCGCAGGTGATCGCCGGGGTCGAGGCGACCATCGCAATTGCGCCACTCGGCCTCGAGGTGCCGATGGCGGAGATTTACGCCGGCGCGATTTGATCATGTTGCTGTGGGGGGATCCCAGGCCCACTTCCTTGCGAATACTCACGTGTCCTCATGCTCGCGTTCCTGCGCAGCATGCTGAACAGTCAAAACGACGATCTCCTCTCGATCCAGATCGACGAAGTAGTAGACGAGATAGGGATAACTCGGCACTACGAGTTGCGCACGCCTTCGATGGTCTGGGTACGGCCGGCATGCGGAAACAAGGTGAGCGTCCCAAGGGTTCTCAAGATCGCCGTTCGCACACGCAGCGCGCCAGATGGATTCCGGGCACGGATGAAGTCCGCGATGGACACAAGGTCCCGTGCCGCCCGCGGGGTGAAGCGTAGTTTCACCTCTCGAAGCGGCGAAAGGCCGCTTCGATGTCGTCATCGGTCACGAACTGTTGGGCTTTTGCCTGGGCAAGGCCTTCGAGAACGGCTGCCAGATGGGTAGGATCGATGGTCTCAGGCTCTTGGTCTGCGCTGGCCAGCGTCATCAGAGCCCGGGCGATATCGTCCTGACTGTCGGGAGGGAGCCGCCGTACCAATTCGAAGGCCTTTTCCAGGAGCTCGGTCATGGGGAATGATACGCCGGGGAAGGCAGGAAAGGGAAGAGGCCCGGGGTCGGACAGCACTTCGCGCCGGCGTGTGGCGGGCATCGTGGCGCGCTGACCCACCCTGAGGCCACGCTTCATTCTTCTTCAACTCGTCCGGTTCTGGGTTTCCCAGTCTGAGCGGGAGAGCCGATAGAGCATGTGCCGCCTGAGAGGATGATCGTCGGGAACGCGAGGGTGATCGAAATCGTCCTCCTCATTTCGCGTCATGCCGATCCGTTCCATCACCCCTCGTGAACGATGGTTGGCGTGAACGGTGAGGGCCACGACCTCTTTCAAGTCCAGTCTTTCGAATCCGTCTCGCAACGCAAGGCGGGCGGCCTCGGTCGCGTATCCATGGCCCCAGTAGTCGGGGTGGAGACGCCAGCCGATTTCGACGGCGGGCGTAAAATGTGCTTCGTAACCGACATGCATCAGTCCGACGAAGCCGATGAACGGTTTGTATGATGGGATTTCGACGACCCAGAAGCCGAAGCCATGTTGAGTAATGTGAGCCTCGATACGACGGACATAGGCATCGCTTGCGCCTCGATCGGCGAGGGGCAGGAGATGGCGCATGGCGACGGGATCGGCTGAAATCCGCGAAAACGCCTCCAGATCCTCTGTCCGCCACGGGCGCAACACGAGCCGTTCGCTTCGCAGGGCATTTGCAGACATGACGAGCTCCGTCAGGCGTTGCGCATCAGACCGTCGCCGCGACGCTTCCCGGCACCGCAACGAACACCCCATATTCCTCCGCCGCCACGCTTGCGAGCTCCTTCACGAACCCCGCATAGGCGACCGTCTTCGGCGTGATCACCCCCGTCTCCGGCGTCTCGCCCGCCTTCAGGCGCCGCAGGAAGATCGGCGCCGCTACCGGAATGTAGATCGCGCCTTTCGGGTTCGACAGCGTCGAGATGATGCCGCGACAGATGCCGGCGTGGTCGGGATGGGACAACAGGATCGTTCGCAGCACGCCGGCGTGCTCGCTGATGAGATTGAGGAACGGCAGGCCGAGCGGGATCGAGATCTGGCCATCCTTGGTGTAGCGGTCGTCGTGGCGGGCGCGCTCGGCAAAGCACAGGCAACGCTCGCGCTCGTTCCACGTAATGGCGATCAGGTAGGCGGAGAGATTGATCTTGTCGGAGAACATCGGCCGGACGCAGAGATAGTCGCCAATGAGCTTTTCGGCCGAGTCGTAGCTGTAGCCGCCGAGCCGGTTGGGCGCGCGTCGTTCGTCGCCATGGCCTGTGGTCGCGAAGGTTGTCTTCAGGATGCCCTCGATCTTGGTCAGGGTGCGCTCGGAGAATTCGCCCTGAAACACCTTGTCGATGGTGGCCTTGGACAGGTAGTCACGGATCAGGTCCTTTCTGGCGAGACCGTGCATGTCGAGATGGCGCTGGATCGCGTGAGCGACGGCAAGCCGCGCCTCCTTGGTGGTCAGGGTCGCAGAGCCGCTCTTCATGTCCGTCGCCCCGATCGCACGTCGCTATTCGTCATTGCGAAGAGCCGAGGGCGGCGAAGCAATCCAGTCCTTGCATTGCGGCCCCTGGATCGCTTCGTCGCTCCGCTCCTCGCGATGACGGTTTTCGAAAATCTGGCAAAGAGTAGCATTTTTTGGAGAGCCGGAAGGGCGCTCGTCTCCGTACAATGGTGCGCCGTGCTCTTCTTTACGATCGTGCGTTCCCCGAATCGGGGATTAGTTTTCTCACCCGGCGGTCCACCCGTTCGATTCCGGCTCAAGCCAGGCCAACCGCGACGGCCGGCAGGGCGGAGTTGGGCCGCCGCCGTCGAGCCCCGGCGCTGCCACACGGGGCCGGGGTTCGACGGTTCTTTTTGCCGCCGCTTGGTTCGAACCGACAGGCGTTCCGAGACGACATATGACGGCGATCTCTTTGTTCCGCGCCCGCCTCGTCACGACTCCGACACGATCTCTTTCCACCCTCGTCGCCGGGTGGATGACGACGCACAAGGCTCGCATCCGCATGGGAGGCTTCTCGATGACCGCGTTCGTCCGCGCCGGCAGGGCTGCCGCGCTCGTTTTTCTTTTATCGTTTTCCTTCATTATTTCAGCCGCTTGCGCCGAGAAAGCCTACACCCGGGATGAGCTCGCGGATGGCGTCATCAAGCTCGAGGCGGACATCAAGAAGGACGCCGGGGCGGTCACCAAGACGGCGCCGGCCCTGCGCCGCGAAGCCGAAGCCGCGTTTGCGAAAAACGACCAGCGCACCGGCTTGCAGCTCTTGACCCAACTGGTCGCCGTCGCCCCCGAAGACGCCGGCAACTGGCTCAAGCTTGCCCGTACGGTCCTGACCATCCGCCCCACCGACGAGCGCGAGCGCACCGCCCTGTGGGAGCGCGCCGCGACCGCCGCCTACGCCGCCTACCAGCGCACAAGCGCGAAGAACGAGGAAGCCGAGGCGCTGTCGATCCTCGGCAAGAGCTTTGCCGACCGCAAGCTGTGGCGCCCGGCGCTGGACACGCTGCGGCTGTCTTTGGAATTGCGCGAGGTCGCCGACCTGCGCGGCCTCTACGAGCGCCTGCGCGACGACCACGGCTTCCGTCTGCTCGACTACACGGTCGACGCCGACGCGGCCTCGCCGCGCGCCTGCTTCCAGTTCTCCGAAAGCCTGCCCGGCCGGCGCACCGACCTTTCGCCCTTCATCGCGGTCGGCGGCATGACGACGCCGGCGCTCTCGGCCGACGGCAAGCAGCTGTGCGTCGAGGGCTTGAAGCATGGCGAGCGCTACAACATCACGCTGCGCGCCGGCATCCCGTCCACCGTCAGGGAGACGCTGGCGAAGTCCGCCGACTACAACATTTATGTGCGCGACCGGAAGCCGTCGGTACGCTTTGCCGCCAAGGCTTACGTGCTGCCGCGCACCGGCCAGCGCGGTATTCCGGTCATCAGCGTCAACACGCCGTCGGTCGACGTGCAGATCTACCGGGTCGGCGACCGCAACCTGATCGAAACCGTGCTCGGCCGTGATTTTCAGCGCAATCTCGATCGCTTCGACCTGGAAAAGCTCGGCGACGAGAACGGCGTCAAGGTGTGGAACGGCCAGCTCGCCGTCGACAACAGCCTCAATGCCGACGTCACGACCGCGTTCCCGGTCGACGAGACCGTGGGCGAACTGAAGCCCGGCGTCTATGTCATGGCGGCCGAACCGGTCGGCGTGAAATCCGATCGTTCCTGGGAAGCGCTGGCGACCCAGTGGTTCATCGTCTCCGATCTCGGCCTCACCGCCTATTCGGGCAATGACGGCATCAATGTCTTCGTGGCCTCGCTGGCGAGCGCCGCGCCCAAGCAGGATATCGAACTGCGGCTTCTCGCCCGCAACAACGAGGTCCTGGCGACACGGAAGACCGACACCGGCGGCCGCGCCGCTTTTGAGGCCGGCCTGACCCGGGGGGAGGGCGGCGCCTCGCCGGCGCTCATCGTCGCCGTCGACCCCAAGGGCGATTACGCCTTCCTCAATCTCAAGAGCCCGGCCTTCGACTTGACCGATCGCGGCGTCGCCGGCCGCAACGCTCCGGCCGGCCTGGACGCCTTCGTGTACACGGAGCGCGGCGTCTACCGCACCGGTGAGACCGTGCACGTCACCGCGCTGTTGCGCGACGGCGTCGGCGTCGCCGCGCTGGGCGTGCCTTTGACGCTCGTGGTCGAGCGTCCTGACGGGGTCGAATATCGCCGCGTCGCCGTGACCGATCAGGGCTTGGGCGGTCGCAATCTCGACGTCCCGATCGCCGCGACCGCCACCACCGGCACCTGGCGGGTGCGCGCCTTCACGGATCCGAAGCGCCCGGCGGTCGGCGAGACCAGCTTCCTGGTCGAAGACTATGTGCCCGATCGCATCGAATTCGAGCTCAAGACCGACGCCAAGACGATCTCCAAGACGACTCCCATCGAGGTCGCGCTCGATGGCCGTTTCCTCTACGGAGCGCCGGCGGCGGGCCTTGCGCTGGAAGGCGAAATCAAGGTCAAGGAGACCAAGGAGCGCCTCGGCTATCCGGGCTATCAGTTCGGCGTCGCCACCACGCTCTCCCGGCGCATTTCCGACGAGGACGAGGAGGTCGAGGATGCTTCGACCACCCAGACCACGCTGGAGGACATGCCGTTAACCGACGACGACGGCAAGGCGACGTTTTCGGTTGCGCTCGACAAGCTGCCGGCGGTCAACCGGCCGCTGGAAGCCCAGATCGTGGTTCGCATGGCCGAGACCGGCGGCCGCGCCGTCGAACGCAACCTGACCGTGCCGGTCGCGCCGAGCGCGGCCATGATCGGCGTCAAGCCGCTGTTCTCCGGCCGCTCGCTGGGCGAGGGCGATACGGCGAATTTCGACGTCGTCATGGTGGCGCCCGACGGCAGCCGCCAGGCCCGCAAGGGGCTTCGCTGGGAGCTTCTCAAGATCGAGAGCCGCTATCAGTGGTACCGCCACGACGGCTCGTGGAACTATGAGCCGATCCGTTCGACGAAGCGCGTTGCCGATGGCACGATCGACACCGCCGCCGACGGCGCCGCGCGCATCTCGGCGCCGCTGCAATGGGGCCGCTATCGCCTCGAGGTCAGGACCGACGATGCCGACGGACCGAACACCTCGGTCGGCTTCGACGCCGGTTGGTACACGGAAGCTTCGGCCGACACCCCCGACATGCTGGAGATTGCCCTCGACAAGGGCGAATACGTGCCCGGCGACACCATGACGGTGGCAATCACCGCCCGCACCGCCGGCAAGGTGGTGCTCAACGTGGTCGGCGACAAGCTGATCACCTCTCTGACCCAGGACGTGCCCGCCGGCCTTGCGAAATTGACGCTGCCGGTCGGCCGCGACTGGGGCAATGGCGCCTATGTGGTGGCAACGCTCCTGCGTCCGCTCGATGCCGCCGCGAGCCGCATGCCTGGCCGCGCCATCGGGGTCGCCTGGTTCGGCATCGACCGCAAGGGCAAGACCCTCGCGCTCGACATGAAGCTGCCGCAACTCCTGCGCCCCAACACCACGCTGCGGGTGCCGGTCAAGATCGACGGGTTGGCCAACGAGCAGGCCCGCCTGGTCGTCGCCGCCGTCGATGTCGGCATCCTCAATCTCACCAATTACAAACCGCCGGCACCCGACGAGCACTATCTCGGCCAGCGCAAGCTCACCGCCGAGGTCCGCGATCTCTACGGCCAGCTCCTCGATGGCATGCAGGGTGCGCGCGGCTCGATCCGTACCGGTGGTGATAGCGGCGGCCCGACCCTTCAGGCCTCGCCGCCGACGCAGCCGCCGGTGGCGCTCTATTCCGGCCTCATTACGGTCGGGCCGGACGGCAATGCCGAAGTCGCCTTCGACATCCCCGAATTCGCCGGCACCGTGCGGGTGATGGCGGTCGCCTGGTCGAAGGACAAGGTCGGCCGCGCCAATGGCGACGTCATCGTGCGCGACCCCGTCGTGGTCACGACGACGCTGCCGCGCTTCATCCTGTCGGGCGACCGCACCAGCCTGCAGCTCGACGTCGACAACGTCGAGGGTGCGGCGGGTGCGTACCGCGTCAGCGTCGAGAGCGACGGTCCGGTGGAAATGACCGGGGAGGGGGCGACCCTGAACCTGCCGGCGAAGAAGCGCGACCGCGTCTCGATCCCGATCACCTCAGACGCCGCCGGCCTCGCCAGCGTCAAGGTGAAGATCTCCGGACCGGGCGATTTCTCGCTCGAACGCAACTACCGTCTCGCCGCCAAGCCGGCCACGCAGGCGCTGACCCGCCGCTTCGTCAAGCCGCTCGGTACCGCCGAGAGCCTGACCCTTTCGTCCGACCTGTTCGCCGATCTGGTGCCGGGCACCGGGACGGTGGCGGTGTCGGTCGGCCCGTCGACAGCGCTCGACGCCGCGACGCTTCTGAAGGCACTCGACCGCTATCCGTTCGGCTGTTCCGAGCAGATCACCAGCCGGGCGCTGCCGCTCCTCTACGCCAACGAACTCGCGATCGAAGCCCATCTGGCCATGGATACGGCCATCGAACAGCGCATCCGCGACGCCATCGAACGCCTGATGGCGCGGCAGGGTTCGACCGGCGCCTTCGGGTTGTGGTCGGTGGGCGGCGACGACGCCTGGCTCGACTCCTACGTCACCGACTTCCTGACGCGGGCCCGCGAGAAGGGCTTTGCGGTGCCGGACACGGGGTTCAAGCTGGCGCTCGACCGGCTGAAGAACTTCGTCGGCAATGCCCAGGAGCCGGGCAAGGACGGCGGCCGCGATCTCGCCTATGCGCTCTACGTTCTGGCGAGGAACGGCGCCGCGCCCGTCGGCGACCTGCGCTACATCGCCGACACCAAGTTCGGCGATCTGGCGACCCCCATCGCCAAGGCGCAGATCGCCGCCGCGCTCGCCCTCATGGGCGACCGCACCCGCGCCGAACGTGCCTATACGGCGGCCGTGGCTGCGATCATGCCGCCCCCCAAGGCGGAATATGGCCGTGTCGACTACGGCTCGACGCTGCGTGACGCCGCCGCGGTGGTGACGCTCGCCGCCGAGGGCGGGGCAGGGCAGCCGCTTCTCGTCAACGCCGTACAGAAGGTGGAGACGGCGCGGGCCGCGGCCACCTACACCTCCACCCAGGAGAACGCCTGGATGGTCCTGGCCGCCCGCGCGCTCGGCAAGGGCACGCGCATCTCGCTCCAGGTCGGTGCCGAGCAGCGTTCGAGCCCGCTCTACCGCACCTATCCGGCGAGCGAGGTTCGCGACGGCGTCAAGATCACCAATCTGGGCGAGGCGCCGGTGCAGGCGGTCGTGTCGGTGTCGGGTTCGCCGATCACGCCCGAGCCGCCGGTCGAGAAGGGATTCCGCATCGAGCGCTCTTACTTCACCCTCGAAGGCGAGGCCGTCGATCCGTCCATGGTGCCGCAGAATACGCGGCTCGCCGTGGTGCTGAAGGTCACCGAGCCGTCGCCGCAATACGGCCGGCTGATCGTCGCCGACTATCTGCCGGCGGGCTTCGAGATCGATAATCCGCGCCTCGTCTCCTCCGGTGACACCGGCACTCTCGGCTGGATCGAGAACGCCACCGAACCGGCCCATGCCGAATTCCGCGACGATCGTTTCTCGGCCGCATTCGAGCGTTCGAGCAACGATGCGGCGGTGTTCGCTGTCGCCTATGTGGTGCGTGCGGTCGCGCCCGGCCGCTACGTGCTGCCGCAGGCCTATGTGGAGGACATGTATCGCCCCGACCGCTTCGGCCGCACCGCGACCGGTAGCGTCGAAGTGACGGCAGCCAAATAGGAATGGCGGCCCGGCCGCGCGCCGGGCCGTTCATCCTTTCGGGTCTGCGCTGTGCGCGGGCGCGCCCGGGAGATGCCGGCTCGGGTAGTGTAGGGTTTCGATACCCGACGCCATCAAGGTTACGAGCCGACGGAGATCTGCGCCGCCACCTCGCAAATTTCTACCTTGTTCGACCAGCGGGCGCGGGAGAACATTTACACGGGGGTCGCTTCGAAGGTTTCGACTCGTCTTGCCGGTGGATGCGAGGGGGTCGGCGAGTCGGAGATCTTAACCCCCGGTGGTAAAGCTGCATTTCCTGAAACACAGGGCTTCGCAAGGGATCCACTTTGCACGCCAAGCCATCGGTGAGGGGGACTGGTCATGGGCAGGATCACGCTGGAAACGGCCGGGAGGCTCGTCGCCAAGGGATTGAGTATGGCCGCGGTGGACTATGGACGGCCGATCTGCATCGCCGTGGTTGACGGGCACGGCGACCTCATCGCGTTCGGCCGACAGGAGAATGCCCCGGTTCGCAGCATCGCCATCTCGCAGGGCAAGGCCTATACGGCGGCACGCATGGGCGTGAACACGGATGCTTTCCTCGAACGCCTGCACCGCGAACAGGTGCTTGCGGGTGATTTCTGCGATCCCAAGTTCACGTCGCTGCCGGGTGGGGCGGTCCTCAAGAGCGATACCGGCGCGGTTATCGGAGCGGTGGGCATTAGCGGCCTCAAGGTCGAAGAAGACCAAGCCATCGCCAACATGCTGGCCTCGCTGGCAGCCTCCGGTTCGGCCTGATACCGAAGTCGGCCGATCAATTCCGTCATTCCGGGGCGGCCGAAGGCCGAACCCGGAATCCAGTTCCGAATTCTGTGTATGTGGCGGGATTCCGGGTTCGCGCTGGCGCGCGCCCCGGAATGACCGCGGAACTATTCAGCCGAAGTTGGTATGCTACCAAATTCGGCTGGACAGAATTTCCTCCTGCTTCGGCTCGGCGTCGCACCACTTTGCTACGTGCTGCGCCGCGCCTGCGGCAACTTCGCAGGCGGGCCGAATAGGCCGATTGGGCGCGGGACGGCGCCGCCGGGCGTTTCGCCTTCGCTCACTGATCAAGTCAGCCGCGTGAGGGCGGCGCGGGCGGCTGCCGCGGATTCGGCGGTGAGGGCCTGGCGTGCCGCCGACTCAAGGGCATTGAACGGAAGCTTCTCCAGGGCCTTCCAGACGCCGGCCAGAGAGGCGGCGCCCATGCTCAATCGCGTCACGCCCAGGCCGACGAGGAGGCCGGCCAGCGCCGGATCGGCAGCCGATTCCCCGCACACCGACACCGAGCGGCCGGCGACGCGTCCGGCCTCGACCACCTCGGCGATCAACCGCAGCACGGCCGGGTGAGCCGTATCGGCATAGCCGCCGAGACCGGGATGGCCGCGCTCGGCGGCGAGCACGTATTGGGTCAGGTCGTTGGTGCCGATGGAGAAGAAGTCGCACTGCGTCGCCAGCTGTTCGGCCACGAGGGCCGCGGCCGGAACCTCGATCATGATGCCGAACGGCACCGGCCACAGGTGTGGCGAACCGGCCTGCTTCAGCGCCCGATGGGCGCGGTCGAGGCAGGCCCGCGCCCGCACGAGCTCGTCGTTGGTGGCGATCATCGGCAACATGATGCGCACGTCGTGGTCCTTGCCGGCGACCAGGATGGCGCGCAGCTGGGTTTCGAACAGCTCGGTGCGTGCCAGCAGCAGGCGAATGCCGCGCAGGCCGAGGAACGGGTTGGGCTCCGGCTCCATGGCGAGATAGGGGATAGGCTTGTCGCCGCCGGCATCGAGGGCGCGTACAACGATCGGGTGGTCGGTGAAGACCTCGAAGATCTCGCGCAGCAGGGTCACCTGTTCGGCTTCGCTGGGCGCCTCGGCACGTTCGAGGAACAGCATTTCGGTGCGCAGGAGGCCGATTCCCACCGCCCCTCCCAAACGAGCGGCGCGGGCATCGGCAAGACCCGAGACATTGGCCCACAGTTCGACTTCGTGGCCGTCCGGGGTCTTGAGACGCCCGCCGATGGGCGCGCGTGACTGGCCGGACTTCCAGACGGCGTGGCGCTGGGCGATCCGTTCGCATTGCTCGGCGTCGGGATCGAACCAGACTTCGCCCGTCGAGCCGTCGAGCCCGGCGGCCTGTGCGCCCTTCGCGGGCACCATCGCGGCTGCTCCAGCCACCGCCGGAATGCCGACCGCGCGCAACATGATGGCGGCGTGTGAGGTCGGCCCGCCGCGCGCATCGATCACTCCGAGCACGCGTGCGGGATCGAGCAGCGCCGCCTCCGAGGGCGCGAGTTCGTCGACCAGCAGTATGGCCGGCGGTCCGGACGGCAGCACGGCCGGCCGGGTGTTGAGAAGCGCGCGCAGCACGACAAGCCCGACGTCGCGCACGTCCGCTTCGCGCGCCTTGAGGTAGGGGTCATCGAGCGCCCGATAGTGCTGTGCGGCCTCGTCGATGGCCTGTTGCCAGGCAAACGCGGCATTGTGACGTTCGGTCGAGATCAGCGATTTGGCGCGATCGATGATGGCCGGATCACGCAGCAGCGCCAACTGAACCACGAAGATGTCGCCGCTGGTATTGCCCACCGCCGATGCGCCGATGGATCGTTCGGCCACCGTCACCGCTCGCTTGAGCCGGGTGATTTCGCCAGGCGGATCGTCGCTGGGCCAGGTCGGCACCTGCGGGGTCGCCCTTTGCAGGCGGACGAGAGGTCCCATCACCACGCCGGGAACGACCGGGATGGCTCGCCCGGCTTGCAGAGCCCGCTGCGGCGGTGGAGGCGCGTCGCCCGTGCCGACGAAACCGCCGATCAGTTCCGCGATTGCCGCCACCGCCTGCCGGGCTTCGCGCCCGCGCGCGGCGATCGCCAACCGGTCATTGGTCCGAACTCCGAGTCCGGCGAGCGCCACCATGCTGCCGGCGGACGCCGGTCCGGTCTTGCGCGTGATGTCGGCGAGCGTCACGCTGGCATCGAAGGTCGAGGCCAGAGCCACGATCTGCGCCGCCGGCCGCGCATGCAGGCCGGCGGGATCGCGGATCGTCGCTTCGGCGACCGCATCGGCGGCGCCGGCCTCCGGGGCCGCGGCAGGAACTGCGGCGCTCTCCTCGCCCAATTGTACCGACTTGGGCATCAGCGCGGCGGTTGCCTCGGCCGCCACTTCGGCACGGTTGCCGCCGGCCGCGGCACGGGCCGCGGCCACCACCGCGCCCTCGACGAAAGGGGCCGCGCTCAGAGTGACCCGCGCCTTGACGTCGGGATCGATGAGGTCGAGTGCGACGTCGGCGCTGATGAGGGCGCTGCCCAGATCCATCAGCACCACCGTACCGGCCGGATTGTCCGCCTGTTCGATCGCTGCCGCGATGGCCGTGCCGTCGGTACCGAGTTCTGAGCCGTCGGGACCGATGCCGGCCGCGCAGGCGATCGTCAATTTGTCGCCGGCCATCTGTCGCGCCAGCTTCGCCACCGCTTCGGCGAGAGGGCGGCTGTGGGAGACGAGGACGAGGGCGACCGTGGAGGGTGCGACCGTGGAGGGTGTCGGTGTGGCTGATGTGGGCATGGTGGGCTCATCCGGCATTCAGCTGATCGGATCCAGTCGAGTTTCCGCGCACCGCGCAGCAGGAGTCATTACGAAGTCATGTACTCTCGACCGTCCTCCGGATCCCGGAGGATGGCTCGGCGAGGCGCCGTCTCATGTCGCTTCACACCCGGGGTGCCTGGAGAACCGATCCGCCGGGTTCGGTGTCTCACCCCTTGGGTGGGCGAAAAAGCCTCAGGCTGCCGTTTCGGCAAGCGCTTTCAGGAGCATCCAGGAGGAAGTGGCGCCCGGGTCCTGATGCCCGGCGCTACGCTCCCCGAGATAGCTGGCGCGGCCCTTGCGGGCCACCAGCGGAATAGTGGCTTTCATGCCCTGCTCGGCAGCCTCGGCGGAGGCGGCGAGTGCGGCTGAGAGTCCGCCGCCATCAAGGGCGGCGACGGCAGGGGTGAGAGCGTCGACCATGGTCTTGTCGCCTGGCTCCGCCTTGCCCCTTTGCACGATGCCGGCAAGTCCCGCCGCCAGGCAGTCACGCCAGCCGGCCAAATCGAGCGATGCCTTGCCGGCCGATTTCACGCCGGCTTGGACGAACAGTGTTCCGTAAAGCGGTCCGGCGGCGCCGCCCACGGTCGAAATCAGCGCCATGCCGACCGTCTTGAAGAGCGCGCCCACGTCGCCCGGCGGTGTGGCGCCGAGTTTGGCGTTCGCCGCCGCGAAGCCGCGCGCCATGTTCATGCCATGGTCGCTGTCCCCGATCGGCGCATCGAGTTCGGTCAGATAGGCCTTTTCGCGTTCGAGCACGGCCGCCGTCCGGTCGATCCAGGACGTCAGAAGCGCGATATCGAGTACGTCGGGCATGCGGTACCACCTCGTCGTGTCGTCCGGCCGCCGGCCGAAGCGAAAGGAGCCGCCCCGGCGTTGCCGGGGCGGCAGATCGGCTGGTCAGGCTCCCCAGCGCAGCGCCGGCGTCACCACCGGAGCGTCCCAGAGAGAGACCATGTCGGCGTCCATCTTCAGCAGGGTGATGGACGTGCCGGCCATCTCCAGGCTGGTGATATAGGAGCCGACGAGATTGCGCACCACGCGCAATCCGTGCTTCTCGGCGATCTCGTGCGCCTTGCGATAGAGCACGTAGAGCTCGACCAGCGGCGTGCCGCCCATGCCGTTGACGAACAGCAGCACATCGTCTCCGGCCTTGAAGGGCAGGTCCTCGATCACCGGCGTCATCAGCATTTCGACGATACGGTCGGCAGGCTCGATCTTCACCCGCTGCCGGCCCGGTTCGCCGTGAATGCCGATGCCGATCTCCATCTCGTCCTCGGCGAGCGTGAACGAGGGCTTGCCCGCGTGGGGCACGGTGCAGGCGGTCAACGCCATGCCCATGGTGCGGCCGTTGTCGTTCACCTTGCGGCACAACGCCGTCACGTCGGCGAGCTTGCGGCCCGCTTCCGCGGCGGCGCCGCAGATCTTCTCCGCCAAAACCGTGGTGGCCACGCCGCGGCGGCCAGCGGTCCAGGTGGAGTCCTTCACCGCGACATCGTCGTTGATGACCACGCTTTCGACGTCGATGCCTTCGGCCTTGGCCAGATCGGCGGCCATTTCGAAGTTCATGACGTCGCCAGTGTAGTTCTTGACGATGTGCAGCACGCCGGCGCCGCCATCGACGGCCTTGGTTGCCTCCAGCATCTGGTCCGGTGTCGGGCTGGTGAACACGGCGCCCGGGCAGGCCGCATCGAGCATGCCACGCCCGACGAAGCCGCCGTGCATGGGCTCGTGGCCCGAACCGCCGCCGGAGATCACCGCCACCTTTCCCCGCACCGGCGCATCGGCGCGGATGACGTAGTTCGGGTTGCGAACCACCTTGATCAGGCCCGGATGGGCGGCGGCCATGCCGTCGAGGGCTTCGTCGACGACGGCATCTGGTGCGTTGATGAGTTTCTTCATTGTGATACCTCTCTTACTGGATACCGACCGCCACGATCGCGAGGCCGGCAAGCAGGCCACCGACGATCGGACCGATCACGGGGATCCAAGCATATTCCCAATCCGACGAGCCTTTTCCGGCGATCGGCAGCACTGCGTGGGCGATGCGCGGTCCAAGGTCACGAGCCGGGTTGATGGCATATCCGGTCGGGCCACCGAGCGAGAGGCCGATACCCCAGACCAGCATGGCTACCATGTACGGGATCATGCCGGGCGCCATGCCGGCCGTTCCGCCCACGGTCTTGGAGGCGATCGACGCGATCACGAACAGCAGCATGAACGTGCCGATGACCTCGGTGACGAAGTTGGCCGGCAGATTGCGGATCGCCGGACCGGTGCAGAATACCCCCAGCTTGAAGCCGGCGTCTGGGGTCTTTTCCCAGTGCGGCAGATAGGCCAGCCAGACGACGATTGCGCCCAGGAACGCGCCGATGAATTGCGCCGGCAGATAGACCGGCACCTTCGCCCAGCTGCCGCTGGCGAGCGCGAACCCGACCGTCACCGCCGGGTTGATGTGAGCGTCGGCACTGCCGGTCGCCACGGATACGAACACGCCGGCCAGCACGGCGAGGGCCCATCCCGTGGTGATCACGATCCACCCCGAGTTTTGCGCCTTCGAGTTCTGCAGGAGGACGGCGGCGACGACACCGTCACCGAAGATGATGAGCGTCATTGTGCCCAAAAGTTCGCCAAGGAAAGGAGACGTCATTGTATTCTCCATCGTCCAGTTTTTTTGCGCGTGCGTTTCGTCAAGCGGTCCAGTCGAAGGAACGGGTCACGGCCTTGTTCCAGGCCGCGTAGAGTGTGGCGCGCTTGTCCGCGTCCATCGACGGCGTCCAGGTCTTGTCGACGCCCCAGTTGGAGACCAGGTCGTCGGTTCCCTGCCAGTAGTCGGTGGCGAGACCGGCCGCGTAGGCGGCACCGAGCGCAGTCGTCTCGGTCATCTTCGGACGCACCACCGGCACGTTGAGAATGTCGGCCTGGAACTGCATCAGCAGTTCGTTGACCACCATGCCGCCGTCGGTGCGCAGTTCCTTGATGGCGATCGAAGAATCCTTCTCCATCGCTTCCGCGACCTCGCGGGTCTGGAAGGCGGTGGATTCGAGAGCGGCGCGGGCGAAGTGTCCGCGGTTGGCGTAGCGGGTCAGGCCGGTGATGACCCCGCGGGCGCTGGCCTTCCAGTGCGGCGCGAACAGGCCCGAGAACGCCGGCACGATGTAGACGTCGCCATTGTCGGCCACGCTGGCGGCGAGCGCCTCGATGTCCGAACTCTTCTGGATCAGGCCGAGATTGTCGCGCAGCCATTGCACCAGCGCCCCGGTGATGGCGATGGAGCCTTCGAGCGCGTAGCAGGCTTCCTGCTTGCCGAGCTTGTAGGCGACGGTGGTGATGAGGCCGCAGGTGGACGGCACGACCTTGGTGCCGGTGTTCATCAGCAGGAAGCAGCCCGTCCCGTAGGTGTTCTTGGCTTCGCCGGGCCGGAAGCAGGCCTGGCCGACGAGCGCCGCCTGTTGGTCGCCGAGAATGCCCGCGACGGGCACGCCGGCGATCTCGGGCACTTTCGCTTCCCCGTAGACCTCACTCGACGAGCGGATCTCGGGCAGGACAGAGCGCGGAATCGCGAAGTGCTCCAGCATTTCGCGGTCCCAATCGAGCGTCTGCAGATGCATCAGCTGGGTGCGGCTGGCATTGGTGACGTCCGTGACATGGATGCCGCCGTTCGGGCCGCCGGTCAAATTCCAGATCAGGAACGTGTCGATGTTGCCGAACAGCGCGTCGCCGGCTTCGGCCTTCTGGCGGGCGCCCGGGACGTTTTCGAGCAGCCAGTGCAGCTTGAGGCCGGAGAAATAAGTCGCCAGAGGCAGACCGGTCTTGAGGCGGAAGCGATCCTGGCCGCCGTCACGGGTAAACGCGGCGACGAGTTGGTCGGTTCGGGTATCCTGCCACACCAGCGCGTTGTAGAGCGGCTTGCCGGTCTTCTTGTCCCACAGCACAGTGGTTTCGCGCTGATTGGTGACACCGATACCGGCCAAGTCCGACGGCTTGAGGTTCTTGGCAGTCATGGCTTCGGCGATCACCTCGCGGGTGCGACGCCAGATTTCTTCGGGGTCGTGCTCTACCCAACCGGGCTTGGGATAGATCTGTTCGTGTTCCTTCTGGGCCGCCGAGATGACATGGCCCTGGCGGTCGACGACGATGAAGCGCGTGCTCGTCGTTCCTTGATCGATAGCGCCGACGTACTTTGTCATGCTTTTCTCCCCAAAAAACCGCAGGTATCCTGCGGCGATCTCAACGGACGTCACGTGTCAGCGGCGGACGCCTCAGCGTTCGCCGGTCTTGCTCGCGAGGTAGGCGTCGAGTGCCTCGGCCGTGCCATTCGGGGTATGGAGGCCGAGTTTAGTCCGTCGCCACAGAATGTCCGTGGCGCTACGTGCCCATTCATGGGCGACGAGGTAGTCGATTTCGGCTTCGGTGAGGCCGCCGCCGAAATCGCGGCCGAGATGCGCGAGCGAGGTCGCCTCGCCGAGGATCATCTCGACCCGCGTGCCGTAGGCGTGGGCGAGGCGCCGCGCCATCGGCTCGGGAAGGAAAGGCTTGTTCTTCGTCAGTGCCGCCAGGAAAGGACCAAACCGGCCGGTCGGCAGATCGCCGCCGGGAAGGTGGCTCTTTTCGGTCCATGCCGGTTTGAGGCCCGGCAGGTACGGCGCGAGTTTTTCGAGGGCGTGTTCGGCCAGCCGCCGGTAGGTGGTGATCTTGCCGCCGAAGACGGAGAGCACCGGCGCGCAGCCCTCACTGGAATTGATGTCGAGCACATAGTCGCGCGTCACGGCGGAAGCGTCGGCAGCGGCATCGTCATAGAGCGGCCGCATGCCTGAATAGCTCCACACCACGTCCGCGGGCGCGATGGGCCGCTTGAAGTAGCGGTTGATGGTGTCGCAGAGATAGACGGTCTCCTCGTCGGAGATTTCGACGTGGCCGGGCGCCGCCTCATGCGGAATGTCGGTGGTGCCGACCAGCGTGAATTCACCCTCGTACGGGATGGCGAAGACGATGCGGCCGTCGGGATTCTGAAAGATGAAGGCGTGCCCGCCCTCGTACATCTTCGGCACCACGATGTGGCTGCCCTTGACGAGGCGCACGCCGGCTTGGCCGGTGATGCCGATCTGCTCGTTCAGGAGCCGGCTGACCCATGGACCGCTGGCGTTGACGAGTATGCGGGCGCTGACTTCCTCGCGCCGGCCGGTGACGACGTCCTCGATCGTCGCGTGCCACAGGGTGCTGTCGCGGCGGGCGGTGATCAGGCGGGTGCGGGTGCGCACGAGCGCGCCGCGCTCCTGCGCGTCCATGGCGTTGAGAACCACAAGGCGTGCATCATCGACCCAGCAATCGGAATAGATGAAGCCTCTGGTCAGATTTTCTTGGAGCGGCGCTCCGATCACCGATTTTCGTAATCGAACCGTTTCCGTGCCCGGCAGTTCCTTTCGCCGGGCGAGATGATCGTAAAGAAATAGTCCTACCCGCAGCATCCACGCCGGCCGCATGCCGGCCATATGGGGCAAGACGAAACGCAGCGGCCCAATGATATGGGGGGCGATGGCGAGCAGGCGCTCGCGCTCGACAAGTGCCTCTCGCACAAGGCGAAAATCGTAGTACTCGAGGTATCTCAGGCCGCCGTGGATCAGTTTCGTCGATGCCGACGACGTGTGCTCGGCCAGATCGCCCTGTTCGCACAACAGCACCGACAGCCCGCGGCCGGCGGCGTCACGACCGATGCCGGTACCGTTGATGCCACCACCAACAACCAGCAGATCGAAAGGCATGCGACCGAGCATCGACACCGCCTTTTCGTCAAATACGTGGGTGGGGTGCGTGCCGCTACGATATGAGGATATTAGATGTTCGCAAGGGAAAATTTAGTTTTTCGTTTCCGCACTGCAGCAAGGTATTAAAGCGCTGCAACATGGACCGCCACACTGTGGGCGGCGAGAACCGCGCGGATGGTCGGCGGCGGCGGCTCGTCGGTGAACAAAGCGCTGATTTGGGTGATGGCGCCGAGGCGGACCATGGGCCGACGGGTGAACTTGCTGTGGTCGGTGACCAGGAAGGTCTGGCGGGCGTTGTGCAAAATTGCCTGCGCGGCGCGCACCTCGTCGTAATCGAAATCGAGCAGGGTGCCGTCCGAATCGATGCCGCTGATGCCGATGATGCCGTAGTCGACACGGAAATCGCGGATCGTATCGCAGGCCGACTGGCCGACGACGCCGCTGTCGCGATTGCGGACCACGCCGCCCGTGACGATGACCCGGAAATTGGTGTTGCGCGAGAGGATTTGTGCAACATTGAGGTTGTTGGTGATGACGTGCAGGTCCTCGTGGTTGACGAGGGCGCGGGCGACCGCCTCGGTGGTGGTGCCGATATTGATGAACAGGGACGCATGCGCCGGGATGTGCGCGGCGACCAGCCGTGCGATGCGCTCCTTCTCGGCGAGATTCATCACCTGCCGGGCCGGATAGTCGATGTTCTCGACGCTCGACGGCAGGCCGGCGCCGCCATGGTAGCGAGCCAGGCGGCCGTCGGTCGACAGTTGGTTGATGTCGCGACGAATGGTCTGGACGGTGACGCCGAACTGCCGGGCCAGGGTCTCGATGGTGACAAAACCACGCTGACGGACCAAGCTGACGATCTCGTTGCGCCTGAGCTGGCTGTTCTGTTGCTCGGCGGTGGGAGGCAGGCTGGTCATGGACATGGTTGTCCGGGAACTGCGATTTGCATGCCGATGCCTTATAACGCCAAGTTCTAGTCCAAAAGCGTACACGAACTAGCGCTCGTGGACAAAGGGTATCCATAGTTTGGCTGCTGCGATGGCAACGAAGCCGAGGTAGGATTCCTTGGATTTGTCATAGCGGGTGACAACGCGCCGCCAGTTCTTTGGCTTGTTGAAGGGCCGTTCGATCTGGTTGCGCCATTTGTATTTGGCTTTGTCGTGCGGGATCGGCTTGCCCCTGTTGCTTTTTGAGGGGATGACAGCCTCGACCTTGACGCCGGCGATTTCGTCGCGAATGGCATCGGCGTCGTAACCCTTGTCGGCGAGGACAGCCTCGATCCGATCGGAGATCATGCGGAGCAAGGGCGCAAAGGCTTGGGTATCATGCGTTTGTCCGGGCGTCAGGGCGAAGCCGAGCGGACGGCCTTTCTCGCATCGCAGCGGGCATGGAGCTTGGTCGTGAAGCCGCCGCGCAATCGGCCAAGTGCCTGGGTCTCCTGAGTCCCCTTTTTATGCCGACAGCACAATGAAGTACCCGGACAATGGTGCTGTCGAGCATGTCGGCGCTTCGATCCCGTTCGCCCAGTTCAGCCAGAGTTTCGAGCATTGCTTCGAACACGCCGGTCTCGACCCAGCGTCGATATCTACGGAAGACGCTGTTCCATTTGCCGTATTCATCAGGCCTTTGTCGCCATTGCGCTCCCGTACGCCATCCACATCACGCCTTCGAAATAGCGCCGATTGTCCTGGGCAGGGCGGCATCCGCGTCCTTGCTCAGCGGGAAAGAAGCGGACCGATCACCGCCCATTCATCGTCCGTCAAACCAATCCGTTCGCACAAGGCTACCTCCGAATGGAAGCCTTGAATCAAAACCCAACTCCGCAGTCAACCTTTGTCCACGAGCGCTAGTATAGGTCAATGAGGTCTTGTCTCCCTTATACGCGGGCGCACGGCTCCCTCAACGGTTCGACGAAGCCTCGTAATGCGCAGAGGGTTTTGCTTTTTTACGACGAAAGTTCAGCCCGGCTAAGGCCAACCGCTCTGCGCATCGTCTCGACGGTGTTGCAATCACCATCAAGACAAATAAGGCCGGAACATCATACCTGATGTTCCGGCCTTCAATGTGTAAGCCGGCGTGAATGACGCCGGCTTTGCGGAACGGCTGCTCAGTACAGCGCTTCCTGTCCTTTGTCCGCGTCGAGGATGGCGTCGACGGAGATCATGTCCGGCATTTTAAGGGCCTTGGGGCCACCGCTGGTCGCCAGGAGGAACACGAGGTAAACCATGCCGATCGAAAACATCATCGCTACGTAGGACCACGGCTTGGCGAACGATGCATCACGGAAGATCGCCAGTTCGAATACGAGCCAGAGGATTGCCACCACAAGGACCGGGGTTTCCCATGCGCCGAGACGGAAGCCCTGGCTCGGCGGCAGGTTGCTACGCTGGAACGCGTAGATCAGCACCGTAACCGCATAGATGATCGCCGGAAGCAGTGTTGCAGCCGAGAACAATGCGAACAACGCATCCGTCTGCTTCGCAAATAAAGCAAGGATGACCTGACCGACGACGGTCATGAACACGGTGGCGTTTACAGGCGTCTTCAGCGACGGGCTGATACGATGCCACAACTGCCAGCCCGGGAAGCGCTCGTCACGTGACATGGCCCAAACGAGGCGCGTGCCGCTCAACAGGATGACGAGGCCGCAGGAGAAGATCGAGATGACGACCAACACCAGCAGGAGGTTACCAAGTGCCGGGCCGAGAACGCGGTTGATGACGTCGGCAATCGGGGTCGCGGAGCCACTGAGTGCGGTCGGGTCGCCAAGCAGTGCCGTGACGGCGATGAGAAACAGCATGCCGATGATGCCGAGGCTGAGGACTGCCTGCCACATGGCCTTGGGAACGACACGGGCCGGATCGCGGGTTTCCTCGGCGAGGTTCGCCGCGGATTCGAAACCGACGATCGTGAATGCACCGAGTAGCGTACCCATGATCCAGGGACCAACACTCGTCAGCGTACCGAGCGAATAATAGCCTTCTGGCGCCACGCTTCCGGTGCTGAACAGGTTCGAGAAATTGAGCTCGTTATTGTATGCACCGACGGCAAACAGCAGCACCACGAGACCGATCATACCGACGAGCTGGATGGTCACGGCAACGGCGTTGAATTTTTGGGTGAACTTCGTCGAGAAGGCGATCATGACCGCCTGTGCGATGATCACGATGCTGGTGATCCACCAGGCGTTCCCGGCCGTCCCCTCATAGCTGAGCAGGACCGGAAGGACGGTCGAGGCGATCGTGTAGTCGACCGCGACAAGCACCACAGCAAGGAAGGTAAACCCGATCCAGCCCATGATCCAGCCGAAGACCGGGTTGGTGAGACGCGATGCCCACTGGTAGATATAGCCGGTTACCGGAATACGAGCGGCAAGTGAGCCGATGATCAGTGCGACCATGAGTTGGCCGATGACGACGACGGGCCAGGTCCAGATGCCCATCGGGCCGGAACTCGAAAGCATCGCGCCATAGGTGGTGAAGATGCCCGTGGCGATCGAGACGAAGCCGAACGCGACCGCGAACGACTGAAACGGCGTGACGTCCCGCTTGAGATGGTCGTGATCGGTTTGCCCCGGCGCGGAGCCGGGAGTTGACAGTGTGGTCATTGGATTCCCCTATTTCATGCCCGGTTGCGTCGGCGAATTCGTGTTCGACATCGCTCCAGAGGCTGACGCGACGCCCCTTGGATTCAAAAAACCCTATCTCCCGCTTGACGCCGGCGCTTTCCTGCCAGCCAGGGCCGTCGATCACGACGATCTCGTCCATGGCTTTCATGAACACCTGGTCGATCGGAGCCCACAGTTTGCCGATGCCTGCCTTGTCGAGATCAGGCAGGTGGCCGTTGATCGGGTGGGACATGGAAATCTGGCTGCAGACGGTGGACCCGCTCCGGGCGATGTTGGCGGCGACCGCATTCGCCTCGTCGAACCTTTGGTCGACGACTTCGCGATCGGCATGACCGGGCGGGCCTGCGAGAAAGATTTTTCGCATGCAGCATAAACTCCCGATTTTAAGCGTTCAGTGGTGCGTCAGTCGCGCCAGTCGCGAGATCGCTCGACGGCCTTTTTGAACAACGCGTGGTGTGCTTCGGTGACCGATCCGTCGGGCCCGTAACGCGCGCTCCTGGCGCGGGCTGCGGTGACGTCAAGACCACAGAACTCCGCAAGCCCAAGGGCCGTCAGCTCGTGCATGGACGGAACGGTAATGGTGCGATTGCTGGCCGATGCGAGGAACTGTGCAAAGTACGCGCTTTGCGACAGCCCGCCGTCGATCGAGATGCTGGGACCAAGGTCCGTGATATCTGATGCGGCTTTGATCAGCCCGACCGTCAGCATCGCGATGCCTTCCAGGACTGCGCGGACGAGATCGCGGCGATCCGTGGCATGGTTCATGCCGATGAACATCGGTGCAGCGGTTCGATCCCAATACGGGGCTGCGAGACCGGAAAGCGCGGGAACGAAGATGATCCCGCGGCTCAGGGCCGATGGCCCCTCGAATACGCCGAGTTCTTCCGGCGCGGAATAAAGACCGATACTTCTGGCCCATTCGAGCGCTGATCCCGCGTCGTAAACACCGCCTTCGATGGCAAAGGCCGTGCCGCTGTCCTTCAACGCCCAGGCGACGGTCGGAAGCAACTCTGACTGCGGCGGGCGTTCGTTGCCGCTCACGGCGAGGAGGAACGCCCCCGTTCCGAACGTTATCTTGCAGTCACCGGGCTTACGGCATCCATGACCGAACAGGGCCGCCTGCTGGTCGACGATGGAAGCCTTCACGGGAATGCCGTTGATCTTGCTAAAATCGTCGTTCACGTTCGCAATACGCGGGAGGCATTCCTTGGCAACGCCGTGCAGGGCGCAAAGCTCGTCGCTCCACGTGCCCGTCGCGAGATCAAGGAGACCGGTGCGCGAAGCTGTCGCGAGATCGGTGGCAAATACGCCCGCCAGGGAGTCGAGGAAGAACGCGTCGGTTGTCCCGAGACGAAGGCGGCCTGCTTTGTAGGCCTCCTCGATGCTTGGAACATGACGGAGGAGCCAAGCGAGCTTGCTGGCGGAGAAATACGGGTCGAGCGGAAGACCACAGATGCGCTTGGAGGTTTCTTCGGCATCGCCGCCCAGATCGGCGAGATACTTCGCCGTTCGGGAATCCTGCCACACGATCACGGGAGAAAGCGCTTCCTTGGTTTCGGCATCCCATGCCAGGCAGCTCTCGCCCTGGTTTGCGATTGCGACTGCATCAACCTTCCCGGCCGCATCCAGAACGGTGACGATATTCTTCAGAAGCTCGCGCGGATCATGCTCGACCCAGCCTGCGAATGGATGATCTTGACCATGCTTGCGGCTTGCGACGATCTTCCATTTGCCACCGTCCTCCACGACCAGGCAGCGGGTCGACGTCGTCCCCTGGTCGATCGATGCGACACGCATTCATTCTTCCTCCCTGAAGCTGAAGTGGACTCTTTGCGCGCCAGTCGAATTGTTTGGCCGTGGGACAATGATCCGGCTTTCCGGCCGCCATGTTGCGTTACGCCGCCAGACCTCGCGTCCATCGATGGACAACGAGAGTGTCCCCTTGGTCCTGCGCTGGAAGCGCAATTGAAAATCCTTCAAGCCGCCGGGAAGCGCTGATCCGCTCCGTAGGAGGTTCGGCACGACAAGCTTGATTGGATCGTCGTAAGTGACCTTGGTCGGAGCCGCCTTCGCCGGGTTGCCGAGAAGATCCGCAGCGAGGGCCGTCCCGATAGCCCTGCCCTCGCGGAACGCCCATCCCCCGGTTTCGACGGCTCGCAGCACGTTGCCGGCGGCGAAATAGCGGGGGTTTTCGCAGCGGCCATCCTGGTCGACAGCCGGACCCGCGCTGCCCCAGTCGACGGCAAGTCCGGACGTAAGGAACAGCGAGGCCTCTGGCGTGAACCCGCCGGAGAACAGAACGCCATCACACTCGATTGTTTCGACGATATCGCCGCGCTTGATCCGAACGGCCTCGACGCGGCCGCAGCCGAGAATATCGACAACCTGCGCATCGTGGTGGAACGGAACACCCATCAGGGACGGGAACCAGCTCAGCGGCGCGGGCGCAATGGAATGCGAGCTCGGCTCAAGGACCGCGACCGGACGCGCACCATGGCTGAGGCATGTCCAGACCGCGGAGAGCGTCACGAGTTCCGATCCGACAATGACGGGGCGTCTGAACGGCATCATGTTGTGGAAAGCGACGTAGGACTGCAAAGTGCCTGTTGTGACGACGCCGATCGGACGGTCGCCCGACACGAGCCGTGCGGCACGTGTCGTTTCCCGCACCCCGGTCGTCACAAGCACGCGCTTGGCCGACAGGGTCTGAAGACCATCGGGGTTCGAAACGAGGAGCTCGCCGTCTTCTCCAAGTCGGGCAACAGAGTGGCCGTACCGGAGGTCGATGTCGTGCTTCGCGATTTCCTGCTCCAGACGACGGCCATAGGCAGCGCCAAGATAGACGCGGCCGAACTCGAGCATTCCGAAAGGCGAATGGCTGCAGTGTCGCGTCGCTCCGCCGAGGTAGCGTTCCCTTTCGAGGAGCGTGATCTTCCCGACTCCGGCCTTTCGCATCGCTATTGCGGCCGCGACGCCGGAAGGGCCTCCGCCGACGATGATGACGTCGGACTGGCTCATTTGCCGTCCTCCTGATCAACCGCAAGCGGTGTAGCGAGACAGCCTTTACTGATTTCGGCGAGCTTGGCGTTACAGTAGAAGCCTTGGCAGCGTCCCATCCCTGCACGCGTGCGCCGTCGCAGGCCACCGAAGTCGCCGGGCGGAAGCGGGCTGCTCAGCGTTGCCTCGATCTCGCGGCGCGTGACCAATTCGCAGTGGCAGACGATGTCGCCGTGGTTTTCGGCTTGCCAGTCCCGCGGTCTGCTCTCGGTAAGATTTGGCATGCTGACCTTCGGTGCCGCCTTGGAGACGAACTCGCCGCGGTCTGCGCCGCCATGAAGCTTCAGAGCATGTTGCGCGAGACCGAGAGCGGAACTGAGCCCGGTGGAACGAATGCCGCCAAGGGTGATCGCATTGTGCTCGGCGCGATGGATGACCCGGTATTCCTTCTTCTCCGTCGCGGGGCGCAGGCCCGCGTAGACCGCAGTGACCGGAATGTGGGCCAGACCGGGGACGAGCTTGCTTCCATGCGTGACGAGAGCCTCGAGCGTGTCGTGTTCAACCGTAGCCCGGATGCGATCATCCTGTTCTTCGGCGGTGGGACCGACCAGGATGTTGCCGAATGCTGTGGGACAGATAACGACTCCCTTGGTGATCTCGTTCGGCACCGGGAGAATGATCGTCTTCAACTGGCGCGATGCCGCCTTATCGAGGACGACGAACTGGCCTTTGCGAGGCTTTATCTGGAATTCGGACTGGAAACCAAGACGGGCATCAACGTGGTCACCGAACAGACCCGCTGCGTTGACCACCCATTTTGACCTGATGTCACCCTGGTTGGTTTCGAGCCGCCACTCCCCGTCGAATGCCCCTGCTCGAACCTCGCACTGGCGCAAGACAGTTGCACCAAGAGCGATCGCTTGATTGACGTAGGCCAGGGGCGCAGACCACGGATCGATGACGTGTTCGTCGAGAACATGAAGGGCCGCAACCAGATTGCCTGCCAATCCGGGCTCCACGGTTCGCGCTTCCGCGGAGGTCAACAACCGGAGACGATCGACCCCGTTTTGGCGGCCCT
The DNA here is from genome assembly GCA_030848545.1 of Astrobacterium formosum. Lineage (GTDB taxonomy): Bacteria > Pseudomonadota > Alphaproteobacteria > Rhizobiales > Xanthobacteraceae > Astrobacterium > Astrobacterium formosum. The sequence goes on from JAVDCA010000024.1 coordinate 39,807, forward strand.
GCTCGGCGATGCCTTCGAGCTTCAATGCATCATCGGGAGTCCAGGCGCAAACAAGAGCGCTTGTTTCGACCAGGGGCAAATTCATGGCCTGATGGATATCGAGGTATTCCTGTCGCCCAGCCTGAACCAATGCGAGTTCGAGGCTCCCCTTCGGCGCATCGAACCCCGTGTGCAGGATCGCGCTGTTTGCCTTGGACGCTCCTGAAAGAATGTCCGAGCCCTTCTCGATGAGGATGACTTTAGCGCCCGCAAGAGCGAACCGTCGGGCAACTGCACAGCCGACGACGCCAGCACCGATGATCGCGACGTCGAAACGCTCACTGCCGGATAGTTGCGATTGTGCATTCACAACATAAATCTCTACTGTTCGGGCGATCTATGACCGAACGGTAACAAAAACGGCATGCTTCTGTAAAGCGGGAATCCACGCAAAGTACACCGCCTACATTTTTCACGTTGAATCTACGTAGATTTTTCATACCCAGGCTCTTTGCATCTCGACCATTCGGTCTCTATATGTGGAGTTGTTCTTGCGTTTTTGCCCGTTCGGGCATGTCGCGGCAATGCAGTCAGACGCTATCGGAGAGGTTCATCAGTGCGTCCACATGAGCGCCACGAAGAGATAATTCGGCTTGTTACCCGTCGCGGCGAGGTCAGCGTGGATCAACTCGCTGACGAGTTCGCGGTCTCCCGCGAGACGATTCGCCGGGATCTAGTCGGCCTCGACGAGCTAGGTAGGATTCAGAAATTCCATGGCGGAGCTAAACTCCGCTCCATCGCTGCGACGGAGATTGGAGGTGAAGGTCCCTTTGCGGCGCGAATGGCCGAAAACCTCTCGGCCAAGCGCCAAATCGCAAAGGCGGCTGCAAGCCTCCTGTCACCAGGAGACAGCCTTTTCATCGATACCGGTACGACGACCGTTCTGTTCGCCGAAGCCATCGCTGGATTGTCAGGCCTGACGGTGATCACAAACAGCATCCGCATCGCTTCGCTCGTATCGGCTGGCGGCGACAACAAAGTCTTTCTGATCGGTGGTGCGTTCAATATGGATGCATCGGAGACAGTAGGCTCGTTAGCGGTCGAGCAGATCGCCCGCTTTCGAGCTCGCCACGCATTCCTGACTGTCGGCGCTATGGACGGAACGGGCCTACTGGACTTCGACGAGGCAGAAACACAGATCGCCCGAGCGATGATCAAGCGGGTCGAGACGGTGACCGTGCTCGCCGATGCCTCGAAATTCAACAAACGCGGGATATTCGAGGTGACTGGATGGGATCACGTGAGCCGCCTCGTCACAAACACCGAACCACCGGCAAACATCGGGCAGGCCATGGAAGCGGGCGGTGCTTCCTCCATCATCACACCCCAATATTGATGGCTCCAAAGTGCTTATCTAAATCGAAATCGCTGCGAATTAGGCTCTTGAACCAACACGAACGCATGACCCAGTAATTAAGCTGGAGACACCGTAGGTTACTTTGGAGTTGCTGCGCTAAAGCGTTGATGTCCTAGCTGCCAAGTCCAAAAATCGCTCGACAATCGATCATTGCGGTGCAGCGGAACTGAACCGGGGTACCGGGCCGGGAGACTAAATCGGGCGTGAGGGAAGGGATCAGTACGGATCGTCGATGACCGCAAACCCCAAGATGCCGGCCGGCGTCCAGAACTCATCCGGTCCGGAACAGGCCAGTCCGGCTCGCGATGGTGACGTCCGCCGATGTCGACCCGTGGCGGTGTGGTCGGCTCTTGCCGTCATCCTGGCCACGGTGGCGACGCTCCTCCCGTTCACAGCCCCCCGTGTCGCCGACCTCTTGCTGGGGGCGCCGCCGGCGGGCCGCGATCTCGACTTTTCCACCGAGATCGTCGACCGCGACGGCCGGCTTCTACGTCCCTATGCGACCCCCGACGGCCGTTGGCGCCTCAAGGCCCGCGTGGCCGATGTGGATCCGCGATTCTTTCCGGTTCTCTACGCCTATGAGGACAGGCGCTACCTGTCCCATGGCGGCGTCGATATCCGTGCGCTCGTGCGGGCTTGCGGTCAGTTCCTCGCCCATTTGCGCATCGTCTCCGGGGCGTCCACCCTGACCATGCAGGTGGCCCGCCTGCTGGAACCGAGGACCGAGCGAACCCTCGCCGCCAAGGCGCGCCAGGCGCTGCGGGCGATCCAGCTCGAAGCCGCCTTGAGCAAGGACGAGATTCTCTCGCTCTATCTGAGCCTTGCGCCTTATGGCGGCAATCTCGAGGGTATCCGCGCGGCTTCGCTCGCCTATTTCGGCAAGGAGCCGCGGCGCCTGAGCCTGTCCGAAATCGCGCTCCTGGTCGCCTTGCCGCAGTCCCCCGAGGCGCGCCGGCCGGACCGTTCGGCGGCAACGGCGCGCCGCGCCCGCGACCGCGTGCTCGACCGCATCGCCGCCCAAGGCATCGTGGCGCCGGAAGATATCGCGCGCGCCCGCGAAGCGCCCGTCAGCCCGGCGCGGATCGCCATGCCGGTGCTGGCGCCGCACGCCGCCGATGCCGCCGCCGCGGAAAAGAACCGCCGGCCGCGTCTGACCATCGACGCCACGCTGCAGAAATCCCTGCAAGACCTCGCCCGTGAGCGGGCGCGCCAGCAGGGCGCGGATATTTCGGTCGCGATCTTGGCCGCCGACCACGTCAGCGGCGAGATTCTCGCCCATGTGGGCTCGGCCGATTATTTCGACGTGCGCCGGTCCGGTCAGGTGGACATGACGAATGCGGTGCGCTCGCCCGGATCCACCTTGAAGCCTTTCATCTACGGTCTTGGATTCGAAGACGGATTTCTGCATCCCGAAACCCTCGTCGAGGATCGGCCGCGCCGCTACGGGAGCTACGCGCCGGAGAATTTCGACCTTTCGTTCCAGGGCACGGTGAGCGTCCGGAAGGCCCTACAGCTGTCCCTCAATGTTCCGGCGGTCGCCGTGCTCGACAGGGTCGGCCCCAACCGGCTCACCGCCCGGCTCGCCCATGCGGGCGGTGCGCTGGTGCTGCCGCCGGGCGAAATCCCCGGTCTCGCCATGGGCTTGGGCGGCGTCGGCATCCGGCTTGCCGATCTGGTCACTCTATATGGTGGCCTTGCCCGCGGAGGCCTGTCGGTGCCGCTGGCGATCCGCGCCGACGCGACCGAAGAGCGGGCGCCGCGCCGGCTGCTCGACCCGGTTGCATCCTGGTACGTGGGTAATGTTCTTCTCGGCACGCCGCCGCCCGAGAATGCGAGCGGCGGTCGCATCGCCTTCAAGACCGGGACGTCGTACGGCTATCGCGACGCCTGGGCGCTGGGCTTCGATGGCAAGCGGGTGATCGGGGTGTGGGTGGGACGGCCGGACGGCGCCCCGGTTGCCGGCATGACCGGGCGCAACGCGGCGGCGCCGATCCTGTTCGACGCCTTCGCCCGTCTCGGCAAACCCCTGGTTCCATTGGCGGCCGCCCCCAAGGGGGCGCTGTTCGCCACCCAGGCGCGCCTGCCCGGGCCCCTGCAACGGTTCGGCAGCTTGCCGGGGGCTGCCGGCGGGCTGCCGTTGAAAATCCTGTTCCCGCCCCATGGTGCCCGCCTCGACGTCGGGGCCGGTGAGGGGGCTTCCGACCGGCTGGCGCTCAAATATGCGGGCGGCGTCAAGCCGGTGACCATCCTCATGGACGGCCGGCCGCTGCCGACGGCCGGCCAGCGCCGCACGGTGCTCGTCCCGAAGCCGGGCCCCGGCTTCGTGCGCTTCACCGTCATGGATGCCACCGGAGCGAGCGACAGCGTGGTGGTACGGCTGCCGTGACGCCAAGCGCCGCGGAGCGTGTCCCAAGCGTGTCCCAAGCGTGTCCCAAGCGTGCCCTAAGCGTGTCCTAAGCGCCGCAGGGGCTCGGCAAGACGCCCCGTCGCGGCCGGCGGGCCTTTCCTGGCTGAACATGAATCTCTATGTTGCGCCAACCTTTAGCGCACCCCAGTGAGATCCGGATCAGACGGCTTGGCGTGCGCTCGTTCATGGGGCGCGGATCGGGCATATGGCGGTGACCACGAGGGGGACGCAGCGCGCCGCAACGTCGGCCGTGCGGGTGCGCAAGCTCTTGGACTACGTGGCCGGCTCGCACGTGCGGGTGGCGGCGTGCCTCGTCATCCTCTGCCTCTGTGCGTTCCTGCCGGGTTTCTTCTCCATCCCGCCGGTCGACCGCGACGAGGCCCGCTTCGCCCAAGCCACCAAGCAGATGATCGAGAGCGGCGACTATGTGGACATCCGCTTCCAGGAGGAGCGGCGCTACAAGAAGCCGGTCGGCATCTACTGGCTGCAGGCGGCGGTCGTGAACACTGCCGAAGCGATCGGTGTGCCGCGGGCGCGGGCGCGCATCTGGCTCTATCGGATTCCCTCCCTGTTCGGCGCCATCGGCGCCGTGTTGCTCACATACTGGGCGGCGCTCGCCTTCGTGTCGCGCCGCGCCGCCCTGCTTGCCGCCGGCATGATGGCGACCTCGATCCTGCTCGGTGTCGAGGCGAGGCTCGCCAAGACCGACGCCGTGCTGCTGTCGACCATCATCGCCGCCATGGGGGCGCTAGGCCGTGCCTATCTGGACGACTGGCACCGTCGCGAGCGCGACAATCCCTGGTTACTGCCGGCGATTTTCTGGACCGCCATCGCGGCCGGCATTCTGCTCAAGGGGCCGCTGATCCTCCTCTTCGTCGGCCTCACGGTGCTGGCCCTGTTCGCCTTCGATCGCTCGCTGCGCTGGCTCCGTGCCCTCAAGCCGCTTGCCGGCATGGCCTGGATGCTGGTCCTGGTCCTACCGTGGTTCGTCGCCATCACGCTCAAGAGCGGCGAGAGCTTCTTCGCCGATTCCATCGCCGGCGACATGCTGGCCAAGGTGGCGAGCGGGCAGGAATCCCACGGGGCGCCGCCCGGCACTTACTTCCTGTTGTTCTGGGCGACGTTCTTCCCCGGCGCCATGCTGGCGGGCCTCGCCGCGCCGGCGGTATGGCGCGACCGCGCCGAGCCGGGCGCCAAGTTCCTGCTCGCCTTCGTGGTGCCGACCTGGGTGGTGCTGGAAATGGTGGTCACCAAGCTGCCGCACTATGTGCTGCCGCTCTATCCGGCCATCGCCATCCTGATCGCCGGCGTCCTCGACAACAATATGCTGGCGCGCCATCGCTGGCTGGAGCGCGGCGTCATCTGGTGGTTCCTGCTCACGGTCGGCCTCGCCGTCGTGGCGCTCTATCTCCATATCCGCTTCGCCCATCAGGCCGGGCTCGCCGCCTGGCCGTTCGCCGTGACAGCGCTGATCCTCGCTTTGTTCGCCTGGTGGCTCTATCGGGTCGACGGCGCCGAGATGTCGCTGTTGCGCATGGGCGCCGCCTCGGTTCTGACCGCCATCGGCATGTATGCGCTGACGTTCCCGGCCATTCCGCGCCTGTTTCCGTCGCCACAGCTCGCGCGTGTCGTGCGCAACGCCCCGTGCGCCGGTCCGCTCGTTGCCACGGCGGGCTATCACGAGCCCAGCCTCGTTTTCCTCGTAGGCACCGGCCTGCAGCACGTGGACGGCCGCGAGGCCGCCGAATTTCTCAACCGCGGCGGCTGCCGCATCGCCTTCGTGGAAAGCCGGCAGGAGCGCTCGTTCGTGCAGCGCGCCGATTCGCTCGGGCTGCGATACGCGGCCGGCCCGCGCATCGAAGGCATCAATCTCAGCGGCGGTCGGCAGGTGTCCATCGCCGCCTATATCAGCAACGAGCCCACGCCATGACGGCGGGTGACGAGGCGCGGCGGGACCAATCTGCGATATCGTCGCGCCGGCTCGCGGATTTCTTGCGCACCCTTGACCTGTGGACCGGTGCGGCACTGCGCAATCCGCGTCCGCTGTTGCCGCCCCAGGCCTACCGCACGGTGTGGCGGCGCGAGGCCTGGACGTCCGCGGCTGTCGTCCTTCTCGTCGTCGCCGCCATGCTGTGGCTCGACGCGCCCGCTTTCCGTGTCGCCAACACGCTGCCGCACTGGACGAACCGCGCCTTCAACGAGCTCACCGATTTCGGCCGCTCGGGATGGACACTCGTTCCCCTCGGCTTGCTCTATCTCGTCACCGTGGCGCTGGCCTCGACCCGGGCGGGGTATTTCACCTATGCGCTCCTCGCGGCAATTGCGGTGCGGCTCGGATTCCTGTTCGTCGCCATCGGGCTGCCGGGCCTCGTCGTCACCATCGTCAAGCGGCTGATCGGCCGCGTGCGACCGTCGGAGCTCGGGCCCTATGCCTACATGCCGTTCTCGTGGCGCCCCGAATATGCCAGCCTGCCGTCGGGACATACAACCGCAGCCTTCGCCACCATGGTGGCGTTCGGGGCCCTGTTTCCGCGGCTGCGACCTTATTTATGGGTCTTCGCGGTGCTGATCGCCGTGAGCCGCGTGGTGGTGTCGAGCCATTTCGTCAGCGATACCATCGCGGGAGCCGCCTGCGGCGCGCTCGGGGCGATCCTGGTGCGCGACTGGTTCGCGGCGCGCCGCCTTGCCTTCGTGATCCATTCCGACGGCGACGTGCGGCCGCTCACAGGGCCGTCATGGGGCCGGCTCAAAAGGGTTGCCGGCTCGGTGTTCGCCCCATAGAACCCGAAGCGCGACACCAGACCCCCTCAGGCGCACCCAGATGCCACCGACCACCTCTTCGCCGGACCCCGCGACCTTTGAGGTCGCGATTGTCGTGCCGGTGCGCAACGAGGCCGGCAACATCGCGCCGCTGGTCGACGAGATCGCCACGGCGCTTGCCGGCCGCGCCATTGAGATCATCTACGTGGACGACGGCTCCACCGACGCGACCGGCGCCGAACTCTCGGCCCTGATGCGCGCGCGGCCCTATCTCAGGCAGATCCGCCACGCGAACTCGTGCGGCCAGTCGGCGGCGGTGCGCACCGGCGTTCGCGCAGCGCGGGCGCCGATCATCGCCACCCTCGACGGCGACGGCCAGAACGATCCCGCCTTCCTGCCGGCGCTGATCAAGCCGCTGGAGGAGGGTGGCGAGAAGGTGGGTCTCGTCGCCGGCCAGCGCGTCGGCCGCAAGGACACCGGCTTCAAGAAGTTCCAGTCACGCATCGCCAACGGCGTGCGCGGCGCCATCCTGAAAGACGGCACCCGCGACAGTGGCTGTGGCCTCAAGGCGTTCCGGCGCGACGTTTTTCTGGCTTTGCCCTATTTCGACGCCCTGCATCGCTTCCTGCCGGCGCTGGTGCGCCGCGACGGCCACGCCGTCGCCTATGTGGACGTCAAGGACCGGCAACGGCGCGCCGGCGTGTCGAACTATGGATTGTGGGACCGGCTGTGGGTCGGCATTCTCGACCTCGCCGGCGTCTGGTGGCTGATCCGCCGACGCAAGCGGGTGCCGCAAGCTACGGAGATCGTTCGCGATGCTGGTTGACCTGTCGCGTGAATTCGGCACCTATTTCCACAACGTCTTCATCGCCAAGCTCAGTTGGGCGATGGTGATCGGCTTTCTCGGCCAGGCTTTGTTCACCATGCGCTTCGTGGTGCAGTGGATCGCGACCGAGCGGGCGAAGAAGAGCGTCATTCCGGTGGCGTTCTGGTTCTTCTCCATCGGCGGCGGCCTTTTGTTGTTCGGCTATTCGCTCTACATCGCCGATCCGGTGTTCATTCTGGGGCAGGGGTTCGGCGTGTTCGTGTATCTGCGCAATCTGTACTTCGTCTTCCGGGAGAAGAAGGCGGCAGTCGTGTAACCGGCCGGGCGCCACGCGTAGGATGGGTCGAGCAACGCAAAACTCGTCACTTGTGCGGCCGTTCGAACTTGATGGGTTTCGCTGCGCTCAACCCATCCCAAGTCCCGATGATCGAGAGCAGCGGACTTTAAAAGACCAACCGAGGTGTCATGTCGAAGCAGGCGATGCGCGAGGAAACCGAGCGCTTGATCAAGGAAGCGATGGAACGCAAGGCCGTCACCATCAAACAGGGCGATACGCGGATCGAGGCGGTGTGCGGACGATGCGGGGCGAAGAACCGCGTCACCATGGCCAAGGGCCAGTCACGCGCCACGTTCACGTGCAAGGAATGCGGCCACGAGCAGATGAGCTTGTGACGGCGATTACGTGATTCTGTTTCACGCCGCGTCCGCCGGGCGGACGCGCCTGGCGATCTCCTCGCCTTTGTCCCGTTCGACCACGGCGATGTCGTATTGGCTCTGCAGGTCGAGCCAGAACCGGGCGCTGTTGCCGAAATAGTGGCCGAGCCGCACTGCCGTATCGGCGGTGATCGAGCGCCGTGCATTGAGGATGTCGGTGATGCGGCCGGACGGCACGCCGATGTCGAGGGCGAGCCGGTTGGCTGAAAGCTTGTGCGCCGTGAGTTCGCGCTTGAGCAGGCGGCCGGGGTGGGACACGGGAGCCATAACCTAACCTCCGTGGTAGTCGACGATCTCGACCTCGTGGGCGTCACCCTTGCGAAACTCGAAGCAGATGCGCCAACGCGCATTGACGGTCATGGCCCACTGTCCCCTGAGGTCGCCCTTGGGCTTGTGAAGGCCGACGCTCTTCAACGCGCCTAGATCGTTCAACGACTTCGCAACGTTGAGGGCAAGCAACAGGTCGACTGCGCCGTCGAAATCGAGACCCCGCAGGGCATTCGGCCGCTCGCCGTCCCAGACCTTGCGGGTCACGGAATTCCGCCACGACCGTATCATGGCAAATACATACTACGCGAAACGGTGAATATTAAGGTGGGGTCGTGGTCGGACGCCGCGTTCGGTAGCGACGATCATCGGGAGGCTGCAAATGTCATTCTTCTCCGATCCTGATGCCGTTGCCCGTTATGCCGAAGGCCCGATGCGTCTGGTGCCGGGTTTTCTCGGCCTGCAGCAGATGACCGCCGTTCTTCTGGCCGAACGAGCGCCGGAGAACGCCCATATGCTGGTTCTCGGTGCCGGAGGCGGACTCGAATTGAAGGCCCTGGCCGAAGGGCACCCCGCATGGAGCTTCTGTGGGGTCGATCCGTCGGCGGACATGCTGGCATTGGCCGAGGTCACTCTCGGTACGCTCGCGCGGCGGGTTCGTCTCCACGAAGGATACATCGATAGCGCCCCCGACGGGCCGTTCGACGGGGCGACGTGCCTCCTGACAATGCATTTCATTGCCGAAGAGGAGCGCCGCCGCACCCTCGCCGAAGTTCATCGGCGCTTGCGACTGGGGGCCGCCTTCGTGGTCGCACACCACAGTTTTCCGCAGGGCCACGGCGAAAAGGAGCAATGGCTTTCCCGTTACGCCGCCTTCGCGGCCGCCTCCGGCATCTCGGCCGACAAGGCGCACAGCGCGGCGGCAGCCATCGCCGAGCGCCTGCCCATCCTGTCTCCTGAGCAGGATGAAGCGATGCTGCGTGAGGCGGGTTTTGCCGACGTCGTGCTCTTCTACGCGGGATTCACTTTTCGGGGATGGGTGGGATACAAGGCGTGATGACCATCTGGGAGGCGAACGTCATCCTACAGTTTTGGGGCGACGGCTACTTCGGCGATGTGTTGCCGGCGGATGTTCTGCAGAACATGGCTGACTTGAAGCTCGACCTCGGGATCGAATGTTTCGTCGACGTGCAGAGTTGGTCAGGAAGGGAATTTCGCAGCCGGTAAGGCGGAGCGAATGCCTCTCGGGATGTTTCCCATTCCGGCTTGCCGGCAGATCGGTTTGGGCGCAATCCGATGATGACGCCCGCCGAGCGGACGGCATTGCCGCGTCGCGCGGAGTACAGGCTTGGACATATCGAGGTTGAAATGAGCAGGCAGGGATTTCTCGCCATCTGGTGCGAGATCGGCCGGGACGACCTGGTCGACTACCACAACTGGCAGACGCAGGAGCATATCGCCGATCGCATCTATTCGCCCGGCTTCCTGGGCATGCGGCTGTTCACTGCGATCGACAACCCTTGCGCCCATTTCTTCCTCTACGCGACCGAGTCCGCGGCGGTGATGAAGAGCCCGCCCTACTTGCGCATCCTCGACAATCCGTCGCCGTGGACGAAACGCCTGATGCCGAAATTCGGGCCGTTCGACCGCGCGGTCGGTGAAAAGCTCGTCAAGATCGGGCGCGGCTTCGGCTCCCATGTGATGGCGAGCCGGCTCGCCGGCGACGGCCGGCCGCTCGATCCGGCGGCGGCCAAGGAGGCGCTGCGCAGTTTCATCGACCTTCCCGACACCATGGGGGTGCGGCTGCTCGCGACCGACCGTGCCACGACCGGCATCGAGAGCCGGGAGAAGACCATGCGGAGCGGTGTCGAAGGCGACTTCGACTATCTCCTGGTGGTGGAGGCGCTGTCGCGTGCCGGCGCCGAATGGGCGCGCGACCAGTTGTCGACCCGGCTGCCGGCGGTACTGCCGGGCGTCGTGTCCCGGGATGCGGCGGTTTATCGGATGATCTACGGTGAGGCGCCTCACGAGGGCGAAGCCCCGGCCTGACGACGGGGGGCGCAGCCGGCAGGGCAGGGGGGAATATTGTTCGAGAATTTCAGCGGCAATACCAGGATCATTCCATTGCTCGGCCATCCGGTCGCGCAGACCAAGTCGCCTTACGGCATGACGAAGGGCTTTGCGATGCGCGGCGTCGACGCCGTGGTGGTTGCGGTCGATGTGCCGCCCCACGGGGCCGCGCGCTTTCTCGACGCCGTCGACGCGGTTGAGAATTTCGGCGGCGTGATGGCGACGGTGCCGCACAAGTTCGCGCTGTGCTTCCATGCCGACGCGGTGACGGAGCGCGCCGCCTTCTACGGCTCCGCCAATGTGATGCGCCGCGACGCCTCCGGGCAGTGGTTCGCCGACATGCTCGACGGCCTCGGATTCGTGCGCGCGATCGAACGCGCCGGCGGAACGATCGCCGGCGCCGAGGTCTGGATGATGGGAGCGGGCGGGGCGGGCGGCTCAATCGCGCTCGAACTCGTCGCGGCCGGCGCCGCTTCGGTCGCCGTGCACGACATCGACACGGCGCGCCGCGACCTGCTGATCGCCAAGTTGAATGTACGCCATCCGGGACGCGCGGTGGTCGGCACACCCGATCCTGCCAGCCACGCCATCGTGGTCAACGCGACCCCGATGGGCATGCGCGGCGGCGATGCTCCGCCGTTCGACCTGGGGCGGATCGAGCGCGCGATGTTCGTCGGCGATGTTGTCACCGCCAACGAGGACACGGCGCTCATGGCCGCCGCCAAGGCGGCCGGATGCAAATGCTGCTCCGGGCACGACATGTTCAACGCCTCCCTCGACCTGATGCTCGACTTCTTCATCGATGGCTGGCGCTGACCTCGAGCGATCAGGTCGCCGTCGCCGGTGCTGCGTCCTCAAGATCAAGAGAGGTTTTGGCAATGCGATACCGCGGCGTACAAATCCGTCGCTGCGCGCTTGCCGGGTCATTGCCGTAGCGTGTATCTCGTTACTTCCGGCGACGAACTCCCGCATTGGCCGGGAAATGAACACAATGGATGCGAGCAACCCATGAAACGGCATCGTTTGGCTATCGTCGGATTGGGCATGGCGGTGACGCCGCATGCCAAGAGCCTCATCGATCTTGCGGAGCGCGTCGAAGTCGTGGCGGCGTTCACGCCGAGCGCCAAGCGCCGCTCCGAGTTCGCCGCCCGCTTTCCGTTTCCTTTGTGCGAGTCGCTCGACGCCGTCATGTCCGACCGCACGATCGATGCCGTCATGATCCTGACGCCGCCCAACACCCATCTCGAAATCGTCCGGCAGGCGGCGGCGGCGGGAAAGCACGTGCTGCTGGAAAAGCCGCTCGAGATCACCACCGCGCGGGCGGTCGAGATGGTGGAGACTTGCGAGCGCGCCGGCGTCACGCTCGGCATCGTGCTGCAACACCGGTTCCGCCCGGCCGGGCTCAAGCTGCGGGAACTCATCGCCGCCGGCGAGCTGGGCACGCTCGCCGAATGCTCGACCACCATAAGGCTGTGGCGGCCGCAGGCCTATTATGATGTGCCCGGGCGCGGCACCAGGGCGCGCGACGGCGGCGGCGTGCTGATGTCGCAGGGTATCCACACCCTCGACCTCATGCTCAGCCTGGTCGGGCCGGTGCGCGAGGTTTCTTCTTTCGCGACCACCACCGGCGTGCACCGGATGGAAACCGAGGACCTCGTCTGTGCGGCGGCGAAATTCGCCAATGGGGCGATCGGCACCATCATGGCGACGACCGCGTCCTATCCGGGCTTTCCGGAACGCATCGAGATCACCGGCGACAAGGCGACTGCCCTGATGGCCGGCACCGGGCTTGAGGTCGCCCATCACGACGGCCGCGTGACCCGGTTCGAGCCCGATCCGTCGGCGGGCGGTACCGGTGCCGATCCGATGGCGTTCCCGCACGACTGGCACCGTGCCGTGATCGCCGACTTCTTCGATGCGGTCGAGCAGGGCAGGGCGCCGGCGATCAGCGGCCGCGAAGCCCTGAAGGTGCACCGGCTGATCGATGCGCTGCTGGAGGCGGCGGAGAGCGGCCACAGGACGGTCGTCAAGGCCTAGCCGTCTGCTGAAAGCACCGCCTTCTTGAAAGACGGAAGCGGCCCTGCCGGTCAAGCGCCGGCACGCCCGCAGGCGGCCTCGTGCACCGCGAGGATACGGGTCAGGCTGCGCAGGACCGGCTTTTCGATCAGCTTGCCCTCGAACACGAGCAGTCCGCCGCCGCAGTCGGCCCATGCGGCCAGCACCCGCCGGGCATGGGCGACGCTGGCCTCATCGGGCGCGAACACGGTGTTGAGGTCCGCGATCTGCTTGGGATGGATCGCGCCCTTGCCGCAGAAGCCGAGTTCGGCCGCGAGCTCGGCCTCGCGCAGCATTCCTTCGCGGTCGTCGAGGTCGAGATACGGCACGTCGATCACGTCGATACCCGCCATGGCGGCGGCGTGGACGGTGCGCGAGCGCGCATATTGCAGCGCCATCCAGGTCGACTTGCAGCGCAGATCGGCCGCCATGTCGACGCCGCCGAAGAACAAGGCATCGATCCGCTCGCTGGCGCGCGCGATCTCGGTTGCGGCTTCCAGGGCTTCGTTGGTCTCGATGATCACGTGCAGGCGGGTTGGCAGCCTGTATTCGGCAAGGAGGTCGGCGAGGTTGCTAACCTCGTCGGGGCCCTTCACCTTGGGCAGCATCACCGCCGCAATGGGGGCGGGGGCTTCGAGAAGCGCCTGCACGTCGCGCATGCCGTCGGTGGTGCGCAGGCAGTTCATGCGGATGATGCGCTCGACCCGCTGCGGCCCCGGGGCGACGGGCAGCGCCGAGAAGGCCGTCCGGCGCGCCGCCTCCTTGTCCTTCGGCGCGATGGCGTCTTCCAGGTCGACACAGACGATGTCGGTCCCGCTCGCCAGGGCCTTGGGGAACATGTCCGGCCGATTGCCGGGAGCGAAGATGAAACTGCGTCTGGCGCGGACGATGGGTTCGCTCGTCGACACGATTTCTCTCCACTCTGGTTGCCGGCCGTTCAGCGGCTCGCTTGCGCAGTCTCAAGATGCGTCGGCAGGCCCGCGAGCGTGCCGGTGCACAACAGGGCGACGCCCCGGTAGAGGTCCGAGCGGGCGTGCTCCGCCACCTCGGCGAGACAGGCGGGAGCCCAGCGGGCGAGATGCTGGTCGAGGAATTGAACGGCCGCTTCGACATGGCGCCGGGCGGCGTCGGCCTCGCGAGCGCGGGCGTGGTCGGCGGCACGGGCAAGCAATGCCGCAATGAAGGCGAGCTCGTAGGCGAGATGATCGGACGGCTCGCTGCCGGCGCCGGGACACTCGAAGCCGAAGCGGTTGAAATCCTGCTCGACGGCCGCGGTGCAGTCGGCAAACAGCAGCCGCTCTTCGGTGGTCCACACCGATTCCCACATGGGCACCGGAGCCTCCGGTCCGATGAACAGGGCGGTGTTGTCCTCCTCGATCATGGCAAGGCGATCGCCGTCGAGGCCGGCGAGGGCGCGGTCCACGAGTTCCAGTCCCGGCGGGCGATCGCCGTCGACGCCGGGCACGGGCCAGGACTGGAACATGCGCTCCTGCGCGCATCGGCGCAGGAGGTCCGCGTCCACGCCGGGGCGCAGGACGCGGGCGAAGAAGCCGAAGGCAACGCTGCAGGCGATCAGGAGATCATCGTTCATGGCCGATACGTACGGGCAACGCCCCGTACGATCAATGGTGATCGATGAGCTAAATCTCCTCCGGATTGACCACCGCGCCGGCCTTGGATCCGATCGGCTTGGCGGTGCGGCCGGGCTTCACCAGAAGGTTCGGCCTGGTGATCGACGGATCGGGGAGCGGTGCCACGTGGACCGCCATTTGGGCCGCCTCACCGAAGCGCTTCTTGAGGTCGTCATATTCGCCGAAGCTCAGGGAGCGCGTCACGCAGGCCGAAACGCAGGCCGGCGGTTTGCCGTCCGCGAGAAGATCCTGGCAGAAGTCGCACTTGCTCGCCTTCTTGAGGGCGGCGTTGAACTGCGGCGCCTGATAAGGGCAGGCCATGACGCAGTTCTTGCAGCCGTTGCACTTCTGCTGGTCGATCACGACGATGCCGGACGCGTTCTTGGTGATCGCGCCGGTGGGGCACACCTTGAGGCAGGCGGGGTCCTCGCAGTGATTGCAGCCGACCGAAGCGTAGTAGGCGAACACGTCCTGGGTGAAGGTGCCGTCGGTGGCCTTCTTCCATGAACCGCCGGCATATTCGGACACCCGGCGCCATTTGATGCCGTCGGGCAGGTCGTTCTTGTCCTTGCAGGCGATCATGCAGGTCTTGCAGCCGATGCAGGTCGACAGGTCGATGTGGAAAGCGGGACGCTTCATCATGGCGATATCCTTCGAACCTGGCCTTTAGGCCCTGGCGACCTGCACGAGGACGGAATGCTGTGGGTTGCCCTTGGCGAGCGGGCTCGGCCGATGGGTGGTGAGCACGTTGGAGCAGCCGCCCTTGTCGCCCTTCTTGCCGTCGCGCTGATACCAGGCGCCCTGCGGCAGAAGCACGACGCCGGGCATGACGCGCTCGGTGACCTTGGCCTTGGTGACGCTGGTGCCGTGTTCGTTGAACACCTTGACGGGGTCGCCGTGACGGATCTTGCGCGTCTTGGCGTCGATCGGATTGATCCACAGTTGCTGCGGCGCCGCCTCCTTGACCCACGGCACGTTGCCCCAGGTGGAATGGGTGCGCTGCTTGTAGTGGAAGTCGACCATCTGCAACGGATACTTCTTCGCTTTCGGATCGGCGTGGTGGTCGAAGTCGGGCGTGTATTCCGGGATCGCCGGGATGCGCTCGCCCTTGGGCAATTGCCAGGACTTGTTGATGTCCCACAGCCGCTTGGAGAAGACCTCGATCTTGCCCGACGGCGTCGCCAGCTTGTTGGCGTCCGGGTTGTCGCGGAAGGCCTTGTAGGCGACGAACGGGGCGCCCGGATTCTTCGCCTTGTAGACGCCCATGGCCCACGCCTCGTCGAGTGTCTTGGGCAGGCCGGGGATCTTCTCGCGCGACTTGTCCAGAATCAGTTGCAGCCACTGGTCGCGGGTCTTGCCTTCGGTGAACTTGTCGCCGATGCCGAGCCGGCCGGCGAGATCGGCACAGATCGTGTAGACGTCGCGGCATTCGAACATGGGCGTGATCGCCTGCTGGGTGAACGCCACGAACGCCATCTCGCTGACGAACGACGAGACCGTGAAGTCGTTCTCCTCGAAATTGGTGGTGCCGGGCAACAGCACGTCGGCGAAGCGGGCGCTCGCCGTCATGTGGTTGTCGATCACCACGATCATCTCGCATTTCTTGTCGTCGCGCAGGATCTCGGCCGTCTTGTTGACGTCGGAGTGTTGGTTGATCAACGCATTGCCGGCGTAGTTCCATAGGAACTTGATCGGTGCCTTGAGCTTGTCGGTACCGCGCACGCCGTCGCGCGTCGCCGTCATTTCCTGGCCGCGCAGGATGGCGTCGGTCCACAGGAAGAAGGAGATCGAGTCCTTGATCGGATTGGTCAGGACGGGAAGCGTCGCCAGCGGCAGTCCGTAACCGGACTCACGGGCGCCGGAGCCGCCGCCCGGTATGCCGACATTGCCGGTCAGGATCGCCAGCATGGCGATGGCGCGGGCGGTATCCTCGCCATTGCCGTGCCGCTGCGGACCCCAACCCTGGCTGATGCAGCACGGCTTGGCGTCGCCGATCTGGTGCGCCAGTTTGACGATCCGTTCGGTCGGGATGGCGGTGATCTTCGACGCCCACGCCGGCGTCTTGGCCTGGCGGTCGGGGCCAAGGCCGAGGATGTAGGACTTGTAGGACGAATTGGCCGGAATCCCTTCCGGCAGGTGGGCGTCGTCGAAGCCGACGCTGTACTTATCGAGGAAGGCTTGGTCGACCTTGTTCTCGGTGATGAGCACGTGGGCGATCGCCGCGCACAGGGCGCCGTCGGTGCCGGGCCGGATCGGGATCCATTCGTCGGCCAACGCCGCGGTGTCGGTGAAGAACGGATCGATGACGATCAGCGGGAATTTGGACGTCTGGCGCACGTGCACCAGGTCGTTGACGATGCCGGCGCCGCTCATGCGCGTCGCCGCCGGATTGTTGCCGAACATCACGACCAGCTTGGAATTGGCCATATCGGCGATCGCCTGGCCGAAGCCGGCGCCGTAGAGATACGGCATCGCGGTGGTGATCTGGGCCGTCGAATAGGTGTTGTAGTGGTTGAGATAGCCGCCGAAGCAGTTCATCAGACGTGCGATGGCGGACTGGCCGGGCGGCCACGACTTCGACACCGTGCCGCCGAGCTGGCCGGTGGCGTAGTGGAGATAGATCGCCTCGTTGCCGTAGCGTGCCTTGACGTCCTTGAGCTTGCCGGCGATGAGGTCGAGCGCCTCGTCCCACGAGGCGCGGCGGAATTTGCCTTCGCCGCGCACGCCGGTGCGGATCATCGGATATTTCAGCCGGTCGGGCGCATAGACGCGCTGGCGCAGCGCGCGGCCGCGCAGGCAGGCGCGGATCTGGTGATTGCCATACTCGTCGTTGCCGCTGTCGTCGGTGCTCATACGGACGATCTTGCCGTCGACGACGTGAGCCTTGACGACGCAGCGGCTGCCACAATTGACCATGCAGGACTGGGTGATGATCTTGGTGCCCGCCGCGGCGGCCCGGGCCGGCGTCACTGCCGACAATATCCCGGCACCGTCGCCAAGCATGCCCAGGCCCCCGAGAGCCGTTCCCCATTTGAGGACGGTGCGACGGTCGACCCCGATCGATTGCGGGCTCTTTTTCTGCATGGCGGCACTCCCAATTCGCACGTGCGCGTGCACGAAGACTCACTGGAAGAATAACAATTAAAATCTGTGCAGGACAGATAATGGTTGTAAGGAGTAATACGTTAAAACACGCTACGTAATAATAACTCTGAGTTAATTTGCTGTATTATCGTGGGGCATTTTCGTCACCGGAAAGCAACTCGGGAGTGATCGCGAAGTTCGCCCGAGGCCACGACGAATGCGGCTGGCCGCACAGACGGAAAGTCGTTGCCGAATCGGCTCTTGGCCAGAGGCGGCCGATCGGTGCGGCACACGCCCGCAATGCTCGTCACAGGCACCCTTCCGCTGCCGCCGCCGCCGTGAATTCGGGTGGTGCGCGATGTCGGATGTGCTGCGGCAGGCTGTCGCGGGCGCGCTTGACGAGCGGTTCAGGACCTGCATCGTTTACGGTCTCATGGGACGGCACGTCGCATCCTGATGCGTCCGACGCCGCCGCCGGCTTCTGGTGAACAGGGGTCCCGATCGCCTCGGCCGGACAGAGGTGAGGCTCGCGTGTGGCAAAACTGAAGAAGATCAAGACGGAATCGCTGCGTTCCAAAGTCTACATGCAGTTGAAATCGCGACTGATGCAGGGGGTTTGGAAGATCGGCGAAAGGCTGCCTTCGGAAAACGAGTTTTGCGAAACCTTGGGCGTGAGCCGTGTGACGGTACGTGCCGCGATCCAGCAGCTTGAGATCCTCGGCCTCGTCGAGACCCGTCATGGCGGCGGCACCTTCGTGCGTGATTTTTCCACGATCGACGCCATGGATACGCTGCACCCGATGATTCAGGTGCGGGAAAACCACGACATCATCACAGTCCTCGAGTATCGCAAGATCATCGAGAAGGGCACGATCGGTCTCGTCGTGTCCAAATTGACCGACAAGGATATCGAATACTTCGAGAAGACTTACAGTCTGATGCTCAAATACGATCGGACGGGAGAGCGCGAGAAGCAGGCGAACGCCGATCATGCGTTTCACTACCGGCTGGCGCAGATCGCACAGAACGCGATCATCCTGAAGGTCTACGAGATCATCAAGGTGATCATGTCGGCGACGATGATCGACATCGTCGGACTTCTCGGCACGGAGATCGGCTTGCGCTACCACCGCATGCTGATCGATGCCCTCAAGAAGCGCGACAAGGCGCTGTGCGAATCCCTCATGGAGGCGCACATCGAGGAAACCATCCAGGCCGTGCTGCGCGCGTCGCACCAGGTCCACGGCCAACGCGCCATGGCGCCCAAGTAGACTGCCTGCGCAGGTAGATTGTCTGCCCAAGTCGACGGCCTGGCGAGGCGTCGCAGGGGTCCAGAACGCAAGCGCCTGCCGGCGGCCACGGGCCGCACCCCATTACATACCTCGTTTGCGCAGATTCATGCGACCTGATGCAAACAGGCGCGCCCAAGTGTTTCGTGCCGATGTCTTTTCGCCGGCCGAAGGTGACCGCAGCGGGACGAGCCCTCTAGGTATTTCAGCAAGTAGACAGCGCGGCGCCGGTATGGGCTAATTTGGGGCCCCCAACTTGTATCATGACTTACGACAGCCAGGCCCTTCATCAGGAGGAGTGCATGAGAAAGCTGCTCAACGTCGTGCTCGGGTTCGCGCTGGCCGTGGTCGTCGGTTCGGCCGCACTCGCACAGACGAGCAAATCCGCCGTCACCCTGCGCGATACGGCGCCCAAGGTGAAGGCCGACTACACCATCCGGCTCGCTTATTACGACGCCGCCACTTGGCCGGCGATGGCACAGAATCCGCTTCCCGAACATGCGTTCGCTCTCGTCTTCAAGAGCATGGTCGAGGCCAACAGCAACGGCAAGATCGCCGTCGAACTGTTCCCCGGCAACGCCCTCGGCGACACCAAGGCGACCATGGAAATGGCCCGCTCCGGTTCGATCGAGATGGTGATCACCACCGGCACGCTGGCGAGCTTGTACCCGCAGGTGCAGGTCATCTTCCTGCCCTACGTCTTCAAGTCCGACGAGATCGCCTGGTGGTTCTTCGACCAGAGCCAGATGTGGAAGGACATGACGGCCGAGATCGAGAAGAAGACCGGCCTCAAGATGCTCGCCGTCGGCCAGAACGGCACCCGTCACTTCACCAACAACAAGCGTCCGGTGAAGACCCCGGCCGACATGAAGGGCATCAAGTTCCGCGTCATGCAGTCGCCCATCTACGTCAAGATGGTCGAGGCCATGGGCGCGCAGGCGACCCCGCTGGCGTCCGGCGAAATCTACACCGCCTGCCAGACCGGCGTCGTCGACGGCCAGGAAAACCCGATCTGGAACATCGCCGCCAACAAGTGGAACGAAGTCCAGAAGTACATCACGCTCGACGGTCACACCTGGAGCGAGAACTTCGTCACCATCAATGCGGCGTGGTTCAACAAGCTGCCGAAAGAGCACCAGCACACGATCAAGGTCGCGGCCTATAACGCCCAGGCCGCCGATCGCGCCGCCGAAGCGCTGGCGTCGCGCGTGCTCGACTTCGAAGCCATCAAGAAGAGCATGGAAATCTACGTTCCGACCACGGCCGAACTCGAGCAGTTCAAGGCCGCCTCGCAGCCGACCTACGAGTGGCTGCGCAAGGAAGTCGGCAACGAAGTGGTCGACAAGTTCCTCGCCACCGTCAAGGAAGGCGAGAAAGTCTTCGGCTACTGATAAGCCCATGAGCGGCTCTCCCGGCGCCCCCCGTCGCCGGGAGAGCCTTTTTGCGCAGCCACAGGGGAAACTCCCATGAAACTCCTCGGACTGTTGAGCGACATCTGCGAGAAGGTCGCCATCGCGGTCGCCGCCCTGCTTCTCGTCGCCGTGTTCTGCCTGGTGTTCGGCGGCGTCGTCCTGCGCATGACCGGCCACAATTTCTCGATGTCCGAGGAGCTGTCGCGCTGGGGACTGGTCAGCATCTGCTTCATGGGCGCGAGCGCGGCCCTCAAGCAGAAGATGCACGTCGCCGTCAACATGCTGGTCGACCTGCTGCCGCTGTCCGTGGGCAAGATCGTGGTGACGATCTCCTACGTCCTGGTCTTCGTCCTGCTCGTCTATTCGACCGGCTACAGCTGGAAGGCCGCCATGGGCGCCGAGGGTATGACGGGCGACATCGTGCCGATGTCGATGATGTGGGTGAAGCTCTCCCTGCCGATCGGCATGGGTATGATGATCGTGCACCTCGTGCACGGATTCCTGAAGATCTATTCGAGCCCGGACATCGACACGATCCGGATCGGGACCTGAGGAGACGCCGTCATGGGAGCCATCGCTTTCGTCTTCACCGGGTCCGTGCTGATCGGCATCCCGATCGCCTTCGTGCTCGGGCTGTCGGCCCTGTACTACTTCCTGTTCGTCGGCCGGGTGCCGATGGATATGATCGGCCAGAAACTCTACAGCGGCACCGACAACTTCGTCCTCCTCGCCATTCCGTTCTTCATCCTCGCCGGCGATTTGATGAACCGGGCGAAGATCACCGATGCGCTGGTCGGTTTCGCCAAGCTCCTGGTCGGCCGCATCCCCGGCGCGCTCGCCCAGGTGACGGTGGTGTGCAGCATCTTCTTCGCCGGCATCACCGGCGCCGGCGTCGCCGACGTCGCCGCGCTCGGCTCGGTGCTGATCCCGGCCATGAAGAAGGAGGGCTACACGGCCGAATACGCCGCCGCGATCACGGTCGCCGGCTCCGTCATCGGCCCGATCATCCCGCCCTCGATCATCATGGTGGTCTACAGCATGACCACCGGCGAGTCGGTCGGCGCCCTGTTCGCCGCCGGCTTCGTTCCCGGCCTCGCCATCGGGCTGGCGCTGATGATCATGAGCGTCTACTTCGCGATCAAGAACGGCCATCCGCGCCGCACCGAGAAGATTCCCTTCAACGAGGCGGCGGTCACCGTCCGCAAGTCGCTGATCGCGCTGATGTGCCCGGTCGTGCTGGTCGGCGGCATCCTGTCCGGTCGCTTCACGCCGACCGAGGCGGCGGCGATCGCCTGCGGCTATGCGATGTTGGCCGGTGTGGTCCTGCTCCGGACGCTCACCTTCCGCGACGTTGTCGAATGCTTCCAGAGAGCGGCCGTGTCGTCGGCGGTGATCCTGCTGATCATCGCCATGGCAGGGCTGTTCAGCCAGGTGCTGGCGCTCGAGTATTTTCCGCGCACGGTGGCGGGCTGGATCCTCGGCTTCACCCAGAACAAGTACGTCTATCTGATGCTCGTCAACATCCTGCTCCTGTTCATGGGTATGATCATGGAGACGGCGGCGAGCGTCATCCTGCTCGCTCCGATCCTGCTGCCGATCGCCATCCAGCTCGGCATCCACCCGCTGCATTTCGCGCTGGTGATGCTGGTCAACTTGAACATCGGCCTGATCACCCCGCCGGTGGGCGTGTGCCTGTTCGCGGCGGCGCCGATCGCCAAGGTTTCGATCGAGAAGATGTCGAAGGCGGCAATGCCGTTCATCTGCGCCGAACTCGTCGCGCTGATGATCATCACCTACGTTCCCGAACTGATCCTGATCGTGCCGCGCATGATGGGCTTCATCCGCTGACGGTGCATGTCGAATCTTCGCGTCATTGCGAGGAGTGAAACGACGAAGCAATCCAGAAGCCACGCAGCAAAGAGCTGGATTGCTTCGCTTCGCTCGCAAGGACGACAATAAAAAAACGGCCGCACCGGTCACCGGCGCGGCCGTTTCGCGTTCACGCGGGCGAATTCAGTTCAAGATCACCTTGATCAGCGGCCCGGGGTCTTTCGCCAGCTTGGCGAACATCTCGGGCCCCCGTTCGAACATCGGCACCCGCAGGCTGATCAGGTGCTCGAGATCGAGCTTGCCGGTGTTGAGCAGGTCGACCACGGTTGCGAACTCGTCGATGGAGTAGAGGAACGAGCCGGTCACCTTGAGCTCACGGGTGACGATTTCCTGCATGTTGGTGTTGACGAATTTTGCCGAGTTGCCGACCCAAACGGCGGTGCCGCCGAGCCTGAGGCAGGCAGTCGACTGCTGCACGGTCGGGGTTGCGCCCACGGCTTCGAGCGTCACGTCGACGCCGCCGCCGGTCTCGGCGCGGATGGTTTCGACGAGGTTCTCGGTCGCGCCGTTGATGGTGCGGTCGGCGCCCATCTTGCGGGCGACTTCGAGCCGAGAGTCGGCGAGATCCGAGACGATGATCTTGGCGGGATTGCGGGTCTTCACCAGCGCGGCGATCAGAAGCCCGATGGTGCCGGCGCCGATCACCATCACGGTCTTGCCGGTGAGGTCACCGGCGTGATTGACCGCCCGGCAGGCGACCGCCAGCGGCTCCATCAGTGAACCGATGTCGTAGCTCACCGGGTCAGCGAGCTTGAACAGGATCTTGGTCGGCACGCTGATGTATTCGGCCATGGCGCCATTGCAGTCGAGCACTCCGAAGGCGCGCTTGTTCAGGCACAGATGGCGATTGCCCCGGCGGCACTGTGCGCAATCGTCGCAGAACACCACCGGATAGGCGGTGACGCGGTCGCCGACCTTGAAGCCGGTCGCGCCGGTACCGAGTTCGGCGATCTCGGCGGCGAATTCGTGTCCCATCACCATCGGGGGCGTGCGGCGGCCGGTGAGGCCGAGGTAGCCGTGCACGTCGGAGCCGCAGATGCCGACCGACTTGACGCGCAGCAGCGCCTCGCCGGGGCCGGGCCGCGGGTCGGCGATGTCGGCGATCTTCAGGTTCTCGGGGCCGTAATACACCAGCGCTTTCATCGTCAGTGTCCTCGCGCGCGCGTTCTGAAAGGGCGACCGCCGACGGCCGTGCGGAACCGGTCGGCTGGGCGGAGAGGCCGGCATTTCCGCTGCGGAGCCGCCACCGCCACAGTACATAGTAGCGAGGACGCGGACGCGACAAATAAGGGCTTTAGCGCATTTCTTCGTCCGCAAACTTGTATTACAAGTTAGCCGCCAAGTGGTGAGACCCGGGATGCCGAGACACGGCCGACGGCGCTCCGCCACCGCCGTCCGGTGCCCGGTCGGGCCGGGCTGCACGTCCATGCGCCGCGGGAGGTGAATGATGAGGCTGAAAGACAAGGTCGCTTTGATCACCGGTGCGGCCCAAGGGCTCGGTGCCGCGATGGCGACCCGTTTCGCCCAGGAGGGCGCGACGGTATTCGTCTGCGACCTCAACACGGAGGCGGGCGAAGCCACCGCCGCCAAGATCAGGAATTCCGGCGGCAAGTCGACGTTCCACAAACTCGACGTCGCCTGCGAAGCGGACTGGATCGCCGTCTACGCGGCGGTCGTCGCCGCGTGCGGGCGCCTCGACGTTCTCGTCAACAATGCCGGCATCAATATCCGCGAACTCATCGAGGTCATGGCGGAGGCCAATTTCGACAAGATGCTGGCCGTCAACGTCAAGGGCCCGTTCCTCGGCATCAAGCACGCCATCCCGCTCATGCGCAAAGGCGGCGGCGGCTCGATCATCAACATGTCTTCGGTGTGCGGCCTCGTCGGCCACCGATACACGCCCGAGGCCTATACCATCACCAAGGGCGCCGTCACGCTGATGACCAAGACCATCGGGGTGCGCTACGCCAAGGACAATATCCGCTGCAACTCCATCCACCCGTCGACGGTCGATACCCCGCTGGTACAGATCCTGTTCCAGGATCCCAAGCGCAAGGAGGAGCGGCTCGGCGAGGTGCCGCTCGGCCGGCTCGCCACCGATCTCGACGTCGCCAATGCCGCCTTGTACCTGGCCTCCGACGAGGCCGCGTTCCTCAACGGCGTCTCGCTGCCGGTCGACGGCGGCGTGACCGCGTACTGACCCCGCGCGTTCGTCGCCGGCCATTGAAAATCCTGGAGAGAGGTCTTGAAATGAACCGAGAGCACATCGCCAAAGTCGAAAGCGCAGCGCGCCGATTGCGCTGGGACATCGTCGAAATGATCGGTCCCAACGTGCGTGGACATTTCGGCGGCTCGCTGTCGCTCGCCGACATCGTCGCGGCGCTCTATTTCTACAAGATGCGCCACGACCCCAAGAACCCGGCCTGGGCGGAGCGCGACCGTTTCCTGCTCTCCAAGGGCCATGCCGGCCTGGTGCAGTATGCCGCGCTGGCAGAGTGCGGCTATTACCCCAAGGCCGAGCTCGCCAAGCTCAAGACGCTCGGATCGATCCTGCAGGGCCATCCCGATATGCGCCGCATGCCCGGCATCGAGTGCTCGACGGGGTCGCTCGGGCAGGGCTTGTCGATCGCCTGCGGCATGGCGGCGGGTCTCAAGCTCGACGGCAGCAAGGCGCAAGTCTACTGCGTGGTCGGAGACGGCGAAGCCGCCGAAGGCCAGATCTGGGAGGCGGCGAACGCCGCTTCCCACTACAAGCTCGACAATCTCGTCGGCGTTCTCGATCGCAACCGCCTGCAGGCGACCGGCGCCATTGAGAAGCGCTTCAACACCAATCCGGTGGTCGAGAAGTGGGAATCGTTCGGCTGGCACGTCGCCGAATGCGACGGCCACGACGCCGCTTCGCTGATCGCCGCCTTCGACGCCCTCGACGGCGTCCACGGCAAGCCGAAGATGCTGGTCGCCCGCACCGTCAAGGGCTCGGGCCTGCCCTTCGCCGAGAACGACGCCGCGTTCCACAACGGCGCGGTCACGAGCGAGCAGTACGAGCAGGCGCGCAAGCTCTTCTGCGCCGATGCGGTCCATTGATCAGGGGGAATGAAGAAATGACCAATCACAATCTGCGCGACGTCTACGGCCGCACCCTGGTCGAGCTCGGCAAGGAAAACAAGAACGTCGTCGTCCTCGAGGCCGACCTCGGCAAGTCGACGATGACCTGTTATTTCGAGGACGCGTTCCCGAACCGCTTCTTCGAGATGGGCATCGCCGAGGCGAACATGACCAGCTTCGCCGCCGGCCTGTCGCTGACCGGAAAGATCGCCTTCACCAATTCGTTCGCGGTGTTCGCGGCCGGGAGGTCCTACGACCAGATTCGCCAGAGCATCTGCCTGCCCAAGCTGAACGTGAAGATCGTCGGTTCGAGCGCCGGCCTGTCCGACTATGGCGATGGTTCGACGCACCAGACCGTCGAGGACATCGCCATCATGCGGGCGATCCCGAACATGACCGTGCTGGTACCGGCGGACGCCGTCGAGACCGCCAAGATGACGCGGGCAGCCGCCGCCCACGAAGGCCCGGTCTATCTGCGCATCACCCGCTCCGACCTGCCGGACGTCGTCCCCGAGAATGAGGAAATCGTCA
The DNA here is from genome assembly GCA_030848545.1 of Astrobacterium formosum. Taxonomy (GTDB): domain Bacteria; phylum Pseudomonadota; class Alphaproteobacteria; order Rhizobiales; family Xanthobacteraceae; genus Astrobacterium; species Astrobacterium formosum. The sequence goes on from JAVDCA010000024.1 coordinate 65,244, forward strand.
TCGGCAAGCCGTATCTCCTGCGCGACGGCAGCGATGTGGTCGTCTATGCGTGCGGCGCCATGGTGTCGGCGGCGCTGGAGGCCGCCGAGGCCGCCAAGGCGCAAGGCCTGTCGCTGCGGGTCGTCAACGTGTCGAGCCTCAAGCCGATCGACGAGGCGGCGCTCAAGAAGCTCGCCGACGGCGTCAAGGCGATCGTGACAGCGGAGGAGCATTCGCTGATCGGCGGGCTCGCCAGCGTCGTCACTTACGCGTTCCGCGGCAGCGCTCTGCCGATCGAATGCATCGGCATCGCCGACAAGTTCGGCCAGTCAGCCGAGAACATCAATGTCCTGATGGAGGCCTATGGGCTGACGGCCGCCGAGATCCTCAAGGCGGCCGTGGCGGCTAAACGCAAAGCCACTGTCTGACCGGTTGTTCATGCGCGAAGCAGGACGGGCGGCGGTCCGCATCTGCGTCGCGCGACGTCGGCATCGGCCGCGGATCGCTCCACGGCCGATGCTGCGTTTTTAGACCTGAAGATCAGGTGCAGGCCTTCATGGCCGCGAAGCCGCGCTCGAGATCGGCGATGAGGTCGTCGACATTCTCGAGCCCGATATGCAGTCGCACCGTCGGTCCGCCTGGATTCCATGTCGTCGCGGTGCGCGCCGGCGCACAGTCGAACGGAATCGCGAGGCTCTCGAATCCCCCCCATGAGGCGCCGATGCCGAACAGGGTGAGGGCGTCGATGAAGGCGTGTGCGGCCGTGACGGGCATCGGTTCGAACACGACCGAGAACAGGCCGCAGCCGCCGGTAAAGTCGCGCCGGAAGATGGCGTTGCCGGGATCGCCCTCCAGGGCCGGGTGCAGCACCCGCGCGACTTCCGGCCGTTGCTGCAGCCAGCGGGCGACCGTGAGACCCGACCGGTAGTGGCGCTCGAGGCGCACCGCCAGCGTACGCAGGCCGCGCAACGCGAGGTACATGTCGTCGGGGCCGACGCAGACGCCGCTCTCGCCGACCACGTGATGCAGGTCGTTCCAGGTCGCGGCATTGGCGGCGACGACACCGAGCATGACGTCGGAATGGCCGGCGATATATTTGGTGCCGGCCTGGATCGCGAGATCGGCGCCGTGATCGAGCGGACGGAAGTTGAGCGGTGTCGCCCAGGTGTTGTCCATCAGCACGACGGCGCCGCGGGCGTGGGCAACCTTGGCGATCGCCGGCACGTCCTGCATCTCGAACGACAGCGAGCCGGGCGCTTCCACGAACACTGCGCGGGTATTGTCATGCATCACGTCGGCAATTGCGGCGCCGGCGAGGGGATCGAAATAGGAGGTCTCGACGCCGTAGCGGGAGAGGACCTTGTCGCAGAAGTTCCGCGTCGGGCCGTAGGCACTGTCGGATACGAGCACGTGGTCACCGGATTTCACGGCCGACAGGAGCGCGAACGAGATGGCGGCGAGGCCGGACGGCAGCAGCGATACACCGGCGCAATTCGGTCCTTCCAGGCCCTGCAGCGCCCCCTCGAGGGCTTCGGAATTCGGGTTGCCGCGACGAGCGTATTGATAGCGGCCGCGATGGGCGAGAAATTCGGCGGCCGAACGGAACAGCACGGTCGAGCCGTGATAGACAGGCGTGTTGACGAAGCCGAAATGGGCGAACGGGTCGCGTCCCCCTGTCACCAGGCGGGTCTCGTGATGGGTGCCGCGGTGCAACTCTTCAGCCTGTGATAGAGACGCCATCGTTCGTTTCCTTTGCGCTTGCCGACGCGCCGGTCCGCCCCGTAACAAGGTTCCAATACTGTCGTCCGGTGTTGAGCCCATCCGTCAATACCTTGACGCGGATGAACATTCGGACTGAGATGGACGGCGAGGGAATTCCATTGCCGTAAATCGGTTCCGTGCGCGCCTCATACGGTTGCGGCATGGAACCTGCAAGCCAAACGGCGGCGCCATGGGGGTGTCGCCCGGGTTCCGTGCCGCCCGTCGCTCCCGCGGGAGGCCATCGAAGCGAGGCGATCATGAATATAGTCCGTAGTCTGTCCCTGGGCATTGCCGCCGCGACCGCGCTCGTGGTGACCGCGTCCGCCGGCACGCTCGACGACGTGAAGGCCCGCGGCATGCTCAATTGCGGCTCCAGCGGACAGCTGCCCGGCTTCAGCCTGCCCGACGCCCAGGGCATCTGGATGGGATTCGATGTCGACTACTGCCGTGCCGTCGCGGCGGCGATTTTCAACGATCCCACCAAGGTCAAGTTCGTCGCCTTGTCGTCCAAGGACCGCTTCACGGCTCTGCAATCCGGCGACATCGACGTTCTGTCGCGCAACACCACATGGACATCCTCGCGCGACACCCAACTCGGCCTCAACTTCACCGCCATCAATTACTTCGACGGCCAGGGCTTCATCGTCCGCAAATCCATCAAGGTCAATTCGGCCCTCGAACTCAACGATGCGGCGGTGTGCGTCCAGCAGGGCACCACCACCGAACTGAACCTGACCGACTATTTCCGTGCCAACAAGATGCGGGTGAAGGTGGTCGCCTTCGCGACGCTCGACGAGTCGCTCAAGGCTTACGACACCGGCCGCTGCGATTCCTACACGACCGACGCCTCGCAGCTCTACAGCGTGCGCCTCAAGCTCGCCAAGCCCGACGACCACGTGGTCCTGCCCGAGATCATCTCCAAGGAGCCTCTCGGGCCGCTGGTGCGCCACGGCGACGACCAGTGGTTCGACATCATCAAATGGGTGCACTTCGCCCTCGTCAATGCGGAGGAGTTCAATATCACCAAGGCGAACGTCGACGAGCAGGTGAAGTCCGACAATCCGGAGATCAAGCGTCTCCTGGGAACCGAAGGCAATTACGGTGAGCAACTCGGTTTGACCAAGGACTGGGTGGTGCGCATCGTCAAGGGCGTCGGCAATTACGGTGAGGTGTTCGACCGCAATCTGGGCCAGGGTTCGCCACTCAAGATCGCACGCGGCATCAACGCGCTGTGGACCAAGGGCGGGCTGCAATACGCGCCGCCGGTGCGCTGACGCACAGAAGGGAGGAGTGCGGGTCGATGGCCGCCGGTACCGATCGCCCGCGCGACCGCTTCTACAACAATTCCAAGGTCCGCAGTATCGTCTGGCAGGCGGTGCTGATCATCTGCGTCGTCGGCGTGGCGTGGCTTCTGGCGCGCACCACGGCCGAAAACCTCGCCCGCGCCCGCATCGCATCGGGTTTCGGCTTCTGGAACGTCACCGCCGGCTTCGACATCTCCCAGACGCTGATCGAGTACTCCGCCAGTGCCTCCACCTTCGGCCGCGCCTTCTGGGTCGGCCTCCTCAACACCCTCCTGGTGGCGGTGATCGGCATTGTCGGCGCCACCGTGCTCGGGTTCCTGATCGGCATCGCACGGCTGTCGAACAACTGGCTCGTGGCGAGGCTTTCGACCGCCTATGTGGAACTCGTGCGCAACCTGCCGCTGCTGCTGCAGCTCTTGTTTTGGTACAACGCCGTTCTCAAGACCCTGCCGGACATCCGCGACAGCCTGCACCTGCCGCTGGGCGGCTTCCTGAACAATCGCGGCCTGTTCCTGCCGGCGCCGGTGGGCGAGGGCGTCGGCGTCCTGGTGTGGGCGATGCTCGCCGGCATCGCAGGGGCGATCGCAGTCCTGATGATGTGGCGCCGTCGGCCCCATCAGGTGCGGCTCGCTTTGGCGCCGGTGGCGCTGTTGTTGCCGCCGGTGGCCGCATGGTTCCTCTACGGTGAGCCGACCGCCGTCGAATATCCCGAGCTCGGCCGCTTCAACATCCGCGGCGGCATCGAGGTCCTGCCGGAATTCGTCGCGCTCACCACTGGCCTGATCGTCTACACGTCGGCCTTCGTTGCCGAGGTGGTGCGCGCTGGTCTGACGGCGGTGCCGAAGGGACAGGTGGAGGCGGCGGCCAGTCTCGGCCTGCGGCGTGGCGCCGCGCTTCGCCTGATCGTCGTGCCCCAGGCCATGAGGGTCATCATCCCGCCCTTGACCAACCAGTATCTCAACCTGACGAAGAATTCGTCCCTGGCGGTGGCGATCGGCTATCCGGACCTGGTCCAGGTGTTCGCCGGCACGGTGCTCAACATCACCGGCCAGGCGGTCGAGATCGTCATCATCACCATGGGGGTCTACCTCGTCATCAGCCTCATGACCTCGATGGCGATGAATCTCTACGATGCCCGCCTGGCCATGACGGAGCGGCGCTGACATGGGCGCCGCCACCCCCATCGCCTATGTGCGCAGCCGACCGGCGGAGCGCCGGCGGCCCCCCGTCAGCGCGCGCGGACCGTTCGCCTGGCTGCGCCAGAACTTGTTCTCGACGCCGTTCAACGCCGTCCTGACGATCGTCGCCATGATGGCGCTCGCCTGGCTGGTGCCGCCGGTGATCCGCTTCCTGCTCATCGACGCCGTCTGGGTCGGCGCTGACCGCGAGGCCTGCCTCGCCGGTCCGGACGGGCGAGAGGTGGGGGCGTGCTGGCCGTTCGTGCGCGAGCGCATCTTCTATTTCATCTACGGTTCCTATCCGCTCGGTGAGCGCTGGCGCGTCGACCTGTTCTTCGCCCTGTTCGCCTTCGGGGCCGGCTGGTTGTTGTGGCTCGAGGCGCCGCGGCGAACGCTCGGCGCGGCCTATTTCTTCGTCGTGCTGCCGATCGCCTCGTTCATCCTCCTGTCGGGCTGGCCGGCGGTCGGGCTTGCCCGCGTCGATACGGCGCTGTGGGGCGGGCTTCTGGTCACCGTGGTGGTCGCGGCGGTCGGCATCGTGCTGTCGCTGCCGCTCGGCATCGTGCTGGCATTGGGGCGGCGATCGAAAATGCCGATCGTCAAGTTCTTCTCCGTCGCTTTCATCGAATTCGTGCGCGGTGTGCCGCTGATCACCGTCCTGTTCATGGCGAGCGTCATGCTGCCTCTGTTCGTGCCGCCGGCGTGGTCGCCCGACAAGCTCATGCGCGCGCTCGTCGGTGTGACGGTGTTCTCGGCCGCCTACATGGCCGAAGTGGTACGCGCCGGGCTCGCCGCCATCCCGCGCGGCCAGTTCGAGGCCGCGCAGGCGCTGGGCCTGAGCTACGGCCGGATGATGCGCCTGATCGTGCTGCCGCAGGCGTTGCGCATCACCATTCCCAACATCGTCAACTCGACGGTGGCGCTGTTCAAGGACACGACGCTGGTGTTCTTCGTCGGCATCTTCGACTTCCTGCGCACCATCGAGGTGGCGCGGGCCGATCCCAAATGGGCGACGCCGGTGACCAGCGCCACCGGCTACGCCTTTGCGGCATTGTTCTATTTCGTGTGCTGCTGGTCGATGTCGCTCTATGCCCGGAGGCTGGAACGACGCCTGTCGGCCGGGCAGGGGCGGTGAGGCGAACCAGTATGGCGGAGACCAACGGGACCGGGCAGGGCGACCCCAGGGACTTGGCGCCCATCGCGGTCGAGATTCGCCGTCTCGACAAATGGTTCGGCGATTTCCAGGTGCTGGCCGACATCGACCTGACCGTCAAGCGCGGCGAGCGTATCGTCATCTGCGGGCCGTCCGGCTCGGGCAAGTCGACGCTTTTGCGCTGCATCAACGCCCTGGAGCCGTTTCAGGCCGGCGAACTGATCGTCGACGGCATCAAGCTCACCCACGACCTCAAGCGCATCGACGAGGTGCGCCGCGAAGTCGGCATGGTATTCCAGCAATTCAACCTGTTCCCGCACCTGACCGTTTTGGAGAACTGCACGCTCGCGCCCATGCACGTGCGCAAAGTGCCGAAGGCGCAGGCCGAAGAGGCGGCGCGGCTCTATCTCAAGCGGGTGCGAATCCCCGAGCAGGCCGACAAGTACCCGGCACAGCTTTCCGGCGGCCAGCAGCAGCGCGTCGCCATCGCCCGCGCGCTGTGCATGAACCCGAAGATCATGCTGTTCGACGAGCCGACCTCCGCCCTCGATCCCGAAATGGTCAAGGAGGTGCTCGACGCCATGATCGAGCTCGCCCAGACCGGCATGACCATGCTGGTGGTCAGCCACGAGATGGGATTTGCCCGCCAGGTGGCGAACCGGGTGGTGTTCATGGACTTCGGCCAGATCGTCGAAATCAATGAACCGAACGAATTCTTCGCCCACCCGCGCCACGAACGCACGAAATTGTTTCTGAGCCAGATATTGAAGTGATTTGCCTCGTCATTGCGAGGAGCGAAGCGACGAAGCAATCCAGCGCCACAAAGGAAGACTGGATTGCTCCGCGGAGTTTATCATCGGGCCGGCCAAAGGCCGGACCCGGTGGCTCGCAATGACGCAAGAGTGGCCGTCAATGACGCAAGAGTGGCCGTCACGCCGGCCCTTTGGCGATCGGCTGGCCGGGCAGGCTCGCCCACTCGCTCCACGAACCGTCATAAAGGGCGACCGGCGGCTTTCCGAGTACTTCGAGGGCGAGCCACACCACCGCCGCCGATACGCCCGAACCGCAACTGGTGATGACCGGTCGATCAAGATCGACGCCACTGTCGGCCATCAACTTCTTCAATTGTTCGTCCGGAAGCAGATGACCGTCGGCGACCAGCGCCGAGACCGGCACGTTGCGCGAACCCGGAATGTGGCCGGACGAGAGGCCCGGCCGCGGCTCCGGCTCGTCGCCGCAGAAACGGCCCGGCGAGCGCGCATCGACCACCTGGGCTGTGCCGTTCGCGGCTGCGTGCGCGACGCTCGCGGCGGTCGCGACCTGGTCGCGCGGCGGCTTTGCGGCGAATCGTTTGGGCGTCGGCTTCGCGGGTCCGCTCTCGACGGGCCGGCCTTCAGCCTGCCACTTCGGTAGACCGCCATCGAGGATCATGACCTTTTCGGCGCCGAACAGGCGGAACGTCCACCACACCCGCGGCGCTGAGAATAGGCCGAGGACGTCATAGACCACGATGGTATCATGCTCGGATATTCCGAGGGCGCCGACCGCGGCGGCGAATTCCTCCGCGCTCGGCAGCATGTGCGGTAGCGGATTGGAGCGGTCGCAGATGGCATCGACGTCGAATCGCACCGCGCCCGGAATATGGGCCAGATTGTATTCTTGTTCGGCGTCGCGTCCCTGGCCGGGTATGAAGAAACTGCCGTCGACGATGGCGAGGCCGGGCGTGCCGAGCCGGCCGGCCAGCCATTTCGTGTCGACAAATATAGTGGATCGAGACTTCATCTGATGCATTCCATTTACGACTTGATTGAGCCTTGGACGTTCGCCGCAAGTTTCAGCTTTTTTCGAAGGGGATGCTGATCTGCGTGCGGCGCTCCAGCCAGCGCGGAACCGGCAGGTTCTTGGAGCGCAGGAATTCGGGATCGAACAGTTTCGATTGATAGCGCGTGCCGTAGTCACACAGAATGGTGACGATGGTGTGCCCCGGTCCGAGATCGTGGGCGAGGCGAACGGCGCCGGCCACATTGATGCCGGACGAGCCGCCGACGCACAGGCCTTCGTGTTCCAGGAGGTCGAACACATAGGGCAGCGCTTCCGAATCTGGAATTTGATAGGCAATGTCGACGGGCGCGCCTTCGAGATTCTTGGTGATGCGGCCCTGGCCGATGCCCTCGGTGATCGACGATCCCTCCGCCTTGAGCTGGCCGTGGGTATAGTAGTTGTACAGCGCCGCCCCCATCGGGTCGGCAAGCGCGATCCTGACGTTCCTGTTGCGCTCCTTGAGCGCCATGGCGACGCCGGCCAGGGTGCCGCCGGTGCCGACGGCGCAGACGAAGCCGTGGACCTTGCCGTCTGTCTGGTCCCAGATCTCAGGGCCCGTGGAGCGAATATGGCCCTCGCGATTGGCCACATTGTCGAACTGGTTGGCCCAGACCGCGCCGGTCGGCTCGCTTTTGTCGAGTTCGGCCGCAAGGCGGCCGGATACCTTCACGTAGTTGTCGGGGTTGGCATAGGGGACGGCCGGGACTTCGATCAATTCGGCGCCGGCGAGCCGCAGCATGTCCTTCTTTTCGCGACTCTGGGTGTTGGGGATGACGATCACGCTGCGATAACCGAGAGCGTTCCCGACCAGTGTGAGCCCGATTCCGGTATTGCCGGCCGTACCCTCGACGATGATGCCGCCGGGGCGCAGCGCACCCCTTACCACCGCGTCCCTGATGATGAACAGGGCGGCACGGTCCTTGACGGACTGTCCGGGATTGAGGAATTCGGCCTTGCCCAGGATGGTGCATCCGGTGGCGTCGGAGACCCGCTTGAGCTTGATCAGCGGCGTGTTGCCGATCGCCTCCACAAGTCCGTCGCGAACATACATGAATGACCTGTGGCAGTGCGGGACCAGCGTCGAAGCGAAGCAGGGTGGGACCCTACCGGGCGGGCAGTGGTGCTGCAAGCAACGGCCCGCCGACCGATATTCGGGCAAAACACTAAATTTCACCCGAAGGTAATATAATAGCATTCGATCTGCCCGCCCAGTGATCTGTTCGACGGCAGGTGGCGTAGAAATAAAGAGTGTTCCCGCCATCAACCATGCAAACGTTGATTGGCGGGCTGGGACTATTGGGGTATTTGGGAGCGGGGAGACGTCACGAAGGACAGGGTCCGGTGAATTTTGAAAGTTCGAAGCGCCCCGTCGCCGACGATCGTCCTATCGACGCCTTGCTGGCCGGCTATGCGGCCCGGACGCTTGAGCTCCCGCTCCAGGCCCTGATCGCGGCTCATCTGGAGATGGTGCCGGGAAACCGCGCCTATGTGGCTGCATTGGAAGCGGCTCACGGCCTGTTCCTGTCTGGTCTCGATCCCGTTCCGCTCACCGGCCGCGACCGGCGCCTTGTGAATATCTTTGCATCGACCTCGCCGGAGGCTGGCGACCACGCTGGCGACACGCCCCCGGACTCGCCCGCAGCAGAAACTGTCCCGGCAGCGCTACGCGGTGTCTTGGGTTGCGATCTCGCCGATCTGGCCTTCCGACCGGCGATGACCGGCGTCGCCCAGGCGGTCGTTCTCACCGATGCCAATGGGGAGGCGAGCGTCCTCAAATGCGATCCTAACATTCGCTTTCGTGCCCATGGGCACAGCGGCCTTGAGGCGATGCTGGTTCTGTCCGGCTCGTTTTCTGACGAGTACGGCGTCTATGGTCGCGGCGAGGTGTCGGTCGCCGACGAAACCCGCATCCACCAGCCGGTGATCGGACCGGAAGGGCTCGTCAGCTTCATGGTCTCACGCGATCGCATGGAAACGCAGGGGCGTCTCGGCCGGTTGATCAGCCAAGTGCTTGGCGGCTGACCGCTGCTCGGCGGCTGAACGCTGCTTGGCGGCTGACCGCCATCAACATTCCCGGTCCGTTTTGCCGAGGCGGGAGAACGCAGCAAGCGCGCGCGCCCTTGCGGCGGCATGTTCCACGATCGGGTCCGGATAGGCGCGCGCGCCGGACGTGGTCGCGCTCGGCGGTGCCGTCCACGGTGCGTGGATGTCGCGGTCGGCGAGGCCGGCGAGCTCAGGGATCCAGCGCCGGATATAGGCTCCGTCCGGATCGAATTTTTGCGATTGTGTGACCGGGTTGAAGATGCGGAAGAACGGCGCCGCATCGGCACCGCTGCCCGCGACCCACTGCCATCCGGTGGGATTGTCGGCCGCGTCGGCATCCACGAGCGTGTCCCAGAACCACGATTCGCCGAGCCGCCAGTCGATCAAGAGATGCTTGACCAGGAACGATGCCGTCACCATGCGCACGCGGTTGTGCATCCAGCCGGTCGCCCACAGCTGACGCATGCCGGCGTCCACGAGCGGATAGCCCGTGCGTCCCTGTTCCCAGGCTCCCAACGCCGCAGCATCGTCGCGCCACGGAAAGGCGTCGAAACGCGCCTTCATGTTATGTCGATGGAGATGGCCGTGGTGGTACAGAAGATGGTGACAGAACTCGCGCCAGCCGATCTCGGACATGAACTTGTCCGTGTCGGCCGGCGATGGACTGCGCATATGTTCGCTCGCCAGTACGATCGCTTGCCGGACCTGGACGGCACTGATCTCGCCGAAACGAAGATGGGGCGAGAGCAGCGAGGTGCCGTCGAGACCGGGACGATCCCGCCGCGCCGCATAGCCTGCGAGCTTCTCGTCGATAAATTGGGTGACGCGGTCGCGGGCTGCGGCCTCGCCGGGAATCCACGTGTCGCGCAGGCCGCCGGCCCAGTCCGGTGAGTGCGGCTCGAGGCCCCACGTCTCGACGGCATCGGATCGGCAGGGCGGCGGCGGCGCCAACCGGGTCGGTGCCGGCAGCGGGGCTGGCGGTGCCAATTCACGCAGGCGGCGCCAGAACGGCGTGAACACGGAAAACGGCACGCCGCTTTTCGTACGCAGGCGATCCGGCTCGTGCAGCAGCCGGGCCGGAAACGTGCGAACCTCGATGCCTCGCGCTGCGAGCCGTTGCTCGACGTCGGTATCGACGGCCCTGCCGGCAAGGTCGTGCCGCTGGTTCCAGTGGACTGCGCCGGCGCCGGTCTCGGCGGCGATCGCCAGCAACACGTCGACGGCGGCACCGGCGCGCAGGTCGAGGCGTCCGCCACCTTTGCGCAGATCGCGATCGAGTGCACGCAGGCTCTGCGCCAGCCACCAGCGTGCCGCACCGCCGAGTCGGCGCAAGCCCGCACTTTGTTCGTCATGGATGAACACGCACAGCACCGGTCGGCCATCGGCGGCCGCCGCGGCCAGGGCAGGGTGATCGGCGAGGCGGAGGTCATCGCGGAACCAGACGATGACGGGTGCGGTCACGGATTCATCCCCTTCGACATCGAATGACGCGCTGGGCCGGGACAACGCGAGTGGTCACGAACCGCCCAACCGGCATGGTTGTCTCTCTTCGGGGCACTTTTCCGCCAATGCAAGCGGGTTTTCTTACGGCTTTGAAACCATGCCTCGGCACGAGGGTACTTTGCGAGATCGTTTTCATTCATTCTTTGCCGCCGCAGCGCTAACCCTTGAGGGATCAAGGTACCGGTGCGGCTTGCCCGGTGCTCCCCAATGGTGGCCGATGACTCTCGACGTCAACACGCTGTTTCTGGTGACCATCTACGTCGAGGCGATGCTCGGTCTCCTCCTTCTGTTCGCGTGGGTGCAGAACACCGCCATCCATGCCGTCGCCTGGTGGGGTTCGGCGCACCTTCTGCGCGCCGCTTCCATCACGCTCTTCGGCATGTACGGGCAGTGGCCACCCATCCTCACCATCGATCTCTCCAATGCGGTCCTCCTCACCTCGTTCGCCGCCACCTGGATCGGCGCACGCGTGTTCGACGGACGATCACTGGAGCCGGTCGGCTTGATGGCGGGAGCTGCGCTGTGGCTGTTCGTGAGCCGGCTCTCGGGCTTTAACGAGTCGCCCGAGTTCCGCACACTGGTGAGTAACGGCATCATCGCCTCCTACACGTGGTTGGCGGCGGCGGAGTTCTGGCGCAATCGCGAGGAGCAGCTCGTGTCACGCCTGCCGGCCGTGTTCATGCTGTTCGCCCATGGCGCGCTCTTCCTGCTGCGCACGCCCCTCGTCGCGCTGCCGTGGTCGCAGGGCAACGACAGCGTGACCGCCAGCGTGTGGATCACCGTTTTGTCCTCGGAAGCGCTCCTCTTCACGATCTCGATCGCATTCATTCTGCTCGCGATGGCCAAGGAGCGCATGGCGCTCGACCACAAGAATGCCGCCATGGTGGACGCCCTGACCGGCATTGCCAACCGCCGCGGTTTCCTGTCGGCGAGCGAAGAGCTGGCGAGGCGCCAGAAGGACGATCCGCAGCTCGCCGCGGTCCTGCTGATCGATCTCGACAAATTCAAGCTGGTCAACGACCGGTTCGGCCATGCGGTGGGAGATCGCGTGCTGCAGATCTTCGCCGACGTCGCCGTCAACGCGGTGCGGCCATCGGACGTGGTTGGACGACTGGGTGGGGAGGAGTTCGCCGCCATACTCTACAATGTCGGCCGCGAACGTGCCGTCGTCATCGCCGAGCGCTTGCGTGCCTCGTTCGCGGAGGCGGGAGCCATCGTGGATGGACATCCGGTCGGCGCCACACTCAGCATCGGTCTAGCCTACACCGAGGATCGCGTTTTTGACGTGCCCGAACTGCTCGTACAGGCCGACCAGGCGCTCTATCGCGCCAAGGAACGTGGGCGCAATCGGCTGGAGATCGTCCCCGATCGCACCGTGACCGTCAAGACGACAACGCCACCGCCGCTGGCGCAGACGGCAGCCTGAAGGACGGGCAGGGTTGCCGCCTGCCGCTCCATCAATCTTCCGGAGACGGATTCCGCACCACCTGCTCGGCCACGAGTTGGTTTCGACAGGTCGCCCGGGAGAGGCGCGCAAGTTGCCCCACATGGCCGCGGAACCAACGGCGGCTTTCCACGCTTGCCCGGGAAAGGTGGCAACACACACGAATTCGATTTGCAGCCATGGGCCGGCGCGGTCTTCATGTCCTGGCGATTGTCTTCACGGCGCTGGCCCTGGTGCCGGGCGGCGCCCACTTGTTCGCGCTTCCCAACAAGATCGACCTCGATGTCGAGCCGTACTTCGTGGTGCAGGGGATTTATCGCGGTTGGGCGTGGTTCGGCCTTGTCCTGTTCTGCGCGTTGGTGTGCAACGGGCTGCTGGCATTCGCCCTGCGCGGAAGGGGGCTAGTCTTTGCTCTCGCCGCCATCGCGACTGTCGCTGTGGCGCTGACGCTCATCATCTTCTTTCTGTGGACCTATCCGGCCAATGTGGCCACCCGGAACTGGACGAGCGTGCCGGCCGACTGGCGCCAGTTGCGTGATCAATGGGAATATTCCCACGCGGTGAATGCGCTCATCACTTTCAGCGCCTTTTGCTGCGTGACGATCGCCGCCCTTGCGGGGTCGGGGAGGTCGGGGTCATGACGTTACGGCGTGACGTTGCTGGAGCGGCATAACGGCAACGCCGGCGGTGTGAATGAGACCGGATTGATCCGCAGTGGCTTTCTCTGCTCGATGGATCGGCTATGTTGCTTGAGCGCCCGATTCGGATCGGCGATTGGCCGTCGAGCCTATGCCGACCGTAAAACGGGCGTCCGAGTCGGCAAGGTGGAATCCGTTTTCAGGAGCATCCCGCGCCACCGCAGCTCGGCAGGCGTGGACGGTTGCATGGTCGCGAGGGGCCGGCATCTGGTCGATGGCCGTTCCCATGGGCGATCCTTGCGGTCGCCGCAATCCGCATCCATGTCTGCGTGGTGGCGACGGGTCGTGAACCTGGAACGCTGATGAAACGACGCATGAAATGCGATCGCGGTGATGCGTTCGGCACTGAAGGCCGGTGTGGCGCGACCGGCCGGTGCCCTATGACCGCGAGGAGGAAGGGCGGATGGGAATGCGGGTGACGTATAAACTCACGGCTTTGGCGGGCATGGTCGCGCTCGCGGTCGGCCTGCTGCTCTATCCCGTGCCGACCATCGCCCAGAAGGCGGAAGCCACGCAGGCGCCAACCCGGGCCGCTCCCAAGCAGTCCAAGAAGCCGGTTCGAAAGCCCAGCGCCGGCATGTCGCAGCGGGCCGCCAAGAAGCATTTGACGCGGCCGGACTTCACCGAGGACGAGCAGCGGCTGGCGGAGATCCCGGGCCTGCCGGGTGTGCGTTTCTACGGCGACTCCGCCGCCGACTATGCACGGGCCGTGCCGGCAATACCGGGGCCGTGGTTGATCCTATCGTCCGGAGGCGAGGACGGCGCCTATGGGGCGGGCATTCTTTCCGGCTGGACGTTGTCGGGAAAACGTCCCGATTTTCCAGTGGTCACCGGCGTGTCCACCGGGGCCCTGATGGCGGTCTTCGCCTTCGCGGGTCCCAAATATGACGAGGCCTTGCGCAAGGCCTACACGAACATCACGGCTGCCGACATCTTCGAACTCAGCCCGACTCCGGAAAGCCTGACCGACACCTGGCCTCTGAAACGCCTGATCGAAAAGAGCGTCACGCCGGAATTGCTGGCCGATGTCGCCGCCCAGTACAAGCGTGGCCGCCGCCTGTTCGTGCTCACCACCAATCTGGATGCCGGCCGTTCGATGGTGTGGGACATGGGCATGATCGCGGCCAAGGGCAGCGAGGACTCCATGCGCCTGTTCGGCAACATCCTGCTGGCTTCGACGGCGATCCCCGGACCGTTCCCGCCGGTCTATATCGAGGTGGAAGCGAATGGGCGCCGTTTCCTGGAAATGCACGTGGACGGCGGCGTCAACGGCCCGATGTATGTGGCGCCCGAATCCTATCTGTTTCCGGGCAGCCATGAGCGCCTGCCCATGACGCAGCTCTATGTCGTCCTCAACGGCAAGGTTCGCTCCGAGTTTTACATGCCGGCGCGGACCACATCGACGGTTCTGGCGCGTTCGATCTCGCTCGCCCTGAAGATGGGTGCGCGCGTGGACCTGGTCCTGTTCTTCAATGCCGCCCGCCGGGACGGCGTCGACTTCAATCTCGCCCATGTGGATTCGGGGTTCACCATGGAGGCCCGGGGATCCTTCGATCCCAACTACATGAAGGCGCTGTTCGAGCGTGGCCTCGAACAAGGGCGCAAGGCCGCGTTTGCCAAGGAACTGCCGTTCCGTCCGGCACCTGCGATGAGTGAGGGGGCAGGGGAAGCTACGTCTCGCGCCAAGTAAGCACAGACGGCGAAAGCAATAACACTATACCGTCTGGCGCATGTTTCCGGTTGGCAACACACGTGGGTGTTTGGCAACACAACCGGTCGGTTTCATTTGGATTGCCCCATCGTGAATCGTAGTATGCCGGCGTAGCGGTCGTCGGCGTCGTCCACAACATCAAGTAAAAACTGATGTTTTCAAGCAGGGCGGAGCCCGGCGGCGCCCGCTCCGGTGCTCTGCTCGCATCAACGAGGCCGGACGTTTCGGCTGAGTTTGATAGGCGCATAAGGCACTGGGAGCCTCTTTCGGACCTTTAGGGAATGGGTGACGAGACATTGTTGCAGTGGTTGAGTGACGTGGCCGTCACCGGCACGATTCTGAGTTGCGCCTATACGATCCTGGCAACCGCCCTGGTGATCCGGTTTCGAAACCGCACAGGTCCCGCCAATGCCAAGCCGGAGCCGGTCACCCTGCTCAAACCACTGTGCGGCACCGAGCCTAATCTGGCACGCCGGCTCGCGGCATTCTGCGCCCAGGACTATGCGGCACCGATCCAGATGGTTTGCGGCGTGCAGGACCGCGCCGACGGCGCCATCGCGGCCGTCAAGGAGGTGGCCCGCGCCTACCCCAAGGCCAACATCGTCCTCGAGGTCAATGGCCGCGACCACGGCAGCAACCGCAAGATTTCCAATCTCGTCAACATGGCGACGCGGATCAGCCATGGGGTGGTGATCCTGTCGGACAGCGACATCGAGGTTGAGCCCGGCTATGTGGCCGATGTGGTCGCCACCCTGCAGCGGCCGGGCATCGGCGCGGTGACCTGCCTGTATCACGGCATTCCGGGCGCTGCTGGCCTGTGGCCAAGGGTGGCCGCCCTGGCGATCAATACCCAATTCCTGCCGAACGCCGTGGTGGCCATGTCGCTCGGTCTCGCCAAACCATGCTTCGGCGCCACCGTCGCGTTGCGGGCCGAGGCCCTCAAGCGCATTGGCGGCTTTTCTGCCCTGGCCGACACGCTGGCGGACGACTATGCCCTCGGCGAGGCGGTCCGCGCCGGTGGCCAGGAGGTCGCCGTGGCGGCCGGCGTCGTGGGCCATGCGTGTTTTCAAGCCAGCGCTCGCGAGCTGTTCCTGCATCAGATCCGCTCTGCCCGCACCATTCGCGGCATCGATCCCGTCGGCTATGTGGGATCGATCATCACCAATCCGCTGCCCTTCGCCGTGGTGGCGCTCGCCTGTGGTACTGCCGGCGGCCTCATGGCGCTCGCCGCGGCCATCGCCTGCCGGATGATTCTGTGCGGGGCGGTCGAACGATCGTTCTCGTTGCGGCATCAGGACTATTGGCTGATACCGATACGTGACTTGTTCGATTTCGCCGTCTATATGGCCTCCTTCTTCGCCGGCAAGGTGAGTTGGAAAGGCTATCGCTACCGAGTGAATGGCGATGGCTCCCTGATCGAGGACTCCCAAGCGGGGGGACGCTGATGCGCACACTATTTCTGCAGGCCCCCTCGTATGAGGGGTTCGACGGCGGCGCCGGTTCGCGTTACCAGGCGCGGCGCGAAATCCGCTCGTTCTGGTATCCGACATGGCTCGCCCAAGTGACCGCCATGGTGCCGGATTCCAAGCTGATCGACTCGACCCCGCATGGCGTGCGCATGAGTGACGTTCTCGCCGGCATCGGCGAATACGATCTCGCCGTGCTGCACACCTCGTCGCCTTCGTTTCCGGACGACGTCAAGGTCCTCAAGGCCCTCAAGGAGGCCAACCCGCGCCTCAAGGCCGGCTTCGTCGGCGCCAAGGTGGCGGTACAGCCGGACGAAAGTCTCAGATACGACGCCGCGATCGACTTCGTGGGCAGGAACGAATTCGACTTCACCATCCAGGAAGTGGCGCAGGGCAGGGACTGGAGCGCCATCGACGGCTTGTCCTTCCGTGACAGGAACGGCGTCGTCCAGCACAACAAGGAGCGCGCCATCCTCGAGAACATGGACGCGCTGCCGTTCGTCACGCCGATCTACAAGCGCGATCTCGAGATCGAAAAATACTTCATCGGCTATCTCAAGCACCCCTACATTTCGTTCTACACCGGCCGCGGCTGCAAATCGCGCTGCAGCTTCTGCCTGTGGCCGCAGACGGTCGGCGGCCATCGCTACAGGACCCGCAGCGTGGAGAGCGTCCTTGAGGAGATCGCCTGGTGCAAGCAGGCGTTCCCGCAGGTGAAGGAGTTCTTCTTCGACGACGACACCTTCACCGACGATGCTCCGCGCGCAGAGGCGATCGCCAAAGGCCTGGGCAAGCTCGGCATCACCTGGTCGTGCAACGCCAAGGCCAACGTCAAGCGCGAAACCTTGAAGGTTCTGCGCGACAACGGTCTGCGGCTCCTCCTGGTCGGATACGAATCCGGCAACCAGAAGATCCTGCACAACATCAAGAAGGGCATGCTGGTCGAAGTGGCGCGCCGCTTCACCAAGGACTGCCACGAGCTCGGCATCGCCATCCACGGCACCTTTATCCTCGGGTTGCCGGGCGAGACCAAGGAGACGATCCAGGAGACGATTCGTTTCGCCACCGAGATCAACCCGCACACCATCCAGGTGTCGCTCGCCGCGCCCTATCCGGGCACGCATCTCTATAAAGAGGCCGTCGAGAACGGCTGGCTCGACACCGCCCATGCCGAACTGATCGACGAGAAGGGCGTGCAGATCGCGCCGCTGCACTATCCGCATCTCTCACACTCGGAGATATTCCACTCGGTCGAGGAGTTCTATCGCCGCTTCTATTTCCGCGCCCCGAAGATCGCGGCGATCACCGCCGAGATGATCAGGAGCCCGCAGATGATGAAACGCCGCCTGCGCGAGGGCGTCGAGTTCTTCTCCTTCCTGCGTCAGCGCAAGGAGGCGGCGACCTGAACCGCCTCGTCGTCACCGCCGACGATTTCGGGCTCGCAACCGAAGTCAACGAGGCCGTCGAACGGGCGCATCGCGACGGCATCTTGACGGCCGCGAGCCTGATGGTGGCGGCGCCAGCGGTGGCCGACGCGGTGGCGCGCGCGAAAAAGATGCCGAGTCTCAAGGTCGGCTTGCACCTCGTCCTGGTCGAGGCGAAGCCGGCGCTGCCGGCCGAGCGCGTGCCGGACCTGGTCGGCCCGGACGGCTACTTCCGCATCGACATGGCCCGGCTCGGCTTCGACATCGCGTTCCGGCCGCGTGTGCGCGCACAGCTCAGGTCGGAAATCGCAGCCCAGTTCGAAGCTTTCGCGGCCACCGGCCTCGCGCTCGACCACGTCAACGCCCACAAGCATTTCCATCTGCATCCGATGATCGCCGCCGAGGCGCTCGCGGCCGGCCGTCGCTACGGCTTGCACGCCATCCGCGTCCCCCAGGAACCGGCCGCGATCGTCGATGCGGTCGAACCGGCAAGCAGCAATCTCGGCACGCGCCTGACCGGCCAATGGGCGCGCGTGCTGCGCCACCAGGGCAGGGGCCTCGTCATGCCCGATGCGGTCTTCGGCCTGGCCTGGACCGGTGCGTTCGACGGCAAGCGGCTTGCCCGCCTGTTGGCGCGGCTCCCCGAGGGGCTCATTGAAATCTACAGCCATCCGGCCACGGCCGACGCCTTCGCGGGCTCGGCGCCGGGTTATCGCTACCGGGACGAATTGGCCGCGCTCGTGGATCCGGCAGTCATCGCCGCAGCGGCCTCTTCCCGGCACCGGCGCTGCGGCTACGCCGACGCCTGAACGTCAGGCGCCGAGACCGTTCAGCTGCGTTGCGCGACGCGCTCCAGCCGCTTGCTCAGCACCCAGGAGAGGCCGAGGAAAAAGACCAGCATGACGACGCCGAGCGCGGACGAGGCATCGCTCATCAGCTTTTCCGACAGTTGCCCGAACGCGTAACCGGCCGAGACCACCGCGCTTGCCCACAGGCCGGCGGCAAGGCAGTTGAAGGCCAGGAAGGTCGACCAGGGCATCGGCGACATGCCGTAGGCGAAGCCGGCGACGCCGCGGATGCCGTGCGGATATCGGTGCAGCAGGATCATCCACACATGATGGCGTTCGGCGAGCCGGACGGCCAAGTCGGCCGATTTCGCGAGCCTGGGAAAGCGGGCGAACAGGCGGTTGCCGAATTTCCGTCCGATCCAGAAACGTACGGCGTCGCCGGCGAAGCTGCCGATCCAGCAGACTGCGAGCACGGTCGACAGCGACAGCGCCCCCGAATGGGCCGCATAGCCGGCGAACAGCGCAAACAGCATGCTGTGCGAGGCCGCGTAGCTGAACAGGAACGTGTAGACGGCATCGCCGTGCTGGCGGATGAGATCGAGAAACGAAGCGAGATCGGTCGGGAACGGCACGCCGCCTCCAGTCTGGTCGGTTCAAAATCCGCTGCTTGTGCGGGCAGACGGCGGCTACGAACAAGTGTAAACGCCGCCACGCGGCGGAAAGCCGCACGAGAGTTCAAAATCGGTCGCCTACCCCGCCTCAGGCACCACCAGTGGCGATGTCGACGAGGCCCGACCGGCGATCCTGGCGCGTCCGTCCACGACGGTGACCCGGCCTTCTGCCACGAGTCGTAAAGCCAGGGGATAAATGATGTGTTCGACCTTCAACACCTGCGCCGCCAGGGTATCGGGCGTGTCGTCCTCGGCGACCGGGACCGCGGCCTGGGCGATGATCGGGCCGGCATCCATGTCCGGCACCACGAAATGGACAGTGGCGCCGTGAATCTTGACGCCGGCCGCGAGCGCCCGTTCGTGGGTGTCGAGACCCTTGAAGGCCGGCAGCAGGGCAGGGTGGACGTTGATCATGCGCCCGTCCCAGCGGCCGACGAACCATGGCGTCAGCAGGCGCATGAAGCCGGCGAGGCAGACAATATCGATCTGCCGGCGCTCGAGTTCTGTCTGCATTTCCCGTTCGAACGCCTCGCGATCCTTGCCAAAACGGGCATGATCGACGACCGCGGTGGCGATGCCGCGCTGGGATGCGAAGGCAATGCCGCCGGCGTCCGACCGGTTGGATAGTACAAACACGATCTCGGCCGGGTAGTCGGGTGCCTCGGCGGCGGCGATCAACGCCGCGAGATTCGAGCCGCGGCCGGAAATAAGCACGGCCACCCGCTTCTTGGCCATTTGGTCAGTCCGCGAGGTCGAGGCGGCCGGAATAAGTCACGGCGTCGGCGCCCCCTGTGATCGGCACGACTTGGCCCAGGCGCACCACCGTCTCGCCCGCCTTGGCGAATGCCGAGGTGACGGCCTCCACGTCGGCGGGGTTGGCGATGGCTACCATGCCGATGCCGCAATTGAAGGTCCGCAGCATTTCGGTTTGGGCCACGCCGCCGGTCTTTGCCAGCCATTTGAATACCGGTAGGACGGGGACGCGGGCGAGATCCAAGTGCACGCCCAGACCCTTGGGCAGCACCCGCGGAATGTTGTCGGGAAAGCCGCCGCCGGTGATATGGGCGAGAGCCTTGACGGCGCCGGTCGTCCGGATGGCGGCGAGGCAGGATGCCACATAGATGCGTGTGGGAATCAGCAAGGCTTCCGCGAGTGACCGGCCAGGCGCGAACGGCGCCGGCGCTTCCCAGTCGAGGCCGCTCTCGGCGACAATCCTGCGGACCAGCGAATAGCCGTTGGAGTGCACGCCGGATGAGGCGAGGCCGAGAACGACGTCCCCTCCGGCGACGTCGCTGCGTGGCAACAAGGTACCGCGTTCGGCCGCGCCGACCGCGAAGCCGGCGAGGTCGAAGTCGCCGCCCTGGTAGACGCCGGGCATTTCCGCGGTCTCGCCCCCGATGAGGGCGCAGCAGGCCTGCCGGCAGCCGTCCGCGACCCCTTTGACGACCTCGGCACCGACCTGCGGGTCGAGTCGGCCGCAAGCGAAATAATCGAGGAAGAACAGCGGCTCCGCCCCCTGGACCACGAGGTCGTTGACCGACATGGCGACGAGGTCGATGCCGACCGTGGCGTGCCGGCCGGTATCGGCCGCGATCTTCGCCTTGGTGCCGACACCGTCCGTCGCCGCCACCAGGACCGGGTCCTTGAAACCGGCACGGCCGAGGTCGAAGGCGCCGCCAAAGCCCCCGATTTCGGCATCGGCGCCGGCGCGGGCGGTGGCGCGTACCAGCGGTTTGATGAGTTCGACCATGCGGTTGCCGGCGTCGATATCGACGCCGGCCTGCGAGTAGGTGAGACCGGTGCGGCTTGTCTCGGACATTTCCGGGATCCTAGCGACCTCCTGGCGGAAGACGGCGCGTGGTACGGCGAAAACGTCGCCGGTGCAACGGCATCGCGTACTGGGTGAAAGAACGATTCAGGATTTTGCCTAGGCTATTGGCAACGGCGTTCAGGGTTATAATGTGCACCGGGGTGTTCTTTGGGGGCGGCTTCGCCGCGGCACACGCCCTGCACGGCCGCAGAACGGTGGGACATCTCCGGGATGCGGCTGCGCCGATCAAACGCGTTGACCGCGCGTCTGCCGTTGGCACCACCGGCGGGCAGTGCGAAACACGGGGCGTATATACATGTTGAGACCATTTTCCTATGTCGACTAGCGCGCTCTCGCCGGGGCCGAACTTGAATCTTCCCAACATCATTACCATGGCGCGTCTCCTGACGGTGCCGGTCGTGGTCTGGGCGATCGCGTCGGGGCAGATGAAAATCGCGTGCCTGTTGTTCCTGGCCGCCGGGCTCAGCGACGCCGTCGACGGATTCCTCGCCAAGCGTTTCGGCATGACGAGTGAGCTCGGCGCCCATCTCGATCCGCTCGCCGACAAGGCGCTGATCATGTCGATCTACATATCGCTCGGCATCGCCGAGGCGATTCCGCGCTGGATCGTCATCCTGGTGGTGTCGCGCGACATCCTGATCATCGGCGGCGTGATGCTCGCTTGGTTCCTGGGCAAGCCCATCACGGTTCGCCCGCTACTCGTCTCCAAGCTCAACACGGTGGCGCAGATCATATTCGCCTGCCTGATCCTGTTCTCGCTCGGCTTCGGGTTCAACACCGGCATTGTCGAGATCGCCGCCCTGTTCCTGGTGGCGGCACTGACGTTGCTGTCGATCGGCTTCTATGTGCGCGACTGGGTGCGGCACATGAACTCCTCGGACGGCCTGGAGACGTGACCGCCGCGACCGCCGTGCGCCGGGTGACACCGCCACGGCTATGGCCGCCGCCGCCGAATCGGTGTGGATCGTCGATCAAAGCCTCGCCGGGGGAGCGGGAGCCGCCGACATGACCTTCAACCGCCAGCTCGTGTTCTGGAGCATCGCATTCGTCGTCTTTTTTGCGGCGCTGTGGCTCCTGCGGGAAATCCTGTTACCCTTCGTCGCCGGCTTGGGGCTCGCCTACCTGTTCGATCCGCTCGCCAACCGGCTCGAGCGCCTCGGGCTGAGCCGGGCACTTGCCACCATCACGATCGTCGGCTCGTTCGTCCTGGTGGTCGTGTTCCTCGGCGTCCTGTTGACCCCGATCCTGATCGGGCAGCTCATCGGTCTCGCGGACAACATGCCGGGCTATGCCTCCAAGGTGCAGTCGGTGATCGCCGATCCAGGACGGCCGTGGCTCGCCAAGATCCTCGGGGTCAGCCCGGCGGACGGCGACGTCGGCGAACTGGTCAAGCAGGCGACCGGCGGCATGGCCGTGTTCATGCGCTCGCTGTGGTCCGGCGGCCAAGCCCTGCTGTCGATCGTGTCGCTTCTGGTCGTCACGCCTGTGGTCGCTTTCTACCTCCTGTGGGACTGGAATCGCATGATCGCTACCATCGAGGGATGGCTGCCGCGCCGCCAGGCGCCGACCATCCGGGCGCTGGCCATGGAGGTCAATGCGGCCATTGCGGGATTCCTGCGCGGCCAGACCGGCATCTGCCTGATCCTCGCCTCGCTCTACGCAATCGGCTACACGATGATCGGGCTCAACTACGGCCTCCTGATCGGCGTCGGTACCGGGCTCGTGAGCTTCATTCCCTATGTCGGCACGCTCACCAGCCTCGTGGTCGCGCTGTCGGTTGCTGTGGCGCAGTTCTGGCCGAACTGGGTCCCGATCGTGATGCTGTTGTGCATCTGCGCCGTGCTGCAGTTCGTGGAGGGCTATGTGCTTGCCCCCAATCTGGTTGGCCGCGTCGTCGGTCTGCACCCGGTCTGGCTGATCTTCGCCCTGGTGGCGTTCGGCTATCTGTTCGGCTTCGTCGGCCTGTTGATCGCGGTTCCGCTGGCCGCCGCCATCGGCGTGCTTGTGCGTTTCGCCCTGCGCCGGTATCTCGCAAGTCCCGTGTATACCGGCGAGGAGCCGCATTCCCCGTGACGTTCCCGACTGCGAGCAGGTCATGACCCCCGCGTCCGCTCCGCGCCAGCTCGCGCTCGCCCTGTCCTTCGAGGAAAGCTTTGCGCGCGAGGACTTTCTCGTCGGCCCCGCCAATGCTGCCGCGTTCGGCCTGATTGATCGCTGGCCGGACTGGCCATCGCGGGTGATGATCCTGGTCGGCCCGGACGGAGCCGGCAAGAGCCACCTCGCCGCCATCTGGGCCGAGAACGCCGGGGCGCGGTTCGTCTCGGCGAGCGCTCTCGGCCATGCGGCGGTGCCGCGCGAACTCGCCACCGGCGCCCTGGTGCTCGAGGATGTGCGCGCCGGCGCGTTCGAGGAGCGCGCCGTCTTCCATCTCCTCAACCTGGCGCGTGAAGACGAGGCGCATGTGTTGATCACGGCGCGAAGCGCTCCCTCCAGCTGGGGCGTCGCTTTGCCCGACCTCGCCTCGCGCCTGCGGGCGCTGCCGACCGTGACCCTCGAACCGCCGGACGACACACTGCTGCGGGCGGTGCTCGTCAAGCTGTTCGCCGATCGCAGGCTCGGCGTCGATGAAGCCCTGCTCAACTACCTGACGAGTCGTATGGAACGCTCCTTCGCGGCGGCGCGCCGTTTGGTGGACCGGCTCGACCACGAGGCCTTGCGACAGAAGCGGCCGTTGACCCGCGCCCTGGCGGCGGAACTCGTGGCCACGGACGAGACCTGAAGGAGGTGGCGACGTCCGCGCCGTGCGGTGTCATAATGTCGTCGAAACGTCACAGGCGCAGGCGACAATGCCCGACATCTCATCGAGAGCGTGATGGACCAGGTGCAAGAATTTGCGAAGCAAGGGGAAATTCCGATTGACCCCGCGAGTTCGGAGGCCGCCGATCTCAGGCGGATTCCCGACCGGTTCATCAATCGCGAATTGTCGTGGCTGCAATTCAACCGGCGCGTGCTGGAAGAAGCGGAAAATCCCAGCCACCCCCTGTTCGAGAAAGTCCGGTTCCTGTCGATCTCGGCCAGCAATCTGGACGAGTTCTTCATGGTCCGGGTCGCCGGTCTCAAGGGCCAGGTACGGGCCGGTATCGTCGACAAGAGCCCGGACGGCCTGACGCCGATCGAGCAGCTGGTGCGAATCAATCATGCGGTGTCGCGGCTGGCCAGCGACCAGCAGGCCCGCTGGGGCGCGTTGCGCACGGAACTTGCCCCCAATGGCGTTGTGCTGGTGGACGGCGGCAGTCTGAAGAAGAGCGAGCGAAACTGGCTGGAGGAATATTTCCTCGGCCACATTTTTCCGGTGCTGACGCCTCTCGCCATCGACCCCGCGCATCCGTTCCCATTCATCCCAAATCTGGGCTTCTCGATTGCCCTGCAGCTGACGCGCATAGGCGACGGCAAGCCGATGAACGCGCTGATCCGCGTCCCGCAGAAGATCGAGCGCTTCATTCGGCTGCCGGTCGAGGACGGCGGTGCGGCGCGCCTGATCACGCTCGAACATGCGACCGGCATGTTCATCGCCAAACTGTTTCCCGGCTATGCGCTCATAGGGCAGGGCGCGTTTCGCGTCATCCGCGACTCCGACATCGAAATCGAGGAGGAAGCGGAGGACCTGGTGTTGTTGTTCGAACGGGTGCTCAAGCGTCGTCGTCGCGGCTCGGTCATCCGCCTCGAGATCGAGGTCGCCATGCCGGCCGAACTGCGGCGCTTCGTCCAGCGGGCGCTGGCGGTCGCCGACGACGAGGTGTTCGTGGTCGACGGCATGCTGGCCTTGAACGAGCTCAATCAACTCCTCGCCGTCGACCGGCCGGATCTCGAATTCGTCCCCTACAAGCCGCGCTTTCCCGAACGCATCCGTGAACACGCCGGCGACTGCTTCGCCGCCATCCGCCAAAAGGATCTGATCGTCCACCACCCTTACGAATCCTTCGATGTGGTCGTCCAGTTCCTGCAGCAGGCGGCCCTCGATCCCAATGTGATCGCCATCAAGCAGACGCTTTACCGCACCTCCAACGACAGTCCGATCGTGCGGACCTTGGTGGAGGCGGCGGAAGCCGGCAAATCGGTGACGGCGGTGGTCGAGCTCAAGGCGCGCTTCGACGAAGAAGCGAACATCAGATGGGCCCGCGACCTCGAACGCGCCGGCTGCCAGGTGGTGTACGGATTCCTCGAACTCAAGACGCATGCCAAGCTGTCGCTGGTGGTGCGCCGGGAAGGCGGCACACCGTTGTCCTATGTCCATGTGGGCACCGGCAACTATCATCCGGTCACCGCTCGCGTATACACGGACCTGTCGTTCTTCTCCGCCGATCCGGTCATCGCCCGCGACGTCGCGCGCGTATTCAACTTCGTCACCGGCTATGCCGAGCCGGCCGAACTGGAACGCATGGCGGTGTCGCCGCTCACTCTCAAAACCCGCATCCTGACCCACATCTCCCAGGAGATCGCCCATGCCAAGGCCGGACGGCCGGCGGCGATCTGGATGAAGATGAATTCGCTCGTCGACAGAGTCATCATCGACGCCCTTTATGAGGCGTCGCAAGCCGGCGTTCAGATCGATCTCGTGGTCCGCGGCATCTGTTGCCTGCGCCCGGGCGTCCCCAGCCTGTCCGACAACATCCGCGTCAAATCCATCGTCGGGCGATTTCTCGAACACGGCCGCATCTACTGCTTCGGCGGCGGCCACGGACTACCGCACGCCAAGGCGGCGGTCTACATTTCGTCCGCCGACATGATGCCGCGCAATCTCGATCGGCGCGTCGAGACCCTGTGCCCGATTCTCAATCCGACGGTGCACCAGCAGGTGCTCGATCAGATCATGATCGCCAATTTCAAGGACAACGAGCAGAGCTGGAAATTCTTGCCCGACGGCAGCACCGAGCGTATCAAGGCCGCGGCCGGCGAAGAGCCGTTCAACGCCCACAATTACTTCATGACCAATCCAAGCCTGTCGGGCCGCGGCAAGTCCCTCAAGGAATCCTCGCCCCGCCGGCTGACGCGACGCAGTGATGGGACTTAAACGGAAAACCGGCGCGGTCGCTCAGGGACGTCTGGACCACGGCGCCCCCATCGCGGTGATCGATATCGGCTCGAATTCGGTGCGCATGGTCGCCTATGAGGGGCTGACGCGCAGTCCGACGCCGATTTTCAACGAAAAGGCGCTCGCGGGCCTCGGCCGTGAAGTGCAGACCACGGGCCTTTTGGCCACGGACGCGATCGAGCGGGCCTTGGGGGCGCTGACCCGGTTCCGCCGTCTGTGCCGCACCATCGGGGTCGAACGGACCTGGGCGATCGCGACCGCCGCCTGTCGTGATGCCAAGAACGGTGCGGATTTCATCGCCAAGGCGGAAAGAATCTGCGGCGCCAGGATCGACGTGTTGTCGGGCAAGCGGGAAGCCGAATTGTCGGCGTTCGGGGTGATCGCCGGTATCCACAAGCCGGACGGCATCGTCGGCGACCTGGGTGGCGGCTCGCTGGAACTGACCGACGTCAGCGGCTCGGGCATCAAGAACGGCGTAACCTTGCCGCTCGGCGGCTTGGCCCTGCAGGACCTGTCGGCCAGCTCCATGAAGAAGGCGGAGGCGATCGTCGCGGAAGCGCTCGCGGACGTGCCGCTTTTAACCGGCGGTGCGCGGCGCTCTTTCTATGCGGTCGGCGGTACCTGGCGCGCGCTGTCGCGCCTGCACATGTTCCAGACCGGATACCCGCTCAACGTCATGCACGGCTACGTCATACCGGCCAGAGAGGCACTTGAGTTCGCCCGCCTGGTACGACGTGTCGACGATCCCAATACCCTGTCGCAGATCGAAGTCGTCACCGCCCAGCGGCGGCCGTTGCTCGCCTATGCGGCGATCGTCCTCGAACGGCTGATCCGCATCGTGCGGCCGAAGGACATGGTGGTGTCCGCCCTCGGCGTGCGCGAGGGCCTGCTTTATTCACTCTTGTCGGTCAAGGAACAGCAACGCGACGGGCTCCTGGTCGCCGCCCAGGAACTCAACGTCCTGCGCTCGCGCTCGCCCCGTCACGGGCCCGAGTTGATCGACTGGACCGATCGCTTCATGGCTTCGACCAAGATCGAAGAGACGCCGGAGGAGAAACGGCTGCGCCACGCCGCCTGCCTGCTCGCCGATATCGGATGGCGTGCCCATCCGGATTATCGCGGTGAGCAGTCGCTCAACATCATTTCCCACGCGGCCTTCGTCGATATCGATCATTCCGGACGGGCATATCTGGCGTTGGCGGTGTTCTTCCGCCATGTCGGCCTCGAACGCGACGACCTCGCGCCGCACCTGCGCGAACTGGCGACTGCCCGCATGATCGACCGCGCCCGTGTGCTTGGCGCCGCGCTCCGGGTCGCCTATCTGGTGTCGGCGGCCATGCCGGGCGTGCTGCCGAAGACCCCCATGGTGGTCGAGCGCGGCAAGCTCAAGCTCGAACTCAAGGGTAAACACGCGCCGCTCGCCGGCGACCGGCTGTTCGCCCGCCTGCGCCAGGTGGCCCGCCTGATCGGCCGCGAGCCGACCTTCGTGACCGATTAAACGTTCAGCCGCGCTCGACGGCGGTCACACGACCCTTTTCGATCGCGAGCGCCAAGCCGCCGTGCTTGAGCGCCAGGGCCTTGTCGCCGAACATTTCACGCCGCCAGCCCTTGAGTGCCGGCACGTCGGCGGCGTCGTCGAGGGCGATGCGCTCGAGATCGTCGACGGTCGCGATCACCTTGGCGGCGACGCCGTTGCGTTCGGAGGTCATGCGCAGAAGCACTTTGAGGAGTTCGACCGTGGCGCCGCCATTGCCGCCGTTGCGCGGCTTTTCGATACGCGGCAGGGACTTGGGGTCGCGGGCGAGGCCACGCTTGACGGCCTCGATGATCTCCTGACCCCATTTCGAGCGCTCGAATCCCTTGGGCAGCGAACGCAGCGAACCCAGCCGCTCCGTGGTGGTCGGCGCCTGGATGGCGATGTCGCCAATGGCGTCGTCCTTGAGCACGCGCCCGCGCGGCACGTCGCGCGCCTGCGCTTCGCGTTCGCGCCACGCCGCGACCTCGATCAGGATCGCCAGTTCCTTGGGCTTGCGCACCCGCGTCTTGAGGCGTTCCCAGGCATTTTCGGGTTCGGCCCGATAGGTTTCTGGAGACGTCAGCACCGTCATTTCCTCATTGACCCACTCGGTGCGCCCCCGTTTTGCCAGGTCGGCCGACAGGGAGACATAGACTTCGCGCAGGTGTGTCACGTCGGACACCGCGTAGTTGATCTGGGCCGCAGTCAGGGGTCGCCGGGACCAATCGGTGAAACGATTGGACTTATCCAGATTGTCGCCCGTGATGCGATGGACGAGCTGGTCGTAGGAAATTGAATCGCCATAGCCCAGGACCATGGCGGCGACCTGGGTATCGAATACCGGATGCGGGATGAGGCCGGCCTGGTGCCAGACGATTTCGATGTCCTGGCGGGCGGCGTGGAAGACTTTGACCACGCTTTCGTCGGCCATCAGGTCATAGAACGGGGTGAGATCCAGTCCCGGCGCCAAAGTGTCGACAACGACGGCCTCGTCCAGGCACGCCAGTTGGGCGACACACAGCAGCGGATAATACGTGCTCTCGCGAAGAAACTCGGTGTCCACCGTGACGAAGGAATTACGTGCCAAACGCCCGCAGACCTCCGCCAATTCTGTCGTCGTCGTAATCAAATCCATGCGCGGCTTTCTGATCGTTCTCCCTCGAGGGCCACGTCGTACTCAGCCGGCGCCGCCAAGATGATTGTAGCGAAGTTGTCGCAGAGCATGCGATTGGTGTCTATCGGCCATCATTTCCGCTTTGTCTACAATTACTTGCCGCAATACCCGCAGGTCTGCAGGGGCGCCGGCGCATTGCAGTGCGGCCAAGTCGGCGCACTGTAGGGGGCCGTGCGTCTGCGGCCCCGCGTGGGCGGCCACAGCCATTCTTGACAAAGACCGGGCCGCATGCACCTTCCCCACGCCCGTGCTGCCTGCTTTCGGCCTGATCCTGCCCTCCGACACCAGGATTTTAGCCCAGCCGGTTGTACCATCTGGGGTTTTCGGTGCGCCCGCGGCGCGCCCGGCGATCGGGCCGGCGCCGGGGGTGGTCCGGCCGCGAACCCGTCCTGAAAGGTCTTTCACCATGCACCGCTACCGCACCCACAACTGTGGCGCGCTCCGCGACAGCGATATCGGCCAGACCGTTCGCCTGTCCGGATGGTGCCATCGCATCCGCGACCATGGCGGGGTGCTGTTCATCGATCTGCGCGACCACTACGGCCTCACCCAGGTGGTGGTCGACCCGGATTCCCCGAGCTTCAAGACGGCCGAAAAACTCAGGTCCGAATGGGTGGTCAGGGTCGACGGCCGGGTGCGCTCCCGCCCGGAGGGTACCCTCAATGCCGACCTGCCGACCGGCGCGGTCGAGGTCTACGCGAGCGATATCGAGATCCTGGGGCCGGCGGCGGAACTGCCCATGCCGGTGTTCGGCGATCAGGAGTATCCGGAAGACATCCGCCTCAAATACCGCTTCCTCGACCTGCGCCGCGACCGGCTGCACGCCAACATCATGAAGCGTGGCCAGATCATCGATTCGCTGCGCCGGCGCATGAAGGAGCAGAACTTCTTCGAATTCCAGACGCCGATTCTCACGGCCTCGAGTCCGGAAGGCGCGCGCGACTTCCTGGTGCCGTCGCGCCTGCACCCCGGCAAGTTCTACGCCCTGCCGCAGGCCCCGCAGCAGTTCAAGCAGCTCACCATGATCTCGGGCTTCGATCGCTATTTCCAGATCGCACCCTGCTTCCGCGATGAGGACGCCCGCGCCGATCGCTCGCCGGGCGAATTCTACCAGCTCGACATCGAGATGAGCTTCGTCACCCAGGACGACGTCTTCACCGCCGTCGAGCCGGTGCTGCGCGGCGTATTCGAGGAGTTTTCCGGCGGCAAGCCCGTGACGGCGAAATTCCCGCTGATCTCGTTTGCCGACGCCATGCGCCAGTACGGCTCCGACAAGCCGGACCTGCGCAATCCCATCAAGATGGCCGACGTCTCCGAGCACTTCCGCGGCTCCGGCTTCAAGGTGTTCGCCAATATCCTGGCCAACGACTCCAAGGCCGAAGTGTGGGCCATTCCGGCGCCCGGCGGCGGCAACCGTGCTTTCTGCGACCGCATGAACTCGTGGGCGCAAGGGGAAGGCCAGCCGGGGCTCGGCTACATCTTCTGGCGCGAGGGCGAGGAAGGCGGCGCCGGCCCGCTCGCCAAGAACATCGGCACCGAGCGCACGACCGCGGTCCGCGACCAGCTCGGCCTCAAGGTCGGCGACGCGGTGTTCTTCGTTGCCGGCGTGCCGAAGCATTTCGTCAAGTTCGCCGGCGCCGCCCGCGCCAAGGTGGGCGAGGATCTCGGCCTCGTCGACAAGGACCGCTTCGAGTTCTGCTGGGTGGTCGACTTCCCCATGTATGAATGGAACGAAGAGGAGAAGAAAATCGACTTCTCCCACAATCCGTTCTCGATGCCCAATTATCCCATCGACGACTTTCTCGCCCTCAACGATAAGGACGAGGACAAAATCCTCGCCATCAAGGCGATCCAGTACGACATCGTCTGCAACGGCATCGAGCTGTCGTCCGGCGCCATCCGCAACCATCGCCCCGACGTCATGAAGAAGGCCTTCGCGATCGCCGGCTATGGGGAGGATGTGCTGGAGAAGAAGTTCGGCGGCATGCTGCGGGCGCTGTCTCTCGGCGCACCGCCGCATGGTGGCATTGCTCCCGGCGTCGACCGCATCGTCATGCTGTTGTGCGGGGAGGAAAACCTGCGCGAAGTCGTCCTGTTCCCGATGAACCAGCGCGCCGAGGACCTCCTCATGGGAGCGCCCTCGGAGGTGACGGCAAAGCAATTGCGCGAACTGCACATCCGGATGAATTTGCCTGAATAGGGGAGTTGAGCCAGGACGGGGGTTAATTCCTGGCCCTTCGAATGAAGTTGGTCAGGGTAGCGGATTAATCCCGCCTTAATCGCGAACGCCGATATTCCCCGGTGGATAATCGAGGTTCGGGAGTGGCACTGCCAGGGTGGAAAAAGCTCGTCGCGATCGCGATCGGCATCCTGTGCGGCGGGCTGCCGCTGATCGGATTCAACCTTTGGTTGGAGGTTCTGGTCCAGCGGCAAAATCTCGACGACGTCGGTGTCAGTGCGGCTCGTTCGATCGAAATCGCCGAGACGCGCGTCGACCAGGCGGTGACGGCGCTCGACATCCTCGAAATTCGCGGTGTCACCGAATGCACGCCGGGTCAGACGGACATTCTTCGCCAGGCGGCGCTGACCGCGACGTCTGTCAAGGATCTGCTCGTCCTTGATGGTGCCGGCAATGTTTTGTGCAGCGGCCTCGATGCCGTGCCGGGGCGGCGCCTGTTGGCTCCCGTCGGCGAGGGCAATCCGGTTCTGGAACTGGTGCAGATCCGAACGCTACGCTTCCTGCGGCTTGCCCGACGGTTGCCCAATGGATTGTGGTTAGCCGGATTGGTATCCGCGGACCTCCTGGTGCCCTTGACCGCATCACGAGGGGGGCCGTTCTCCGCCTGGATTCGTTTATCCCTGGACGACGGAAAGGTGGTGACTGAGGGGGGCGGACGAAATCCCAACAACCTCGACGCAGCCGCGCTCCTGACGGGCTCTGCACGATCCCAGCGTTATGGGCTGGCCGTCGAGGCGATCTTGCCAAAGCCGAACGGCGGCCCCCTGTGGCTGATTGGATCGGCCATCAACGGCGCCGCGGCCGTCGGCGCTTTCCTGTTCGGCTGGCTGATGACGCGACGAAAACCAGACCACCCGCTGGCCGATATCAAGCGTGCTTTGTCGGCCGACGAGTTCGTTGCCTACTACCAGCCGATCGTCGACATCAGTTCGGCGCGCCTGCTCGGGGCGGAGGTGCTGGTGCGTTGGCGCAAAGCCGACGGGACCATCGTGCCTCCGGCCATGTTCGTGCCGCTCCTGGAGCAGAGTGGCCTCATCCGGGACATGACCCGCAAGCTAATGCGGCGCGTCCGCGACGAGATCAGCGCAGCCTATGGGGCGCGTCCAAATCTGACGGTATCCTTCAACATCACCGCGGAGCATTTCGCCCGCGAGGACTTGGTCGAAGAAGTCCAGCAGGTGTTTGCGCAGGGTTCGGTACGACTGTCGCAGATCGTCCTCGAGTTGACCGAGCGCCAGCCACTGCAGAACATGACGGCGACGCGGCGTGTCATCGCTGCACTGCAGGGCCTCGGGTGCCGCGTCGCTCTCGACGATGTGGGCACCGGCCACAGCGGGCTGTCTTCGATCCTCAAGCTCGGCGTCGACATCATCAAGATCGACAAGCTGTTCATCGACTCGCTCGGCAACGAGCAAAACTCCGCCGCCATCATCGAGACCCTGGTCGATCTCGCCCGCAACATGCGGATGCACGTCATCGCCGAAGGAGTCGAGGACTTTCAGCAGGTGGCGGAGTTGAGGGCCCGGGGCATCAGCTCCGCGCAGGGTTTCCTGTTCGCGCCGCCGCTGCCCGGCCAGTCCTTTTTGGCGCTACTGGAGGCCATCGACCCTCCCGGGCGGACCGAAGGGGGTGAACTGCGTTTCCTGCAGCGCGCCAGTTGATCGCCACTGGGGTAAATTCGGTCACAATTTCCGGTGAACTTCGGGCATTCGCGGTGTCGTTCACCTGCGCCAAGGAGAGTCGGAATGATCCGTAGAGCCGCGTTCGTGATCGTGATGGTGGCACTGATGCCGACGTTGCAGCAGGCAAAGGCGCAGGACGCGGTGGGTGGCGCGTTGATGGGCGCCGCCACTGGCGCCCTGGTCGGCGGCATCGCGAGCGGCCGCGGTGAAGGGGCTGTCGCCGGCGCGATCGTCGGCGGTACCGCCGGCGCGATCATCGGCTCCCAGGTCGAGCACCGTCGTGGCTATTATTGGCGGGATGGCGATTGCTATCGTGGCGAGCGACGCCGGCTTGTTCGCGTATCACGACGCTATTGCTATTGATCCTTGTGGCGGCGCGGCGATCGGGCGCCGGCGACACATTCGTGATGTCCGCCGAGGTGTTATCTTTTCGGCCGCCGCATTCTCGATTCGGCGCGTTCCGTGCCGGGAGACCACCTCATGGCTGGGCTGTGCTACGCGTTGGGACGCGTGCTCGTCTCAATTCTGTTCGTCGTCTCCGGCTACTTGAAATTCATGGGCATCGGTGCGGTCGCACAGACGCTCGCGGCGAAAAACCCGCCGATTCCCGTTGTGCTCGAGACCTGGACCGGGCTCCCGCGCTTCGAAGTGCTCGGCTACGCCTTGGCGTTGATCGAGGTCTTGTGCGGAATCATGGTCATGATCGGATTCAAGGCGCGGTTCGCGGCGGCCGTGCTGGCACTGGCCACCATCGGCATGGTCCTGGTCGGTCTCGACGTCTCCACCTGGCAGGTCGCGTTGCGCACCGCCGTCCAGGCGCCTTTCCTGCAGAGCATGGCGACCATCGGTGGGCTGCTCTTGGTTGCCGCCGCAGGTGCCGGGCCATGGTCGTTCGATCGCCGCTCGCAGGCGTGAGCCAAGGCCGCAAGAGCTTGTGAGTTCTTTTTTGATCCGGCCACCTACCTGGCCGGATATTCGCCTTGGGTCTTGCGGCGCGTTCGATAGAATCCGAGGACGCGTTGCGCCGTTTCCGGCTGAAGGCGCATGAAGCTGGTCATCAGTTGTTCGTAGTCCTGGGCGGATATCCCACGCTCGGCCGCCTGCAACAGCAGGATGGCGCTCGTGGTCGTCCAGGACAGTCCGGCGAACTTGGCCAGGATCAGGGTCACTTCGCCGCCCGAGTCGAGGAGTGCACGCTCGACCACGTCGACTTCCGTGCCGCACAGGAGTGACAGCGCGACCACGGTGTGTTCGAACTGGCGGCTGCGGGCGAACTGGTAGACCATCGTCTCGTCGAGACGGCGGCCGAAATAGAGCTCTTCCACCTGCGCCTTCGCCGCCGCGTAATCGGCCGACGCGTTGCGGATCTCGCTGCGCAGCCCGCCTTCCACTTCCGCCACCACGTCCTTGACCGCCGTGGCGGCGAGCGGGTTGGCGGCGATCAGTTTCTGGCGCACACGGGCGGACGCTCGTTCGATGAGCTGCAGGAAATGATGCCGCGGAATGTCGCGCCGGGCGCCGATCTGGGTCGCCAGGGCTTCATCGGCGCTGGAGCGCGAAACCAGGGTGCGAAAGCCGTTGTCGGAGAAGCGAGCCCCGGTGTTCCTCACGATCGATTGAACGACGTCGCGGTCGCCGCGCTCCACCAGAACGTCGGTCACCGTCTCGGGGAGCGACATGCGTTGCGAGATCGCGAGCAGGTGCTGCTGGCTCTTGCTGCGCGCATTGGCCAGGAGGTCGGCCTCGCTGATGCGCTCCGAACCACGCAGGACGGGGCTGGCCACCGAAATGTCGTCATGGAAGGCAAGTTCGCGCACGACCCGGCGCGGAGCATTGGCCAGGGGAGCGATCCGGCTGGACAGGCGGGCGAGGGACTTGGCTTCGATGCGTGCCGTGATCTTGAGCAGGACGTCGTCGAACAGGTCGATCTGTTCTTCGGAATAGCTGTCGGCGCCGTTGACGAACAGGTCGGTGACGCGTCCCAGCGTCACGATGCGCTGCGAGCTCGAGCCCGAAGCGAGCGCATCCTCGAGTTCGTGGATCAGTGAAACGGTCGTCGCCATCTGGACCCGTCAGCGCCGTCGCTTGGCGCGCCCAATTCCTGTGCGTTCGCGCGGAGCGGGGCAGTCCCGTCCGTCGTCGAGAGCGCCCGAAACCCATGGTGAGCGCCCGGTGCGTGACCGTAAATTCACCTAGCCGAACGCGCCCTGATGGGGGCGATTATGGGCGGGCAACCGTGAAGAAACGATTTCCCCGATCGCGAAAGATGGACCCGCCTGGGCGTCTCGCCGTTTGCGGGCAGTGATCGCTGGCGGAATTGGTCTTTAAGCCCGCTCAGCGCAGCCATCGCGCTCGCGCGAGCGGGCGCATGGCCGGCGCGATCCCGGCATGGCGCTGGATTTCCACAGGGACCTTGTAGTGATCGACGATCAATTGAACGTCGAAGAGTCCGCAGGATTCCCGTTGTACGATGAAGCACCAGTAGGCATCGGCCGCCGCCATCACCAACTGCGTCCTCAAGCCGCGATCCGCCGGGCCGTCCTCGTCCAACGCTCCGGCAGCATCGAAATCGGTCAAAGCCTGCAATGCGGCCTCGAGCTGCCGTCCAAGTCGCCCGAGTGCGCTGGCCATTTCCTGCGCCAGCTCGAGGTCGAGCTCGCTGGCCGGCGTCCCGCGGCCGGGCAAACGGAGGCGTGGGCCGAGATGACGCATGTCGGGTGTCATCCTCGTTCTCGGTGCCCAAACCTGGTGGATCGTAACCGGGAAGTCGAGCGTTGAGGTCGGAGCGGGGAGGGACCAGAACGACGGAGTGTCACCATGGATGATCAAGGCGGATGGTTGTGGGCGGTGATCAACATCGCCTTTGTGGCCGGATTGGGGGCGGCGCTGGCCTATGGAATCTTCGCTTGGCGCCGCCGCAGCTGCGATCGGGCGGTGGAGCAGGTGAGGGACCATGCCACGCTGAGGAATTACGACCAGGGCG
Source organism: Astrobacterium formosum (assembly GCA_030848545.1). Taxonomy (GTDB): domain Bacteria; phylum Pseudomonadota; class Alphaproteobacteria; order Rhizobiales; family Xanthobacteraceae; genus Astrobacterium; species Astrobacterium formosum. The sequence goes on from JAVDCA010000024.1 coordinate 100,705, forward strand.
GCAGCCGGCCCGAGGCTCCGAAGTCGCCCCGCGTGCCGGAGCAGGGCGCCCCGATCGCGGCGGAAGATGCCGGGCCGAGCGGCGCTAGAAAACCGCCAGATAGCGCAGCAACGACAGCACGCCGATGATGATGACCACCACCCGCACGATCTGCTTGGCGCGACCATCGATGGGCAGGATATTGACCAGATAGAGAACGAGAATGATCACCACGAAGGTGATGAGGACGCTGATCAGCAGCGACATAGCAAGGTCCTCGCAAGCCCAGCCGGAATGAGCTTCGTGGCGCGCTGGTCGAAGCCGGCATCGGGGCAGCTGGGATTGCGCGCCGGCTTCAAGAACGCCGATTGGCGTGTCTTGGTTCCGGCGACGGAACAAGGTGTGGCGGGTGTCAGCGTTTTGAGAGCGGCACCAACGTCACCTGTTTCGTCATTGAGAGCGCGGTGCGCCAAAGGTTTGAGGCCACTCAGCTTCGCTCTCCGCCTATTCTATTCAGCCTATTCTATAAGGAGTGGCCTACGTGGCATCGTAGGGATGCCGCACCTCACCAATGGCGATCCGGCAATGGAGCGCGCCACGTTCGGACCACGCTGCAGCATGTAAACCGGGGCTGGCTGGCCGCCGGTGCCGGCGTCACGCCGCCTCGGCGAGCCAGGCGTCGCGCACCGGCCACTCGTGGGTCTGCCCGCAGGCCGGACATTTGGCCCGCACCATATGCGAACGGATTCGCAGCAAAGTGCCGATTTCGCTTTCGATTCCCAGGTCGACGCCGTTGCGTGTCTTGGGGCAGATGAAAATGAGGCGTTCCATCGTCGTCTCCCGTGGCCTGTGATGACAATGCGGCTCGCACGGGCCGGTTCCGATCCCGGTCGTGTCGGCTCCGCTCACACCGGCGTGAGGCGGATCCGCGTCCCCCAGGGGTCGCTCGGATGATCCGGGTCCGCCTCCGCGGCGGCGAGGCGCCGCACAATGGCGGCATGGCATTCGCCGTCGGCCACGAACTCCAGCCAGGAAAGGCCGGTCCGGTCCGGATCGCGCAGGGGGGCACCGGCGCTGCGCCAGCTATTGACGGCCACATGATGATGGTAGCGGCCTGACGACAGGAATACGGCGCCGCGCATCCTGGCGGTCACGTCGAAACCGAGAATCTCGCCATAAAATCGTTGCGCGACGTCGAGATCGCCGACTCGCAAGTGGACGTGGCCGATGCGCATTCCCTCCGGGGCGTCTCGATACAGTGTCTCGCCATTAACGGATGCCAGGAGGCCGTTCACGTCGAGCGGCTCGGTGGTGATCCTGATCGCCTCGCCGTCGCGCCGCCATTGCGCGGCGGGTCTGTCGGCATAGACCTCGACGCCATTGCCCTCGGGATCGTCAAGGTAGACGGCTTCGGAGACGTGATGGTCGGCGACGCCGGTCAGGGCCGGCCCCCGGGTCGCGAGATTGCGCAGGAAACGGGCGAGATCCGCCCGCGTCGGCATCAGAAAGGCGGCGTGAAACAGGCCGGCCGTACGCGGGTCGTCGATCCGGGCCGTCGGTTGGTGTTCGAGCACGAGCAGGACAGTGCCGCCGACACCCAGGCTTGCGCCAGTTCGATCACGCACCAGAACGTCGAGGCCGATCGTGTCGCGATAAAAAGCGACCATCGCTTCGATGTCGCGCACGCGCAGGCCGACGGCCCCGACCCGCAGGGGCGTTGCGCCGGGGACTGGTGAGTTGAACTCTGCTTCGTTGGCCATGAATCACATGTGGGCCGCCGCCCGGGGCACGACAATCTGCACGTCTGCAAGCAAACCCGGGCGTGCCGACAATCTCCGCCACCCCTTTTGCGGTTCGGTTGCGCCGCCAAAGCCCGACCTGCTATAGCGGCATCGTGCCGGCAGGGTATGCCGGCGGTTTTGCACGGGGTTTCCATGTCCGTCGATGCCGCGACTGTCCGTCGCATCGCCCGCTTGGCGCGGATCGCCGTCGCCGACGACGAGATCGAGCATCTGGCCGGCGAGCTCAACAACATCCTGGCGTTCGTCGAACAGCTGTCCGAGGTCGACGTGGCCTCCGTCGAGGCGATGACGTCGGTGACCCCGATGGCGATCAGGATGCGGGCCGACGTGGTCACCGACGGCGGCATACCCGGTGCCGTGACCCAGAACGCCCCGGTCCGCGAGGACCATTATTTCGTTGTGCCGAAGGTGGTCGAATGAGCGCTCGACGATCCGTGATGGCGCCATCCAGGCGTGCCGTTCGGCCGTGCGAGAGACTGGCCTGATGTGCGATCTCTGCAATCGAGCCGATCTAGCCGCCGCCTATCGCAAGGGCGGCAGGTCGAAAAAGCGTTCGCTGCCGTGCCGGAACGAAGTCCTGCTGGCCGACCTCGTGGTTCGCAGCGCCCCCATCGCGCCGGCCGCGCAACCTTTCCGTCGGCGGCGCAGTCCCGCGAGCTCCGCGCAACCGCGACGTGAGGTGCGCTGATGTGTCAGGCATGCATCGAGGGCGAATTGTGGGCCGCATACCAGTGCGAAATGGCGACGCGTGCTGCCGCGACTTGCCGGAATGACGGGGCGCCGCAAGATCCGGCGACGACCAATGGCGAGCTTGCCGCCCATGCCGGGTCGACGAGCGCGCCTACGCCCCGCGCGGGCGCGACGGAGCCGATCCGAACATGAGTGACCTGACGTCCATGACCCTTGCGCAGGCGCGCGACGCGCTGCGCCAGCGGAAGGTGTCCGCCACCGAACTCACCGATGCTCATCTGGCCGCCATGGAAGCGGCTCGCCCGCTCAATGCCTTTGTGCTGGAGACCACCGCCGAGGCCCGTGTCATGGCGGCGCGGTCGGAGGACCGGCTGAGGGGCGGCGAGGCTGGACCTCTCGAGGGAATTCCGGTCGGCGTAAAGGACATGTTCTGCACCGCCGGGGTGCGCACGACGGCGAGTTCGCGGATTCTCGAGACGTTCGTCCCCACCTACGAGTCGACCGTCACCGCCAATCTGTGGCGCGACGGCGCCGTGATGCTCGGCAAGCTCAACAACGACGAGTTCGCCATGGGCTCGTCCAACGAAACATCGTGCTTCGGTCCGGTGGTGTCGCCGTGGCGGCGCCGCGGCTCCGATACGAAGCTGGTGCCCGGCGGCTCGTCGGGCGGGTCGGCGGCGGCGGTGGCGGCCGAACTCTGCCTCGGTGCCACCGGCACCGACACCGGCGGCTCGATCCGCCAGCCGGCGGCGTTCAACGGCATCGTCGGCATGAAGCCGACCTATGGCCGCTGCTCCCGCTATGGCGTGATCGCGTATGCGTCGTCGCTCGACCAGGCCGGGCCGTTCGGCCGCACGGTGCGCGACGCCGCCATCCTGCTGCGCTCGATGGCCGGCTTCGATCCCAAGGACACCACCTCGGTCGATCGGCCTGTGGGGGACTACGAGGCGGCGGTGGGGCGCTCGGTCAAGGGCATGAAGATCGGCATTCCGAAGGAATATCGGATGCCCGGCATGCCGGCCGACATCGAACGCCTGTGGGATCGTGGTGCCGAGCAATTGAAAGCGGCGGGCGCCGAGATCGTCGAAGTGTCGCTGCCCCACGCCAAATATGCGCTGGCGGCCTACTATATCGTGGCGCCGGCGGAGGCATCCTCCAACCTCGCCCGCTACGACGGCGTGCGCTACGGGGTGCGTGTTCCCGGCCGCGACATCATCGATATGTACGAGAAAACACGGCGGGCTGGATTCGGCCCCGAGGTGCGCCGGCGCATCATGATCGGCACCTATGTGCTGTCGGCCGGTTACTACGACGCCTATTATCTCAGGGCCCAGAAGGTGCGCACGCTGGTCCGGCGCGACTTCGAGACCTGTTTTGCCGATGGGGTGAATGCCATCCTGGCGCCGGCCACGCCGTCGCCGGCTTTCGGCATCGGCGAGAAATCCTCCGGCGATCCTGTGGAAATGTACCTGAACGACGTGTTCACCGTGACGGTGAATCTAGCCGGTCTGCCGGGGCTCGCGGTGCCGGGTGGACTCGATGCGCAGGGCCTGCCGCTCGGTCTGCAGTTGATCGGCCGTCCATTCGACGAGGAGACGCTGTTCTCGCTCGGCGAGGTGATCGAGCAGGCGACGGGGCGGCTCAAGCCGGAGAAATGGTGGACCGGAGCGCGTCCGTGACCGCAGATCGCCCCCGGGACTTCGTGTTCCTGCGAAGCGACGTCTGACAATCCCGACAAGCGGAAGGCGCGACAGATAAAATCGCTGAACATCCGGTATTCGACTGGATGAAAGGCACGGCTACCATTCTGCCGGGGTTCGATCTCACTGAGCCTGCCGATCCCGAATGGGGCGCTCGAATCGCCGATTCCGGGAGATAAATGGAACCTGCGGCGGGGCGTCCCGTTATTGGAACTGGAGAGAGCCGGTCCCAAACGGAGACGCTTGAACCATGCCTGTCGACGACATGACGCCCGACGAGCCGAATACGAAGCCGGAGCCGCCGATCGAAGAGCTTCTTGCCTCCGACGAACTGGCGGAGGCGATCGAGAACGACGACTACCGGCGTCTTCTCGACTGCATGCCGGTGGGGATCGCCATCGCCCGTGGCGGCGGCGTACGTGAGCGCATCGTGTACGCCAATCCCAAGTTCGCGAGCATCATCGGACAGCCTCTGGCGGAGTTCGTAAGCGCCGACTGGTCCGATTTCGATCAGTTCCGCCATGAAGATACCCCGACACTGACGCTCGGGGCCGCCGTGCGGGATGGCGAGGATTTCCTCGGCACCTTCCGGCTCGACCGCCCGGATGCGAAGTTCACGCTCGTTCAGGCCTATGCCGGACAAGTCGACCCGCAGGCCGGGACCGACACCCATCGCATCCTGGCGATCATCGACGTGACCGATCGCGAGCGCGCCCAGCGGGACGATGCCGAACGCCGCATCCGTGACAAGGACATGCTGCTCCGCGAACTGCAGCATCGGGTCAAGAACAACCTGCAACTGATCACGGCGTTGATCCGGCTGGAGGCGCGGACCGTGCGTCCGGACGAGTCCGGGATCCTGGCCCGCCTCGCCGGGCGGATCGAATCGCTCGCTCTGCTCTACCAGACATTGTCGTCGGATAAGTTCGGCGACGAGCTCGACCTGGGCACCTACCTGTCGCAGATCGCATCCGCAGTCGTGCGGACGCACACGCTGCCCGGCATCGAGTTGGAGCTCAAGGTGATCTACGCGCCGGCCTCGATCAATGTCGCGATGCCGGTCGGCCTGCTGGTCAACGAAATGCTCACCAATGCCTTCAAGTACGCCTTCACGGGCCGGGAACGCGGCACCGTCACCATCGAGTGCCGGTACGAGGCCCAGACTGGGCTTTTCGAAATCTGCGTCGCCGACGACGGCAACGGCATGCCCGACGGCGTCGTTTGGCCGGAACGGGGCAAGCTCGCCGCCCTGATCATGCAGACTTTGCGCGAGAATACCGGCGGGCTGACTTTCGAGGTCAAGTCCGGCTTCCAGCAGGGCACCCGGATCGAAATCGCTTTCCTGCACCAGCTTGGCAACAAGGTGCATTGACCGGCAGGGGCGGGCCAAGTTTCGCTGGCCCGCGAACGAGCGGCCTTGATGCGGCCGGCCGGAGGTTCTATCCGATCAGGCAGGCTCATCGAGGACGGCGGCGCTGCCGCCGCGCACATCCATGAACGTTCATGCCCGGCCCTCCAAGCTTCTCAAGGGCGCCACCGGCGACTGGGAAGTCGTCGTCGGCATGGAGATCCATGCCCAGGTGGTCTCGCAGGCGAAGCTGTTTTCGGGGGCGTCCGCCGCCTTCGGGGCCCCGCCGAATGCGCATGTATCGCTGGTCGACGCCGCCATGCCGGGGATGCTGCCGGTGATCAACGAGGAATGCGTCCGCCAGGCAATCCGCAGCGGCCTCGGCCTGAAGGCGCGCATCAATCTCAGGTCGGTATTCGATCGCAAGAACTACTTCTATCCGGACCTCCCGCAGGGCTACCAGATCAGCCAGTACAAGTCGCCCATCGTCGGCGAAGGGGAGGTGGTCGTCCAACTCGAAAGCGGCGAGGTGGTTCGCGTCGGCATCGAACGGCTGCACCTCGAACAGGACGCCGGCAAGTCGGTGCACGACCAGCACCCGTCCATGTCCTATGTGGACCTCAACCGGTCCGGCGTCGCCCTCATGGAGATCGTGAGCAAGCCGGACCTGCGTTCGTCGGACGAGGCCAAGGCTTTCGTGGCCAAGGTGCGCTCGATCCTGCGCTACCTCGGCACCTGCGACGGCAACATGGAGGAAGGTTCGCTGCGCGCCGACGTCAACGTGTCGGTGCGCCGGCCCGGCGAGGATCTCGGCACCCGCTGCGAGATCAAGAACGTCAATTCGATCCGGTTCATCGGCCAGGCGATCGACTACGAAGCGCGCCGGCAGATCGAAGTCATCGAGGACGGCGGCACCATCGACCAGGAGACGCGCCTGTTCGATCCCGGCCGCGGCGAGACGCGCTCCATGCGCAGCAAGGAAGAGGCGCACGACTATCGCTATTTCCCCGATCCCGACCTGCTGCCGCTCGAATTCACGCAAGCCTATGTGGATGAGCTCGCCGCCCAGCTGCCGGAACTGCCGGACGAGAAGAAGGCGAGGTTCGTATCCGTTTTCGGTCTGTCCGACTACGACGCCGACGTCCTCGTGGCCGAGCGCGGTATCGCCGACTATTACGAGGCGGTCGCAACGGGCCGCGATCCCAAGCTCGCCGCCAACTGGGTCATCAACGACCTGTTCGGACGCTTGAACAAGGAAGGCAAGGACGTCGCCTCGGCACCGATCGGGCCGAGCCAGCTCGGCACCATCATCGACCTGATCACCGAGGGCACCATCTCGGGCAAGATGGCCAAGGACCTGTTCGAGATCGTCTGGGCGGAGGGCGGAGACCCGCGCACGGTCGCCGAGGACCACGGAATGAAGCAGGTGACGGACGTCGGCGCCATCGAACGGGTGGTCGCAGAGATCGTCGCCGCCAATCCGGACAAGGCCGAGCAGGCGAAGTCCAATCCCAAACTCGTCGGCTGGTTCGTCGGTCAGGTGATGAAGGCATCGGGCGGCAAAGCCAACCCGCAAGCCGTCAACGAACTCCTGAAATCCAAGCTCGGGATGTGATGCCTCCCGCGGCCGCATCCTGCCGCGCGGCGAGGCTTCGCAGACGTTGAACGTGATCCGATCGCGGGCGCGCGATCGTCTTCGGCACGGCATGATGGGTATCGTCCTGGGGCGCTCGAGGCCCGCGCACGATCATGCACGGCGTCAAAACCATCTTCATCGGTGACCGTCGACGAGCCTTCGCCCGCCTCGACGATGCCCCCGCGGGCGCTCCGACGACGTCGAACGGATGCCGTCGGAGCGCGTATCGGCCGAATCGATTTCCGCGATTCGCGCGTCTTGAAACGCGCATGACGCTCTCGATGGGTCGTTTGGAGGGGCTGTTGATAAATTTTTTTTCGGGAAGCGTTTGCCGCCGTCACTGCGGCCCAAAGAGCGTCGACGGCATGCACAAGGGTCGGCGGCGCGATCGCCGCGTTGCTCCTTCGACGTGATTGCGCGTGCAAGAAGTCCGCAATTTTCGCGGGTTTCTGCGACGAGCGAAGCAATGCTCGAAGATCGGCGCCGATGCGAAGATCAATCGACGGTCTTGACAAGAAGAGCGCTGCATACGCGGCGGGAACGCCGTTGATGCGGCCGGCGACGTACACGCTTCCTTAAGCGGAGTCGCTGTTTTTTTCGTTGTGCTGTACTAATCACAGTGCAGTGCAGGAGCGATTCGCAATCGCACTGATTATCGAAGTCGCCACCACTCATTTGCTAGGAGGGCAGCATGGCGAAGAAGGCAGTGAAGTCGAAGACGAAGTCCGCGGCGAAGAAGACCACCGCGAAGAAGACCGCCGCGAAGCGCAAGCCCGCGAAGCGGAAGTAGTCTGCGCTCGACGGAGTCTTCGACTCCGACGCTTCCTCCGGGTGGAGGATCCCCGCGCAGCCGCTGCTTTGCGGCCGGCCGTACGGGCAGGCGCCATCCCGGATCGAAGATAGAGGGCGTTGGCGAGATCGAGGATCGAGCGTCCCGTCGGCGATACGTCGCCTAGTCGGGATCGGAGGCCGGGTCATTCCCACCTCTCCTGTCGCGGGTCTTCCGCATCAGGGTTCGTTCCCAAGACCTCTCGCCGACGCCCTCAATCTTTTATCAATTTCTCCTCCTGTATTTCCTGTCCATTCCGCTGGGCCGGTGCGCCGCCGGCAACCGTGCGACGAACTGCGGCGCGAAGCCCGGACATACGCGTGTCGGTGCTTTGCAGAGCCGGATGGCGATAAGAAAATCTTCGAGACGACACCCGAAGCGGCCGGGCTCTCCTGCGCGGATGGTTAGTGTGGCCCCAATGGTGACGGTGAACAGTTCGTCGATAAATTCGCAAGCTGCTGAAAGAACGACATTTTTTCTTGCGCCGCTGAATTGGCCTTCACGTTCCATTCACCGGAACGCTTAAACCACCATTCAAATTTTGCGCTGATCATCGCGTTGTCTCGCCGGGGGTCGGCGAGGAGACGCGGACGACCGGCAACAGCCGGCGCGCATATGGGCCAGGGGAGGCCAGAATGGCACGGTTCGAAGTTTCCAATATCGACGAAGCCACACTCGGCATGGCGAACGCCGCCGAGGACGTCTTCTTTCAGTTGGGCATGATGTATTCGACGGGCGGTGACGTCCCGGCGGATTACGTGACCGCCCACAAGTGGTTCAACATCTCGGCCATGCGTGGCAATGCGGACGCGATCCGCCTACGCCGCGAGATTGCCGATCAGATGTCCGAGGCGGAAATCGCCGCCGCGCAACGCGCTGCCCGCAACTGGCTGTGCCACTGACGAACGGTCACTCGGGCCTTCCGCTGCGGGCGGGTGCTGCGCGGGCAGGTGTCGCCATCGGGACCGCCGGCCGGAAGCAATCCGTCACCGGCTTCGCTTCGGCTTGCCAGCGACCCGAGGGTCGGGCATATGAACGCAGACGGAGACGTGGCCGAGTGGCTGAAGGCGGCGGTTTGCTAAGCCGCAAACCGCCTGCAAATGCCAAGCGATTTATACCAATAATATCAATGACTTAATGTTGTTTGCGCAGCCCGTTTTCACGGCCTTGTTCCGGTATTTGCTCCGGTGCGCGAGCCGAAGCCAGCCTATCGCGATGGTCATTTCCTTCGAGGCATGTACACCAAGGGCGCCTCAGCCGTGCTGATCGAGGTCGAACGAGTTCGCCTGTGGGGCCGCCCTTGAATACCTGGGGCCGGTGTCTCGGGTAACGGTGCTCGTCACGCACCTATCGGTTTATCGCAACCGTTACACGACGACGTGGATGTCAGAACTCAGTAGATCCAGAGCCGGCTGATCGACCCAAGCGGCAAGGTCGAGATAACGCCCGAAACGGCCCGTGAGAAACTCGCATTGGCTGGGCTCGCGTACAGACGCCACGCACTGACCGAGCTTTTTGATCGGCGGCCTCGATAAAGGTTATCGTCTCCTTCCGAATCCCGTGGGCTGGAGCATCCGCCCTGGACCTGATAGACATCTTGCCGCGAGGTTTCCCTTCGCATACGCGCTGTCGTAACTGCGGCGTAAGAGCTAACGTCTGCTATTTCGTGTGCGCGCCAGACGATTGCTGACTGGCCCTGGCGTGATTGGAAGGGAAACCTCGTGTCACTTTGGGGGACGTTTTTCGACAAACCTATCCGCATCGCCATTCCGACCGAGCTGATGGCCGAAGCGGCGCTCCTCGCCTATCTCGGAGTTGGCCCCGCCGAACTCAGGAAAATCTGGTACTATCGGGGGCGGATGTATCGGCATTTCTCGATTGCCAAGGGCCCGAACAAGGTCCGAGTGATCAGCGCGCCCGACGAGAGGCTCAAATTTCTTCAGCGCAGGCTCGCCGATAAGCTCACTGAACTCTACCGGCCGCGCAATCCGGTACATGGATTCGTTGTCGACCGATCAGTTAAGACCAATGCGTTTTCCCACCTTCGCCGGCGTTTCGTCATAAACATTGACCTCAAGGATTTTTTTCCTTCGATCTCCTCAAACCGCGTAGAAGGGATGTTGACGAGATTGGGCATTGACGCACGTGTCGCCGAAATCATTACGCGGATCTGCTGCAACAACGGGCATCTTCCCCAAGGCGCACCTAGCAGTCCGGTGGTCTCAAACATGATCTGCTTCAGCCTCGACAAAAGACTGATGGCTATCGCCAAGGATACGCGCTGCATCTACACGCGCTACGCCGATGACATCACCTTTTCGAGCCACCAGCCACCGACCGCGCTGTTTGAGACCACGCTACCGCCTGCGGGACGAATTTCGCCTGACCTGTTCGCGCCGAAAGTGCGTGAGGGCATTCAGCAGAACGGTTTCTCCATCAATCCGGACAAGGTGCACTATGCCGACCGCCATTCGCGGCGTATCGTCACCGGACTCAAGGTCAACGAATTTCTCAACGTCGACCGGCGTTATGTCCGCAATATTCGAGCAGCTCTACACTCAATCGAGACGCTCGGAATCAATGATGCCGAGAGCAAATTCCACGCGAAACATGACGGCCGCTCCAGTCTTGCTGCTCATCTTCGGGGAAAAATTGCCTTCCTCGTCCACATCAAGGGCCAGTCAGATCCACTCGTGCGAAGCATCGCGCTTCGCTTCAACAAGTGCTTCCCAAGCCGCCCGATCAAGATGGTGCCTACGCTGGCCGAGATTCGTGATCGGGCGGTGTGGGTCACCGACGATCCCAGCGGGCAAGGAACCGCCTTTTTCCTTAAGGGCGTCGGCTTGGTGACTGCCGCGCACTGTGTCCGCGGCATCGACGAGGTCGAAGTCCTTCATCCCTCGAAGCATTCAAACGCGTTCAAGACCAAGGTTCGGAAACGCGATGAGCACAGGGATCTCGCCATTCTCGATCACCAGATTCCGTCAACCGAATATTTCGAACTTGAGCCCGTCTCGCATGAGATTGCGACCGGCGATCCCATGATCGCGCTCGGATACCCCGCTTGGGCGCCGGGAGACAGGCTCAACGTCAGGCCTGGCGTCGTCAGCACCATTACTGTCAAGAGTGCAGTCAAACTTATCGAGGTGACGCAGCAGCTGAGCCAGGGCATGTCCGGCGGTCCGCTGCTTGACGGCAACGGCGCGGTGGCGGGCATCATCTATAAGGGCGGTCCCACCGAAGGGCGCCATTTCGCCGTTCACATGGATGTCTTAGCGGATTGGCTCAAGGGGAGCTAGGTTACGAACGAAGCGCGCATGCAGGCGCCGAGGGTACTTAGTTTATGCTGTCATTCCGCGAAGCCCAGGCCGTCGAGGATCTAGCGGATCTTCTCTATGATTTTTTGCCCGGCAGTGGAAACGCACGGACATCGTTTCCAATTGCCGCTACGCAGGCCGGTGTCGGAGAGCTTTGGATACCGGGCAGCAAGCGGCCCGCAATTGTCCAACTCTTAACCGGCACGCTCGAACGACGACGATCAAATTTCACTAGGCTGATCTTAGCCATCGTCCGGCAGGCGATGACCTACCGGCGTGGCAAAGGCAACCCCTTGAGTCGGACCGAAATCGATCGGTTGAACAGCCTTCTTCCAGGAGTGCAGTTTAAGATTCCGGAATTGTTGGACCCAGACTTTCTCAACAGCTTTGGCGAATCAAAGCCCCGGGAGACGCCAGCACAAGCGACGATGCTGAGCGCAATGAAGGCGCAGGAGCTTACCGTTTCCCTCATTGAGATCACGACGCTGGACCCCCAGACGCGGGGCCTGCGCTTCGAGGGCTTTCTCAATGAGCTATTCGCTGGGTTTGGGCTCGCGCCGCGCGGCGCGTTCCGGCTCGCGGGAGAGCAAATTGACGGCAGCTTCAAGCTTCAGGGTGACACATATTTGGTCGAAGCCAAATGGCATGGGCCGCAGATCGGCTTTGCGGACTTGATGACGTTCTCCGGAAAGGTCGCAGGGAAGGCGTCGTGGTCGCGTGGTCTGTTTGTCAGCAATTCGGGATTCACAACAGTAGGCCTGGAAGCATTCTCACGAGGACGACAGACGAACCTGATTTGTGCAGATGGACTTGATCTCTATGAAGTGCTGTCACGTAAGGTGTCGCTGGTCGATGTCCTTGACGAGAAGGCGCGTCGGGCCGCGGAATCAAATCGGGCATTTGTTCCAGTGCGAGAACTCAACCTGCGCGGTGGTTGATTTCCGAAAATCCGCTGAATGGCACCATAGAACTTCCGATTGAAAAACTCGCCGCACTGCGGCCAACGGGCGGATTCGAATCTTCGAATCCCAAGCCTTGCATTCCAGCAAGTGCGATAGCGTTTTGTCTTTGCATTTTCATTTGCGCAATCGATGGCGTCTCTGATCTTCGATGAGGCCAAAGCCGGGCGGTACTTGGAGCATCCGCTCGGCCACCCTGGCCTGCTCCTCGCTTTTTCATCCAGCAATGGGAAGAGAGCCAGGGGGCTTGCAGCAGCTACGTGGGAGAGGTTGTTTCTTAAGCTGGAGCGGCTCAGGGCGACGGACTGAAAAAACCGTGACATGGTGGCAAAACATGAACCGAAATAGAACGTTTTGGCACCTAAACGCTGTTTTCTGATCCGGTATTTGATCCGGTCTTTCGGCCCGAATCGTTGAATGTTTGCGGTGCGTTCTGTATGTATCCGTCTGCTTTCAAATTTGTCGCTTGACCTGGAAGATGCTGATGTATAAGCATTTTCCGCGACGGAGACGTGGCCGAGTGGCTGAAGGCGGCGGTTTGCTAAACCGTTATACGGTCTAAAGCCGTATCAAGGGTTCGAATCCCTTCGTCTCCGCCAGAATTCAAGCTATTTCAAGGGGTTGTCTGTTCGCGTCGGCATGCCAAGCCGGGGCGTCGACGGCCTATGCCTATTTCCTCCACAACCTCCCGCCATCTGAACGCCGCGAACGGGCGGCAAGCGAATCAGAGCCTGGGGACCGTTCTGGGGGCGACGTTCGGCCAGGGCCGAAACAATCCCGCGCAGGCGCCGACCACCTCCCGTGCCGGCATGCTGCCGAGCGCCGCTTCACGATCGATCGAATGCTTGCTCGAAGACGCCGCGTGTCACCGGATGGCATTTGCGGCCCTCTCGGGTGATTCGATACGGATCGCAGGTCCGCGGTAATGCGAATGGAGTTCCGCGGATTTACATCCCTATGCTCACAGACGACTGGAATTTCTTGGCCGCGCTGACCCTCGACGCGACATCGGGAGTGGCGGATGAGATGGCTCACGGCCCTTAACGGGCGGCTGTGCCGGTGGGCGTTGTACGCTGCCGTGGCGGCGCTCCTGGGCATCCAGGCGGTGGTCGTCTGGGGCGTGGTGACCCGCTACGTCTTCAATAATCCCCAACCCTATGTCGAGCAGATCGCGCTGCTGCTGGTGATCGTGGTCGCCATGTTCGGCGCCTCCGCCATGGTGCGCGACGCCGGCCATATCGGTATGGAGACCCTGGTGGCGTTCATGCCTGACAAGGTTCAGTTCGCCGTCGCGGTGGCGATCTGCCTGGTCATGATCTTCTTCGGCGTTCTTCTCTGTTCCGGCTCCATGATCATGGCGAACTCGGTGTGGGAGAACATCATTCCGACACTGCCGATCTCCGAAGCGGTTCGCTACGCGCCGGGAATCATCGCCGGAGGGCTGATCGTCCTGTTTTCGATCGAGCACCTGATTGCCTTGTACACGAACGAAGAAGTGGTTCCGTCATGGAACTGAACCTGCCGCTCATCGTCCTCTGCGTCAGCTTCACCGTCCTTTTGATCATAAACGTGCCCGTCGCGTTCGCGATCGCGGTGTCGTGCATTCTCACCTACTGGGCGGAGGGCCTGCCGTTCGCGACCGGCTTCCAGAGCATGATCGCCGGCATGAACGTGTTCTCGTTCCTGGCAATCCCGTTCTTCATCTTCTCCGGCGAATTGATGCTGCACGGCGGCATCGCCGAAAAGATCGTTACCTTCGCGCGCAATCTGGTCGGCCATTGGCGCGGCGGCCTGGGCATGGCCAACGTGGTCGCCTGCACACTGTTCGGGGGCGTCTCGGGCTCCCCGGTCGCCGACGTGTCGGCCATGGGCGGCGTCATGATCCCGATGATGCGCCGGGAGGGCTACAGCGCCGACTACGCCGTCAATGTGACGACCCATGCGTCGCTCGCCGGTGCGTTGATGCCGACCTCCCACAACATGATCATCTACGCCTTCGCGGCCCAGGGGGCGTCGGGCATGATCGACGGCCACTCGATCCGCGGCGCCTCGATCGGCGACTTGATGTTCGCCGGCCTCTTGCCGGTCACCTGCCTGATGATCTGCATGCTGGTCGCGGCCTATTGGGTCGCGGTCAAGAACGGCTTTCCCAAGGGCGAGCACGGCGCGAAGATCACCCCGTTCCCCGGCTGGCACGCGATCCTGGTGTCGTTCGTCGCCGCCTTGCCTGGCCTGTTCGTGGTCGTCCTGATCCTCGGCTGCATCCTCGCCGGCGCTTCGACGGCGACCGAGGCGGCGGGCATCGCCGTCACCTATTCGATGGTCCTCACGGTCCTGATCTATCGCACGCTCGGCTGGTCGAAACTGATGCTGGCGGCCGCCAAGGCCGCCAAGACCACCGGCGTGGTGCTGCTCCTGATCGGCGTCTGCAACATGCTGCAATGGCAGATGGCCTATCTCGACCTGCCGGAGCAGATGGCGAACCTGCTCCTGGCCGCCACCGACAATCCCTGGATGATGTTCTTCTTCGTCAACGTCATCCTGTTCATCCTCGGCACCTTCATGGACATGGCGTCGACGATCCTGATCTGCACGCCGCTGTTCCTGCCGCTGTGCATCCAGATGGGCATGGGGCCGGTCCAGTTCGGCATCGTCATACTGGTCAATGCGGCGCTCGGCCTCAATACGCCGCCGGTCGGCCCGACCCAGTTCGTCGGCTGCGCGATCGCGGGGATTTCCATCGACGAGGTGATGAAGACCATCCTGCCGTTCTACGGTGCGCTCGCCGCGTGCCTGGCGGTGGTCACCTACGTGCCCTGGTTCTCGACCTGGATTCCGACCCTCCTCAAGGGTCAACCGGTCTTCTGATCAAGCCGCGCGCCGGCGAGGTGTGGCTCATGAAGGTTGCGTTCGTCTGCGATCAGGCCGGCGTCGATCTCAAGAGCAGATCGTCGCGCATCCGAGCGCTTGAGC
>JAVDCA010000025.1 GCA_030848545.1 Astrobacterium formosum
TAGCGAAGCGTATTGCGCCGCAGGAAGGCGAGGGAAAATGGCGGAGTTCGCCACGTTCATCGGCCGACGTTAAGTGCGCCGTCGCAGTAGAAAACGGCGCAATACGCTTCGCTATTGCGCCCCACCCCCGGACATCGACACCGCAACGTATTGCGCCGCGCTGATTTTTGCTAGCCTCCCGAAATGCCGAACTATCGCCGCGCCTTCGTTCCGGGCGGATGCTGGTTCTTCACGGTCAACCTGCTGGAACGCAAGCGCACGCTCCTGGTCGATCGCATCGACGACTTTCGCGACGCCGTGCGCAAGACGCGCGAGCGCCATCCGTTTTCGATCGACGCCATGGTGGTCCTGCCCGACCATGTTCATGCGGTCTGGACCCTGCCGCCCGGCGATGCGCACTTTTCGGTTCGCTGGCGATGGATCAAGCATCGGTTCGCGCAGGCGATGCCGGCCGACGAACGACGCAGCCAGGTGCGGTTGGCGCGGGGTGAACGCGGCATCTGGCAACGGCGCTTCTGGGAGCATCTGATCCGCGACGAGGCGGATTACGCCCGGCATGTCGAGTATTGCTATATCAACCCGATGAAACACGGCCTCGTCACACGGGTGGTCGATTGGCCGTATTCGTCGTTTCACCGCGACGTGGGTGCGGGAATTTTCCCGTCGGACTGGGCCGGGGATGCCGACGCGCCGGGTGAGTTCGGCGAACGTAGGGCGCAATAGCGGAGCGTATTGCGCCACTTCGGCGGGAAACGCGGCGCAATACGCTACGCTATTGCTCCCTACAAAAAATCCTCTCCTCTCTTGACAAAATTCCCATTCATGTTCACTCTCCGTTCCGTCTCGTTCACCGAGGGGCGTTATCCGGATGACGTTCGGCGACGGAATGGGATGCGGCCCTGCCAGGAGACCTCGTCACTCTCCGCGCAGGCGTCCGGGGCTCCGCCCGGGGATGACAGCCCCCTGCCAGGAGCTGGCTGACGGGGAAACCGAAAAAGCGCTTTCGACAAAAAAGTGGTTTTCCCGAAAAGCGCGGCCCGGAAAGACAAAAGCCGCGATGGAGCGCCGGAAGGCGCAGGGCGGCTCGCCAAGCCGCCCGGTCCGTGCCGCAAGGCATGGGCCTCGAACTCAAAGAAGCGCCGACCGGCGCTCCATCCCCCTCGGGTTTTCGAGGGACACCGCGACAAGGCCCGCGCGCCGCAAGAGGCGCCGCGGCCGCGCTTCAGCATGTCCGCGGCATGGAGCATCGGGAAGTGGCGCAATACGCTTCGCTATTGCGCCCTACACGTCGCCTTCACCGGCTCGCGCGTTCGAACTGGCGCAGCAGTTCGTTGCCGGTCCGGGTCGCCCGCTCAAGGGCTTCGCGGGCACTCACTTTGCCGGCAAAAGCGGCTTCGAGCTCGTCCTCGATGGCCGCGCGGATGAGCACGAAGGAGCCGAGGCGCAGACCTTTCGAATTGTCGGTCGGGGGTTTGAACGTGATCTGCTCGATGGAAATCGCGGTGCCGGGATTGCGGTCGTAAAAACCCTGGCTGCGGGAGAGATCGTAGGCCGCGCGGGTGATGGGCAGATAGCCGGTCTTCTGGTGCCAGGCCGCCTGCACCTCGGGGCGCGACAGATAGGTGAAGAAGCGCGCCACGCCTTCGTATTCGGCGGTCGGACGCCCCATCAGCACCCACAGGGTGGCGCCGCCGATAATGGTGTTCTGCGGCGCGCCGGAAACGTGCGGCCAGTAGGGCAGCATGCCGTAGCCGACGTCGAACTTGGCCTTGGCGACGATGTCGGCGCGCGCCGCCGAGGAGCCCAGGAAGATGCCGCAGTCGCCGTCGTAGAAGCGCGGCTCGGCCGAGGTGCCGCGGCCCGAATAGTCGAACAGCTTGCCCTTCTGCCATTCGGCGAGCTTGCCGACATGGTGTTCGAGGGCCGGGACCGCGATGGTCAGCATGGCATCGAGGCCGGCAAAACCGTTCTTGCGGGTGGCGATGGACAGGTCGTGCCAGGCGAGGAAGTTCTCCACGTTGACCCAGGATGGCCAGTGGGTGGTGAAGCCGCAGGCGGCGCCGGCTTCACGCAGCTTGCGGGCGGCGTCCTCCACCTCCGGCCAGGTCCGCGGCGCCACCGCGGGATCGAGCCCGGCCTTTTTGAAAAGAGCCTTGTTGTAATAGAGGATCGGCGTCGAGGCGTTGAACGGGAACGACAGCATGTTGCCGTCGACGTCGGTGTAATAGCCGGTGATGGCCGGCAGATAGGCGGACGGATCGAAGGCGCCGCCGCGCTCGCGCATCAGCGCGTGGACCGGATAGATCGCGCCCTTGGCCGCCATCATGGTCGCGGTGGCGATCTCGTTGACCTGGACGATGGCGGGCTGGGCATTGGACCGGAACGCGAAGATCGCCGCCGTCACGGTCTCGGTGTAGCTGCCCTTGTACACCGGCACGACGCGGAAATCGGACTGGCGGGAATTGAAGTCCGCCGCGATCGCTTCGAGCTCGCGCCCGAGCTGGCCCGACATGGCGTGCCACCACATGATGTCGGTGGCGGCGCGCGCCGGGCCGCACAAGGCTGCCGCCAGGGCGGCCATACAGGCCAGACGAAGCATCCTCATCGGCGGGTCCACTCCGGGTTGCGGACTCGGCTGGCGCCAGCCGGCCGCGAGTTGGGCGCCGCCGATCCTGCCGCCGGCGGTCGGGCGGCACCATATAGCTATTCTCCCCGTCTGTGAGTAGAATTACATAATGGCACGGGTCCCCGATGGCCTTCGATCCCCGTCCCCGCAGGCAAGGCCGGCTTGGCGACATGCGACCAATGCGGGCCGAGTTGTGGGGATGATCCTGCTGATGCTGGCGGCCGTGACGGCGGCGCCGGCCGTGATGGCGCGCGAGTTTCGCGCCGCCGATAACCAGGTGGAGAGCTATCCCACCGTCCAGGCGCTCATCCACATGGGCCGCCTGGTCGCCCAACGCACCGGCGGACGCCACACCATCCAGGTCTTCCACTCGCGTCAGCTCGGCGAGGAGGAGCAGACCATCGAGCAGACCCGCGTCGGCGTCATCGATCTCGCCCGCATCAACATCGCGCCGATGATCAGGCACGTGCCGGTCTCTGCCGTGCTGGCGCTGCCGTTCCTGTTCCGCTCCATCGATCACCTGCACGCGGTGCTCGACGGTCCGATCGGCGAGGAGATTCTCGCCGGCTTCACGCCGGGCGGGTTCATCGGCCTGACCTTCTACGATTCGGGCGCGCGCTCGTTCTACAACAGCGTCCGGCCGATCAAGTCGCTGGCGGACATTCGCGGCCTGCGCATCCGCGTCCAGCCGTCGGCCGTCATGGCGGAGATGATCGGGGCGCTCGGCGCCGAAGCGATCGAACTCCCCTATGGCCAGGTGCTGACCGGGTTGACGACCGGGCTGATCGACGGCGCCGAGAACAACTGGCCGTCCTTCGTCACCACCAACCACTTCAAGGCCGCCCGCTACTACACCTTGACCGAGCACACCATGACGCCCGAAGTCCTGATCATGTCGGCGGCGGCGTGGAACGCCCTGTCGCCGGAGGACCGGCGCATTTTCCGCGACGCCGCCCGCGAGTCGAACCTGTTCATGCGCTCGCAATGGTCGGCCCTGGAGGAGCGTTCGCGCCGCGAGGCGGCGGCGGCCGGCATCGTGGTGATCAAGGAATTCGACCGCCGCCCGTTCGAACGCGCGATGGCGCCGATCTACGCCAAGGCCGCGCGCGAACCGGCCCTCGCCGCCCTGATCGAACGCATTCGCAGCGTGCCGTGAGTCCTCCATTGTCGGCGACAGAACATCACGCCCTCGGCTTCTCGACCGCGCAGCTGCGGCAGAGTTCGCGCTCGGGCCTGATATCGCTGGTGCGCGCGCTGCCGATCCGCTGGCGCATTCTCACCATCGCGGGCGTCAACGCCGCCGTCGTGCTCATCCTGGCGGGGCTGATCTGGAACGGCGCCAAGGAATTGAGCCGCGCCTGGGACGAGGTCCGCAAGGTGCGCGAATCCGATCGCGTGCTGGCGCTCCTGGAAGGCGAAGCCGGCCGGCTGCAGAACCTGATCCATCGCTACATCAACCAGCCGAGCCCGCAGATCTTCGCCGAAATCCTGCTCCTGCGCGAGGCGGTTCTCGGCACCCTGCGCAGCCGCGGCGCCACCGACCCCATGCTGTCGGGCTCGGTGGACACGCTCGAGCATGCGACCGACCGCTTCCTCGCCGGCTTCGGCGACCTGCGCGCCGAGCAGACCGCGACCACCAGGACCTACGAGGAACAGGTGCTGGCGCCGGCGCGGGAGATGGCCGGCCTCTACGCCATCATCGACAGTTCGGTCGGCCAGCGCGATTCCCTCATCTGGCCGCCGCTCGGCAAGTCCCGCGAGGCCTTCGCCGCCATGCTGGTGGCGGCGAACTCCTATTATCTCTCGATCGCCTCCAACGCCGCCGAGGAGGCCCGCACCAACATCCAGACCATCGAGCGCACCATCCCGGTGCTGCTCGACCTCGCCGAGAACAACCTGCAACGGGTGGCGTTGACGAAGCTCGGCGAACGCTCGGCGGCGCTGCGCCAGGGACTGGCGACGCTGGCCGAGAACTTCGCCCGCCGCGACCACCTCCTCCACACGGCGATCGACGCCAACCAGGCGGCGATGATCGCGGCGATCGACGAACTCTCGAGCCGCATGCGCGCGCGCGAGCAGCGGGCACAGACACAATTCGACGCCACGCTGGCCGACATCTACCGCAAGGTCGTGCTGGTCGCGCTGGTGTTCGGCTCGGGCACCATCGTGTTCGGCTTCGTGATCGCGCTGTCGATCCGCCAGCCCCTGCGGGAGCTGATGGCGGCCATGCAGGCGATCACCTCCGGGGACTACGAGCGCCACATCCAGGGCACCGAGGCCAGGGACGAGATCGGCGAGATGGCGCGCGCCGCGGAAGTGTTCCGCGAGAACGCCATCGCGCGCCACAAGGCCGAGACCGAACTGCGCATGTCCAAGGACCGTGCCGAGAAGGCCCTGAGCGACCTGCAGGCGGCGCGCCAGGACCTCATCGACGCCGAACGGCTGGCGGCGCTCGGCGGCCTCGTCGCCGGCATCGCCCACGAGGTCAACAATCCGATCGGCATCAGCCTGACGGTGGCATCGAGCTTCGCCAGCCGCGCGGAGACGTTCGCCCGCGAGCTCAAATCGGACACGCCCTTGCGCCGCTCGCGCCTGGAGGAATTCGTCGCCGCCTCGGGCGACGCCGCCCGCCAGCTGGTCGGCAATCTGCAGCGGGCCGGCGAACTCATCCAGTCGTTCAAGCAGGTGGCGGTCGACCGCTCGCACGCGGAGCGGCGCCAGTTCGATCTCCAGGAAGCGACCGACCAGATCATCGCCAGCCTGCGCCCGGCACTCAAGAAGTCGCGCGTCGACCTGTCGGTCAGCGTGCCCGAAGGCCTCGTCGTCGACAGCTATCCGGGCGCCTACGGCCAGGTTCTCACCAACCTGTTCCTCAATGCCCTCACCCACGCCTTCACGGACGGCCGCGACGGCTCGATCGACATCCGTGCCCAGGCGGTCGACAACCGCCACATCGAAATCTCGATCACGGACGACGGCGCCGGCATGGCGCCCGACGTGCTCCGCCAGGCCTTCGATCCGTTCTTCACCACGCGTCGCAGCGAGGGCGGCACGGGCCTGGGCTTGCATATCGTCTACAATCTCGTCACCCAGCAGCTCGGTGGCCGGCTGGCACTGTCATCCCGTCCCGGCCAGGGCACCATGTTCCGCATCACCCTGCCGCGTTCGGCTCCCCGGGAGCCCGCGGCGCCCGCGACCACCGCGCTCAACGGATGAAAGCCATGGCAGAGCCCGACGACGTCATCCAGCTGGTCGACGACACCGAGCCCGATCCGAAGCCGGACAAAGGCCGGTCCTGGAAGGTGGCGGTGATCGACGACGACCCGGCCGTGCACGAAGGCACCCGCTTCGCGCTCGGCGACTACCGGCTGCACGGCCAGGGGCTCGAGATCATCTCGGCCTATTCGGCCGCCGAAGGCCGCGAGCTCATGCGCCGCCACCCCGACGTCGCCGCAGTGCTGCTCGACGTCATCATGGAGGCGGACGACGCCGGCCTCGACCTCGTCGAGTTCATCAGGAACGAGCTCAAGAACGAGACCGTGCGCATCATCCTGCGCACCGGCCAGCCCGGCCAGGCGCCCGAACGCCGTGTGATCGTCGACTACGACATCAACGACTACAAGGCCAAGACCGAGCTCACCGCCGACAAGCTGTTCACCTCGCTCACCGCGGCGCTGCGGAGCTACCAGCAGCTCCAGCGCATGGTCGACACGCGGCGCGGGCTGGAGATCATCATCGACGCCGCCTCGACGCTGTACGACTTCAAGTCCATGCAGCGGCTCGCCGCCGGCGTCCTGACCCAGATCGCTTCCCTGCTCAATGTGGACTGCGCCGGCATCCTGGTCCTGCGCGAGGGCGGCAACGTCGCCGAGGGGATTTCGGTCTTGGCCTGCTCGGGATGTTACAGCCGCTTCCTCGGCGCCCGCGACGCCGCCGCACTCGACGGCGACCTGCGCGAACTGGTGGATTCCGCCTTCCGGCAGCGCCGTCACGATTTCCGCGACCGCCGCTCCATTCTCTACATCCGCACCGGCTCGGGCCGCGAGGTGGTGGTGCTGCTGGAGGCCGAAAAGGACCTTTCCGAAACCGACCGGGCGCTGGTCGAAATCTTCGCCAGCCGCCTCGCCATCGCGTTCGACAACGTCATCCTGTACGAAAAGCTGCAGGAGGCGAATACGCGACTGGAAGAGCGCGTCGCCCAGCGCACCCGCGATCTTACCGCGGCGAACCGCCGCCTCGGCGCCCAATGGGCGCGACTGCAGCGCGCCAACGCGTTCAAGAGCGAAATCCTCGGCACCGTCGCCCATGACCTCAAGAACCCGCTCGGGGTGATCCTCGGCCGCACCGAGATGCTCAAGGAGATGACCGCCAACGCCGCCTCCTCGCCGGAGAGCGTGCAGGCGCAGATCGACCACGTGCGCGACGCCGCCAAGCGGCTCACCGCCATGGTGGACAATTTGATCGCCGACGCCATGGCGGATGCCCTCGACATCACCATCCGGCGCGAGCAGGTCGATCTCGCCTGGCTGGTCAATGAGGTGGTGGCCTCCAACCGCCCGCTCGCCGACGGCAAGGAACAGATCATCTCGGTGTCATCGCCTCAGGTCCACACTGTCTCCTGCGACATCGACCGGATCCGCGAGGCGATCGACAACTTGCTCAGCAACGCCATCAAATACAGCCCCGTCGGCGGCCATATCGAGCTCCTGGTGGCACGCGAGGACGGCGTGACGACGGTGAGCGTGCGCGACGAGGGCCAGGGCCTCTCGCCCGAGGACATGGGCCGGCTGTTCGGTCGTTTCCAGCGCCTGTCCGCCAAGCCGACCGCGGGGGAAAATTCGACCGGGCTCGGCCTGTCCATCGTCAAGCGCATCGTCGAGCTGCACGGCGGCTCGGTCAACGCCGACAGCGCCGGGCCGGGGCGCGGCACCACCTTCCAGATCACGTTGCCGGAGCTATGAGCCAGACCCAGCATATCTGCGTCGTCGACGACGAGCCGCCGGCCCGCGAAATGGTCGGCGACTATCTGCGCATGCACGGTTTCGCGGTGACGCTGTGCGACGGCGGCGCCAGCCTGCGCGAAGCCATCGGCCGCCAGATGCCCGATCTGGTCGTGCTCGACCTCAACATGCCGGAGGAGGACGGCCTGTCGATCATCCGCGACCTCAAGCGGCATTCGGGCGTGCCCATCATCATGCTGACCGCGACCGCGAGTTCCATCGACCGGGTGGTGGGGCTCGAATTGGGCGCCGACGACTATCTGGCCAAGCCGTGCGAGATGCGCGAACTCTTGGCACGCATCCGCTCGGTGCTGCGCCGCAGTGCGCCGGCGCGCACCGACACCGTCGCGGCGGCGCCACCGCCGGCGGCGGCGAGCCCGTCGATCGCGCCCGCCGAGGCCGAAACGCCGGTCCGTTTCGGCACCAAATGGCTCGACCTCGCCGCCCAGGTGCTGCGCGACGACGACGGCAACGAGTATCCGCTGACCGCCTCGGAATTCGCGCTTCTGAAGGTTTTCGCCAGCAATCCCAAGCGGGTATTGTCACGGGAGCGCCTGCTCGACCTCGCCAATGCGCGCGATGCCGACGCCTTCGACCGGGCGATCGACCTGCGCATCATGCGTATCCGGCGCAAGATCGAGTTCGACCCCCGCCATCCGGCGGTGATCCGCACCGTCCGCGGCGGCGGCTACCTGTTCTCACCCTCGGGCGGCGAGAAGGCGTGAACGCCCGATTCATCCCGTGGGCGCCGCCAGCGCTGCTCAACTGTTTGAAATATATCAGTTTATTTGGATACGCATGGGGCGCAACGGCACGGCGAGGCGTGGCCGTCCGGCCACGATCAAGCGAATTGTTTCGTCGCACCGGTGCCCCACGATACAAACGAAACAATTTCGCGACCCATGAAGCCATTTTGCATCACCACGAAAAATCTCCGAAACCGACGGCTGATATTCCCTGAAGCTGCCAAGCGATGCCGAAGAGCGAGCTGGAAGGGGAGTCGTCATGCAGACCACCGGTACAGTGACCAAGTTCTCGGTTGCGCCGATTTCCGCGGCCGTCCAGGCGGATGCCACGGACCGGACCTGCCTCGCCGCCATCGCGGACGGCGATCGCCGCGCCATGCACCAGCTCTATGGCCGTCACAGCGTGCGCGTCTTCCGCTTCGTCCTGCGGCTGACCCGCAACGAGACGCTCGCCGAGGACCTGGTCAACGAAGTGTTCCTGGACGTGTGGCGTCAGGCCGGCCGTTTCGAGGCGCGCTCGCAGGTTTCGACCTGGATCCTGGCCATCGCCCGCAACAAGGCCATGAGCGCCATGCGGCGTCGCCCCGAAGAGGAACTCAACGAGGACGCGCTCGCGCTCGTCGCCGACCCGTCCGACGATCCGGGTGAAATCCTCGAGAAGAGCGAGCGCTCCGACATCCTGCGCCGCTGCCTGGAGCAGCTGTCGCCGGCCCACCGCGAGATCATCGACCTCGTCTACTACCACGAGAAGTCGGTCGAAGAGGCCGCCGTCATCACCGGCATCCCGGCCGCCACCGTCAAGACCCGCATGTTCTATGCGCGCAAGCAGCTCGCCGCCATGATGCAGAAGGCCGAGTATGGCCTCATGGTCGCCTGAGCCGACCGGAACAGCTCAACCTCGTCATGCCCGGCCTTGTGCCGGGCATTCACGTCTTGAGGCTTCGCCGCGCTGAAGACGTGGATGGCCGGGCATAGGCGAGCGAAGCGACGCCGTCCTTCGGGCGGCTACTCCCGGCCATGACGAAGATAGTGCCGAAACGAAACCGGCCGGGTCTTGCGACCCGGCCGGTTCCATTGTCAGAGACTTTCAGCCCGTCAGCTGTTCTGGGCGTAGTCCGGCAGCTCCCACTTCTCCGCCGAACGCCACAGGCTCGACAGCAGGAGCTCGCGCACCGACAGGATCTCCTTCGGGAGCTTGTCCCACAGCTTGATGAACAGCTCGTCGTGGTCGAGGATTTCCTTCATCCACTCCGAACGATTGACATCCATGAGCTCGTGGAACTGCTCGCGCGAGAACTTCAGGCCGCGCCAGTCGAGGCAGTCATAGGTCGGCATGTAACCGAGCGGACCTTCGAGCGCCCGGGCACCGCCGTTGGCACGCTCGACGATCCAGCGCAGCACGCGCATGTTGTCGCCGAAGCCGGGCCACAGGAAGTTGCCGTCCTTGTCCTTGCGGAACCAGTTGACGCAGAAGATGCGCGGCGGCTGGGCGACCTTGCGGCCCATGGTGAGCCAATGATCCCAGTAGCTCGCCATGTGATAGCCCGTGAAGGGCAGCATCGCCATCGGGTCGCGGCGCACCACGCCGACATTGCCGAAGGCGGCGGCGGTGGTCTCGGAGCCCATGGTGGCGCCGGCATAGACGCCGAAGGCCCAGGACAGCGGCTGGTAGACCAGCGGAGCCGTGGTGGAGCGGCGGCCGCCGAAGACGATCGCCGAGATCGGCACGCCCTTCGGGTTCTCCCACTCGGGATCGATGACCGGGTTCTGGCCTGCCGGGCAGGTGAAGCGCGAGTTGGGATGCGCCGCCTTGCGGCCGCAGCCCGGCGTCCAGTCGTTGCCCTGCCAATCGATGGCATGCTTGGGCGCTTCGCCGTCCATGCCTTCCCACCAGATGTCGCCATCGTCGGTGAGCGCCACGTTGGTGAAGATGGTGTTCTTCTCCGCCGTGATCATCGCGTTCGGGTTGGACTTGTAGTTCGTCCCGGGCGCGACGCCGAAATAGCCGGCTTCCGGATTGATGGCGTAGAGACGGCCGTCGTCACCGGGCTTGAGCCAGGCGATGTCGTCGCCGACGGTCGTGACCTTCCAGCCTTCCATCTCCTTGGGCGGGATCAGCATGGCGAAGTTGGTCTTGCCGCAGGCGCTCGGGAAGGCAGCCGCCACATAGGTCTTGTGGCCCTGCGGATCGGTGACGCCGAGGATGAGCATGTGCTCGGCCATCCAGCCTTCGTCGCGGCCGATCACCGAGGCGATGCGCAGCGCCAGACACTTCTTGCCGAGCAGCGCATTGCCGCCGTAGCCGGAGCCGTACGACCAGATCAGCCGCTCCTCGGGGAAGTGGACGATGTACTTGACGGTCGGATTGCACGGCCAAGCGACGTCCTTCTGACCCGGGGCGAGCGGCGCGCCGACCGAGTGCAGGCAGGGCACGAAGACGTCGGACGTGCCGAGCGCATCGTCGACGGCGCGGCCCGTGCGCGTCATCAGCTTCATGTTGACGCAGACGTAGAGGGAGTCGGTGATCTCGTAGCCCGTATAGGAGATCGGCGAGCCGATCGGGCCCATCGAGAACGGAATGACGTACATGGTGCGACCGCGCATGCAGCCGTCGAACAGCTTGCCGAGCGTCGCCTTCATTTCCTTGGGTTCGACCCAGTTGTTGGTCGGACCGGCGTTTTCCTTGTTGTTCGAGCAGATATAGGTGCGATCCTCGACGCGGGCGACGTCGCTCGGATCGGACAAAGCGAGGAAGCAGCCGGGCCGCTTCTTCTCATTGAGCTTCTTGAAGGTGCCCGCTTTGACGAGCTGGTCGCACATCCGGTCGTACTCGGCTTGGGAGCCGTCGCACCAGTGGATGCTGTCCGGCTTGCACAGCTCGGCCATCTCCGTGACCCAGTTGCGCAGCTTGGCGCTTTTGACGTGGGCGGGAATGCCGACCGACCGGTCCATCGTGTTCATGTTGTTTTGGGTTCCTGCTTGCAGTGGCGTTTGCGGCCGCACAATGCCCACATCGCTCCCCACAACCACGACATGGATCAAACCGGCGCTCTATTTATCGTATCTCTGTCCGGAGCCGCTTGGATCCTGGCGTTTGGATCCCGGCGTTACGCTTCGGCGATTGGTTACTGCTTGATGAAACGGGCGGGGGACTGCCCGTACGCGGCAATTTACTACCTTCCTGCCGCGATCTACAGCAGGCCGCCTATTTTTTGCCCGCAGATTGCGGATATCTCAAGGGCAGCTCCCCGCGGCTCTTAGGCGCGGCCCGGGCCACCTCAGCCCGGCTGCGCGTCCTGCGTGCGCGGATGGCGATCGTGCAGATAAACCGCCAGCTGTTCCCGCAGGGATTCGTCACGCTCGCCCTGATGGCCGGCGACGACGGCCTCCTCGAACAACACCTGCTGGATCTCCTGGGGAAGCCGGGCCCAGGCGCGGACGACAGCCGCGCCGAGCACCTGTGCGAATTGTTCGTCGCCGACCGATGCCATGGGTCCGCCTTTCTCCTCGCCTGGGAACGCCGTCCGGGCGTGCCGGTTCCGGCCTCGTAGGGCGGAACCCGTTCTGACAGCAGCTCGGCGACAGCGCCGAAGGAACCGGAAGCCGAACAGCCGCTGGCCGCATAGTCATTTTAGCGGACCGTCGGTCGGCATCCATTTTGCGAGCGGCACTCGCGCGACCGCACTGCGGTTCGCCGGAACATTCCGCAGGGAATCAAATACGCGCGCCGCACCCGCATTCCACCCAGGCCGCGGTAACCACGCCGATCGGCCTGATCGAAATTACGGCATTAGTGAGTCTTGGTACCTTGCTGCCCCCCCGCAAAGGTTCGTATTCTGTTAACATCGCGGCCGCGGCATCGGAACAGATGTCGACGGCGGCGCGAGCCATTCCGAACCTTCGATCCCGGAGAGAGAGAAGATGACCAGATTGCCATTCGGTCGTACGGCCATTCCGCTTGCCTTCGCCGGCCTCATGCTGGCGACACCGGCCAGCGCGCAAGGCCAGAAATTCGTGACCATCGGCACCGGCGGCGTGACCGGCGTCTACTACGCGGCGGGCGGCGCCATCTGCCGCCTGATGAACAAGGAACGCGCCAAGACCGGCATCCGCTGCTCGGTGGAATCGACCGCCGCGTCGGTGTTCAACACCAACGCCATCAAGTCCGGCGAGCTTGAGTTCGGCGTCGCGCAGTCCGACGTGATGTACAACGCCGTCAAAGGCATCGAGCAGTTCAAGGACGGCGCTCACAGCGACCTGCGGGCCGTGTTCTCGCTGCATCCCGAGCCCAACACCGTGTTGGCGCGCTCCAACTTCAGCAAGTTCGAAGAGCTCAAGGGCAAGCGCTTCAACGTCGGCAATCCGGGCTCCGGCACCCGCGTGTCGACCGAAGTGCTGATCGCCGCCCTCGGCTGGAAGCTGTCCGATTTCTCGCTCGTGTCCGAGCTGAAGCCGGACGAGCAGGGCTCCGCCCTGTGCGACAACAAGATCGACGCTTTCCTGTACACGGTCGGCCATCCGTCTGCGGCCATCCAGGATCCGACCACGACCTGCGGCGCCAAACTGATCCCATTGAGCGGCGCATATGTCGACAAGCTGATCGCCGAGCGGCCTTATTACGCCAAGGCGACCATTCCGGGCGGCATGTATGCGGGCAACCCGCAGCCGACCCAGACCTACGGCGTGCTCGCGACCCTCGTCACCTCGGCGAAGGTCTCGGATGACGCCGTCTATGCGCTCGTGAAGTCGGTGTTCGACAACTTCGAAGAGTTCAAGAAGCTGCACCCGGCGCTCGCCAATCTCGAGCCGAAGAACATGGTGAAGGACGCCCTGTCGGCTCCGATCCATCCTGGCGCGATGAAGTACTACAAGGAAAAAGGCTGGCTGTAACGAAACCGTGGGGCGGCCACCAGCCGCCCCACTCTTTTTGACGCGGGGACGGGGAAGTTAGATGACCGATCAGATTACGGCTGAACAACGCGCCGCGCTCGAGACCATAGTGGCCGAGGCCGACACCGGCGGGCGCAAACCGACCGGCCTTCAGCGGCAGATCATGTTCGCGACGGCGATCGGCTGGTCATTGTTTCAGCTCTGGTTCGCTTCCCCGCTTCCCTACATCCTCGGCATCGGCATCATCAACGACAGCCAGGCGCGCCCCATTCACCTCTCGTTCGCGTTCGCACTGGTGTTCATGACGTTTCCGGCGTTCGCCAAATCGCCCCGCCGGACCATTCCGTTCTACGACTGGGTGCTTGCGATCCTCGCGGTCTCGGCGACGCTCTATCTGATCGTCTTCTACAACGACATCGCGATGCGTCCCGGCCTGCCGACGACGGCGGACATCGTCGTCACGGTCATCGGTGTCACGCTGGTCATCGAGGCCGCGCGGCGCGCCGTCGGGCCCGCGATGGCGGTCATCGCCTGCCTCATGATCGTATACATCTTCATGGGGCCGTGGCTGCCGGGACTGCTCGCCCACAAGGGCGCGACCTTCTCGCGCGTGGCCTCGCAGATGTGGCTGACCTCGGAGGGCATCTTCGGCGTCGCGCTCGGCGTTTCCACGAGCTTCGTGTTCCTGTTCGTCCTGTTCGGCGCCCTGCTCGAGAAGGCCGGCGCCGGAAACTACTTCATCCAGCTCGCCTTCTCGCTCCTCGGCCACTACCGCGGCGGGCCCGCCAAGGCCGGCGTCGTCGCCTCCGGCATGACAGGCATGATCTCGGGCTCGTCGATCGCCAATACGGTGACGGTCGGCACCTTCACGATCCCGTTGATGAAGCGGGTCGGCTATACGCCCACGAAAGCCGGCGCGATCGAAGCCGCCGCCGGCGTCAACGGCCAGCTCATGCCGCCCGTGATGGGCGCGGCCGCGTTCCTGATCGCCGAATATGTCGGCATCAGCTACATCGAGGTGGTCAAGCACGCGATCCTGCCGGCGATCCTGACCTATGGCTCCTTGTTCTACATCGTCGACATCGAGGCCGCGAAGGCCGGCATGCGCGGCCTGCCGCGCACGCACGCAATCCATTACGTCCAGACCTCGATCAGGGGCTTGATGACGATCTGCAGCATCATCATCCTGAGCGCCGCGGTCTATTACGGCCTCGGCTGGACCAAGACAGCCTTCGGCGAAGCGGCGACCTGGATCATGGGAGCGGTGCTGATCGGGGTCTATGTCCTGCTGCTCTGGCGCAAGGCGAAGTACCCCGACCTGAGCGACGACGACCCCAACCAGGCGATCCTCAAGGTGCCGAACTTCTATGAAACA
This sequence comes from Astrobacterium formosum, assembly GCA_030848545.1. Lineage (GTDB taxonomy): Bacteria > Pseudomonadota > Alphaproteobacteria > Rhizobiales > Xanthobacteraceae > Astrobacterium > Astrobacterium formosum. Next base: position 14,638 of record JAVDCA010000025.1, read on the forward strand.
GCACGTACGGGCCTGCACTTCCTGCTCCCCGTCATCGTGCTGATCTGGTGCCTCATGGTGGAGGAGATGTCGGCAGGCCTGTCGGCCTTCTGGGGAACGGCATTGCTGGTCTTCGTCGTGATCACCCATCGTCCGATCGTGGCGGCGTTCCGGAGCAATGCGGACGTCCTTGCCGCCGCCCGGCAAGGCGGTCATGAACTCTTCACGGCGCTCGAAGCCGGCGCCCGCAACATGACCGGCGTCGCGTTGGCGACCGCGACGGCCGGCATCATCGTCGGCACCGTCGCTCTCACCGGCTTCGGCCTGCTCCTGACCGAGCTCGTGGAGATCCTGTCGGGCGGCAATCTCGTGCTCATGCTGCTCCTGACCGCGGTGATCTGCCTGATCCTCGGCATGGGCATGCCGACCACCGCCAACTACATCGTGGTCTCGACCCTGATGGCGCCGGTCCTGGTCGAGCTCGCAGCCCAGAACGACCTCGCCATCCCGCTGGTGGCCGTGCACATGTTCGTGTTCTACTTCGGCCTGATGGCGGACGTGACGCCACCCGTCGGACTTGCGGCCTATGCGGCGGCGGCGATCGCCGGCGCCGACCCGGTGAAGACCGGCGTCCAGGCGTTCCGTTTCATTTTTCCCACCGGCCTGCTGCCGTTCATCTTCATCTACAACACGGGGATCCTGATGATCGACATCGGCGGCCCCCTGCATTTCGTTGTCGTGGTCACGAACGCCATCGTGGCGATCGGGTGTTTCGTCGCGGCGACGCAGAACTGGTTGCTGGTGCGCAACCGCTGGTACGAAAGCGTCGTGCTGCTGATCGTCTGCTTCACCCTGTTCCGGCCGACGTTCTGGCTCAACATGGTGTCCGATCCCTATCAGGAGCTTCCCGGTCGCGAGATCGTTCGTGTCGCCGCCGAAATACCGGCCGGAGGCACGTTGCGCATCAAGGCCGAGACCGCCAACCGGGCCGGTGACATGACGATCCAGGTGTTGCGGCTGTCGATGGGGCCGGGCGGCTCCGGCCAGGAAAAACTGGCCAACCAAGGAATGACCGTTCGCACCGCCGGCGATAGCGCGCAGATCGCGACCGTCAGGTTCCGTTCCGAGGCCGCCAAGCTCAATCTCGCCGCGGGCGACGAGATCAAGACGGTCTATGTCCCGACCGAGCGGATCAACCCTTATTGGCTGGCGGTTCCGGCCTATGGGCTCATTGCGCTGATCGTCTTCCTGCAACGCCGGCGGCGCGGCAACATATCGGCGGCCGCCGCCGTAACGCGAGCCGCCTGAAGACCATCGCGGCGTTCCGGCGCAGTGCACCACAAAACAGATGGGCCGCCCCGTCCCCGGGGCGGCCCATCGTCTTTTAGATTTCGAGCCACCAGCGGCGGATCGCGAACGGGCCGGGAGGGCTGCACGGCAAAAACGGCGCTTCGCCTACTGCGCCCGATGCACCGCGACGGCCGGCGCCTGGCGGCGATTGATCGCCTCGGAGATCGCGCCCGCCATCAGCCTGGCGACGCAGGCATAGCCCCAGTCGTTCATGTGCAGATCGTCGGGCGTGATGAAGACCGAGAACGGGATGCCCTCTTGCTTGTGCCAGTGTCGCATCGCCGCGAAGCGACGGAAGAGGTCGACGCCGGTTTCCTTGGCGGTCGACGCCAGGATACCGAGCATCACCTCGGCTTCCGGCTTGGCGATGACCTTGGGGGCGAATTGCGGGTCCACCAGGACCACGTCGGCCCCGGACGCCTTGAGGCGGCGAACGCCCTCACGGATCAGGATCGAGGCCTCGGCGAGCGGGCTCGAGCGCAGCACCGAATTGGTGCCGACCTGCCAGAGCACGAGGTCGGGCTTCTCCGCCATGACGCTGGTCTCGAAACGGGCCAGCATGTCGTTGGCTTCCTCGCCGTTGACGCCGCGGTTGAGGACGGTGATGGATCGGCCCGGATAGAGATGCTCGAGCTCGGCCTCGAGGCGGCTCGGATAGGAATTCTGCGGCGAGCTCGCTCCGGCACCGGCCGTCGAAGACGACCCGATGGCGACAATGGTCAAGGGCTCGCGCGCCGCCATGCGGGCGGCGGTGCGCTTGAGCGGATGCTCCAGCCTGACGACATCGGCGGGAGCGCTGCAGGAACGCTTCGCCGTCTGGCCCCCCAGCTGGGCGCCTTCCTGAGCACCGGCAGGCAATATCGACACGACGAGAGCGGCGGCGGCCGCGACCATCAGCGGACGCCGCGCCCGCCCCCCCCAACTGCGGCCCATCAGTTGCCGTCCTTCCCGGGTTTGGCCGCCATATTGGCGGCCTCGACGATCTGGCCGCCGAGCAGGCGGCCGATGCACTGGTGGACCCGGTCGGCCACGTCCGTCTTCTTGGTGGCGGCGTAGAGGTCGAATGTTCCGTTCTCGTTCCAGTGTTTCATGACGCTGAAGCGGTCGAAGAGAGGAACCTCATACTGCACGGCAACGAGCCGCATGGCCTCCGCATAGGACCCCAATGCGATCATGGATTCCGTGCGCGGGCTGTATTGCATGTTCATCAGCACCACATCGACCTTGGCGTCGTGCAAGGTCTCAATTCCGTTGCTCAGGTCAATCCGGAAATCCTCCAGGTCGACACCCCGAATGGCGTCGACGGTGCCAGTCTGCCACACCACCAGGGCGGGGCGTTCGTCGGCGATCACCTGTTCGAGCATCTTTTCGGCGGTGGCGGCGGTTTCGCCTGGTTTGGCGAGGGATTTGACGCTCACCTCGACGCCCGGCAGACGGGCGGCCATTTCCTCCTCGAGTCGGGTCGGATAGGACTTGAAGGGACCTCCGGTCACCGATGAGAACGTGCCCAGAACCACGATCTTGAGGCGCTTGGCCGCAATGGCCGCGGCCGCCTGGGGAGCCGCATATTCGGCATCGACGAGATGCTCGGGAACGTCACAAAGCTTCTGTTCGCCCGCCACGGCGATCGCGGACGTCAACAGACCCGACACCAGCACCGCCAGCAGGCCTACGCTCCGCCTCATGCCCCGCCTCCCGCGAGGGTTGCGTCCGGGGGACGCGGCCGAGGGCCGGAACTGCGGCCTTCGACCTTTTTATACCACGCGATCACCGCCGCGGCCGCCACCATGATGGCTATTCCGAGCGCGCTGACAAGCACTTGCATACCAACGCCGTCGGACAATTCGATCAAAGCGAAATGGCCCGCGAAGGCGAGGAATACGCCCAAACAGAAAATTTCCAATGAATGCTGTCCGCACAAGATCGCCGGACGCAGTAACCGGGATTTCAGACCCGGCCAGTCGTCGGGGATGAAGCGCACCGTGAGCACGGCCAGGGCGAGGAAATGGGCGAAGCGCAGGACGTCCAGATTGACCTTGTCGATGGGATACATCCACTCGGACAGCCAGCGCGGCACGTGATGGGCGATGGGCGGGAAGTACCACGTCATGGTGATCGCGAACGCGAACGCCAGATACGCGATGGCGACGACCATCACCAGCCAGGAGTTGATCAATCCGCGCAGGCGATCCCCCCCGCTGATCGCACACCAGCCGCCGAACACGAACAACAGCTGCCAGGCGAGCGGATTGAACACCCAGGTGCCGCTGGGGTATGCGGGCAGATTCAAGCCATAGTGCCAAGCCAGCGAGTAGAGCACGACCGACAAGGCGAGCGCCGTCGTGGGCTGACGCAGCATCAGCCACAGGATGGGCGGGAACCCGGCCAGAAGCACGATATAGAGGGGCAGCACGTCCATGTTGGCCGGCTTGAACTTCAGCAAAAGCGCCTGGACCAGGGTCACGTCGGGCTGCTTGAGGAACTCGAAGACGCCCATTTCCTCCCGGTAGAGGGGGTTGTCGAAGCTCGCCGCCACATAGGCGATCTCGGCCATGTAGATGGTGAACAGGAAGATGTGGGCGACATAGACCTGCCAGGCGCGCTTCAGGAGCCGTGCTCCGCCCACGATGACGCCGCGTTCCCGCATGGCGCGCCCGTAGACGAACGCGACCGTGTAGCCGGAGATGAACACGAAGATCTCGGTGGCGTCGGAAAACCCGTAATTCCGGATCGTCACCCAGCTGACCATGTTGGACGGGATGTGGTCGAGAAAGATCAGCCACAGCGCCAGACCCCGAAACAGGTCGAGCCGCAGGTCGCGTTCTGCCGAGACAGCTGGAAGCATGTCCGCTGCGGTTTTGGTTAAGGGATGCGTTCGCGCATGACAGGGCGATGAGGAGGAGACAAGAATGGCAATTCCGTGTTGCACAAATCCGGATGCCGCAGCAACGTCCTTGGGGCGGCAGGCGACCTCAAACCGCGACTTCAGACCGCCGGTTCAAAGCGCCTCGTATCAAGCGCCGGCATAAAGCGCCCCTTGGCGTTCGCCGCCGCTGCGGCGAGAATGACCCGTTGTCGAAAAGCTTGGCACGGCCAAACCAGCGGTCCTTGACGGACGCAGCCGGGAAGGGCCGGGCGGACAAGGCGAGGAACCAGGACATGTACAAGGCCGTCACCCGCGGCATCGAGGTCATGGTCACACCCCGCTTCCTGCCGGAACGCTCGGCGAGCGACAAGAGCTACTACTTCTGGGCTTATACGATCGAAATCACCAATCACGGCGCGACCACCGTCCAGCTCAAGACCCGCTACTGGCGCATCACCGACGCGTTCGGGCGCGTCCAGGAAGTCCGTGGCGCCGGCGTCGTCGGTGAGGAGCCGGTGCTCGAGCCGGGAGGTTCGTTCGAATATACGAGCGGCGTGCCGCTGCCGACGCCGTCCGGCTTCATGGTCGGCAGCTACGGCATGGTGACGGATGCGGGCGAACGCTTCGACATCGACGTGCCGGCCTTTTCGCTCGACGGACCTGAGGACAAGCGAACGGTGAATTGAGGCGATGGCGGGTAATTCTCCCTCTCCCCGCTTGCGGGGAGAGGTGAAAACCGCGAGGCATCGACGCCACCGCTCACCCCGGCTCACGCACCTCGACCGGGTCGAACCGGTAGTTCGCGTTGCAGAACTCGCAAGTGACCGAGATGACGCCGTCTTCGACCATGTGGTCGCGATCGTCCTGGGAGAAGCTCTTGAGCATGGCGGAGACGCTGTCGCGGGAACAGGAGCACTGGGCCACGACGTCGACGGGTCGGAACACGCGCACGCCGTGCTCGTGGAATAGGCGGTAGAGAAGCCGCTCGCCGGACACCTGCGGATCGATGAGCTCGATGTCCTCGACGGTGGCGGCCAGCGAGCGGCCGGTGACCCAGGCCTCGTCCTCCGGCAGGTCGTGGACGGCCGCACCTTCGGGGGCATCACCGGGATCGAGGTCAGGCCCGCGCATGCGCTCGGGCTTGTGGGGGAGGAACTGGAGCAACATACCGCCGGCCCTCCAGCTCCGGCGCGGCCCCGAGACGCTCGCATTGTATTCTTCGGCGACCGCGAGCCGTACGCGGGTCGGGATCTGTTCCGAACGCAGGAAGTATTCGTGGGCGGCATCCTCGAGACTGCCGCCTTCGAGGGCGACAAGCCCCTGGTAGCGGTTCATGCCGGCGCCCTGGTCGATGGTCATGGCGAGATGGCCGCGGCCGAGCAGATCGCCCGCCGTCACCCGACCGTCGGCGATCGCCCGCGCGATGGCACCAGCGTCGATGCGGGCGCAGGCGCGCAACCGGCCGGGACTGACGAAGTCCACCACCAGCATCCGCACCGGCCCGTCCGACTGGGTCTGCAGGATGAAACGACCGTCGAACTTGAGCGACGAGCCGAGCAGCACCGTGAGCACGACGGCTTCGCCCAAAAGCTTCGACACCGGCTCCGGATAATCGTGGGCCGACAGCATGGCGTCGAGGGCGGGGCCGAGGCGCACGACGCGGCCGCGCAGGTCGAGGCTTTCGACCGCGAACGGCAGGATGGCGTCGTCCATGCTGCGATCGTCGGGAGCGCGGGCAGGGGGGGCCATTTGGGGGCCCATCTGGGGGTCGATCTGGTTCATCGGCGTTATATAGGCGTGCCGGCGCTCAGCGCGAGACCGCTTGGCAGCACCACGCCAGGATGCCTTTCTGGGCGTGCAGGCGGTTTTCCGCCTCGTCGAACACCACCGATTGCGGCCCGTCGATCACCTCGGTGGTGACCTCTTCGTCGCGATGGGCGGGCAGGCAGTGCATGAAGATGGCGCCGGGATTTGCCTTCGCCATCAGGCGGGCATTGACCTGGTAGGGCTTGAGCAGGTTGTGGCGACGCTCGCCGTCCTTTTCGCCCATCGACACCCAGATGTCGGTCAGCACGCAATCGGCGCCCTGGGCCGCCTTCTCGGGATCGGTGCCGACAGTGATGTCGGCGCCGGCGGTCTTGACCCAGTCGAGCACCCATTTCTTGGGCGCGAGTTCGGGCGGCGTCGCGACCGCGAGCTGGAAGCCGAACCGCTCGGCTGCGTGCATCCACGAGGTGAGCACATTGGTGGCGTCGCCCGTCCAGGCGATGCGCTTGCCCTTGATGGCGCCGCGATGCTCCTCGAAGGTCATGACGTCGGCGAGCACCTGGCAGGGATGGGAGCGACGCGTCAGGCCGTTGATCACCGGGATCGTGGCATGGGTCGCGAGCTCCACCAGGGTGTCGTGGTCGAGGGTGCGGATCATGATGGCGTCGACATAGCGCGACAGCACGCGGGCGGTGTCCGCGATGGTCTCGCCGCGGCCGAGCTGCATCTCCTGGCCGGTGAGCATCAGGGTTTCGCCGCCGAGCTGGCGCATGGCGACGTCGAAGGACACGCGCGTGCGCGTCGACGGCTTGTCGAAGATCATCGCCAGAATCTTGCCGGACAGCGGGCCCTCGCCGCGCGCGCGGCCGCGCTTGAGCGCGGCCTTCATGGCGTGGCTGTTGTCGAGAATGGCGCGCAGCTCGCTGGCCGGGATGTCGATCAGATCGAGGAAATTGCGAGTTTCGGAGGTCACGCCGGCGCTCCTGTCTTGGCATCGGCCGGCGCTGCGGCATTGGCCGCTTCGATCCGCCGGGCGGCGGCGTCGATGCGTTCGATGGCGGTAGCGATCTCGGCTTCCTGGATGATCAGCGGCGGCAACAGCCGCACCACATTGTCGCCGGCTGCGACCGACAGCACGTGCTCGGCCCGCAACGCGTCCGCGAACGCACCGCTGGGACCGACGATGCGTAAGCCGAGCAGCAGGCCTTCGCCGCGCACATCGGCAATGACGGTCGGGTGGCGATCCTTGAGTTCCGCCAGTCGCTGGCGGAACAGGATGGCGTGATAGCGCACGCGGTCGAGGAAACCATCCGCCAGAACGATGTCGAGCACCGCATTGGCGACCGCCATCGCCAGCGGATTGCCCCCGAAGGTCGAGCCGTGCGTGCCGGCGGTCATGCCCTTGGCGGCAGCCGCGGTGGCGAGTACGGCGCCGATCGGGAAACCGCCGCCGAGCGCCTTGGCGGAGCCGAGAATGTCGGGCACGACGCCGGTGTGCTGATAGGCATAGAGGTCACCGGTGCGGCCGATGCCGGTCTGCACCTCGTCGAAGACGAGCAGGAGGCCGTTGCGGTCGGCGAGCTCGCGCAACGCCTTCAGGAAGGCATGGGGGACGACGCGAACCCCACCCTCGCCCTGGACCGGCTCGATCAGGATCGCCGCCGTCTCGGCGCCGATGGCGCGCTTGACGGCATCGAGATCGCCGAACGGCACCTGGTCGAATCCTTCCACCACCGGGCCGAAGCCATCCAGGTATTTCTTCTGTCCGCCGGCGGCGAGCGTCGCCAGCGTGCGGCCGTGGAACGCGCCCTCGAAGGTGATGATGCGATAGCGCTCCGGATGCCCCTCGGCGGCGTGGTACTTGCGCGCCACCTTGATGGCGCCCTCCATGGCTTCGGCACCGGAGTTACAGAAAAACACGTAGTCGGCGAAAGTCGCCGCGCACAGGCGCGCGGCGAGCCGCTCGCCTTCGGAAATTCGATACAGATTGGAGACGTGCCAGACCTTCTGGGCCTGTTCGGTGAGCGCCGCCACCAGCCTGGGATGCGCATGCCCGAACGAATTGACGGCAACGCCGCCGCCGAAATCCAGGTAGCGCTCGCCGTCCCCCGTGACCAGCCAAGCGCCCTCGCCGTGGTCGAACGACAGATCGACACGGGCATAAGTCGGCAATAGATGCGACGTCACGGCAGCGGCTCGCTTTTTCTCGGCGGGGGTCAAATGAAATGTGCCGCCTCACCGGGCGGCACGACGGAACATTGTAGGTCGGCGACGGCGGCTGTCAACACGGGCCCGTGTGGTGCCCAAGGCACGCCGAGCGGCATCGGATGAGGAACATGTGGACGCGGCCAGGGCGACTCTTGCGCGAGAGTCGCGGCATATAGTAGCCTTTTTGGCAACTGCTACGATATCTCGTGCGGCGGACAGTTATCTGAGTATTGGTGGCGTCAAGCGTAACCGTCGGTGGCTTTTAGGGCCGCCCTGACGGCGATTATGGATTCCGCTTGAGGCTTTTTCGTTCGCCGCACGCGTCGAAAGGGACGACAACCATGACGTGGAACGATGAGCGGGTGGAGCTCCTCAAGAAACTCTGGACCGATGGTCTCTCCGCCAGTCAGATCGCCTCGGAATTGGGCGGCATCACCCGCAACGCCGTCATCGGCAAGGTGCATCGTCTCGGACTGTCGGGCCGCGCCAAGACGCCCGCCTCGGCGGTGCCGCGCCCGCGCAAGCCGCGGGCGCCCGCGCACATGATGCGGGTGACGCGCCCGGCCATGCGGGGCAACACGGCGCTCGCGCCCGTGCACAGCTACGAACTGGAAGTGGAGCCGGAGCCGCAGCTGGTCGAGAACATCGTTCCCATGGGTCAACGCTGCACGCTGCTCGAGCTCAGCGAAGACAAGTGCCGCTGGCCGATCGGCGATCCGGGCTCGCAGGAATTCTTCTTCTGCGGCGGCAAGACCGCCGACGGCCTGCCCTACTGCGCCTACCATTCGCGCCTCGCCTACCAGCCGGTCAACGACCGGCGGCGCGAGAAACGCACGGTGCGGGGCTGACGGCCCGTGTTTGGCTGACCACTGTTCGTCATTCCGGGACGCTGCCGTCCGCGCGTTTAAGTGCGTCTTCGACGCGCTTTGGCAGCGGGCTCGGAATCCATACTCCGCAGCGCCGGGGCTATGGATTCCGGGCTCGCGGCCTTTCAGGCCGCACCCCGGATTGACAGCCCATCTGAGCGGATGAAAGCACCGGCGGTGGGGATCGGCTCATGTGATCCGTCACCCTGAGGTGGCCGTGCGGAGCGCGGCCCTCGAAGGGCGACGGTCAGAGGGCGATGCCGTTGGTATGACGGCGACCGCGCTCAGTTCGCCTTGCCGTAACGGTCGTTGAAAGCGTAGCCGGCGCCGCGCACGGTGCGCAGGGGGTCCGGCATGCGGCCGCGATTGAGCGCTTTGCGCAGGCGCCCCACATGCACGTCGACGGTGCGCTCGTCGATGTAGACGTCGCGCCCCCACACGCCGTCGAGCAGTTGCTCGCGCGAGAACACCCGGCCGGCATTCTCCATCAGGAATTCGAGCAGCCGGAACTCGGTCGGGCCGAGCACGATCTCGCGGCCGCTGCGCGACACGCGCCGCTTGTCGCGATCGAGCTCGATGTCGCCGGCGATCAGCACGGCGGCGACCCGCTCCGGCTTGGCGCGCCTGAGCAGCGCCCGCACGCGGGCGAGCAGCTCGGGCACCGAGAACGGCTTGACCACGTAGTCGTCGGCGCCGGTCGCGAGCCCGCGCACCCGCTCGGTCTCCTCGCCGCGGGCGGTGAGCATGATGACCGGCAGCGTCTGGGTCTCGGGCCGCGTGCGCAGGCGGCGGATCAGTTCGATTCCCGACAGACCGGGCAGCATCCAGTCGATCACGGCGAGGTCGGGCGTGCTCTCCTTCAGGCGCAGGTCGGCCTCGTCGCCGCGGGCGCAGGAATCCACCTGATAGCCCTCGGCTTCCAGATTGTATCGCAGGAGCAGCGTCAGCGGCTCCTCGTCTTCGACGATCAGCAGGCGGGCCGACATGGGTGAACCCATCCTCGTTAGCCGGTGAACGGCACGGCGGTGGTCGCCGTGGTGTCGCCCTTGGGGCGCTCGTCGATCAGTGGCCGACCCTCAGCCATGAAATAGACCGTCTCGGCGATATTGGTGGCGTGATCGCCCATCCGCTCGATATTCTTGGCGCAGAACAGGAGATGGATGCAGAACGAGATGTTGCGGGGATCCTCCATCATGTAGGTCAACAACTCGCGGAACAGCGAATTGTTGACGGCGTCGATCTCCTCGTCGCCCCGCCACACGGCCAGCGCCTTGGTGGAGTCCCGGCGCGCGAAGCTGTCGAGCACGTCCTTGATCTGGGTGAGCACCAGCTCCGTCATGTGCTCGACGCCGCGCAGGATCTGCTGGGGATGGAAATCGGCGTCGAGCACCACCACCCGCTTGGCGATGTTCTTGGCGAGGTCGCCGATCCGCTCCAGGTCGTTGGAGACCCGCATGGCGGCGACGATCTCGCGCAGGTCGACCGCCATCGGCTGGCGCCGCGCGATCGTCAGGATGGCCTTCTCTTCGATCTCGCGCTGCAGCGCGTCGATGCGGGCGTCCTCACCGACGACGCGGCGGGCCTGGACGACGTCGCGGCGTTCGAGGGCGTCCAAGGCGTCCCCGATCTGCTTCTCCGCCCGGCCGCCCATCTCCGCCACCAGACGGACGAGGTCCTGCAGATCGGCGTCGAAGGCCTTCATGGTGTGTTCGGTCATCATCTGCCTACGCGTGCCTCCAAGAGGTCGAAACGGGACATTAGCCGAAGCGCCCGGTGATGTAATCCTGCGTGCGCCGGTCTTTTGGGCTGGTGAACATGTCGACCGTCGAGCCCTCCTCGACCAGCGAGCCGAGGTGGAAGAACGCGGTTCGCTGCGACACGCGGGCGGCCTGCTGCATCGAATGGGTGACGATGACGATGGTGAAGTTCGACCGCAATTCGTCGATCAGCTCCTCGATCTTCGCCGTGGCGATCGGATCGAGGGCCGAGCACGGCTCGTCCATCAGAATGACCTCGGGACTCACCGCGATGGCGCGGGCGATGCAGAGGCGCTGCTGCTGGCCGCCGGACAGGCCGGTGCCCTGGTCGGTGAGCCGATCCTTGACCTCCTCGTACAGGCCCGCCTTCTTGAGGCTGGTGACGACGATCTCCTCAAGTTCCTTGGCGTTGCGCGCCAAGCCGTGGATGCGCGGTCCGTAGGCGACGTTTTCGAAGATCGACTTGGGGAACGGATTCGGCTTCTGGAACACCATGCCGACGCGGGCGCGCAGCTGCACGACGTCGAGCTCGGGGTCGGACACGTCCTGCCCGTCGATGGCGATCTCGCCGGTCACGCGCGCGATCGCAATGGTGTCGTTCATGCGATTGATGCACCGCAGGAACGTGCTCTTGCCGCAGCCGGACGGACCGATCAGCGCCGTGACGGCCCGCTCGGGAATATCGAGACCGACGTCCTTGAGCGCATGCTTGTCGCCGTAATAGACGTCGACATGCCGGGCGACCACCTTGGCGTGGGCGCTGGTAGCCTCGGCCGTGCCGAGCGCTATGGACGGAACCTGCACCATCGTGTTCATCATCGCCTTTTCCTGTACCGCATCACCATCTGCGCTCGAAGCGGCGGCGCAGGTAGATTGCCGTCCCGTTCATCACGAACAGGAAGGCGAGAAGAACAATGATCGCCGCCGCAGTCTTGGCCTGGAAGGCGATCTCCGGCAGATCCGACCACAGATAGATCTGGACCGGAAGCACGGTCGCGGCCTCGGTGATGCCTTTCGGCACCTCGACGATGAAGGCGACCATGCCGATCATCAGCAACGGCGCCGTCTCGCCGAGCGCATGCGCCATGCCGATGATCGTCCCGGTCATGACACCCGGCATCGCCAGCGGCAGGACATGATGAAAGATCGCCTGCTGCTTCGACGCGCCGACCCCGAGCGCCGCCTCCTTGATGGACGGCGGCACCGCCCTGATCGCCGCCCGCGCCGCGATGATGATGGTCGGCATGACCAGCAACGCGAGCACGAGGCCGCCGACCAGCGGCGCCGAGCGCGGCAGGCCCATGAAGTTGAGGAAGATCGCCAGCCCGAGCAGGCCGAACACGATCGACGGCACGGCGGCGAGATTGTTGATGTTGACCTCGATGATCTCGGTGAGCCGGTTCTTGGGCGCGAACTCCTCGAGATAGATGGCGGCCGCGACCCCGATCGGCAGGCACAGCACGAGGGTGACCAGCAGCGTCAAGGCGGAGCCGAACAGCGCACCGCGGATGCCGGCGAGTTCCGGTTCGCGGCTGTCGCCGGTGGTGAAGAAGGCCCAGTTGAACGCGTTCTCCACCAGACCCTTGGCACGCATGTGTTCGAGCCAGGCGACCTCGCGGTCGCTGACGCGCCGGTTGTCTTCGGCGGTGAGGTAGGTGACGATACCCCACTGCCCGGGCGCCGCATCGGCGGTCGAGCGCAGCGGGATGAGCGTTTGGCCGGTGATGGTCGCATTGCCGAGGTGTGTAACCTTGACCAGGCCTTCATTGATGGACACCAGCAGGCTGGGAAGCGTGGATTCCAGCACTTCCTCCGACGACGACGCATCGAAGCGCGCCTGCAGGGCGGCGGCTTCGTCGTCGAGCTGCTTGACCTGCCGGGTCATGCGCTCGACGTCGGCGGCGAACGGCTTGAGTGCCGCTTCGAAGGCGGCGACCCCACGGCTGTCCATCGCGGCGCGGGCGGTGGCGAGCGAGCGCTCGAAGTCCGCCTTGCGGGCTTCGGCGGTCCGCAGATGACGGCGCAGATCGTTCGCCTGTCGGCGTACGTCACTGGCCTTGCGGGACAGGGCGGCCTTGATCCTGACCAGCTCCGACGAGAAGTCGTTGGCGGCCGAGTGGATGGTGATCTCGCCGGACGCGCCGCTCGGCGTCGCAATACCACGCGTCGCCGTATGCCTGACGATCTCGGTTCCGAGACCTTTATAGTAAAGGTCGGCGTCGTCCGAGAGCAGCACCGGCACGCGAACTGTTTGGCCGATCAGGCCCGGATCGGCCACCACCCGCTCACGCAGCGCGTCAGGCGCCCCGGTGGAGATCAGCGTGTCGAGAAGCCGGCGTCCAGCGCGATCCTTGACCTCGGGGAAGAGGCCGCGCACGGCGTCGCGGATCAAGGCGCTGAAATCGCCGGCGCGAATATCCTCCGGCTTGCCCGTCCCTTGCGGGTCGACCTGCGCCTGATCGACCTTCACGTCCAGGACCAACCGGTGCTGGGTGAAGGCGGGAAAGCCTTTGATCCCGATATCGGCCAGGACGACGACGAGGAACAGGGCGGTCAAGGCGATCGCGAACAGGCCATAGGCCTTGAAGCGCGCCTCGGCGCGATAGCGCCTGCGCACGCGCGCACGGGCGACGTCGCTGGTCGTGTCGACGCGACGGATGTCGGGGAGGGCGAGATCAGTCATATTGCTCTCGGTATCGTTTGACGATCTGCAGTGCGATCACGTTGAGCGCCAGCGTGAAGAAGAACAGCACGAGGCCGAGCGCGAAGGCAGCCAGCGTCTTGGCGCTGTCGAATTCCTGATCGCCGACCAGAATGGTCTTGATCTGCACCGTGAAGGTGGTGACGGCGTGGAGCGGGTTGAAGGTCAGGTTGCCGGCCAGGCCCGCCGCCATCACCACGATCATGGTCTCGCCGACCGCGCGGCTGATCGCCAGCATCATGGCCGACACGATGCCCGAGAACGCGGCCGGCAGGACCACCTTCTTGATGGTCTCCGACCGGGTGGCACCCATGGCGTAGGAGCCGTCACGCAACGACTGCGGCACGGAATTGATGACGTCGTCGGACAGGGACGACACGAACGGAATGATCATCATCCCCATGACGATGCCGGCGGCCAGCGCGCTCTCGGAGGCGACGTCGAGGCCGAGCATTTCGCCGAACGAACGAATCGTCGGCGCCACCGTCAGCGCCGCGAAGAAGCCGAGCACCACGGTCGGGATGCCGGCGAGGATCTCGAGGATCGGCTTGGCAATCGAGCGGAACCGCAGCGAAGCGTATTCCGACATATAGATGGCGGCGAACAAGCCGACCGGACCGGCGATCAGCATGGCGATGATGGTGATGAGCAACGTGCCGGTCACCAGCGGCACGATACCGAAGGCGCCGGAGGAGCCGACCTGATCGGCGCGGATGGCCGTCTGCGGGCTCCATTGCAGCCCGAACAGGAATTCGGTGATCGGCACTTTGTCGAAAAAGCGCAACGACTCGAACAGGACGGAGGCGAGGATGCCGACGGTGGTCAGGACGGCGACGCAGGCGGCGGCGAACAGCACACCCCCGACGAAACGTTCGACGTGATTGCGGGCGCGAAACTGGCCGGAAAGACTGCGCAACGCCAGCACCAGCGCGATCAAACCGAACACGATGCCCGTCAGCAGGACGAGATTCGCCGACCAGCTGTGGTAGAGGCTGTAGACCTCGGCGGCGTTTCTGAGCTTCGCCGACGGCTCGCCCTGAAACTGGCCGCTCGCCACAGCGCGGATGTCGCGCAGATCGGCGGACTTTTGGAAATCATTGCCGAGCACGGCGGGATCGAAGGCGTTGATCGCCTGCCACTCGGTGACGCGCTCGGCGACGGGCAGCCCGACGGCGAGGACAGCGAGCATCGGCACGAGAATGCCGATGACGACGAAAGCCCCGTGATAGTTCGGGCGCGAATGCAGGTGTTCGGATCGGCCGGCGGCGACGGCACGTGAACGGCCGATGGTGAAGCCGATCGCCACGAGCACAAGAAGGCCGGCGAAATACAGGATGGTCATCGGGACTTGCCCCCTGCCCGAAACGACGGACGAGACTCGGGAAGAGTCGAAGACGGCCGCGCCTTGTCGGCGCGGCCGTTCGCAATTTGTGATCAGGACAGCGGATCGGCGCTCATCGGCTGCATGTCGAGGACCGATTTGCGAACTTTGTCCGCTTCGGCCTTCGGCAGGGTCACGAGGCCCTTCTTCGAGAGATAGCCGTCCTCGCCGATCGCCTTGGGCGATACGTATTCGGCGACGAACTTGTCGATGCCCGGGACGACGCCGACGTGCTGCTTCTTGACGTAGACGTAGAGCAGGCGCGAGCCCGGATACTTGCCGCCGGCGATGTTTTCGTAGGTCGGCTCGACGGCATTGAGAGAAACGCCGCGCAGCTTCGAGGTGTTTTCCTCGAGGAAGGAGTAGCCGAAGATGCCGAAGGCATTCTTATTGGCGACCAGCTTCTGGACGATCAGGTTGTCGTTCTCGCCGGCTTCGACATAAGCGCCGTCTTCACGGAGAGACTTCCACGCCTTGTCGAACGCCTTGGAGTCGGACTTCTTGAGAGCAGCCAGGGCCGGAATCGCGGCAGCGCCGTGCTCGAGCAGCAGTTCATGCAGCGCGTCGCGGGTGCCGGAGGTCGGCGGCGGGCCGAGCACTTCGATCTTGGTGTTCGGCAGCGACTTGTCGATGTCCGACCAGTTCTTGTTGGGATTGGCGACCAATTTGCCGTCGGCGCCGGGCACTTCCTTGGCGATGGCGAGGAAGAGCTGGGCGAGGGTGAGCTTCATCGGCGCGCCGTCCTTCGACTGGGCAACGCTGATGCCGTCGAAGCCGACGGTGATCTCGACGATGTCCTTGACGCCGTTCTTCTGGCAGCTGGCGAACTCGCCCTTCTTCATGCGGCGCGAGGCATTGGTGGCGTCCGGATGGCCTTCGCCGACGCCGGCGCAGAACAGCTTCATGCCGCCGCCCGTGCCGGTCGATTCCACGACCGGCGTCTTGATGCCGGCCGTCTTGCCGAGCTGCTCGGCAACCGCGGTGGTGAAGGGGTACACCGTCGAGGAGCCGACGATACGGATCTGGTCACGCGCCTCGGCGGCGCCGGTAGCGATCGCGACGAAGCCGGCCAGCACACCGGCAGTGATGATTGTCCGGGATGATTTCAAGGGTTCTCTCCTGTTTGACAGCCAATTTTGCGGTCGCGGACTCGGATAGCCCGCGGCGGCGATGGCATCGCTGCTTGTTCTTCTGCAGACGGGGGTCCGCGGTCTACGCGCGATACGTTGGCGGTTCCGAGGCGCCACCGAGCGGTGTACCGCCCCGAGACCGCCGCAAGTCCTACGCCTTCCATGTCGCCGTTCTATGATAGATCGATGACAGTTGGATGATGGTCTATCAGACTGTTTTGGTTGATGATTTTGATTCCGCCGGCAATTCCGCGGAAATCAGCGGCAGCCGCGCCGTGAAGGTCGCGCCCTGTCCGAGCACGCTCTCGATCACGAGCCGGCCGCGATGCCGGGCGAGGATGTGCTTGACGAGTGCGAGGCCGAGCCCGGTGCCGCCCTGGGCGCGGCTGCCGGCGGTGTCGACCCGATAGAAGCGTTCGGTCAGCCGTGGCAAGTGCTCCGGCGCGATGCCGGGTCCGTAATCGCGCACGGCCACGACCGCTTGCGTGCCGTCGTCTCCCGGCTCGTGGCGCAGCAATATGTCGACGCGCGCCCCCGAGGCCCCGTATTTGAGCGCGTTCTCGATCAGGTTCTCGAACAGGCGGATCAGTTCGTCGCGATCGCCGTGCACCTGGGTGGCGTCGGCGGCGGCCTCGATCGCCACCTCGACGCCGCGCTCGCGGGCGAGCAGCTGCAGGCCGTCGGCCACCTGGCGCACGATGGCGGTGAGATCGACCGGCTGGGTCGGATGGATATGGGCCTTGAGCTCGATGCGCGACAACGACAGGAGGTCGTCGATCAGCCGCGCCATGCGGGTCGCCTGCTGCTTCATGATGGCGAGGAAGCGCTCGCGCGCCGCCTCGTCGTTCCTGGCCGGCCCCTGCAGGGTATCGATGAAGCCCGACAGCGAGGCGAGCGGCGTGCGCAACTCGTGGCTCGCATTGGCGACGAAGTCGGCCCGCATCTCCTCGACGCGGCGCAGCGGCGTCAGGTCGTGCAGGGTGACGATGACGACGTCGCGGCGGCCCGCGATGCTCTCCGGCAGCGCCAGAGGAACGACCGCCACCTCCATCCAGCGGTCGGTCGGCACGCGCTGCATGAATTCCTGCCGCTGCATCTCGCCGGTCTTGGCTGCGGCGCGGACCGCATCGAGCACCTCGGTGTTGCGCAACGCGAACCACAGCGGCGTGCCGCGCGTCAGGCCGGGCGCGATGACGCGCGCCGGATCGTTGGCGGCCAGGACCTGGCCCTCGTGTTCGAGCACGATCACGGGATCGGGGACGCCGGCGATGATGCTTTCGATCAGCCAGTCCGCCACCAGGGGTTTGGCGATCTCCTGCACGGGCACGCTCGGACGGCGCGTGAACAACTCGTCGAGATCGACCAGGATGCCGGTGCAGAGCAGGATGAAGGCGCCGAGCGCCGGCCAGGGGGTGAGGTATCCGAACAGAACGAGGCCGAACAGCACCGCCGCCGGCACCGCCAGCGTGTAGCGCGCTCGCAGGACGCGGTCCCACCAGGACCACGGCCACGGCAAGATCGGGCGGTTCGGTTCGGCTGTCATGGTTCGTCCGGCGCGTCGTTCGCCGAACCCTTACGGCATTTCAAGTTCCCGCGGGAGTCGCGATGGCTACTGGGTGAACCGAGCCGCGGATATTCGCCTCACGCGACATCGCGTTTCCTGCGTCCGCCACCGGACCCGGACAGCGACCCGGCCCGGCCTTCGGCCGCACACAAGGCGGCCCGGCGCGCCCGCACATTCAGCCACACTTCGCGGGTTCCCAGGACCACCAGCGCACAGGCGAACGGCGTGATGTAGTAGAGCAGGCGGAACAGGAGCAGCCCGGCGAGCAACTCCTCCTTGTTGAACTGCCACAAAGCCACCAGCATGGCGGCATCGAAGACGCCGAGGCCGCCGGGCGAATGGCTGGCGAACCCCAGGAGCGTCGCCGACACGAAGATCACCGCCAGGGTCACGAAGCTGATGTACGGCTCATGGGGGACCAGCATGTACATGGCGGCGGCGCAGCAGGCGAGGTCGACGATGCCGATGAATATCTGCAGCAGCGTCAGCGGACCGTTGGGAAGCGCCACTTCCCAGTTCTGGCGCCCGACCAGACGTGGCGTCTTCCAAACCCACGCCACATAGCCGACCAGGATCGTGAGGGCGCCCAAGGCGAGGATCCGGTTGATCCAGGGCGGCAACTGGTCGATCTGAGAGGCGGCTTCCGGCGCATAGGCGATGCCGAGCCCCAGCACGGTGGCGTTGCCGAGCCAGAAGGTGAGGCCGGCGATGAAGCACACCTTGGCGACTTCGACCGCCGACAACCCGTGCGCCGAATAGATCCGGTAGCGAACCGCGCCGCCCGTGAAGACGCTGGCGCCGACATTGTGCCCGACCGAATAGCTCGTGAAGCCGGCCAGTGCCGCCACACGGTAGGGGACGTCGTCGCGGCGAATGGTCCGCAGCGCGAACAGGTCGTAGAAGGTCAGGGTGAAATAGCCTGCGGCGACGCACAGGCCGGCCAAAAGGATGTCGAGCTTCGACGTCGCCTTGATGGCAGCCAGGAGGTCGTCGAAATCGAGATCGTGCAAGGTGCGGTAGAGTACGACCGCCGCGGTGGCGATGATGACGAGGCTCAGGAGCGCCCCGATCCACTTCCACCCGAACCTTTCTCCAAAGCGCTGGGCCGCCTTGCGAACACGCGCGAACATCTGGTCTCCTGGCGGGATGGCGATCGGCGGCCGAAGCCCCCCCGCATGCCGACGCGTGACGCTCCTAACAGATGCGCGCCGAGAAGGCGAGGGTGTCGCGCCGACGCATTTGAATACCTAACGGCAGCGTCGAGCATCAGACACGTCGGCACGAAAATGCCCGGCCGCGAAGCCGGGCAAAATCGCTGGACGGGTCGGACGCAAGGTCAGTCGGCGCTGGCGCCGCTGCGCTTGATGGGCTCCGCCCACTTCTCGATTTCGGCCTTGGTGAACTGCGCCAGATATTCGGGCGACTGGCGATCCTTGGCCACCACCACGGCACCGAATTCGGCGAGACGCGCCTTCACCGAAGCGGTTTCGACCGCCGCGGTCGCGGCGTCGTGCAGTTTCTTGACCACCGCCGCCGGCACCCCCTTGGGCAGGTAGATGGCGTTCCAGGTATATGCTTCCATGCCCTTGAAGCCCTGCTCGCCGGCGGTCGGCAGGTTCGGCAGTGCCGGCGAACGCTCCTTGGTCATGATGGCGAGCGCCTTGATGGTGCCGCCGTCGATCTGGGGCTTTGCGGTGGAGATGATCTCGCAGATGAAGTCGATGCGGCCGCCCTGCAGATCCTGCATGGCCGGCCCGGTGCCACGATAGGGCACGTGGGTGATGTTGGTTCCCATCGCCATGTTGGCGACCACGCAGGCCAGATGGGTGGCGGCGCCGGTGCCGGCCGACCCGAAGGTCATCTTGGCCTCGTTCTTCTTGGAATAGTCGACGAACTCCTTCAGGTTGGCGACCGGCAGATCCTTGCGGGCCACGATCGCGATCGGGACCTCGATCAGGAGGGCGACCGGGGTGAAGTCGGTCAGCGCGTTGTAGAGCGGCTTCTTGTAGAGCGTCTGCCCCTGCGCATGGGTGCCGACCGTGCCGAGCACGAGGGTGTAGCCGTCGGGCGCCGCATTGGCGACGCGCGCCGACCCGGTCATGCCGCCGGCACCGCCGACATTCTCGATAATGACCTGTTGGCCGAGCAGTTCGCCCATGCGCTGGGCGATGACACGTCCCTGCACGTCGGTGGGCCCGCCGGCGGCGAACGGGATCACCATGGTGATGGGACGATTGGGGTAGTCCTGGGCGAGGGAGGGGGTGTGGGCTGACAAAGCACCGCCCATGAGGAGGACGGCAGCGAGCATCTTGAACCTGCGGCTGAACATCAGTGAACCTCCCGTGTGAAGACGGTAAATTGATCCAGGGCACACGACCGGTCAACAACCAAACAAGACCGCATACGCAAGGCACGGACCGGCACGCTTGCGATGGCGACGGGTGCCGGCGTAAGGAGCGTCCGGAGTTGGGGGCGAGTACTTGGGGGCGAGTACTTGGGGGAGAGTACTTGGGGGAGAGCAAGGCCATGACCACACGTGTCGCCATCGCCGGCCTGGGGGCCATCGGACGCGCGCTGGCGTCACGATTGAGCTCGGTTGCCGGGCTCGAACTGAGTTGCGTCGCCGCCCGGCGACAGAATGCCGCGCGCGAATGGCTCGACCGCGAGGGCATCGGCTGCCCCGTCGTGCCCCTCGAGGCACTGCCGGAACACGCCGATATCGCGGTCGAATGCGCGCCCGCGGCGATCCTGGAAGACATCTGCCGGCCCATGCTCCGGGCCGGCAAGCGCGTCCTGGTGCTCAGCGTCGGCGCCCTTCTGCCGCGGCCCGACCTCATCGACCTTGCCCGCGCCCATGGCGGCCAGATCATCGTGCCGACCGGCGCTCTCCTCGGCCTCGACGCGGTCTCGGCCGCCGCCGAGGGCGAGATCCGCTCCGTCACCATGGTGACCCGAAAGCCGCCCCGCGGGCTCGCCGGCGCCCCCTATCTGGTCGCCCACGGCATCTCGGTCGAGGGACTGACCGAAGCCAAGCGCGTGTTCCAGGGCACCGCCCGCGACGCCGCCGCCGGCTTTCCGGCCAATCTCAACGTGGTGGCGGCCTTGTCCCTCGCCGGCATCGGCCCCGATCGCACCACAATCGAGATCTGGGCCGACCCGGCCGTGACCCGCAACTGTCACACCATCGAGGTGGAGGCGGATTCGGCGAGCTTTACGATGACGATCGAGAACATCCCTTCGGAAAATCCCAAGACCGGGCGGATCACCGCTTTGTCGGCACTCGCAGCGCTACGCAAGCTCGGAGCGCCCCTGCGGGTCGGGACGTGAAGGGCGACCGTATCCGTCGAACTTGCGCACCCACTTGCGCACCCACCGTCATGGCCGGGCTTGTCCCGGCCATCCACGTCTTTGACGCGGCGAGGCCCCCAAGACGTGGATGCCCGCGACAAGCGCGGGCATGACGAAGGCGAAGCTCAGTTCACCCGCTGTTGCGCAGGCCGGCCGAGATGCCGTTGATGGTCAGCTTGATGCCGCGCAGCACCTGTTCGCTCGACTCGTTGGCGCGGTGCTGCTTCAGGAGTTCGACCTGGAGATGGTTGAGCGGGTCGAGATAGGGAAAGCGGTTGCGGATCGAACGCTCCAGCAGCGGATTGCCCTCCAGGAGCCGGGTCTGGTCCATCACCGCCATCAGGACCGCAATGGTGTCATCGCGCTCGCCGCGGATGCGCTCGAAGATCGCCTTGCGCAACACCGGATCGGCGACCAGGCCGGCATAGCGCGACGCGATCGCGATGCTGCTCTTCGACAGCACCATGTCCATGTTCGACAGGAGCGCGCGGAAGAACGGCCACTGGCGATACATTTCCTGCAGGAAGGCGAGGCCGTGGGCCGGCCGCGCCGCGATGAAGGCGCGCGCCGCGCTGCCGAAACCGTACCAGCCCGGCAGCATGAGACGGCACTGCGACCAGGAGAACACCCACGGGATGGCGCGCAGGTCCTCGATGCGGCGGGTCTTCTTGCGTGACGCCGGCCGGCTGCCGATGTTGAGCGAGGCGATCTCGCTGATCACCGTCGAAGCCCAGAAATAGTCGACGAAGCCGTCGGTCTCGTAGACCAGGCCGCGATAGGCCGCATAGGCATCGGCCGACAAGGCCTCCATGGCGTCGAGATATTCGGCTCGCGGCGCGCTCTCGTTGGTATGCATGAGGCTCGCCTCGAGGGTGGCGGCGACCAGGATCTCCAGGTTGCGCCGGCCGACCTCCGGATTGGAATATTTGGAGGCGATGATCTCGCCCTGCTCGGTGATGCGGATCTGTCCCTGCACGGCGCCGCCGGGCTGGGCCAGGATGGCGTCGTAGCTCGGCCCGCCGCCGCGCCCGATGGTGCCGCCGCGGCCATGGAACAGGCGCAGCCTGATGCCGTGGCGCCTGAAGACGTCGATCAACCCGATCTCGGCCTTGTAGAGTTCCCACCCGGAGGTGACGTAACCGCCGTCCTTGTTGCTGTCGGAATAGCCGAGCATCACCTCCTGGGAACCGCCGCGGCTGTCGAGCAGGCGGCGATATTCCGGCAGCCCGAGAAGCCGGTCCATGACGCCGGCGCACTGGCGCAGGTCCGGAATGGTCTCGAACAGGGGCACGATGTTGACGTCGCTTGCGCCCGACGGGTGGATCAGCCCGACCTCCTTGAGCAGCAACGCCACTTCGAGGACGTCGGAGACCCCTTCGCCCTTGGAAATCACGCAGTTCGGAATGGCACTGGCGCCATAGACGGCGTGCATGTCGGCGCTCGCGCGGAATATGTCGAGTTCCGACGTCGTCTCCTGCGAATAGTCCGCGAAGGGCGACACCAGCGGCCGCGGCGAGGCGAGTTCACGCACCAGGAGCGCGACGCGATCGTCTTCGCAAAGCGCGCGATAGTCGGTGCCGGGAATGGCCGTTGCGAGCAGCTCGGCGATGGTGCGCTCGTGCACGTCCGAGTTCTGCCGCAGGTCGATGCTCGCAAGATGCAGGCCGAAGCAATCGACGGCGCGGCGCAGCCGACGCAACCGCCCGCGCGCCAGGATGCGCGAGCCATTGGTGACGAGCGAGCGATGCACGACATCGAGATCGTCCCGGAATTGGCTCACGTCTTTGTAGGGTCGGGCATCGCCGCCGTATCGATGCTCGGTCTCGAACAGGCCCAGCACCTGTGCGGTCGCGGCAAGCCGCGCATAGATGCCGGAGATCGCCAGCCGGTAGGGCTCGAGGCTGCGGTGCGGCGAACGGTCGGGAGACGTGTCGGCGAGCGCCCGCAGCTCATCGGAGACCGGCACGAGGCTCGAGGCGAGCGACAGTTCGGAGCGCAGTGCCGCGAGCTCGTCGAGATAGTAGCGGCACACCCGCGCGCTCTGCATGCGCAAGGTCTGGCGCAGCACCTCGGCGGTCACGAACGGATTGCCGTCGCGGTCACCGCCGATCCACGTACCCATGCGCAGGAACGATTTAAGCTCGACCTCGTCGTCGGCCGATCCTCGCGCCATTTCGTCCTCGATGGCGGCGAAGAGATGCGGAATCTCCTGCAGGAACGTGTAGTCGTAATAGGACAGCCCGTTCGCCACTTCGTCGAGGACGGTGAGGGTCGTACGCCGCAGCATGTTGGTGTACCACAGCGTGTGCACGGCCTGACGCAGGCGCTCGTCGCTCGCCGCGCGTTCGTCCGGCGTCATCTGGACGCGGGCACGCTGGTCCAACAGGCGCGCGATCTCCATCTCCCGGTCGATGGTGCTCCGGCGGCGCACTTCGGTCGGATGGGCGGTCAAGACCGGAGAGATCAGCGCGCCGTCGAAGAAGGCGCGCAGCGCGTCGTCGCCGCAGCCGGTCGCGCGGGCGCGGGCGAGCACATGCACGATGGAGCCGACGCGCGGTTCCGAACCGGCGAGCCGGTGTACCCGGGTGCGGCGGATGTGGTGCTCGTCCTCGGCGATGTTGGCGAGGTGGGAGAAATAGCTGAAGGCGCGGATGATCTGCACGGTCTGGGCGGGGGACAGCCCATCCAGGATCTGTTCCAGGTCGTGGCGGGCGTCGACGTCGGCATCGCGGTGGAAGCGGATCGAGGTCTGGCGGATGCTTTCGACGAGATCGAAAACCCCCTCCCCCTCCTGCTCCCGCACGGTGTCGCCGAGAAGGCGGCCGAGAAGACGGATGTCGTCCCGCAGCGGCTCGTCTTTGTCCATGGGGGTGTCCGGCGTCACGTCGTTCATGGCGGGGTCGGTTCCTTCTCGGGTGCCGAGCAAATGGCGTGCCGCGGCAGCCGACGGGCCCGTCGACACATCGCGCACGCCAAGTCACATTCTCGCCCCGATACCACACCTATATGCCTGACGGCCGGGGGCGGCAAACCGGCGAACTCTTTTGATGAATACGGCTCTCCAGGACGGTGTGCGTCGCCTCGAAACGACGATGCGCGTCACCCTCGCGGTGCTCGCTTTGGCGAGCGGCGTCTATACCTATCTGGGCGTTCGCGACCTTTTGAACGGCAACGCCACTTTGGTGATGTTCGCCGCCGTCATCTATTCGGTGGCGGTGACGATCGGCATCTATGCTTTCTGGAGTTTTCTGATGCGGCTCCTGCCGCATCTGACCGAGCCGACCGGCCGCAGCCTGATGTTCGGCTGCATGGCGCTCGGCGCCGTCATGATCATCGCCATGTCGGCCTGGCTCAACGCCTCGGCGCTCGCCGGCGCGGCGGCAATCCAGCAGCATCTCGCGGTCGCAACCGAAGCCTACACGCGCGATCTCGGCCGCGCGCATTCAAACGCGCTCGCCGCCCAGGGGCTTCTGCCCGACATCCAGATGGCGTCGTCGCGCTTCGCAAAACTCGCCGAATCCGAACGTGCCGGCTCGCTGACCGGAACCGCCGGCTCCGGAACCGTGGTGCAGCTCCTCGACCAGATGTCCGGCCAGCTTTCGGGGCTCGCCCGCGAGGTCGAGCAGTCGGCCGGCAGGGTCACGGGCCTGTTCGAGCGCGGCGGCAAACACCTTGCTGCCATGCGCGAACTCATCTCCGGCCGCGGTCCGGTCGCCCAGCGCAGCGACGCCTTCGGGGCCGAAGCATTGGGACTCGCCGGCGTCATCGCGGCCCTGCAGCAGACCTCGGTCGCCCCGGCGGTCAAGCGGGCCGCCGACGGGCTGGCGGCGGGCTTCATCGCACCGGCGCCCGATGGCCGCACCAGCGACCTCGCCCAGCGCCAGACGGCCGTGGTGAGCAAAGTGCAGGCCTCGATCGCCGCCCAGGCGGACTCGCTTGCAGGCGCCGCCCAGCGCATCATCGCGCTGCCGGTCGTCGAGCCGCCGCGCTTCCAGCCGCTATCCTCTGCCGAGGCGGTGGTGCGCTATGCGGGCGACTTCATCCCGAGCTGGGCCGGCGCCATCTCGATCGACCTGATGCCGGGCGTGCTGGTCCTGATCCTGTGCGTGGTGCATGCCGGCATCCGCCGCCAAGAAAAGCCGCAGGCCGACGCCGCCACCATGACGGCGGCGGAGCTGATCGCGGCCTTACGCCTCGTCAGGGAGGTGGGCGACGCGCAGGCCCTGATGGCCACGGCGTCCGGGCGACGCGAAGCGCCGACGCCGGCCAAGGCGGAGCCTGCCGCGAGTTCCGACCCGGCGGGCGCGGACATGCGGTCTCCCGTCACCGAAGCCGACGAGAACGTCACGCTGTTGCGTAATCTCAAGAAGGACGGCGCCTGATGCCAAGGGGCGGAACGGAGACGGGAGGGGAGCAGGCCGGCGGCTGGCTGAACGATCACTCCGACGATGCCGTGCTGCGCTGGCTGTTGCGCGCTCTCGTCGCCGCCACGGTGGCGGTGGTCGCCATCGATTATTACGAGGTCCGTCATCAAGCCGCCGAAGCGGTGGCGATGCCCGGCTCGGCTCCGCAAGCGCCGGACGATCCGGATGCGCGTGCCGACGCCATGAGCTTCGATCTCGTCGCCGGCGGCCGGCTGATGGCGAAAGGCACCATCGAGGCCGGCGCCGCCGAGCGCTTTGCCGCCGAAATCGCCAAGCGCGGCAGCTACGTCAGCACGGTCGTGTTGAATTCGCCCGGCGGCTCCCTCGAGGATGCCCTCGCGATGGGGCGCCTGATCCGCCAGAAGGGCATGGCCACCGAAGTGGAGGCGGGCGCAACGTGCGCGTCGTCCTGCCCGCTGGTGTTCGCCGGCGGGGTGGAGCGGCGCGCCGCCGCCAAGGCGAGGATCGGCGTCCATCAGGCGTTTGCCGCCACCCCGGCCACGTCGATGGGTTCGGCCGCCGGTACCGGCATGGAGAGCGCCCAGCGGGTCTCGGCCCGGTGCCAGAAATACCTGCAGGAAATGGGCGTCGACCCGGCGCTGTGGATCCACGCCATGGAGACGCCGCCGGCGCGGATGTATTTTCTGTCGAACGCCGAACTCACGGCACTCCGGCTCGCCACCGGAACGGCCGAGCGCGGCGCGATGGCGAAGAAATGAACTGAAAACTCAATCCTTCGCGCGTTCCACGTAGGTGCTGTCGGCGGTCGAGATCACGATCCGGGTGCCGGTGGTGATATGGGTCGGCACCGCGGTCTTGACGCCGTTCGACAGCAGCGCCGGCTTGAACGAGCCGGACGCCGTCTGGCCCTTCATGGCGGGTTCGGTCTCGACCACTTCCAGGGTCACCCGCTGGGGCAGTTCGATCGACACCGGGATGCCTTCATGGACCTGCAGCTTCACGTTCATTTCCGGTTGCAGGAACTTGTCGCTGTCGCCGACCACATCGGGGTGGGCGGTGAGCTGGTCGTAATTGTCCATGTTCATGAAGTGGAAGCCGTCGCCATCGTGGTAGAGGAACTGGTAGCTGCGTTCCTCCACATGGGCACGCTCCACCTGGTCGGTGGTTTTGTACCGCTGCGACAGCTTCACGCCGTCGCTGATGCGGCGCATGTCGAGCTGGGTCACCGGCGTGCCCTTGCCGGGATGGATGTTTTCCGCCGTCAGGATGACGTAGAGCTTGCCGTCGAGATCGACGATATTGCCCTTGCGGAGCGAGCTGGCGATGACTTTCACAGGTTCCTGTCCTCGGTCGATAGCGGGCCCCGGCCGGGCTGGGGCCGGATTTGTCGGCCGCAACATACTGATCCTGCGGCTCACCGCCAGCGATTTCAGCGCCAGCGGCGCTTTCGCGGGCCGGCCCTGATGGGTGCCCCCTCCCCCTGGTGGGCCCCCCACGTCCATTCCGACCGGCGCCCCCTCCTCAAGGCACGCACCCGCATCCAGGGGTCGATCCGCGACCTTTTGCTGGCGCAGGATTTTACCGAGGTCGAAACCGCCATCCTGCAGGTCTCGCCCGGCAACGAGACCCATCTGCACGCCTTCGCGACCGAACTGAAGGCGCCCGGCGGCGGCGTCAGCCGGCTCTATCTGCACACCTCGCCGGAATTCGCCTGCAAAAAACTGCTCGCCGCCGGCGAACGGCGCATCTTCCAGTTCGCCCGCGTGTTCCGGAACGGAGAGCGCTCCGCCCTGCATCACCCCGAGTTCACCATGCTGGAATGGTATCGGGCCGAGGAACCCTATGGGGCGGTGATGGACGACTGCGTCGACTTCCTGCGCCGGGCCGCCGAGGCGGCCGGGGCGGACCGCGTCACCTTCCGGGATGTCGAATGCGACCCGTTCGCGGAGCCTGAGCGCCTGAGCGTGGCGGAGGCCTTCCGGGGGTTCGCCGGCATCGACCTCCTGGCGACGCTTTCGGGCCGCGACACCGACCGCGACGGCCTCATGGCGGCCGCGGCCACCGCCGGCATCCGCACCGCGCCGGACGACACCTGGTCGGACGTGTTCAGCCGCATCCTCGTGGAGCGCGTCGAGCCCCGTCTCGGCCGCGGCCGGCCCACGCTCCTGACCGAATATCCCATCTGCGAGGCGGCGCTGGCGCGACCGTCCCCGGACGACGCCCGCGTCGCCGAGCGTTTCGAGATGTTCGTCGCCGGCGTCGAACTCGCCAACGGCTTCGGCGAATTGACCGACGCCGCCGAGCAGCGCCGGCGCTTCACGGAGGCGATGGCGATGAAGCAGCGCCTCTATGGCGAGACCTATCCGCTCGACGAGGATTTTCTCTCGGCCCTCGACCATATGCCGCCGGCCTGCGGCTGCGCGCTCGGTTTCGACCGCCTCGTCATGCTGGCCACCGGGGCGCCGCGTATCGAGCACGTGATCTGGACGCCGGTCGCGGGCGGCTAGAGCATGATCGCGATGGAAGGAAACATCTGCCCCGTCCGAGGCGCGCTCCCTCTCCCCATTTGGGGAGAGGGTGGGGGTGAGGGGGTAGCGATCTCTCGATAGGTCCGATCCCCCTCACCCCGGCCCTCTCCCCTCCGGGGAGAGGGAGATGGCGGCGCTCTTCATGGTTAGCGACGATTCATAAGCTGGACGATCATGCTCCAGCCCGGCAATCATCACGGCCGCGGCAATTCGGGGACTCCGAATCCGAGGCTCATATTGCCGCCCAGCCAGTTGTTGCGCAGTGGCCGATAGGTGCGCAGGAGCGGTACGACCGCCGCATCGCGGCGGCGCGCGTACCAGATCTCCGCCCACGCCACGTGCCAACCCGAGAGCGAGCCGACGAAACCCTGTTTCGTGTCGGTCCGGCGCTCGAATGGGCTCGGATCGGAGAGGCCGCCGACCACGTTGGCAACGAGCCGTCCGAGCGCGCCGCCCCGTTCGCCATAAAGGTCGATGCCGTTGGCGGCCCCGATTTCGGCGACCATCACCAGCGGGGTGACCGAGAAAGCGTGGTAGTGCAGCGCCTTTCCGGCGCGGGCCAGTTCAAGCGGCAGCATGCCGTCGGCGTCGACCTGACCGATCCCCACCCGATAGGCTTCGATCGCCCAGTCCAGGCCAGCACGGTCGCCGGTCGCGACGGCGCTGGCGGCGACGGCAAGAGCCGCCCAGTAACGATGATTGTTGAGCTTGTCGGTGACGCCGCGGCCGGGCGGCCGGTCGTAATAGCGCCTGACCTCCGCCGCCAGACGGGCGAACCAGGCTTCGACGCGGGCTTTCGCCGCCGCGTCGAGGCCGGGCGCCTCGCGGATGTTCAGATAGGCGAGCGCGAGGCCGCCCAGCGTCCATTTGCGTTCATATCCGCCCTGTGGGGTCACCTGGCCCAGCATGGCATCGGCACGCGCCCAGCCGTCCAGCCAGTCGAGGGCACATCGGGCCGTCTCGGGTCGCGGCGGGTTGGACTCGATCCACCGGTCGGTCATCTTGACGACACCGCGGAGATAATCCTCCAGCGGCTTGACGATCCGCTCCCGGGCCGCATAGCGGGCCGGGTCGACCACCGAGCCGGCGCGATCGCTGTAGAAGGGCTCGGCGGCAATATCGCGCACCGGCGCCGGCACCGCCGCGCAGGAAACCGGCCCCAGCGGCCGTCCCACGAGGGCGCGGCGCGCCGGAACATCGACCGGTCCTTTCAAGTCGGCAGCCAGGGCCGACGCCGTCGACCACACCATGGCGGCGACCGACAGGGCACGGCCAAGCGCCACTGCGAGCCGGCCCGATCGTCCAGATACCATCATCGACAATCCATCTCTTCGCGGTTCGGGGCACACGTGTTCCACGGTCTCCCCCGCACGGCGATCATCCAGGCGCGGTTTCCCCCGCGTGGAAACGGATGTATAGCGCCTTCCTTCGGCCGCAGGCGTGTCGCGCCCGTCCGACAGCAAGGAGATTCATGACGCCCGACGACCCGACCGACGCCGCCGGCCGACGCACCCTGCGGAACGCCGGCGATCTCGTGGACGCCGGGCTCGTCGCCCCGGGGCAGGCCGCCGCAATCGACGCGGTGGCGGCCCGTTACGCCGTCGCCATTCCGCCCGCCTTCGCGGCATTGATCGACCCCGGTGACGCCAACGATCCGATCGCCCGCCAGTTCGTGCCCGACCCGGCCGAACTCGAGACCTCGCCACAAGAGCGCGCCGATCCGATCGGCGACGACACCCACAGCCCCGTCACCGGCATCGTCCACCGCTATCCCGACCGCGTGCTGTTGAAGCTCGTGCATGTGTGCCCGGTCTACTGCCGCTTCTGTTTCCGCCGCGCCATGGTGGGACCGGCCGGCCGGCCCATGCTGACACCGGACGAACTCGCCTCGGCCTACGCCTATATCCGCTCCCGCCCGGAGATCTGGGAGGTGATCCTGACCGGCGGCGATCCCATGATCCTGTCGCCGCGCCGCCTGGGCGACGTGATGGCGGCGCTGGGCGCCATCGACCATGTCAGGGTCGTGAGGGTGCACACCCGCGTGCCGGTCGCGGTCCCGGAGGCGATCACGGCGGACCTGATCGCCGCCCTCAAGGCGGCCGGCAAGGCCGTCTATGTGGTCCTGCACGCCAACCATCCGCGCGAACTGACGGCGGCGGCGCGCTCAGCCTGCGCGCGGCTCGTCGATGCCGGACTGCCGATGCTGAGCCAGAGCGTGCTCCTCAAGGGAGTCAACGACGACGCTGGCGTGCTCGCCGCCCTGATGCGGGCCTTCGTGGAGGCCCGCGTCAAGCCGTACTACCTGCACCAGGGCGACCTCGCGCCCGGCACCTCCCACCTGCGCACCACCATCGCGGAGGGCCAGGCCTTGATGCGGCAATTGCGCGGGCGCCTGTCGGGCATCGCCCAGCCGACCTATGTCCTGGATATTCCGGGCGGCGCCGGCAAGGTGCCGGTCGGCCCCGACTATCTCGACGCGACCGCGGGTGAAGCGGCTGCATGGGACGTCGAGGACATCGTCGGCCGTCGTCACCGGTACCCGCCTGACGGCTGCTGACGACCGGCCCGGCCGCAACCGCTCGCCCGGGCGTCGATTTGATCTCCCGCAAACCTCTGGGTTGAAAATCGGGCAAGCTCGTTCAACGGTTACGGCAGCCGGCCCGCAGGCACAACCTGAACGGCCGGAGTGCCGCGATCAGGGTACGGTCACGACGCAGAGGAGATCGACATGGCACGCGGGTTCTATTTCGCCACGGCGGCCCTGGCCGTCGTGGGCGCGCTTCTGGCCTCAACCGCCGCCGACGCCCGCTACGTCAAGAGCGGCAAGCAGGAATACGCCAATGCACCGCCGCGCGAACTGACCATGAAGGATTGCCGCGTGGTCTATCACGGCAAGATGCGGCTCGTGTCCGCCGAGGCGTTCGCCAAATATCTCGCCAAGCATCCGGAGATGAAAGAGCCGCCGCCGCCGGTCGCCGACCGCGTCCAGGCCGGCACGTCCGGCAACACGCCGCGTCGCCTCTATTTCATCG
Source organism: Astrobacterium formosum (assembly GCA_030848545.1). GTDB lineage: Bacteria > Pseudomonadota > Alphaproteobacteria > Rhizobiales > Xanthobacteraceae > Astrobacterium > Astrobacterium formosum. Next base: position 45,500 of record JAVDCA010000025.1, read on the forward strand.
GCGGCACCTGGGCGGCCCACTGCGACCACTGACGCGCGATTTCGCCTGACGATTTCGTCATTTCGGGGCGCGGCCTGAAAGGCCGCGAGCCCGGAATCCATACTCCCGTCGTTGCGGAGTATGGATTCCGGGCCCCTCGCTTCGCTCGGTCCCGGAATGACGAAAGTTCTTTCAGCGCCGGAATGAAATCAGTTGTTCAGCGCGCCTTCGCGAATCCACGCCCGGATGGCGTCGCGGTCGCAGGTCGACAGCTTCTTGCCTGAATGGGGCATGCGGGTCTCGGGCTTGCCGCGGTGGTCCAGGAGCCACATCAGATTGCTGCTTTGCGGGTCGCGTGCAATCACCATGGGGCCGTGGTTGGTTCCCTTCATGACGCCTTCGTAGGTGGTCAGGTCGAGCCCGGACTTCTGCACGCCTTCGCCGCCGGGCGAGTGGCAGCCGAAACAACGGCCGCGGAAGATCGGCAGCACGTCCTCGGCAAAGCTCGTCTTGGCCGACGCGGCGCAGACCTCCTGCGAGGTGGCGGCCACGAAACCGATCCCGCCCGCGGCCACGATGGCACATGCGACGGCCGCACCCGCGAGCGTTTTGATGCTGATCGCCATGATCTGTCCTCCTGGCTGTTGTCGTTCTTAGGTAGTGGCTCACTGTGCCGTCAAGCCGCCGGGCCCTCCTTGAGGCGGATCAAGGTTTTGCGATCAAAGCCGCGCGTCCCTGCCAGGGTGACCCCGCCAGGGTGACCCTTGCGGCGAGCGCTGAGAGCGGCCGAAGGCCGCTCCCATGAATCGCTCAGGCCTCGGAACACCGGACGGCTACCATTTCACTCCGAGCGAGACGGTGACGAGCTGGACATTGTAGTTCGGATTGTTCCAGCCCATGAAGACGCTCTTGTTGAAAACAGTGCCACCGGTGGGGTTGATCAGCCACAGATAATTCTGGTTGACCGTGCTCCAGTCGTCGACGATGGCCCGCTCCCACATGTAGCGCAGGCGCACGAAAGTCTCGCCCGTCCACCCGAGCTTCTGCACCACCTCCGGATCGACCGCATAGCGCGCCTGCAGGTCGAAGCGGGTGAACTGCTGGGTGATGTCGGGGAACGCTTCCGGGTTGATGGAGGTGGGATTGCCGACAAATACCGGTCCGGCATGGCTGCCCAGCCGGCCGAGAGCCGTCGAGAACAAGAGGTTGGCGGAAACGTCGAGCTTGTTGGGCACCATGATGGCCTTGGTGCCGATCATGAACGTCTCGATGCGGTCGGCGATCTGGACGTCGAGCATGCTCGTGTTCTGGTGCGCCATGATGTTGCGCTGGATTTCCTCGTGCATGTACGAGGCCATCACGGTGACGTCACGGGACGGCCGCCACGAAATCTCCAGGCCGGCGTTCCAGCTTTCGTCCCTCAGGAGACCGAGTTCGCGGGACGGGCCGTAGGGATCGGTGCCGTAATCGTCGATGCGGAAGCCCGCCGTCGGCGTCAAGGTGACGTTGTCCTGGGAATAGAGATCGATTGCCAGCGTACCTTTGTCGCGGCTCCTGTTGGCCATGTCGAACAGCCGGTAGGTGCTGTAGGCCGCATCCGGATTGGTGATGGGCACGTAGCTGTCGTAGCGGCGCTCGCTGTGCAGATAGGTGGCGCGGATCTGCGCCCAGTCGACCGGCCTCGCATCGGCGAACAGCTTGCCGGTATGCTCGTCGGTGACGTTGACGTCGCGGCGGTCGCGGTCCCAGCGCTCCCAGTAATAGCCGCCGCCGACGGTCAGCCATTTGAGCGGCCGCCAGCTGCCGTCCGCCGAGGCGTTCTGCTTGGTGTAGGCCATCGGGAAGTAGGTGTGCGGCCCTTCCAGGATGTTGCCGTCGGCGACGTACCAGCCGGAGACCGAGATCGGATCGGTGATGCTGTCGAAGTCGTAATAACGGTAGCGTAGCGTCGACTTGACGTTGGGGGTCCAGGACGTCGTCAGCACGTTGTTGAGGAGGAGCGTGTTGTTGCCGCCGTTGAGGCCCGCCTGCGAAATGACCTGCGGCGGCAGCGCCGGATTGACGGTGAAGGGCAGGAACTGGTCGTCCTGGCGCGCCATGGTGTAGTTCATTGCCGCGACGTAGCGGCTGTTGAACGGCAGGTCGACGCCGCCGTTGACGCGGGCGGTCGCCGCCGAATTGTCGGGCGCGAGCGAATAGGAATTGTCGAGCGGCGCGATGGCGCTGTTGCTGCCGTTCGGGATCCACGGGTTCTGGAAGCCGAAGGCCGCGTAGTCGTTCTGGTAGGCCGAATAGCCGCCGCCCAGAGAGATGTTGAACTTCTTGCCCCACGGGGTCGTGCCGGCATATTCGGCGCTCGCATTGGCGTTGTGGGTGGTATCGGCGATCGGCTTCGGCACTTCGAGCATGACGCGGCCGTTCCGCTCCGCCGCCGCGGTGCCGCTCGGCGCCATCTGATAGGTCATCACCGCCACCGGCTGGGTGCCGTCACGACGGATGCGGGTGTAGTCGGTCTTGACGTCCCAGGCCTCGTCCGGGGTCCAGCGATATTCCGCCGCCGCGACGTCGCGGCGAAAGCCGAGATGGAAGGTGTTGAGATTGCCGTCGATGAGACTGGCGATGGTGGTGCGTTGCGCGTTGGTGGTTGGCCGCGGCGGATCGTTGCCTGCCGCCGCGGTCAACTGATTCGCCATCGACTGGCGAAAGCCGTTCGACAGGGTCAGATCGTTGCCGCCGACGCCGCTGTAGATGGTCGTCGCCACGTCGTTGTAGGTGTGCGGCGTCTGGTCCCACACGAAGGTGAAGTATTGCTCACCGGCCTTGTTGACATCGAACGTGTAGTTCTGGTCGTCGTAGCCGATGTTGCGGCCGCCGATGTCGACCACGTAGAGGCCGTCCTTCGTGCCCGCCGTGAACACAAAGCCGCCGATCGGCCCGGGCGTGAGGTCGCGATATTCGTAGAACTTACCCAGGCTCCGCTGGTTGCCGGCGGTGCGGCCGCCCTGCTTGGAGATGAAGAAGCGGCCGCCGATCTCGATGACGCCGTTGGTCCACCATTCGCTCGGCGCGACCGCCGGTGGCGCCGGCGCCGGGTCGGCCGCCATGGCCGGATGGGCTCCCGCTCCGACCAGCAATGCTCCCGTCGCACAGGTGAGAAGTAGTCCAGCCCTGTTCTTCATCGCACTCGCCCCGAAGTCCGCCGAAGAAACCTCACATTCGCCGTCGCGCCGTTTCGCAGTTCGCGTCAGCGCTGGAACCACTGCCCGCCCGGATGATTCGAGCCGTGCACCTGCGAGTGGCAGTTGTTGCAGCCGTGACCGAACGCGTAGTTGCTCAGACTGCTGAAGCCGGGCTGGCCGCCATGGGCGAAGCCGTGACACTCGGCGCACAGGCGCGGCCGCTGGACCTTCAAGAGATATTCGTGGTTGGAACCGTGCGCGTCGTGGCAATTGAGGCAGTTCTCGCGCACCGGCGGATGCTCGTGCAGCATCGGGCCGCGCTTCTCGGCGTGGCACTTGTAGCAATTGTCATTGACCGACGGCTCGCGGACCAGCGCCTCGGTGCCGTACACGCTGCCGTGCGGATTGTGGCAGTTGGCGCAGGTCATCTTGCCCTCGCGGACTGGCATGTGCGAGGAGCGCTGCATCTGCGCGCGCTGCAGCTTGTGGCACTGGAAGCAGACTTCGGTCTCGGCGCCCGCCGACAACAGACCCTTCGGGCTGACGTTCTTCATCACCGTGTGGCACTGCGTGCACGCGAGACCGCGGGTCTCGTGGGTCGAGCCCTTCCAGGCGGTCTGGTTGCCCTTCTGGTGACAGGTCAGGCAGGTCTCGTTGATTTCCTCGATGTTGTAACGCGGATCTGACGGCCGGTAGGTGATCAGGCCCTCGTTCTGGCCGCCGCCGGCGGCCACGTGCTTGGAGCCGGGGCCGTGGCAGTTCTCGCACTCCATGGTGCCCTTGCGGGTGGTGCGGCCGATGCGCCCCATGACGGTGGTCGAGAACTCGGCCGTGATGGCGGCATGGCATTCGGTGCATTTGGCCGAGCCGACGAAATAGGCGTCGCCCTGGCCGCCCTTGTTCTCGGGCTTCGCTGCCGGCTTCGCCGCCTTGGGCTTGGCCGGGGTGGCGGCCGGCTTGGCCGCGGGCTTGGCCGCGGGCTTGGCGGCCGAATTGGCCGGAGGCGTGGCCTGCGCCAGCAGCGGCGTTGCGGGATCGGCGCCGACCATACGGGCGAAGTCCAGGAGCGCCGAATAGGGATCGTCATCGCTGCGGGACGCCGGCGCCGCGATGCCGATATCGCGGGCGAAACGGCGCAGCGCCGCTTCGTCATCGGCCATTCCGCCGCCGTGCGGGGAAGCCGCCACCGTCCGGACCGCGGCGGGTGAAGCGAGGCCGGCGCCAAGCTGCAGCAGCAGGGCGAGCAGGACCAGACCGATCCCGGCAAGCCCCCGGACGAGAGAACAACCTGCGCTCGGGTTCGATGCGAGTCGCGCAGGGGTGCGTCGCACCGGGGTGGGACGCCTGAAAGCCTCGCCACGGGCAACAGAACTCATGAGCGGCCCCCCACAGGCAGCGCAACAAATCCCGGCCGTCCCGCGCAAAACGCGGGTCCGTCTGCTACTTCGCACTCGAAGCGCGGAAGTCCGGGGGTAAACAAAACCCTAATATAGCGTTACGCGCCGTCAACTCCGGGAACTGCACGCTGAAGTCGAAATACCGGCATTAAAGGGCGAGTCCTGCAAGATTTCTATCTCTGTGACGCATCCGCAACACCTGAGCGGCATGGTGGTGCGGATGGCGGGATTGTCGGCGGTATCCTAGGCACGACACGACACAACCGCCATTCGCCGGCGCGGCGCGATGCCACCACCGGTCCCTAGACCCCTCTTGACCTAAAGCAAGGAGAGGCGTCCCTGCGGCCTGTACACGCGACGATCGTCGAAAAGCTCCGGATGGCGTCGGGATGGCTTGCGCACACTTGCGCGGAAGTGACACCTTGCACCGGCGCCCGAGGCGAGCCCTGTTTCGGCCCGAATGCCGTCGCAGGGACGGCTCTCTAATCGAATTGCCGTTTACCTGTCGGACGGCATTGAACCGCGAACCCGAACTGCGCTCGAGAAAATGACGCTCTGGCTTCTGTTGGCTTTCATGACCGCCATGGCGGTCGCCGCCATCCTGTGGCCGCTGGCGCGCAGGCCGAAGCCGGTCGCCGCCGGCAACGACGTCGCGGTCTATCGTGACCAGCTCGAAGAGATCGAGCGCGACCGGGCCAACGGCGCCATCGGGGCGCCCGAGGCCGAGGCGGCCCGCATCGAGGTCTCACGGCGGCTGCTCGCGGCCGCGGATGCCACTGCGGCCGAATCGGCCGCCGCGCAGCCGGCCGGATATCGGCGCCTGGCCGGCATCCTGGCGCTGATCCTGGTGCCGGTCGGCGCCAGTGCCCTTTATCTGCAGCTCGGTTCGCCCGAACTGCCAGGCCAGCCGCTCTCCGACCGCCTCGCCCGCGTCCATGCCGGCGTGCCCATGCAGGGGAACCCGCAGGGCAATCCGCAGGGGCAGTCGCTCGAAGCCCTGATCGCCCGTGTCGAGGCCTATCTGGAGAAGAATCCCGACGATGGCCGCGGCTGGGAGGTCATCGCCCCGGTCTACATGCGCAGCGGCAATTACGAGGCCGCCGCCAAGGCGCGCGGCCATGCGCTGCGCCTGCTCGGCTCGACCGCCGAACGCGAGGCCGACTTCGGCGAGACCGTGGTGGCGGCGGCCAACGGCGTCGTCACCGCCGAGGCCCATGCGGCCTTCGACCGCGCCATCAAGCTCGACGCCAAGAACGTCTCCGCCCGCTTCTATCTCGGGCTCGCCGCCGAGCAGGACGGCCGCAAGGCGGATGCCGTCGCGGCCTGGACGGCGCTGCTCGCCGATGCGACGCCGGAGGCGGGCTGGACCGAGTTCGTCCGCCGCAGCATCGCCCGTGCCGAGGGGCGCCCCGAAGGCGAGGTCGCAAAGTCCGAGCCGCAGCGCAGCACAACAGCCGATGTCGCCAAGGCCCTCGGCATGGCGCCGGAGGCGCCGGCAGCGGCCGCGCCGGCGCCGCAGGCCAAGGCGGGCGAAGACGACATGATCCGCGGCATGGTGTCCCGCCTCGCCGACCGGCTCAAGCAGGACGGTTCCGACGTCGATGGCTGGATCCGCCTGGTGCGCTCCTATGTGGTGCTGGGCGACGCCGACAAGGCCCGCGCCGCCATCACGGATGCGCGCACGGCGCTCGGCAAAGACAGCGAAAAGCTGCGCCGGCTCGACGATGGCGTGAAGGAACTCGGGCTGGAAGGATAATCGGTCGCCTTTGCGCGCAGGCTGCGCCGCACTAGAATCGGAACCGAACCGCAAGCCGAGAAACCGACGAGAAACCGACAAAAAACCGAAACGAGAAACATCATGACCCGCAAGCAACGTCGTCTCGTTCTCCTGTCGGTCGGCCTCGGCGTCCTCGGCGTCGCCGCCGGACTGGTGCTGACGGCGCTCACCGATTCCATCGTGTTCTTCAATTCGCCCACCGACGTGATCGAGAAACACGTGCGGCCCGATACCCGCATCCGCCTCGGCGGCCTCGTCCAGCCCGGCAGCGTCGTCAAGAGCGACGACCTCCACATCCGCTTCGAGGTCACCGACGGCAACAAGGCGATTCCGGTCACCTACCAGGGCATCCTGCCCGATCTCTTCCGCGAGGGTCAGGGCGTGATCGCCGAGGGCAAGCTCGACGGGGCCGGCGTCATGAAGGCCGACAGCGTGCTCGCCAAGCACGACGAGCGCTACATGCCCAAGGAAATCGAGGATTCGCTCAAGAAGCAGGGCCACTGGAAGGACGACTACGCCGCCAAGAAGACGGGCGGCGCCGCGGCGCAGAGCGGGACCGCGAAGGTGCAGTGAGACATCCCTCCTCTTTCAGGGCAGGGAGATTGCATGTGGCACGGCCTCCCTTCTCCCTCTCCCCGTTGGGGAGAGGGCCGGGGTGAGGGGGTGACGAAGCAAGTGGGTTGCTCGGCGTTCGCGCCGGGTCAGGGGAGGATGGGGCAACGTCGTGCGCGTCTCGCACCGCCGGAGCCCCCTCACCCCGACCCTCTCCCCGCAGGGGAGAGGGAGCCGGCTGCGGCGAGGGACGCCGGCATCACGAGAGTTGTCGATGACAGTGACGAAAGGTCGTTTGAATGATCGCTGAGCTCGGCCATTACGCCCTGGTGCTGGCGCTGGCGCTGGCGCTGGTGCAATCGGTGGTGCCGCTCGTCGGTACGCGCACGCGCGATCCGGTGCTGATGCAGGTCGCCTCGCCGACGGCGCTCGTCCAGTTCGTGTTCGTGGCTCTGTCGTTCGCGGCACTCACCGCCTGCTACGTGACGTCCGATTTCTCGATCCTCAACGTCGCCGAGAACTCCCATTCGCAGCAGCCGCTGATCTTCAAGCTCACCAGCGTGTGGGGCAACCACGAAGGCTCGATGCTTTTGTGGGTCTTGATCCTCGCCTTCTTCGGCGCCCTGGTCGCCGCCTTCGGCAACAACATCCCGGCGGCCTTGAAGGCGAGCGTGCTCGCCGTGCAGTCGTGGATCGCGGTGACCTTCTATCTGTTCATCCTTCTGACCTCGAACCCGTTCGCGCGTCTTCCCAATCCGCCCTTCGAGGGCCGCGACCTCAATCCGATCCTGCAGGACCTCGGGCTGGCCATCCATCCGCCGCTCCTCTATCTGGGCTATGTGGGCTTCTCGATCTCGTTCTCGTTCGCGGTCGCTGCCCTGATCGAGGGCCGCATCGACGCCGCCTGGGCGCGCTGGGTGCGCCCGTGGACGCTCGCCGCCTGGATGTTCCTGACCCTCGGCATCGCCATGGGGTCCTACTGGGCCTATTACGAACTCGGCTGGGGCGGCTGGTGGTTCTGGGACCCGGTCGAGAACGCCTCGCTGATGCCGTGGCTCGCCGGCACCGCGCTGTTGCACTCCGCCCTGGTGATGGAGAAGCGCGAGGCCCTCAAGGTCTGGACCATCCTGCTCGCGATCCTGGCCTTCTCGCTGTCCCTGATCGGCACCTTCCTGGTGCGCTCGGGCGTACTCACCTCGGTGCACACCTTCGCCACCGACCCGACCCGCGGCGTGTTCATCCTCGCCATCCTGATCGCCTTCATCGGCGGCTCGCTCGCGATCTTTGCGTGGCGGGCGTCCTCGCTCAAACAGGGCGGCCTGTTCGCGCCGGTATCGCGCGAGGGCGCGCTGGTCCTGAACAATCTCCTGCTCACCACCGCCTGCGCGACCGTGTTCGTCGGCACCCTCTACCCGCTCGCCCTCGAGGCGCTCACGGGCGCGAAAATCTCGGTCGGGGCGCCGTTCTTCAACATGACCTTCGGGCCCCTGTTCCTGCCCATCCTACTCGCGATGCCGTTCGGGCCCATGCTGGCGTGGAAGCGCGGCGACCTTCTCGGCGTTGCGCAGCGCCTCGTGTGGGCCTACGCGGCCGGCGCCGTCGTCGCAGCCGCGGTCTATGCCTACACCTGGGGCGGGCCGGTGATCGCCCCGTTCGCGATCGGGCTTTCGGCCTACGTGATCGTCGGCGCGCTGGTCGATATCGCCGAGCGCATCGGCCTCATGCGGCTACCCCTCGCGGTGGTGGCGCGCCGTGCAGCCGGGCTGCCGCGGGCGAGCTGGGGCACCGCCATCGCGCATCTGGGCGTCGGCCTCACCATGCTGGGCGTCGTGTGCGAGATGAACTGGGGCGCCGAGCGCATCGGCATGGTCAAGCCGGGCGCGGTTTTGTCGCTGCGCGGCTACGACCTCACCTTCGACGGCACCTCCATGCGCGAAGGGCCGAACTATCGCGAACTGATCGGCCACTTCACGGTCCGCCGCGACGGCAATGTGATCACCGTCATGGAGCCGACCAAACGCAACTTCGCGGCGCGCGAGATGGGCACCACCGAGGCGGCTTTGTATTCCCGCGGGGCGAGCCAGCTCTACGTGTCGCTGGGCGATCCCAGCCCCGACGGCGCCATCGCGGTGCGCATCTATCACAAGCCGCTGGTGCTCCTGATCTGGATCGGCGCCCTGGTGATGACTTTTGGCGGCGGGCTGTCGCTGTCCGACCGGCGCCTGCGCGTCGGCGCCCCCAAACCCGCCAAGGCCAAGTCCAAGACGGCCCTGCAGCCGGCGGAGTGACATGATGCGTATTCTTCGATCTCTCGTCATAGCGCTCGCACTCGCGGGGGCGCATCCGGCTCTCGCGGTGCAGCCCGACGAGGTTCTGCCCGATCAGGCGCTGGAAACGCGCGCCCGCGACCTGTCGCGTGAACTGCGCTGCATGGTCTGCCAGAACCAGTCCATCGACGATTCGGACGCCCCGCTCGCCCGCGACCTGCGCCTGCTGGTGCGCGAGCGCCTGAAAGCCGGCGACACCAACCCGCAGGTGGTCGACTATCTGGTCGAGCGCTACGGCGAGTTCGTGCTGCTCAAGCCGCGCTTCGAGTGGCACACCCTGATCCTGTGGCTCGCCGGGCCGGCGGTGCTGATCGCCGGCGGGATCGCGCTCGTCATGACGGCGCGCCGGCGCAAGGATACGCCGGCGACCGACCCCGCCGTCGCGACGCCGAAGCTCACGGCGGAGCAGGAGGCGCAGTTGGCCAGGATCGTGAAGGGCGAGGGGTAGTCATACCCGTCATTGCGAGCTTAAGCGAAGCAATCCAGTCCTTCCTTCGCGGCCCCTGGATTGCTTCGTCGCCTTCGGCTCCTCGCAATGACGACGCCCTCACACCTTCTCCAGCGCCTGCAAAATGTCCTCGATCAGGTCGTCTTGATGTTCGAGGCCGGCGGAGAAGCGGATGACGCCGTCGGAGATGCCCAGTTCATCGCGCGCGGCCTGGGCGAGACGCTGGTGCGTGGTCGTGGCCGGATGGCACACGAGGCTCTTGGCGTCGCCGAGATTGTTGGAAATGCGCACGAGTTCGAGCCCGTTGAGGAAGCGGAACGCGGCCGCCTTGTCGCCGTCGATCTCGAAGGCGACAAGCGTCGAGCCGCCCTTCATCTGCCGCTTGATCACCTCCGCCTGCGGATGGTCCGGACGGCCCGGATAGATCAGCCGCTTGATCTTCTTGTGGCCATCGAGCGCCGCCGTCACCGCGGCGGCCGTCCGGGTCTGACGCTCGACCCGCACCGCGAGCGTCTCCAGGCCCTTGAGCAGCACCCAGGCATTGAAGGGCGACAGCGCCGGACCGGTCTGCCGGAAGGGCATCTGGATGTTGTCGATGATGAACTTCTCCGACCCCAGCACGACGCCGCCGAGACATCGCCCCTGGCCGTCGATGTGCTTGGTCGCCGAATAGACGACGCAATCGGCCCCGAGTGCGAGCGGGCTCTGCCAGATCGGCGTCGCGAACACGTTGTCGACCGTCAGCGTGGCGCCGGCATCGTGGGCGATCTCCGCCACGGCGGCGATGTCGATCACTTCGAGCGTCGGATTGGTCGGGCTTTCGAAGAAGAACACTTTCGTGTTCGGCCGCACGGCGGCGCGCCACTGATCGAGATCGGTGCCGTCGACCAGCGTCGAGGCGACGCCGAAGCGCGGCAGGTAGTCCTCGACGATATAGCGGCAGGAACCGAACATGGCCTTGGAGGCGACCACATGGTCGCCGGCCCTGAGCTGGCCCATGAGCGCCACTGTCACCGCCGCCATGCCGGTCGCGGTCGCGCGCGCGGTCTCGGCGCCCTCGAAGGCCGCCATGCGCCGTTCGAACATGTCGACGGTCGGATTGGCGAAGCGCGAATACTGGAAGCCGGCATCGGCGCCGGTGAAGCGCCCCTCGCACTGCTCGGCGGAATCGTAGACGAACCCCTGGGTGAGGAAGATCGACTCGGACGTTTCGCCGAACTGGGAGCGCAGGCTCCCCGCATGGACGAGCCGGGTTTCGGGACGATAGCGGAACGACGCGGACATGTTCGGCCTCCTTCGGCCAATAAAAAACCGGCCAGGGGAAAAATCCCAAGCCGGGTCCACGTGTCCCCGGCCTTTTAGCGACTTATTTTACGTGGCTGCAAGCCGGCCGGCTCAAATGACCACGGGATAACGTCGCCTCATACCGGGGCCTCGCCTTTTCGTCAAGACGGCCTTCGGATACAGCGGGAGAATGACAAGAACCCGCGTGCCGCTGACATTCCGCCCCGACGACAAGGGCATCCTTCCCGACCGGCTGATCGCCAAGCTCGCCGACTCGGGCGGCATCCCGCGCGCGCACGAATTCGACCACGACCAGATCCAGCCCGCGAGCCTCGATTTGCGGCTCGGCGAAGTCGCCTACCGGGTGCGGGCGAGCTTTCTGCCCGGCCCCGGCGCGACGGTGGCGGAGCGCATCGACGACTTGAAGCTGCACGAATTCGCCCTCGGCGACGGCGCCGTCCTGGAGACCGGCTGCGTCTACATCGTGCCGCTGGCCGAGAGCCTGGCGCTGCCCGCCGACCTCGCCGCCACCGCCAATCCGAAAAGCTCGACCGGCCGCCTCGACGTCTTCACCCGCGTCATCGCCGACGGCACCCGCGGCTTCGACCGCATCGGGGCGGGCTATCACGGCCCGCTCTACGCGGAGATTTCGCCGCGCACCTTTCCGGTGCTGGTGCGCGAGGGCTCGCGCCTGTCGCAGCTGCGTTTCCGCCGCGGCCAGGCGGCGCTCGATCCCGAAACCCTCGTTGCGCTGCATGCGCGCGAGCGCCTCGTCGACGATGCGAGCGCCGATGTGCGCGACGGCGTCGGCGTCAGCGTCGACCTCGCCGGCTTCGGCCCCGAGCGCTTCATCGGCTATCGGGCCAAGCGTCACACCGGCGTCGTCGACGTCGATCGCCGGGCCGGCTATGCGGTCGACGATTTCTGGGAGCCGCTCAAGGCCCGCGAGGACCGCGCCCTCATCCTCGACCCCGACGAATTCTACATCCTGGCCTCCAAGGAGGCCGTGCACGTGCCGCCCGACTACGCCGCCGAGATGGTGCCGTTCGACCCACTGGTGGGCGAGTTCCGCGTCCACTATGCGGGCTTCTTCGATCCCGGCTTCGGGCACGCCGATGCCGGCGGCCACGGTTCGCGCGCCGTGCTCGAAGTGCGCTCGCGCGAGGTGCCGTTCATCATCGAGCACGGCCAGACCGTCGGCCGGCTGGTCTACGAAAACATGATGGCGCGGCCCGACCAGCTCTACGGCCAGGACATCGGCTCGACCTATCAGGCCCAGGGCCTGAAGCTGTCGAAGCATTTTCGGGTGTGATACTATTTCCGACTGATCAGTTCAGGCTCGTGCCCCGGGCGCGCTGCAGCATGTAATGCTGCTGCGCAGACCCGGGGCCTCGCTCGGAGCTAGGCCCCGGGTCTGCGTCGCATCATTCGCAAAAGCTCATGCTGCGCTGCGCCCGGGGCACGATGCCGAGGCAATCGCGCAGAACCAGTACGGGATCGCGACAGACGATTGCGCTGGCCAGGATCATTACGCCGCGGGCCATGCGCCGCGGTAAAAAAACCGCCGGTCCGAAGGCCGGCGGCGGCATCGGGGCGTCTGCCCGAGGCTTGGTCAGTTACCGACGGCGTCGGCGACGCACTTCTTCATGTGGCTGGTCTTGGCAGCGCCGGCGAGTTTCACCGACGACTTCTCACACGCGGCCGTCGCGTCGCTTTCGCACTTCTTCATGAACGACGTCAGTGCCGCGCCGGCCAGCTTCTTGTCGGCGGCTTGGCTCTTGCAGGATGCCGCCTGCGCCTGTCCGGCGAACGCCGCGATGACGACGGCCAGAATGATCTGCTTCATGTGTCGCTCCCAAGTATCTGTCGCTTCCAAGTATCTGTCGCTCCCAAGCGTCGCCCCGTGCGAAGGGGCTGCGGGCGATACGTTAGGTATGCGACACGACGCGAGCAAGGCAGACCGCGGACGGATCACACATTCCTACGCGTTCCCCAGCGTCTTCCCCTGCGTCAACGCTCGGCGTAGCGCGTTCACTGCGCAGGTTGCGCCTTCGCGAGCTCCGCCCGCAACGTCGCCACCTCCTGCCGCAGCGCCTTGACTTCGGCCAGGATCGGGCCGGCCTCTTCCTGGATCATCTCCCGTTCGGCTTCGCGCTCGGCTTCCATTTCCTTGACGGCTTCGGCCTGCATGGCGTTGACGACGACGCCGATGAACAGATTGAGCACCATGAAGGTGGTCACGATGATGAAGGTGATGAAGAACACCCATCCGTAGGGGTGCTTCTCCATCACCGGCTTGGTGACGCCGTCGACCCAGCCCTCCAGCGTCATTACGGTGAACAGCGTGAACAGGGAATCCCCGAGCGTGCCGAACAGGTTCGGCACGTCGTCGCCGAACAGTTTCGTCGCCATGACGGCGAAGACGTAATAGATCAGCGAGATCAGGAGCACGATCGAGCCCATGCCGGGCAGCGCGGCGAGCAAGCCGCCAACGACGCGCTTCAGGGTCGGCACGGCGGTGATGAGCCGCAGCACCCGCAGGATGCGCAGCGCCCGCAGCACCGAAAACATCTCCGCCGTCGGCACCAGCGAGATGCCGACGACGACGAAGTCGAACACGTTCCAGGGATTGCGCGGGAAACGCAGACGCTCGACCAGGATGCGGGCGGCGAGCTCGGCCGCGAACACGGTGAGGATCACGTGGTCGATGAGTTCAAGCGTGGGTCCGAAGTGCTCCCGCATGGCGGCGCTCGTGTCCAGCCCGAGCACGATGGCGTTGATGATGATCAGGACGGTGATGACGCGTTCGGTGCGCGGATCGGAGACGACGGCTTCGATCGCTTTCAGCATGGGGTTATCCTCTAGCTTCGCGGTCGGCGGCGGGCAGCTGAATAGCGGGCCTGTGGCGTCGAGGGGAATAGTCATTTGGCTACCTTGACTTATCGGCCCCGATGTTCTGCCTATGTTCTGTAGCGAAAAGGACCTGCATTCGCCCTTGCGCGCCTTGAAGGCGAATCAGGGAGAAGCCACAATCGGGAGGAGTTGTGCTATGGTCTGGGCCTTCGACAGGCTCAGTTATGCGCGTCATTTGCGGGAGAACGGCGTGCCCGACCCGCAGGCCGAGGCCCATGCCGATGCGGCGAGGCTGTTCATCATGTCAGAGCTCGTGACCAAGGCTGACCTGGCGCAAGCCCTGGAGACGCAGACGCTTCGTCTCACCGTCCGGCTCGGCGCGATGCTGGCCGCCGGCATAGCGATCCTCGCCGCGATCCAGAGGCTGCCGTAGGTCTTCCGATCCCCCGCCCTTCACGGGGCAAGCTTTTTGTGCTCAATTCGTCCGCAAGGACTTGAGATCGAAGAGAGACTGGACGAAAAAGAGGTTGCGGGACCAAGCGATTGTCTCCAGGCGATCGTCTTCAGGCGACAGTCTACAAGCGATGGCAGTCTCTCTCGGCTCGCGGGCGTAGTTCAGTGGTAGAACGACAGCTTCCCAAGCTGTATGTCGTGGGTTCGATTCCCATCGCCCGCTCCAATCCCTCCACAACCCCAACTCTGGATTTACAGGCCGGATGCGCCGCTTCGGATGCGGCGGGCGGCGGGCGAACGAATCACGACAGCGCCCGAGCGCACCCCGGGGCCGATCGGCGCTGACCCGGCTGCGGCCGCAGCCGGCACCCAAATCGGTACCTTATAGCCTCCCGATATTGCATCCACCGGTAGCATTTCGCCGCCGATGCCATTGCCTTGACTTTGGTCAAGCGTGGTTTTCGACTGTGTTCGTAACGTTGCGTCCCCGTTTGCGACCGTTTCAAAGCCCCCCATCAGGAGACGATCCATGCGCATGTCTTCGCGCTCCTATGCCGCGGCTCTCGGTGCGGCGGCACTGACCGGTCTCGTCGGTGCCGCGATCCTGACGCTTCCCGCACTGTCTCCGCTCGGAGATGCATTCGCCCAATCCGACAAGCCGAAGGCGTCCAAGCACCGCGCCAAATCCACCAAGGCGCAGCCCGCCAAGGCCCAGCCCGCCAAGGCCGCAGCGCAGGAAGCGCCGCCGCCGATCACCGACGATACCGACGATCCGGCCGTCTGGGGCAAGACCTTCCCGGTCCACTACGAGCTTTATTCCAAGACCGTCGACATGGAGCGCACCAAGTACGGCGGCAGCGAAGCCGAGCCGCGCACGCCGACCCAGGCCGATCCCCGCTCGGTGGTGTCGAAGTCGAAGGTGGAGGAAGATGCCGGCCTCAAGGCCATGTGGCAGGGCTACGCCTTCTCGGCCGATTTCCGCGAGGATCGCGGCCACGCCTACGCGAATATCGACCAGCAGAATACGGGCCGGCAGACATTCGCGAAGCAGCCGGGCGCGTGCATGAACTGCCACGCCTCGAGCTACGTCGCCATGAAGAAGCAGGGTGACGGCGACGTCACCAAGGGCTTCGAGAAGATGAACGCCATGCCGTTCCCGGACGCCGCCAAGCTCGTCTCGCATCCGGTGTCGTGCATCGACTGTCATGACACGCAGACCATGGCGCTGCGCGTCACGCGGCCGGCCCTCATCGAAGGCTTGCGCGCCTTGAAGGCGTCACAGGGCATCCAGAACTACGACGTCAACAAGCAGGCCTCGAACCAGGAAATGCGCGCCTATGTGTGCGCGCAGTGCCATGTCGAGTACTATTTCAAGGGCGCCGAACGCCGCCTTGTCTTCCCGTGGGCAAAAGGCCTCAAGGTCGAGAACATGCAGGCCTTGTACGACGAAATCGGCTTCCGCGACTGGACCCACAAGGACACCGGCGCGCCGGCCTTGAAGGCCCAGCATCCCGAATTCGAGATGTGGAGCCAGGGCATCCATGCCCGCGCCGGCGTCACCTGCTCGGATTGCCACATGCCGATGATCAAGCATGGCGGCCAGACCGTCAGTGATCACTGGGTGCGCAGCCCGCTCCTCAACATCGCCAATGCCTGCATGGGTTGCCACAGCAAGCACGACGCCAAGATCACCGCCAAGGAACTCAAGGATCGCGTCGAGGCGATCCAGGACCGGCACTGGAAGCTGCGTGAGGACGCCATGCAGGCACTCGTCGGCCTGATCGACGACCTCAAGGCCGCCAAGGCGGCCGGCAAGGGCGACGCCGAGCTCAAGACCGCGCAATACATGCAGCGTCGCGCCCAGTTCTATCTCGACTTCGTCGAGGCCGAGAACTCGACCGGCTTCCATGCCCCGCAGGAGGCCGCCCGCATCCTGGGCGAGTCGCTCAACTACGCCCGCCAGGGCCAGATCGCACTACGCGATGCGAGCTTCAAGCCGACGGTCGCGGTGGTCGACATTCCGCCGCCGCCGGCCCTGCCGCCGCTGGTGTCGCCGGCCGCAAAGTAAGTTCCGATCTCCCTGTTCCCTTGCGTTCCTGCGCCCTCACCGGTTCCGGTGAGGGCGCTTTGTCGTCTTGCCGGGCCATGGCTCGCCCCCTATTTGTACACGGCAGTGAACCGGACAGCCGCCACCCGCCATGTCACCCATCTCCGAACGCGCCGGCCGTCAGAACTTGTCGCGAACCGTCGTGGTGGCGGCAGCCGCCTTCGTCGGCGTGGCGACCGCGGCGGCGCTCGGCCTGTGGGTCCACTACGGCACGGCGGTGTTCGTCGAGACCATCGTGGCCGGCATCCAGGCGTGTCTGTAGGCATGCCACATTGTAGAGACACAACGGTCGAGGACGCTCCATGACGGCACGCGCCACGCGCCTCGCACTGGTGTTCGCAGCATTTCTGGCCGGGCTCGTGTTGTGCCTGGCGGTCATCCTGATGCTCGTCGGCCCACCCGGGGCCGGCATGCAGTCGTCCATCGGCGGGCCGTTCCGGCTCGTCGACCAGGACGGCAAGACCATCACGGAGCGCGACTTCGCCGGCAAGCCGTTTCTGATCTTCTTCGGCTTCACCCATTGCCCGGACGTGTGCCCGACGGCGCTGTTCGACATTTCCGAGGTGATGCGCGCCCTCGGCCCCGACGCCGACAAGACCGCGGCGCTGTTCGTGTCGGTCGATCCCGAGCGCGACACCCCGGCCGTGCTCAAGGACTACCTGTCCTCCTTCGATCCGCACGTGCGCGGCGCCACCACCGATGCCGACGGCCTCGCTGCGATCGCCAAGACCTTCCGGGTCTACTTCAAGAAAGTGCCGACCGAGGGCGACGACTACACCATGGACCACACCGCGCTCATCTATCTCATGGACAAGCGCGGCGGTTTCGTCGCCCCGTTCAATCTCAAGCGCAACCCCGAGGCGGCCGCAAACGACCTGCGCAAGTATTTCTGACGCGCAAGTATTTTTGAGACGACGTCTCAGCCCTGCTTCCGCCATGTCCGCGCCAGGCCGTGGGGCGTCTTTTCCCATTCGAACGGCCGCGCCACCAGCTTGAACAGCGCCCGCCAGGCGGCCGCCGACAACAGCAGCCAGTAGACCGGGATCGTCAGCAACACCCAGGCCCGGGACAAGAGGCCGCGCCGCGCCAGCCCGACCGTGCCGAGGACGATGGACGACGCATAGCCGGCCACGCATGCGACCCCATAGAAGCCAAACAGCAGGGCAGTCGGTCGCGAGCCGTCGCTCGCCAAGGCAGCCGCGAACACGGCCAGGAACAGCGGGTGCACCAGCGCCGCCAGCACCGAGCCGCCCACCGCCAGTTGGAAGACCAGGAACCCGGACGGACCGAGGTCCCGCCACAGCCGCCACGGCCGGCGCATGTGGACGAGCCAGGTCTGCGTCCAGCCCTTGAACCAGCGGGTGCGCTGGCGCAGCCATGGGCCGAAATGCCCCGGCGCCTCCTCGAAGGTGCTCGACGCCATGACGGCGGTCTCGAACCCGAAGCGGGCAAGCCGCATGCCGAGATCCGCATCCTCGGTGACGTTGTGGGGATCCCAGGCGCCGACCTGGCGCAGCACCGCGGTGACGAAATGGTTGGACGAACCTCCGAGCGGCAACGGCAGGCGATGGCGCGCGAGACCCGGCAGGAAGACGTCGAAGAGCCCGGCATATTCGGCCGCGAACAGGCGCGTCAGCCAGGTGTCGTCGGCGTTCGCGATGGTCAGGCGCGCCTGCACGCAGACGAGTTCCGGACCGTGGTCGCGGAAGCACGCGACGGCAGCGCGCAACTGGTCCGGCTCGGGCTCGTCCTCGGCGTCGTATACGGCGATGAAACGGCCGCGGGCGAACGGCAGGGCGGCGTTGAGGGCTTTCGGCTTGGTGCGCGGCGGCCGGTCCGGCGCCACGATCACCTCGTAGGGGGCGTGCAAACGAAGCGCGGCCACCGCCGCCCGGGTGGCGGCGTCGTCGCGCTCGAGCACCAGCTTGATGTCCAGCTTCTCGGGCGGATAGTCGAGCCCGTCGAGGGCGGCGACGAGGCCGCCGACGCTGCGGGCTTCGTCGTGGAGCGCCGCCACCACGGTGTAATGGGGAAGTTCCGCGTCGTCGACGTGGTCGCGAAGACGATAGAAGTCCGGTGCATTGGCGGCGGCCCACAGGCGCAATGCCGACCACGACACGAAGAGCGCGGCGAGGCAGGTTCCCGCCACGTCGTGGACGTGCCGGGGCCAGGCCCAGACGCCGAGAATGGTCAAGACCGACAGGACCGCCAACGCCGCGACGGCGCACCGAGGTGTCGAAGCCGCCGACATTTCGGGCTGGTGGCGCGCCAGGGCGTCGGCCGCCCGGTCGGCGACCGCCTCGCCGGCATGACGGTGCACGAAGGCGGCCAGCCGGGCCTCGGATGTGAGGCGGATCGATGTCGGGTAGCCGGGCGCGCGCAGCAACCGGGCTTTCATGGACGGCGACGTGACGGCGCGGGCGACCACCACATGAGTCGGCGCGCCATCGATGACAAGCGGCAGCAGGCCGGCCGCCACGGTCTCGACCATCAGATCGTCCCCGAGCGGGCAGGCCGCCCGTGGGGTGTCCTCGAGGCTTTCGTATCGGATGCCGAGACGGTTCGCGAAAGCGCGCAGATAGCGCTCCTCCGACATGACGCCGCACACCGCCAGGACGCGGTCGATGCCCACGCCCACATCGCGAGCCCGCCGCGCCGCCGCCGCCACCACCATGGGGGTCAGCGCACCACTGATGCAGTCGAGATCTGGGCGCGCAGGAACTCGGTACTGCTCCATGCTCTTCGGCCCGCGGAAAACACACACGCAACATCGAAGACGAACCGGCGCGGAAAGGTAGCATATGGTATGCACGCCCCTATCGGTTGTATAGCGAAAAAAATCAGCCGGAACGGGTCCGCCTGAATCCGAATGCGCCCTTGCTGTCGGCAGTCCTGAAAACCCGAGGTCATGCGTCGCCATGGTGCATCGCCTTGCCGGCGGGGCGCGCATCTGATTGTGTGCGCCTCCGCCCCGAGCGAAGGTCCCGGGCGCTCATCCGTGGGACATCGATGCCATTCTTGCGTGCACTTCCGCTCTTGATCGCCGTGATGACGTCGGCCCTCGGCGTGCCGACGCCGGTCGCGGCGCAGCCTGCGCCGTCCACTTCCGCCAGCGTCGCCGTGCCGGGCTTCTGGGATCCGAAACGCCGGCCCGAGCGGCCGGACCTGTCGCGCTTTTCAGTGTTGCGTTTCATCACCGAGGTCGACTATCCGCCGTTCAATTATGCGGGGCCGGACGGCAATCCGGTCGGCTTCAATGTGGATCTCGCGCGCGCCATCTGCGAGGAGATGCGCATCGCCTGCACGGTGCAGATGCGCCGCTTCGACACCCTGCTCGACTCGCTTGCGGAAAACCGCGGCGACGCCGCGATCGCGTCGATCGCGGTCAACGAGGAGACCCGGAAGCGCGCCGACTTCTCCGAACCCTATTACCGTCCCGCCGCCCGCTTCGTGGCCCGCAAGGAGGCCGCGATACCGGTGGTGAAGCCGGAATTGCTCGAGGGCAAGAAGATCGCCGTCGTCGCCGGCACCGCCCACGAACAGTATCTGCGCGCCCTGTTCACCGAAGCCGACATCCGGCCGCTGCCCAGCGCCGCCGAGGCCCGCGAGGCCCTGCGCAAGGGCGAGGTCGATCTCGTGTTCGGCGACGGCTTCGCGCTCGCCTTCTGGCTCAACGGCACCGAGGCTTCCGACTGCTGCGCCTTCGCGGGCGGGCCATTCACCGAAAGCCGCTATTTCGGCGAAGGCATCGGCATCGCGGTGCGGCGCGGCAACGAGACGCTCAGGCAGGCCCTCAACTGGGCCCTGTTCCGCCTGTGGGAGAAGGGCCGCTTCACCGACCTGTGGCTGCGGCATTTCCCGATCAATCCGTATTGAAGGCGAGGCGTCGCGGCTGCGTCGTCATTGCCAGCCCGGAGACGCCTTTATTGACCCCGTGGCGCCCTGTTCCTACTGTCCGCGCTCTTGAACCGAAGAAAGTCCGATGTCCGAACCTGCAATCGATGCCGCGGCGCTACGCGCCCTCGCCGAGACTTCCAGTGCCTGGCCGTTCGAAGAGGCCAAGAAGATCGTGGCGCGGCTCAAACGCACCCCCAAGGACGAGGTCATCTTCGAGACCGGCTACGGACCCTCCGGCCTGCCGCATATCGGCACCTTCGGCGAGGTCGCCCGCACCACCATGGTGCGTCACGCCTTCCGGGTCCTGACCGAGGACAGGGTGAAGACGCGGCTGATCGCCTTTTCGGACGACATGGACGGGCTGCGCAAGGTGCCCGACAACGTCCCCAACCAGGAGATGCTCGCACGGCATCTCGGCAAGCCGCTCACGAAGGTGCCGGACCCGTTCGGAACGCACCCGTCCTTCGGCGAACACAACAACGCCCGCCTGCGCGCCTTCCTGGACCAGTTCGGTTTCGACTACGAATTCGCCTCCTCGACCGAGTACTACCAAGCGGGCAAATTCGACCAGGCGCTGATCCGCGTGCTCGAGCGCTTCGACAAAGTCATGAACATCATGCTGCCGTCGTTGCGCGAGGAGCGGGCGTCCACCTACTCGCCCTTCCTGCCGGTGTCGCCCACGACCGGCCTTGTCCTGCAGGTGCCGATCATCGCGCGCGACGTCGAACGCGCCGCCATCACCTGGGACGATCCCGACACCGGCGAACGCATGACCACGCCGGTCACCGGCGGGCGCTGCAAGCTGCAATGGAAGCCCGACTGGGCGATGCGCTGGTATGCCCTCGGGGTCGACTACGAGATGGCCGGCAAGGACCTGATCGATTCCGTCAAGCTCTCCGGCGACATCTGCCGCGCGCTCGGCGGCGCGCCGCCGGAAGGGTTCAATTACGAACTCTTCCTCGACGAGCAGGGCCAGAAGATCTCCAAGTCCAAGGGCAACGGGCTGACCATCGAGGAGTGGCTGCGCTACGCCTCGCCGGAGAGCCTGTCGCTGTTCATGTATCGCGAACCCAAGGCGGCCAAGCGGCTCTATTTCGACGTCATTCCGCGCCACGTCGACGAATACCAGCAGTTCCTGGAGGCCTATGGGCGCCAGGACGACAAGCAGCGGCTGACCAATCCGGTCTGGCACATCCATACAGGTTCGCCGCCCAAGCCGGACGTGCCGATCACCTTCACGATGCTCCTCAACCTCGTCTCGGCCTCCAATGCCGAGGATACCGACACGCTGTGGGGCTTCATCGGCCGCTACTGGCCCGGCGTGACGCCGACCTCGCATCCGCGCCTCCACCACATGGTGGAATACGCCATCCATTATTTCCGCGATTTCGTGCTGCCGACGAAGAAATTCCGCGAGCCCACCGAGGCCGAGCGCGCCGCCCTCGTCGACCTGCGCGACGCCCTCTCGCAACTCCCCGCCCTCGCTGCCGCCGAGCAGATCCAGGAGGTCGTCTACGAGATCGGCCGCCGCGAACCGTTCCTCGACCTGAAGAAGAAGGCCAAGGACGGCAAGCCGGGCGTCTCGCTCGACTGGTTCAACATGCTCTACCAGGTGCTGCTCGGCCAGGAGAAGGGCCCGCGCTTCGGCTCCTTCGTAGCGATCTACGGCATCAAGAACACCGTCGACATGATCGACGGCGCGCTGGCCAGGAGTGCGTGAAACGGAGTGCGTAAAACGGGGCACGCCGCGCCGCCTCAAGGCCGGCGGCGCAGCGGCCTTGGCGCAACCTCACTGGACGCAACCTCACTGGGCAGGCGTCGTGCCGGCTCCCGCCGCTGCGGCGCGTGGTGACGGCGCCACCTGCGAGCGCAGCACGTAGCGGCGGTTCACCTTCTGCACCGGCCGGGCATTCATGGGATAGAGCTTCGCGAAGGCGTCGATGTCGGCGGCCGCCACCGTGATCGGGCTGGTGAGCAGCATCCACGACACCACTTCGCTGCACGGCGGCGTCGTCAGCGAGCCCGCATAGCCATAATAGGAATGGCCCGCCGGCAGCAGGGCGTTCGGATCGATGCGGGCATCGGCCTTGACGGCCGGGCCGGTCGACTGCGGCATGGTGGCGACGATCCTGGCAAAGGCCGGATTGGCCCGCCCGGCCGTCATCAGGACGCCGACGACACCGAGGGCGCCCGAGGGCGCCTGGTGGACGAAATGCACTTCCATGGGGAAGCTCTTTCCCGCGATGGTGTGCTCGCTCGGCCGATGGAAGTGGAACTGGACGAGCTTGTAGGCGTCGTTGCCGATCTTGAGGGTCGAGCCACCCGCAACATTGAGCTGGATGGTATGGCCGTTGTTGACGATCGTGTCGGCGCTCTTCTTCCAGGCGAAGCCGAGACGGGGCAGGCTGGCGCGCATCGAACCCGCGATGTCGATCGGCGACTGCTGATTACCGACGCCGCACACCTTGCTGGCGGCATCGACGTCGCCCCAGTGATCGGGGCCATGGGCGCCGTCATAGCTCCATTCGGCGGCGAAGCCGGATGGCGCACAGGCCGGGCACAGGGCCAGACCGGCGATGAGCTTCAAGGCATTGCGGCGGTTCATTTGTTTCCCCCGTGATTGCCGTTGCGTCATGCAACGATCGCGGAGATCGCGACGAATCGCCCCGATCTCCGCCGGGGAAGCATGCCAGAGCTCGCAGCAGCCGTAGCCGCCCGCCGCTACCGGCGGGCAATCACTGGCTCGCCCACACGATGCGGGCGATCCATGCGACCTCCTCGGTCGACAGGGTGCGCTCGGCGTGGGCGGGATTGATGGAACGCAGCTCGACGGTCTTGGCGGTCTTGCGCTTGAGTTCCTTGGCCATCACCTCGCCGTCGCGGGTCTTGACGACGACGCGGTCGTTGCGGCGGATCGGCGCTGCCGGCGAAACCAGGACCACGGTGCCGTCCCGATAGGCGGGCTCCATGGAGTCGCCCTGCACTTCGAGCGCATAGGCGTGCTCGTCATCGATGGACGGAAACGCGATCTCGTCCCAGCCGTTGCCGGCCGGAAAACCGGCATCGTCGAAATAGCCCCCGGCGCCCGCCTGGGCGAGACCGAGCAGCGGCACGGCGCGCGCCGGCGCCGGCTGGCCTTCGGTGATCAGGCTGACGAACTGCTCCACCGACACGCCGGTGGCGGTGAGCGACTTCGCCACCGATTCCGTCGACGGCCAGCGGGAACGGCCGTCCGGCGTAATGCGCTTGGACTTGTTGAAGGTGGTGGGATCGAGCCCGGCCCTCTTGGCGAGGCCTGACGGCGACAGGCCCGAACGGGCCGCCAGGCGATCGAGCGCCGCCCAGATTTGCGAATGCGTCAGCATGGGCACGTCTCCCATGGGCAAGCTCCCGGGTGTCGAAAAAAGGCGCCACGGCGGTGGCGCTCGGTCGTGAGATCGTTATCCAATATAGGAATTTATATATACGACGCAAGGGTTTGTTGCGGGAGCCCCGTAAACAATTTTTGTAGCCTCCCCCTCCCCGTCCGCCTACCGGGGTAGGCGGACGGCGGCGCCGAACCGCCACAGGCCGTCGAAATCGGTGGTCGTCGCGGCGACGGACTTGATCGGACCGGAAAAACCGGATTGCTTCGGGGCGTCGATCCGCCGTCGGATCCGACGTCGACCCCCTTGGCAGGAGCCCGCCCTGATTTCCCTGTTCGACCGCCTGGCCCGGCCGCTGCTGCTCGCCCTCGATGCCGAGGACGCCCATGCGCTGACGGTGCGCGCACTCAAGTTTGCGCCACTGCCGCGGCCGGTTCCCGACGACCCGGCGCTGGCGGTGCGCGCCTTCGGGCTGTCCTTCCCCAATCCGGTCGGCATGGCGGCCGGATTCGACAAGAACGGCGACGTCCCCGACGCGCTGTTGCGCCTCGGCTTCGGCTTCGTCGAGGTCGGCACCGTGACGCCGAAGCCCCAGAGCGGCAATCCGCGCCCGCGCCTGTTCCGCCTGCCCGCCGACCAGGGCATCATCAACCGCTTCGGCTTCAACAGTGACGGCGAGGCGCGTGTCCTCGCCAGGCTCGCCGCCCGCGCCAGCAAGGGCGGCATCGTCGGCGTCAATGTGGGGGCCAACAAAGCCTCCGAGGACCGCGGCGCCGATTATGTGCGCCTCATCGAGGTGTTCGCTCCGGTGGCGAGCTATTTCTGCGTCAACATCTCCTCGCCCAATACGCCGGGCCTGCGCGAATTGCAGCAGGCGGCCGCCCTCGACGACCTGCTCGCCCGCGTGGTCGCCGCCCGCGAGCGCGTCGCGCTCACCGCCGGCACCACGCCGGTGCTGGTCAAGATCGCCCCCGACCTGACGCTCGCCGAACTGGACGACGTGGTCGCCATCGCGCGGCGCCGCCGCGTCGACGGCATGATCGTCGGCAACACCACGGTCAAGCGGCCGAAATGGCTGAAAAACAAGGAGACAGCCCACGAGACCGGCGGCCTGTCCGGGCGGCCGCTGTTTCGCCTGTCCACCCGCATGCTGGCGGAAACCTTCGTGCGGGCGGAAAGCCAGTTCCCGCTGATCGGCGTCGGCGGCATCAATTCGGGCGAGACCGCGGTCGCCAAGCTGCGCGCCGGGGCGAGCCTGATCCAGCTCTATTCGTCCCTGGTGTTCAAGGGCCTCGGCCTCGTCGCCGACATCAAGGCGGCGCTCCTCGCCGCGCTCACGGACGGCCGCGCCGCAAGCCTCGAAGACCTCGTCGGCGCCGACGCCGCCGAGATGACCGCGCAGGACTGGCCGGTATATTGAGTCTCATCCTGTTTCCGACTGATCAGTTCGGTTCGTGCCCCGGGCGCGCTGCAGCAAGAGCGCGGTCACGCGCGTCTTCGACGCGCTATGCAATGCTGCTGCGCAGACCCGGGGCCTGGCTCCGAGCGAGGCCTAAGGATCTGCGGCGCAGCAGACCGCGAAGAGCGGTCCACCACACCGCGTCCGGGGCACGAGGGACGTGATCAGCCGAATGTCGGCTCACACCTCCACCACCAAGCCATCCTCGGCGCAGGTCTCCGGCACGTCGCCGGCATGGGCCAGCATGTCCCGGCTCATATGGGTGAGGACGATGCGCCGGGCATCCAGGCGCGCCTTGTTGGCGGCGAGCGCCGCGTAGCTCATGTGGTTCTTCGCCGGCCTGTCGTGGACATAGCACTCGGTGACGAACAGGTCGGCGCCGGCGCTCGCCTCCACGAGCGTGTCGGTCCATTCGGTGTCGCCCGAATAGGTCACGACCTTGCCCTCGGCGGCGACCCGCAAAGCGTAGAAAGGTCCGCCGGACTTGCCGTGCACGACCGGGAACGCGGTCACATCGGCACCGGCGATCGGCACGGTCTGCCGCTCCGAAAGCGTCACGAGCCGGGTCTCGAACTTGCGCGTCACCTTCGAGGAGTGCTCGAACGCGGTCTCCATCACGCGCTCGTACCAGGTCTCGATCCCGGGCGGCCCCGCGATCGTCAGCGGCCGCGTGCGGCCGGAGAACTGGGCGTCGAGGATGAAGAACGGCACGCCGCCGATGTGGTCGGCGTGGAAATGGGTGATCAGGATTAGGTCGATGGCCGCGCGGGCGATGCCGAGCCGCTCCAGGGCGACGAGAGACGAGGCGCCGCAGTCGATCAGCAGATTGGTGCGCTCGCCGACGAGATGAAAGCAGGTGTTGAAGCGCCCGCCCGTCCCGAAGGCATCGCCGCAGCCGACGAACTGAAGGCGCATCAGCCGCGCCCGCCGACGCTCTTGGCCAGCCTGATCACCAGCCAGATGGGAATGACCAGCACGGCGCCGAGCAGGAAGTAGCCCCACAGCCAGGCGACGGCGTCGAAGCCCATCTCCCACACGGCGCGCAGGAGCCGCTCGATGGAGCGCACGATGTTGAACGGATCGAGACCGAGCGCCGACATGATGACGCCGACGACGACCGACAACAGGATCAGGCGCACGAGGACGCCGAGCGGCGATCCGCCGAAGAACTGGGAAACGGATGATGGCCTAGGCATGGGCTCGGGCATGAACGGCTCCGGAGGTGGTGTCCGGAGCCACTCTAGCACAGCTCGGGCCTTGGACAGCGCCTCCCGGGGCCGGCAGGTCGCGCGTACGCACATGGCTCGTCAGGCGGCGCGCACGGTGTCGAGGAACCTGGAGACTTCCACCTTGAGGTGGTTGCTCTCGGAGGCGAGCGAGCGGGCCGAGGACAGGACCTGCGAGGATGCCGTACCGGTTTCGCCGGCGCCGCGATTGACGTCGGCGATGTGACCCGCGACCTGGGTGGTGCCCTTGGCGGCCTCCTGGACGTTACGGGAGATTTCCACCGTGGCGGCGCCCTGCTCCTCGATCGCGGCCGCGATGGTGGCGGTGATCTCGGAGATGCGCGTGATGGTCGAGCCGATCGCCTTGATGGCGGCGACCGATTGCTGGGTCGCGACCTGCATGCCGGCGATCTGGCCGGAGATCTCGTCGGTCGCCTTGGCGGTTTGGCCGGCCAGGGCCTTGACCTCGCTCGCCACCACCGCAAAGCCCCTGCCGGCGTCGCCGGCGCGGGCCGCCTCTATTGTTGCGTTGAGGGCAAGAAGGTTGGTCTGCTCCGCGATGGCGGTGATCAGCTTGACGACGTCGCCGATGCGGGAAGCCGCCTGGGCGAGCTCGCCGATCTGGGCGTCGGTCGCCTGCGCCTGGCGGACCGCATCGATCGCGATCTTGCTGGATTCCTGCACCTGACGGCCGATCTCGCCAACCGAACTCGCCATCTCCTCCGCGGCCGACGCCACCGACTGGACGTTGCCGGACGCCTGTTCGGAGGCGGTGGCGACCACTCCGGAGAGCTGCTGCGTGGTCTCGGCGGTCGTCGTGAGCGTTCCGGCAGCGGCCTCCAACTCGGTCGCCGCCGACGACACGGTGCCGACGATGCCACCGACCGCCTTCTCGAAGTCGCCGGCGAGCTTGTGCATGGCGGACTTGCGCTCGGCCGCCGCCATGGCGTCGGCAGCCTGCTTCTGCTCGGCTTCGGCATTCGCCTTCGCGACCGCGGCCGCCTTGATGCCCTCGACCGCACCCGCAATGGCGCCGACCTCATCCTTGCGACCGAGACCTGGAAGCGCCACGTCGAAATCCCCGCTCGCGATGGCCTGCATGGCCTCGACCAGCTTGCCGACCGGCCGCACGACGCCGAAATGCACGATCATGACCGCGATCGCGATCACGAGGACGAGCGCGATGCCGATCGTCGTCACGGTGATCATGACAGTCCGGCGCGCTTCGGCCGAGGCCTGAGCCGAGATTGTCTGCATCTCCACGTCCATGTATTCGGAGATCTTCGTCAGGTGGGCGCGCAGGGCGTCGTTGAGCGGAACCAGCGTCTTGGCGAGCCGGAGCGCCTCGGCATTGTTGCCGGCCATGGCGGCCTTCTCGACCGGGAGATACGCTCCGTAGATCGCTTCGAACTGCGAGCGTGCCTCCTCGAAACGGGCCGCCAAGGCCGGGGCGCGATCCTTGGCCTCCTTGATGAAGCCCATGAAGTCCTGGCGATTGGTCGCCATTTCGGCGGCCGTCCTGGTCATGTCGGACATCTCGGTTTCGGCGATGATGCGCCACGACAGCCGACCGAAATTGTAGACGCGCTGGTTCGCCCGCGCCCCCAATTTGATCGCCTCGGCGTCGTTGGCGATCATGCTCGAGTAGGTCGCATCGATCGTGTTGATGCTCGTCGACGCGTACCAGACGGCACCTGCCGTGATCGCGGCGAGCAGTCCGATGCAGAACAGGATTTTCGGCAGGAACTTGACGTTCGATACCTTCATGAAAGCCATGCCCATCGCCCCTGTCCTCAGCCTGGAACTCGCAACGCGCGCAAGATGCGTTCTCTGCACGCAATGAAATGCGGAAGTGCTGAAGGCGGGGTAAACAATGGACGTTCCGGCGCCACCGCGGTGGTATCACGTCATGGCCGCGCCTCATCACAGCACCGACGCACGTATTGACACTGATGCGTACGAATTCGCACGCGCGGGTTGCCGACGAGAAATGCCGCCGTCCAGCAGCCTCCCTCACGGCATGCGGATCGCGGCGAGGTCGGCCGTGAGCCGGTCGACGATCGCGCCCGAGCGTACGAACCGCTCCAGCATGGCCCGCGGATCTGACCAGCCCGGATAGGCGGCGATCAGGCGGTCGAGCGAGTGGCGGGCCCGGTCGCGATCGTCGTTCGCCGCGGCGACGAGCGCCTGCGCGACGAGGCCGTATGGGAAAGTGACGTCGTCGTCGTGCGGGGCATGGCGGGCGGCGGCGAACATGTCGCCCGCCATGTAGGCAACGCAGAAGAGACCGAAATCGATCACGGCCGCATTGCTGCCGAAATGCAACTCCGACTTGGCGAGCAATTTCGCGCCGCGCTCGGTATCACCGCCGAGGAACAGGCGCAAACCCACCATGCCGGTCACCGTCGAATCGATCGGATTGAGCCGGAGCGCCTTTTCGCCGGCCGCGAAGGCGCCGGCGAGATCACCGCGCAGATAGAGGTTTTCCATCAGGGCCACATGGGCGACGGCGCTCTCCGGCCACAGTTCGAGCATGTGCCGCGCCGCCTTCAGGGACCGGTCGAGCGGCGCCGGTTCGTCCGGCCGACCCGGCAGGTCGTGCAGGTACTCGCGTTCATACACGAAGGCGAGCAGGCCGAAGGCGAGGGCGAAATCGGGATTGTCCGCAGTCGTCCGTTCCAGGCACTCGCGCACCTGCATGTGCTGGGTAAGATCGAACCTGCGTAGCGAATCGGCGGCCGCCAGCAGGCAGCGGTAGCCCGGCCCGAGTCGCTCACGGTCCGCGCGCACGCGCGCGTACATGACCCCGAACGCACGCCCGACTTCGTTCGCGGCTTCGCGGGCGATGCCGGCGATGTCGCGTGGCCGTCCGGCCGGCAGCAGCCAGTCGCGCGTCCACACGATGGCGCCGTCGTATTCGAGGCGCAACGTCACGGTGACGGAGCCGTCCGCGGCTGCATCGGCGCGTCCTGCCAGGCGGAAGCGACGCACGTCCCCCGCCGACGTTGCGTTTGCTCCGTTCTCCGCTTTGTTCTCCGCTTCCGGACCGGGCACGACCGAAATGGACTGCACATAGCCGAACACCGTGGCGAGCTCGCGGCCCAGTTCCGCGGCGAGCGGTTCCGCCCTCGCCGACGTCGGCTGCACCGGATCGAGGACCAGCACCGGGGCGTTGATCGCCCCGCCCGCCACAGGGGCGGACGGCTCGTCCCATACCGACCGCCAGACCAGCGCGACGGCGAGCGCCGCCACCAACACGAGGACGGTCACGCCGATCATCCGCCACCGCCGCACCCAAAGGCGCGCCACGGTCGGGGTCTTGCCGGGTTCCTGGTCCGCGGCCGCCGTCCGGCGGCGGAACGACGGCACATAACGGCCGCGCGGCACCTCGATGACGAGGTCTTCGTCGCTACCGCTGCCGGCATAGTAAGTCGCCAGCGCCTGGCGCAGCCGGTTGGCTTCGACGCGCACGATCGGATCGCGCTGCGGATCGAAACTCGCCGGACGGCCGAGCGCCTCGACGCCGATCGTATAGGCTCTGATGCGTTCCGAGCGGCCCGCGAGGGTCTCCTCGACGATGTGGCGCAGGAACGCGGCGAGTTGCGCGCCGCCGCTGAAACCGTCGCTCGAGAGAATGCGCGTCAGGGCGGCGCGGATCTCGGCGGTGTCGGACGGAGGATAGGACGACATCTGGAAAGTGATCGCGGCGAACTCCTTCGGCAGAATCATCGACCCTCGCCGCGCTGGAGTCCAGGGGCGGGGTGAGGTCGAGCGACGACGATCAGGCGGCGCGGCGTGCGTCCATGTGGCGGAGGATGCCGATCAAATGACGTCCATCGAGGAACTCGGCGAAAGCCCGCTTGGCGGCCGCACGGTCGAGCCCAACCAGGGTGACCCAGCGCTCCTCGTCGGTGTCTCCATATTGAACAGAGCCGACAATATAGCAGGGTCGCACGCGGCAGTTGACGATTTCGGAGACCGCATCATGAAGACCATGCGGGTAGAGGAAGCCAAGGAAGCGTTCTCGGCGCTGGTGTCGGCGGCCGAGCGTGGCGAACCGACCACGATCGTTCTCGACGGCAAGCCCATGGCGGTCCTCGTGTCGGCCGCGGATGGACTTCGGCTTTATCCGCCTCGCTCGACCGAATTCGTTGACTTTCTGCTGGAGTTTCCCGGCGGAGTCGAAGTCGAACGCGACCCCACTCCGTTACGCGACCTCGCCCTGTGAGCGGGCATCTGCTCGACACGTCGATCGTGTCGGCCCTCGCGCCCGACCGGCGCGGGCAATCCGAGGCCTTACTGGCATGGCTTCGTCGCGGCGAACCGCTCTACCTGCCGGTCGTGGCCATTGCCGAAATCGAGCAAGGCATCTGCAAGCTGCGTCGCGCCGGCGGCGGGGAACGCGCCGAGCGGCTGTCCGGCTGGCTCGAAAGACTGATCGATCAATTCGGGGATCGCATGCTCCACATCGATACTGCGGTCGCTCGCCGTGCCGGCGCACTGTCGGACCAAGCCAAGGCGGCGGGCAATCATCCGGGCTTTGCCGACGTGCTGATTGCTGCGACCGTCACCGTTCACGGCCTCGCAGTGGCGACGCTGAACACCCGGCATTTTACGCCCCTCGGCATCGACTGCGTCGATCCATCCGCGGAACCGCTGTCTTGACGACGCGGAGAAACACTCGCTTCCCGCCCTCGGCGCCCGTGTTCTGTCGGACGAAGAGCGGGCGGCGATCGCCCGCTCGAAGGCCGCCGCCGCACGCGGCGAGTTCGCGAGCGACCACGAGGTCCGCGCCGTTTGGGCCAGGCACGGCCTGTGAATCTGCGCTACACCTGCCCGGCCCTCGACGATCTCAGGCGGAGACCACATCGACGCCCAGGGCTTGAGCACTGACGGCCATCTTGGCGTCGAACGTCATCAGGCTGGCGTTTTCGCGCCGGGCGATCGCGATGTTGATTGCGTCGGGCGCGCGCAGCGGCAGATCGAGGCGCCTGAGGAATGCCTGTGCGTCCGCGACGTCGGACGACTGGGTGCCGGCGCAGCGCGGCACGCGTGCGCTCCATTCGTCGAAGCTGGAGAACGCCAACCTGGCTTCGTCGGCTGTCAAGTCCCGACGGGGCCGCAGTCCCACAGCCGAGGCGAACTCGACTGCGGCAAAATCGCTGATCAGCATGTCGGGAGCCTGCCGGCGCATGAACGAGTCGCTACGCTCCGTAAAGATGTCGCGCATGAACAGCGCCACCAGGACGCTGGCGTCCAGATAGAGGCTCACTTCTCGCCCTCGTCCCGCATCCGGCTGACCAGGGTGCCGGCGTCCTCGTCCGGAACGCTAC
Source organism: Astrobacterium formosum (assembly GCA_030848545.1). Taxonomy (GTDB): domain Bacteria; phylum Pseudomonadota; class Alphaproteobacteria; order Rhizobiales; family Xanthobacteraceae; genus Astrobacterium; species Astrobacterium formosum. The sequence continues at coordinate 77,136 of JAVDCA010000025.1, forward strand.
GCCCGACCCGGCGGGCAGCCAGCCAATCCATGTCCTCAGGCGTGACCCGACGCCCCGGCGCCGTCGCGGGCAACGGCTTCAACTCCACCACAGGGCGGCCGTCGCGAGTGATCACGACGCCCTCGCCGGCGAGCGCGCGATCAATCAGTTCGGGGAGATTATGGCTCGCCTCGGCAATATTGTGGGTGCTCATGAGCCAAATATTGCCATTGAAAGGTGGAACCGTCGAGTCGGCGGTCATATCGTGGTGTCATACGCCTTCCGCGAAACTGCCTCAGCATCGTGCCGACAATGCTTGAAGCGTGGATGCCCGCGACACGCGCGAGCATGCCTCATCCCTTGCGCGCCGTCGTGCGCGCGAGCGGGGCTTCGCTGTCCTCGCCGAGCATGTTGACGAGCGTCTCCAGGCGGTCGGCTTCGCGCGGGGGCTTGTCCCAGCGCAACCGGCTGATGCGCGGGAACCGCATGGCGAGGCCGGACTTGTGGCGCGGCGACCGGGCGAGACCCTCGAAGGCGACTTCGAGGACGAGGCCTTGCTCGCCATCGTGGCGGACTTCGCGCACCGGGCCGAAGCGTGCGACCGTGTTGTTACGCACGAAGCGATCGATGCGCGCCAGTTCCTCGTCGGTGAAGCCGAAATAGGCCTTGCCGACCGGCACCAGTTCGTCGCCCCCGTCGGCAGCGGTCCACACCCCGAAGGTGTAATCGGAGTAGAAGGACGAGCGCTTGCCGTGGCCGCGCTGGGCGTACATCAAAACGGCGTCGACGACGCGCGGGTCGCGCTTCCACTTCCACCACGGGCCGCGCGGCCGGCCGGGCGAATAGGGGGCGTCGCGGCGCTTGATCATGACGCCCTCGATCGCCTCGGCATCTAGGCCGGCGCCGTGGGCGGCGGGGTCGGCGCGGGCGGCCGCGAGTTCGTCCCACGACCCGAAGGGCACCAGCGGCGAGATGTCGAGGCACGGCGAAGCGAACCGCGCCACCACGATTTCGAGACGGGCGCGGCGCGCTTCGAACGGCAGCGCGCGCACGTCCTCGGCGCCGTCGAACAGGAGGTCATAGGCGCGCAGATGGGCCGGATATTCGGCGATCAGCTTGGCGGTCACGGCCTTGCGGTTGAGCCGCTGCTGCAGGACGTTGAACGACTGCACGCGGGCCTCGCGCAGGATCAGGAGTTCGCCGTCGAGGACGGCGTCGACGGGCGGAGCCGGCGGGTGCGCATCACCCAGCCGGGCGGCGCCCTCACCCGCCAGCGCGTCGAGAAGATCCGGAAACGTCGCCGACATGTCCTCGCCGGTGCGCGAATAGAGCCGCGCATGGCGCGCACCATGGGGGTCGGTCGCGAGCACGGCCTGCACGCGCACGCCGTCCCACTTCCATTCGGCGCAGAACTCTGCCGCGTCGAGACCGGAAAAGTCCTCGGCCGCGATGGCGTGGGCGAGCATGACCGGGTTGAAGGTCGCCGGATGGGCGCCTTCGGGCCGCGGCCCGCGGCCCTCCACCCAGGCGAACAGGTCCCCATAGGGAGGCGCGAGCGACGGCCAGACGAGCTCGATCTCGTCCGTCTCCTTGCCGCCGAGGGACGCGAGCGCGGTCTTGGCGAGCCGCGCCGACACACCGACGCGCAGGCCGCCGGTGACGAGCTTCAGGAGCGCCCAGCGCCCGGTCTCGTCGAGTTCGTCGAGCCAGCGGGCGAGTTGCTGCGGCAGCGCGGTTTTGCTCGACGTCGTCAGCGTGGTGACGACGTGGGACAGCGAGGGCGCGTCAAGCTTTCCCTCGTGTCCCGAAGGCGCCGGCCACATCAGCGCCACCGTCTCGGAGAGGTCGCCCACATAGTCGTAGGCGAGCGCGAACAGGACCGGATCGGTGCGCTCGGCGATCAGGGCGCGGATCACGCCCGCCTTGGCGTGGCGGAACGACAGCGCGCCGGTGAGTGCTGCGAGCGCATAACCGCGGTCGGGATCGGGCGTGGTCTTGAGATAGTCGGCGATCAGGGTCAGCTTGGCGGAACGGCCGGACTCATAGGCGAGCCGGTCGAGCAGGGCGGCGAAGCGCTTCATGGCGCCTCCCCGCCGTCGCCCACGACGGTGCCGTCGCCCACGACGATGCCGTCGGTCGTGCCGGCACCCGTGCCTTCGTCCTCATCGCCATAGCCCACCAGCGCCAGCGGGCGGGCGGCGAGGCCGCGTTGCGTGCACCAGTAGACCAGCGCCTCCTCGGCACCGTGGGTGACCCAGATCTCCTGCGCGCCGGTCGCCGGGATGGTGGCAACGAGGCCGTCCCAGTCGGCATGGTCGGAGATGACCAGCGGCAGTTCGACGCCGCGCTGGCGGGCGCGCGCCCGCACCCGCATCCAGCCGGACGCGAACGCCGTCACCGGATCGGGGATGCGCCGTGCCCATAGGCCCTGCAGGGCCGACGGCGGCGCCAGCACCACGGCGCCGGCGAGGTCCTGGCGCGCCGCGTCGCGGGCGAGACGGATGTCGCCGAGATCGTGGACGCGGGCGTAGTAGTCGGTGATCGCCGACAGCGCGCCGTGGAGATAGATCGGCCGGTCGTGACCGGCTTCGCGCAATAGCGCGATCAGCCGCTGCGCCTTGCCGAGCGCATAGACGCCGACCACATGGCCGCGCTCGGGAAACACCGACAGGGATTTTGTCAGCTTGCCGACCTCGTCCCCCGGATGCCCATGGCGAAACACCGGCAGCGCGAAGGTCGCCTCGGTGATGAAGAGGTCGCAGGCGACCGGCACGAACGGCGTGCAGGTCGGATCCGCAACGTCCTTGTAGTCGCCCGACGCGACGGCGCGGAAGCCATCCTTCTCCATGAGGACCTGGGCCGAGCCGAGAACGTGCCCGGCCGGCAGCAGGGTGACGGCGACGCCGCCGATCGTGACCGTCTCCCCATAAGCGAGGACTTGGGTGGCGCCGGCGAAGTTCTCGCCCAGGCGCAGCCGCATCAGGTCGAGGGTCTCGCGGGTCGCCAGCACGGCGCCGTGGCCGGCGCGGGCATGGTCGGAATGGGCGTGCGTGATCACGGCCTTGTCGACCGGCCGCAAGGGGTCGATATGGAAGCCGCCCGGGCGGCAGCAGAGGCCGGCCGGCGAGGTCTGGACGAGATCATGCGCCCGCATTGCTTTCAAACTTAAGCTCTCGGCGCCAGGACGGAAGCCCATGTCGACGCATTTCGCGAGTTCCGGCAACCTGTTGGCGGACCGTCGGTTCGAGTTCGCGCAGGCGTTGGCGGAGCGTGGCGAGATCGAGGCGGCCGCCGACCTCATGGCCCAGACGGTGGCGCTTTCGCCTTCCTTCGCATCCGCCTGGTTTGCCCTCGGCGACTTCCAGGAGCGGCTCGGGCAAGGCACGCAGGCCGAGAACTCCTTCCGGCAGGCCCTGCGGCACGAACCCGCCGATCACCATGGCGCCACGCTGCGCCTCACCCGGCTGGGCGTCGCGGCGCCCGCCATGACGCCCGCCTATGTGGAAACCTTGTTCGACCAGTATGCGGAGCGCTTCGACCACGCCCTCGTCGACGGCCTCGCGTATCGGGGACCGGCGCTGTTGCGCGCCGCCATCGAACGGGCGTCATCGCCATCGCGGCGGTTCGCCCACATGCTCGATCTCGGTTGCGGCACCGGGCTCGCCGGCGAGGCCTTCCGCCACATGGCAGAACGCATGAGCGGCGTCGACCTGTCGGCCGGGATGCTCGCCGCCGCGCGGGCGAGAAATCTCTACGCCGACCTTGCCCAGACGGATCTCGCCGCCTTCCTGGCGGTGAGCCGCGCGCGCTACGACCTCGTCATCGCGGCCGACGTGTTCGCGTATCTGTCCGATCTCGCGCCGGTATGCGCGGCGGTGTCGGGCGTGCTTGCGCCCGCGGGCCTGTTCGGCTTTTCGGTGGAGACCCACGCCGGCGACGGCGTCGTGCTCGGCGAGAAGCTGCGCTACGCCCACGGCGGCACGCATGTGCGCGCCGCGCTCGCGGCGGCAAAACTCTCGATCATCGAAATGGAGCCGGCCTCGGCCCGCAACGAGGCCGGCGTGCCCGTTGCCGGGCTCGTCGTGGTGGCTTCGCCCGCCTGAGCGGGCTTTTGACCCGCCCGAGCGGGCCTAAAGCCCCTACTCCGCCGCCACCGCCTTGGCGAGGCCGGCGACGCGCAGCGTGTGCTGGGCGATCATCGCCTCTTCGTCGGTTTGCAGGCAGTAGACGCGCACGCGCGAATTCGCCGCCGAGATCAATTCCGTGCCGCGGCTCTTGTTGGCTTGCCCATCGAGCTCGACGCCGGCCCAGCCGAGGCCTTGGCACACCTCCGCACGCACGGTGGGTGAGTTGGAGCCGATGCCGGCGGTGAACACGAGCGTGTCGAGACCACCGAGCGCCGCCATCAGGCTGCCGATCTCACGCTGAATGCGATAGATGAAATAGTCGATCGCCTGGCGGGCGCGCGGATCCGCCGATGCCTCCAGATCGCGCATGTCGTTGGAGACGCCGGACATGCCCTTGAGGCCGGACTTCTTGTAGAGGAGGTCGGAGATCTCGGAGGCCGACATCTGCTTCTGCTGCATCAGATAGAGCAGCACGCCGGGATCGATCTGGCCGCAGCGGGTCCCCATGGGCAGGCCTTCCAGCGGCGAGAAGCCCAGCGTACAGGAGATCCCCTTGCCGCGCTTGGCGCCGGCGAGGGAGGCGCCGCTGCCGAGATGGCAGATGATCACCCGATTGGTGATGTCTGCATTTTGACCGGCGATGTCGGCGAGCCGACGGGTGATGTACTCGTAGGACAGGCCGTGGAATCCGTAGCGCCGCACGCCTTCGTCGTAGAACTGCGGCGCCAGGCCATAGGTGTCGGCGACGAACGGCTGGGTGCGATGGAAGGCGGTGTCGAAGCAGGCGATCTGCGGCACACCGGGAAACGCCTTCTTGGCGGCGACGATGCCGGCGACGTTGGGCGGCTCGTGCAGGGGCGCGAGCGGCGTGAACGACTCCAGATCCCGCAGCACCGCGTCGTCGACGACGGTCGGGTGCGAGTACTTCTTGCCGCCGTGGACGACCCGATGTCCGACGGCCCCCACGCGCAGGCCCGGGAAGGCGCTTTCGAGCCAGCCCAGGATGATCTTGACGCCGTCGGAATGGTTCTTCGGCGCGTCGGCGCCGTCGAGCGTGCGCTTGGTCTTGTTCTTGTCGCCGGCGCGGCGAACCTCGAACTCGGGGATCAGGCCGAGCGCCTCGATCTGGCCGGTGGCGAGCATTTTCGGCCATTCGTCGCCGTTGGCGTACAACGCGAACTTGATCGAGGACGATCCGGCGTTGAGGGTGATGACGTGGTCGTCCATGGCAATTCCAGTCTGGTGTCGGTTCGAATTCATTCGGCGGCGGTCTTTGCCGCCGTGAAAGCGGAGCGGCCGGTCCGGCGGCGGTAATCGTAGAGCGCCGCCAGCGCCGCCGAGGCAAGCCGCGACTTGGCGTTGTCGGCGCGGCTGGTGAGCATCACCGGCACCTTGGCGCCGACCACCAGGCCGGCCGCTTCGGCACGGGCCACGAAGGTCAATTCCTTGGCGAGCATGTTGCCGGCCTCGAGATTGGGCACGATGAGGACATTGGCCTGGCCGGCGACCGGGGAGGCAATGCCCTTGGTGCGCGCCGCCGCGAGGTCCATGGCGTTGTCCATGGCGAGCGGCCCGTCGACAATGCCGCCGACGATCTGGCCGCGCTCGGCCATCTTGGACAGCGCCGCCGCATCGATGGTCGACGGAATGTTGGGATTGACGGTCTCGACGGCGGACAGGACGCCGACGCGCGGCTTCTCAAGGCCGCAGGCGAGCGCGAGGTCGATGGCGTTCTGGACGATGTCGACCTTGGTGAGGAGATCGGGCGCGATGTTGATCGCCGCGTCAGAGATGAACAAGAGCTCGTCGAGGGTCGGGACGTCCATGACGAAGACGTGCGAGATGCGCCGGTTGGCGCGCAGGCCGCCTTCCTTCTTGACCACCTGGGCGAGGAGCTGATCGGAATGGATGTTGCCCTTCATGATCGCGGCGGCCTCGCCCTTGCGGACGATCTCGACGGCACGCGAAGCGGCTTCGTCGTGGGTCGAGGCTTCCACGATCCGGTAGGGCGTAACGTCGACGCCGGCGGCTTCTGCCGCCTGGAGGATCGCGGCCTTCACGCCGATCAGGATCGGCTCGATGATGCCTTCGCGGGCGGCCAGCACGGCGCCGGTGAGGGAGTTGGAATCATCGGGGCAGACCACCGCGGTCGCCATGCGGCCGAGACTGCGGGCAGCATCGATCAGCGGCAGGAACTGGTTCTTCTGGTCGAGGATGAGGGTGGGCAGCTCGCGGTTCGCGAGAGACATCGATTTGATCGGAACGTTGATCTCGGCGAGGCCTTCGGCCACCACGGTACCGTCCCGCTTGAGGATCTTGGTCTCGAAGGTGGCGAGCGGCTTGGCGTGCTTGGCGGCGCAGCGCACGCTGACGATGACGGTGTCGCCGATATGGACGCCGCAGCGGAAGCTGATCTGCTGCGACAGGAGAAGCGTACCCGGGCCGGGCAGAAGCGTGCCGAACACCGCCGACAGGAGCGATCCTGCCCACATGGAGGGCGCGACGATGTCGGCAGTCGCCGGCTTGCCATCCGCCGGCATATGCGCCGGGTTGGTATTGCCGGACACGTGCGCGAACAAATAGATGTCCTGCAGCGACAATGTGCGCTCGATACTGGCGGTGGCTCCGACTTTCAACTCGTCGAAGGTGGTGTTCTTGATGACGTCCTGCATGGACTCGCTTCTCCATTGGCGCACGGCGGCGTGGTCGACGGCGCTCGTGACCGTGCGTCGGATTCGTCAGCCGTTTGGCAGGAACGACTTAGCCGCAGGTCGCCGGACGTCGCTTTGCGCAAGCGCAAAATTCGCAAGCGCAAACGTTGCGGTAAGCCGCGTGGATTGCCGAACTCTTAATCAGCGGCCGGGCCGCGTCCCCGCATTGCAGCAAGGCTCGCGCCCCACGGCCCTTACGATCGTGCCGGCATGGCGACGAAGTGGGCAAACTGCAACGATTTGCTTGCGTGGCGAGCGGACCAGGACCGACGATTACGGGATAGTGCTGATGAACCTTGGGCGCACCTCGGCGGCGGTGGTGCAATCCACCCGCGCGCTGACCGCATGGCTCGGCGGCCCCGATACGCGGCCGCGGGACACGGCTTCCTCCACATGGCTTCGCCGTGTAGAAGGCAGGCCATGAACGACAGCCGGAAAAAAAACCGCCGGCCCGTGCGAGCCGCCGGCGGCATCGTCGTGCGCGCCGGCGCCGTACCGTTGTTTGCCGTGGTCCAGATGAGCAAATTCGACTCGTGGGTGCTACCCAAGGGTAAGCTCAACCACGGCGAAACCGCTATTCAGGCGGCAGAGCGCGAAGTCATGGAGGAGACCGGTCACGAGGTCACCGTGCACGAGTTCGTCGGCACCCTGGCCTACGAAGTCGGTGGCCGGCCGAAGATCGTACAGTTCTGGCGCATGCAGGCGCTCGACGAAAAGCCCGCCTATCCGTTGATGCACGACATCCAGAAGGTCACGTGGCTGCCCCTCGAAGAGGCCGTCGGCCTCCTCACCCATCTGCGCGAACGGGAATTTCTCGGCAGCGTTGGACCCCATGTGGCCGCCGCAATGGCGGCGGCGCCCGCCCTCGCGACCGATCGCGACGGCAGGAAACCGTGGTGGCGCGGCATCGTCGTCGATGCGGTCTGCGCTTGGCTGCGGCGTATCAGGCCGGCGCGGGCGCAGGGTTGAGACCGGCCGGGGCGGCGGCGAGCTTGGCGGCGATCTGCGCCACGTGGCGGCCCTGCCACCGGGCGCCGGCGAGTTCGACCGCCGACGGCTGGCGACTGCCATCGGACCCCGCAATGGTCGAGGCCCCGTAGGGCGAATTGCCCATCACTTCGGCGACGCCGCTCTGGCCTTCGAACGCATAGGGCAGGCCGACCACCACCATGCCGAAATGCAGCAGCACCGGCAGGAAAGTCAGAATGGTGGATTCCTGGCCGCCGTGCTGCGTGGCCGACGAGGTGAACACCGAGCCCACCTTTCCGACCAGGCTGCCCTTGGCCCATAGGCCGCCGGCCTGGTCGAGAAAGTTCTTCATCTGCGAGGTCATGTTGCCGAACCGGGTGCCGGTCCCGAACACGATGGCGTCGTAGTCGGCCAGTTCCGCGATTTCCGCGACGGCCGCTTCCTGGTCGAGCTTGAAGCCGGATTTTTTGGCGATCTCAACCGGCACCAGTTCGGGCACGCGCTTGATGACGGTTTCGGCACCAGCTTGGCGCGCGCCTTCGGCGACCGCGCGCGCCATGGTCTCGATATGACCATAGGCGGAATAGTAGAGAACGAGAACTTTGGCCATCTGGGTCTCCTTACGAAATGAACGCCGGGCGACGGGCGTGGCTCACATCAGAACTCGCGGCCGATCAGCGCATCGAGCGAGTAGCGGCCACCGCCGCGAATCACGAAGACGAGAGCGACGACACCCCACAGGAGCGGGTACTCGTAGCCGCCCGACGTCCAGAAGAAGCCCGCCGGCAGGTGGACGTGCACGACCGCGACCGCCATCAGGCCGGCGACGAGGGCGGCGACCGGACGGGTCAGGAGCCCGAACGCAAGCGCAAGTCCGCCCGCGAACTCGATCAGTCCGGCGACCAGCGCCAGCGACGCCGGCAGGCCGAGCTTGGCGGCGAAGAACTGGCCGGTGGCGTCGACACCGTAGCCGCCGAACCAGCCGAACAGCTTTTGGGCGCCGTGGGGCACCAGCAGCAGACCGGCGGTGACCCGCAGCAGCGGTTCCGCGAAGGGCGAGGAGGCCGCCGCCAGCGAGGCGAATGCCGGCACCACCGGGGCCGCGGGCGAAGAGGTGGACGTCAGCGAGGTCGAGGACATGGCGAAGCTCCTGCAGACTGGGGCGAGCCAGCCCATGGCTGTCGGCTCTTGGCCAATGATTTAGGTTGCTCCGTTGATCGCAACAATCTAGCTTATTTGCACAAGACTGTGCCGTTTTCTGGAACAATATGGATCGCCTGTCCGCCCTCGACACCTTCGTGCGCGTTGCCGAGACCGGGTCGTTCTCGGAGGCCGCACGGCGGCTCAAGACCTCGAAATCCGCCGTCAGCCGCCTGGTGGCGGGGCTCGAGGCCGAGCTCGGCGTCCGGCTGATCCATCGCACCACCCGCGCCCTGACCCTGACGGAGGCCGGCCGCGGCTATCGCGAGCGCGCCACCCGCATCCTCGCCGACCTCGCCGACGCCGATCAGTCGGTCACCCGGATGCAGCTGGCTCCGCGCGGGCGCCTCGTCGTCAACGCCCCCATGAGCTTCGGCTATCTCCAGCTCGGCCGGGTGATGCCCGACTTCTTGGCCCTCTATCCGGACCTGACCGTCGACTTGACGCTCACGGATCGCTTCGTCGACCTCATCGACGAAGGCATCGACGTCGCGGTACGCATCGGCGCCTTGACGGATTCCAGTCTCGTGGCGCGCCGCCTGGCGCCGATCCGTCGCGTCGTCTGCGCAAGCCCCGCCTACCTCGCGGCGCGCGGCACGCCGGCAGTGCCCGACGACCTCGCCGGCCACGACTGCATCGGCTACAGCAACCCGCCGCGACAGACCGAATGGCGTTTCATCGACGTCGACGGCCGGCCGAAACCGGTCGCCGTCGGGGGCCGCCTCACCGTCAACAATGGCGACGTCATCCGCGAGGCGGTGCTGGGCGGCGTCGGTCTCGCGCTGCTGCCGACCTTCCTGATCGGCGCCGATCTGCGCGACGGCCGGCTCGTGAGCGTGCTCGATCGCTTCCTGTCCCAGGACCTGACCCTCAACGCCGTCTATCCGCATGGGCGCCACTTGTCGCCGAAAGTGCGTGCGTTCGTGGACTTTCTGGCGCAGCGATTCGGTCCGCGTCCCTATTGGGATGTGGCGCCGTGAGAGCGGCCCGATCATAGGGGCTTCGCAAGAACGCCGCGGTATCGCGCCCCGGGCGCGGCGCGGCATGAGCCAGCAGCACGTTTACGCGCGTCTTCGACGCACTATGCGAACGATGGGATCGTTGAGCCGCGGAGCGCTTCGTCCGGTTCCTCGATAATGCTGGTCGGCAGCTTCGGCGTCCCGGGCGTGCTCACGCGCTCGCCTCCGCCGTCATCGTTTCGTCGAAGCGCAGTTCATGCGCGGGTTTCGGCTGGCCGATGAACCAGCCCTGCACCTGATCGAGCCCGGCGGCGCGCAGGGCCAGAAGCTGCTGTTCGGTCTCGACACCTTCGGCGACCGTGACGATGTCGAGGGCGCGCCCCATGCCGACGACCGCGCACACGATCGCGGCGCATTCGACCTGCTCCAGGATGCCGCTCGTGAACGAACGGTCGATCTTGATCTTGTCGAAGCGGAACCGCTTCAGGTAGCCCAACGACGAGTAGCCGGTACCGAAATCGTCCAGCGCGATCGAGACGCCGAGATTCTGCAGCTGCCGCAGCGTCGACAGGTGATCGCCGCCGTTCTCGAGCAGGACCCGCTCGGTGATCTCGATCTCCAGACGTTCGGCCGGCAGGCCGGAATCGGCCAGCGCGCGCAGGACGACGTCGAGCAGACCGGTCTTCCTGAGCTGGACCGGGGAGACGTTGACGGCGAGCTTGGCGTCGCCGGGCCATGACGCGGCTTCGGCGCACGCCGCCTGTATGATCCAGTCGCCGAGGGAATTGATGAGGCCGGTATCCTCGGCGAGCGAGATGAAGCGGTCCGGCGTGACGAGACCGAGCGTCGGGTGCCGCCATCGCACCAGCGCTTCCATGGCACGGATGCGGCGCGAGGCAATCTCCACCACCGGCTGGTAGTGGAGTTCGAACTCCTGTCGCTCCAGACCCGCGCGCAAGTCGACCTCGAGCTGGTGGCGCTCGTCGGCGGCGCGCGCGAGGCCGGCATCGAACAAGGCATAGCCGTTGCGCCCGTCGGTCTTGACGCGATAGAGCGCGAGATCGGCCTTCTTCATCAGTTCGTCGGGCGCGCTGCCGTCGTGCGGCGCGAGCGCGATGCCGATCGAGACGCCGACCACCACCTTGCGCCCGTCGATGTCGTAAGGCTCGCCGACCAGTTCGATGATACGCTCAGCGAGCATGATCGCCTGCTCGCGCATGTCACCGACGATGTCGAGGCTCTTCCCGGAGGTGCGCACCGGCCCCTGGATGATGGCGAATTCGTCGCCGCCCAGTCGGGCGACGACGTCGCTCGAACGCAGCGATGCCAGAAGCCGCTGCGCGGTCTCCTTGAGCAGAACGTCGCCCATGGCGTGGCCGAGCGAATCGTTGACGTCCTTGAAGCGATCCAGGTCGAGCATCAGGACGGAGAACGGGCGGCCGTCGGTTTCGAGGCGCCGTCGCGCCTCCTCGAGCTTGTCGATGAAGCACGAACGGTTGGGAATGGCGGTGAGCAGATCGTTGTGGGCGAGGCGCCGGATGCGGGATTCGCTCTGCCTGATCTCGGTCACGTCCTCGTGGGTCGCGACCCAGCCGCCGTTTTCCAGCGGACTGACGGTGGTCAAGAAGATGCGCCCGCTCGGATGCACGAATTCGCGGGTGCTCGAATGCGGCCTTGCCGCCATCGCCATGATGTCGGCCACGAGGGCGTCGGCGCCCCCGAGGGGCGCCTGGAAGCCTTCGCTCATGATGATGTCGCGAAACGTGCGGCCGGCGCGCGCGTTCGCGGCCGAGAAGCCATACATCGTGCGGAAGCGCTCGTTGCACACCACCAGCCGGCTCTCGGCGTCGAACATCGCCAAGCCCTGGGTCATGTTGTTCACGGCGGCGTCGAAACGCTGGTTCTGCGTCACCAGCTCGGCCTCGCTTGCGAGCAGGCGGGCGTTGCTCTGCTCGATCGCACGCGTCTTCTCCATCAGTTCGTCCTGCGAGCGGATCAGCTTCCGGTACTGCAGCGCCATGACGCGCAACAGCAGGCTCGCAAGCACCAGAAGTAGTCCGACCGAGAAGATCATCAGCGCGGTACGCGAGCGCCAGTCCTCCAGAATGACATCCTCTGGAATGGATATGCCGACCAGCAGCGGATAGCCTTTGGCGGGCTCGACGGCGATGGCGTGCCGAACGCCATCGAGGACGTCGAAGAACTGGAACCTGTGGGAATGGCGGGCCACCTCTTCGTACCAGGGCGATGAAGCCGGGAGTCGCGTGCCGGTACGCTCGCTGTTGTCCGGATAATGCACCAGAAAGGTGCCATCCGGCCGCAGTAGCGAGAATGTCTGGCCTTGAAGCAGGGTGATGGCCCGATAGACGCCTTCGAAATGCGAATAGCGGGCGCTGATGTAGACAGTGCCGGCGAAGTTTCCTTCCGGATCATTGAGCCGGCGCGCCAGCACGATGATCTTCATGCCGCTGATGCGGCTCGTCAAAGGCTGGCTGATGCTCAGGCGATCGTCATTATGCGCCTGGAGCTCCATGAAGTAGTCGCGATCGGAAAAGTCCATCGTGGGCGGCGGCCACGACGCCGACGACATGATCAGATGGCCGGACTTGGCGATGACGCCGATGTGGTAGGCCTCGGGCATCAGCGAGAGTTGCTCGATGATCCGGGCATGGAAGCGCTGCGGCTGCGGAATCCGCAGGGAGAAATCTTCAGGCGACGGGACGTCATAGCCTTCGACGCGCCGCTGCAGCTCACGCAGGACCGAATCCATGGATTGGAGATTGCGCTCGATCTGCGCGCCCAGCACCACCGCCACATTGCTCGCGTCTTTTACGCCGGCCTCGACGGCATCGCGACGATCCATGAGAATCGCCGCCGTGACGGCGAGCACCGCCGACACGTAAATGGCGACGACCCCGATACGGATCGTGAGAAGATGCGAAAGTCGGCGCACGGGAGCCCGGGTGCTCGTCTGGATTGGCCTCCGGCAATAATCGAAGATTTTCCATAAAATTCTGTGCACCGCCGCCGCCGACACGGCGAATGGCTTCCAAGACGTAAACGGTCATGGCCATTTTCATGCGGCAACCGGCGACCATGGGCCCGCCGGCAGCATGATGCCTGCAGCATGATGCCTGCAGCTACGTAATCCGCACGCCTTTGGTGGTGAATTTCTGCGTGCGGCTGCGCCCGGGCAGCGGACCGGCGGGCCGGCCGGACGGCTGCTGCGCCGGCACGAGCTGGTGCGGGCCTGAGCCGATCAGGTCGGCGCGCCCCATCGCCTGGAGGGCCTCGCGCAGGAGCGGCCAGTTGTCGGGATCATGGTAGCGCAGAAACGCCTTGTGGAGACGGCGTTGGCGCAGACCCTTGATCGCCTCGACCTTGTCCGAGGCGCCGTGGCGCACGCCCCGCAAGGGACTGACGCCGGTGTGGTACATCGCCGTCGCCACCGCCATGGGGGACGGCAGGAAGGTCTGCACCTGGTCGGCGCGGTAGCGGTTCTTTTTCAACCACAGCGCCAGGTTCATCATGTCTTCGTCGGTCGTGCCCGGATGTGCGGCGATGAAGTACGGGATCAGGTAGTATTTCTTGCCGGCCTTCTTGGCCGCCGCCTCGAACATCTCCTTGAAGCGGTCGTAGGCGCCGATACCCGGCTTCATCATCTTGTCGAGGGGACCGCGCTCGGTGTGCTCGGGCGCGATCTTGAGATAACCGCCCACATGGTGGGTGACGAGTTCCTGGACGTATTCGGGGCTCTTGACCGCGAGATCGTAGCGCACGCCCGAGGCGACCATCACCTTCTTGACGCCATCGACCTCGCGCACTTTGCGATAGAGCCGGATCAGGTCGTCGTGGGACGTGTTCAGGTTCGGGCAGATGTCGGGGAACACGCAGGAGGGCCGCCGGCACGCGGCCTCGATCTTCGGGTCCTTGCAGGCCATGCGGTACATGTTGGCGGTCGGCCCGCCGATGTCCGAGATGACGCCGGTGAAGCCGTCCGTCCTGTCGCGGATCGTCTCGATCTCGCGCAGGATCGAACCTTCCGAGCGGCTCTGGATGATGCGGCCCTCGTGCTCGGTGATCGAACAGAACGTGCAGCCGCCGAAGCAGCCGCGCATGATCGTCACCGAGAACTTGATCATGTCCCAGGCGGGTATCTTGGCGTCCCCGTAGGAGGGATGCGGCGCGCGCGCATAGGGCAGGTCGTAGACGGCGTCCATCTCCGCGGTGGTGAGCGGGATCGGCGGCGGCGTCAGCCACAGATCGCGATCGCCATGGCGTTGCACCAGCGCCCTCGCATTACCCGGATTGCTCTCCCGGTGCAGCACCCGGTTGGCCCGCGCATAGGCTTCGCGATCGGTTTCGACCTGCTCGTAGGAGGGCAGCCGGATCACGGTCTCGCCGGACGTCTGCCGCGCGCCTTCGTCGGCGGAATCGAGATCGTCGGCGTGAAGCTCGGCGACGCCCTCGGGCACGCGCCGGAACAGGGCGACGCCGCGCAGATCGGCGAGATCGGCCGGCTTGTCGCCGGCGGCGATGCGGTGGGCAACGTCGACGATGGCGCGCTCCGCATTGCCGTAGAGCAGGATGTCGGCCTTGGCGTCGGCGAGGACGGAGCGGCGCACCTTGTCGGACCAGTAGTCGTAATGGGCGATGCGGCGCAGCGACGCCTCGATGCCGCCGAGCACGATGGGCACGTCGCGGAATGCCTCGCGGCAGCGCTGGGCGTAGACGATGACACAGCGGTCGGGCCGCCGGCCGCCTTCACCGCCGGGCGAATAGCTGTCGTCGTGGCGCAGCCGCCGGTCGGCCGTGTAGCGGTTGACCATGGAATCCATGTTGCCGCCGGTGACGCCGAAGAACAGCGTCGGGCGGCCAAGCGCCTTGAACGGCTCGGCCGAATGCCAGTCCGGTTGGGCGATGATGCCGACTCGAAAACCTTGCGCCTCCAGGAGGCGGCCGATGATCGCCATGCCGAAACTGGGATGGTCCACATAGGCGTCGCCCGTCACCAGCACGATGTCGCAGGCATCCCAGCCCAGCGCATCCATCTCGGCGCGGCACATGGGCAGGAACGGGGCGGTGCCGAAACGGTGCGCCCAGTGCTTGCGATGGGAAAAAAGCGGGGTCACGGTTTGCATGGCCGGAGGCTTAACGCTCCGGTCCGTTCAGTCAATAGGCGGGCCGGTAACCCGAAGCGGGCGAAAACGAAACGGTTCGCCACATTGCGGCCGATCGGCAAGCCGATTAGTGTTGCGACACACTTCTTTGTTCCATCATTTCTTTGTTCCATCAGTCCGGGACCCGGGTGCCGCGCGGGAACCTGGAGTCCATATGCCGCAACACAGGGGGCATAGTTTCCGGGCTCGCCGCTTTCGCGACGCCCCGGAATGATGGCGACTGAATCAGCCTTCAGTGACATAACTCGAGAAACCCGAAATCCGCCGCGGTCGTTCCGTGGCTCGGCCCACCCCGTCCGCGAATAGCGTTTGCGATGCCAGTTTCGTCCCGCCCGGCGCGGCCGCGCCATTTCCGCATCGAGGTTCCGCCCGCCCTCCGCGCCCTTGTGCGCGGCCGGGAGTGGACCCTGTCGGTGTTGGGGGCGGCCTGCGGCGGTGTCGCGGGCGTCGTGGTTTCGGCCATGGGGTTGGCCGTCAACGCGCTGCATGAGTTGTTGTTCGCCCGGCCGCCCGGCGAGCGGCTGTCGGCCGCCGCGGCGCTCGATCCGCTCCTCGCCATCGGCGTGCCGGTCCTCGGCGGCCTCGTATTCGGGCTGTCCCTGGTCGCCCTGGCGCGCTGGCGCCCGGGACGGGAGGTCGATCCCATCGAGGCCAATGCCCTGCACGGCGGCCGCATGTCGCTCATGGGCAGCGTCGTCGTCGCCTTGCAGACCATATGGTCGAGCGGCGTCGGCGCCTCTGTGGGCCTGGAGGCGGGATATACCCAATTGGCGAGCGGGATCGCGTCCTCGCTTGGCCGCATGTTTCGTCTGCGCCGGCGCGACCTGCGCATCCTGGTCGGCTGCGGCGCCGCCGGCGCCATTTCGGGCGCCTTCGGGGCGCCGCTCGCCGGCGCCTTCTACGCCTTCGAGCTCATCATCGGCAGCTACTCGGTGGCGAGCCTGGCGCCGGTGGGCATCGCCGCGCTGGTGGGTTATGTGGTGGCGAGCCAATTCGAGCCGTCGACGCTCGGCATCGGCACCCTGTACGTCTCCCATGTGATCGGCCGCGACCTCGGCGTCGCCGCCGCGGTCGGTCTGGCGGCTGCCCTCATCGGCATCACGCTCATGCACGCGGTCGCCTTGTGCGAATCAACGCTCGAGCGGCTGCGCGTGCCGGTTTATCTGCGTCCCCTGCTCGGCGGCGTCGTGGTCGGCGGACTGGCGGTGATCAGCCCGCAGGTCCTGTCGTCGGGCCACGGCGCCATCCACATTTCCGCCATCCCCAATATCGGCATCCAGTGGCTCCTCACGCTCCTGGTGCTCAAGGCGGTCGCGTCGGTGATTTCGCTCGGCACTGGTTTTCGCGGCGGGCTGTTCTTCTCCTCGCTCCTGCTCGGGGCGCTGGCCGGCAGCGTGTTCGCCAACGTGCTCAATGCCCTGGCGCCATCGCTGGCGCTGGCGCCGAACGTCTATGCGATCATCGGCATGGGCGCCCTGTCGGCCTCGGTGATCGGCAGCCCGCTCACCATGGCGTTCATCGCCCTGGAGACCACCGGCGATTTCTGGCTGACGACCGCGGTCCTGATCGCCGTCATCGTATCCGCCGTCGTGACCCGCGAGTTGTTCGGCTATTCGTTCGCGACCTGGCGCTTCCATCTGCGCGGCGAGACCATCCGCAGCGCCGCCGATGTCGGCTGGATCCGCGACCTGACGGTGCGCCGGATGATGCGGCCGGACGTGCGCACGGTGCCGGCCCGCACCACCATCGGCCGCTTCCGCATGGTGTTCCCACTCGGATCGACCTCCCAGGTGGTGGCGCTCGACGAGGACAAGAACTACGCCGGCATCGTCATCGTCGCCGAGGCGCATGCCTCCGAACTCGACGACGGCCTGCCGGTGCGCGAGATCCTGCACCACCGCGACACCAGCCTTCTACCCGGCATGACCATCAAGGAGGCGGTCGCCGCCTTCGACAAGGCCGAGGCGGAGGCGCTGGCGGTGATCGGCGGGCCCGACAATCGGCAGGTGGTCGGGCTCCTGTCGGAAGCCCATGCGCTGCGACGCTATTCCGAAGAGCTGGAGCTGCGTCGCAAGGAACTCGCGGGCGAGTAGGCGTCGTCAGCCCAGATACCGGGTGCGCACGACCCACAGTTCCAACGCCGCGTCGTAGGCCACCAGGGCACCGATGGCGATGATCACGAACATCGCGTGGGTGTGGGTGAATCCGAGCACCCAGGGCGACACGATCAGCCATCCGCCGACCGCGATATTGATCCATTCCTCCCACTCCGCGAAGGCGGTCACCGCCAGGAGCGAAACCGTGACGATGATCGCCGCCGCCGCCCAGGCGTCGGCACGCGCGATATCTCGTGTGAACCCGAACAGCCAGGGAGAAATGGCCAGCATGGCTCCCAGAAGGATGTTGTAGACATCGATGATCGCTTCCCGCCGCCAGCCGACACGGAGGCGGAGAATGTGACGGCGGTGGGTTTGCGGCGTCGCGCGCGTGTTCGACTGAATTTCCGCCATGGCGAACTCCCGTGCGCCCCCGCCGCGACCGCCAACTCATGGTCGCAGCCAGGGAAAACGCAGCCGTGGCGTCCGCGTTCCCGGCGCGCCCCGCCGGGCCGCCGGACCGGGCCGCCGGGGATGCGGCGGCATCTTCTTACAACTTGCATAACCTCTTGGCAGAACGAGGAAATTCGCGCAAATTGGCGTTTGCCTAAATTTTTGGCCGGAGGCGCCTGTCGCGGCGTCCCCCATCCCCCGTGGTCGGCGACACCATCCGGGGACTAAAAATGAGACAACGAGTTGCCATCGCGTTTACCGTCGTGCTGCTGTCGGTCTGCGGCGCGCAGGCCCAGAAGGCCGACGAGGTTTATCTCGCCACCCAAGAGCTCGACACCACGTTCTTCATGGCGCCGGCGCCGGCGGCCGAGGCCAGCCGCAAGGAAGTCGCCATCGTCGCCGCCCTGCAGGAGAAGCGCACGGCGGAACAGCTCGCTTTGTGCATGGCCGACATCAAGCAGAGCGTATTCCGGTTCGCCAATGTGGTGGGTGAGAATTTCACGACCGAGAAATTGCCGAAGGCCACCGCCTTCTTCCATCGGGTCTACCGGACC
This sequence comes from Astrobacterium formosum, assembly GCA_030848545.1. Classification (GTDB taxonomy): domain Bacteria; phylum Pseudomonadota; class Alphaproteobacteria; order Rhizobiales; family Xanthobacteraceae; genus Astrobacterium; species Astrobacterium formosum. The sequence goes on from JAVDCA010000025.1 coordinate 95,364, forward strand.
GAAAGCGGGTTCAACAAGCAAGGCAAGAACAAATGGGAGCGCCCGCGGCCGCCGCTCTTCGATGAGCGCGTGAAGCCGATCGAGAAGCTCGACAACGCCGCCTATCCGAGCGGACACTCCGCCTTCGCCTTCATCACCGCCATCGTGCTCGCCGACATCATCCCGGAAAAGCGCGCCGAGATATTCGATCGCGCCATCGAGTTCGGCAACAACCGCGTCCTCGGCGGCATGCATTTTCCGAGCGACGTCGAAGCCGGTCGGCAGATGGCCGCAATGGTCGCCGTCCTCATGTACAGGAACCCGGCGTTCCGCAAGGACCTCGAAGAGGCGCGCGCGGAAGTCAGGACGGTATTGGGCCTGAAGTGACTGGTAGTCGTCGTTGCGAGAGCCCATCCCCCGCAAGCGGGGCAGGGCCGCCATCGCATACGGCACGGCGCTCTTCTCCCTCTCCCCATTTGGGGAGAGGGTCGGGGTGAGGGGGTAGCGAAACCAGTTGGATATGCGTGCTTACATGCGACGGCAGGGAAGTTGAGACGACATCGTGCGCAATCGCGCCGCCGGAGCCCCCTCACCCCAGCCCTCTCCCCGCTGGGGAGAGGGAGTTCTGCTGCGGCGAGCGGCGACGCATCAGATACTCCACGAGAGACGTCGATGTCGCCGCCCATATGCGAGGGCTTTCCCCCGCAAGCGGGAGAGGGAGAAGGTCGAGGGCGCGGCTGCTTTCATCCAAGGCGGGGCGGTCGACGGTCGGTGCCGTAGTCGCAATGACGAATCGCGACACCGCTCATCAGCCCATCAGGTCGCGCCGCTTGGCCAGATACTCGTCGCGGCTGATTTCGCCGCGGGCGTATCGCTCGTCCAGGACATCGAGGCCGCGCGAGCGGCGTTCCTCGCGCCTCTCGGCCTCGGACCGCGCCGGGGAGCGGACGAACCACGCCACCAGCGCGATCCCGATGACGATCACGACGAGCCAGAAGAGCGGGCCGTGAGGCCAGAACCACCAGCCGTCATACATGCCCCAACCGTGGCGCCACACCGGCTAGTCTCCACTGCGGTCGAAAAATCCGGTGTGGCGGTTGACGACGAACCGCTCCACCAGGGATTTGTCCTTGGTGAGGATGTCGGCCACGATGGTGTCGGCATCCTTCTCCTTGACGTCGCCGAGCTGGAGCCGGCTGTTGCCGCGCCAGGCGAGCCAGCGCTCGAGCCTTGTCTTGACGTCGTCGATGGAGAGCTTGAGGTCCGCGGGCGCTCCCCTCCAGCCGCCGTCGTAACCCCAGCCCGGTCCCCGGCCGCGGCCCATGAAGCCGGGCCCACCACCGCGCATGCCCCAACGCGGGCAATCAGGCCCGTAGCCCGGACCGTAGCCACCGCCCATGCCCCAGCCGCCGCCATAGGGCTGCGCGCCGACGGGCGTGCCGGCCAGCACCACCGCGATAACGGCGGCCGCGACGCCACTTGCGATCACGAAAGACCTGCGTGTCATGATGACCTCCTGTTGTTGCCGGTATCACCAGGTGCGGCCGGCACCCCAGCCGGGCCCATAGCCAGGTCCATAGCCAGGTCCATAGCCGGGTCCGCGCCGCCAGCCGGGTCCGTAACCGGGACCGTAGCCGCGCCCGGGGCCGCGCGCCCAACGCCCGTAGCCGGGCGGGTGGCGCATGTAGCCGGGGCCGTATTTCCGGTAGATCGGGCAGTCGGCGCGCAGATTGCCGCGCGCGCCGACCCCATAGGGTTGGGCATTGGCGGGGGCCGCGAAGGCCAGCGCCGCCATGGCGGCGGCGAGGCCTGCGCCGATGGCGAGAGTTGTGCGTTTCATGTCCTGCCTCCTTTGCAGTCCGTCATTCACAAGGCGGAGTCTCGCGGCAGGCGGTCACTCGAATGTGTCGGTCCCTGCGGGGCTTTGTGACAAAGTTTGTCATGGGCGTGCTCCGACACATTCGGTTTCACGATCGCGCATCCGTAATCGGCCTCGTCTGGTCTATAGTGCCGGCATGCAGGGTGGAGCCCATATCCTCGTCGTCGACGACCACCGCGAGATCCGCGAGCTCGTCTCGCGCGCCCTCGTCAAGGAAGGCTTTCGCGTCTCGACCGCCGGCGACGGACGCGCCATGCACAAGGTCTTGGCCGAGGCCAGGATCGACCTGATCCTGCTCGACCTGATGTTGCCGGGCGAGGACGGGCTGTCGTTGTGCCGCGGCCTGCGCGCCCACTCGGAAATCCCGATCATCATGCTGACCGCCAAGGGCGAGGAGGTCGACCGCGTCATCGGCCTGGAGATGGGCGCCGACGATTACCTGCCAAAGCCGTTCGGCAGTCGCGAACTCATCGCCCGCATCCGCGCCGTATTGCGTCGCGGACAGCGTGCGCTCATGGACGACGTGCCGCGCGCCGCCCGCTATCGCTTCGATCGCTGGGTGCTGGATACCGGCGCGCGCGAATTGATCGACCCCGGCGGCGTCGCGGTGCCGCTGTCGACCGGCGAATTCGACCTCCTGGTCGTGCTGCTCGAACATCCCCAGCGGGTCCTGAGCCGCGACCAGCTCCTCGATCTCGCCCGCGGCCGTGCCGCCAACGCCTTCGACCGCGCCATCGACACCCAGGTAAGCCGGCTGCGCAAGAAGATCGAGGCCGATCCGACCGACCCGAAGATCATCAAGACGGTGTGGGGCGGCGGCTACACGCTGACCGCGCCGGTGAGCCGCGCATGAAGCGCCTCCTCCCCGACAGCCTCATTGGCCGGCTCATGCTGGTGCTGATGGCGGGCCTGATCGTCTCCCACGGGGTCGGCTGGTGGATCTATGCGATCGACCGCGAGGCGGCGGTGCGCGAGGTCGGCGGCTTCGCGGTGGCGCAGCGCATCGCCAATCTGGCCCGGCTCGTCGACGAAGCGCCGGCGGACTGGCGCGAACGCATCGTTGTCGCCACAAGCGACGCCGGCTTCCGGCTGTCGCTCGCCTCGCAACCGCCGGGCTTTTCGCAGTCGGCCGACGCCGGCCCGGTCGCGGCGGCGATCCAGGCCTATCTGACCGAACGCGTGTCGGCCGGCGGCGACGGCCGTTCCGTCTCCGCCTCCGCACGCACGATCGAGCGGGCATCCGAACGCGGACATGGACACGGCATGGGCTGGGGCCGCACCATGAACATGCTCGGCATGGGGCCGGCGCAGGGTTACGGCCGCGGCCGCTTCGCCGCCATGGGCGAAGCCCTGGTGGCGCTCGACGTCGCGGTGCCGCTGTCGGGAGGCCAGTGGCTTTTGGCCAGCACCGCTTTGCCGGAAGCAAGTCCGGTCTATTCACGCCAGTTCGTCGTCTCCATGGCGGTGATGGCGCTCGTGATCATCCTGGCGTCCATCTGGGCCGCTCGCCGGGTAACGGCGCCGCTCGCCGACCTCGCGAGCGCGGCACAGCGGCTCGGCCGCGACGTCCATGCGCCGCCGATCCCGGAGACCGGCACGCGCGAAACCCGCCAGGCTTCGCGCGCCTTCAACGACATGCAGACGCGGCTGCGCGAGCTGATCGACAACCGTACCCGCCTCCTGGCGGCGATCTCGCACGACCTGCGCACGCCGCTCACCTTGCTGCGGCTGCGCACCGAAAACGTCGCCGAAGCGGACGAGCGCGACCGCATGCTCGCCACCCTCGCCGAGATGGAGGCGTTGATCGCCACCACGCTGCAATATGCCCGCGACGAGATCGCCAGCGAGCCGGAGCGGGCCATCGACGTCGCGGCGCTGCTCGCGAGCCTCGCCGACGACATGAGCGATGCGGGCCTCGACGTGACCCTGACGCCGGCGCCGGCGACGGCGATCCGATGCCGGCCGACGGCACTCAAGCGCGCCCTGCGCAATCTCCTCGACAATGCGGTCAAGTACGGCACGCGGGCGCGCGTCGCGCTGCGCGACATAGGGCCTGAGGCCGAGATCACCATCGACGACGACGGCCCGGGGCTCGCCCCGGAGGAGATCGCGCGCGTGTTCGAGCCGTTCTATCGGGTCGAGGGCTCGCGCAGCCGCGACACCGGCGGCATCGGGCTCGGGCTCGCCATCACGCGCTCGCTGATCGAACGGCAGGGCGGCAGCGTGACGCTCGCCAACCGGACCGGCGGCGGCCTGCGCGCGAGCGTCCGGCTGCCGAAGGCTCTCTGATTCCGGAGCGCCCCTTAGGCGACATATCGGAATTTCCTCGCCGCCACGACGCTGGCAGATTCGTCCCCGGCTCAAAGCTTCGAGGACCCCCGCAATGCCCGCAGCGATCGCCGCCCTGCATCCGCGTTTTGCCAGGTCCGCCGGGGCTGCCGATGCTCCGGCGTGGCGCCGCCACCTGCGCAACGCCTTGGCGCGGATGTGCGATCCCTACCGGCCGGAACTGCACTACATGCGCGGGCCCGGGCCCAAATGGCGGCAGAAGCACGGGTTGGGCGCGTAGCTTAAGACAATCATATTTGTGGTGAGGGGTGCATGGCCGGGGCTCGTCCCCGGCCATGCTGTTTCGAGGGAGCCGATCTCATACCAACAGCACTGGCCCATGACCTTCATCCTGAGGTGCGAGCGTAAGCGAGCCTCGAAGGATGAAAGGCCCGGGCCGTCGCCCTTCGAGGCTCGGCCCCCGCAGCCAAGTGTACGCAGGCTGCGCCTGCTATGGGCCGAGCACCTCAGGGTGACGGGCAGAGTGAGTCATTCTCGACTGCCGTTGGTATCATTTCGAATTCGCTTGAACGACTCCGTCCTACGCGCGGTGCCAATTGACGCAGAAATCTTCGAGGCTGACGAAACGCGCCATGGGTTCGGCATCCGCCGCAACGGTTACGCCCTTGCCGGGGCGGCCATGGCGCCGGTCTATCCAAACGACGTCCAGTCCGATCTCATTGCCTGGAGCAACGTCGTGAAAGCGGCTTTGGGCGAGGTGGAGCACGTCCGATTTCACGATGCCCTTCTTTCCGAGCTCCTTAAACAGCGCCTCGAACATCGCGCGATCCGGCTTATACGCACCGACCATTTCGGCGGTGACGATGGTGTCGATCAGCCCCCCGAGCCGCACATGAGTATCAGCGAACGACGCATTATCGACATTCGATACAACGCCGAGGTGCAGTCCCAGGCTCTTCAAGTAACGAAGACCGTCAATCGTGTCGGCGAAGGCGGGCCAATCGCCGACGTGAGCGGCGAAGGCGTCCAACTCCCGGGCCGAAATCGCGCCGCCGAGATCCGTCACGGTTGCAGCCATCGCATCCCGGATAACGTCGCGGTAGTTCTTGAAAGGGCGGACGCGTTGATTCGCATATTGGTGCTCTGCAAAGCGGCCGATCACATCGGCAACCGTACCGGCGAATCCCGTGCGCACCGCCCATGGGCCGAGAAAATTAGCGACTCCCGTATCCCAATCAATCAACGTACCGAAACAATCAAATGTGATGGCCTTGTAGCCCGTAAGGTCGAGCGACATGTTTCCTCCGTTCCGCATTGCGCGAGGTGCCAGCTTAACCGGGATTATGCACTGATGTGAGGAACCTGACGGCAACTGCAGCGGGAAGCGGCCACTTCGCATAACCCACAGGACGGGTCGAGCCGAGGTCTCGAACTACGCCACGCTTGGCTCTAAACTCGCGGCGTGAACCGCCCCGAGCCGCCGCCAACGCCGCCACTCCTGCCGGAGCGCTTTGCGCGCTGGTTTTCCGCGCGCGGATGGGCGCCGCGGGACCACCAGCTGGAACTTCTGCGACGTGCCCGCGCCGGGCGATCCACCCTGCTGATCGCACCGACCGGCGGCGGCAAGACCCTGGCCGGATTCCTGCCCACCCTGGTGGAACTGAGCGAGGGCCTCGCCTCTCCCCTATCTGGCTTGCGGGGGAGGGTCAGGGCGGGGGAAATGCCGAGTGCTCCGAATTCCGCCGGCGACCCCCTCCCCAGCCCTCCCCCGCAAGCGGGGGAGGGAACAGACAGTGTTCGCGGCGGGGACCGTGCCCTCCCCCGTCTTCCCGGCCTGCACACCCTCTACATCTCGCCCTTGAAGGCGCTGGCGACCGATGTGGAGCGCAACCTGGCACGGCCGGTCGCCGAGATGGGGCTCCCGATCACCATCGAGACCCGCACCGGCGACACGCCAGCGTCGAAACGCACCCGCCAGCGCCATCATCCGCCCGACATTCTCCTCACCACGCCCGAACAGCTCGCGCTCCTTCTCGCCAGTGCCGACGCCCCCCATCTGTTCGGCACGCTCAAGCGCGTGGTGCTCGACGAACTGCACGCGCTCGTGACATCGAAGCGCGGCGACCTCCTCTCGCTCGGGCTCGCGCGCCTGTTCACGCTCGCCCCGGCACTCACGATGGTCGGCCTGTCGGCGACCGTCGCCGATCCGCACGAGCTCGCCCGCTTCCTGGTGCCGCAACCGGATGGCGGCACGGCCAGCGCCGACCTGATCATGGCCGGCGGCGGCGCGGCGCCCATCGTCGCCATGCTGGATTCCGCCGAGCGTGTCCCCTGGGCGGGCCACTCGGCGCGCCATGCTCTGGCGGAAATCTACGCCACCATCGGTCGCCACAAGACCACGCTCGTGTTCGTCAACACCCGCATGCAGGCGGAGATGATTTTTCAGGAGCTGTGGCGCATCAATGACGACAACCTCGCCATCGCGCTCCATCACGGCTCTCTGGACGTCACCCAGCGCCGCAGGGTCGAGGCCGCCATGTCGGCCGGGCAGCTGCGCGCCGTCGTGTGCACATCGTCCCTCGACCTCGGCATCGACTGGGGCGACGTCGACCTCGTCGTCAATGTGGGCGCCCCCAAGGGATCGAGCCGGCTCCTGCAGCGCATCGGCCGCGCCAACCACCGCCTCGACGAGCCCTCCGAAGCCGTGCTGGTGCCGGCCAACCGCTTCGAGGTCCTGGAGTGCCGCGCCGCGATCGACGCCGTCGCCGACGGCGCCCAGGACACGCCACCGCTACGCACCGGCGGCCTCGACGTCCTCGCCCAGCATGTGCTCGGCTGCGCCTGCGGGGCCCCGTTCCGCGCCGACGATCTCTTCGCCGAGGTCAGGACGGCGGCACCCTATGTGGATCTGACGCGCGTCGACTTCGATGCCGCGGTGGATTTCGTCGCCACCGGCGGCTATGCGCTCAAGGCCTATGAGCGCTTCGCGAAGATACGCCAGGATACACAGGGGCGCTGGCGGGTGAGCAACCCGCGCATCGCGCAGCAATACCGCATGAATGTCGGCACCATCGTGGAAGCCGACATGCTCAAGATCCGCCTGGTGCGCTCGCGCCACGCGGGCCGCGGTCACACCGGCCCGATCGGCCGCGGCGGACGCCTGCTCGGCGAAGTGGAGGAATATTTCATCGAGCAGCTCGTGCCCGGCAACACCTTCGTGTTCGCCGGCGAGGTGCTGCGCTACGAGGCCCTGGTGGAAAACGAGGTCTATGTCTCGCGCACCTACGACGAGGACCCGCAGATCCCCTCCTACGAGGGCGGCAAATTTCCGCTGTCCACCTATCTCGCCGCGCGCGTGCGCGATCTCCTCGCCGATCCGGCGCAATGGAAGAAGCTCCCCGCCCAGGTGCGCGAGTGGCTGGGCTTCCAGCGGTGGAAGAGCCTCGTCCCCAACGCCTCCGACCTCCTGGTCGAGACCTTTCCGCGCGCCGACAAGAATTACCTGGTCTGCTACCCCTTCGAAGGCCGGCTCGCCCACCAGACGTTGGGCATGCTGTTGACGCGCCGGCTCGAACGGGCGCGGCTGCGCCCGCTCGGCTTCGTCGCCAACGAATATGCGCTGGCGGTCTGGGGTCTCGGCGACCTCGCCCGCGCGGTGCGCACCGGCGAACTCTCCCTCGCCACCCTGTTCGACGAGGACATGCTGGGCGACGATCTCGAAGCATGGCTGGCCGAATCGGCGCTGATGAAGCGCACCTTCCGCACCTGCGCCATCATCGCCGGCCTGATCGATCGCCGCTTTCCCGGCAAGGAGAAGACGCGCCGGCAGATGACCATCTCGACCGACCTCGTCTACGACGTGCTGCGCAAGCACCAGAGCGACCACATCCTCCTGCGCGCCGCCCGCGCCGATGCCGCCACCGGGCTCCTCGACATCCGCCGGCTCGGCACCATGCTGACGCGCATCCGGGGGCGAATCGTGCATAAGGCGCTCGACCACGTCTCGCCGCTCGCGGTTCCGGTCATGCTGGAGATCGGCCGCGAGAACGTCTATGGGGAGGCCTCCGACGAACTTTTGGCCGAGGCCGAGGCGGAACTCGTGAAGGAAGCGATGCAGTGACGCGCCTGGCGGTGCAATTCGAAGGGACCGTGCATGGAGACGCCGCGCCGACCACGCGAGGGGCCTGCGCCGACATCACCGTCAACGGCGCCGTCCTCGTCGCCGATTGCGCGGGTGTCCTCTACTGGCCCGCCGAGCGGACGCTGATCGTCGCCGATCTGCATCTGGAAAAAGGCTCGGCTTTCGCCGGCCGCGGCATGCTGCTGCCGCCCTACGACACCGCCGAGACCCTGGCGCGTCTGTCCGATCCGCTGCGGCGTTACGCGCCGCGGCTCGTCGTCTGCCTGGGCGACAACTTTCATGACGACGGCGGCGCCGCCCGGCTCCTGCCTGACGACCGGGCCGCGCTCGGCGCCCTGCAAGCCGGGCGCGACTGGATCTGGATTGCCGGCAACCACGATCCCGCACCGGCCGCCGGCATCGGCGGCGCATTCGCCGGCGTCGTCGCCCTCGGAAACCTCGTGTTCCGGCATGAGCCCGTCACCGGGCCTTCCGACGGCGAGATCGCCGGCCACCTGCATCCCAGCGCCCGCGTCAGCCGGCGCGGCCGGTCGGTCGTGCGGCCCTGCTTCGCCACCGACGGCCGCCGCCTGGTGATGCCGGCCTTCGGGGCCTATGCGGGTGGCCTCGACATCCGCCACCGCGCCTTCGCGGGGTTGTTCGGCGGCGACGATTTTTCCGTCCACCTCATCGGCGGCCGGCGTATCTACGGGTTTCCGGCGTCGCGGTGTTTATGAAACGCAATTCTGGGTCATTCCGGGGCGCGCGATAGCGCGAACCCGGAATCCAGCCGCAGGCTCCGAGTTCGTGGCTAGATTCCGGGTTCGGCCTTTGGCCGCCCCGGAATGACCGCAGAAGTCAATCTGCCGCCTCGAACCCCTGCAGCACGTTGACCAGGTTCACGCCGATCGCCTCGACGGCGTAGCCGCCTTCCATGACGAATACGGTCGGGTGTTTGGCGCCGGCGATGCGGGCCCCGATGGCGGTGAAATCATCGTGGTCGAGGGCGAAGCGCGAGATCGGGTCGCCCTTGTAGGTGTCGACGCCGAGCGAGACGACCAGCGCGTCGACCCCGAAGGCTTCGATACGCGCGAGCGCATGGTCGAGTGCCGCGACATACTGCGTTGCGTCGGTGCCCCACGCCAGCGGGATGTTGAGATTGGCGCCTTCGCCGGCACCCGCGCCGGTCTCGTCCGCAAAGCCGCAGAAATAGGGATATTCGTGCACCGGATCCGAGTGCAGCGACACGAACAGCACGTCGCCGCGTTCGTAAAAAATCTCCTGGGTGCCGTTGCCGTGGTGATAGTCGACGTCGAGAACGCACACGCGGGCGGCGCCGGCATCGCGCAGCGCCTGCGCCGCGATGGCGGCATTGTTGAAGAAGCAGTAGCCGCCATAGCAGGCGCTGGTGGCGTGATGGCCGGGCGGCCGCGTCAGCGCGAAGGCGGCGCGCTCGCCGGTCCCGAGCAGCGCGGCGGCAGTCAGCGCCACGTCGGCCCCGGCGGTGATCGCCCGGAACGTGCCGGCGGTGAGCGGCGTGCCGACGTCGAGGCAGTAGAGCCCGATCTTGCCGTCGATATGCTGGGGCCGCACGTCGCGGCGCATGCCGGGGACCGGCCAGTTGAGCGGCAGGGCGTCGTAGTCGCCGTGCTCGGCCTTCCACTCGTCGTGGGCGGTCGACAGGAAGTCGATGTAGTCGCTTCTGTGCACCCGGCGGACGGGATCGAGGCCGTGCGGCTTGGGCGGCACGATCTCGCCCAGGCCTGTTGCCTTCACGCGGGCCAGCACCAGTTCGGCGCGGCGCGGCATCTCGAAGCACGGCACCAGCTTGCCGTCGTTCAATTCCACCTTTCCGTCATGGAACCGGTGGTCGTCGCTGTAGACGGTGATCATGGGCTTGCGTCCGTTGTGGCCGGTGCCGGCATCCTGACCCGCCAGCCGACCAGGGCCACGGCGATGGCCGAGACGATTAGGCAGGCCGTGATGACCATGAGGCCGGCGGCGGAACTCCTGGTGGTCTCCAGCGCCCAGCCGACGATGGAGGGGCCCAGGAAGCCGCCGAGATTGCCGACCGAGTTGATAAGCGCGATGCCGCCGGCGGCGGCCGTCTGGGTGAGGAAGATGGGTGGCAAGCCCCAGAACGGCCCCAGCGTCGCATAGATGCCGACCGATGCCACCGCAAGCGCCACGAGAGACACGATGCCGCCCGGCCACAGGATGGCGACAACGAGACCGGCGACCGTCATCAGGATCGGCACCGCCACGTGGCGGACCCGCTCGCCCTTGCGGTCGCTGTGGCGTCCCCACAACAGCATGGCGGGGGCCGCGACCAGATAGGGCAGAGCGGTCAGAATGCCGACCTCGGCGATCGAAAAGCCCATGCCGCGCACGAGCTGCGGCAGCCACAGCCCAACCCCGTAGAGGCCGACCACGACGCCGAAATAGGTCAGTCCGAGGAGCCACACGCGGGCGTCCACGAGCGCCGGGCCGAGCGCCGCGTGCACGCGGCCCGGGCGGCGGCTGCGATCGTCGTCGAGCCGCGCCGCGATCCTGGCGCGCTCATCGTCGCTGAGCCATTTCGCATTCGCGGGTCCATCGGGCAGGAAGGCGATCACCACGAGGCCGAGCCCGCACGACGGCAGGCCCTCGATGATGAACAGCCATTGCCAGCCCTTCAGCCCCCAAAAGCCGTCGGCCGAGAGGATGAGGGCGGACACGGGCGCGCCGACCGCGCTCGCGAGCGGCACCGCCATCATGAACAGGCCGACGAAGCGCGACAGCCGCGCCTGCGGAAACCAGTAGGTGAGGTAGAGGATCATGCCGGGCAGGAATCCCGCCTCGGCGGCGCCGAGCAGGAAGCGCAGCACGTAGAAGCTCGTCGGCCCCTCCACGAACGCCATTGTCGCGGAGACGAGCCCCCACGTCACCATGATGCGGGCCATCCAGATGCGGGCGCCGACCTTCTCGAGGATCAGATTGCTCGGCACCTCGAACAGAAAGTAGCCGATGAAGAAGATGCCGGCGCCCCAGCCGTAGACGGCAGGCGACAAGCCCAGATCCGCATTCATGGTCAGCGCCGCGAAGCTGATGTTGACCCGGTCCAGGAAGGCGACCAGGTACATCAGCATCATCAGCGGAATAATTCGTGCGGCGACTTTGCGGTAGAGCGCCTCGTCGTCTGCCATTCTGCTTTCCCGGCGAAAGGCCCGTTTGGGCGCACCCGACTACTCCCAACGCGACAGGAAAAGCAACGCCATGACCGCGTGGCAGCATTGCGGGGGGTGGACTCTTGCCTGATCCCTCCTCCGCGCTCTTGCGCGGGGGAGGTTGGCCGCGAAGCGGCCGGGTGGGGGCTCTTGGCCCCGATCTCTAGCGCCCGAATTCTGGATCGATTCCGCGTGACCCCACCCCCGCCTTCGGCGGACCCTCCCCTTTCAGGGGAGGGATATGTTTCAGGGGAGGGATATGCGGAGCACGCATCGCCATACCGTTCGCGTTCATCTCGTCACCGCACCAATGATTTTTTCATCATGCAACCGCGACAATGGCGTGCGATCGGCGACTCGCGCGGCGGTCCAAGACACGTGTTGCGCCCCCAATCCGGACGAAAGCACTCCATGGCCCTGATCCAGAAGAACCTCGTCGACCGCGTCGGCACCATCACGCTCGACAATCGCAAGTCCCACAACGCGCTCAGTGGCGAGCTCATCGGCGACGTCCTGCGGGCGATGGACGAGCTGTTGAAGGACGAAGCCCGCGTCCTCGTGCTGCGCGCACCGGCCGGCGCCAAGGTCTGGTCCGCCGGCCACGACGTCAAGGAACTGCCGACCGACGGCCGCGATCCTCTGACCTACAACGATCCGCTGCGCCAGGTCATCCGCACCATCCAGGAGGTCCCGGTGCCGGTGATCGCCATGGTGGAAGGCAGCGTCTGGGGCGGCGCCTGCGAGGTCGTCCTGTGCTGCGACATCATCGTCGCCGCCGAAGGTTCGAGCTTCGCCATGACGCCGGCCAAGCTCGGCGTGCCCTACGACATCGCCGGCGTCCTGAACTTCATGCAGCGCATCGATCTGCCGATCGCCAAGGAACTGCTGTTCACCGCCCAGCCGATTTCGGCCGAACGCGCCCTCGACGTCGGCTTCGTCAACCACGTGGTGCCGATCGCCGAGCTCGAGACCGCGACGGCCGAACTCGCCGCCCAGATTGGCCGCAACTCGCCGCTCGCCATCGCGCTTCTGAAGGAACAGCTGCGCGTCCTCTCCACCGCGACGCCGCTCACTCCCGAGGGCTTCGAGCGCATCCAGTCCCTGCGCCGGAAAATCTACGATAGCGCCGACTACCGGGAAGGCCTGCGCTCCTTCTTCGAGAAGCGCCCGCCGGTGTTCCAGGGGAAGTGAGCCGAGTTTCGCTCAACGAGTTCGTCATTCCGGGGCGCGGCCTGAAAGGCCGCGAACCCGGAATCCATAGCCACGGCGCTACGGGCTATGGATTCCGGGCTCCTCGCCATAGCGCGTCGAAGACGCGCGTGAACGCGCTGATAGCTCGGCCCCGGAATGACAAAGCCGTTGGGACGTGCTCATTTACGCCCGCAAATCGCGCTCACCACAGAACGCCGTCAGGAGTTCGGCGAGCCGCCGCGTCGCCGGCGACGGATGCGGGGCCGCGACCAGCGCCACCTCCGTATTGGTGATCACCGGAAAGCCGTCGGCATGGTCGAGGGCGCGATGGCTGGGCAGGATCGCGACCTCGGGCAGGATGCTGACGCCCAGCCCGGCCGACACCGCCGCCTGGATGCCGGTCATGTTGGGGCTCACATAGGCGATGTGCCAGGAACGCCCGGCCGTCTCGGCGGCGTGGATCATGCGGGCGCGATAAAGGCAGCCCTGTTCGGACATGACCAGCGGCAGCGGATCGCGGTCGAAGGCGAGCGGGTGCTCCCGGCTCGTCACCCATCGGAGCTGTTCCGGCCACGCCGCGATGCCGCCGTGGCCGCCGGCATCGCGCTTGTAAAGGGCGAGGTCGAGTTCGCCGCGCTCCAGCGCCGCCCGCATGGCGACGCTCAAGCCGCAGCGCACGTCGAGGCGCAGTGCCGGGCGCGAGCGGGCGAAGCCGGACAGAAGCTCGGCCAAACGATAGGCGGCAAAATCCTCCGGCAATCCGAGGCGCACGAGGCCGTCGCTGGCCGGCTGCGCCACCGCCTCGCGGGCCTCCTGGGCGAGCGCCAGTATCCGCCGCGCATAGGAGACCAGCCGTTCGCCCGCCTCGGTCGGCGTCGCCTGCTTGCCGGTGCGGTCGAGGAGCGGATAGCCGAGTTGGTCCTCCAGCCGCCGGATCTGCTGGCTGACGGTCGACTGGGTGCGGTGGACCCGCTCGCCGGCGCGCGTGAAGCCGCCGGTGTCCACCACCGACACGAAACTGCGCAGGAGATCGAGATCGAGCATGGGGGCTCTCCGGTCGGCGACTTATTCGCAATGCAACTGATTTTCATTCTATGATTTAATTTCCAAATGACAAGGCAAATGGCTACCTCAAGGTTGCCGACCACTTTCACCCGCCCTCACCCTGAGGAGGGCGCTCTTCGCGCCCGTCTCGAAGGGTGGGGGCGGCCCCATCCTTCGAGACGCGCTCCAAGAGGAGCGCTCCTCAGGATGAGGCCGGGAGGGGTTGTTCAGGCGCATCAAGACCGCCGAAGGAAACTGCCATGTCGCTGACCCCCGAACTGGCCTCCAGGCTGAGGAGCCTGTCGCTTACCGCACCGGACAAAACGCCGGCACCGTCGCTGCCCTTTCCGCTCACCGTGGCGGCGTTCTGCCTCCTGTGGGCGTCGGCCTTCTCGGTCGCCAAGCTGGGACTTTTCGATTGCCCGCCGCTCCTCCTGTTGACGATCCGGTTCCTCCTCGCCGGCGTCCTGGTGCTCGGCGGTACCCGGCTCGCCGGCCGGCCGTTGCGGCTGACGCGCCGCGACGTCACCATCTTCGCCGCGCTCGGGCTCGCCAACCAGGCGGTCTATCTGGGCCTGAGCTATGTGGGCATGGGCAGCGTGTCGTCGGGCCTCACCGCGCTCGTCATCAGCGCCAACCCGGTGCTCGCCGCCGTTCTGGCGGCCGTGTTCCTCGACGAGCGGCTGACCTGGCGCAAAGCCCTGGGCCTCGGACTCGGCATCCTCGGCGTCGCCATCGTGGTCAACGGCCGGCTCGCCGGCGGCAGCGACGATCCTGCCGGTCTCGTCTATGTCTTCGCGGCACTCGTTTCGCTCGTCACCGGCACCATCCTGTTCAAGCGCTTTGCGCCGACGGGCGACCTGTGGACCGGCAACGGCGTGCAGAGCCTCGCCGCCGGCATTGCCCTCATGCCGGTCGCCCTGATGACGGAAAGCGTCGGCGACATCACGCCCACATGGCGGCTCGCCTTCTCGCTCTCCTTCCTGGTGCTGCTCGTTTCGATCGTCGCCTACATGCTCTGGTTCCAGATGCTGGCGGTGGCCGGCGCCACCGCGGCCAGCGCCTGGCATTTCCTCATGCCGCCCCTTGGCCTCCTGTTCGGCTGGCTCGTCCTCGCCGAGCCGGTGGCGGCGGCCGACCTCATCGGCATCGTGCCGGTGGCGGTCGGGATCTGGCTGGTGACGCGGGCGCCGAAGGTTCAGGCCCGCGCCGGCGGTTGACAGGAGGCCGCGCCCCGCCTCACACCAGAGGAGATGATCGACCACGTCACCGAGAACGCCGGCCACCTGCTCGACGGGCTTCTGTTCGGGCTCGGCGTCCTCGCGGTCTATCTGGGCGCCGTATTCACCGGCGCGCTGGTGCGCTCGCTCGCCGGCGCCGGCACCAAGGGGCTGACGTTTCTCGGCAGCTATCTGACCGGCTGGTTCGACTATGTGCGCGGCGACGAGCGCTCGACCATCAACGTCACCCTCAACGCCGTCGTGAACGGAAAACTCGAATTCGACACCCTGGTGGCCGACCGGCGCATCACCGATGTGTGGCCCAACACCTACCGGGTGCAGATGATCCGCCGCGCCGCCCGCAAGACGACGCTCGACAATCCGGTGCTGCGCTTTCCCGATCCGCCGCGCAGCAAAAAGCCGCGCGGACTGTCCGGGCGCATCCGCGCCGTCGTCCACGACACCCTCACCAGCGCCCACGTGATCGAGAACGGCCGCGAGCAGCGGGTCCGGCTCGAAAAGGAGAACGACTACCGGGCCGCCTACGGGCCGCTGATCAGCCTGGTGAGCGAGACGGCAAGTAACGACAACGCCATCGACCTGGCGCTCGGGCGCGACATGGACGAATACCGTTTCGTGGTCGCGCTCACCTTCGAAAAGCTGTCCAACCGCCGCGCCCGCCACCTGCGCGCCTTGGTGATCTGGGAAGAGGCGTTGCGGAATTTTCCCGAGCATTGCCCCCAGGTCGAATTCCCCGAGCACAAGACCCGCTTCCACACCCTGCAGGCGATCGCCCGCCAGTACCGCACCCATCCGGAACGCTTCGGCATCGTCAAGTTCTGGCGGCCGAAGGAGATGGATCGGAATGGCGCGCGGGTGGGGGTGAGTTGACGCCGTCATTGCGAGCGAAGCGAAGCGATCCAGCTCTTTGCCGTGCGGCCCTGGATTGCTTCGCTTCTCTCCTAGGAGGTAAGTGAGAGACGATGGAGAAGCCCCACCGTCCCCTCCCCCGCTTGCGGGGGAGGGACAGGGAGGGGGCGCCACACGTACTGAGCAAGAGAGCCCCCTCCCCAACCCTCCCCCGCAAGCGGGAGAGGGGGCAGGCCGAGTGCGCGGCTGCTTTCATCCAAGACGGATCGGCCGAAAGTCGATCCCGAACTAGCGATGACGGAGGTGACCGACATCAACTCCGCAATCCCGGCGCCTCCTGGCCGGTGCTGCCGACATATTCGGTATAGCCGCCGCCATACTGGTGGACGCCGTCGGCGGTCACTTCCAGGACGCGGTTGGACAGCGCCGCCAAAAAATGCCGGTCGTGGGACACGAACAGCATGGTGCCCTCGTAGTCGGCGAGCGCCCGGATGAGCATTTCCTTGGTGGACATGTCGAGATGGTTGGTCGGCTCGTCGAGCACCAGGAAATTGGGCGGATCGTAGAGCATCAAGGCCATCACGAGCCGCGCCTTCTCGCCGCCAGAAAGGACACGGCAACGCTTTTCGATGTCGTCGCCGGAAAACCCGAAACAGCCCGCCAGCGTGCGCAGCGACCCCTGGCCGGCCTGGGGAAACGCGTCCTCCAGCGTCGCGAACACGGTGCGGTCGCCGTCGAGGAGATCCATGGCGTGCTGGGCGAAGTAACCCATCTTGACGCTGCCGCCGACCGCCACCGTGCCATCGTCCGGTTCGGTGGCGCCGGCGACGAGTTTTAGGAGCGTCGACTTGCCGGCGCCGTTGACCCCCATGACGCACCAGCGCTCGCGCCGCCGCACCGTGAAGTCGAAGCCGTCATAGATCGTGTGGCTCCCATAGGCCTTGTGGACGTTCTTGAGCACCACCACGTCCTCGCCGGAGCGCGGGGCGGGCAGGAATTCGAACATCACGGTCTGGCGGCGGCGTGGCGGCTCGATCTTCTCGATCTTGTCCAGCTTCTTGACCCGGCTCTGCACCTGGGCCGCATGGGAGGCGCGCGCCTTGAAGCGCTCGATGAAGGCGACCTCCTTGGCCAGCATGGCCTGCTGGCGATCGAACTGGGCCTGCTGCTGGCGCTCGGCGAGCGCGCGCTGGGCCTCGTAGAAGGCGTAGTCGCCCGAATAGGTCGTCAGCGTGCCGCCGTCGATCTCGACGATCTTTGAGACCACCCGGTTCATGAATTCGCGGTCGTGGGAGGTCATCATCAGGGCGCCCTCGTGGCCCTGGAGAAACTTTTCCAGCCAGATCAGGCTTTCCAGGTCGAGGTGGTTGCTGGGCTCGTCGAGCAGGAGCACGTCCGGCCGCATGAGCAGGATGCGGGCGAGGGCGACGCGCATCTTCCAGCCGCCCGAGAGCTTGCCGACGTCGCCGTCCATCATCTCGGGCGAGAAGCCCAGCCCCGACAGCACTTCGCGGGCGCGCGCCTCGAGGGCGTAGCCGTCCAGTTCCTCGAAACGGTGCTGGACCTCGCCGTAGCGTTCGAGGATCGCCTCCATGTCGTCGGCCTGGTCGGGGTCCGTCATGGCGGCTTCGAGGCGGGCGAGTTCGGCCGCGACCTCGCTCACCGGTCCGGCCCCGTCCATCACCTCGGCGATGGCGCTCTTGCCCGCCATCTCGCCCACGTCCTGGCTGAAATACCCGATGGTTGTGCCGCGATCGACGGCGATCTGGCCCTCGTCGGGGGCCTCCTCGCCGGTGATCATGCGAAACAGCGTCGTCTTGCCGGCGCCGTTGGGGCCCACGAGGCCGATCTTCTCGCCGCGCTGCAGCGCCGCCGACGCCTCGATGAAGAGAATCTGGTGGCCGTTCTGCTTGGAGATGTTGTCGAGGCGGATCATGGGGGAAATCGAACTCGGGCTCGCCCGATCGCCGTCATTGCGAGCGAAGCGAAGCAATGACGACCTGCGATGGGCTTAAGGGACAAAAGAGCCGGGAGCTTTAGGCGATCGGGCCACCCGGGGGAAGGGGCGGCGTGAATGGCGGTTGAATGCAGCGGCTTGGCAATGCCGGCCCACAGGCGTCACAATGGCACCGGGCGCCCGTCCGTCACGAAAGGGCCCGCCGGGAGTACCGTCATGCACACCCTTCTGGTTCTCACCATCATCGGCCGCGACCGGCCGGGCCTCGTCAGCGCGGTTTCGGAGGTGATCGCCGCCCATGGCGGCAACTGGCTCGACACCCGCATGGCGACCCTCGCCGGCCAGTTCGCCGGCATGCTCTTGGTCGAGATCGCCCCCGACAAGGCCGACGCGCTGGCGGGCGCCCTGAAGGCCCTGGAGGCCAAGGGCCTGCGCCTCGTGGTCGAGCGCGGCGTCGACGCCGCGCCCGTGGCGGGCCGCATGCTGCGCCTCGATCTCGTCGGCCATGACCGCCCCGGCATCGTGCGCGATATTTCCTCCGCGCTCGCCGCCCACAACGTGTCGATCGACGAACTGGAGAGCGAACAGGTCTCGGGCTCGTTCTCGGGCGAGGCCATGTTCAAGGCCTGGGCACGGCTCAAGGTGCCGGACGACGTCGACGTGGACAAGCTGCGCGCCTCCGTCGAGGCGCTGGCCGACGAGTTGATGGTGGATCTCGAACTCGACGAGGCGTGAAAACGTCGTGGCGCCGTAGGATGGGTTGAGCAACGCGAAACCCATCATCCCACGACGGCGGCCGCAGTGATGGGTTTCGCCAAACGCTCAACCCATCCTACGTTGGCACGCTTGCGGCGCTTCCCTCACTTCGCTGGCGCGTATTTGCCGTCACGCCATTCGTAGAAGACGTATTCGGGCGCCGTCAGGTCGCCCTTCTGGTCGAAGGTCAGGTCACCGACGATGGTGGAAAAACTGCCCGCGCGCAGGGTCTGGGCGAGCGGGCGCGCGGTGTCGGCACCGGACTTCTCGATCGCGGCGGCGAGTGCCTGCACGGCGGCGTAATAGTAGAAGGCGAAATTGTCCGGGTCGGCGCCGGCATCGATCGCCCGCATGGCCTTGATGGCCTCCTCGGCCTGCGGCCGCGTCTTCACTTCGGGCGCATAGGTGAACAACACTCCGTTGGCGGCCTCGCGGGCGATCGCCCAGAACTCGGTCGAGGCCATCGCCTCGCCGGTCACGAAGGCGGGCGTGAAGCCGGAATCGCGCGACTGCCGGATGATGAGGGCAAGCTCGGTGTGGTAGCCGCCGAAATAGACGGCGTCGATCTTCTCGCTCTTGAGCCGCGTCACCAGGGCGCCGAAATCGCGCTCGCCCGCATTGACCGCGCCCTCATAGGCGGGCTTGACGCCCGCGCCCGCCATCGCCTTTTTGGCCTCGGCGGCAAGCCCGGCGCCGTAGGCCGACTTGTCGTGCACGATGGCGATGCGCTTGTCGCGGTAGCGCTCGGCGAGCATCTTTCCGGCGACCGCACCCTGCTGGTCGTCGCGCCCGCACACCCGGAAAATGGTGCCGCCGGCCGCCTTGTCGGTGAGTGCCGGATTGGTCGCCGAGCCGGTCACCATTAGGATGTCGCGCTCCGCATAGACGTCGGCGGCCGCGATGGCGGCGCTCGAACACAGGTGCCCGAACACGAGCTTGATGCCCGACGCCGCGAGCCGGTTCGCCACCGTCACCGCCTGGCGCGGCTCACAGGCGTCGTCCTCCACCTGCAGGACGAATTTTCGTCCCTTGACGCCACCCTTGGCGTTGATGACCGCGATGGCGGCCTGGGTGCCGAGCCGCGACTGCGCCCCGATGGCGGCGACCGGCCCGGTGACCGCGGTGGCGAGCCCGACGCGGATGTCCTGCGCGTTCACCGGCGCGGCGCCGGCGAACGCCAACGCGGCGAGGGTCGAGAGGAGATGTCGTCTGATGACCATGTAGCTCTCCCTGGAAGGCATTGTGTTTTCTTGGGTCGGCGATCGGGCCGGCCACGCCTGCCGGCGCGGCGCTTGGACGTGATCTTACACACGAACCGCGCGCGCCGTCACGCCGAGTCGGGATGCGATTTTGCGAACGGGTTTTTGCAGGCGCTGACGCCGAAAGCGCGTGGACAAGATCGCAGAAGAGCGCAATCCGCCGTCGTCATGGCCGCGCTTGTCG